>NZ_JBEGHM010000001.1:0-1558175 GCF_040676205.1 Microbacterium sp. LMI1x-1-1.1
TTCTCTACCTTAGGACGAGCCTCTGAAACCGTCAAACCCGACACGCCGATGATCTCGAGAGATCGTGGAGTTCGGATGACGGCGAAGAGCACGTCCCGATGACCCGTCCTAGACCTGAGGTCAGACCCAATCGCAGAGCGACAGTTTCTTCTTGGAGGGGGTGGTCCGCCAGCTTGAGGGGGCGGCGGGCTTTTCAGCCTCTCGCTCTTCCCTGTGGGGCGAACAAGTAATAAGTTACGCGGGGATCGGGGACTCGGCAAATCTGCCTCGCATCCCGGGCGTGTCGAGCCCCCGGATCCCTGTCAGCGCTTGTAATTCGGCGCTTCGACGACGATCTGCACGTCGTGCGGGTGGGACTCCTTGAGGCCCGCCGAGGTGATCCGGACGAACTTGCCTCGGGCCTTGAGCTCCTCCACGGTGCGCGCGCCGACGTAGAACATCGACTGCCGCAATCCCCCGACCAGCTGATAGGCGACGGCGGAGACCGGTCCGCGGTACGCGACCTGTCCCTCGATGCCTTCGGGGATGAGCTTGTCGTCACTCGGGACGTCCGCCTGGAAGTAGCGGTCCTTCGAGTACGAGGTCTTCTTGCCGCGCGTCTGGAGCGCACCGAGGGATCCCATCCCCCGGTACAGCTTGAACTGCTTGCCGCCCTGGAACACCACTTCACCCGGCGACTCATCCGTGCCGGCGAGGAGAGAGCCGAGCATGACGGTGTCGGCGCCGGCGACGAGCGCCTTCGCGATGTCACCGGAGTACTGGAGTCCGCCGTCCGCGATGATCGGGACGCCGGCTTCCCGCGCGGCGAGGGATGCCTCGTAGATCGCGGTGACCTGCGGGACGCCCACGCCGGCGACGACGCGGGTCGTGCAGATGGACCCCGGACCGACGCCGACCTTGACGGCATCCACTCCCGCGTCGATGAGAGCCTGCGCACCCTCGCGGGTGGCGACGTTCCCTCCGATCACGTCGATGTGCGCGAACGACTCGTCCGCCTTGATGCGCTTCACCATGTCGATGACACCGGCCGACTGACCGTTGGCCGTGTCGACCACGATGACGTCGACCCCGGCATCCCGCAGCGCTTCTGCGCGCTCCCATGCGTCCCCGAAGAAGCCGATCGCGGCTCCCACACGAAGTCGTCCCTGGTCGTCCTTGGTGGCGAGCGGATACTTCTCGCTCTTGTCGAAGTCCTTGATGGTGATGAGGCCGGCGAGCTTGCCGTCGTCGTCGATGAGCGGGAGCTTCTCGACGCGATGATGCGCGAAGAGGGCGATCACCTCGTTGGCCCCGATTCCCACGTGCCCCGTGACGAGACCCTCGACGGTCATGACGTCGCGCACCTTGGTGGTCTGACGCTCGAAGCCCGAGACGAAACGCATGTCGCGGTTCGTGACGATGCCGACGAGCTTGCCGTCGTCGTCGATGACCGGGAGTCCCGAGATGCGGTACTGACCGCACAGGGTGTCGACCTCTTCGATGGTCGCGTCGGGAGTCGTCGTGATCGGGTCGGTGATCATCCCCGACTCGCTGCGCTTGACGCGATCGACCATCTTGGCCTGATCGGCGATGGAGAGGTTGCGATGGATGATGCCGATACCGCCCTCGCGTGCGATGGCGATCGCGAGGCGGGCCTCGGTGACGGTGTCCATCGCGGCGGACAGGAGCGGAGTCGCGACGGTGATGCGCCGCGTGACCCGGGAGGAGGTGTCGGCCTCGGACGGGATGACGTCCGTGTGGCCGGGCAGCAGGAGGACGTCGTCGTACGTCAGTCCCACGAATCCGAACGGGTCGTTGTGCTCCATGTGCTCTCCTGCGTCGATCGGCTTGTCTGAATTCTAAGGCGCACGAGCCTCGATTCATTCCCCGCGTGCGTCGCCCTTGATATAAGGCGCAGGCGAGGTCGCGCGAAACGACGGAGTGTCGATGGTTGCGGCAGGGAAACACACCCGCAACAATCGCTGGATACGGTCGTGTGGCGCCGGGGGCACCCGTACCTCTGCGCGCTGGCCATGCTTCAACCAGGAGGTGTCGGTGACGACCACCCGCTCTGTGCGCGCCCACGATCGATGGCGACGCGCACTCGTAGCCCTTATCGCCGGAGTCTTCTCCGGCGCACTGCTGTTCGGGCTGGCGAATCCCGCCGCCGCCGACACGAAGAGCCCGGAGACCTTCCCGTTCGCGGTGCAGGGCAACGTCCGTGTCGCCGGCGACCCCGTCGAAGGCGCGACGGTCGTCGTGACGGGCGGCGAGTACACCGGCGAGGCGAAGACGGCGGCCAACGGTTCCTGGCGCGTGCCGGTCCCGACGAAAGACGTCCCCTACACGGTCGAACTCGTGAAGGACTCGCTTCCGAGCGGGGTGGCCGCTCCGGAAGGGTTCGCGTTCACGCAGGAGGTGACGTTCGGCCCCACGAGCAACGTCACCCGTAACTTCACCCTCGGTGCAGCGGAGCGGACGACGACCTCGTTCCTCGACCAATTCCTGTCCCGAGCGGTCAACGGCCTCAACTTCGGACTGATGCTCGCCCTGGCGGCGATCGGCGCCTCGCTGGTGTTCGGCACCACGGGACTCTCGAACTTCGCGCACGGCGAGATGGTCACGTTCGGCGCACTCGCCGCGCTCTTCTTCTCCGTCGCGGTCAACATCCCGATCTGGGTCGCGATCCCCCTCGCGGTGGTCGCCTCGGCGCTCTTCGGGTACGGAATGGACGCCGGACTGTGGCGGCCGCTGCGCCGCAAGGGGATCGGCACCGTGCAGCTCATGATCGTCTCGATCGGCCTCTCGCTCGCGCTGCGCTACATCTTCCAGATGTTCGTGGGCGGTGGCACGGTCAACCTGCCGGGCAGGGCGACGGCCAACATCCCCGGCCTCGGACCCATCAGCCTGTCGGTCACCGACGTCGTCAGCATGGCCGTCTCGGTCGTCGTTATCATCGCGTTCGCCTTCTGGCTCATGAGGACCCGCATCGGACGGGCGACCCGTGCCGTATCCGACAACCCGTCGCTCGCCGCGGCGAGCGGCATCGATGTCGACGCCGTCGTCCGCATCGTGTGGGTGATGGCGGCCGCGCTGGCCGGACTCTCGGGTGTGCTCTGGGCCTACTTCCGTCCCGGCATCAAGTGGGACATGGGCACCAGCATCCTGCTGCTGGTCTTCGCCGCGATCACGCTGGGCGGTCTCGGCACCGCGTTCGGCGCGCTCGTCGGCTCGATCATCGTGGGTCTGCTCGTCGAGGTCTCGACGCTCTGGATCCCCTCCGACCTGAAGTACGTCGGCGCGCTCGTCGTGCTGATCGTCATCCTCCTGTTCCGTCCGCAGGGTCTCCTCGGACGCCGAGAGCGAATCGGATAACGGCTCATGGACTTCCTGCAGATCCTCAACAACACGGCGGCTCAGATCCTGTCGCCGGTCACGCTCGGCTTCGTCCTCGCGGCCATCGGTCTCTCGGTGCACTTCGGTTTCGCCGGGCTGCTCAACATGGGTGTCGCCGGCTTCATGGCGATCGGCGCCTATGGCTTCGCCATCTCGACGCTCACCTTCGGCCTGCCGTGGCCCGTCGCGGCTCTCGTCGGCCTCGTCGGGGCGGTGCTCTTCTCGATCGTCATGGGCATCCCGACGCTGCGCCTCCGCGGTGACTATCTGGCCATCGTCACGATCGCCGCGGCGGAGGTGGTGCGCCTGCTGTTCCTGACGGCGACCTTCCGCGAGACGACGGGATCAGCCGACGGCCTGGTCGGTTTCCAGGCCGACTTCCGCGCCAGCAACCTGCTGCCCCCGGGACGCTACGGCTTCGGTCCGTGGACGTACCAGTCGGACCAGTGGTGGGTGATCATCATCGGCATCATCACGATCGCGATCGTCGTGACGTTGGTCTGGCTGTTGATGCGGAGCCCGTGGGGCCGCGTCATCCGCGGCATCCGTGAAGACGAGGACGCCGTCCGCTCGCTCGGCAAGAACGTCTTCGCGTTCAAGATGCAGGCGCTCATCGTCGGCGGCGTCATCATCGCCGCGGGCGGCATCGTGACCGCCCTCGGCACGAACGTCAACCCGAACGTCTACGTGACGTCCCAGACGTTCTACGTGTGGACCGCGCTGCTGCTCGGCGGCGCCGCCACGATCTTCGGCCCGGTGCTCGGCGCGGTGCTGTTCTGGGTCGTCCGCGCGTTCCTCTCGAACCTCCTGCCCGCGCTGTCGAAGATCGGCGTCCTGCCGTTCCTGACCTCCGAGCAGAGCCAGATGCTGGTGTTCGTCCTCGTGGGTGTCGCCCTCATGGTCCTGGTGATCTTCCGGCCACAGGGAATCCTCGGAAGCAAGAAGGAGCTGACCTTTGTCCGCTGACGTCGCACCCCCCGCACCGCGTCCCAAGGCGACCGGCCTCCACAAGGGCGAGATCCGTCCGGGCGTGGAGAAGGTCGATCCGATCATCGTCGCCGACGGCGTGAAGCGCATCTTCGGCGGACTCACCGCCGTGGACGTCGACCACGTCGAGATCCCCCGGAACGCCATCACCGCCCTCATCGGACCGAACGGCGCCGGCAAGACCACGCTGTTCAACCTCCTGACCGGCTTCGACAAGCCGAACCAGGGTCAGTGGTCGTTCGACGGGACCAACCTCGCCGGGATCCCCGCCTTCAAGGCCGCTCGCATGGGCCAGGTCCGGACCTTCCAGCTGACGAAGTCCCTGGGGCTCCTGACCGTGCTCGAGAACATGAAGCTCGGCGCGCCCGGCCAGGGCGGCGAGAGCATCTGGCGCGGCATCCTCCCCTTCCTGTGGCGCAAGCAGGAGAACGAGATCGAGGAGAAGGCCCGTGGCCTGCTCGCGCGGTTCAAGCTCGACGCCAAGGAGAAGGACTTCGCCGCGTCCCTGTCGGGCGGGCAGCGGAAGCTCCTCGAGATGGCCCGCGCGCTGATGAGCGACCCGACCCTCGTCATGCTGGACGAGCCGATGGCCGGTGTGAACCCCGCACTGACGCAGTCACTGCTCGACCACATCCTCGACCTGAAGGACCTCGGCATGACCGTGCTCTTCGTCGAGCACGACATGCACATGGTCCGCCACATCGCCGACTGGGTCATCGTCATGGCCGAGGGCAAGGTCGTCGCCGAAGGTCCGCCCGACACCGTCATGAAGGAGCAGGCCGTCATCGACGCGTACCTCGGTGCGCATCAGGATGTCGACCTGGGCGTCGTGACGGGCCGTTACGCCGGTGAGCTCACCCCCGAGGCGGAAGAGCTCCTCGAGGCCCAGCACGAGCTGCAGGAGGCGGTCGAGGCGGATGCCACTACCCACGCCGCGGAGGATTCCTCGGCGCCAGGCACGCCCGCACGCGCTGCGGACCGGACGGAGGACGACAAGTGAGCGACACCGCAGCATCCCCCGTCGGCGGCACCTCGACCGCGGCGACCGAGAACGTCGTCGAACTCCGGGACGTCCACGCCGGATACCTTCCGGGCGTCAACATCCTGAACGGCGCGAACCTGACCGCCGCGAAGGGCGAACTCATCGGCATCATCGGACCCAACGGCGCCGGTAAGTCGACCATGCTGAAGGCGATCTTCGGACAGGTGAAGATCCGCTCCGGAGCGGTCACGCTCAACGGCGAGGACATCACCGGCCTGCGCGCGAACAAGCTCGTCTCCAAGGGCGTCGGGTTCGTGCCGCAGACCAACAACGTCTTCCCCAGCCTGTCGATCGCCGAGAACCTGCAGATGGGCGCCTACCAGCGCCCGAAGGTCGTGGCGGAACGGATCGACTTCGTGACGTCGATCTTCCCCGACCTCTCCAAGCGTCTGCAGCAGCGTGCGGGGTCGCTCTCGGGCGGCGAGCGACAGATGGTCGCCATGGGTCGAGCCCTCATGATGGACCCCTACGTCCTGCTGCTCGACGAGCCGTCGGCCGGACTGTCGCCGTCGCGTCAGGACGAGGCGTTCCTGCGGGTCTCGGAGATCAACAAGGCCGGCGTCACCACGATCATGGTCGAGCAGAACGCACGTCGTTGCCTGCAGATCTGCGACCGCGGCTACGTCCTCGACCAGGGGCGAGACGCCTACACGGGCAGCGGGCGCGAGCTCTTGAACGACCCCAAGGTCATCGGCCTGTACCTGGGCACGCTCGGAACCTGACCGCTCCGCACAGCGACGCATGATGCCCCCGGCCTGCAGGCCGGGGGCATCATCGTTCGCCCGGACGACTCGGATGCACCGGCGCCGATTTCTTACGACCGCCGCGCGCACGAGAGAGCGGCCCCGGTCCGAAGACCGGGGCCGCTCGAGTACGTCAGCGGCGGATCAGATCAGCCGAGGTTGAGGAACGAGTAGTTGTTGTCCTCGCCGTACTGGAAGATGCCGATCGTGGCGCCCTGCGGGTCGCCCACCTCGTCGAAGGTGATCGGGCCGGAGACACCGTCGTAGTCGGCTACCTCACCGGCGTTGATGATGTCGGCGCACTCGGCGTAGGTGGTGCACTTCGTGCCCTCACCGGTGCCACCGGAGACCTGCTGCAGGTGCGCGGCGACGTCGGGGCCTTCGGCCGATCCGGCTTCGAGGGCCGCCAGAGCGAGCAGGATGACCGCGTCGTACGACTCGGGGCCGTACGTGAAGTCCTTCAGCTCGGGCTTGCCGGTACCGGTCCAGTAGGAGTTCAGGTCTTCCCGGAAGGTCGCCGTGCTCGTCGGGTCGACGGCCGGGTACGTGCCCTTGGCACCGGTCAGGGTGCCAGCGTCGAACTCGTCACCGAAGTTGGCGAGGTTGCCGTCCACGAAGTACATCTTGTCCTTCGGGAAGTCGGCCGCCACCAGCTCGGGGATGATCGTCTTGACCTCTTCGAACGTGATCAGCGCGATCGCGTCGGGGTCGGCCGCCAGAACGGTCTCGACCTGCGACGAGAAGTTCGTGTCGCCCGTGTTGTACAGGGCGGCCGAGACGACGGAGCCGCCGGCCTCTTCGAACGCGGCCTTCGCAAAGCACGCGAGACCAGTGCCGTACGAGTCGTTGAGGATGATCATGCCGACCGTCTCAGCGCCGTCACCGGCGATGAGGTTGCCGAGAACCTGCCCCTGGAGCACGTCGGAGGGGGCGGTACGCCAGTAGAGGCCCTTGTCCTTGTAACCCGTGAAGGCGGCCGAGGTGTTGGCGGGCGAGAACTGGATCGCGTCGGCGGCGATGACCTGGTCGATGAACTGCAGCGACGTGCCGGACGAGGCGGCGCCGATGATCGCGGTGGCGCCGGCGTTCAGCAGACGCGGGATCTCGGTCTCGTACGCCTTGTTGTCGGTGTCACCCGAGTCACCCTGCTCCAGGTTGATGGTGACGCCCTTGTCGGCCTTGTTGACCTCGTCGGCGGCGAACTCGGTGCCGGCGATCTCGGGCGGGCCGAGGAAGGCGAGGTTACCGGTGACGGGCAGGGCCGTGCCGATCGTGTACGTGAGGTCCTTCGCCGGACCCTCGGAGGTGGACGCGTACTCCGGCGTGTAGGACGCGGGCGCTGCCTTGTCGCAGTCCACCGGGAAGTCTGCTTCTGCAGCAGGGGCCGCGGCGCTCGAGCCGGCGGGTGCGGGTGAGCCGGAACAACCGGCCAGGACCAGTGCGCTCGCGCCGATCAGGGCGAATGCGCCCATGACCTTTGCCGTGCGCGATCGGGTGAGAACGCTCATTGTGCTCCTTGCTGTGGTGACACGAGTCGGATCGGGTCCGGCCCGGTGTGATCAACCTAGCGGGGAGGTCGTCTCGCGAGTGTTGCCGTTCGTTAACGATGTGTAACGAGGTGGGCACGCTCCCATAACGGTCGGGAAAGCGGCATCCGATGCGGTTCAGACGGGGTCGGGAACGGCTGTCACGGCGCGCGTACGCTGGCGACGCGAGGCCAGGAGCGAGTCGACGGCGAACACCGCGATCGCCACCCAGACGAGCCCGAATCCGATCCATCGCTCGAACGGCATGGGTTCGTGCAGGATGAGCACGCCCGTGAGGAACTGCATGATCGGCGCGATGAACTGCAGGATGCCGACCACGGTCAGCGACGTGCGTCGGGCTCCGGCGGAGAAGAAGAGGAGCGGGATCGCCGTGATGGCTCCGGCCAGGAGGAGCAGGATCGTGTGGCCGGTGCCCTCGCGCCCCATCGTGAGCCCCGACGTCACTCCGACCGCGACGAGCTGGATGACGGCGATCGGCACGAGCCAGAAAGACTCGAGCGTGAGGCCGCTGACGGCATCCACCGACGGTCCGATGCGCTTCTTCACCAGCCCGTAGGTCGCGAAGCTCGCGGCGAGGGTCAGGGCGATCCACGGCACGTTGCCGACCGCCACGATGATGACGACGACAGCCGCGGCGGCGATGCCGACGGCGGTCCACTGGGCGGGGCGCAAACGCTCCTTCAGCACGATCACGCCGAGGAGCACGGTGGCGATCGGGTTGATGAAGTAGCCGAGGCTCGTCTCGACGACGTGACCCGTCAGGGTGCCGATGAGGAAGACCTGCCAGTTGACGTAGATCAGGAGACCGGCGACGAGGGTCCAGAGCAGGAGCCGACGATCGCGGAGGATGACGCGCATCCGCCCCCAGCCGCGGGTGACCGCGATCAGCGCGACGCAGAAGACGAGGCTCAACACGATGCGCCAGCCGACGACCTCCCACGGCGTCGTTGGCGCAAGGCTGACGAAGTACAGCGGGAGGAAACCCCAGAGCACGTACGCCGAGAACACGAAGATCCCCCCGAGGGACTTCTCGCGGGCGGTCTCCTCGGGTGTCATGAGTACGAGCCTACGACGGTCATGACAGCTTGCGCGTCATGGCGACTGCCGACGTTCGCGCGGATCCTGCCATCGGCAAGGCAAAAGCACAGGGCCCGGATGCCGAAGCATCCGGGCCCTGTCGAAGGTGCTGCGTGTCAGCGGACGACGACCGCGAGGACGTCGCGAGCCGAGAGCACGAGGAACTCGTCGGCGCCGAACTTGACCTCGGTGCCGCCGTACTTGCTGTACAGGACGCGGTCGCCGACGGCGACGTCGAGCGGAACGCGGTTGCCGTTGTCGTCGATGCGGCCGGGGCCCACGGCCACGACCTCGCCCTCCTGGGGCTTCTCCTTGGCGGTGTCGGGGATGACCAGGCCACTTGCGGTGGTCTGCTCGGCCTCGACCTGCTTGATGACGATGCGGTCTTCGAGCGGCTTGATGGAAACCGACACGGTCTACCTCTTTCTTGCTGGTGGGGTCCTGCTTCAAGACTCATCAGCACTCGCTTGTCGAGAGTGCTAACGAAAGTCTAGGGCGCGGTTGGCACTCATGCAACGCGAGTGCCAACCGAGGTCCGGATGCCGCACGGCCTAGGCTGGCCGGATGGAACAGGCCGAGCTCACCGCCCTCCTGACCGCCCAGGGATTGCGCATGGTGGACGAGGTCGGACCCCTGGCATCCACCACCGAGGTCGCCGCCGCCGTCTCGCGCCTGCGCGCGGCCGGCCACTCCCCCGATCTCGTCTCGGCCGTCGTCGGCCAGGCCCACCTGCGGGTGCGCGCTGCGGCGAAGTTCGGCCCGTTCGCGGACCGCATGCTGTTCACCCGGGCGGGTCTCGAGCAGGCCACGCGGCTCGAGGTTGCTGCGCGTCACGCGGGGCGGTTCCGGGATGCCGGTGCGCACCGCGTCGCGGACCTCGGCTGCGGCATCGGGGGCGACGCTCTGGGGCTCGCGGGCATCGACTTGGACGTGCTCGCGGTCGACGCGGACGAGACGACGGCCGCGCTCGCGGCGTACAACCTCGCCCCCTTCGGCGAATCGGTCACCGTGCGGCACGGCCGTGCCGAGGAGACCGACCTCGACGGGTGGGATGCGGTCTGGCTCGACCCGGCCCGGCGCACCGCCGGCCATTCCGAGACCTCGCGCACGGCGCCCGAGGACTGGTCGCCGTCGCTGGACTGGGCCTTCGACCTCGCAGGACGGATGCCGGTGGGCATCAAGCTCGGCCCCGGACTCGATCGCGACCTCATCCCCGACGACGCCGAAGCGCAGTGGATCAGCGTCGACGGCTCGACGGTCGAGCTCGTGCTCTGGTCGGGATCGCTGCGCCGCGAGGACGTCCGCCGGTCGGCGCTCGTGCTGCGCGGCGGCAGCGCCGCAGAGCTCACCGCGCCCGGCGACACCGACGACGAGCCCGTCCGCGACCTCGGTGCGTTCGTCCACGAGCCCGAGGGCGCCGTCATCCGCGCGCGCCTCATCGGCGAGGTCGCACGGAGCCTCGACGCCGGCATGCTCGGCGGCGGCATCGCGTACCTCACCTCCGACACCCCGCTCACGAACCCGTTCGTCCAGTCGTTCCGGGTGCGCGAGGCCCTCCCCCTCAAGACCGGCGCCATCGATGCGGCGCTTCGGAAAGCCGACATCGGCACGCTCGAGATCAAGAAGCGCGGCGTCGACGTCGACCCGGCGCAGTTCCGGCGCAAGCTCACGCTGCGGGGCGCGGCATCCGCCACCCTCATCCTCACGCGGATGGGCGAGGGGCGGGACGCGAAGCGGGTCGCGATACTGGCCGACCGGGTCTGACTCAGCCGACCAGGGCGCCCTGCGTTCCGGCCCACCACAGCCACCCGGCGCTGTACAGCAGGGACGCGATGCTGAGCCCGAGACCCCAGTACGCGGTCTCGCGCTTCTCCCACGGCCGGCGGAGGGCGAGGACCGCGAGGACGACGCCGATCATCCCGACCGGGAAGCCCCAGCCGACGAAGCACGCGAGGACGAGACCGAGCGCGCCGAACAGCAGCGACCAGCCCGCGCTCCGCGGCAGCACCGGCGCCGGCGGGATCCACCGCACGTCGGGCGAGGCTTCCTCGTCGGGGTCCGGGTGCACGGCGAGGGGCGGCGCGACGGGGAGCGGCTGGGTCAGCTCGCGCCGGAACCCGCCGCGGTGCGCCCCCGGGAGCGCGGAATCGGTCGGCGCGGACGCGACGTCGACGGACGGCGGCTCGACGACCGGACCCTGAGCTGAAGAGGCGGGGCCTCGTGACGGGGAGGCGGGGGGCGGCATCCGCTCGTCGGTCATGAGGACGTCGCCACCTGGATCGTCGTGACCGGCAGTGTGGAGTCGGCGCCGAAGGCGAGGGTCGAGGCCGGGCGGCCGCTCATGATCAGCTCCGAGGCGAGAGCGGCGATCATCGCTCCGTTGTCGGTGCAGAGCGAGAGAGGCGGGATGCGGACGGCGACCCCGGCGGCCTCGGCGCGCTCGAGCGCGACGTCGCGCAGACGCCTGTTCGCGATGACGCCACCGCCGAGCAGGAGGCGCGGCACGCCGTGGCGGGCGCAGGCGTCGAGGGCCTTCGTGACGAGGACGTCGACGACCGCTTCGCGGAAGGATGCCGCGACGTCGGGCACCGACACCGGTTGCCCCGTCGCCTCGTGCTGTTCGACCCAGCGCGCGACGGCGGTCTTGAGCCCCGAGAACGAGAAGTCGTACCGGTGCTCGGCCATGTCGGAGGCCCGGGACATGCCGCGCGGGAACCGGATGGCGTTCGGGTCCCCGGTGGACGCTGCGCGATCGATCTCGGGTCCGCCGGGGTAGGGCAGACCGAGGATGCGGGCGATCTTGTCGAAGGCTTCGCCGGCGGCGTCGTCCATCGTCTCGCCGAGGAGCTCGACGTCCGAGACGAGGTCGCGGACGAGCAGGAGCGACGTGTGTCCGCCGCTGACGAGCAGGGCGACGGTCGGATACTCGACCTCGTCGCCGGTCAGGATGTCGGCGGCGATGTGGCCGACGAGGTGGTTCACGGCATAGAGCGGCCTGCCGAGGCTGACGGCGAGGGCCTTCGCCGCGCCGACGCCGACCATGAGCGCACCGGCGAGACCGGGACCGCTCGTGACGGCGACCGCGTCGATGTCGGCGAGGGTCACCTGCGCCTCGGCGAGCGCCGCCTCGATGGCGGGCTGCAGGGCCTCGAGGTGGGCGCGGGCGGCGACCTCGGGGACGACGCCGCCGTAGCGGGCATGCTCGTCCATCGAGCTCGCGATCGTGTTGGACAGCAGGGTGCGGCCGCGGACGATGCCGATGCCGGTCTCGTCGCAGCTCGTCTCGATACCCAGGACGAGGGGTTCGCGCGTCATGTCAGCACCAGCCCTTCTCGGCCGTCGGGGCAGCCGTGGTCCGTGCCTCCCAGGCGACGAGGTTCAGCTGCATGACGACCGCGTCGACATCGTCGGGCTGGTAGTACCGGGGGCGGCGGCCGACCTCGAAGAAGCCCTCCGACAGGTACAGCGCCGTGGCGCCGGGGTTGTCCGCCCGCACCTCGAGGAACATCTCCCGCGCGCCGCGGCTGCGGGCGGTCGTCAGCAGCTCGCGCAGCAGCGCGCGCCCACGGCCGTGACCCCGCGCGTCGGCGGCGATCGCGATGGTCTGGATGTCGGCATCCGCTGCGCCCTGCACGGCCCGCACTCCGCCGTAGCCGACGAGTCGACCGGCCTCGATGTCGACGACGTAGCGACCATGGGGCGAGGCGAGCTCGCCGGCCATGAGCGCATCGCTCCAGGCGTCGGTGGGGAACGAGGTGCGCTCGAGACGCATGATGTCGTCGAGGTCGTCGCCGGTGGCCGTGCGGAGGGTCACTGGCCGACCTTCTTCCGCGGGCCGGGCATGGTGACGTCGGGGGCGCGCAGGTACAGCGGCTCGCCGAGGTCCTCGACGCGGCCGGCGGCGACGGCGCGCGCCGCCACGAGGGCGACCATGGCGCCCGGGATGACCGTCGTGTCGCGACGCTCGGCGCTGTGTTCGGCGAGCGCGGCGTCGACGTCGTCGCGCTTCACGAGCGTTGCCTCGGTCATGCGCATCGGGAGCCCGTCGTCGTCGATGCCGTCGTAGACCGTGAACGCGAACTCCTTGCGGCGGGCGTCGGTGACGACCGCGAAGCGGGGGACGTCGGCGAACGGGTCGGCGAGCAGCACGGCGAGGGCGGCGGCATCGTGGCTCCGCACCGGGACGACCGGGATGCCGCGTCCCAGGGCGAACGCGCGCGCCGCCGCGATCCCGACCCGAAGCCCCGTGAACGGGCCCGGGCCCATGCCCGCGGCGACGTGGGTCAGGGCGACGGCCTCGGGAGCACCCGTCGCACCGATGGGGCCGTGCGCGGCATCCGTCATCGCCGTCTCGAGCAGCGTGCCGATGATCTCGGCGTGGCCGAGGGCGTCGGCGCTGGCGGCATCCGCTCGCACCGCACCGTCGGCGTCGATCACGGCGACGGCCGTGCCGAGGGAGGTGTCGATGCCGAGGATCACAGGATCAAGGGTATCCGGGCGGGCGGCGGCCGAGCGGCGTCAGGGGCGGCGCGTGACCGTCACGATGCGCGGAGCGGCGTCCTCGAGCTCGGCGGCGTAATGGCCGGTGGTGCCGCAGGCGTTGTCGATGCCGGTGCCGCTCCACCCGCGTTCGATCTCGAGCTCCCACCATGTGTCGACGAGCCCGTCGACCATGTCGCGCCCCCACTCGACGATCGTGACGGCGTTGTCGGGGTCGAGGCCGAGGTCGTCGAGCTCGGCGGGCGAACCGAGCCGGTAGGCGTCGACGTGCACGAGCGGCGGGCCGCCGACCTCGGACGGGTGCGTACGTGCGATGACGAACGTGGGGCTCTGCACGGGACCGCGGATGCCGAGACCCGCACCGATCCCTCGGGTCAGGGTCGTCTTGCCCGCCCCGAGCGGACCGGTCAGCACGATCAGGTCGCCGGCGGTCAGGACGGCGCCGAGCTCGCGGCCGAGGGCCTCCATGTCGTCCGGCGAGGCGATCTCGCGACGCCCCTCGAACTGCTCGATGCCGGTCACGACCGTACCTCCCGTCGCGGAACGCGCGGGCCGATGCGCGTGACGATCTCGTAGTTGATGGTGCTCGCCGCGTCGGCCCAGTCGGTCGCGGACGGCACGCCCGTGGCCGGGTCACCGAAGAGCACGGCCTCGTCGCCCACCTGCACGGGCTCGTCGCCCGCGTCGACGACGAACTGGTCCATCGCGATCCGGCCGGCGACGGGGAACGTGCGTCCGCCGATCGAGACGGGACCCGCGCCGGATGCCGCGCGCGGCACGCCGTCCGCGTAACCGATCGAGATGAGCGCGAGCGTCGACTCGCGCTCGGTGCGGTGCAGGTAGCCGTACGAGACGCCCTGGCCCGCGGGCACCCGACGGACGGCGGCGACGGACGCGCGGAGGGTCATGGCGGGGCGGAGACCGAGGTCGGCCGACGAGCGGTCCTCGAACGGTGACAGCCCGTAGATCGCGACGCCCAGACGGACGCAGCCCAGCCGCGCTTCGGGCAGGCCGATGGCAGCGCGCGAGGCGGCGATGTGGCGCAGCCGCGGCCGGAGACCGGCGGACTCGGCGGCGGCCTGGGCGACCGTGAAGCGCGAGAGCGCCGTGCGGTCGTCGTCGGACGACGTGTTGGAGAGGTGGCTGAAGATGCCGAGCACCTGGATGACGCCCTGACGCTCGTATTCCGCCGCTTCGGCGAAGACCGCCCCGTAGTCGGCGGGGGCGATGCCGTTGCGGCCGAGGCCCGTCTCGACCTTGAGCTGCACGGTCACCGGACGATCCGTCGATCCGGCGCGCGCGGCGGCGCGGAGCTGCTCGAGACTCGAGACGCCGAGCTCGATGTGCGCGGCGGCGGCCGCGGCGAAATCGGTGCCCGGCGCGTGCAGCCACGCGAGCACGGGCGCGTCGATCCCGGCATCCCGCAACTGGAGAGCCTCGGGGATGTCGGCGACCGCGAGACGCGCCGCTCCCCCGGCCAGCGCGGCACGGCCCGAGCGCTCCGCGCCGTGACCGTACCCGTCGGCCTTGACCACGGCGATGACCTCGGACTCGGTGAGCCGTGCGAGGTGGCGGACGTTGTGCTCGATCGCGCCGACGTCGATGACCGCTTCGCGCGCGATGCCCTCCGGCATCCGGTGAGGGAGGGGCATCCGGGTCATGACGCGGACTCCGCGATCACGTACGCCGTCGCGAGTCCCGCGTCGTGCGAGAGCGACAGGTGGACGGTGGCGATGCCGCGGCTCGCGACCGTGGCTGCGGTCTCGCCGGACAGGGCGAAGACGGGACGGCCCGAAGGCTCGGAGGCCACCTCGATGTCGGTCCAGTGCACGCCCTCGGATCCGCCGAGCGCCTTGATGAGCGCCTCCTTCGCGGCATAGCGAGCCGCGAGCGAGTGGGGCTTGAGGGTCTGCTCGGATGCCGTGAACAGCCGCGTCATGAGCTTCGGCGTGCGCTCGATCGAGCGCTCGAACCGCGGGATGTCGACGAGGTCGACACCGATTCCGATGATCATCCCGCCTCCTGTCGCCGCGCGCTACGGCATCAGATCAGGATATCGGGCGCAGCTCAGCCGACGGCGAGCCGCACGACGCGTTCGACGGCGTCGAGGCCGGGCGAGAGCTGCGCGTCCGAGCGGGCGTACGTCTCGCGGGAGCGGCCATACGGGTCGACGACGTCGTCGTCGGTCGGGTCGACGGGCGGGAGGACGAGACCCCGCTGCCCGCCGAGGACGGCGAGCGCGCCGCGCAGCCGGTCGCGAGGGTCGTCGCCGGTTGCGCCGGCCCTGATCGCGTCGTCGGATGTCGCGGCGGCGAGGCGCTCGAACTCACGGATCGTGAACGCGACGCGGAGCTTCGCCGGGGCGAGCTCGACGATCGCGCGGCGGTGGTCGCGGTCCATCGCGAGGACGAGGTCGGGCTCGCGCAGCAGCGCCTCGGTGAGGTAGCGCGATCCGTGCGCCGCGATCTGCTCGGTGGGCACCCCGTGGGCGACGGCGAGCTCGACGGCCTCGCGCGGCATCCGATCGCCCTGTCGGGCGCGCACACCGGCGCTCGTCGCGGCGACGCCGAGATCCCCGAGGCGGTACTGCAGGACGAGAGCGGCGAGCGGCGACCGGCAGATGTTGCCCGTGCAGACGGTGAGGATCTGGATCACGCGGAGCCCTTCGAGACGGATGCCGCGGCTCATCCCGCGCCCTCTGCGTGGCGGAACGGGGTCCCGCGACGGGACGCGGACGGGCACCCGATACGGTAGGCCCGTGCAGGATCAGCTTAGCGACGGCGACCCGTCCCCCCTCGCGGACGCCGAGGCGCCCGATCCCGCGCTCGAAGCGGACACTCGAGGCAAGCCGCACCGCCGCCGCGGCCGGCGCCGCCGCACCGACTGGCGGCTGGGGGGAACGGCCGTCCGCACGTGGAACGGCGGGCTGCTGATCGTCGCGCTCGTCAGTCTCGGTGCTGCCATCTTCGCGGGATCGCTCGTCACCCTGCTGTGGCGCTCCCCATGGGCGCCGCTGGCGTCGACCGCGATCCTCTGGGTCGGGATGATCGCGCCGGTCGTGGTCGCGTTCCGCCGGGGACGTCCGGCCGGGCTGCTGCGGTTCCGACCGGCCGACCTCGTCTACGCGCTCACGCTCGGGCTCGCACTGCGCGTGCTCGACGGCTGGGTGACGGATGCCGCGTCGCAGCCGTTCCCCCGCGCGACGCTCACGCCGTACTGGCTGTGGACGGATGCGGTCCCGGCGGGGCTCGTCGGGCCCGTCGTGGAGGAGTTCTTCTTCCGCACCGTCATCCTCGTCGCGGTCTATTCGCTGCTGCGCCGCCCCGTCGGCCGCGCGTCAGCGGCGATCGCCGCGGTCCTGGTCTCGACGGCGAGCTTCATCCTCATCCACGTCGTCGACGGGTCGCTTCCGCTCAGCGAGTCCATCTCGGTGGGCGCGGTCGGCCTCGTGTGCGCGACTCTCGTCATCTTGACGGGACGCATCTGGGGTGCCGTGCTCGTGCACCTCGTCTACAACGTGACGATGCTGCTGCTGATCGCTGCCGGATCGGTCGTCGCGACCGGCCAGTGACGCCACCCGCCCGCGACCGGACCGCCTGTCAGGGGCGACCCATTCCGTAGTAGGTCCATCCGGCGGCGCGCCAGGCGGCCGGGTCGAAGGCGTTCCGACCATCCACGACGACGCGCCCTGCGGCGAGGCTCGCGGCGTGCTCGGGCGTGAGGTCACGGCGGTACTCATCCCACTCGGTGACGAGGACCACGGCGTCGGCTCCGGTGAGGGCCTCGTCACGGTCGGCGACGTAGGTGAGCTGCGGGTGCTGACGACGGGCGTTGTCGATCGCCTCGGGATCGGTGAGCGAGACGACCGCGCCGAGCCCGTGCAGACGGACGGCGACGTCGAGACCCGGCGAATCACGGGTGTCGTCGGAGTAGGGCTTGAACGCGGCGCCGAGGACGGTGACCTTCTTGCCGTGGACGCTGCCGCCGAGGCCCTGGACGACGAGTTCGACGGCGCGCTCGCGGCGGCGCATGTTGATGTCGTCGACCTCGCGCAGGAACGCGACCGATTCACCGCGGCCGAGCTCTTCGGCACGAGCGGAGAACGCCCGGATGTCCTTGGGGAGGCATCCGCCGCCGAAACCGATGCCGGCGCCCAGGAAGCGGCGGCCGATGCGCGCGTCGTGCCCGATGGCGTCGGCGAGCATCGTGACGTCGGCGCCGGCGACCTCGGCGATCTCGGCCATCGCGTTGATGAAGCTGATCTTCGTGGCGAGGAAGGCGTTCGCCGACACCTTGACGAGTTCGGCGGTGGCGTAGTCCGTCACGATGAAGGGCGTGCCCTTCGCGACCGACGGGTGATACACCTCGCGCAGGATGCCGGTCGCCCGCTCGCCGTCGGGCCCCGCCGGCACTCCGGCCACGAGGCGGTCCGGGTCGACCGTGTCCTGCACCGCGAACCCCTCGCGCAGGAACTCGGGGTTCCAGACGAGGGTCGCGCCGGTGTCGGTGATGCGAGGGGCGAGGGATGCCGCTGTGCCCACCGGCACGGTCGATTTGCCGGCGACGATGTCCCCCTCGGAGAGGTGGGGCAGGAGCGCGTCGACGGCTGCGTTCACGTAAGTGAGGTCAGCGGCGTACCCGCCCTTGACCTGCGGGGTGCCGACACCCACGAAGTGGACGGCAGCACCGGCGGCGGCGGCGAAGTCGGTCGTGAACGTCAGTCGCCCCGAGGCGATCCCGTCCGCGAGGATCTCGGACAGTCCGGGCTCGAAGAACGGCGCCTCGCCGGCCGCGAGAGTGGCGATCTTCCGCTCGTCGATGTCGATGCCGACGACCTCGTGGCCGATCGATGCCATGGCGGCCGCGTGAACGGCGCCCAGATAACCGCATCCGATGACAGACAGTCGCATGAAGAGTCCCCCTCGTCGAAGCGCCGGATGGAAGGCGCCTCGCTCTGTGTACCAGATCGGTGTGTCCGCCGCTTATCGCGCCTGTGTCGCGCAGGCTCCCGGAACCATCAACGCCGCACCGGAATCACGCTCGACGGGCAGGGGCGGGATGGATATCGTGGGCGGACAGCCGCGTCGCGACTTCCGAGTTCTGACATCACCTCACCCGAAGAGGACGTCACAGTGAGCACCTCCGCAGAAGGGCTTCCGGAGGGCGGATCCGTCCAGCCCTCTCCCGCACCCGCGCCCAGATACACCCCGGACGACCGGGTGGCACCCGAGGACGCGTCGCTGCTCTGGCCCGAAGCCCACCTCCTGGCCGAAGCACCACCCGGATATCGACCTCTCGAGATGCCCGCGCCCTGGGAACCCGAGACCAGGGAGCCCGAGATCAGGGAACCGGAACCGGCCGCGCGGGCCTCGGCACCACCGCCGGCCCCCGAACCGTGGCCGTACGCGCCCTACGCCCCTACCGCGCAGCAACCGCCGACCCCCGAACCGCCGGCGCCGCACGCACCGGCACCGGGTTACGTCATCTCGGCGCCCTACGAGGGTGCCCCGGCGCCCTCACCCGAGCGGACGGGACGTCCGGTCGCTCCTGGTCAGCCCCCGGTGCTGCGCAGCTTCCGCGACCTGCGCACCGGTCCGCTGGAGGGACGGGAGTTCTCGTCCATGAAGGACTTCGCCGTCGCCGCCGTCCTCGAAGCGGGCCATGCCGAGGCCGACGTGGCCCGGCTGTTCCGTTTCGCGCCGTGGCAGCTGCGCGCGTGGGTCGACGAGGCGCGCGGCGCGTCGTTCGGTCCCGGCAGACGCCCGGACCCGGCCTGACTCACTCGACGGTGACGGACTTCGCGAGGTTGCGGGGCTGATCCACGTCGAGACCCTTCGCCGTGGCGAGGCCCATCGCGAAGATGTGCAGCGGCACGACCGCCAGCAGCGGCTCGAACAGCGGACCCGCGAGCGGGATGCGCAGCACCTCGTCGGCGAACGGGAGGACGGCGGCATCCCCCTCTTCGGCGACGGCGATGACGCGGGCGCCGCGGGCGCGGATCTCCTGGATGTTCGACACGACCTTCTTGTGCAGCTCACTCGAGGCGCGGGGCGACGGGACGATCACGAAGACCGCCTGACCGGGCTCGATGAGCGCGATGGGGCCGTGCTTGAGCTCGCCGGCCGCGAAGCCCTCGGCGTGGATGTAGGCGAGCTCCTTGAGCTTGAGCGCACCTTCGAGGGCGATCGGGTAGCCGACGTGACGACCCAGGAACAGCACCGACTGGGTGTCGCCCATCCAGCGGGCGAACTGCTCGATGTGTTCCTGCTCGGTCTCGAGGACACGCGAGATGCCGGCGGGAATCGCCTCGAGCTGGGCGACCGCGTCACGGGAGACGTCCGCCGAGAGCGAGCCGCGCACGCGACCGATGTGGAGGGCCAGCAGGTACAGCGCCGTGATCTGGGCGACGAACGCCTTCGTCGAGGCGACGGCGACCTCGGGGCCGGCGTGGGTGTAGACGATCGCATCGGACTCGCGCGGGATCGTCGCCCCCTGGGTGTTGCAGATCGACAGCGTCTTGGCGCCCTGCTCGCGGGCGTACTTGACGGCCATGAGCGTGTCCATCGTCTCGCCCGACTGCGAGATCGAGACGACGAGGGTGTCGGGGCCGATCACCGGGTCGCGGTAGCGGAACTCGTGGGCGAGCTCGACGTCGACGGGGACGCGCGTCCACTGCTCGAGCGCGTACTTGCCGACCATGCCCGCGTACGCGGCCGTGCCGCAGGCGATGACGATCACACGGTGGATGCCGGCGAACAGGTCGTCGAGCCCGTCGAGCTCGGGGATGACGACGGCGCCGTCGTGGAGGCGCCCGCGCAGCGTGTTGGCGACGGCCTCCGGCTCTTCCGAGACCTCCTTGGCCATGAACGAGGACCAGCCGCCCTTCTCGGCGGCGGAGGCATCCCACACGACCTCGAACGGTTCGACCTCGACGGCGCCACCGGCGAAGTCGGTGACCTCGACGCCCTGGGGCGTGATCGCGACGATCTGGTCCTGACCGATGGCCAGCGCGTTGCGGGTGTGCTCGACGAAGGCGGCGACGTCGGAGCCGAGGAAGTTCTCGCCCTCGCCGAGCCCGATCACGAGCGGCGAGTTGCGGCGAGCGCCGACGACGAGGCCGGGCTGGTCCTGGTGCATCGCGAGCAGCGTAAACGCGCCCTCGAGGCGGGCGACGACGGCGCGGAAGGCGGCCACGAGGTCGTGGGATGCCGCGAACTCGCGCCCGAGCAGGACGGCGGCGACCTCGGTGTCGGTCTCACTCACGAAGGTGTAGCCCTCCGCGAGGAGCTCGTCCTTCAGCTCGGCGAAGTTCTCGATGATGCCGTTGTGGATGACGGCGAGCTTGCCGTCGTCGGCGAGGTGCGGGTGCGCGTTGACGTCGGTCGGTCCGCCGTGCGTGGCCCAGCGGGTGTGACCGATGCCGGTCGTCCCGTCCACCATCGGGTGGGCGCTGAGGTCGTCGCGCAGCACCTGGAGCTTGCCGGCGCGCTTGCGCATCTCGAGGTCGCCGTCCGCGTCGATCACGGCGATACCGGCGGAGTCGTAACCGCGGTACTCGAGGCGGGCAAGACCCGAGAGGAGGATGGCCTGACTGTCACGAGGCCCCACGTATCCGACGATTCCACACATGGGCTCCATGCTAGGCGCGGGCGACTGGGACTCCGCCGCGCGGCGCCGCACCGGGCGCGTCGCCGGGCGCAAGGACTTGGCGGGCGCGGCATCCTTTGGTACCCATGAGGCACCGTGTCCCCCGCACGGTCGTGCCCCCCAACACGATGGAGTCCCCCATGCCCGCATCCCCCCGCGTCCGACGACGGTCGGCGCTCGCCCTCACGGCCGCCCTCGCCCTCGGCTTCGCCGTCGTGCCCGCCGGAGTCGCCTCGGCGGCGGTGTCGACCTCGTGCACCGGGACGACCCAGGCCGCCGTGCAGAAGCGCATCCTCACCGACGTGAACGCCGCACGGAAGGCAGGCGGCAAGAAGGCGCTGACTCTGAGCTCCGCCATGTCGAAGGTGGCCGTCACCTGGTCGGGCAAGCAGGCCGCCGCCAACAGGATGAGCCACAACCCGAAGTACTCGTCGCAGATCCCGTCGGGCTGGACGAGGGCGGGCGAGAACGTCGCCTTCGGGTACGCGCCGTCGAAGGTCACGCCCGCGTGGATGAAATCCGCCGGACACCGCGCGAACATCCTCGGGTCGTACAACCGCATCGGGATCGGTGTGGCCTGCTCGTCGAAGGGCCTCCCCTTCTACACGCAGGTCTTCGGGTATTACCCCTCCTGACTCGGCGGTGATGCGGCATCCGCTCGCGCCGTAGACTCGTCGACCACCGCAGCGTCGCGTCCTGTCCCGTGAGGAGGACCGATGCCCGACGCCGTCCCGCCGCCGCAGATTCCGCCGAAGCCGCCGCTGCCGCCGAAGCACCGGCGGGCGTCGACCACCGCCCCGGTGCTCGTGCTGGCCGGTTACCTGCTAGCGCTGGCGGTCATCGCGTTCTGGCCGACGCCCGTCGACGCCGGCGTGGCTCCCGTGATCGACGCACTGTCGCGCCGACTGCCGGCGATCACGCGCCCCCGGGTGGAGTTCGCGGCGAACGTGGCCCTGTTCGTCCCGTTCGGGGTGCTGCTGACGCTGATCCTCCGCGGCGCGAAGGAACTCGTGCTGCCGATCGCCCTCGTGGCGACGGTGACGATCGAGTGCACGCAGGCGCTCGTCCTGCAGGCCCGGGTGCCGAGCGTGCTCGACATCGTCGCGAACGTGACCGGCGCCAGTGTCGGGATGCTGGGTCTCGCCGTGTGGCAGCGGGTCAGACGCCGCTGAGCCACCGGCCGGGCGCGGTCAGAGCTTGCGGAGCCGGACCGTCTCGACCGTGTGGTTCGCGCCCTTCTGGAGGACCAGCTTCGCGCGGTGCCGCGTGGGCTCGACGTTCTCGCGCAGGTTCGGCAGATTGATGTCGTTCCAGAAACCGAGGGCGAGCGAGACGGCCTCGTCGTCGGAGATGTCGGCGAAGACCTTGAAGAACGAGTTCGGGTTCGAGAAGGCGGCTTCGCGGAGGGCGAGGAACCGCTCGACGTACCACTGCTCGATGTGCGTCACGTCGGCGTCGACGTAGATGGAGAAGTCGAACAGCTCGCTGACGGCGATGTCGTGCGGGTTCGGAGCCGACGCGAGCACGTTCAGGCCCTCGACGATGATCACGTCGGGGCGGCGGACCGTCACCTGCGCATCGGGGATGATGTCGTACCGCATGTGCGAGTAGTAGGGCGCCCGAACCTCGGGCTCCCCCGACTTCACGGCGACGAGGAACTCCACGAGCGCGCGACGGTCATAGGACTCGGGGAACCCCTTGCGGTCCATGATCCCCCGCCGTTCGAGTTCGGCGTTGGGGTAGAGGAACCCGTCGGTCGTGACGAGTTCGACACGGGGCGTGCCGGGCCACCGGCTCATCAGTTCGCGCAGCAGACGGGCCGCCGTGGATTTCCCGACGGCGACGGACCCGGCCACGGCGACGATGAACGGTGTCGTCGCATCCTCCTCACCGACGAAGCCGGCGGTGTCGGCGCCGAGTCGCTTGGTGGCTGAGGCGTACAGGGACAGCAACCGACTGAGGGGAAGGTAGACCTCCCGCACCTCGGTGATGTCGAGGCGGTCGCCGATGCCGCGCAGCTGCACGACCTCGGTCTCGGTGAGGGGCTGCTCCATTCCGGCGGCCATGCGCGCCCATTCGGCACGGGGGATCTCGCGGTACAGCGAGTCGATGGTCGTCGGCGTCTCATCGGGGGACATTGCCGCAACTCTAGTCCGCCCCGGCGAGCGCCCCCGCGTGCGGAGGCCGGCCAGCGTCGCGGGCGCGCGTACCGTACGCTGAGCATCGATGTCCACCCGCGGCCGTTCAGCCGCTCTCACCAGAGGTTTTCGATGCTGCGACGTGTCCTGGCGGTCCTTGCCGCAGTGGTGCTGACGGCATCCCTCACCGTGCCCGCGGCGCCCGCCGACGCGGCGACCGCCCAGTGGCTGCGCACGAGCGGCGCGAAGATCCAGGTCGCCGCCACGGGTGCGACCTTCACCGTCAAGGCGACGTCCTGGTTCGGCATGGAGACCGACACCTGCGCGCCGCACGGACTGTGGTCGATCTCGCTGAAGCAGGGCATGGCGCAGATCGCGGGGATGGGCTTCAACACGATCCGGCTTCCCTTCGCCAACGAGTGCCTCACCCGCAAGACGGCCAACTCGGTGAACCAGGCACTGAATCCGACGCTCGCGACGGCCTCGCCGCTGAAGATCATGGATGCCGTCGTCGCGACGGCGCGTGCCTACGGCATCCGGGTCATCCTCGACCGTCACCGCCCGGGGACCGATGCGCAGTCCGAGCTCTGGTACACCCCGCAGTACTCCGAGAAGCGGTGGATCTCCGACTGGAAGATGCTCGCGCAGCGGTACCGGAACAACTCCACCGTGATCGGCGTCGACCTGCACAACGAGCCCCGGGGCGCGGCGTGCTGGGGGTGCGGTGACCGCTCGCGCGACTGGCAGGCGGCCGCCGTCCGTGCTGGCAACGCCGTGCTTGATGTGAACCCGCATCTGCTCGTCATCGTCGAGGGCGTCCAGAACGGTCCCGACGGCAGCGCCACGTGGTGGGGCGGGAACCTCCGCGGCGTCGCGAAGAAGCCGGTCACCCTGAAGGTGAAGAACCGGGTCGTGTACTCCCCTCACGAGTACCCCTCGTCGATCTCGGACCAGCCGTGGTTCCACAACGCCGACTACCCCGCCAACCTCCCCGGCGTGTGGGAGAGCAACTGGGGCTACATCGCGTCGAAGAAGATCGCCCCCGTCCTGATCGGGGAGTTCGGCACGAAACTGCAGACGTCGTCCGACAAGAAGTGGCTCGCGAAGCTTGTCGGCTACATCAAGGACCGCGGTCTCGGTTGGGCGTACTGGTCGTTCAACCCGAACAGCGGCGACACGGGCGGTCTGCTCAAGGACGACTGGGTCACCCGCGACAAGGACAAGCTCGCCGCGCTGAAGCCGATCCTGACGCCGAAGAAGGTCGCCTACCCGGCCGCTCCCGCACCGGCACCGTCGCCGCTGCCTCCGCAGCCGTCGCCGCAGCCGTCGCAGCCGGGGAACACCCCGCCGCCGACGGTGGGGCAGTCGTCGAGCGCCTCGTCCAACGGCGTCTCGGCGACGCTCACAGTGTCGAGCGCGTGGCCCGGCAAGTACCAGGTCGCCCTCGCCCTCACCGCGTCCTCGAGCGCGAAGGTGAAGGCCTGGACCGCCTCCTGGGCCTCCCCCGGCGCGACGGGAGCCGACAGCGCGTGGGGCATGGCCTGCCGCGTCACGAAGCCCGGCACCGCGAGTGCTCGAGTTGCCTGCTCGGGCATCGAGTGGGGCGTGGCGAACCTCTCGCAGGGCGCCCGGGTCGAGGTCGGGGCGATCCTGAACGCCTCGAAGCCGCCGGCCAAGCCCGTGCTGTCGCTCTCGGTCACCCGCTAGCGCCCGAGCGCGCGGCCGGACTGACGGTCAGGGCGTGACCATGCCGCCGTTGACGTTGAGGGTCTCGCCCGAGACGTAGCTCGATTCGGCCGACGCGAGGAACACGAACGCGGGCGCGATCTCGGCGGGCTGACCGGCCCGCTTGTACTCGTTCTCCTCGTCGAATGCCTTCATCTGCTCGTCCGAGACGCCGTCGCTCACCTGAAGCGCCGACCAGACCGGGCCGGGCGCGACGACGTTGACGCGGATGCCGCGGGGCGCCAACTGCTGCGCGAGACCCTTCGACAGGTTGTTGACCGCCGCCTTGGTCGCGGCGTAGTCGAGGCGGTCGGGTGCGGGCTTATAGGCCTCGAGCGACGCCGTGCTGATGATGGATGCACCGGCGGGCATATGGACGAGGGCGGCCTTCACGATCCAGAAGAAGGCGAACACGTTCGTCTCGAACGTTTCGCTGAACTGCTCGTCGGAGAGGTCTTCGATGCGCTCGACGGCGACCTGCTTGCCGGCGTTGCTGACGAGGATGTCGATGCCGCCGAGGAACTCCGCCGCCTCGGCGACGAGTTCGCGGCACTGCGCGCGGTCGGTGAGGTCGGCCGCGATCGAGTGCCCGCGGACGCCGGCGTCGGCGATGACCTGCAGGACGTGGTCGGCGTCCTCCTGCTCGTCGGGGAGGTGGACGATGACGACGTCTGCGCCCTCGCGGGCGAACGCGATCGCCGCCGCCGCTCCGATGCCCGAGTCGCCCCCGGTGACCAGTGCCTTGCGTCCCTGCAGACGTCCCGTGCCGCGGTAGGTGCTCTCACCCAGGTCGGGGACCGGGGTCATCCGCGCCTGGATGCCGGGCTCGGGCTGGTGCTGCACCGGCGGCTCGACGCGTGCGTAGCGCGTGACGGGGTTGTCGAACGTGTACTGGTCGGTCATCCCGCCACGGTAGGTCGGGAGGCGGCATCCCTTCACCCCCTTGCGGGAGGAGCGTCGGCGGTGCAGTGCAGTGCCGGGCCAGTGGAGCGCGCGATCATCGCATCTCCTCGACCGGTGCGCAAGCAGTCGGTCCCGACGATCCGCGTTCCTAGGGTTGACGCGTGCCGAGCGCTGCGAACCACCCTCACGAGTGCACCGTCTTCTTCCTTCCGGGACTGGGACTGGATGCCGCCTCTGCCGGCGCCATCGCGGCGGCAGCCGATCCGCGGCTGCGCGTCGTGGGGATCGACCTGCTCGACCGGGGGCGCGCGGCATCCGTCGACGACCTCGCCGACACGGCGCTCGAGCGGATCGCGGCCGAGGCCGACGGCGGCCCGTTCCTCGTGTGCGGACACAGCCTCGGCGGCAAGGTCGCCGCCCGTGTCATGTCGCGCGTTCTCGCCGGCACCGAGCCGGTGTTCGGGCTGGTGGGCGCGGTCCTGCTGGCCCCCTCTCCCCCGACTCCCGAGCCGATGCCCGACGACAAGCGCGCCGAGATGCTCGCGACCGCGCAGGGCGAGCACCTGTCGCGAGCGGATGCCGAGGCTTTCGTCGCCGCGAACGTCGCCGCCCCGCTCGCCGCCGATCTGCACGACGCGGCGATCGATGCCGTCGTGCGCCAGCCGGCATCCGCCTGGCGTGACTGGCTGACCGCGGGCAGCCTCGAGGACGCGACGCGCCTCGTGGGCGTGCTCGACCTGCCCGTCGTGGTGCTCGCGGGTGACGGCGACGAGGCGCTCGGCGCCGACGCGCAGCCCGATCTCGTGGCCGATGTGTACCCGCGTGCCCGGGTCGAGCGGATGCCGGGTGTCGGCCATCTGCAGCCTTACGAGGCTCCGGAGCGGGTCGCGGCGGTGCTCGCCGAGACGTGGCAGGCGATCCGCGCCGCGGCTCCCGTGGTGCCGGCGGAGTGGGGACGCGTCATCGCGTCGTCGCGCGTCGACGTCGCGGTGCGACGGACGCTCGCGCAGCGGGCTCTCGTGGACGACCGCGACCGCGCCCCCCGCACGCTGAACCGTGCGCAGGTCGAGACGCTCCGCGCGCTCGCGGCGCTCCTCGTGCCGCAGGGCGAGGGCGGGACGATCGACCTCGCCGTCCGCATCGACGACATGCTCGCCGAGGGCGGCACCGACGGCTGGCGCCCGGTGGGCTCCCCCGCCGACCCGGTCGCCTACGGCCTGGGGCTCGACGCGATCGCCGCCGTGTGGCCGAGCGAGGTGACTGAGCAGCGGAGCCTGATCGTGCGGCTGATCACCGACGGAATCGACGCGGCGGGCCTCGGTACCGACGGCATCCGGTCGTGGTTCGAGGATGCACGCAACGACCTGCTGCGCATGTGGCTGGCGCACCCCGCGTCGCTGGCGCGCATCGGGTTCGACGGCTTCGCGGTCGGCGGGACCGGCCCGCGTCCGGCGGGGTGGGCGACCATCGCGACGGGCGAACGAGAGACATGGGAGCCGAGCGAGCTCGGCAAGACAGTAGTGGAGGATGCCGCGTGACCGGCGATCATCGCCGGGTGACAGATCACCCGGGCATGCAGAGGTTCGATCTGGACGAGGTCGTCGACGTCGTCGTGGTGGGGACGGGTGCCGGTGGCGCTCCCCTGCTCGCGCGTCTCGCCGAGGCGGGGATGCGGGTCGTGGCCCTCGAAGCCGGTCCGGACTTCTCGCCGAGCGAGTTCACGCCGGACGAGCTCGAGTCCACGAAGATCAACTGGATGTCCGAGCGCTTGAGCGGCGGCGACGACCCGACGGCGTTCGGACCCAACAACAGCGGGTTCGGCGTCGGCGGCAGCACGCTGCACTGGGGAGCGTTCACGCCGCGTCCCGACGCCCGCGACCTGCGCCTACGCACCGACACGGGTCAGGGCCGCGACTGGCCGATCGATCATGCCGAGCTGATCCGCTACATCGAGCGGGTCGAATCCGACATCGGCGTGAGCGGTCCCGCGCACTACCCGTGGGACCCGTCCCGCTCGTACGCGTACCCGCCCGTGCGGCGCAACGGCTCGTCCGACGTGATGATCCGCGGCTGCGAGGCCCTCGGCATCACAGCGACCGACGGCCCGGCGGCGATCCTCACCCGCGACCGCGACCAGCAGCACCACGGCCTCCGCTCGGCGACGCTCGACAACGGTGACATCCACCAAGGCGATCGCTTCGGCGCGAAGGCGACGACGGCGAACACCTACCTGCCGGCCGCCGTGGCCGCCGGAGCCGAGGTGCGCGCCGGCGCGTTCGTCCACGGGATCGAACGGGATGCCTCAGGCAAGGTCACCGCGGTCGTCTACCGCTCCGGCGGCACCGACCACCGGCAGCGGTGTGCGGCCCTCGTGCTCGCGGCGGGCGGCGTCGAGACGCCTCGCCTGCTGCTGCACACGGGCGTCGGCAACGCGAACGGCGTCGTGGGTCGCGGGTTCATGGCGCACGGCGGCGTACAGGTGTGGGGCAGGTTCGACGAGCCGATCCGCGGCTACCGCGGGTACCCGTCGTCGATCATCAGCGAGGACTTCGTGCGTCCCGAAGACGCCGATTTCGCGGGTGGCTACCTGCTGCAGAGCCTCGGCGTCATGCCGCTCAACTTCGGCACGCAGCTCGTCCGCGGGGCGGGTTTGTGGGGCGACGACCTCATGTCGGCCATGAGCGAGTACCCCTTCAGCGCGGGCGTCGGCATGAATGGCGAGTGCCTGCCCGACGACCGCAACGCCCTGACCCTCAGCGATGAGCTCGCCGAGGACGGAATGCCGCGGGCCGAGGTCACGTTCTCGCAGGGCGACAACGAGCGGGCAATCGACCGGCACGGCGTCGCGGTGATGGAGCGGATCCTGCGCGCTGCGGGCGCGCGGAGCACGCGAGTGCTGCAGCGCTCGTGCCACACGCTCGGCACAGCGCGAATGGGCGCGGATCCCGAGGACAGCGTCGTGGACGCATCCGGTCGGTCCCACGAGGTCGACAACCTCTGGATCTGCGACAACTCGACGTTCCCGAGCGCGCTCACGGCGAACCCGGCGTTGACCCAGATGGCGCTCGCGCTGCGGACCGCCGACCTCATGCTCGCCGCGCGCTGACGTCCGGGTCGGCGGGCGGTCAGCGGATCGGTTCGTCCATCCACACCATCCGCTCGACCGCACTGGTGCCCGTCCCCCATGCGACGACCTCGAGGGTGACCGACGATCCGCGGTGCGCGGCGGTGAGCTTCAGGGTCCGCCCGGTCGCGGTGTCGACGCGATTGCCGCCGACCCACCACCGGTACAGGAAGTGCGTCCCCTTCGACCACGACGCCGTCGCCGCCGTCAAGGTTGACCCCACGCGCGGTGCGCCCGAGAGGACGAGCGTCCCGGAGTCGAGCCCGCGCGGCAGCGTGGCGTTGTGGCCGGGCATCGCGACGGCCTTCGTCACCGTGATCGTCCGGGCGGTCTCGGCGGTCGGCTTTCGGCCCCACCAGACGACCCGCGAGTCGGTGCCGTCCTCGTACGTGAACTTCACCGCGTACGTGCCGGCGGCCAACCCCGGCAGCGTGTAGGAGCCGGCCGTGTCGGTGCTCGCCTCGGCCACCCGCTCCCCGTCGCCGTCACCCTGTCGATAGGCCTCGACGTACGCGCCGGCGAGCGGTGTGCCCGACGCGGCGCGGAGCGTGCCCGTGATCTTCGCGCCCGGCACCAGGGCGACGTCGATGTCACGGATCTCGTTCGCTTTCGCGATCTTCAGCGTGGTGGGCTTCGCGCCGGGAGCTTTCGCCTTCCACCAGCGCTCGGCCAAGTCGGATCCGAGGGCGGGGCGGACGCGAAGCGTGTAGGTCGCGTCTTCGAGTCCCGTGACCACGTACGAGCCGCCGGCATTCGTCTGGGCCCAAGCGATGATCTCCCCGCCACGGGACACGGCGATCTCGGCATCGGCAACCGGTGCACCGCCGGGTCCCGTCACGACGCCCCTGATCGTGCCGCCGCGGGCGAGCCGGGCGTCGAGTCCACGCACCGTCTTGCCGTCCGCCACAGTCACGGTGGCCGCGGCGTCGATCGTCGTCGCGCCCTTCCACCACTGGCCGACCGCGTTGACACCGTAGGGTGCGAGGTACTGCACCCGGTAGGTACCCGCGGGCAGCGAGCGGATGGTCCACGTCCCGTTCCGCGATGTCGTGGCATCCGACCAGCGGCGCGTGTCGGGGTTGACGACGAAGACGACGGCCTCCGCCAGCGGCTTGCCGTCGGCATCGGTGACCCGACCCGAGAGTGCACCGCCTGCGGCGAGGGATGCATCGATCCCCTTCACGGTGGATTTCGTCCCGACCACGACCGCGGTCGCCGCGCTGCGATCGACCGCGTCGCGCCACCACTCGCCGACGAGGTTCACGTCATCCGACGGGCGGAACTCGACGTCGTACGAGCCGGCGCGCAGACCGTCGATCCGATAGGTCCCGTCGGGCCTGGTCTCGACCTCGTTCTCGTTCGCCGGCTGGCTCGAGGGGCGCGGGGTGTAGACGACGCGCACCGAGCTGACTCCTGCACCCTCGGCGTCCGTGACCTTGCCGATGATCGTGCTGCCGGCATCCAGTGAGGCGTTGAAGGTGAGGGTGCGCGAGGCTGCCTTCACCTGGATCGGCGTCGAGGCTGCCTCGGTCGCCGCGTTCTTCCACCACTCCGATACGAGGTTCTTGCCCTCGGGACGTTCGAAGAAGAGCGTGTACCTGCCGGCGTCGAGCTGGGTGATCCGCCAGACACCCTTCTTGTCGGTCTGCGCCCACCGCCGACTGTTGCCGACTCCCACGCTGACGCTGACGCCGGCGACGGGGGCGCCCTGCGCGTTCGTGACCGTACCGCCGATGGTCGCGCCGGTGATCAGACGCGCGTCGATTCCGGCGATCTTCGCTCCGTAGGCGACCTCGAAGGTGGCCGCCTCGGCGTGACGCGAGGCGTCCTTCCACCACTGGGCGCCGAGTTCACTGTCGTTGTCCGGCGCGAACTCAACCGTGTACCGCCCACCGGGCAGTCCCACGAGGACGTACCGGCCGGCACGGTCGGTCGTGGTTTCGGTGGCCGACGACCACCCGCCGTCGACCCACTGGAGCGCGCGCACCGTCACCCCCGCGACCGCGCGATCGCCGGGACCGGTGACGGCGCCCGAGATCGTCCCGCCGAGACGCAGCTCGACGTCGAGGTCGGTGCGGGACTGACCGCTCGAGAGCTTCACCCCGCTCGCGTCCTCCCGCTCCAGTGCGCCTCGCCAGTACTGCGGCACCAGGCCGCTGCCCTCGGGAGCCTGCATGTGCAGGGTGTAGGTGCCGGCGCGCAACCCGCCCACCCGCCAACGTCCGTCGCCGTCTGTCGTCGCCTGAGTGAGGAATTCGCGGTCCGTTCCGACGAAGACCTCCACGGTGGCGGATGCCACGGGGTCCCCGCTCTCATCGGTCACCACACCGCCCAGCACGGCAGCGCGCGCCAGGGTGACGACGAGTCCGGTGACGCTCTTCTTCGTCCCGAGCGTGATCGTCTTGGCCGTGTATTCGGAGCCGCGGTCGTCCCACCATTCGGTCGCGTAGGTGCCCTTCTCGACCGAGGTCCGGAGCGTGTACGTGCCTGCCGCGAGGCCTCCGAACGAGAACGTTCCGTTGGCCCGGGTCGCGAACGAGGCGATCTCCTGGCGGACGGTGCCCTCTTCAGCGGATCGTTCCACGCTGTAGAGCGCGACGTTCGCTGCCACAGCCTTGCCGCCGTCGCCGCGGACGACGCCCTCGATCTTCGAGCCGAGGCTGAGCGTGGCGTCGAACCCGGTCCGCGCGCCGCTCTTCGCGATGTCGACGCGGGTCGCCGTCTCGGCGCTGGCGGCATCCTTCCACCACTCGCCCATCAGGTTGGTTCCGGTGGGCGGCTCGTAGTGGAGCGTGTACGTGCCGGCTCGGATGCCGACGAGCCGGTACCGACCGTCGGCCCCGGTGGTCGTCTCGGCCACCCATTCGGAGTCGTCGGCGCTGGTCTTCGACGCCGAGTAGAGCGCCACAGTGGCGCCGGCGAGGGCTTTGCCACCGCCGGTCACCGTGCCCGAGAGCGTTGCTCCCGAGGTGAGGACGAGGTTCAGGCCCTTCTTGGCAGCGCCGTCGGCCAGCGTGATGACTTTGGCGTCCTTCTCGCGGTGCCCTCCTCCCCACCACGTGACGGTCAGACCGGATGACGGGTCGGGCTCGACCGAGAACGTGTAGTCGCCGGCGCTGAGCCCGCTGGCGCGGAAGGTACCGTCGTCGGCGACCCACGGCGAGTCGACGTACTCCCACTGTCCGTTGACGCGCTGGTAGATCGTGATGGACGCCGAGACCGCAGCGCCCGTGCTGGTCGTGACGCGTCCTGCCAGCGAGGCACCGAGGGCCAGGGTGGTGCGCAGCCCGGTGATGGACTTTCCGGCGCTGACGGCGATCCGGGTCGCCGCCTTCTGCGAGGTCGCGTCGTTCCACCATTCCGATTGCAGGTCGGAGCCGAATGCGCTCTGCACGTACAGGGTGTACTTCCCCGCGCGGAGGCCGGTGAGCCGATAGGCGCCGTGGGAGTCGGTGGACGTCCCACCGACATCCTCCCAATCCGCCCACTCCGCGTTCCACATGAAGAGCTGGACGAACGCATCCGCGACGGCGACGTTGTCGGGACCGCGCACCGATCCGGCGATGCTGCTGCCGAGCGCGAGCCGCGCGTTCTTTCCGGTGACTTTCGCACCGGGCGCGACGGCGAACCAGACCGGCTCTCCCCACAGGCTCTCGGCGCCACCGAACCACTGACCGACGTGCTTGCCGGCCTCATCGGTGAAGCGCAGCGTGAACCGCCCGGCGGGCAGCTTCGCGAACGTGAAGGCACCGGCGGCATTCGTCGTGGTGTCGCCCGCGGGGCTCGATCCGTCGTCCCCGAAGTCCTGGTACAGCGTGACGGTGATCCCCTTGAGGGGGGCCTTCGCTGTGTCGGTGACCGTTCCCGAGATGGATGCCGTGCCCGAGGTCGCCAGCTTGTTCTCGGCGCGGAGGCTCGCCGCGCTCTTCTTCGCGTCGACGGGACGGGCGCGGTCGTCGCGCCTCGGGTCGGCGGGGGCACCGGCATCCGTCGTCGGCGCGGCGTCATCAGCGGAGGCAACGACCGTGCCGGACGGTTCGACCACGACGGTGCGCTCGGCGGTGGCGGATGCCGCGGGCTCGGCCGCGATGGCAGCGGGAGCGGACGCGAGCCCGCCCACCAGGATCGCCCAGACGGCCAGGACGGCCGATCCGCGCGCGAAAAGACGGCGCCGACTGCGCATGCGTGTACTCCCCCTCGAGCACCCCAGCGCCCGACTTCCCCGGGACCCCGCCGTCGGGCTCCTCGCGCTCAGCATGGCAGAAGCGGGGGACACCCACCAACACCGCGTCATCCCGCCGATACACGCATCCACTACGGTGGGCCGCAGGTCCTCGTCAACGGCGCCGAACGGAAGGCCTGAGCGCTCTCGCGCTGCCGCCCTGGGGAGGAAACCGATGTCGGGTCGTTCGTCGCACCGCCGTTCACGTCAGCGCTCCGCCCCAAAACCTCCCGGGCTGCGGTGGTGGGCGTATGCCGCTCTCATCGTGGTCGCCCTGGGGGCGATCATCCTCGTCATCGCCGCGCTGCTCGAGTACTGACGACAGCCGGCGCGCGACACGTCAGCCGACGCGCGACGCCCGCGGGGCGCGTCGCGCCCACCACGCGCGGCGGGGTAGCGCGATGATCGGCGCGGGGGTGGCCTCGCGCTCGGGGCGGAGCGGCACGGGCACTTCGAGCACGACGGCATCGCCCCGCTGGTAGATGCGCGCACCCACCCCGAGGACGCTGATGCCGCGCAGCTCGGGTCCGACGGCGGGCGTGCGGTCGAGCACCCCGGTCGACCAGGTCCGGACGAAGAGCATGTCGCCGTCGACGTCGATCTCGACCCACACCTTCTTCGCGATGGAGTGCTTGATCGCGTTGACGAAGCCTTCGTTGACGATGGTCGCGACGCGACGCGAGAGCGCCGGGTCGTCGAGCGCGTGCGCGGCGGCGGGTGAGATCTCGCTTGAGACGTCCAGCACCGACCGCCAGGTCGCGACGAGCTCGAACAGGTCTTCGTGGGCGCTCTGGACCGAACCCTCGAGGGCGGCGGAGTCGACTTCGGCGATGAAGGCGAGGACGGAGTCGAAGGCGGCATCCGTCTCTCTGCGGAACGACAGGACGACCTCGGGTGTCGCCTCGTCTTCGTCTGCGGCAGCGGCCAGCAGCACGCAGCGGCCCTGGATGCGGCCGTGGAGGACGTGCGCGGCGTTCCGCAGCGGCCGGCGGGCCGACGCGGTCTTGGCGGTGAGGGTGCGGGCGACCATCGCGAGCACCGCTTCGAGGCGGTGCGCGGTGTCGGCAGCGCGGGCGATCGCGTCGGTGCAGGCGGCGAGCGCAACGGCCACGAGGGGCAGCGACGCGACAGGGACGAGCAGGGTGGGCTCGTCAGTACCGATGAGCAGGTGCGCGACGACCGTCATGACGATCCCGGTCACGAACCAGACCGCGACGAGGATCCACCCGCGTCGGGCGCTCGTCCTCCCCCGGGCGAGCACCCGGACGGCGAGGTCGGCGCCCAGGGTCACGGGGATGCCGACGAGGATCGCCGCCAACGCGACCCAGGGTCCCGCGACGAGGTGCGTGTACGGGATCGCACCGAGCAGGAACACGAAGCCGGTGACGAAGTACGGCGCGGGTCGCAGCATCGTGAGGGCCGACCGCGGGGGCTGGACGGTCTCGTGGTCATCGTCGGTCGGGATGACGCGCAGGTCGAGCCCGGCGCGCTCCTCGAACCGGTGGCTGGCCGTACGGACCTCGTCGGCGTAGTCGCGGACGGCCGTGAAGTCGATGTCGCCGGCGAGCATCTCGTCGCGACGATGGCGGAGGTCGGAGATGACGGGGCCGAGCAGTTCGCGATTCTCGGATTCGAACCGCGCGAGCCGGCGGCGGCCGGCGGTGAGCGCGGCGATGGCGGCGGTGAGACGCCGGCGACTGCCGCGGGTCAGCTCGATCGAGCGGGAGGTCATCGCGATGATCGACAGGCCGGCGAGCCAGACGGCGACGTTCGAGACGATCCGCGCCGTCATGCCGGTCAGGTCGAAGACGCCGCCGTACACGAGGACGTACGCGCTTTCGTGGACGAAAGGCCGGGCGGTCGCGACGAGGATGACGGCGGAGAGGACGAGGATGCCGCGGTGCACTGCGCGCGACAGACGGCGCTCGACGAGGGCCACAGGGATGAGTACGACAACGAGCAGCGCCCAGGCGATCGCGGCTACGACCTCGACCCCGACGTACCCCGAGGGAGCGGAGATGTACTGGAACGGCGCCATCACGGTGAGGCAGACGATGAGGCTGATCCAGAGCGCGGGGCGCGTGAAGAAGGCGCGACTGGTGACGGCATCCCACCACACGTGGACGCCGAGACCGACTCGTTGATGCACAGCGAGTTCGGGTACCCGCCCAGCCTTCATGCTTCTCTCCCCAGAGGGGCCTGTCGGCCCGGCGACAGTCTAGCGGCGGGTCAGGCCTGGTGCGCTTGGATGTCGGGGGCGATCGGGGCGTGCGGCTGCGGGCGCTTCTTGGTGCGGGAGCGGACGAAGTCGCCGACCCGGCGCGAGAGCTTGTGGCTGGGGATCTCGACGAACTTGAAGAAGACCCATGAGAGCGGGATCGATATGACGACGCTGACGAGGCCGGCGATGCGCAGGTTCTGGTCGCCGAACAGGTGCGCCATCGAAATGACGACGGGCTCGTGGACGAGGTACAGGCTGAAGGAGATGAGCCCGAACCACTGCATGGCGCGGCTTTCGAGGAAGCGCCGGAAGATCGGAACGACGATCGCGGCGATGACGGCGATGGTGGCGCCGATGGTCGTCACCGCGTCGAACGGCTTCACGAGGGGGCGGAGCATCTCGAAGGGGCGGATGAGCCACGGGAAGATGAGCAGGATCGGCGCGCTGAGCAGCAGGAGCGCCTGGGTGCCGCGGCTGGGCTGCCACTTTCGGATGGTGGGCAGCCACGTGGCGATGACGACGCCGATGAGGAACATGGGCAGGTAGACGAGGGCGCGATTGCCGAGGCTGCTCGAGACGGCGATCCCGATGACGGCCGCGACGGCGAGGATCCAGTTGTAGCGGGCGAACCGCACCCCGAGGAAGACGAAGACGGGCAGCAGGAACGAGAAGGCGATCTCCCACTGCAGCGACCACAGCGGGCTGACGAGGTCGCCGGTGCCGAACAGCAGGGTCGCGTCGCCCCACAGGGCTTCGGGGCTGACGGCTTTGTCGGTGATGCCCAGCCAGGCGCTCTCCATCGCGGTGGTGCGCGGAATGATCAGCACCCAGCCGAGGTAGAGGATGATCGCGCCCCACACCGGCAGGTAGAGGCGCAGCAGGCGCTGCGGGTAGTACCCGACCCACGAGAAGTCGCGGCCCTGCTTGAGGACGGGGAGGGTGAGCACGACGCCGCTGAGGACGAAGAAGATGACGACGGCGCCCTGGCCGTCCCACAGAGTGTGCAGGGGGGTGTACGACAGGAGCTCGGGAAGTCCGTTCGCTGCTCGTCCCTCGAGGTAGGGCTCGGCGAACAGCGGGAACGTCAGCATGATGTGGTGCACCAGCACGATGAGCGCGGCCAGACCGCGCAGACCGTCGAGCGATGTCAGCCGTTTCATGGGTCTCCTGGGGCGTCCGTCGACGGCCGTGCAAGACGAGAAAAGCAGGCGTCGACGTCGGGGGAACGTCGAGTGAAGTGTACGTGAACGCCCTTCGCGCCCCCTGGTGACACGACGAACGCCCGGGTCCACGAGGGGCCCGGGCGTTCGGTGTGATGGCTTACTTGAACGCGTCCTTGACGTTCTCGCCGGCCTGCTTGAGGTTGGCAGAAGCCTGGTCCTTGTGGCCTTCGGCTTCGAGGTTCTCGTTGTCGGTCGCCTTGCCGGCGCCCTCCTTGCCCTTGCCGGTGAGGTCCTGGGCGGCGTTCTTGATCTTGTCGTCGAGTCCCATGATCTGGTCCTTCCGTCGATCGTTCCCGGAATCGGTGCGCCCCGGGTTCCCCGAGGCTACGTCCGGGTGGGGTCGACAGGTGAGGGGGTGGTGCTTTCGCATGCGATGGGTTAGTCGCGTGGAGTTTCGGCACGATGCCTGGCTTGTCAACCGCCCGGGGTGCGCGCCCGGTGCCCACCTAGGGTGGCGGGGTGGGAGAAACAGTCGAGTCGCAAGAGATCACCGGGGCCGATCGCACCCTTCATCGCGAGAAGATCCGTCAGAATCTCGACGTCTTCGAACGGATGCTGAGTGAGTCGAGGTTCGAGGCGGATGACCCGATGACGGGTCTCGAGCTCGAACTGAACCTCGTCGACGAGGTCGGCGACCCGGCGATGCGCAACGAGCAGGTACTGAAGGCGATCCCGGACCCGGCGTTCGTGAGCGAGCTCGGCCGGTTCAACGTGGAGATCAACGTCCCGCCCGCGCGGTTGCGCAGCGGCGGCCTCACGACGTTCGAGAGCGGGATGCGGCAACAGCTGAACGACGCCGAGGAGCGCGCGTCGGAGCAGGGCGCACACCTGATGATGATCGGCATCCTGCCGACCTTGACCGATCGGCACCTGAGTCGCAGTGCGCTGAGCGCCGACCCCCGGTACAGCATGCTGAACGAGCAGGTGCTCGACGCGCGCGGTGAGGACATCGTCATCTCGATCGCGGGTCAGGAGGAGCTGGACACGACGGCGGATTCGATCGTCCCCGAGGCGGCGTGCACGAGTACGCAGTTCCACGTGCAGACCGCGCCCGCGGAGTTCGCCGCGTATTGGAATGCGTCGCAGGCGATCGCCGGCGCGCAGCTCGCGCTGGCGGCGAACTCGCCGTACCTGTTGGGGCGCGAGTTGTGGCGCGAGACGCGCATCGCTCTGTTCGAGCAGGCGACCGACACCCGCAGCGAGGAGCTGAAGGCGCAGGGCGTGCGTCCGCGGGTGTGGTTCGGCGAGAGGTGGATCACGTCGGTGTTCGACCTCTTCGAGGAGAACGTTCGCTACTTTCCGGCCCTTCTGCCGATCATCGACGACGAGGATCCGCTCGAGGTGCTCGAGTCGGGCGGGGTGCCGTCGCTGGCCGAGCTGAAGCTGCACAACGGCACGGTGTACCGCTGGAACCGTCCCGTGTACGACGTGGCCGACGGGGTGCCGCATCTGCGGGTGGAGAACCGCATCTTGGCCGCGGGCCCGACGGTCGTCGACACCGTGGCGAACGCCGCCTTCTACTTCGGTCTCGTGCGTGCGCTGGCCGAGAGCGACCGCCCGGTGTGGTCGCAGATGTCGTTCGGCACCGCGCGGGACAACTTCCAGTCGGCCGCGCGCCTCGGCATCGACGCTCGACTCTCGTGGCCGGGCGTCGGCCGGGTGCCGGCGACCGAGCTGGTGCGGGACACCCTGCTGCCGCTCGCACACGAAGGTCTCGCGGCGTGGGGTGTCTCCGACGAGGAACGCGAGCGCTACCTCGGCATCATCGAACAGCGGTGCGTGACGAAGACGAACGGCGCGGAATGGTTCGCCCGCAAGATGCGCGCCCGCGAAGGCATGGAACGCTTCGACGCGTTGCGCGCCACCCTGCTCGAGTACCAGCAGGCGATGCACACGAACGAGCCGGTGCACACCTGGAACTAGGGATGCCGGTCAGCGGCGAACGACTGCGGCGAGCTGCGGCCAGCAGAGACGAACCTGTCGTCCGGGCTGAGCGTAGCTACGTGCGTTCGCGAGTCTCGACGGCGCTGATGGACAGGCCTTGGCCGTGAGAACAAGCTTCGTCGGGATGATTTATCGCGATCGCCGCTCGGCGTCGTCATCCGGGCCTACTACTTGTGCGTTCGTGTGTAGAGGCCTGAAGCGGTCGCGATTCGTGACCGAAACATCCCGCCGATATGCTCCGACCATGGTTGCGGGGGTCCAGGTCATTAGCGAGCGCAAGCTCAGTCCACGAGTGCGCGCGGGGCTCGACGTTGCGCGCGCTGCTGCTGCGGTGTACGTAGTGCTGCACCACGCGATTCACGTGGGCGGACCAGTCGGCGTGCTGTTCTCGTTCGGTCAGGAAGCCGTTCTGGTGTTCTTCCTGCTGAGTGGCTTCGTGATCTTCGCGAATGAGCGCGACCGCTCAGTGCGGCCGGGCGGCTACTTTCTCCGCCGGCTCCGGCGGATCTACCCACCCATGGTCTTCGCGATGCTCGTCTCGACTGCGCTTTGGGCGGTCGGCCTCATCACCGCGACCCCGACCCTGACGAGCGCGATCGGCACTCTGTTCGCAGTGCAGGACATCTCGTTCCTGAAGCCGGGCGTCATCACCGACCCCTACCTCGGCAACTCGCCGCTCTGGTCCCTCTCGTATGAGATCGCGTTCTACGCTGCGTTCCCGCTCGTGATGATCATGTGGCGACGGTCCGAGCGCGCCGCTCGCATCGTGGTGCCCGCGGTTGCGATCGTCGCATACGGGTCGTACCTCGCAGCACCGAACCACTTTTCCCTCGTCGCCGCGTACTTCCTGATGTGGTGGGCAGGAGCAATGCTCGCGCACCTCTGGACAAACGACCGCCTACGACTCAGCGCGGCCTTCCCGGAGTTGGCGGGCCTAGTCGGGCTGAACGTCATCGCCGCAGTCGGCGTGTTGTTTTACGACTACGACGGAGTCGGAGTGTTCCCGGTGCTGCCCCTCCGTCACAGCGCGTTCGTGCTCCTGCTATTCATCCTGGTGTTCACCCCAGTACGGAGATGGCTAGGCACGATGAGCGTGCGCGTCGCGGGATCGGCTGCTTCGGTCGCCGGGATTTCCTACGGGCTCTACGTCATGCATTACCCGTTACTCGTGCAGACCGGAGCGAACTCTTCGTGGTGGTCGTTCAGCCTTGCGGCACTCCTGACAGTCGTGCTCGCCTGGGTTGCTGACAAGCTCCTGCCGCGTCTCCTACCCTCAGCGCCCCGCGACTAGTCCGGTCGGCGCACGACCGAAACACGCCAGTAGTAGGCTCCGTCTCATGACGCCGGGACTTCCACGCGCGAGACGCGCAAAGCGTCCGGCGGCGGATCTTGTCGCACGCAGGTATGCGGTGGCAGCCACTCTCATCGTCACTCTCGGCCTTGTCACCAGCCTCCCGCGGGCACTGTTCATGATGCAGGCCGGGAGCGTGCCACCTGAGACCTTCGCGAACGTAGGCGCTCTACAGTACGTCCGCGAGGGCGCGCTACTTGTATTGGCGGCAGTCGCTGTCAATCACATGATCCTCATACGCCGACGAGCTGGCAGACGCGCGTTGCAATTCAGCCCTCTGGCCGTCTTCATTGGCGTGCTCGTCCTCGTGGCTCTGGTACGGTCCGCGCTCGCAGGAATCTCATTCGAGGTCATCTCCTACGGCGTACGGATCCTGGTCTTCCCGCTGCTCTACATCGCCTTGCGATGGCTCGACGGTGGCATCGCATCATCGCTGCTCCAGCGCATATCTCGCTACGCGAAGCCTCTGATCGTCGTCGAAGCCCTGCTTGCTGCCTACCAGGTAGCGACCGCAGCCGGGCTCTATGGAACGACGTTCCTCGGGCCGCGACCGTGGGGCACTATGCCGACCCCGAACAGTCTGGCCGCCGCGATGGTGGCGTTCGCACTCCTCTACACAGTGGCAAGACCCAAACGGTGGGCTCTCTGGATGACGCTCTGCCTGGCCGTCGCATTCATAACGGGATCGAGGACTGGGACGCTGGGGACCCTCCTGATCATCGGTGCGCTGGTGGCTTATCGCATCCCGTACCGCGCCCTGCTACTTCCGTTCGGAGCGGGGATCGTCGTCGTCGCGCTCTACGTGCTCTCCAGTGCGAGCTTCTCTGGTCGAGAAATCCGAGGTGAGGGCCGGTTCGACCAGTGGCTCCTCATTCTCAGCGGAGTACCTCTAGACGACTGGTTCTTCGGGTTGGGCATCGGCATGGGATCGAACGCCACATTGTCGCTATACGGGCGTGACCACGTCGCTGGCACCGTCGCTGACTCGCAGCTGCTCTCGACCTACCTGTCCTTCGGCGTCGTCGGCGTAGTGATAATCCTCTGGGCTGTGGTAGCGATCATCAGGAAGACGCCTCTCAGGGCCGCCTATCTTCTCGTACCAACCACGATCCTTCTGGGCGCCGTGTACAACATTGGCGAGGTTGCTCCGGCGAACCTAGTCCTGACAGTCGTGGCCGCTTGCGCGGCGCAACGCCATTCCACCAGTGCGGGATCAGCTGGTGAGCAGACGGTAGATCCGGAGCTTTCGCACCGCTCCCCCGCTCGTTCCGGTCCGGCCCGTCGATCGGCGCAAGGTCTCGCACGGTAGCTCGCGACTGATCCCGACGACACGGCAAAACTAACGGGCCCGCGACCGGGCTCGCGGTGATCCCACTGAGGGTCTTGTCGAGCGTGATGACGACGTAAGTATCTGACGCCAAGGGCTACCTGTTGGAGTCCGAACTACGACGAAAATGGCAAGAAGTACAGGCCGAGCCTAGCCTCGGACGACCGAGGCGAGCCGCTCCCCAACCCGCTGTGCGTCCTCTTCGGACGCAGCTTCGACCATCACGCGCACGAGCGGTTCGGTGCCCGACGGGCGCAACAGCACCCGGCCGGAGTCCCCGAGCTCTGCCTCAGCGGCAGCGACCGCCTCGAGCACATCAGGATCGGTCGAGCGCGACCGCTCGACGCCCTTGACGTTGATGAGTACCTGCGGGAACACGGTCATGACCTTGGCCAGCTCCGACAACGGCTTGCGCTGACGCGCGACCTCCGCAGCGAGGTGCAGTCCCGTGAGCACACCGTCACCGGTGGTGGCGTACTCGCTCATGATGACGTGGCCGCTCTGCTCACCGCCGAGCGAGTAGCCCCCCTCGTTCATGCGCTCGAGGACGTAACGGTCGCCGACGGCGGTGGTTTCGAGGTGGATGCCGTTGGCCGCCATCGCGCGGTGCAACCCGAGGTTGCTCATGACCGTCGCGACGAGGGTGTTGTCGTGCAGCAGTCCGCGTTCCTTCATAGACACGGCGAGGATGGCCATGATCTGGTCGCCGTCGATGATGCGGCCGTCGGCGTCGACGGCGAGGCAGCGGTCGGCGTCGCCGTCGTGCGCGATGCCGAGGTCAGCGCCGGTGCGGAGCACTTCGGCGACGAGGACGTCGAGGTGGGTGGAGCCGAGGCCTTCGTTGATGTTGAGGCCGTTGGGGTCTGCGCCGATGACGGTGACCTTGGCTCCCGCATCGCGGAAGGTCTCGGGCGAGACACCGGATGCGGCGCCGTGCGCGCAGTCGAGGACGACGTGCAGGCCGCGCAGACTGGTGCGCAGCGACGCGAGCAGGTGCACGACGTAGCGGTCTTCGGCGTCGGCGAAGCGGCTGATGCGGCCGACCGCTCCCCCGGTGGGGGCGAGCTTGGGGCCGGTCATCGCTTCTTCGATGCGCTGCTCGACAACGTCAGGCAGCTTCACGCCGCCGCGCGCGAAGATCTTGATGCCGTTGTCGGGCGCCGGGTTATGCGAGGCCGAGATCATGACGCCGAAGTCAGCGTCGATGTCACCGACGAGGAAGGCGGCCGCCGGGGTCGGCAGGACTCCGGCGTCGAGGACGTCAACGCCGGACGAGGCGAGACCTGCGGCGACGGCCGCGCTCAGGAAGTGGCCCGAGACCCGGGGGTCGCGTGCGACGACAGCGGTGAGGCGCTTGCCGGCGGCTTTGCGTGCGTTCGCGATACGACCCTGGCCCAGGACGACAGCAGTCGCCTGGGCCAGGGTGAGCGCGAGATCGGCGGTGAGGGGGCCGTTTGCGAGGCCCCGCACACCGTCCGTCCCGAACAGTGCCATCGAAGGATTAACGCTTCGAGTACTGAGGAGCCTTACGCGCCTTCTTGAGACCAGCCTTCTTGCGCTCCTTGACGCGAGCGTCACGGGAGAGGAAGCCGGCCTTCTTGAGGGTCGGGCGGTTGTTCTCTTCGTCGATCTGGTTCAGCGACCGGGCGATGCCGAGGCGCAGGGCGCCGGCCTGGCCCGAGGGGCCACCACCCGAGATGCGGGCGATCACGTCGTAGCCGCCGGCGAGGCCGAGGACCGTGAACGGGTCGTTGATCAGCTGCTGGTGCAGCTTGTTGGGGAAGTAGTCCTCGATCGTGCGGCCGTTCACCGTGATGGTGCCCGAGCCGGGGACCAGACGCACGCGGGCGATGGCCTGCTTGCGGCGGCCGACAGCGGCACCGGGGACGGAGAGGACGGGACGGACCGGGGCAGCCTCAGCGGCGGCCGGGGTCTCGGTCGAGTAGTTCTCGGGGGTCTGGTCGAGGGAGTCAGCGATCTTCGCCATCAGATAATCCTTGTTCTTCTCGGCGGCGCTTACTGGGCGACCTGGTCGAAGGTGTACGTGGTGGGCTGCTGGGCAGCGTGGGGGTGCTCAGCACCGCGGTAGACCTTCAGCTTCGTCAGCTGCTGACGACCCAGGCTGTTCTTGGGGAGCATGCCGCGGACGGCCTTCTCCACAGCGCGAACCGAGTTCTTCTCGAGGAGCTCGGCGTAGGTGACCGACTTGAGGCCGCCCGGGTAACCCGAGTGGCGGTAGGCCTTCTTCTGCTCGAGCTTCTGGCCGGTGAGGGCCACCTTGTCGGCGTTGATGATGATCACGAAGTCGCCGGTGTCGACGTGGTTCGCGAACGTGGGCTTGTGCTTGCCGCGCAGGAGCGTGGCAGCGTGCGAGGCGAGGCGGCCGAGGACGACGTCGGATGCGTCGATGACCACCCACTCGCGGGTGATCTCACCAGCCTTGGGCGTGTAAGTGCGCGTCACAGTAGTGCTGCTTTCATAGATTCGAACGGAGGAGTTCGTGAATCCCACTCCGGGGTGGTTCGCTCGGGATGCCGGTCGAACACGCCAGTGGAGGGCTCACGTTCGCGGTGCGAGGCCAGCAGGGCGCAGGCACCGAAGAATGACTCTACCACGACCGGACTCGCACAGAACCGGGAATCAGGTTCGGCGGCGTCCGGTAGTTTACGTAGCCGACTTCCGCGCTGGATATGATCCGCGGGTGAGTGAGTCGCAGGCGTCTGTTGAACCAGGGCTGGCGATCGCAGTGGCCGAACGGACAGTCGCACTCGCCGAAACCGGCTTCATTTGATGGCCGCGTTACGGAACCTGCTCAAGTGCCCATCTCACCTCAATTCGTCGCAGTCGGGCGGCGATGCTGGCTTGCGTAACCCCAGCGCCGGACCGAAAGTCGAGCAAGACGTGATCCCGACGAAGACGGCGCCAGCTCTATACGCGAGCAGCATCCCCCTCACGACGTCGCTACGGTTGAGAACACAGCCGACATCGTGGTGGCCGAGAAGCTCGGATCAGGGGAGCGCCTGTTGATGTCGCGAATCTCAGCAGTGATGGGCTTCGTTCTCGTGCCCGCATTCTCGGTGGTCACTCCTCTCCTAGCGATTCCCGCAATCACCGCGATGTACGGAGCTACTGGTTGGTCGGCTGTCGCGGTCGGTCTGGCCATCGGCGCCATTGCATCAACCGTGATCGAACTCGGCTGGGGCTGGAATGGGCCCGCCCGAGCCGCCCGCGCGTCGCCGAGCGCGCTCCCGCGGGTGTGGGCAACCGCTCTAATGACAAGATCGGCTGCGGCGCTGGTTGCGACACCGCCCGCAGCATTGCTTGCTTACTACCTGGCGCCTGGGCACCAAGTCACGGCCCTGCTGACGGCCATCGGCACCAGCCTCATCGGCCTAAGTCCGAGTTGGCTATATATAGGCCTCGGCCGACCATGGAGCCTCATAACGATCGAGATGGTTCCGCGAGCTCTTGGCGCAGCCACCGCCGCAGTCATGATCTACGCCTCTCAGCCACTGATCTTTTACCCTCTGATCGCCGTCGTCGCCCCCGCCCTCATTACTCAATGCCTAACGTTGGCGCAGATTCGCGCGGGCCGAGCTTCCTTCCGAGGCGTAACCCATCGGAGGGTCCTGCACGCCATCCGGCGACAACGGAAAATCGCTCTGGCGCGCATAGCGAGTAGCGTCTACACCCAATCACCCGTCGTGATCGTGACAGCGGTCGCGTCTGTCGGCACGGCAGCCGCGTACGCAGCAGGAGATCGACTGATGCGGATGACGCTTACCGGTCTCGCGCCGGTGCCCAGCATTAGTCAGAGGTGGGTCAACTCTCCGCCCGAGACAGCAGAACGCTGGCGACGCGCAAAGCTGGCTATCGGAGCAAACGCGGCCGTTGGCGGCCTCGTTGGCCTCGTATTCGCTCTGTGCTCACCACTCCTGTTGAGCATCATATTTTCGGGGGTTGTCGGCGTCACAGCTGTTCAGGCTCTGCTGATCGGGGCGATCATTCTGGTCGTATGCACAAGCCGAGCGACCGGTGGTCTCGGCCTGGTCGTAATCTCGGGAGACCGAGCACTGCTGACAAGCGCTCTGCTTGGCGCTGCTTCGGGCATCTTGACCATCCCACTACTCACATTGTGGTTCGGAACAGATGGTGCATTCATCGGAGTACTGACTTCCGAATCGGCGGTCCTTTTGACTCAGTTCATCACTCTCCGAACACACACGCGCCGCACAGGAAATTGATTCGACCAGTCCCACCCCGGTGTACGGGTCTTGCGGACTAGAAACAGCGAACCACGCGCCTGGATTTTCGTGCCGTGCACGCGAGAGTTACTTAGCCCCCCGCACCACAGCGTCCTCGCAAGCTCGTCTAAAGTCATCCATCACCGAAGACACTTCAAAGACAGCGAGTGCGCGTTGTCGAGCCATCTCACCCATGGAACTGCGACGACTTTTCTCCAGCACCGACCTGAGACTTGCAACCAGAGCGTCTTCGTCATCGGGCAGGAAAAGTTCTCCTGAACCACCTAGCGCCCATCGAATGGGTGGGAGGTCCGCAGCCACTACTGCCCTACCCGCGACCATTGCGTCCATGAGCTTCGCGGGAAGTTGTAGCCGCGAGATCCCTCCAGAACCGGTGCTTGGAATGACAACGACGTCGGCCCCTTGAACTAGCCGAAGTCCCGCTTCGAGATCTGTCGTTCCGACGAACGACTCCCACGGCTGGGCGTCTTCCGGCGGCTCATCCGTGATGACCAGTTCGAACCCCTCACCCTGCACGCGAGAGAGGGCCGCTCGCAACAGCGGTAGCCCTTTATGAGCACGAACTGTGCCGACAAAGACGACACGGACAGGCGCTTCGCGCTGGGCGCCGCCCACCCCGAAATCGAGTCGCGCGTGCGGAACTATCGTGCCACCGTGTAGGCGCTGCAACTCAGGGTTACTGACGATCTTCGGGAACGATCGCGACGCACGGCGCAACTTCCAGGCCCGCCAGTAATTACGCGGCCTGAAAGTAGCCTTCGCCAACTGCCTCGAGCGGCTGTGCACGGACATCCATGCCTCTAGATCCGGATCGTCAATATCGAGCAGAACCCGGGCGTTCGTTCGCTTGTGCAACTTGAGGACTTCGCCGAAAGAGGCAGGCAGAGGCTTCACCGCCACCAACAGATCACGCGACTCAGCTACATCCGCCAACGTCGGCCTGCCTTCGAGACCGTCCGCGAGAACACACGCCTCCGCGAATGGGGAGTGCCGCAACGGACGCCAGATATCTCCACCACGGGTGGAGATCACTTGGCTGTCCCAGCCGAGCCGCTCCGCGATAAGCCACAGCGCGAATGCTCTCCCAACCGAATTGTCGGAGAAGGTCGATACGACCAGGCCGATCCTCATGAAACCAGGTCGATCTGTTCAGTCCACTTCCGCGCAACCGAATTCCACGAGAATCGCTCGCGAACAAATGACCGGGCCGCAGCCGAGCTTACGTCGTGGTCCTGCATGAGTTTCTCAACAGCGTCGGCCGCCGCTTGCACGTCAAAAGACGCGGCGTAGCCAGCTGGCAAGGAAATGGATGCGACTGAGGCGACCTGGTCAGTCACGACGATCGGGACACCGTGGGCGAGGGCTTCGACCGGGCCGAACCCGAAGTTTTCGTCCTCGCTGGGAGCGAGGAGAACATGCGTGTTGAGGAGAAGATCAGTCTTGGCCGCGCCATACACGGGACCTGCGAATTGCACGCTGGAGGCGACCCCCAAGGACTTCACCCTCTCTCGCAACGCGTGGACGATGTCGGAGCCACCATCTCCCGCGATGGTCAGACGCACCGGACGCCCCCTTCGAACGAGCTCGGCATGAACGTCGATGGCACGATCGATCCGCTTTTTTGACGCGATTCGAGACAGAGTGAGCAACCTCCATGCGCTTTCATCCCGGTCCCCTAGACGGTCGGGCACTTCCACGCCAGCACCCACCACAGCGATCTCTCGCGAGGGGCCCTCCGCTTCCGCCATCTCTGAAGGGGTGGCGACAACAAACTTGACCGATCGATTGATCAGCCGCCCAAACAGCTTATTGAAGACCTTCTTTTGGAAACGCGACTGCTGCTCTTGATAGCTGGTTAGTGATCCGTGAGGCATGAGCAGGATGCCCTTACGAAGGAAGCGGCCGGTCAAAACCACGATCGGAACCCACGGAAGGTAGTAACCGTGGATGATCCAAACATCCGAGGCGATAGCCGTTCGAATGCCAGCGATCGAAAGGATCCCGAGGGGCTTATATTTTGGCGCGCGGTTCGCCGCCACCGCATCGTCAAACGTAGAAAGGCCACCCGACGCCCGACGCACCAACAACTGCGTCGCAACCCCGTCGGCATTGAGTGCAATGTTCACTTCCAATGCGTGATGCGCAGGACCGCCGTCGCCTCGATCCAGAGTGTTAGCCAACTGTGTTACGCGGATTCGCTGACTCTGCGCCGCAGCAAGTTCCCGACTCTTCACTCCGATCTGCCAGTAGTACATCGACAGCGCCACCGCATAATCGAATCCCGCCCGCCCGTCGCGGAAGCCCATCCGGACCACGTACGCGTAAATAAAGAAAAGCGCGGGCTTGAATGGCACCGCGTCAAATAAGCGCCCCTTTGCTGTTCGCTTGCTTGCGATCTCTGTGCGGAGCTTTCGGTTCTGTGAAAGGTGCGCCTCCCAATCTGAATATCGATTGTGCCTGGCGAACCAACTCGACACCGGATCACGGTCGTCGTGGACCAGGCGAGCCTTCAGCTGACCAATGCGGCGGTCGGCGACTGGCTGATAGTGCCCTTCCACCTCGCGAATGCCGGGAGCATTCAAGTCATCAATCACGGGGAAACGCGCAAAGTCTTTATGCAGCAGTGAACGCTTGGTGACGACGTGACCGTGGCGAAGAATCCTGCCCGCGAAGCGATATGAAAGGTGAATATCGAACGCTGAGTAAACAGTGCTGCTGAGGACAGCCTGCATGCCAGATAGTTCTTCGATCAACGCATCGGACGGGTACTCATCGGCATCGAGGAGCAAGACCCAATCATTTCGCACGCCAGCGTTCTCGAGCGCCCACTGCTTCTTTTTCGGGTATGTCCCGTCCCAGCGGAACTGGACGACCCGTGCACCGGCGGACTCTGCGATGTCTACGGTTCGGTCTTCGCTATCGGAATCGACGATCACCACCTCGTCGAAGGCTCGGAGCCTGTCGAGAGTGTTGCCGATTCCAGCCTCCTCGTTTTTCGTCAGCACGATCACCGAGAGGAAGTCGATCTTCTTCATACGTTGCCGCCGTTCCCGAAGCGCGTCCCGCACTTCTCGATGGGGCTCCCGCCCCAGATCTCCCCTGGCGGCACAGAGACACCGTCCACCAGCGTGAGAGGCCGGATCAAAGCCGATCGTCCGATCCTCGACCCGCCCAGGACCACACATCGACTCGTTACCCACGCACCGTCACCAATCGCCACGGGCTTAGTCACGAGAGCCATGTCCGACCGGTGCCTGTGGCTGCCAGTTGTGACGAATGCATCCTGCGATATGACGGCATCTGACCCGACGTCGACCTGATCCTGATTGTGGAACCACACGCCCTCACCGATCCACGAGCGATCGCCGATGCTCAGCTTCCACGGGAACTTCACGCGGGTCCGAGGCCGAAAAACGACGCCTCGCCCAATCTGTGCTCCGAAGGCCCGAAGGACCCGCACACGCAGCCCTGAACTGATCTGCCACGGATTCGTGACGAACAGCAGTTCGCATACGGCCCAGAGGTAGACGACCCACGCCGGCCGATCCCACGCCGCACGCTCACCAGGGGCCTTCGAGAGATCGATTACCGGGATGTCAGACATCGTCCACCTTCCGAAACCAGGCCGAAACCGACGCGCGGCTAGGGTCGAGAACATGTCGCGTCCCGCCCCCGCAGTCACTGTACTGGGAGTGAACTACCCTCCCGAGCCGACCGGCATCTCCCCCTACACCGGAGCCATGGCACGTGGTTTGTCGAGGCGGGGATACCGGACGCACGTGGTCACGACGCATCCTCATTATCCGGAGTGGCGTGTGTCGGCAGGTTACGGGCAGTGGTCACGGAGGGAACATCTCGACGGCGTCGACGCCCTGCGGGTTCGCCACTACGTGCCGTCGAAGCCGAGCGGCATCCGTCGGTTGCTCTCCGAGCTCAGCTTCGGACTGCGTCTGCTCTTCGCACCTCTGGGTGGTCGCGACGCCGCCGTGCTCGTCTCGCCCGCCCTCTTCTCTTCGGCCCTCGCCGCGTTCCGGCTGCGGCTCTTCCGCAAGAAGACACCTGTCGTCGTCTGGGTGCAGGACCTCTATTGGCTTGGCCTGCGCGAGACCGGCCAGGACGGCGGCCTCAGCAGCAAGGTCATCAAGGTGACCGAGAAGTGGCTGCTCGCCACCGCCGATCGGGTCGTCGTCATCCACGACCGTTTCGCTGCCCGCGTCGCCGACGACTACGGCATTCCGCCTGAACGCATCCACGTCGTCCGCAACTGGACCCACCTCGCCCCCACCGCCCCCGTCGATCGCAGCGTCGCGCGCGCCGCGCGCGGCTGGGGCGATGAGGTCGTCGTGCTCCACGCCGGCAACATGGGCATCAAACAGGGCCTCGGCAACGTCATCGACGCCGCCCGGCTCGCCGAGGCGCAGGGCGCCCCCATCCGCTTCGTGCTCATGGGCGGCGGCGGCGAGCGCGACCGCCTCAAGGCCCTCGCCGAAGGCGTGCCGACCGTGCAGTTCCTCGACCCGCTTCCGGATGCCGAGTTCTCGGCCGCCCTCGCCGCGGCCGACATCCTGCTCGTCAACGAGTACCCCGGCGTCAGCGAGATGGCCGTCCCCAGCAAGCTGACGTCCTATTTCTCCAGCGGCCGCCCCGTCATCGCCGCGACCGACAAGAACGGCATCACCGCCGACGAGATCCGCGCGGCGGGAGCCGGCGTCGTCGTCCCGGCGGCCAGCCCGCAGTCCCTTCTCGACGCGAGCCTCGAGCTCGGCCGCGACCACGAGCGCGCCGAGCATCTCGGTCAGAGCGGCAAGCGTTACCGCGAGACGGTCCTCGACGAAACATTCGCGATCGAGTCGTTCGCTACTCTTCTCCAAACGCTCATCGATGGAGACCGTGCGCGGCCTCCGCGTTCGGCCGTATCGACGAGCTGACGGCCTCGTTCAGCCCAGGGGGAACCACATCGTGACCAAGCGCGCTCTCATCACCGGCATCACCGGACAGGACGGCTCCTACCTCGCCGAACTGCTGCTGCGGAAGGGCTACGAGGTGCACGGACTCATCCGTCGCGCGTCGACCTTCAACACGCACCGCATCAACCACCTGTACGTCGACCCGCACGACCCGAGCGCCAAGCTCTTCCTGCACTACGGCGACCTCAGCGACGGTGCCCGCATGGTCACCCTCATGAGCGAGATCAACCCCGACGAGGTCTACAACCTCGCCGCCCAGTCGCACGTGCGCGTCTCGTTCGACGAGCCCGAGCACACCGCCGACACCACAGGCACCGGCACGATCCGCTTGCTCGAAGCCGTCCGCCTCTCGGGCATCAAGACGCGGTTCTACCAGGCATCCACGTCGGAGCTCTTCGGTGCCACTCCCCCGCCCCAGGGCGAGGACACCCCCTTCTACCCGCGGTCGCCCTACGGCGTCGCGAAGCTCTACTCGTACTGGATCGTGAAGAACTACCGCGAGGCGTACGACATGTTCGCCGTCAACGGCATCCTCTTCAATCACGAGTCGCCCCGCCGCGGCGAGACGTTCGTCACCCGCAAGATCACCCGCGCCGTCGCCCGCATCAAGGCCGGCGTGCAGAAGGACCTCTACCTCGGCAACCTCGAATCCATCCGCGATTGGGGCTACGCCGCCGAGTACGTCGAAGGCATGTGGCGGATGCTGCAGGCCGACGAGCCCGAGGACTTCGTCCTCGGCACGGGGGTCGGTTACACGATCAAGGACTTCCTCGAGACGTCGTTCGGTCACGTCGGGCTCGACTGGCAGGAGTTCGTGAAGTTCGACGAGCGCTACCTGCGACCCACCGAGGTCGACGCGCTCATCGGCGACCCGTCGAAGGCCGCCGACAAGCTCGGCTGGGTTCCCACCATCCACGGGAAGGAACTCGCGACCCTCATGGTTGACGCCGACGTGGAAGCACTTGAAAAGGGTCCGGAATGGATCGACACCGTCAAGCTCGCCTCGTGGGGCACCGCGTGACCGGCGCGGTCGACGGCGTCACCTACACACCCGGCGCGCTCGACCGGGACGCGACGTTCTACGTCGCCGGCCACCGGGGCCTCGTCGGCTCCGCGATCGTCCGCAAGCTCGAAGCCGAAGGTTTCACCCACGTCGTCGGCAAGACCTCCGCCGAGCTCGACCTCAAGAACCGCGACGACGTGTTCGCCTACATGGCCGAGATCAAGCCCAGCTACATCGTCCTCGCGGCGGCGAAGGTGGGCGGCATCCTCGCCAACAGCACCTACCCGGTCGACTTCCTCTCCGACAACATGCGGATCCAGACCAACGTGCTCGACGCGGCGCTCGCCCAGGATGTCGAGCGCGTCGCGTTCCTCGGATCGTCCTGCATCTACCCGAAGTTCGCCGAGCAGCCCATCCGGGAGGACTCGCTGCTCACCGGGCACCTCGAGCCCACGAACGACGCGTACGCGATCGCCAAGATCGCCGGCATCCTCCACACCCAGGCCGTGCGCCGCCAGTACGGGCTTCCGTGGATCAGCGCGATGCCGACCAACCTCTACGGGCCGAACGACAACTTCTCACCGAAGGGCTCGCACGTGCTGCCCGCCCTCATCCGCCGCTACGACGACGCCGCCAAGACCGGCGCCGACGCCGTGACCAACTGGGGCACCGGCACGCCCCGCCGCGAATTCCTGCACTCCGACGACATGGCCGACGCCGTCCTGCACCTCATGGAGCACTACGACGGCCCCGACCAGGTCAACGTCGGCACCGGCAGCGACGTCACCATCCGCGAGATCGCCGAGACCATCGCCGACGTCACGGGCTTCACCGGCGACACCGAATGGGACACCACCAAGCCCGACGGCACCCCGCAGAAGCTCCTCGACGTCTCGAAGCTCGCCGACGCCGGCTGGACCGCGAAGATCAGCCTGCAGGAGGGCCTCGAGCGCACTGTCGCCTGGTACCGCGACCACGTCGACACGATCCGCGAGTAACCCGATGGCGTACCGCCACGTCGTGCTCTTTCGCATCTACGACCACGTCGAAGAGCACGACGTCGCCGGTGCGATCGACCGGCTGGGCACCCTCGCCGACCTGCCCGGCATCGTCGACTGGCGTATCTCCCGGTCGCTCGACGAACGCAAGGGCCGCATCGTCGTCGAAGAAGCGACGTTCGAGAGCGCCGAGACCTTCGCCGCGTTCCGCGCGCATCCCCGACACCAGACCGTCGCGGCCGAGATGGCGGCGATCTCCGATTGGTGGATCGGCGACTACGAGGCCTGACTAGCCGACCCGCGCACTCCGATCGCGGCACGATCCCCGCGTGTCATCTGCCCGACACAGCCCTGTGGCAGACTGAGCCGCATTGTTCGCACGTCCGCCGGGCGTAGGCACGAGAGGCACCATGGAGCTCAGCGACTACATCCGCGTCCTCCGCAAGAACTGGCTCGTCATCGTCGTGCTGACGCTGGTCGGTCTGGGCGCTGCAGCCGCCTACTCACTCACGCGCACCCCGGTGTACGAGTCGTCGAGCAGCGTCGCCGTCTCGACGCAGACCGGCGGCACGGCATCCGACATCCAGCAAGGTGCGAACTTCGCCCAGACGCGTATCAACACGTACGTCGGGCTCGTGACGACCCCGATCGTGCTCAACCCGGTGATCGCCGAGCTCGACCTGGGCGTCACCGCGCAGAGCCTCGCTCAGCAGGTCACCGCGTCGTCGGCGCTCAACACCACGATCATCACGATCACGGCATCCGACCCCGATCCGGTCGTTGCGGCGAACCTCGCCAATCAGGTCGCGGCGAGCCTGTCGACCGTCGTCCCCGAGATCGAGCCGCAGATCGAAGAAGGCGGCAGCCCCATCCGGCTCACCCGCGTCAGCGACGCGCAGCCCGCCCTCTCGCCGGCGAGCCCCAACGTGCCGCTCAACCTCGCGCTGGGTCTGCTCGTCGGCCTGGCCCTGGGCATCGGTATCGCGGTCCTGCGCACCGTGCTCGACAACAAGGTCCGTACCCCGCGGGATGCCGAGGCCATCACGTCCGCTCCCTCGCTCGGCGCGATCGCGTTCGACTCGAAGGCCAAGGAACGTCCGCTGATCGTGCACGCCGATCCGCTCAGCCCGCGCGCCGAGTCGTTCCGCGCCCTCCGCACGAACCTGCAGTTCCTCGACATGGGCGGCCGCGCGAGCTTCGTCATCACGAGCTCGGTGCCGAGCGAAGGCAAGTCGACGACGACCATCAACCTCGCGATCGCCCTCGCCGACGCCGGCAAGAAGGTCGCGCTGCTCGACACCGACCTGCGCAAGCCCAAGGTCGCCGAGTACCTCGGCATCGAGGGCGGCGTCGGCCTGACCGATGTCCTCATCGGCCGCACCCGCGTCGGCGACGTCATGCTGCCGTGGGGCGGGCGCAGCCTGTTCGTCTTGCCCGCCGGCAAGATCCCGCCCAACCCGAGCGAGCTGCTCGGATCGAAGCAGATGGCGACCCTGCTCGACGTGCTCGAACGCGATTTCGACGTCGTCCTCTGCGACGCCCCGCCCCTGCTGCCCGTCACCGACGCGGCGATCCTCGCGCGCGGCACGAGCGGCGCCATCCTCGTCGCCTCGGCCGGCAAGGTCACCCGCCACCAGCTCGAAGGCGCCGTCGAGGCCCTGCACACGGTGGGCGCGAAGGTCGCCGGCTTCGTCATGTCGATGGTGCCCACCCGCGGACCCGACTCGTACTACAGCGGGTACGGCTATGGGTACGGGTACGGTGCCTACGGCTACACGCAGGAGCAGCCGAAGGCCGCCCGTGGCCGCAAGCGCAAGACGCCCGTCGCCGTCGTCCCCGACACGGCGCCCGCCTTCGGCGAGATCGGCGTCGACTCGCGTCGCGGCGCGCGGGATGCCGGCGACGCCGCCGCCCGCTGAGTCATGGCACGCCGCTCGCCCGTTCGACGCGGGCTGCCCTCGGTCGTCGTCGCGCTGCTCGTCGTCGCGCTGACGGTCGCCGTCGGCGCCCTCGTCGTGCTGGCCCTGCAGCGCGGCCAGGGCGACGGCGTCGACCCGGCGACCCGTCCGGCGCCCACCGTGGGCCTCGCTCCCCCGGCGCCCTCACCGTCGCCCTCGGCGAGCGCCGCCGCGATCGCACCGCCCGACGCCGATGAACGATTCCTCGCCGTCGACGCCGACATGATGTGGCGCGCCACCGCGGGCCGGTGCGACGGCCCCGCACCCGTCGTCGAACGATCGGATGACGACGGTGACACCTGGGTCGACGTCACCCCCACCTACCGCGACATCACGCAGATCCGCGCCCTGACGCCGTTCGCCGAAACCCAGGCCGACCTCGTCGCCGACCTCGGCGACGACTGCGAGACCCAGGCTCTGCGCACGTTCACCGAAGGCACGTTCTGGTCGCCGTACGACGACCTGCTGCCGGCATCCGCCTACATCACCGGCGACAGCCTGGTCATCGATGGCACCACCGTCGACGCCCCGTGCGCGCAGCCGTGGGGCCTTCGCACCTCGAGTGGCACCGCGGCGTTCATCTGCGACGGCACGGCCTACGCCGTGGCCGATGGCGAGACCACCGAGATCGGCACCGGTGTGGTCGCCGTCGATGTGCTCGACGGCGACATCGTCGGCGCCACCACGAGCCCCGACTGCGACGGCATCCAGGTCGCGACGCTCGCCCCCGAGAGTGCACCCATCGACTGCCTCACCACCGACGCCACCGGACCTGTCGCCCTGGCCCTCACGAGCGATACCGTGCGGGTGTGGGTGGGAGATCAGCTCCTCAGCACGACACGCTGATGGGAAGAGTACGACGCGTCTGGCGGACGCTGGGCGCGACGTTCGTCAGCGGTGAGTACTTCAGCCGCTGGTCGCTGATCCTCGCCCTCGCCGTCGGAGTCCTCCTGAGCGTGCCCAGCGTCGGCGACCCCTCGTTCCTCGGCTATCTCCGCGGCGTCGCCGTGGCGGCGCTCGGCTCGCCTCCGCTCATCGCGATCGGCTTCGCGGCGACCTGGGCCGAGCGGCGCCTCGAGCGGCCGGCGGCGAGGGCATGGGCGATCATCGGAGCGATCGTCCTGATCTCCGGCATCCGGCCCTTCGTCAACGACGGCATCAGCACCCTCGTCTTCGGCACCTCCACCGGCGGCAATTGGCCGAACCGCATCACCACCAACCTCGTCACGTGCGTCGCCCTGTTCACGGCGTGCGCGGTGGCCATCACCTACCAGCGTCGGCTGCGGGCGACGACGACCCGCCTACAGCTCGCCGGCGCCCAGATGCGCGCCGCCATCGCCGAGGTGAATCGGCTACGTACCGACGGCGACGCCGAGCGCGACCGTCTCGTCGCCGAGCTGCGCGCATCGCGCGACGATCTGCTGGGCCGTCCGGTGACCTACGACGCGGTCCGGGAGTACTCCGACCGGGTGCGGGCCGCGTCGCACGCGCTCGACGCCGTGCGCACCGCCCCCACGCCCCGCTCGCCCGCTGACGTCAGCGTCGGCGAGGCCCAGCGCGTCCCGCTCGTCGGACGACTCGGCAGGACCCCCCTGCTGACAGTGGGCCTCACGTACGTCGGCGCGACGCTCCCGTTCGGCCTCGCCCACGGCGGACCGTCGGTCGCCCTCACCGCGATCCTCGTGTGCGCGGCGCTCGACCTCGTCGCCTCGGCGATCATCCGATCCACCCGCCGGCTGCGTCCACGCCTGCGCGGCGCCGTCTTCGTCGCCACCTGGCTGGCCGTGGGCGTCGGCGTGATGGCGCTCTCGTTCGCCCTCATCCCGAGCGTCGGTTCACTCGGGCTCGTGCCTCTCGTCGCGGTCCCCCTCGTCGCCGTCATCATCAGCATCTCCGTCGACGCGTACCGCCGCGCCCGCGCCGAGGAGGAGCGCGCCACGACCGTGCTGCTCGACTCGGCGCGCACCCTCGCCGCTGAGGTGGATGCCGCGCAGCTCCCCCTGCGCCGCGCCACCGACCTGCTGCACGGCCGCTTGCAGGGGCGGTGCGTGATCCTCGCCGCGCACGTCGACGAGAACCCCGCCGACGAGCAAATGCTCGCCACCTTCCGGGCGCAGACCGACGAGATCTTCGACCAGGTGAGCACCGCGGATGCCCCGGCCGCAGTCGACGCCGAGGACATCCACGACCTGGTGCGCGCGTGGTCGGTCGTGATGGACGTCTCACTCGCGATCCACGACGACGCCCGCGCGAGCCTCGACGACGCGATCGTCGGCGAGGCGGTCACCAGCCTCGTCAACGAGGGACTCGTGAACGCGGTCAAGCACTCCGGCGCCCGGTGGGCCGAGGTCGCGATCGAGCGCGTCGACGATCAGCTCAGCGTGCGCGTCGGCAGCCCCGGCATCCTTCGCCTCACCGGCGCGCCCGGCGGAGAGCACGTGACGGGCATCGGCACGCGAGGGGCGCGGACCACCCTGCGGCAGAGAGGTGACCGGGTCGTCCTCGAAGGCGAGTTCGCCGTCCCGGTCGCGCAGGCCGGATGAGTCAGCCGGCCTGGAGCAGCGTGGCCACGCGCTCGCGCAGCTGACGCGGCGTGAACGGCTTCACGACGTAGTCGTCGACACCGGCAGCCTGCGCCTGGGCGACATCCTGCGGCGAGGAACGCGCCGTCAGCATCATGATGCGCGTCGACGAGAACTCCGGGTCGGACCGCAGCGTCGAGCACACTTCGATGCCCGTCTTGATGGGCATCATCCAGTCGAGGATCACCATGTCGGGATGCTTCTCGTAGGCCAACTCGAGGCCGGCGCCGCCGTCGTGGGCCACCTCGACGTCGTGCCCGACGGAGGCGAGGACGTGGGTCAGGAGTGAGGCGACGTCCACGTCGTCTTCCACCACAAGGACTCGTGACACCGAGCACCCACCTTGTTTTCGCTAGTCGATCGAGACACCGACTGTTCCGTGAGACTATACGCGACACACACGCGCTGTACGGTGTACGCGTGACGACTCCGACCGCAGCGGGGAAGGCGCCTTCCCCGGCGTCGTCCCGGTCGCGGCGCTGGTGGTTCTGGATCGCCACCCCCGTCGTCATCATCGCGCTGGGCATGGTCGGCCTGACCCTGCAGGCGCCAGGCCTCCCGATCGCCTGGTGGTGGCCCGCCGCGGGCGCCTCCGCGTGGTTCGCGCTCCGAGCCAAGCCCGGCGAGCGGCGGTGGGCCCTGCTCGCCACCTTCGTCGCCACCTCGGCGAGCAACGCCCTGGTCGGCAGGCCTTGGTCGGTGGCGTTGCTGTACGGGTTCTGCAACACGATCGAGATCGCCGTCCTCCTCTCGGTGCTCGGACGCCACGACGACGGCTTCCGCCTCACGACCCTCACGCGTGCGGTGCGGTTCGTCGCGGCATCCCTCGCCGGAGCGGCGGTGCTGGGCCTGACGATCGCCACGGCCGGCGTCCTGCTGGTCGGCTCGTCGTTCCTCCCCGTCGCCATCGTCGGCTTCGCCTCGCACAGCTCCGCAACGATGCTGATCGGCGCACTGGCGATCGTCCCGCCCAGGGAAACCCGCACCCCGCAGGCCGGTGAGCTCGCCGTGCACGCCGCCGTGACCGTGCCCACGCTGCTCCTGACCTTCGGGCCCGGCGGAGCGACCAACCTGAGCTTCCTCGTGTTCGCCGTCCTCGCTGCGGGGTGCCTGCGCTTCCCCCTGCGCACCGCGATCCTGCAATCGCTCATCATCTCCATCGCCGCGCTGCTGCTCGCCCTCACCGCCGGCGGCTCGTTCGGCTTCGACCTCGCCGCGTCCCGAATCGCGCCGGTCGACCTCGTCATCTTCATGAGCACGGTGGGCGTGTTCACGCTGCTCGTCTCCGTCGCGCGCTACGAGAGCCGCGCGAACGCGGCCCTCGCCCTGCAGGCTGCCGAAGACGTGGCCCAAGCCGAGCGCGCCCGCGTCGCCGCCCTCGCCGCACAGCTCGAACTGCAGCGCCAGCGCGAGGACTTCGCGACCACCACCAGCCACGAGCTGCGGACGCCGCTCACGAACATCGTCGGCTACACCGACCTGCTGCTCGACACCGACATCGACGACCAGCAGCGCGGGTGGATCGCAAAGGTCCGCCGCGGTGCAGACCGCCTGACGACGCTCGTCGACGGCCTCATCGAGTCGCGGGAGGCGAGCACCTCCGACGCGGTCGCCGTCGACCCCCTCATGGAGCGGGTGAGGGCCGCCTTCGCGACGGATGCCGCCGCCCGCCACGCGTCCATCGTCACGGTGGCCAGCGGCCTCGTCGCCCGCGCGGCCCCCATCGACGTCGAACGCGCGCTGACCTACCTCGTCTCGAACGCCGTCACCTTCGCCGAGAACGGCACCATCGCCGTCACCGCCTCACGCATCGACGGCGACGTGTGGATCACCGTCACCGACGACGGCCCCGGGATGTCGCCCACGACTCTGCAGCACGCCTTCGACCGGTTCTACCGCGGCCCCGAGGCCGAGGGTCGCGGGGCGGGCGGACTGGGCCTCGGTCTCGGCAGCGCCCGCGACCTCGCCCGCCGCAACGGCGGTGACGTCACCCTCTCGTCCGACGTGGGCCACGGCGTCTCGGCGGCGCTCCGCCTGCCGGCGCTGACGGACGGTGGCGTTGCATGACGGGTTGGACACACGGACGTCACACGCTGCTGGTAGCTTCCACGCACGGGGAGTTTCACGTCTCGCGGGGAGTGGCGAAACGATGGCGATCACGGTGACATCGAAATCTACGGGCAGTGACGAGAAGGCGACGGGCGCGCGTCACGACGAACCCGTCAAACGGTGGCGCCGCACCTACGCGCGGCGGCTGTGGATCAGCGACCTGCTCGTCCTCATCTGGGTCGTCTACGGCACGCAGCTCGCCTGGTTCGGCCTCGGCGCGGCCGACCTCGCGATCCAAGCGGGACGCGTGGCCGGCGAGGTCTCGTACTGGGGGTTCTCGACCGCCCTCATCCTCCTGTGGATGCTCACCCTCAGCCTCGCCGACACCCGCGACCACCGGGTCATCGGTGCCGGCTCGGCCGAGTACGCCCGCATCGCCCGGTCCAGCGTCACGCTCTTCGGCGTCATCGCGATCGTCGCGTTCCTCACCCAGACCGAGGTCGCCCGGGGCTTCCTGCTGATCAGCCTGCCCCTCGGCATCCTCATCCTGCTGTTCGAACGCTGGCTCTGGCGCCAGTGGCTCATCGCCCAGCGGCGCAGCGGCGCGTTCTCGGCCCGCGTGCTCCTCGTGGGGTCGCGGCGCTCTGTCATCGACATCGCCAACGAGCTGCTGCGGACGCCGAGCGCCGGCTACTACGTCGTCGGCGCCTGCGTGCCCGGCGGCGCCGTCGCCGACACGATCGAGGGCACCGACATCCCGATCATCGGATCGATCTCGGCGCTCGGCGACGCGATGGCGGCGACCTCTGCCGACACCGTCGTCATCACGAGCACCGACGAGCTGCCCGCCGACAAGGTGAAGGAGATCTCCTGGGGCCTCGAAGCGGGGCGTCAGCACCTCGTCATCGCGCCCGGCATCGCCGACATCGCCGGCCCCCGCATCAGCAGCCGGCCCGTCGCCGGCCTGCCCCTGCTCCACGTCGAGACGCCGCGCTTCAGCGGCGGCCAGCGCGTCCTGAAGCGCGTCATGGACGTCAGCGCCGCCTCGATCGGCGTCGCCGTCATCAGCCCGCTCCTCGCCTTCCTCGCCATCTCGATCCGGCTCTCGAGCCCGGGCCCCGTGCTGTTCCGACAGACGCGCGTCGGCCACGGCGGTCGCGAGTTCACGATGCTGAAGTTCCGCTCGATGGTGACCGACGCCGAAGACCGGCTCGCCGCACTGATGGAGCAGGACCGGGATGCCGGCAATGCGGTCCTCTTCAAGATGAAGCACGATCCGCGGGTCACCCCCATCGGGCGCATCATGCGGCGGCTCAGCCTCGACGAGCTCCCCCAGCTGTTCAACGTGATCGGCGGGTCGATGTCGCTCGTCGGGCCGCGCCCGCCCCTCCCCCGCGAGGTCGAGCTCTACGCCGACCACGTCCACCGCCGCTTCCTCGTGAAGCCCGGGATCACGGGCCTGTGGCAGGTCAGCGGCCGGTCGTCGCTGTCGTGGGAGGAATCGGTGCGCCTCGACCTGTCGTACGTCGAGAACTGGACCCTCGTCGGCGATTTCGTCATCCTCGTCAAGACGGCGCGTGCCGCGCTCGCTCCGGGAGACACCGCTTTCTGACGCGGGTGCGCGATCCGTGCCACACTGGCGGCGGAGCCCTTATGCCGATGATCGAAAGCCGCTGGGCCGACAGTCAACTGATCGGCACCCGTGTGCGTTCGGTGTGGCAGTGGCAGCTGATCTTCACCTTCAGCGTCGTCGTCATCACGGTCGCCGTCGGCGTCCTCGATGTCAGTCTTCTCGCAACGCCGGGATTCCTCTTCGGCATCCTCGTCATCATCGTCGCCTCGATCGCGACCCTCGTCGTTCCGTGGGCGCGCACGCCGAAGCACTCCGCCTTCGTGCTGCCCGTGGTCGACATCGTCGCCATCGGGTTCCTGACGCTCAGCCAGCCCAGCCTCGGCTACCTGTGGGTGTTCCCGATCGCGTGGATCGCGACCTATTACGGCACGGTCGAGATAGCCGCCTCGCTGGCCGCTGTGGCGCTCATGAACCTTGCCGATCCGTCCCACTGGGACTTCTCGGCCGCGGTACTCGTCGACCTGCTCATCATCCTGCTGGCCCTGGCATTCCTCGCCATCACGATCTCCGTCGGCGCCCAGCGCACGCGAGCTTTCCGGTACCTGGCCCGCAACCAAGCTCGCCGACTGGCCACCACCGTCGATCGCGTCCAGTCCGCCGAACAGCGCGTCAACGCGGTCTTCGACTCCATCTCGGTCGCGCTCGCCCGGGTGGCCCGCGGCGGCGAGATCGTTTCGGCGAACGCGGCCTATCGGCGGCTCTACTCTCTCGACACGCAGGACCTGCGTTTTCCCGTCGGCGGCGCCGTCGAGTACACCGGCTACCGTGGCCGCGCCCTGGCCCCCGCGGAGACAGCAGTCGCCCGCGCCGGTCGCGGTGAGACGGTCGCGGACGAGCGGATATGGCTCTTCGACCGCACCGGAACCTGGCGTGCGCTCGGTTTGTCCATCCGCCCTGCCGCCGCCAACTCCCTGGGCGAAGAGACGTTCGTCGTCGAGCTCGAAGATCTCACGGCGGTCGCCGACGTCCAACGCGAACGCCCCCACGTCACCCGGGTCGTCGCCCACGAGCTGCGCAACCCGCTGACCGCGATCCTCGGCCACGCCGACCTCCTCCTCGAAGGCGCCCCCCTGACACCCGCGCAGCGCGACCACGTCGACGTCATCGAATCCGCGAGCGAACGCATGCTCACCCTCATCCAGGGCCTGCTCGCTCAGTCGACGGATGCCGAGGACCCCCCCGCGCGCTTCGATCTCACCCGGCTGGTCACCGCGTCGATCGAGGCATTCGAGCCGGCGGCATCCGCCTCCGCCCTGGCGATCGACGCCGTCGTGGCCGGCCCGATCGAGGTCGACGGCGACGAGTTCCGCCTGCGCCAGGTCATCGACAACATCATCAGCAACGCGATCAAGTACAGCGATCGGGGAACGCTTCGAGTCGTGGCCGCGGTCGACGAAGACGGCTGGGGCGCGGTGACCGTCGCCGATGAGGGCATCGGCATGTCGCCCGACGACGTCGAGCGGGTGTTCACCCCGTACTTCCGTGCGCAGGCCGCGCAGGAAGGCGGCGTGCCGGGCACGGGGCTCGGCATGGGGATCGCGCGCGAAATCGTCGAGAGCCACGGGGGTAGCATCACGGTGGAGAGCGCCCTCGGACACGGGACGACCGTCACGGTCCGTCTGCCTGCCGCAGGCCGCGGAGAGGGGGACGAGCAATGACGCACATCGATGTGACGATCGTCCTCGTCGCGATCGCCACCACCTGCACGATCATGATGATCGGCCTCGGCTTCCTGCCGTTCCCCGGTCGCGCGGCATCCATCTGGTCGGCGGGTTTCGCCCTCGCGATGCTCAGCTGCTACCTGCTCGTCGCCGCCGACGAACTCGGGTCGCAGCAGCTGCGCGGTGCCGCTCACGGCCCGATCCTCTGCGCCGCCGCCTACGCGTGGGTGGGTCTGCGTGCCCGTCGCGGACGCGAGCCGGTCATGCTCGTCCCGACCATCATCGCGTTCAGCGCTTTCACGATCGCGCTCGGCCTCACTGCCGAGACTCCCGCCTACGGACCGGTGTTCCGAGTCGCCTTCGCCATGGGGGCCGTCGCCTGCGGGCTGACGGTGTGGGAGCTGCTGCGCCTCCGCGCCCCCGAGAGGGAGATGGCCCTTCCGCTGCTCGTCGCCTCGTTCGGCTTCGTCGGGCTCGGCGTCGTCGTGGCGATCGACGGCATCATCCGCCTGGCACAGGGCACGGTCGGTCAGACCGAATCCGACATGAGGGATCTCTACGATCTCAACGAACTCGTGGCACTGCTCTTCCTCATCTGTGCGCTCGTCACACTGCTCTATCTCGCGCGGCGCGGGGCGCAGAAGCCCGAGCAGCAGCGGACGGTCGACTTCTTCCGTATCGCGCACGACCGACTGGCGCGTGCGAAGAAAGCCGACGACCGTTGGTGGTCGCTGATCGATGTGCGCCTCGACGACCCGACCGAGCTCCTCGAGGCCTCGAGCGGCCGGGCCTTCCAGCGCATCTCCGCGCGCTTCGTGAGCGACATCCGCGACGTCATGCCACCCGAGGCCGACGTCCATGTCGTGTCGCCGACGCAGGTCCTCGTCCTCCTGCCGCGCCCCGACACGGCCGTGCGGGGCTACCTCTCCCGGCTGCTCGAGAAGATCGGCGCGATCACCGATCAGCGGTCCGTCCCCATCCGTCTCTCCGCGAGCATCGGGGTCGCAGCGGCACCGCTGGCCGACTACGACCTCGACCGGCTCTGCGCCGCCGCCGCCGACGCCGCCGCGCACGCGCAGGTTGCGGGCGGTGACCGGTGGGAGCGCGCGGTGTTCGCGCCCTGACACCCGACCTCAGACATCTGACATCTGTCCGTCACGGCATCGCCGTAGGATCATGCCGATGCCCGAGACTTTCCTCCCTCCCGCCGCCCGCACCGCCGGCCGCGTCGTCGTCTGGGTCCTCGGGCTCGCGCTCCTGCTGCTCGTCTTCGCGATCGGATGGCTCGGGGTGCGCGGCTACCTCGCCTACTGGCACCTCTCGGCCGCGCAGCAGAAGGCGCCCGCGATCGCCAAGGACATCGACAACCTGAGCGCCGCGCGCGCCGCCCTCGACGACCTCGCCGAGGACACCTCGAACGCCCGGTCGCTGACGTCCGACCCCATCTGGCAGGGAGCCGAAGGAGTGCCGTGGGTCGGGCCGCAGCTGGCCGCCGTCGCCGATGTCGCTGAGGCGGTGGACGACGTCGTGAACGGCACGGCCCGTCCGATCGCCTCGGTGGCCGGCGGCTTCGGCGTGAAGGCATTCGTTCCCGTGGACGGACGCATCGACACGTCCGTCTTCTCGGCGCTCGCCGACCCCGCAGCGAAGGCGGCGAAGGTCGCGGTATCCGCTCGCGACGACGTCGCGTCGATCGACCGCACTCCCCTCGTCACCCCCATCGCGGATGCCGTCGACAAGCTCGGCGGCCTGCTGTCGGAGGTCGCCTCGGGGACCGACGCCCTCGCCCGCGCCAGCGCCCTGCTGCCGTCGATGCTCGGCGCGGACGGCCCCCGCACCCACCTGCTGCTCGTGCAGAACAACTCCGAATGGCGAACGCTCGGCGGCATCGTCGGGTCGATGACCCCCATCGTCGCGAAGGACGGGACGCTCACTCTGGGCGAGCAGATCCAGGCGCGCGGCATCCCGTCCTACCCGGACTCCGTGCTCGACCTCGGCGACTACCGCACGATCTACAACGCCAAGCCGGGCCGCTTCCTGCAGAACATCACGCAGGTACCCGACTTCCGCCTGACGTCCCAGCTCGCGACGGAATTCGCGAAGCGCAACGAGGTGACAGCCGACGGCGTCATGTCCATCGACCCCGTGGCGCTGTCGTACCTGCTCGAGGCCACGGGACCGGTGACCCTCCCGACGGGCGACGTGCTCACGAGTGAGAACGCGGCGGGTTTCCTCCTCAACGAGGTCTACATCCGCTACCCGGACGCCGACCAGCAGGACCTGGTGTTCTCGGCCGCCGCCGGCGCCGTCTTCACCGCCCTCACGAAGGGCGACGTGAACCCCGGTGCCCTCATCACCGCGCTCGGCCGCGCGGGCTCCGAGCACCGCCTCTACCTGTGGAGCGCGAAGAAAGCGGACGAGGCCGTCCTCGCCGGCACGACGCTGGCGGGCGAGCCGGTGCAGAGCACCGCCGACACGGCGCGCCTGGGCGTCTACTTCAACGACGGCACGGGCTCGAAGATGGACTACTACGTGACACCCGACGTGCAGCTGAGCTGGTCGGGCTGCGGCACCGGCGCGACACCGCGGACGCTCTCACTGCGGGTCACGCTGACCAACACCGTTCCCGCCGACGCGGCGACATCGCTGCCCGAGTACATCACCGGCAGCGGCGTCTACGGAGTTCCCGAGGGCATCGCCCGCGTCGTCGGCGAGGTCTACCTGCCCGCGGGATTCGCGATCGGACCCTCCACCACCTCGACGGGCGCCGGCTTCGGCGGGGGCATGATCGACGGCCGCCAGGTGCTCTCGTACTCGTTCGACCTGAAGCCGGGTGAGACCGAGTCGGTGAGCATCGACCTCGTCGCCGACACCGACATCCGAGATGCTGAGGCATGGGTCACGCCGACGGCTGACGCCTCGCGGTCGCCGATCGTCGACGCGTCGTGCGAGCCGGCCGGGTCGGACCTCACCCTCCGCTGAGCCGGGAGTTGCGCAAACGTCATCGGGCAGAAACCCCAGGTCGGAACGCCTCAGTTACACTCGGGTAAGTACCCGGCCCGAAAGCAGCACCCCATGCGCCGTTCCCCCCGCGCCCTTCTGACCGTCCTCTTCATCGTCACGATGGCTTTCGGCGCGCCCGCCGTCGCGAATGCGTCGACCATCTACCCGCCGGTCGACGCCTGTTCGTCGGATGCCGCCGGTGCCGGTGCGGGCGACACCATCACCTTCGAGTGCGACTCGACCACCTTCGGCGCGAACGAGACCGTCACCGTCACCGTGACCGGTGAGAACGGCGCCGCGGCAACCTTCGCACTCGTTCGCACCGCCGTCTCGACGGCGAGCGCGCAGTTCACCTCCGACGCGTCGGGGGCTCTGCCCGCGATCCGCATCACCCTGCCCTCCGATGCGCGCGGTGTCTACAACATCGCCGCCGTCTCAGCGACCTCCGCCGGCGGCACCTCGAGCGCCGTCATCGACACAAGCGACAGCAGCGACCCGCTCGTGCGCGCCGGGTTCGACGGCAACCAGCTCATGGGCCTGTGGATCGGAGCCGGCGCGCTCATCGCCGCCGGAGCCGTCGTGCTCGTCGCGGCGGCCGTCCGCCGTCACCGCAACCGCACCGACGACTGAGTCAGGCGGCGTTCGGCTTCTTCGGCTGGATCGGCTTCGCCGTCACCAGGATCGGAAGGTGATCGCTCGCGCCCTGCGGGAGCGTCCGCACCTGCTCGATCTCGAAACCGCTCGAGGTCGCGAAGTCGTAGTACCCCTTGAAGAACTTGTAGCGCGTGTAGGTGCGCGCGTCGCTGAGGCTCAACTCGTAGCCGCTCTCACGGATCACCTGGCTCAGGTTCTCCTTGAACACGGGGTAGTTGAAATCCCCGACCATGAGGATCGGCGCGCCCTTGCCGAGCGTCGACAGCTCCTTCAGCGCCGCGCGGATCTGATGCCGGCGCAGCGAGTTCAGCGCCGTCAGCGGAGCCGCGTGGAACGACGAGACGATGAAGTCGGTGCCGGAATCGATGTCGTGCAGGTTGAGCCCCAGCATCCGCTCGTCCGCCGGCTTCAAGACGATGTCGTGCAGCGACTTCTTGAGCGAGAAGGTCTTGCTCGCACCCGCGCGGAAGCCGTTCTCGCGGTAGTAGATCGCCAAGCCCAGGCGGTTCGACCTCGTGGCGTCGGCGAGGACGAGACCGCCGATGCGCTCGGGCATGTCGGTCGTGTCCACCTCCTGCAGGCACAGCACGTCGACGTCGTAGCGGCCCACCAGCTCGGTGAGTTCGCCCGCGGCGGCGTGCTTGCGCAGGTTGTAAGAGACGACGGTGATCATCGATGTTCAGCCTATGACTAGAGTTCAAGAGTGGCTCCCAGGAAGCTGCGGATGCCGCCGGCCCGCGTACTCGTCCCCGTGGCGATCATCGTGGTCCTCGTCCTGGTTCTGGTTCTCATCGGAGTGATCGGAGGCGCGGTGACCCGCGGCATCCACGCCCTCACCGCTCAACCTCCCCACCTGGGGACGACCGTCATCGCGCCGTCGCAGGCGAAAGCGGCCGCGGCCGCACGCGACCTGGCCGGTGATGAGAAGGAGGCCGCCGACTACCTGGCCGCGCAGCCCACCGCCTACTGGCTGACCCCCGAGCAGGACCCGATCGGCACCGCCGGCGGCACCGTGCTCGACCTCATCTCGCAGGCACGCGACCAGGGTCGCTCCGTCGCCCTAGTGGTCTACGGCCTGCCCGGCCGGGATTGCGGCAACCACTCCGCCGGGGGACTCTCGGAACAGGACTACCCGGTGTGGCTGCGGGAGATCGGCGCGGCGCTCGACACGGCTCCCGAGGTGCAGAAGATCGTTGTGCTCGAACCCGACAGCATCGCCCTTGCGGAGGAGTGCGGCAACATCGCCGAACGCGCCCGCCAGCTGAGCACCGCTGTCGACGAGATCACCTCGGCGGGCACCTGGATCTACATCGACGGCGGGCACAGCAACTGGCTTCCGCCGCAGGAGATGGCCGACCTGATCCGCCAGACAGGCGTGATCGACCGGGTGCGCGGGTTCGCGACGAACGTGTCGAACTATCAGGCATCCGCTGACGAGTTCGCCTACGCCGGATCGTTGTCGGCCCTCCTCGGCGGCGCGCACGCGATCGTCGACACCTCGCGCAACGGCGAGGCGACGTCGAACGGCGAATGGTGCAATCCGCCGGGCCAGCGGGTCGGCGAACCGGGCGGCACGTTCCACGACGGCGTGGTCGACACGAACCTCTGGATCAAGCCGGCCGGTGAGAGCGACGGCGAGTGCAACGGCGGGCCCGCCGCCGGCGTGTACTGGCCGCAGGCGGGCGTCGAGCTGACCGACGGCGTGCGGTGAGTCCCGAACGCGGGTCCGCGCCCTGTGTAGCATGAGGACCGACTTTCACACCGGGACGGGGGGCAGAGAACGATGAGCGATTCGATGTCTATGCATAAGACAGCGGTCATCGTCGAGGACGACCCCGACATCCGCCACCTCATCGTGGAGGTGCTCGAAGCCGCCGGTTTCTCGACCGTCTCGGTCGGCAACGGCATCGACGGCGTGCGCGCCGTGCTGTCGTACCAGCCCCTCATCACGACGCTCGACGTGAACATGCCCGGCATCGACGGGTTCGAGGCGGCCCGCCGCATCCGTGCGCAAAGCGACACCTACATCATCATGATCACCGGTCTCGAAGAAGAGGCCGACGTCGTCCTCGGTCTCGGCGCCGGCGCCGACGAGTACGTCGTGAAGCCCTTCCGTCCGCGCGAGCTGCGCGCCCGCGTCGAGTCGCTGCTGCGACGCCCCCGTGCGACCGGCTCGTCGGCTGCCGCCGCTCCCCGACAGGATGCCGCCGGCCCCTCCTTCCCCGGAGCACGCCCCGCCGCGCAGCCGCAGTTCGACGCCGCCCCGACCTCGCCCGTCTTCGACGAGCGCATCATGACGCCCGTCTACACCGACCCGCAGCAGCCCCAGCCGGGTGCCGCCGTCGTCGTCCCGCAGACGAACGGCCCCCAGTACGGTGCGCCCCCGTACGGCGCCCCGCAGCAGGGGATGCCGCCCCAGGGCATGCCGCCGCAGGGCGGTCACCCGGGCACCGCGGTGGCCCCGGCATCCGCCACCCCTCCCGTGGGAGGGCCGGGATGGACCGTGCACCGCGACCTGGCCGTGCACGCCGAGCATCGCATGGTCCTCGTCGCCGGCCGGGAGCTCACCCTCACGCGCACCGAGTTCGACCTGCTGTCGACCCTCATGGAATCCAAGCGTCGCGTCCGCAGCAAGGCCGACCTGACCCTCGTGCTGCGCGGGGAGTCCTACGTCACGAGCTACTTCGTCGGCGAGGCCGACAAGCGCGCGATCGAAGCGCACATGACCAACCTGCGCCGCAAGCTCGGCGACAACCCGAACAACCCCCGCTACATCGAGACCGTCCGCGGGGTCGGCTACCGCCTCACCTCCGAAACCGTCGCCAGCGCCTGACCCGGGCGCGCGTGGGTGCGCGTAGGCGGATGCAATAGATCCCGCGCGACACCCGGCATCCTCAGGCTCATCCCCGGCGTGTCGCCGCAGATCCCTTGCATCCGTGAACACCCCGGCGCGAGCCTCCGGGCCCCGCGCCGGGTTACCACCCGACGGACGGGCGGATTCCGCGAGCGCGACGGCTCCGCGCCAAGCCCCTGCGCGCTGTTCGCGGATGCAATGGATGCCGGGCGACACCCGGCATCCCCGCCTCAGACACCGGCGTGTCGCGGCGAAACCATTGCACCCGCGCACACCCGCAGGCGAGGGGTCAGACCTTGAAGCCCTGGTGACGCTGGAACAGCTTGATCGCCATGGTGAGGGTCTGCAGGACGGTGACGACACCGACGATCGGCCAGCCGACCCACAGGATCGCCGACTGCGTCACCGGGTCGAGCAGGTTCCAGATGACGGCGATCGCGATCGCGACGATGCCGAAGATGATGAACGGCGTCCAGTGGCCGAAGCTCACACCGCCCTTCTCGGCTCGCGCCTGCAGGGCCCAGTTGTCGACCTTCTTCTTCGAGAGGAAGCGGGTCCACGATCGGATGAAGTGACTGATGCGGATCCACATGAAGATTTCGGCCGGGAACAGCAGTACCGCGAACGCGATGTCGCGTCCGTTCGCCTTCTGCATCGACCGGGCCATGCGGAAGTTCAGCCCTGCGGCCACGAGGGGCGGGAGCAGCCACCACGGCGAGAAGACGAAGGCGTTGATCGACAGCGACGCGATGAGCAGCGTGATGAACGCGACGCGCACGAAGAAGTTCGTCAGCATCGAGAACTGCTCGAACCACCGCAGGCGCAGGTTCGGGTGGAAGGGCTGACCCTTCGTGTCACCGCGCTGGCCGGGCCACATGAGCTCGATCGCCCCGTAGGTCCACTTGACCTGCTGGGCGTCGTAGCCCTTGAGCGTGGTCATGCCACCGACATCCGCCCGGGCGAACGGGCTGATCTTGGTGAGGTAGCCAGCCGACTTGATCTGCAGCGAGAGCAGCGAGTCCTCGACCTCGGAGTCCTTCACCCACGGGGAGTTCTGGTGGTTCTCCTTCATGATGTCGCGGAGCGCCGTGGTCGAGAAGATCGAGAACTGTCCGCCGAGCACGGCCATGTTGCGACCGCGCAGCAGGTTCTGCATGTTGAACGCGGCGAACTGCGTGCGCTGACCGGCGATCAGCCACTTGGCGATGAATCCCTTGATCGGCCGGTCGTCGATCGTGTAGATCGCGGAGATCCCGCCGATGCGGGAGTCGGCCACGGCCTCGTTCTCGAGGTACTCGACGGCGCGGCGGTCGGCGGTCGTGTCGCCGTCGACACCGAGCAGGTAGTCGTAGCCCTCGACGAGCGCGTAGCCGTAGTTGAGCGCGCCGACCTTCTTGTCGGGGTTCTTCCCGATGTCGTGGACGAACACCTCGGTGAACTGCAGCCCGAGCTCGGTCTCGACCTCGTGCGGTCCCGAGAACTCGGACGCGATCTTCACGGTGTCATCCGAGGTGTTGTTGACGACGATGTGGATGACGTCGGGCACACGGCTCTGCTCGAGGAGGGAGCGGATGACGTCGGCGATCGACTCGGCCTCGTTGTACGCCGGGACGATGCATCCGATCGTCGATCGGTGGACCGAGGAGTTCTCGAGCACGGAGGAGAAGTCGTCGGCGAACTCGTCGACGGGGACGATCTCGCCCGGACCGCTCGGCGCACCCCCGAAGCCGGCGTGCTCGGGAGCTGCCTGCCACGAACCCTGCGGCGCGGCATCCTGCCACGCTCCCGCAGGCTGCTGCCACTGCTGCTCAGCCGGCTGCGACCACTGCTGAGCCGGCTGCCACTGCTGGACAGCGGGCTGCTGCTGCGCGGCCGGCTGGTGCGGCGCTGCGGGCTGCTGCTGCCCCTGTGCGGCGGGCCACGCCTGCTGCTGCCACGGGGACCCCTCCGGAGCGTTCTGACCGGGCCACGCGCCGACAGGCGGCTGCGCGGGCTGCCAGCCCTGAGGGCCGGGGATGTACGGACTGGTCACGTCGGTTCCTCGAACTGGATTCACGGAGTGGTGGGACCGCCGGTGCCGCCGGTCGAAGTCCAACCGTCGGTACCCGTGGTTCCCTGAGTCGTGTCGTTCGACGACGTTCCGTCGGACGATCCCCCCGTGGATCCGTCGGTTCCTGTCTCACGAGGATAGATCGCAATGGGGATGACCGGGTAGACCGTCTGCTGCGCGAACGACTTGTCGTCGTCGGCGGTGCCCTCGACCCAGATGTCGAGCGCGAACTGCAGCGTGATCCCGTAGGTGTCCTGCGGCAGCTGGTTGATCGTCGTCTGGGGGACGAGCAGACCGCCCTGGTAGCTGTTGATGAGCAGGCCGCGCGCGGAGCGGAGCGTGTCGGTGGGCACGAGCGTGCGAGGGTCCGCACTGAACTGGAACGGCGAGCTCACCTGATTGGACGTCTGCGCCGTCTGCGAGCTGATCGTGACGTTCGACAGGAAGACGCGACGCTTCTGCTTGAGGACGGCCTTCTCATCGACCCGGGTGTCCTTGACGTTGACGGCGAAGCCGAACGTCTTCGGGTTGTCGGGATGCCACTCCTGGGTGCGCTTGGAATCGACGGCCCAGAAGTCGAGGACGATCTGCAGGCCGTCCGCGACCTCGTACGTCATCTGCACCGAGCCGTCGTAGCTGAACTGCGAGTCGAACGGCATGTCGGTCGTTCCGACCGCGGGCGTCGCGTTCGGTGCGGGCGTCGCCGCCGCATCACCGCTGGAACCCGAGACGGAGTTGAACGCCTCGACGATCTGAGCGCAGCCCGAGAGCGAGGCCGCTACCGCAGCAGCCAGCACGACGACGGCCAGCCGGCGGCGGGCGTGGGGACGGATGGGCATGCGCGAACCTCGTTCGAGTGAAGGGATGGAGGGCACCGGCGGCGGGGTTCGGGTCACCGCCGCCAGTGCCACGTCTTCACCGTACGGGCGCGGCGGCCCGCGGACTGCGGACTTCGCGAAGCCTCGCGGCGGCCTTTACCTGATCTTGAGGTTCTTGAGGTTGCGGCGCCGGGCGGGCCCCGGCATCCGCCGGCTCAGCCGTCGGTTCCGGATGCCACCTGTGCTGCGATCGCGACCGTCACCGTGTCGGTGGCCGTCTGCTTGGCGTACTCGTCGGACTTCGGCTTGGTCTGCACGAGGAAGTCGAACGTGAACTGCAGGGTCACGTAGGTCGCACTCTCGGGGACCTGACCGACGTTGAACGTCTGCGAATAGCTGTAGGGCTTGAGCACCAGGTAGCCGTTCTTGACGGTCGCCTCGTCGGTCTGCGGGTCGAGCGCCGGGAACGTCTCCGTGGCGTTGGCCGGGACGGCGAGCATGGTCGCCTTCTGCAGGTAGACCTTCTGGCCGTCGTTCGGCGTGATGGTCGTGACGAGAGACAGGCTGACCGGCTTGACGGCGTTCGGCGTCCACCGGTCCATCCGCAGATCCGACCAGTAGTTGACGGCTGCCTTCACGGCGCCGGCCGTGAGGTCGCGCTGCGTCGAGCCGCTCGAGAGGTCGTTCTCGACGGGCGGGGCGACGACGACGGGAGCCGAGGATGACGGCGCGGGCGCGGACGGGGTCGGGCTCTGCAGGGCCCAGGGCGACGGTCCGCAGCCGGACAGGACGACGGCGGCACCGACGATCGCAGTGGCTGCGGCCAGACGCATGGCTCTCATCCGCATCATGACCCCTCCCCGCGGTCCCGTCAGTCTATGCGCGCATCGGCGGATTCACCGCCGCGGGGGATGTGACGGAGTGAGGCACTGTTTACCAGACCGAAACCCGATTACCTTGCTGATTCTGAGTGGTTCCTGGATACTGGCTATGTCCAACCAACGAGGGGCGGTCGGTTGGATTTTTTCTTGCCGTCCGAGCCTCGAACTCTCGACGACCGAAAGCAGTCACCATGAAGAACAAGATCAGCAAGGCATCGGCGGCTCTCGCCATCGCCGTCGCGGCGGTCTTCGCGGCACCGGCCGTCGCGAGCGCCTACACTTCCGACCCCGTGGTCGTCTCCGCGCCCGGCGCCCTGGTTCCGGGCACTCCTGGCACGGTGTCGTTCACGGACTTCGCCGCCAACGAGGATGTGACGTTCACCCTCCGGGGCGAGAACGCCTCCGGCGGCTCGCTCGCCTTCGTCGCCTTCGTCGTGGACTCGACGTCCGTCACGAAGGCGGCCGATGCGGAAGGCAACGCCTCGGTCGAGGTCACCCTCCCCTCCAACGCAAGCGGCTCCTACGAACTGACCGGAACCGGTCAGGAGAGTGGAACCGTTGCGTCGACGACCATCTCCGTCGCGGCGACCGGTAGCGGTGCAGGTGGCGAAGGCGGTGGCGGTGTCCTCCAGAACACCGGCTTCGACGGTGACGCTCTCCTCGGCCTCTGGGTCGGCGGCGGCGTGCTCGTCCTCGCCGGCGCGAGCATCGCGGTCGCCACGTCGGTGCGCCGCGCTCGTCGGGCATAAGGCTCTCGCGAACCAACGCAAAAGGAACTCCCCCCGGGTCACGGCCCGAGGGGAGTTCCTTTTTTGCCCGAGAGGCGACGATCACGCGTCAGGCGATCCGAGCTCTCGACGCGCCCGCGTCTGCTCGGCCCGCGCAGCGAGCAGATCGTGCGACGGATACCCGACCTCCGTCAGGGTCAGCCCGCGCGCGGCGAGCACCTTGACCTCGTTCGTGCGCTCGAGTTCGTCGCGGATCTCCGCGACCCGGCCGATCTCGATCCGCCCCTCACCGACGGCGACGCACGCCCCCACGAGCGCCCGCACCATGCTGTGGCAGAACGCGTCGGCTTTCACCGAGGCGATCAGGATGCCCGACGCGTCACGGTGCCACCCGTACTCGAGGAGCGTCCGGATCGTCGTAGCCTCCTCGCGCGGCTTGCAGTAGGCGGCGAAGTCGTGGAGTCCGCGGAGGCTGCGGGCGGCGGCATCCATCGCGTCGACGTCGAGCTCGGCCGCGACCCACGTCGTGCGGCCCCGCTCGAGCGGATCGTAGCCCGTGACGCGGTCGGCGACGCGGTAGGCGTATCGGCGCCAGACGGCGGAGAACCGCGCGTCGAACCCCGCGGGCGCGACGTCGACGCGATGGACCGCGACGTCGGGGTACGGCCCCAGCACGCCGTTGATGCGGCCCGCGAGGGCGGCCGGCTCGGGACGCCGTCCCGACAGCAGCCGTCGCTCCTGCCCGTCGGTGAGGTCGAGATGGGCGACCTGCGCCGACGCGTGCACCCCGGCATCCGTTCGTCCTGCGACGACCAGGCGGGGATCGCCGCCGAGGATGCGCGCGATCGCCGCCTCGAGGGTGCCCTGCACGGTGCGGAGGTTCGGCTGGCGCGCCCAACCCCGGAAGTCGGTGCCGTCGTAGGCGAGATCGATCCGCAGGCGCACGCTGCCAGCCTATCCGCGGCCATCAAAGCGCCGCGTCGACCTCGGCCCGCGTGGGCGGGTTCGCGCCCTCGCGGGACACCGTGATGCCCGCCGTGAGGGCGGCGCGGCGGAGCGCCAGGTCGAGTGCTGCGGGGTCTCCGGCCAGCAGGTCCGGGTCGTCGACGAGGCTCGTGATGAGGCTCGCCATGAACGCGTCCCCGGCCCCGATCGTGTCGGCCACCTCGACCGCCATCGGAGGGACCTCCGACGGCCCCGACGGACCGAGGGCGAGGGCCCCCTCCCCGCCGCGGGTCATCACGACGACGCCCGGGCCGAGAGCCGCGATCGTCTGCAGCACCCGGTCGGCGGGCATGCCGGGGTAGAGCGCCTCGGCATCCTCGTCGCTGAGCTTCACGAGGCTCGCGGCCGCGAACGCGCGCTCGGCGATCGGCCGCGGGTCGTCGCCCACGAGCGCGGGGCGGACGTTCGGGTCGACCGTCACGATCCTGCCGTCACGTCGCGCGGTCTCAAGGGTCGCGAGCGCGACCTCTCCCCCGGGCTGGAGGAACAGCGCGATCGACCCCGCATGGACGACGGATGCCGCCTCTGCCGCCGCCTCAGCCGCCTCGGCATCGAGGGCCCAGACGATGTCGAACTCGTACTCCGCCGACCCGTCGGGGCGCAGCCGCGCCTTCGCGGTGGAGGTCGGGGCATCCGTCCATGACGCCTCTTCGATCGCCGCGCCCGACGCCGTCACCTGCGCGGCGATGCGGCGGCCGCGGTCGTCGCGCCCGAGGCGCGTCAGGAGGCTCGCGGCCACGCCCTGTCGCGCGATGCCGACGGCGACGTTGGCGGGGCTGCCGCCGACGAACTCGACGTCGCCGCCGTCGCGCTCGACGATGTCGATCAGGGCCTCGCCGATGACGAGGACGGAGGTCGCGTGGGTCATGCCCTCACTTTCGCACGTCCCCCGCCGCCGCGCGTCACCGGACGACGGCGGTCACCGTCGGAAGGTGCGAGAGCAGCTCCTGACTGATCGAACCGAGCAGGAAGCGAGCGAGCGCGCCCCGACCGTGAGTGCCGACGACGACCATGCGCGCATCCGCCGCGATACCGGCGAGCACGTGCGAGGGGTGTCCCCGCTCCACCCGGCGGATGATGCGCAGGTCCGGGTAGCGCGCCGAGAGCCCGGCGAGCGACAACGCCAGGATCTCCTCGGTCGTGGACTGCATGTTCGCGAGGTAGAGGTCGGGGTAGACCTCCATCGCGTTCCGCGGTGTGTGCACCGGTGTCCAGACGCTGACCGTGATGAGGGGTTCGCCGAGACGGTCGGCCTCGGATGCCGCGAACTCGATCGCGTGCTCCGAGACGTCCGACCCGTCGACGCCGACCACCACGCCCATCCCCTCGCCGAGGTCCCGGTCGGGGATCACGACGACGGGGCACGCCGCGCCGGCTGCGATCCGGATGCCGTGGACCCCGCGCGCCGGGCCGGTGCCGGGGCCGCGGTAGTCGCTGCCGATCACGAGCATCGCCGCTCCCGACGACGCCTCGACGAGCTTCGTGACGGGGTTTCCCGACTCCACCCGCGTGGACACCGGGACACCGGCATCCGTCACGCGCCGCGCCTCCGCATCGAGCAGCTGCTGCGTCGCGGTCTGCGCCGCCCCGAGGACCTCTGCCTCGCCGATGGCGCCGATGGCTCCGCCGACGACCGCGAGGAGCTCGATGGACTGCCGTCGTCGCGCCGCCCGTTCGATCGCCCAGTCCACTGCCCGACGCGACACCGCCGCGCCCGTGACTCCGACGATGATGTTCCCCGCCATGATGGCCGTCCCTTCCTGGGAACGAGGCGCCAGCCGGATCGCGGTGACGTCTGCGGCGCTCGTCCGTGTCTCGGTGCTGCCAACCTATCCGCGAAGGCGCCGCGCCGGAAGAGACTCTCGGTCCTCAGCATGGCTCTTTAGACTGGATGCCGCCCTTCGCCGTCCGGCCCGTGATCGCCCTCCCCCGATGTCTGCCCTCGACATGAACCGAACCCCTTCCGCGCGCCTGTCAGGACTCGACGGACTCCGCGCCGTCGCCGTCCTGCTCGTCGTCGTCTACCACCTCTTCCCCGCGCTTCCGGCGGGGTTCCTCGGCGTCGACGTCTTCTTCGTGATCTCCGGATTCCTCATCACCACCCTCCTCGTCCGCGAGCACGAGGAGCACGGCCGGCTCCGCCTGTGGGACTTCTGGCGCCGCCGGGCTCGGCGCCTGCTCCCCGCGATCGGGGTCATGGTCCTCGTCTGCGCCTCCCTCGCCTGGATGGTGGGCGGCGACGTCCTCGTCGGGCTCGGCGCGCAGCTCGCGGGTGCGGCGACCTTCGCCTACAACTGGGTCGCGGTGGCTGCCGGGTCCTCCTACTTCGGCGGCGGATTCGATGCCTCCACCCCAGAACTGCTCCGGAACCTCTGGTCCCTCGCTGTGGAGGAGCAGTTCTACCTGCTCTGGCCGCTCGTCCTGCCGTTCGTCCTGCTGCTGCGGCGGGGCCGGGTCGCGATCGCGATCGCTCTGGCCGCGGCATCCGCTCTGGCAGCCGTCGCCCTCGCGAGCGGCGACGCCACGCGCGTCTACTACGGCACCGACACGCATGCCTTCGGGCTGCTCCTCGGCGTGGCCCTCGCGTTCCTGCGCCCCTCCGAGCGCTCTCGCGGCGTCCCCGGCGTCGTGGGCGGGGCGGCAGTCGTCGGCGTCGTCGGGCTCGCCTTCGTGACGCCCGGAAGGGGCGTGGAGACGTTCCCCGGGCTTCTCGTCGCGGCATCCGTTCTGACGGCAGTGGCCATCGCGGCCGCGGTGCGTCCCGCCTCGACGCTGGGGCGACTGCTCGACACCCCGCCCCTGCGCTGGGTCGGGGAGCGCTCGTTCGGGATCTATCTGTGGCACTGGCCGCTCGTCGTCCTCCTCACCGTCGCCACGACCCGCACCTCCCCCGACGTCGCGGTGCCGGTCGAGGTCGCACTCCTGACCCTCGCCCTGATGGTGCTCGCGGCCGAGGTGTCGTACCGCTTCGTCGAGCAACCCGTCCGGCGCCTCGGCCTCCGCGCCGCGCTGCGGTCGCTGGCCCGGGCGTTCCGCGGCGGACCGATCCGGCGCCTCGCCGCGACCACCGCGGTCGCTGCGGGCCTGCTCGTGGTGGCGGGGACCACCGCCGCCGTCGCCGACGCTCCACCCATGGCCTCGAGCGAGGCGGTCGTGCAGGACGGTCAGGCGGCGCTCGACGCGGACTCCGCAGATTCGCAGCACGCGACCCTCCCCGGCGCCGCGATCCAGACCGACGATCCGATGCTCCGCCCCGAATGCCCCTCGGCGCACCTCGCCGACGACGACGGATTCTGCGTCGCCCCCGACGGCCGCCCCGCTCCCCCGGCGCCCGCCCGTGTCGCCGGAACCCGCGTCACCGCCGTCGGCGACTCCGTCATGCTCGCCTCCGCCAGAGGACTGCTCGACCGGATGCCGGGTGTCGCCATCGACGCCAAGGTCTCACGGTCGATGAGCGCCGGCGTCGCCATCGTCGACCGTCTCGCCGCCCGTGGCGAGTTGCGCGACTTCGTCGTCGTGGGACTCGGCACCAACGGGCCGGTCGACCCCGATGACCTGGCGCGGCTGAAGAAGGATGTCGGCGCCGACCGCACGCTCGTCCTCGTCACGGCGCATGCGCCGCGGGACTGGATCCCCGGCGTCAACGACGAGCTGCGGGACTTCGCCGCCCGGACGCCGGGCGTCGCCGTCGCCGACTGGTCGGGCGCGATCAGCGGCCACGAAGACCTGCTGGCGGGCGACGGCATCCACCCCGGCGCCACCGGAGGTGCGCGCTACGCTGCCGCGGTCGCCTCCACCATCGACGGTGTCGAGAACGGCCGCGCACAACTGCAGTACCGGCTCGAGCTCGCCCAGTGGGCCGTCGGGGACACCTTCCACCGCGCGCGCTGACCGCACCCGCGCTGACGGCGCAGCCCCGGCATCCGCTCGCCCTGTCATGACACGTGCACGGCGCAGGGTACGAGAAAGGGCCCGCCCCGAAACGGGGGCGGGCCCTCGGATTCCCTCCGAAGAGGGAGCCTTACTTGGCCTCGTCGGCCTTCTCGTCCTCAGACGCGACGGCGTCCTCGGCGGTGGCTTCGGCAGCAGCGCCCTCCTCGGGCGACTCGGCACCGGCAGCGGCGTCCTCAGCGGGCGTCTCGACCTCGGTCTCCTCGACCGCGGGCTCCTCGGCAGCAGCCGGAGCGGCAGCGGCCGGAGCAGCCTTCTTGGTGGACTTCGCCTTCGGGGTGACGGGCTCGAGGACGAGCTCGATCACGGCCATGGGGGCGTTGTCACCCTTGCGGTTGCCGACCTTCGTGATACGGGTGTAGCCACCCTCACGCTCGGCCACCAGCGGGGCGATCTCGGCGAACAGCTCGTGCACGACGCTCTTGTCGCCGATGACCGCGAGGACGCGGCGGCGGGCGTGCAGGTCGCCGCGCTTGGCGAACGTCACGAGACGCTCGGCGAACGGACGCAGGCGCTTGGCCTTGGTCTCGGTCGTCGTGATCGACTTGTGCGTGAACAGCGAAGCGGCGAGGTTCGCCAGCATCAGACGCTCGTGTGCGGGGCCGCCTCCGAGGCGGGCACCCTTCGTGGGCTTGGGCATGTCAATTACTCCTGGGAATGAAAGTCAGTCAAAAGGACCCGGCGAACCGAGATCCGATCAGACGGTCTCGTCGTCGTAGCCGCCGTAGAAGTGCGAGCCGTCGAACCCGGGGACCGAGTCCTTCAGCGACAGACCGAGCGAGACAAGCTTGTCCTTGACCTCGTCGACCGACTTCTGACCGAAGTTGCGGATGTTCATGAGCTGCGTCTCCGAGAGGGCGACGAGCTCGGACACCGTGTTGATGCCTTCGCGCTTGAGGCAGTTGTACGACCGGACCGACAGGTCGAGGTCCTCGATCGGCATCGAGAGCTCGTTGGTCAGGACCTCGGCGACCGGCGCGGGGCCGATCTCGATGCCCTCGGCCTCGACGTTCAGCTCGCGGGCGAGACCGAACAGCTCGACCAGCGTGCGACCGGCCGATGCGACGGCGTCGCGGGGGCTGATCGACGACTTGGTCTCGACGTCCAGGACGAGCTTGTCGAAGTCAGTGCGCTCACCGGCACGGGTGGCGTCGACGCGGTAGCTGACCTTGAGGACGGGCGAGTAGATCGAGTCGATCGGGATCTGACCAGCCTCGGCGTACTCGTTGCGGTTCTGCGTGGCCGAGACGTAGCCGCGGCCACGCTCGATCGTCAGCTCGAGCTCGAACTTCGCCGAGTCGTTGAGCGTCGCGATGACCAGGTCGGGGTTGTGGACCTCGACACCCGCCGGAGCGGAGATGTCTGCGGCCGTGACCTCGCCGGCACCCGTCTTGCGCAGGTACGCCGTGATGGGCTCGTCGCGCTCGCTCGACACCACGAGCTGCTTGATGTTCAGGATGATCTCGGTGACATCTTCCTTCACACCGGGGACCGTGCTGAACTCGTGCAGCACGCCGTCGATGCGGATGCTGGTGACCGCGGCACCGGGGATCGACGACAGGAGGCTGCGACGCAGCGCGTTGCCGATCGTGTAGCCGAAGCCGGGCTCCAGGGGCTCGATGACGAATCGGCTACGGAAGTCGCCGACCTTCTCCTCGGTCAGAGTGGGACGCTGTGCAATGAGCACTATGTGTTCCTTTCAATCACGTGACCGCTATATGACACGTGCAATTGGTGAAGTGTTGAGTTGTGTCCGGGATGCCGGGGCGCGACTCGCGTCGCCACCCCCGGCATCCGTCGAGGATCAGACGCGGCGGCGCTTCGGGGGACGGCAGCCGTTGTGAGCCTGGGGCGTGACGTCCTGGATCGAACCGACCTCGAGGCCGGCAGCGGTCAGCGAACGGATCGCGGTCTCGCGGCCCGAGCCGGGACCCTTGACGAAGACGTCGACCTTCTTGACGCCGTGCTCCTGCGCCTGACGCGCAGCGGACTCGGCGGCCATGCCGGCGGCGTACGGGGTCGACTTGCGCGAGCCCTTGAAGCCGACGCCACCCGAGGAGGCCCAGCTGATGACCGCACCCGAGGGGTCGGTGATCGAGACGATCGTGTTGTTGAACGTCGACTTGATGTGGGCCTGGCCCAACGCGATGTTCTTCTTCTCCTTGCGGCGCGGCTTGCGCGCTGCGGACTTGGCCTGTGCCATGTGAGTGTTCTCCTAAACCTGTGGCGGCGGCGCTTTAGCGCGCCTTCTTCTTGCCGGCGACGGTGCGCTTGGGACCCTTGCGGGTACGCGCGTTGGTCTTCGTGCGCTGGCCGCGCACAGGCAGGCCGCGACGGTGGCGGATGCCCTCGTACGAGCCGATCTCGACCTTGCGGCGGATGTCAGCGGCGACCTCACGGCGGAGGTCACCTTCCACCTTGTAGGTGCCTTCGATGTGGTCGCGGAGAGCGACCAGCTGCTCGTCACTGAGGTCCTTGACGCGGATCGACTCGTCGATACCGGTCGAGGTGAGGATCTCGACGGAGCGGGTACGGCCGATGCCGTAGATGTAGGTGAGGGCGATCACCACGCGCTTGTCGCGCGGGATGTCAACGCCGGCAAGACGTGCCATGCGATGTCTCCTAGGAGTCGGTGGAGGTGTGGAGCAGGATCGGTGCCCGGGCCTCCGACCCGAGGTGTCCCCCGCTGAGCGGGTTCTGATCCTGCCGAGATGTATTCAGTTGGGAGCCTGCGGGCCGCGCGAGGCGCGGCATCCCATCAGCCCTGGCGCTGCTTGTGACGCGGGTTCGACTTGCAGATGACCATGACGCGGCCGTGGCGGCGGATGACCTTGCAGTGGTCGCAGATGGGCTTGACGGAGGGGTTGACCTTCATGATGTTCCTGATTCGCTGTCTTCGCCGACGCTCTGACGAGCGCGGCGTTACTTCTCGACCGGTCTAGCGGTAGCGGTAGACGATGCGGCCGCGGGTCAGGTCGTAGGGCGACAGCTCCACGACCACGCGGTCTTCGGGGATGATGCGGATGTAGTTCTGCCGCATCTTGCCGGAGATCGTGGCCAGGACCTTGTGACCGTTGCTGAGCTCGACGCGGAACATCGCGTTCGGCAAAGCCTCGGAGATCACGCCCTCGATCTCGATGACACCGTCTTTCTTGGCCATACGCTCGCTTACAGTTGGCAGACCGGTCGGTCTGCGGTGAGTGGGGATTGTGGTGACACGCCGAAACAGGCGCAACGCACCAAAGATTTAGTGTACGTGATATCGGACCACCCCGCCACTCGGGCGCGTCACGCGCCGGGGGCTACCGGTCAGCGCGACGTGAGGTTGGCGACGATGTCCTTCTGAGCGTCGTAGGTGACCGGCACGATCTGGTCGTTGACCAGAAGCGTCGGCGTGCCGGTGGCGCCTTCGGGGAGCTCCTGCGACTGCGCGAAGCTCTTGTACTCGTGGTCCTTGATCGCCTTCTCGAGCTTCGCGGTCATCTTCACGCCGGAGTCCTTTGCCAGCGAGATCAGCTCGTCGTCGGTCAGGCCCGGCGTCTGCTCCTTGGGCTGGTTGTCGTACAGGGCCCGGAAGAACGCGTACGCGTTGGCCGGGTCGGCCTCGGCGACGGCGTACATGGCGGATGCCGCACGGCTCGAGTACTCGGTGCCCTGCGAGAGACGGTCGAGGATCGTGACGGGGTGGACCTCGAGGGTGATGCTGCCGTCGTCGACCAGGCCCGAGATGGTCTTGCCCTCTGCCTCTTCGAACTGACCGCAGTAAGGGCACATGAAGTCGACGTACGTCGACACCTTGTCGGGCCCCTTGCCGAAGGTGATCGCACCGGTCTCCCGGTTGATGCCGCTGGCCGCGGGCACCGGACCCGGGTCGGTCGCGCGGGAGTTCAACACGGCGACGACGGCGACGAGGCCCACGAGGACGACCACCACCCCCACGCTGATCCAGATCGCGAACCAGTTGGTCTTGCGCGTGGCGGTGGCCATGAGCGTGTCCTCTCAGGAGATGGGGGTCGGGGTGACACCGAAAGCGGCGAGACCCGCGGCACCGCCGTCGGGTGCGGTCAGCACCCAGATGCCTCCATCGTGCACCGCGACGCTATGTTCCCAATGGGAGCCGTCCTCACCGTCGACGGTGCTGACGGTCCAGTCGTCGTCCTCGACCAGGGTCGCCTCGTCTCCGCCGACGATCATCGGCTCGATGGCGACGCACAGACCGGGCCGCACCTCGGGCCCGAGGTCTTCGACGCGGTAGTTGAAGACCGTCGGCCCCTCGTGCATCTTGCGGCCGATCCCGTGCCCGACGTAGTCGCGAAGGATGCCGTAGCCCTCCCCCGACGACTCGACGTAGGTCTGCACGGCGTCGCCGATCTCACCGACGCGTGACGCCGAGGCCAACGCGGCGATGCCGGCCCACAGCGACCCCTCGGTCACATCGGACAGTCGCTGCCGACGCGCGACGAGCTCAGGCCGCTCCGGATCCGGGACGACGATCGTGATGGCCGAGTCGCCGTTCCACCCCTCGAACTGCGCACCGCAGTCGATCGAGACGATGTCGCCCGGCTGCAGGACACGGTCGCCGGGGATGCCGTGGACGACCTCCTGGTTGACCGAGATGCAGGTCGTGTGGCGGTAGCCGCGGACGAGCTGGAAATTCGACTCCGCACCGCGATCGACGATCGTCGCCTCCGCGATCCCGTCGAGCTCGGCCGTCGTGACACCGGCTCGGACCGCCGGACGCACCGCATCCAGCGCAGCCGCCGTGATGAGGCCGGGGGCGACCATCGCGCGCAGCTGCGCGGGAGTCTTGTAGATGGAGCGGCGGAACACCATCAGGCGGTGATGCCGCGCGCTGCGAGGGCCGCCGCGATGCGCTCGGTGATCTCGTCGAGCGAGCCCACACCGTCGATCTCGTCGACGATGCCGCGCTCGCGGTAGACGTCGAGGATGGGTGTCGTCTCGGACTCGTAGATCGAGAGCCGCTTGGCGATCGACTCCTCGTTGTCGTCGGACCGGCCCTGCTCGGCCGCGCGACGCGAGAGCCGTGCGATCGACTCGTCGCGGGGAACCGAGAGCTCGATGACGGCGGTGAGCGGCTCACCTCGCCCGTCGAGGAACGCATCCAGGTCACCGACCTGGCCGAGGTTCCGCGGGTACCCATCGAGGAGGAAGCCCTCTGCGGCATCCTCCTGCTCCAGCCGATCGCGGACGATCTCGCTCGTCAGGTCATCCGGAACCAGGTCGCCGGCGTCGATCAGCGCTTTGACCTTCAGTCCGAGCTCGGTGCCGTCCTTGACGTTCGCGCGGAAGACGTCTCCGGTGGAGACGGTCGGGATGCCGAGCAGATCGGCGATCCGGGCCCCCTGCGTCCCCTTGCCCGAACCTTGCGGGCCGATGATCAGGAGGCGGGCGGGGGTCTGCGTCATCGGAGGAGTCCTTCGTAGTGGCGCTGCTGGAGCTGGGCGTCGATCTGCTTCACGGTCTCGAGACCGACGCCGACGATGATCAGGATCGAGGCGCCGCCGAACGGGAAGTTCTGGTTGGCGCCGACCGTGGCGAGGGCGAGAAGGGGAAGCAGGGCGATGAGGCCCAGGTAGATGGAACCCGGCAGGGTGATGCGGGTCAGGACGTAGTCGAGGTACTCGGCCGTGGGACGACCCGCACGGATGCCGGGGATGAACCCGCCGTACTTCTTCATGTTGTCGGCGACCTCGACGGGGTTGAACGTGATCGCGACGTAGAAGTAGGTGAACCCGATGATGAGGAGGAAGTACACCGCCATGTACAGCGGGTGGTCACCGTTGACGAAGTTCGCCTGGATCCAGGACACCCAACCGGGGACGCTGCCGTCCGCCGCCGGGTTGGCGTTGAACTGCGCGATCAGCGCCGGGATGTACAGCAGCGAGGAGGCGAAGATGACGGGCACGACGCCGGCCATGTTCACCTTGATCGGGATGTAGGTGTTGCTGCCGCCGAGCGTCCGGCGACCGACCATGCGCTTCGCGTACTGCACCGGGATGCGTCGCTGCGACTGCTCGACGAAGACGACGAGCGCGACGGTGGCGATGCCGACAGCCAGGACGAGGAGGAAGATCTCGAAGCTGCGCGCGACGGCGATGCTCCACAGCGCGGACGGGAACGTCGCCGCGATCGAGGTGAAGATGAGGAGGGACATGCCGTTGCCGATGCCGCGCTCGGTGACGAGCTCGGCCATCCACATGATGAGGCCGGTGCCTGCAGTCAGGGTGGCGATCATGAGGAGCTGTGCCCACCAGGCCTCATCGGTGAGGAGCTGCTGGCACTCGGCGACCCCGGAGATGCCGAAGAGCTGGCCCGAACGGGCCACGGTGACGAGAGTGGTCGACTGAAGCAGCGCCAGCGCGATCGTCAGGTACCGGGTGTACTGGGTCAGCTTGGCCTGACCGGCCTGGCCTTCCTTGTACAGCGTCTCGAAGTGAGGGATGACGACGCGCAGGAGCTGAACGATGATCGTCGCCGTGATGTACGGCATGACACCGAGGGCGAAGATCGACAGCTGCAGCAGGGCGCCGCCGGAGAAGAGGTTGACCAGCGACAGGAGGCCCTGCGTGGAGCCCGACTGGTCGAGACAGGTCTTCACGTTCGGGAAGTCGACGAACGGAGCCGGGATGTGCGCGCCGAATCGGTAGATGGCGATGATGCCGAGCGTGAAACCGATCTTCCGACGCAGATCCGGGGTGCGGAAGACCCGCGCGATGGCGCTGAACAAGGGGATTTCCTCCAGTGGGATGCCGGGCCCGCCCAGACGGGCCGCACTCCAACATACGGCAACAGGGGCCGGAGGTTACCCTCCGGCCCCTGGCACGTGATTACTTGATCGAACCGCCAGCGGCGACGATCTTCTGCTCGGCCGATCCCGAGACCTTGTCGACGGAGACCGTCAGCGCAACCGAGATGTCGCCGGTGCCGAGCACCTTGACCTTCTCGTTCTTGCGGACGGCGCCCTTGGCGACCAGATCCGTGATGGTGACGTCGCCACCATTCGGGTACAGCTCCGCGAGCTTGTCGAGGTTGACCACCTGGTACTCGACGCGGAACGGGTTCTTGAACCCGCGCAGCTTCGGCGTACGCATGTGGAGGGGCATCTGCCCACCCTCGAAGCCCACCTTGACCTGGTAACGAGCCTTCGTACCCTTGGTACCGCGGCCCGACGTCTTACCCTTGGAGCCCTCACCGCGACCGACACGGGTCTTCGCGACGTTGGATCCGGGGACCGGACGCAGGTGGTGGACCTTCAGCACGCCGGGGCGTGCCGCATCCTTCTTCGGGGCAGCCTTGTCGGCAGCGGGCTTGGCCGCAGCCTTCCGGGTTGCCGGCTTCTTGGCTTTGGGCTCGACGGTCTCGACCGTCTCGTCCTTCTTCTCAGCCATCAGTCGATCTCCTCAACCTTCACGAGGTGCGCGACGGTCTTGATGTAACCGCGCGTCTGCGCGTCATCGGGACGAACGACGGAGTCGTTGATCCGCTTAAGACCGAGCGAACGCAGCGTGTCACGCTGGTTCTGCTTTTCGCTCACCTTGGACTTGACCTGGGTCACCTTCAGACGAGCAGCCATCATGCACCCACCTTTGCAGCCTTGGCGGCGTCAGCCTCGGCACGAACAAGACGCGCGGGCGCGACCTGGTCGAAGTCGAGACCACGACGAGCGGCGACGGCGCGCGGCTCTTCGAGCTGCTTCAGCGCCGCAACGGTCGCGTGCACGATGTTGATCGTGTTCGACGAACCGAGCGACTTCGACAGCACGTCGTGGATGCCGGCGCACTCGAGGACGGCGCGGACCGGACCACCGGCGATAACACCGGTACCGGCAGCAGCCGGACGGAGCAGCACGACACCGGCAGCAGCCTCACCCTGGACGGGGTGGGGGATGCTGGAGCCGACGCGCGGCACCCGGAAGAAGTTGCGCTTGGCCTCTTCGACACCCTTGGAGATGGCGAGGGGGACTTCGCGCGCCTTACCGTAGCCGACACCGACGAGACCGTTGCCGTCGCCCACGACGACGAGTGCGGTGAAGCTGAAGCGACGACCACCCTTGACGACCTTGGACACACGGTTGATCGTGACGACGCGCTCGAGGAACTGGTTGTCGCCCCGGTCGCGCGAGTTGCGGTCGCGGGTCTGGCTGCGCTCGCGGCCACCGCGGCGCGGCTCGCGCTCACGCTCGGCGGGAGCCTCGGCCGTAGCCGCAGCCGCAGCGGGCTGCTCGGTCGCGGTCACTTCGTTCTCCTTGTTCTCGGTCACAGCTTCAGACCTCCTTCGCGAGCGCCATCGGCGATCGCAGCGACGCGGCCCGCATAGCGGTTGCCGCCGCGGTCGAACACGACCGTCTCGATGCCGGCAGCCTTGGCACGCTCAGCAACGAGTTCGCCGACCTTGCGGGCCTTGGCGGTCTTGTCACCGTCGAACGTGCGCAGGTCCGACTCGAGGGTCGAGGCGGAGGCCAGCGTGGTGCCCTTGCTGTCGTCGACGAGCTGAACGAAGACGTGGCGGGCGGAGCGGGTCACGACGAGGCGCGGACGCACCTCGGAGCCCACGATCTTCTTGCGAAGACGGAGGTGACGACGCGAACGTGCGTCGGACTTCGACTTAAGAGCCATGGTTACTTACCACTCTTTCCGGCCTTGCGGCGAACGACCTCGCCCGCGTACCGCACACCCTTGCCCTTGTACGGCTCGGGCTTGCGGATCTTGCGGATGTTGGCAGCTGCCTCGCCGACGGCCTGCTTCGAGATACCGGCGACGGTCACCTTGTTGTTGCCCTCGACGGTGAGCGTGATGCCCGCGGGAGCCTCGACCAGAACGGGGTGCGAGAAGCCGAGAGCGAACTCGACCGCCGTGCCCTTCTGAGCGACGCGGTAACCCGTGCCGACGACCTCGAGGCCCTTGGTGTAGCCCTGGGTCACGCCGATGATGTTGTTGTTGATGAGGGTACGGGTCAGCCCGTGGAGAGCACGGGACTCGCGCTCGTCATCGGGGCGGGAGACCAGAACCTGGTTCTCCTCGACCTTGACCTCGATGGGCTGTGCAACGGTGAGGCTGAGCTCACCCTTGGGGCCCTTGACGGCGACGTCCTGGCCGGAGACCGAAACGGTCACGCCGGCGGGGATGTCGATGGGAAGACGTCCAATACGCGACATGTCAGATCACCACACGTAGGCGAGGACTTCCCCGCCGACGCCCTTCTGCTCGGCCTGGCGGTCCGTGAGGAGGCCAGAGGAGGTGGACAGGATCGCGACACCGAGGCCACCGAGGACCTTGGGAAGCTCGTTCGACTTCGCGTAGACGCGGAGGCCGGGCTTCGAGACGCGCTTGATTCCGGCGATCGACCGCTCGCGGTTCGGGCCGTACTTGAGGGTGAGGGTGAGGGTCTGGCCGACACGAGCGTCGGAGACCTCCCAGCCGGAGATGTAGCCCTCCTGCTGGAGGATCTCGGCGATGTGCGTCTTGAGCTTCGAGCTCGGCAGCGCGACGGAGTCGTGGTGCGCGGAGTTCGCGTTGCGCAGACGGGTCAGCATGTCTGCGACCGGGTCTGTCATCGTCATGAGTATGTTCCTTTAGTCATGAGGTTTCGACTGCCGTTACACGACAGCCGACCTTCTATGAATGAGCAATATTCAGTTGTGCAGTCGTTCGGCCCCGGAGCACGCCCCGAGGCCGAACGATCGATCTTATCGGATCACGCCTGAGCGTCGGCCGACTTGAACGGGAAGCCGAGGTGCTTCAGCAGCGCCCGACCCTCGTCATCCGTCTTGGCCGTCGTCACGATCGTGATGTCGAAACCGCGGACGCGGTCGATCTTGTCCTGGTTGATCTCGTGGAACACGGACTGCTCCTGGAGACCGAAGGTGTAGTTGCCGTTGCCGTCGAACTGGGCAGCCGAGAGTCCACGGAAGTCGCGGATGCGGGGCAGCGCCAGGTTGACGAGGCGGTCGACGAACTCCCACGCGCGGTCACCGCGAAGGGTGACGTGGGCACCGATGGCCTGACCCTCACGCAGCTTGAACTGCGCGATGGACTTGCGGGCCTTGGTGACGACCGGCTTCTGGCCGGTGATCTTGGTGAGGTCGTCGACCGCACCATCGATCACCTTGCTGTCGCGCGCAGCCTCACCGACACCGGTGTTGACGACGACCTTGACGAGACCGGGGATCTGCATGACGTTCGCGTAACCGAACTCCTCCTGCAGAGCCTTCTTGATCTCGCTCTGGTACTTCTGCTTCAGGCGGGGCTGGATCTTGCCAGCCGCCGCGGCAGTTGCGTTGCTCATGTTCAGAGGTCCTTGCCGCTCTTCTTGGCGTAACGGACGCGGACGGTGCGCTTGACGCCGTCCTTGGTCCGCTCCTCGACGCGGTGACCGACTCGGGTCGGCTTCTTGGTCGACGGGTCGACCAGCGCCACGTTGGAGATGTGGATCGGGGCTTCCATCGTCTCGATGCCGCCCGTCTTGGTGCCGCGCTGCGACTGACCGACACGGGAGTGCTTCGTGACGTAGTTCACGCCCTGCACGACGACGCGGTTCTGCTCGACGAGGACCTCGAGGACCTCGCCCTGCTTGCCGCGGTCGCCGCCCTTGTCCTGCTTGCGGCCGCTGATGACCTGAACCAGGTCACCCTTCTTGATGTGCGCCATGATCAGATGACCTCCGGTGCCAGCGAGACGATCTTCATGAACTTCTTGTCGCGAAGCTCACGACCGACCGGGCCGAAGATGCGGGTGCCGCGGGGCTCCCCGTCGTTCTTCAGGATGACGGCGGCGTTCTCGTCGAACTTGATGTATGAACCGTCGGGCCGACGGGTCGACTTGACGGTGCGGACGACGACAGCCTTGACCACGTCGCCCTTCTTGACGTTGCCGCCCGGGATCGCGTCCTTGACGGTCGCCACGATGACATCGCCCACGCCGGCGTAGCGGCGGTTGGAACCACCGAGAACGCGGATCGTGAGGATTTCCTTGGCGCCGGTGTTGTCAGCGACCTTGAGGCGGGACTCGTTCTGGATCATGGGTTACTTCGCCTTCTCGAGAATCTCGACCAGGCGCCAGCGCTTCGTGGCGCTGAGCGGACGGGTCTCGTTGATGAGGACGAGGTCACCGATGCCCGCGGAGTTCTGCTCGTCGTGAGCCTTCACCTTGGACGTGCGGCGGATGACCTTGCCGTAGAGGGGGTGCTTCACGCGGTCCTCGACCTCGACGACGATCGTCTTGTCCATCTTGTCGCTGACGACGTAGCCACGGCGGGACTTGCGGTACCCACGGGCGTTGACGTCGCGGACGTCGTGCTCGGACGACTCGTGACCAGCGGCCACGGTCGCCTCGGCGGCATCCTTCTTAGCCATCACTCGGCCTCTTCCTTCGCGGCCTCAGCGGACTCGTCCGCCTTCTTGGCCTTGCTCTTCTTCGCCTTGGTGGCCGTCTCGACCGGGGCGGGGGTGGCACGGATGCCGAGCTCCCGCTCGCGGATGACGGTGTAGAGCCGCGCGATGTCGCGCTTGACCGCACGGATGCGGCCGTGGCTCTCGAGCTGGCCGGTGGCCGACTGGAAGCGCAGGTTGAACAGCTCTTCCTTGGCCTTGCGCAGCTCCTCCACGAGGCGCTGGTCTTCGAATGTGTCCAGCTCGCTCGGGGCGAGCGTCTTGGTGCCGACAGCCATTACGCGTCGCCCTCCTCGCGCTTGATGATGCGTGCCTTGAGCGGCAGCTTGTGGATAGCACGGGTCAGGGCCTCACGAGCGAGTTCCTCGTTGACGCCCGCGACCTCGAAGAGGACGCGACCCGGCTTGACGTTGGCGACCCACCACTCGGGCGAACCCTTACCGGAACCCATGCGGGTTTCGGCCGGCTTCTTCGTGAGCGGACGGTCGGGGTAGATGTTGATCCACACCTTTCCACCACGCTTGATGTGACGCGTCATGGCGATACGAGCGGACTCGATCTGACGGTTCGTCACGTAAGCGGGGGTCAGCGCCTGGATGCCGTACTCACCGAAGCTGACCGTGGTGCCGCCGGTGGCGGCGCCGTCGCGCTTCGGGTGGTGCTGCTTGCGGTACTTGACCTTGCGGGGAATAAGCATCAGGCTGACGCTCCTTCTGCGACGGGGGCCTCGTTGCGCGGGCCACGGCGGCGGTCGCCGCCACGGTCATCACGACGGGACTTCGGTGCGTTGGCCTGCTCGCGAGCGAGCTCCTTGTTGGTGAGGTCGCCCTTGTAGATCCAGACCTTCACGCCGATGCGGCCGAAAGTGGTCTTGGCCTCGTAGAAGCCGTAGTCGATGTTCGCGCGGAGCGTGTGCAGGGGCACACGGCCTTCGCGGTAGAACTCCGACCGGCTCATCTCAGCGCCGCCGAGACGGCCGGAGACCTGGATGCGGACACCCTTGGCACCGGCACGCTGCGCGCCCTGCAGACCCTTGCGCATCGCGCGGCGGAACGCCACACGAGCGGAGAGCTGCTCGGCGATGCCCTGGGCGACCAGCTGAGCGTCGGCCTCGGGGTTCTTGACCTCGAGGATGTTCAGCTGGATCTGCTTGCCCGTGAGCTTCTCGAGGTCGGCGCGGATGCGCTCGGCCTCGGCGCCGCGGCGGCCGATCACGATGCCCGGACGGGCGGTGTGGATGTCGACGCGGACGCGGTCACGCGTGCGCTCGATCTCGATGTTGCTCACGCCGGCACGGTCGAGCGACGTCGTCAGGAGACGACGGATCTTGACGTCCTCGGCCACGTAGTCGGCGTAACGCTGCCCGGGCTTGGTGGAGTCCGAGAACCAGCGCGACACGTGGTCGGTGGTGATGCCGAGGCGGAAGCCGTACGGGTTGACCTTCTGTCCCATTACTTGCTCGCCTTCTTGGTGTCAGCCGCAGCGGTGTCAGCGACCTCGGGGGTCGAGAGCACCACCGTGATGTGGCTGGTGCGCTTCTTGATCTGGAACGCGCGACCCTGGGCGCGGGGCTGGAAACGCTTCAGCGTCGTGCCCTCGTCCACGTAGGCGTTCTTCACGTACAGATCCTGATCGTCCAGGAACTCGTTGTCCTTGTCGGCCTTCACACGAGCATTCGCGACCGCGGCGGCCACGAGCTTGTAGATGGGCTCGCTGGCACCCTGGGGAGCGAACTTCAGGATGGCGAGAGCCTCCTGAGCCTGCTTGCCCTTGATGAGCGCGACGACACGACGAGCCTTCTGAGGGGTCACGCGGATGTGCTTCACGCGTGCGATGGATTCCACCATTACTACTCCTCCTCTTCCTCTCTCTGAGAGCGCCACCGCCTTAGCGGCGACGACCCTTCTTGTCGTCCTTCTCGTGGCCGCGGAAGGTGCGGGTGGGCGCGAACTCGCCCAGCTTGTGACCGACCATGGTCTCGGACACGAACACGGGGATGTGCTTGCGTCCGTCGTGCACGGCGATGGTGTGTCCCAGCATGGCGGGGATGATCATCGAACGGCGCGACCAGGTCTTGATGACGTTCTTGGTACCGGCTTCGTTCTGCGAGACGACCTTGCGAAGCAGGTGCTCGTCGACGAAGGGGCCCTTCTTAAGGCTGCGAGGCATCTTCCTCTACTCCTACTTCCGCTTCTTGCCGGCGTTGCGACGGCGAACGATCAACTTGTCGCTTTCCTTGTTGGGGTGCCGGGTACGACCCTCGGCCTGGCCCCAAGGAGTGACGGGGTGACGTCCACCGGAGGTCTTACCCTCACCACCACCGTGCGGGTGGTCGACCGGGTTCATGGCGACACCACGCACGGTCGGGCGGATGCCCTTCCAGCGGTTACGGCCGGCCTTACCCCAGTTGATGTTGGACTGCTCGGCGTTGCCGACCTCACCGATGGTGGCGCGGCAACGTGCGTCGACGTTGCGGATCTCACCCGAGGGCAGACGAAGCTGCGCGTAGGGGCCGTCCTTCGCCACGAGGCGGACGGACGCACCAGCCGAGCGCGCCATCTTCGCGCCGCCGCCGGGGCGGAGCTCGATCGCGTGGATCACGGTACCGGTGGGGATGTTGCGCAGCGGCAGGTTGTTGCCGGGCTTGATGTCGGCGCCAGCACCCGACTCGACGATGTCACCCTGCGACAGCTTGTTCGGGGCGAGGATGTAACGCTTCTCACCGTCGAAGTAGTGCAGCAGCGCGATGCGTGCGGTGCGGTTGGGGTCGTACTCGATGTGAGCGACCTTGGCGTTGACGCCGTCCTTGTCGTTACGACGGAAGTCGATGACGCGGTACTGGCGCTTGTGGCCACCACCGATGTGACGGGTCGTGATGCGGCCCTGGTTGTTGCGACCACCGGTCTTCGCCAGCGGGCGAAGGAGCGACTTCTCGGGCGTCGATCGCGTGATCTCAGCGAAGTCGGCGACCGACGAACCGCGACGACCGGGGGTCGTGGGCTTGTACTTGCGAATAGCCATGTCTCTAGTCCTCTATCCCAGCTGTCAGCCGACGGCCGTGAAGATGTCGATGGTGCCCGACTTCAGGCTCACGATGGCGCGCTTGGTGTCCTTGCGCTTACCGGTGCCGAAGCGGGTGCGGCGGGCCTTGCCCGGGCGGTTGAGCGTGTTCACCGACGCGACCTTGACACCGAAGATCTTCTCGATGGCGAGCTTGATCTCGGTCTTGGTGGCGCGGGGGTCCACGAGGAACGTGTACTTGCCCTCGTCGATGAGCCCGTAGCTCTTCTCGGAGACGACCGGCTTCAGGATGATGTCGCGCGGGTCCTTGTTGACGGCGGTCATGCCGAGACCTCCTCGGTGGCGCCGGCCTTCGCAGCGACGAACGCGTCGTAGGCGGCCTTGGTGAAGACGATGTCGTCGGAGACGAGCACGTCGTAGGCGTTGAGCTGGTCGAACGTCAGCACGTGGACGTACGCGAGGTTGCGGACGCTCTTGACGGTCAGCTCGTCATCACGGGTGATGACGACCATGACGTTCTTGGTCGGCGCGAGCTGGCCGAGGACCGCGACAGCGGCCTTCGTCGAGGGAGCGCCTTCGATGCCGAACGAGTCGACAACGTGCAGACGACCACCGCGTGCCCGGTCGCTGAGCGCACCCAGGAGGGCGGCGGCGACCATCTTCTTGGGGGTGCGCTGCGAGTAGTTGCGCGGCTTCGGTCCGTGGACGATGCCACCACCGGTCATGTGCGGCGCGCGGATCGAGCCCTGACGGGCGTTACCGGTGCCCTTCTGCTTGAAGGGCTTGCGGCCGGCGCCCGAGACCTCACCGCGACGCTTGGTCGAGTGGGTGCCCTGGCGAGCCGCCGCGAGCTGCGCGACGACGACCTGGTGGATGAGGGGGATGTTCGTCTTGACGTCGAACAGTGCGGCGGGCAGCTCCACGGAGCCGGCCTTCTTGCCGTCTGCCTTCACGACGTCGAGCGCGAGAGTCGAGTCAGCCATGATCAGGCACCCTTCACTGCGTTGCGGACGTAGACGATGCGGCCACGAGCACCGGGGACGGCGCCCTTGACGAGCAGCAGACCCTTCTCGGCGTCGACGGCGTGCACCGTGAGGTTGAGGACGGTCACGCGCTCGCCACCCATACGGCCGGCCATGCGCATGCCCTTGAAGACGCGGCTCGGGGTCGACGATGCGCCGATCGAGCCGGGCTTGCGGTGGTTGCGGTGCGCACCGTGCGAAGCCGAGACGCCCTTGAAGTTGTGACGCTTCATGACACCGGCGAAGCCCTTGCCCTTGCTGGTGCCGACGACGTCGACCAGCTGGCCGGCCTCGAAGGTGGCGTCGACGGTGAGCTCCTGACCGAGTGAGTAGTCAGCGGCATCCGCCGTGCGCACCTCGGTGAGGTGGCGGCGCGGGGTCACACCAGCGGCGTCGAAGTGAGCCGTCTGGGGCTTGTTGACCTTGCGGGGGTCGATCTGGCCGTAAGCGATCTGAACGGCGTTGTAGCCGTCGCGCTCGGGCGTGCGCACCTGGGTCACCACGTTGGGGGCGACTTCGATGACGGTGACGGGAACGACCTTGCCGTTCTCGTCCCAGACCTGGGTCATGCCGAGCTTGGTGCCCAGCAGGCCCTTGGAAACCTTGGAGTTGATGTCAGCCATGATGATCGACCTCAGAGCTTGATCTCGATGTTGACGTCGGCCGGGAGGTCGAGACGCATCAGCGAGTCGACGGCCTTGGGCGTCGGGTCGATGATGTCGATGAGGCGCTTGTGGGTGCGCATCTCGAAGTGCTCGCGGCTGTCCTTGTACTTGTGCGGCGAACGGATCACGGCGATCACGTTCTTCTCGGTCGGAAGGGGCACGGGGCCCACGACCGTCGCGCCCGCACGGGTCACGGTGTCGACGATTTTGCGTGCCGACGAGTCGATGACCTCATGGTCATACGACTTCAGGCGAATGCGGATCTTCTGTCCCGCCATTGTCTGCTCACTCTCTTTCTCGCGTCGTACCTCGGGGGCATTGGACGCACGGGGCGCTTACGCGCCGGGCACTTCTCCCCGCCCGGAGGCGAGGTGATCGGCACCGCTGTTCTGATGTCAGTCCGCAGGGCTACCTGCGGCATCCCGTCCCCCGCGCACGCATGCGTGCAGATCCGTTTCCGGAGTGGGGTGTGGGGATGTGATGTTCTGCTGCCCGCGGCCTAGGCTTCACGCCTATGCACTGCCCTGGCAGTGATCCCGCGCAGAGCGCAGGAATGTGGAACCTGTACAGTCTACGTGCCGTCCGGGCGTGTCGCAAACCCGGGCGTGTCGCGCACCGGGGTACGCTCCCCCGTCGGCCTCAGTGCGCCGTCCGGCCCGGCGCGATGACAGCCGTCAGCGTGCGCACCAGGATCTGCAGGTCCTGCATGAACGACCAGTTCTCGACGTAGTAGAGGTCGAGGCGCAGCGCATCCTCCCACGACAGGGTGGACCGTCCACTGACCTGCCAAAGACCGCTCATCCCCGGCTTCACACGCAGCCGGCGGTGGGCGGCGTCGTCGTACAGCGCGACCTCGGCGGCACGCTGCGGGCGGGGCCCGACGAGACTCATCGTGCCGACGAGGACGTTGAACAGCTGCGGGAGCTCGTCCAGCGAGTGCTTGCGGATGACGCGGCCGACCTTCGTGATGCGCGGGTCGTCGGCCACCTTGAACAGAGGACTGTCGTTCGTCCCCTGCATGTCCAGCAGACTTGCGAGCTGGTCGTCGGCGTCCGCGACCATCGAGCGGAACTTCAGCATCCCGAACTCGTCGCCGCCCAGGCCGATCCGCGGCTGGCGATAGAGCACGCGCCCCGGCGTCTCCATCCGGATCGCCACGGCGGTGACGAGCATGACCGGGGAGAAGACGACGATGAGAGCCACGGAGCCGAACAGGTCGAACGTCCGCTTGGCGAATCGACGGACGCCCTCGAGGCGGGGGAACTCGACGTGCACGAGCGGCAGACCCGCCGCAGGGCGGGAATGGATGCGGGGGCCCGCCACATCGGTCAGCGCCGGAGCGACGACGAGGTTGCCGTTGCGGTCCGCGACATCCCATCCGAGCTGACGCATCATCTCGGGGTGGACCTCGTCCGCCTCCGCGACGATGATCGTGTCGGCATCGGTGGCATCCATCGCCTGCATCGCGTGGGCGAAGCCGCCGACGACCGGCACGTCGCCGATGGACTGCCGACCCCGCGCATTCGTCACAACACCCACGATGTCGAATCCGGAGGTGTCCGCCCGCCGGATCGCGCGGATGATCATGCCGACCTTCGCCGGTTCTCCCAGGACGAGTGCGCGGTAGACGTACTTCGACCGGCGCTGCTGCCGCCGCAGCCAGATGCGCCACAGCCAGCGCGAGAAAATGAGCGCCACGAGACCCACCGGCATCGCGACGAGGAACAGACCGCGCGAGACCTCGATGCGCAGGAAGAACGCGACCGACACGAAGATCGCGAACACGGCGATCGTCGCGTTCACCAACCGGCGGTACTCCTGTTCGCCCGCACCGACGATGTTGCGATCCCGCGTCTCGAAGACGCTCAACGCCACCAGCCAGACGATCCCGATCAGACCGAGGGCGACGTCGTACGGGATCTGCGGACCACTCGGCCACGTCACGTCCCGCTGCGTGTCGGGGAGGACCAGGAACCGGAAGGCCAACAGCACGGCGACGATGACGACGAGATCGCTGTAGGCGATGCGACCGCTGAACCGCGCCGGCCAATCACGCGCGGAGCGACGCGCGGGGACGACCAGCGACGGCTTGCTCGGGCGCCGGCCGAGGCGCCGCCCGATGCGAGTGCCCTGCCGTTCGGCGGCCCGCCTCAGCACGGGCACCCTTCGCCCGCCCGACCGGTGCGGTGACCCCACGCCGGAGTGCGAGCGGTCTGCATCACGGAGGTCTGCCTTCCTGTCGACGGCGCGGACGACGTCCACTCCTCCGGCAGGCCTCGCATCTTCGACGACGGACGGGTGCCGGTCTCCGAGGATGTTATCAAACAGCTGGAAATACCCGCTCAGCCGCTCAATGGCACGTGTCGGTGACCGTCGTCTTGGTCTCGTGGATCATCGGGGTGGTCCACAGCTCGAGGGGTCCGAAATCGCCCTTCCCCGTGAAGGTCGCGGTCACGGTGAAGGTCCCGCCGGGGGTCAATCGGGCCTGGAAGGGCTCGACGACCCGGCCGAGGTCGACGTTCCCCTGCCGGAAGGCGGAGGCACCACCGGTGGTCTCGGTGGAGGCGAGCTCCATTCCCGGAGGCGCGTACATGTAGACCTGCGTGCCGAAGTACTTCGCGCCCTGAGCCCGACTCTGCACGTACGTCGGAAGATCCTCGGCTGCACCCTGGGTGATGTCGAGCGAGACCTTGGCGGTGGTCGTGAGGGTCGCGACCCCATCGGCACAGGAGAGCGTCGATTCGACGGCCGTCTTCGTGTAGTAGTCGATTTTCGACGCGGAGACGTTGCGGAAGAAGACGCCATTCACCGTCTGCGCGGTGTTCTCCTTCGGCAGGATGCCGGACAGGCGTCCCGATTCACCGATGATCTCCTGCGTCTCGGCATCGCTGCTCCACGCGAGGATGCTGCCGCGGTTGATGCTCTCGGTCATGGCCCAGGCCATGTCCTTGATGTTGAAGTCGCCACTGGCGATCTTGCTGAAAACGGAGCCCGCCACACCGGCGAAGAAGGCGTCCGACTTGAGGTCGGGATCGTCGTACGGGTTCCACCACTTGTAGACGTCGCTCAGGAGGGTCTTCACGGCGTTGTTGTGATCGATGGTGATCCCGTCGACCTCGATGGGGCCGGTCGCGAGGAGGATGCGCTGCAGGGCGACGGGGTCCACCGAGATGACGCCGTCGATCCGCGTGTCGTCGATGTCGCGGTTCCAGAACGCCTTGACCATGGCGGCCGCCCCGGGCCAGTCGGGCTGCGACGGCGCGAGGTTGATGTAGCTGCCGTAGCGGCTGCCGTAGAGCGTCTTCGCGGACTCGGGCAGGTCGATGTCGACGAACGACCCCTCGACGAAGGAGGCGCTGCTGGCCTGGTTGGCGATCGCGAGGTCACCGGCATCGGCGGTGATGAGCGTCTGCGAGGCGGAGCTTCCTCCCAGAGGCAGGGCTTCCGCGTTGTTCTGGAACACCAGCAGGTAGTTCTGCTTCTCGTCCGAGCCGAGGAGTCGGGGCAAGAGATCGAACAGCGGCCCGGCGGCATCCGCCACCTCTGCTACCTGCTCGACGCCGGCCTTCACCGGCCCGACGAGACTGCCCGAAGCGGCGACACCCGTCAGCTCGCCGCGGAGCTTGTCGAGCTTCGGCGCTGCGGCCTCGATGAGCGGCAGCGCACGGGCGAGGATCTTGCCCTTGCCGTCATCCTGCATGGCGAAGACCGGGCGACCGACGCCGTTCGCGAAGACGTCGAGCGTCTCGGACGCCAGCCGCACGCCGCGGAGGTTGTCGCCGGCGAAGGGGAGGAACTCCGCCATGCGCCAGACCGGGTCGGCTGCAGCGCCCGCCGCATCCGCCGCGCCCGAGGAGAGCCGCGGAATGGCCTCGGAGACCTGCCCGCCGTTCTGAATGGACGCGACCGCCGCCTGCGCGGACTCGAGGCCGTTCTTCGCGATGACGACCTTCACGGCCAACCACGCGGAGAGCCCCAGGACGACGATCACGAGGCCGAGGACCACGCGGCCCACGATTCTGCGACGCGAGGCCTTGGGCTTGGCTTCGGTGGAGGCATCGGTCGACGGCGACGCGTCTCCCGCAGCTCGGGCGGCCGCTTCGCGGGCGCCGCGACGGGTCTCAGGAGGCATGGGTCACAGTCTATTCGGCGGGAGCCTGGGAGGCCGTCGGAGTGGGAGTCGGCGTCGGAGTCGCGTTGGCGGGCGCCGCGCTCGTCTGGACGAACTGGGGACGCGGGCTCACGGGGATCGTCACGACGCCGTCGACCGGGGCGACCGACCGGGTGGCCCCGTTCATGTTCGTCACGGCCACCGGGACGTCGCTCTTGAGCGTCATCGCGCCGTCGCCGGCGGGCGACCAGACGATGCGCACCGCATTCGCCTCGTCGCCGAAACGGTGCGACTGGATGCCCTTGCCCACCGACTCGGATGCCGCGAACGCACGCCCCTGGAGCTGCGAGATCATCAGGGCCTGGGCGTAGCCGACCGGCTTGGGCTGGAGGGCCGCGACGCCCTTGCTCTTCTGGTAGTACATGCCGAAGTTGCCCTCGTGCTTGCCGGGATCCGGATCATCGTTGATGAGGTCGTACCAGAAGAACTTCTCGGCTCCACCGGCGAGGGCGGTCGTCGCGGTCCGGACCAGGTAGTCCGCCTGAGCGGACACCGTGCGGCCGCCCGTCTTCGACGAGCTTCCGAGTTCGGTGATCCAGATCGGTCGGGTCGTCTTGCCGTTCGCCGTCATGCTGCTGTTCGCCTCGTCGATGATGCCGGCGAGCGATTCGGGCTTGCTCGAGACCTCGTACGGGTGGAAGCTCACGGCGTCGGAGTACCTCAGTCCGCCCGCGCGCCACAGCCCGTCGAACCAGTCCGACTCGTACCGCGCCGTCGCCCCCGCGATGATCGGGAGCTTCGGGTCGACCTTGCGGACCTGGTCATGCACGGACTTCAGCAGCGGCACGTAGCAGCGCGGCGAGGTGCCGCAGGAGGACTTGTTGAAGCGAGCGTGATTGAACTCGTTGTAGACCTCGAGCCCGACCAGGTCGAAGCGGTCGGCGATCGCAGCCGCGTACTTGCCGTAGGCGGCGATGGCGTTGCCCGACACCGGAACCTGCCCGTTGCCGTAGAGCCAGTTGCCGTAGTTGACGATGCCGAGCACCTTGATGTCGTGCGCGTGGAGGCGGGCGAAGCCGTCGACGTAGTGGTCCGCGAAGTCGTATCTCCCCTTCGTTGTCTCGTTGTCGCGCCAGAGGACGTCGTTGCGCGCCATCCCGATCCCGAGGGATGCCGCGAGGTCGGCGGCGCCGGCGTAGATTCCGTTCTCGACGTGCAGGCCCACCCCGAACCGGTCGTCCTTCGCGATCTCGACCCCGTCGAAATCGACGACGCCGAGAAGCGTCGACACCGACGTGCCGCCCGCTTCGACCGAGACGTCGTAGTACCCCTGAGGCAGGCCGGTCAGGTCGACACTGCTGATGGGGCTCGAGAGATCGGCCTTACCGGACGCGGCGACCTTGCCTGCGGCATCCAGAGCCTTCCAGGAAGCGGCGCCCTCGGGCAGCCGGACGGCCAGCACGGGTCGGCTCGCCGGCAGGATGAGGGAGCGGTTGAGGATGCGGTCGTCTGTCTTGACGTCCTCGAACGAGCCGTTGGCGACGGCGTTCGATCCGCCGGTCACCGCAGTGAGCGAGACGGCGTCGAGCCCGAGGCCGCGCACCGGGCCGGTGACGACGAGGCCCACCGCCACGGTGTCGGCGCCTGCGGGAACGCGGACGTCCGCGGTCACCTCGGACCATGCGGCACTGATGTCGGGGAGGGGGATCTCGGTGTCGCCGACGACGATCTTCGCGTCGACCGGCTCGGGGAACGCCGTGGCAGAGCGGACCTGCGCCGTGAAGGTGTACTGCGCACCCGCATCGACCTTCGCGACGGACTGGAGGACCGTCGTCTGCTTGTCGACCACGGGAGCGTCGACGTACGCGGCGACGGACCCGGCCGCGGCATCGCCGACCTGCGGCAGCACCCGGGCGACCGTGGTCGTCCCTGCCTGATCCCACCCGACCAGATCACCGTACGACGGCGCGGACTGCGGCTCCGGTGCCGGCTGCGGCTCGGGAGTCGGTGTCGGGGTGGGCGTCTGCTGCGCCTCGGCCGTCGGCCGCGTCGTGGGCGCCACGCCGTTCGAGGCGAAGGAGTTGGAGACGATGATCGCCGTCGTGAGCCCACCGGCGAGCACGACAGCACCGCCCGCGAAAAGTTGCCACTTCTTGATCCGCACCTGTCGCAGCCTCTCGATACGTCTACAGTCGGCCCCCATCCTCACAGATGTCCCTGGCCTCACCGAATCGGCGGATCGCTGCGCTCGGCCCGGCGGAGGGGGCGCGGCATCCGTCGACTAGGCTCGGGGCGTTCGCCGACCGAGATGAGGGACCGTGCCGCGCGTCGTGTATTGGAACCCTCGCCGGAAGCTCGGATCCGGTCGGGTGACGGCACGGATCCACGTGGGTCCGCGTGTCAACAATTTCGGCGACCTGCTCGGCCCGGAGATCGTGGCCCGCATCGCACGATCGCGAGGACTCGAGGAGCGGCCGGAGCTGCGCCGCATCCTCGCCGTGGGCTCGATCCTGCACCTCGCCCGCCCCGGCGACGTCGTCTGGGGAAGCGGGGCGAACGTCAAGGAGCCCGCCCCGATCCCGAGGGACCTCGACGTCCGCGCGGTGCGCGGCCCGCTGACCGCGGCCCGCCTGCGTGAGGGAGGGAACCGCTCGAGCGAGGTGTTCGGCGACCCGGCTCTCCTCCTCCCCCACCTGTGGACGGACGACGAGCTCGGCATCGTGCGCGGCTCCGGCGGCACCGTCCTCGTCCCCAATCTGCACGACCGGCACCGCTTCCCCCCGACGGCGTTGTCGCCGAGGGGACCGGCGCTCGAGAAGGTCCGGCAGATCGCATCGGCGGAGTCGGTGATCGCGAGCTCGCTCCACGGGATCGTCGTCGCGGAGGCGTTCGGCGTCCCCGCCGTCCTCGTCGCCGCGAGCACCGAGCCGGCTTTCAAGTACGAGGACTACTACGCGGGGACGGGCCGAGCGCTTCCCGTCGCGGCATCCGACTGGCGCGCCGCTCTGGACACGCCTCCTGCCCCTCCACTCCGCGGGTGGGATGCCGCGGCGTTGCTCGAGGCGTTCCCTGATGACCTCTGGAGCACATCGGCGGCACAGACGCCGTGAATCAGCCCATGCGCATCCTCTTCGTCAGCCACACCGACAGCCACGGGATCTTCCGCGTCGGCAGCCACCACCTCTCCGCGGAACTCGCCCGCCTCGGCCACGACGTCGTCCACCTCTCGACGCCGATCTCGATGGTCCATCGCGTGCTCGGTCGCGTCCCTCGCAGTCGCGCGCGCGCCACGCCCTCGGATGAGGTGGATGCCTCGGGGGTGCGACACATCGTGCCGCGTACCGTGCTCCCCGCGGGCATCGGCACCTTCTCCGTCGCCACCGAACTACGACGGCGCCGGCTCGACCGGTTCGACCTCGTCCTCGTGGACCAACCGCTGATGTGGCACCAGTCCGTGCGAGAGCTCGCCGACATCGTCGTCTACCGCCCGACCGACGAGTACCCGCGCGGGATGAAGGCCGGTCTGCAGCGTGACGCCCTCCACCACGTGGACGGTGTCATCGCGACATCGGTCGAGGTGCTGCGGGGCCTCGGCGACGTGCGCGTGCCCGCGATCGTCGTGCCCAATGGTGTCGACACGGCGCGGTTCACCGAGACGAACGGCACCCGCGCCGAGACGTGCGTCTACGCCGGCGCCCTCGACCGGCGATTCGACTGGGGGCAGGTGGCACGCTGGGCCGGTGCGCACCGTGACGTGCGGTTCGAGCTGATCGGGCCGCTCACCGGCGAGCCCCCGACGCTCCCCGACAACGTCGCCGTCCTCGGCGCTCTCCCCTACGACGAGCTCCCCGCGCGCTTCGCGGCGGCCCGCGTGGGCCTGCTGCCCCTGTCCGATGACCCCGGCAACGCCGGTCGCAGCCCCATGAAGCTGTACGAATACCTCGCGAGCGGGCTGAACGTGGTCTCGCGTCGCACTCCGGTCATCGCCTCCGATCCCCCGAACGGGGTCTACACCTACGCCGACGAGGCGGAGGCCCAGAGCGCACTGCAGGCGGCTCTGGAGAGGCGCGAGCCGAACGGATCCGGCGCGCAACTCGCCCAGTCCCATTCGTGGACGGCGAAGGTGGCCGCCATCCTCACATTCGTCGGCGGCCTGTGATCAGGCCCGGCGCCTGAGCGATGCGGCAGCGCGGTCGTATGCATCGGCCAGCAGCGAGCCGAGGCGCGGCCAGTCGCGTTCCGACATGTCGGGGCCGGCGGCGTCCCTCGGTCGATCGCGGAGGTCCTCGACTGCGCGCTGGAGGGTCTCGGCGGTGAGCGGTCCCCGGTAGAGGCCGACCCACTCGTCACCGAACTCCTCCTCCAGGAGCCGGGTCGAAGGGGACTCGGGGAGGATGACAGGGCGATGCAGCGACAGGGCGAGCAGCGCCGAGCCGGAGTTCTCGATCGCGCGGTACGGCAGGACGACGATCTCCGCGGCACCGACGGCATCCGCCAGTTCGGTCTCGTCGACGAACCGCAGGTCGATGTCCATCCGCTCATCGCGGCGCGAAGCCGCGCGCACCCGCTCGGTCAGCGGCCCGTCGTGACTCTCCCCGACGATGTGCAGGCGGTAATCGAGCTCGTGGGGCACGGCGGCGAAGGCGCTGATCAGTTCATCGACGCCCTTGTAGGGCTTCAGCATCCCGAAGTGGACGAGATTCCCTCGCCGCGGCTCCGGCGTCGGAGAGGCGAACCGATCCCGATAGTGCCCGTGCGGGATGACCACCGTCCTGCGGGGATCCGGCGTCGGCGTCACGTCGTTGAGCGTCACCCACAGCGTCGTCCGAGCCTCGAGCAGGCCGAGGATCCATCGCTCACCGCGGTCCCCCTCTTCGTGCGGCCGCGCGTTGTGCACCGTCCGCACGACGGCGATCCGACCCATCCGGAGGCGCAGGATGAACAGCAGGAACAGGGCGCGCTTGAGGAGACGCACAGCCGTTCGCGGATGCCGGAGGGAGTTCTCGGGCCAGTGCATGTGGACCACGTCAGCGTCCGAGGTGAGCACGTCCGCCCATCCGAAGTACCGCGTCTCGATCCGTTCGTCCGGCAACGAGGAGACGAGCAGCGACGTGTAGGGGTTCTCGACGGGGCGAGCGGACCGGTTCGGGTCAGCGAGCAGCTGCATGACGCGAAGGCGACGACCCGGACGGTCAGCCATCGCCCGGGAGCTCTTGATCCGCGAGCTCGCGCTCGAGGGCGTCCGCGACCGCTTCGGCCTGCCGGCTCAGTCCGAACTCGAGCGCCGCCGAGATCTCGTCCAGCTTGGTGTCGGCGATCCTCTCGCCGACGAGGCGGAGCGACCACGGCACGCGGCCGAGGTCGAGAGGAACCTTGTGGAGCTCCCAGTCCCCCTCTGCACCCGAGCCCAGCAGGTGGTCACGGAGCTCCATGTCCATACGCTTGATCCGCCGGCTCTCTTCCTCACAGGCGAGGGCACTCGGGATGCCGTAACTCTGGCAGACGACGAGGACGCCGAGGCTCGTCGTCACGACGCCGCGATAGGTCGCGAGTCGGTCGACGAGGCCGACGACCTGTTCCGGAGCGGAACCGCTGATGGAGATCTCATCCATGTTCTCGGCGAGCACGTAGGGGACGCCGGCATCCGAGTGGTTGCGCACGAAGGCCAGCCGCCCGTTGTTGCCCCCGAGCGTGAGCGGGTGCACGCGCCGGAGGAGAAGGCGGGGGTCGCCGAAGCTGTCGGTGACGCTGCCGCCGTTGCGGCGGACGACGCGATGAGTGAGCGGTCCGCGGAGGGAGATGAACTCGGCCGTCGGCTCGACGGTGGCCTCGAGTTTGGAGACACCGGTTCCGACGAGAATCGAGCGGGACTGCGCATGGGACGCGAGCGACCCGCCCATCATGAGATGGGGCGGGACCTCCTGCGCGCCCGTCGCGGCAGCGAACCGCACCGCCCGCCCTGTCGATGCTCCCAGGAGATAGGGGTTCAACCACTCGTCGAACGAACCCGGGAACGGCTTGGACCACCAGAACAGTGGAACCGGATCGTCGGCTACCGCCTCGGCGGAGGACGCGGTCGCATAGGCCAGGAAGGCCTCGGCGCCTCGCATCGCGTTACGTTCCGGCCCGGTCACATCGCCGTTCGACCAGAGCTGCGACGCGGCCCGGTGGAAGCGGGCGCTCTCGCCCCGCTGCGCCTCGAGGAGGATCCGGCCGACCAGAGCCGATCGACGCCGGCTCTCCGCTTTCTCGTCCTTGACGGGAGCGGCGACGGCATCCGGGTCGGCGTCGGTATCGCTGTCGAAATCGCCGTCGGCCGCCGGATCCGGGGCGCCCCCGTTTCGGGCGAGATACCGCTCGACGTCCCGCTGGTGGCGCAGCGAGTCACGCGCGAAGCGCATGAAGGTGGGAGACAGCGCCGCGATGCGACCGAAGTAGATGCGCAGGGCCATGGCGAGCACGATCGCCGTGGCGACGTCGAGCCCGCCGGAGAAGATCCGCAGCACGACGAGCGCGAGGGCGATCCCACTTCCGGCGGATGCCGCGATCGCGGCGAACTCGCCGGAGTAGATGCGCTCCCGGATGGGCGCCTCGACGCGCTTCACCGGCGCATCCATCAACTCGAGCTGAACCCGAAGCTGACGCCGGTACAGCAGGGACAGGGGAATGATCACGACGACCGTCAGGACGGCACTCACGCCTCCGATGACGAGATCGAAGTAGAAGAGCACGCCCAGCACAGCGACGATCTGCATCAGGTCGGCGATGATCGACGAGACGCCGAAGGCCCTCGCCCACTGCCAGTTCGCGGCGCCCGCTCCGGTTCGGTCCTGCAGGTCGGCGAAAGCGGCGCGGAAGATGCGCACACGCCAGAACTTCGTCCCGTGCTGGAGTCCTCGTGTCACCGCGAACCCCGCGAGGAAGAGCGACAGGAGGAGCACCACCGTGCCGAGCTTCCCGGCGAGGGACTGCGAGGCCTCGACCAGCAGGTTCGAGAACACCTGCAGGACGAGGAGCTCCCCGACCGGCAGGATCGCCATCAGGACGAGGAGCGCGATGATCATGCGCCGCTCCCGCCAGCGCGGGAACTGCTGGGCGAACGCCGCGAAGATGTCCCGGAACATTCAGGCGACGATATCTCGCCAGTCGGCGACCGCGTTCTTGATGGCTGCTTCGACCTCGTCGAGTTTCTCCTCGGCGACGTACTCGGTGTCGAGCATCGATCGAAGGTCGACGTTGCGCAGGTCGAGGATCAGCTGCTGGGGCTCCCAGAGCCGCTCGAGCCCCGCGCCGAGCGAGTAGTCGCGGTACTTCATCCCGTCGCCGGCGACGGTGCTCGCCGCACCTTCGAACCCGATCAACGCTACCGGGATGCCGTAGCTGTGGCACGCGATCGCGACGTGCATCGCGCTCGTGACGATGCCGTCGTACTGGTGCAGCTTCTCGATGAACGTCCGCAGACTCTCGGGGCTGGACTGGAGCACGCTGATCTCATCGAGGCCGGCGGGCCGGCGCACCGGGAGCGTCGCGTGGGTGAAGTGACGGACGAGTGCCAGCCGGCCGTTCGTCTCGGGGCGCTCCATGGGCAGGACGCGACGCAGGAGCACTCCGGGATCGCCGAAGGTGGTGACGGCGGGGCCGCCGCGGGCGGTGAGGATGTCGGCGGTCAGCGGACCACGGAGCGAGTGGTACCGCGCCCCGGGGTGGAGCTCCGCATCGCCCGCAGACGCACCGGAACCCACCACGACGGAGTGTTCGTTCGCAAACTTCGCGATCGAACCGAGGCCGACGAGATGCGGTTTGCGCGCGTTGCCCGTCGCCGGCACGAACTCCACCGGAGTGTTCGCGACGCTCGCCACGATGAGCGGGCTCAACCAGTCCCCGAAGTTGCCGGGGAAGGGACGGGGCCACCAGACGAGGGGCACCGCCGCGGTCGTGTCGGCCGAGTCAGCGGCCGGGGACCCGAAGGTGGCGTACGACGCGAACGCCTTCGCCGCATCGACGGTGGCGGCTTCCGCAGCGGAGAGGATGCCACCGGCGTGCAGCCGACGTTCGATCGCGTCCAAACGCTCGAGGTCGCCCCGCTGACCGACGGCCACGGCCTGCGCAAGAAGGCGGGAACGGTGGTTGTCGGCCTTGGGAGGCGTGATCGGACGGATGCGGTGGATGAGCGGATGCTGCTTGACCCAGTCGCGCACGAGAGGCGCACGCTGCGGCGCGACCCGCGTCACGACGGCGTCGACCTGTTTGAGCGCCCGGTAGGCGGCGACCTTGACGCGCACCTTCCAGGCGATCGCGCCGGCCTCGCGGGACGTCGGAGCCGCCTTGGCTCCGGGAGCGGTGTGCTGCACGACCAGGTTCCGGAACTGCGGAACGTTGCCGCTCGACCCGAACGCGTAGAAGGCGGTGACGTCGCCGTTACCGCGTCCCAGGACGCCGCCGGCGGGGATCACCTGGAAGCTGAGCGAGTCCGCATTCGCGCGCCAGGACTCCTCGAAGAAGTAGTCATCCGTGGCCTTGAGCGTCGACAGGCGCTCGAAGTCGGCGGCATCCGAGACGAACTTCCGGGCCGCCGGGGTCGTGTTCACGCCGATGAAGCTCGGCGCCCAGAAACGAGTGGCGGCTTTGTAGCCGATCTCCATCGGGCGGGAGAAACCGTGCTGGAAGCCGATGATGTCGGCCGTGAAGTTGCGGACGTACGCGGGAAGGTCGAGGATCTCGCAGTCGACATCCGTCCAGAACACGCGCGCGTCCGGGTTCTCACGGCACACGGTGTCGAGGAAGGCGACCTTCTGGCGGCAGATGTCAGCCCAGTCTTGACCAGGCTCCTTGTGCACCTCACGCAAGACGTGCGCGATGCCCAGATCGTCGAGGTTCTCCTCGAGCTTCTTGGCCCATCCGCGGTAGTACTCGTCATCGGTGAAGAACGAACAGACGATGACATCAGGGGGAAGAGACAAAGCGAGACCTGTCTGACGCGCGCGCGCCGGTATGCGGTGTGAGGCACGAGAATCCTACCCGGCGGCATCCGGCCACATGCCCTGCGCCACCGCGAAGCGCAAGTGCCTGCGGTCGTTCCGACCCGTGCCGTAACATCCCGACCATGAGCGAGCCAACCGGTCCGCGGGTCGGGATCATCAGCTACTGCGACCGCTTGCGGACGAACGCGCACGTCAATCACGAGCTCTACGCGCGCGCCCACGGGTACACCTACATCTTCGACATCGCCCCAGTGGCCGAACCCGCTCAGCACAAGAACTTCTTCTTGAAGCTCGCCAAGATCAAGAAATTCCTGCCGCTGTTCGACTGGCTCTTCTGGATCGACGACGACGCGTTCTTCACCGGCCGCAAGACGACCCTGACGAGCTTCATCGAGGCGCATCCGGATGCGACGATCATCTTCTGCGCGAGCCCGAAGGACACCGGCCTCTGGACCTGGATGAGTTCGGGCACGATGCTGATCCGCAACACCGAGCTGGGCCGGAAGCTCATCGACGCCACCATCGCGACCAATCTGGCCAAGGCACGCGAGTGGTGGGACGACTCGGTCTACGGGTACTGGACGGGTGGAGATCAGGATGCGCTCGTCTATCAGATGATGACGAACCCGGATTTCGCGGTCGACGGCTTCTACGCCCAACTCGACTACACCGCGTTCAACTGCCGGCCGCGCCACTTCGTCGCGGGCGGCTTCGAGCACTTCGTCCTGCACTTCACCGGCAAGGACAAAGGCCGCCAGTCACTCGACTTCGCCGAGAAGTGGGGAATGAGCGAGGCGCTCACCTACAAGAAAGAGCTGGCGAATCTGCGGGGCCTCTACCCCGCGGACATCCCGCCGCGCGAGTGAGGCGCCCCGAGGGACGCCCCACCCGCGGCGCAGTCACGCGCGTCGCGTGAGCGACGACACCCGCACCGCCTTGATGACGCCGTAGCGCGGCTTCTTGCCGAGCGGCGCTGCGGGGATCATCTTCCGGAGCAGCCCGGTCGGGTCGCGGCGGGCCAGCTTGTCGACGAGGGTGATGTTCGTCGTCGCCGGCGAGGGGGTCACACCGAAGTCCAGCTGCAGGAGGGGGTTCGTCGAGCGAGCGGTCACCTGGAAGGTGACCTCGACGGGGTCGCGTCCTCCCGGGCGCCACCGCACGACCTGCGCGGGGCCGTCGTTCGCCTGGACGCGCAGGCTCTGCGAGTTGGCGAACAGGGTGGGGTCGCCGGGGGCGAAGGTGATCGTGACGTCGAATACGTCGCCCGGAGCTCCCTCGAGCTCGCCGCTGAGTGCGGCGCGGGGCTCCGTCATCCAGACGCCCTGCTGATCGCGGATGCCGAAACCCGCCAGCTGGAAGTTGCGGGCGAAGTGGTGGAGTCCCCACTGCGTGAACGGGAACCGCTGGCCAGGACGGATCATGTCCGAGGTCAGGCGGTCGACCGCGTCGTGGGGGAACGTCGCGAGGTACGCCTCGATGTCGAACGTCGGAAGCGGCATGGGGTCTGCCCGCATCGCGTCGTCGATCGACTCGAACCGCTTCACGTCCGTACGACCCGTGCCGTAGTAGTAGTCGTAGTACTTGAGCTCGTCCTCGCCGCCAACCGGGGCCAACCAGTAGGCGGGGATCCCCATCGCCTCGGCGAAGATGATGCCGTGCAGCGAACTCGCGATCACGCGGTCCGCACCCTTCATCGCTCGCATCATGCCGAGCGGAGTCGTGTCGACCGAGATGAAGGCATCGAGGTTCTCGTAGTGCTTCCGGCGCAGGACCAGGTCATCGCGATAGTGCGGCACGATCCGGAGCCCCGGACGGTCGGGCGTCTGAGCGAGTTCCGAGGCGAAGAGGGTCGGGAAGAGCACGCCCGGGTCGAAGGTGTGCGTGACGCGCTCCGTCGACACGCCCGCCTCGGCCAGATACTCCAGTGAGTACGGTCCACGCACCGCGCGCACGTCCAGGTCGATCCCGACCGGCAGCGGATCGGAGCCACCCTTCACGCCCGAGCCCCAGACGACATCGCCGTCCGTCGCGCGCTGCAGGACGGAGCCGATCGCGAGCAGCCGAGGTGCCCCGGGAGCGGGCTCGCGCAGCTCGACGCCCGAAACCCGCTTCGCCGCCCAGCGCGAGGCGAGGTCGCCGAAGTTGCCCGTCTTGAAACGACGGCCGGCGGGGAACGGGTCGAAGAGCTTGTTCTTCGCGTCGTACCAGAACACCGGCAGGCTCGGTGACGAGCCGGAACTGACGTCCTCGGTAGGAAGCGAGGTCAGGCGGGCACGGGCATCCGCGGTGGTGAAGATGCTGCGCACCTGCGTACCGAGGGCGGACGTGATCGCGTCCCCGGGGACGATGGCGACAGCGCACTCCTCGTCGTTGAGACCGTAGGCGACCACCCAGTCGTCGCCGCGCTGGACCATGCCGCGCGGATAGACGACCTCGTGCACGTCGGGGTTGAGCTTCTCGTGCTTGAAGTTGGCGCCGCGGGGGTTCGGGAGGTCGAAGGGCACCTCGTCGATCCGGGTGATCCGGAAGGGGGCCGTCGCCTCGAACTCGAGCAGCACGCCCCGGTAGACACGGCCGTCGGCCGTCTTGAAGCTCGTGTGCGCGAGGGTGAGGAAGCTGTCGCCGCGGCGGACGGGCTGTGCCCCGCCACGGATGATGCCGAAGATGCGCTCGTAGTCCGTCGTGAAGTTGCTGCGGTGGGCCGTCGTCGCGACGATGCGGGTGTCGGAGCTGTCCAGGTCGACGCGGAGAACGCGGTGCGGCCGGTAGGAGTAGCTCGCGTAGACCTCGCCGTCCGCCTCGAAGAGGGTCCAGTTCTTCTCGATCGGGCGTCGGTCGAGGGTCGTCAGCTCCCGGGCGGGCGACGCCGGGTGCTGACCGTCGGACGTCATCTCGAGAAGGAACTGGTGGTTGCTCGGACGAGCACCCCCGTCGTTCCAGAGGAGGTAGAGGCGGCCGCGCAGCCACAGGTACACGGGGTCCGCGTGCCACGTCTTCGCGCGCTCGGGAAGCCCCTCGTCAGCGAATACGATCTCGTCCGACAGAGGACGGACGCTGCCCTGCACCAACGCCAGATCGGCGTCGAGGCGGGCGGTGGCGATGCGCCGATGGTCGGAGTCGACCTGGACGACGCGATAGGCGATGACGTAGCCGCCATCGACCTCTGCGATCGTCGGGTTGAACGCTCGAGCCTCGCCCCCGTCGCGCCACTCCTCAGGAGTCAATTCGGACGCGTCGTACTCAATCAATCGCATAGATCCCCACTTTATCCATATCGCATCCTCGCCCCCGGGTGGCGACGAGCCGAACACGTCGTTCGGCGCATGTCTGCGGCAGGCTCGCGCCCACTCGCCCTTGGCGGGGCATCGCCCCCGCCGACGCGCGCACCCCTCATCGATCGGGAGGACGTCCACACGCCACGGCGCCGCCGACATCCCCGAATCAGATCGTGTCCGACCGAGCACGTTCGCTGCGGTGGCCGGGCTGCGTTACGGCGGCCGGAGCCACACGCCACCGGTGCCGCCCAGTCACTCTATACGTTCGCCCCGGAGCGCGAATTCACCCGGCACCCGCTCACCCGCCCGCACGCGCGAGCGTCGCGGAGACGATCCCCGCCGTGCGATCCCAGTCGTACGTGCCGCGCGGCGGGTCGACGGCGCGAGGGGATGCGGCGGCATCCGTCATCGCGGCGGCCCACTCGTGCGCATCGTGCGCGTCGGTCATCGCCGGGCCGCGCCCGTCCACGATCTCGGCGACGGCGCGGCATCCGGCCCAATGGATGACCGGCGTCCCGCTCGCCACGGATTCGAGGGCGGGCAGTCCGAACCCCTCGAGCAACGACGGCATGACGGTCGCGGCGGCGCCCCGGTAGAGCTCGGCGAGCCGCGCGTCGTCGACACCGCTCACCACGTCGACCCGGGCCTCGACTCCATGTCGCTCGGCGGCCTGCCGCACCTGGTCCGACTCGCCGGCCGGCACGACCGCGCGAAGACGGATGCCACTGGTCACCGCGAGGGCGCGCAGCACGACGTCGAGGTTCTTGTGCGCTCGGACGTTCCCGACGAACAGGACGTACGGGTCGGATGCGACCTCGCGCGGGCCGTCGGGGGTGAAGGCGGCGGAGCACCCGTTGCCGGCGTTGACGACGTCGACGGCGTCGTCGCGCAGCCACCGCCGGATCGCCTCGGCCGAGGTCTCGGACACCGTGAGGACGATGCCGGCTCGCCGGACCACACGCCGCACGGGGCCGCCGTAGTAGGCGAGGAACTTCGCGCGGCCAGGCCAGGGGCTCTCGAGCTGGATGAGGTCGTGGATCGTCAGGACCTGCCGCGGCGCGCGGACCAGCGCCCCGTACCCGGGCGAGTAGACCACGGATCCCGCGGCGAGATCCGGCAGGGCACGGAACGCGTCGAACGGGCTGTAGGGCGTGCCGTCCAGTCCCAGGCCGCGCCAGTCGCGATCGAGACGACCGAGCACCTCGCGGGCGTAGCGCCCGATCCCGTGCGCACCGCGGTACCGGTCGTCGACGAGGAGCCCGCTCACGCTGTCTTCTCCGCGACCCAGTCGGCGATGCGCGCTTCGAACACGGGACGATCGAACTCGTATGCGCGCCTCACACACGCCTCGCGGCTCGACGCCACCGCGCGCTCGACCGCGGCGCGCAGGTCCTCGCCCGCCCACTCGTGGACGAGCGCGCCGGTGACCCCGTCGATGACGCTCTCGGCGACTCCCCCGACGGCGTTGCCCACGACGGGCGTGCCCGCCGCCATCGCCTCGACCGGCATGATGCCGAAATCCTCCACGGCGGGGAAGACGAGCGCGAGCGCGCCCCGGTAGAGCGCGGCGAGCAGGATGGACGACGGGTCGCGGACGATCGTGACGGGATGCCGCCGATCCGCCGCGTACGCGCGCAGCCTCTCCTCGTCCGCTCCCCCACCCGCCAGCACCACGGGGAGGCCCGACGCGACCCCGGCGTCGATGACGAGCTCGAGGCGTTTGTACGGGACGAACCTCGAGACCCCGAGCAGATAGTCGCGCGGAAGGCCGGCGACGGCGGCATCCGTCTCGTCCGTCGGTTGCGCGTCGGCGAACCGTGCCACGTCGATCGGCGGGTGGATGACGGTGGCGTCTCGGCCCCAGGCACGCGCGACCCTGTCGGCGATGAAGGCACTGTTGGCGGCGATGGCGACGGGCTCGGCTGCGCGGCGCCGGTCGAGCGGCTTCAGGAGGGCGGAGGCGGCGCGAGCGGCGACGCCGCCACCCCGGCCGTCGAGCTCGGGCGTCCAGATGTACCGCGCCGGGGTGTGGGTGTAGACGAGCTTCGGCGCCTCGCGCGCGGCCCCGCGGAATCGTGCGTGGTGAGCGAAGAGGTGACTGCTGCAGAGAACCCAGTCGGCCTCCCGCTCCGGCAGCGCCCGCCAGGCCAGCGGCATGAGCGGCAGGGCGGCCGCCTTGTGCCCGCGGAGGGGGGTCCGGGCCAGAGCGGTCTCGTGGACGCCCGAGAATCGTCCCTCGCTCTCGTTCCAGAGGCACCACCGCTCGGCGTCGGGGAACACCCCGCCGAGCACGTCGAACACGTTCTCAGAGCCCCCGTGCCGAGACAACCACTCGTGGACGAGGATGCCGCTCACGACGCGTCCCGCTTCACCTGCGTCATCCGATCCTCACCATCCGACGTTCATTCTGTCAGACGGCGGACCGCCGGCCGGGGACGCGGAAGGGGACGGATGCGAGCTGCATCCGTCCCCTTCGCGCGATCGTCACTCGTTGCCGATGCGCCGATCCACGTTGTCGCGGACCTCGTCGACCTTGGCGTCGACGGAGTCGGGAGCGACCTTCTTCACGAACTCGGCCGCCGCGTCGAGCACCTTGTCGCTCACGTCCTCGGCCTGGTCGGACTTCAGGTTCTTCTCGATCTCGTCCTTGTGCTGCTCGAGGAACTGCTTCCCCTTGCCCACGATGTCGTCGATTCCCATACTCTCCCTCATCTCCATCGATGCCCGCGCGGGTGTCGCGGCGCGGTCAGTCTAGGTCGCCGAGGATTCGGGCGGCACCCCTCGCGGCAACGACGAAGGGGCCGGGCCCGAAGGCCCGACCCCTTGTCGGTGAGTCCGAAAGGACTTACTTGATGATCTTGGTCACCGTGCCGGCGCCGACGGTGCGGCCACCCTCACGGATCGCAAAGCCGAGTCCATCTTCCATGGCGATGGGCTGGATGAGCTCCACCGTCATGTCCGTGGTGTCACCGGGCATGACCATCTCGGTGCCCTCGGGCAGCGAGATGACGCCGGTGACGTCCGTGGTACGGAAGTAGAACTGCGGGCGGTAGTTCGTGTAGAAGGGGTTGTGACGGCCACCCTCCTCCTTCGAGAGGATGTAGGCAGTGCCCTCGAAGTTGGTGTGCGGCGTAACCGAACCCGGCTTCACGACGACCTGGCCACGCTCGACGTCGTCACGCTTGAGACCACGGAGGAGCAGACCACAGTTCTCGCCGGCCCAGGCCTCGTCGAGCTGCTTGTGGAACATCTCGATACCCGTGACCGTGGTCTTCTGCGTCGGGCGGATGCCGACGATCTCGACCTCGGAGTTGATGGCGAGGGTGCCACGCTCGGCGCGACCGGTGACGACCGTTCCACGACCGGTGATCGTGAAGACGTCCTCGATCGGCATGAGGAACGGCTTGTCCTTGTCACGCACGGGGTCGGGGATGTTCTCGTCCGCGGCCTCCATGAGGTCGAGGATCGACTGGACCCACTTCTCGTCGCCCTCGAGCGCCTTGAGGCCCGAAACACGGACGACCGGAGCGTCCTCGGCGAAGCCCTGCGAGGCGAGCAGCTCGGAGACCTCGAGCTCGACGAGCTCCAGGATCTCCTCGTCGTCGACCATGTCGGCCTTGTTCAGCGCGACCATCAGGTACGGCACGCCGACCTGCTTGGCGAGCAGGACGTGCTCACGCGTCTGAGCCATCGGGCCGTCGGTGGCGGCGACCACGAGGATCGCGCCGTCCATCTGGGCAGCACCGGTGATCATGTTCTTGATGTAGTCAGCGTGACCCGGGGCGTCGACGTGCGCGTAGTGACGCTTCGGGGTCTCGTACTCGACGTGCGAGATGTTGATCGTGATGCCACGCTGGCGCTCTTCGGGAGCGGAGTCGATCGACGCGAAGTCACGCTGCACGTTGGTGGCCGACGGGAACTTGTCGGCGAGCACCTTCGAGATGGCAGCGGTGAGCGTGGTCTTGCCGTGGTCGACGTGACCGATCGTTCCGATGTTGACGTGCGGCTTGGTCCGCTCGAACTTGGCCTTGGCCACTGGGTCCTCCTCAGGACTGTCGTGTAGTCATCCGGGCGCTGGATTGCGACCGGGTTTCTACGGGGATGTTGTCAGTGTAGTTGACGTGACGATATTCAGTTTGGGCGGATGCCGGGGGCCGGGCCCCCGGCATCCGAAGAGCGGGTGTTACTCGCCCTTGGTCTTCTGGACGATCTCGTCGGCCACCGCGCGCGGGACCTCGGAGTAGCTGTCGAACTCCATCGCGTAGACCGCACGACCCGAGGTCTTCGAGCGCAGGTCGCCGATGTAGCCGAACATCTCCGACAGGGGGACGAGGGCGCGGACGATCTTGATGCCCGCACCGTCCTCCATGGACTGGATCTGGCCACGACGCGAGTTCAGGTCGCCGATGACGTCGCCCATGTACTCCTCGGGAGTACGGACCTCGACCGCCATGAGCGGCTCGAGGAGAACGGGGTTCGCCTTGCGGACGGCCTCCTTGAAGCCCATCGAACCGGCGATCTTGAACGCCATCTCGGACGAGTCGACGTCGTGCGACGCACCATCGGTCAGGATCGCCTTGACACCCACCATGGGGAAGCCGGCGAGCACGCCGACCTGCATGGCGTCCTGGAAGCCCTGGTTGGTGGGCTCGATGTACTCACGCGGGATGCGGCCACCGGTGACCTTGTTCTCGAACTCGTAGATCTTGTCCGGGGTGACCTCGAGGGGCTCGAGGGCGAACTGGATCTTCGCGAACTGACCCGAACCACCGGTCTGCTTCTTGTGCGTGTAGTCGTGACGCTCGACGGTCTTCTTGATCGTCTCGCGGTACGCGACCTGCGGCTTGCCGACGTTCGCCTCGACGCGGAACTCGCGCTTCATGCGGTCGACGAGGATGTCGAGGTGCAGCTCGCCCATGCCCTTGATGACGGTCTGACCGGTCTCGGGGTTGAGCTCGGTGCGGAACGTCGGGTCCTCTTCGGCGAGCTTCTGGATCGCGATGCCCAGCTTCTCCTGGTCGGCCTTGGTCTTCGGCTCGATGGCGACCTCGATGACGGGCTCGGGGAACGTCATCGACTCGAGGACGACCGGCTCGTTCGGGTCGGCCAGGGTGTCACCGGTGGTGGTGTCCTTCAGGCCGATGACGGCGTAGATGTTGCCGGCGGTGACCGCGTCGACCGGGTTCTCCTTGTTGGCGTGCATCTGGAAGATCTTCCCGATGCGCTCCTTCTTGCCCTTGGTCGAGTTGATGACCTGCGCACCCGAGTCGAGCTGACCCGAGTAGACGCGGATGTAGGTCAGGCGGCCGAAGAACGGGTGCACGGCGACCTTGAAGGCCAGCGCGGCGAACGGGTCGTTGGCGTCGGGGTGACGCTCGATGACCTTCTCCTCGTCCTTCGGGTCGTGCGCCTCGATGGCGGGCACGTCGAGGGGCGACGGGAGGTAGTCGACGACCGCGTCGAGCATCGGCTGGACGCCGCGGTTCTTGAACGCGGAGCCGCAGAGCACGGGGTAGAGCTCGCCGGCGACGGTCATCTTGCGGATGGCGCCCTTGATCTCGGCCAGGCTCAGCTCTTCGCCTCCGAAGAACTTCTCGAGCAGCTCGTCGTCGGACTCGGCGACGGTCTCGAGGAGCTTCTGACGGTACTCGTCGGCGCGGTCCTTGAGGTCGGCGGGGATCTCCTGGACCTCGTACTTGGCGCCCATGGTGACGTCACCCTTGGAGTCACCGGGCCACACCAGTGCGCGCATCTCGACGAGGTCGATGACGCCGACGAAGTCGTTCTCGGCACCGATCGGGAGCTGCAGCACGAGCGGCTTGGCACCGAGGCGCTTGATGATGGTCTCGACGGTGAAGTAGAAGTCCGCGCCGAGCTTGTCCATCTTGTTGACGAAGCAGATGCGGGGGACGTCGTACTTGTCGGCCTGACGCCACACGGTCTCGGACTGGGGCTCGACGCCCTCCTTGCCGTCGAAGACGGCGACGGCACCGTCGAGGACGCGGAGCGAACGCTCCACCTCGACCGTGAAGTCGACGTGACCGGGGGTGTCGATGATGTTGATCTGGTTCTTGTTCCAGAAGCAGGTCACGGCGGCAGACGTGATCGTGATGCCGCGCTCCTTCTCCTGCTCCATCCAGTCGGTGGTCGAGGCGCCGTCGTGGGTCTCGCCCAGCTTGTGGTTGACACCCGTGTAGAAGAGGATGCGCTCGGTCGTCGTCGTCTTGCCGGCATCGATGTGCGCCATGATGCCGATGTTGCGGACCTTGTTGAGGTCGGTGAGCACTTCTTGTGCCACGGGGTGTCCTTACGTGTAGTGACGGATGTCGCGAGGTGACCGGCCGGGGGTTGCCCGGCCGGCCACCGAGGTGCTGATTACCAGCGGTAGTGCGCGAAGGCGCGGTTCGACTCGGCCATCTTGTGGGTGTCCTCGCGGCGCTTCACCGCGGCACCGAGGCCGTTCGAGGCATCCAGGATCTCGTTCTGGAGGCGCTCGGTCATGGTCTTCTCACGGCGACCCTTCGCGTACGAGACGAGCCAGCGCAGCGCGAGCGTGTTCGCGCGGTGCGGCTTGACCTCGACGGGAACCTGGTAGGTCGAGCCACCGACGCGGCGGCTCTTGACCTCGAGGGTGGGGCGGACGTTGTCGAGCGCCTTCTTGAGCGTCGCGACGGCGTCCTGGCCGTTCTTCGCCTCGACGCCCTTGAGGGCGTTGTAGACGATGGCCTCGGCGATGGACTTCTTGCCATCGACGAGGATCTTGTTCACCAGCTGGGTGACGATCGGAGCACCGTAGACCGGGTCGTTGACGACGACGCGGCGGGGTGCGGGTCCCTTGCGAGGCATCTAACTCAACCCTTCTTGGCGCCGTAGCGGCTGCGAGCCTGCTTACGGTTCTTGACGGCCTGGGTGTCCAGGGCGCCGCGGACGATCTTGTAACGCACACCGGGGAGGTCCTTAACACGACCACCACGGACCAGCACGAGCGAGTGCTCCTGCAGGTTGTGGCCCTCACCGGGGATGTAGGCGGTGACCTCGGTCCCGTTGCGGAGCTTCACACGGGCGACCTTGCGCATCGCCGAGTTCGGCTTCTTGGGCGTGGTCGTGTACACGCGGGTGCAGACACCCGCCTGCTGCGGGTTCGCCTTCAGGGCGGGCGCCTTGGTCTTGGTGACCTTCGGCGAGCGACCCTTGCGAACCAACTGCTGAATGGTTGGCACGTTCTCTCCTTGTCGATCTGCGCTCGGCTCTCGCCTCGCACAGGTGCTGCACGGTGACAGCGTTCGTGGTTTCACCACAGATCCATCAGCGCGCCGCGAGTGCGACGTGCGGGGTGATGGATATGCCGTGGGGGTGACCTGTTCGCAGGCCCTGTCCCTGGATGCGTTCGCCTCGCCTGCTCCGAACCGAGGCACGTCGCAGGGCGCGCGTATGCGCACACCCGGTCAATGATACGCGGGATCGCGAACCCGGGTCAAACGAGGCCGGTGTTCACCGCGAGTGCTCAGGTGACGATCGTCGAGCCTCAGGAACCGGCATCCACTCGCTGCAGACGAATCGATGCGTCCCCGAGCAGGAAGCGATCGGCGACCTCGGCGTCGACGCCCGGTTCGACCTCGACGTCCGCCCCGAGATTCGGCAGCAGGATGCCGTTCGTCGAGCCGAGATCGACGATGCGCCACGCGTCGCCGCGGCGTTCCAGACGCGCGTGGGTCTTCGACACCGTGCGCGTCGGATCGGCGATCGCCACGAGCTGCGCCCGAGGATGCGCGGGGTCGGCGACGGGGTTGCGCCCGAGGACGACGACGTCTCCCGACAGCGGCACGGTCGCCCCGTCCGGGAGCACGAGCTCCCACCGGGCGTGGCCACGCCGGACAACGACCGTGCGTTCGAGCTCGTCGTCCATCGGAGCGACATCGGCCTCGTCGCGCAGGCGCTCCTGCGCCGACACCGACCGCGTCGCCGCGACCGGTGCGCCCGCCGCCGGGGAGCCCGCCACGGCGGACACCTCGTCGGTCAGTTCCGGGAACACGTCGCTCTCGTCGCGGTCGGCTCCCACCGCAGCCGGGCGCACCCAGGCGACGGGTGCCTCGTCGCGGCCCGGAACCGCGGAGATGATCCCCGGGTCGGCGGCGGGATCGACGGCCCCGCCGCGGGCTGCGTTCGGCGGGAAGGGCGCAGGAGACACCGCGGACACCTCGTCCACGTCCTCCCGCCAGGGCGACTCGGAACGGAAGGTCGGATTCGGTGACGTGGGATCGGGCTGCTCGAGAGGCGCCTCGTCGGGAGCGGACTGCTCGACCGCGGGCGCATCGTGCGCCACCGGCGTCCACGGCTCCGGGGCGACGGATGCCGGGGGCTGCGGTGTCGTCCCGGCGCGCGGGACGGCCGGGGCGGGCTCGGCGGGTGCGGGGAATGCCGGCGGCGGGAGCGGGGCGCCGAACTCCGAGGAGAACGAGTCGAGCGGCGGATACAGCGGGGAGGGGGCAGGCGACGGTGACGCGGGTCGCAGGTGGGCGGGACGAGCACCGCGCCACTCCGCCGGCCCGAACCCGACGATCGTGACCCATACGGGGAACAGCAGCGCACCGACCACCGTCATCCCGGTGCCGTAGCCGAAACCGGGGTTCAGGCGGTGGATCGTCACAACGATCAGCACCCACACCGCGACGGTCCCGGGGCCGGGGACGAGCACGAGGAGGGCGAGCCAGGGCGAGAACCCGCCCCAGCGGAGGAGGACGGCGACGTTCAGCACCGGCACCCAGGCATGCCACGACTCCTCGCCCATCTTCCGGAAGGCGGCCGACAGTGCAAGGGCGATCCAGACGTAGACGGCGAGGCCGAGGATGATCGACAGCAGTCCCAGGACGACACCCGCACCGCTGTCGACACCCGTGTTCATCCCCCCACCCTAAATGAGCAGGTGAGGCATACGGTCAGACGCCCGGGAGTCCCTCGCCGGTGTCGAACGGCGCATCCAGCGACCGTGTCAGCTCCTCGAGCATCGCGGCGATCTGCGGCTCCACGTACTGCGCGACCGCGGTCTGGATCCGGAGCCGGTGGCGCAGGAGGATCGTGCACACCTCGCGGCCGACCATGCTCGCGTACTCGTCGGCCAGCCGGACCTCCTGCCGGAGTGCGGCCTTCGCATCCTCGGTGAGCGGCGGGAGCGCGGGCACGGCGGCATCCGCTTCATCGGCCATGCCGGCGATCGTGAAGAGGAAGGGCGCGCCGGGAACCGGGTCGGGGTCGAGGGGAAGGCCCTCGAACTCGGGCTCGAGTCCCTCGGACGGGCGGTAGGTGCGGGACCTGTTGCGATCAGCCTGCTGATCGAGTTCGGCCTGCAGCATGGGCAGGTTGCGCTCGGTGTATTGCGCGACGGACGAGTCGACGATCGTCTTGATCCGCGTCGACAGGCCGTGCTGCACACCGTGCGGGACGTCGGAGCCGAGGCCCGCTGCCGACAGGATCGGCGACCCCAGACATCGGCGGCACGGAGCGACCCGGCCACGGTGCGTCGCGGGCTCCCAGCGCGGCAACCAGCGCAACCAGGCCTCGACGGCCTGGTTCACCTGCGTCTCGAGCGAGCGCTCCACGGACCCATTCTCGCGGAGATCCGGGCCGATCGGGGGTATTTCCGGCCATCGGGATGCCGCGCCCGTCACTCGTCCTCGTCGCTGCGCTCCCACGGCCACTCGGGTCGGCGTGCGCGCGTCCGCCCGAGGGCGATCCCGGCCCATGACGCCGCGGCGGCGGTGACGGCGAGGACGAGGGCGAACCAGGACAGCGAGAACGTGCCCGCCGCCCCCAGAGCGAGCGCCGCATCCGCACCCGTCAGCACTCCCCCGAGCACGATCCCCGCCAGATAACCGGCCACCGTCGCGATCATGACCCACACCGCGGCGGGGTACCGTCCGCGGCGCACCGCGCCGTACTCGGCGCCCGCGAACGCGGCCGCCGCGAGCAGCATCGCGGCGATGCCGGCGCCCTGCCCGAGGCCCGGTGCGGCGATGACGTCGGTGTCGGTCACCAGGCTCGTGAAGCCGAATCCGCAGATCGCGAGCGCAGCGAAGCCGACCGCCGCGAAGAACGTGGCGATCGGCGCTGCGACGCCGGCGGGCTGGGTCATCAGCCGCGGGCAGTCATCAGTACTGGTGGAGCTGGGGGCCGGCCTCGAGGGTGCGCTCGTACTCGCGCTGCGCCTCGTCGTTCAGCTCGGTGACCCGACGACCGCGGCGGGCGACCCAGGCACCGAACCAGATGGTGATCTCGCGACCGAGGACGAAAGCGATGACGGCGAGCGGTGCGAGGAGCTGCTCGCCGACGATCTCGTTCGCGCGCGACGGCGCGATGGACCAGAACGGGGCCTGGAAGAGCTGCCCGAGGATGTGCCCGCCGTAAGCGACGGCACCGACGATCAGCCCGAAGACGACCCACAGACCCCAGCGACCGCGGTTGATGAACGCGCCGAGCAGCCAGAAGCCGAGGAAGAACACGGCGACGGGGACCCAGAATGCCCAGGTCGTCACGACCTCGACGAGCCGCTGCCCGACGGTGTCGACCGTGAGTCCGTTCTCGAGCGCATCCAGCCCGAGGATCGCCACGAGGTAGAGGACGGCGAAGACGAGCGCGGCGAGCAGGCCGATGAGGCCGGCAGCGCCGCGGTTGCCGCGCGGGCGGGGAGCCTCGGGCGCCTGCACGAAGATCGGCTGCTGCGAGTACGCGGCCGTCGGCGCGGCGGCGGGCTCGCTGGAGGTGACCGTCGTCGGGGTCTGGTCTACGTGGGAGGCGGCAGCCGTCGCTGCGGCGGGGGGCGCGGCATCCGTCGTCGAATCGGCGGGGACGGACTCATTGACGCGGGTGGGAGCATCGGCGTGAGGCATGGCCTCGGTCACCGCATCGTCGCGGGTCTCGGCCGACGGGCGGTAGAGCGGTTCGCTGCTGACCGCGCTGGAGGCGACGGGCGCGTCGGGTTCGCTGTACTTGCCGTAGTCGATCGACAGGTCGGAGCCCCGATCGGTCACGTCGAAGGAACGGTCGCCGCGGGTGCGCTCATCCGAGGTGCGCGAGGCGGCCTCCGCGTCGGCGAGGCTGTCGTTCGCACTGCCGACGACGTCGTCGACACCGCGGGAGTCGTCGGAGGTCGTCGGCTCCTCGATCGGCTCACCGTAAGCGGGCTCGTTGGCCTGGTCGTTCCGCTCGCCGAACTTGGGGTCGCTCATTGCCGTGTCACTCCTCACGCGGGGGCGTGCGCCACCGCTCAAGCGAGCGTATCCCGGCGTTCCGCGGGCGCCGGGGAGGCGCCCCGTCGTTTCTTCAGGCGGCGTGGCGCGGTGTGCGTATCGTGGTGACCATGTCCTCTCGGCGCGCACGCATCGGACGGGCCGTCGGAGCCCTCGTCGGCGCCGCCGCGCTCGCGGCCGCCGTGTCGGCCTGCGCCCCCGAGCCCGACACGCTCCGGCCCGCACCGACGGATGCGGCATCCGGAACCCCCACACCGACGATGACACCCGTCGCGATCGCCGACTTCCCGTTCGGCCCCTCGACGTCGACCACTCCACTCCCCTCGGATTGCAAGAGCATCCTGAGCGACAGCATCCTCACCACCCTCCAGGGCATCCCGCTGAACGCCCCGGGGATGGGCGGCGGCATCCGTCCCGACAGCAGCCGCGTCTGCGTGTGGGCCGACCCGGGCGCCAGCCGCACGAGTCTCGTCACGGTCGTCGGCTACTCCCCCGAGCGCGAAGCGCGCGACGCCCTGTACCTGCTCGGCGTCGACGACGGCTACCTCTGCTACGAGCCGGACGAAGGCCTGCGGTGCGAGAAGAGCGGCACCGACGACCTCGGCCTCCCCGTGGGTCGCACCGTCTACTGGCGCGACGGAGTGGCGATCGACACGCAGTACTCGAACCTCGCCCCGCAGGGCTACACCGCGGCGATCGTGTCGAAGATCTGGGGCTGAGGGCTCGGGTCCGGGGCTGAGGGCTCACCCCTCGGCCGGCCACACCGCATCCGCCACGCCTTCGGCGTACCGGGACGGATGCCACGCCTGCTGCGACGTCGACAGCCACCGGCCACCGCCCGCCTCGACCGACTCGACCAGATCGCCGTCCGTGCGTTCGCATCGGACGCGCCCGTCGTCGTCGGCGCACGTGAACCCCTTGGCGGGGAGGGATGCGGCAGCGATGGCCCCGGCATCCGTCGGCACGGTCGCGACCGTCGTCGAGATCTCACCCGCATCGGACGTCCAGCGACACGTGAGGACGACCGCGGGCTGGAGCGCGGCCACGACGTCCTTCGCAGTCGAGACGGGTGGGTCCGTCGACGCGGTGACCACGGCGCCGTCGGTCTGCCGCAGGACCGCCCACGCGGCGTCGTTGTAGAGGTCGCGGCAGCCTTGCGGCGATGACGCGGCACCGGAGGCGCTCGATGCCCCGGGCGACGGAGCCCCGGCACCGTCGGACCCGTCCGACGTCCGTCCGCTCTGCGCGAGCCACTGCGACGCCACCGGGAACATCGGGATCGCGAGGACGAGCAACGTCACGACGATCGCCGCGCTGACGATGCCGACGAACCATGCGAAAGCGGCGTTGCGCCCACCCACCCGTGCCATGCGTCCACGGTAGTGGCCCCGCCGCGCCACCTCCGCGCGGCAACGCCGAAGGCCCCCGGGAACGAGTCCCAGGGGCCTTCGGTCAGACGATCACACCTCGGTCAGTTGTAGCTGCCGGGGGTGAAGTCGTCGGTCGAGAAGCTGTCGAAGTCGACGTAGCTCAGGTCGGCGTCGCTGTACGCACCGTCCGAGGCGAAGATGCGGTTGGGGTACCGCTCGCTCTTGGCCTCCTCCGTCGCCTCGACCACGACGTTGCGGTACTTCGCAAGGCCGGTGCCGGCGGGGATGAGCTTTCCGATGATGACGTTCTCCTTGAGGCCGACGAGCGGGTCGCTCTTGCCCTCCATGGCCGCCTGCGTGAGGACGCGGGTGGTCTCCTGGAACGACGCGGCCGAGAGCCACGATTCGGTCGCGAGCGACGCCTTCGTGATACCCATCAGCTCGGGACGACCCGACGCGGGGCGCTTGCCCGCGGCGACCGCTTCGCGGTTCATCTGCTGGTAGCGCTTGAAGTCCACCAGCTCACCGGGCAGCAGGTCCGTCTCGCCGTGGTCGACGACCGTGACCTTGCGCAGCATCTGGCGCACGATGACCTCGATGTGCTTGTCGTGGATCGGCACACCCTGCGAGCGGTAGACGCCCTGCACGCCGCCGACGAGGTACTTCTGCACCTCGCGGGCACCCATGACACGCATGACCTCCTTGGGGTCGAGCGTGCCGACCTGCAGGGGCTGACCGACCTCGACGCGCTGGCCGTCCTCGACGAGGAGGGTGGCGCGCTTGAGGACCGGGTAGACGTGCGGCTCGTCGCCGTTGTCCGGAGTCAGGATGAGCTTCTTGGCCTTGTCGGTCTCATCGATCTTGATGACACCGTCGGCCTCGGCGATCGGGGACGCACCCTTGGGGGTACGAGCCTCGAACAGCTCCTGGACACGGGGCAGACCCTGGGTGATGTCGTCCGCCGATGCCGAACCACCGGTGTGGAACGTACGCATCGTCAGCTGGGTACCGGGCTCACCGATCGACTGAGCGGCGATGATGCCGACGGCCTCGCCGATGTCGACGAGCTTGCCGCTGGCCAGCGAACGGCCGTAGCACTTCGCGCAGACACCGACGGCCGAGTCGCAGGTCAGGACCGAGCGCACCTTGATGCTCTCGATGCCACCGGCGACCAGCTTGTCGATGAGGACGTCGCCCACGTCGTCGCCGGCCTCGGCCAGGACGGTGCCCTGAGCGTCGACCACAGCGGCGGCGAGGGTACGGGCGAACACCGAGTTCTCGACGTTCGCGTCGCGGACGAGCTCGCCGTCGGCGCCGGGAGCGGCGATCGTGAACTCGAGACCCTTGGTCGTGCCGCAGTCCTCCTCGCGGATGATGACATCCTGCGAGACGTCGACGAGACGACGCGTGAGGTACCCCGAGTCCGCCGTACGGAGGGCCGTGTCGGCCAGACCCTTGCGGGCACCGTGCGTCGCGATGAAGTACTCCGCCACCGACAGACCCTCGCGGTACGAGGAGATGATCGGACGGGGGATGATCTCACCCTTGGGGTTGTTCACCAGGCCTCGCATACCCGCGATGTTGCGGATCTGCAGCCAGTTACCACGGGCACCCGAGCTCACCATGCGGTTGATGGTGTTGTCGGCCGGGAAGTTGTCCCGCATCGCCTTCTGGACCTCGTCGGTCGCCTCGGTCCAAATCTTGATGAGCTCCTGACGACGCTCGGCGTCGGTCGTGAGGCCCTTCTCGAACTGGCCCTGGACCTTCGCTGCCTGCTTCTCGTAGGCGGCGACGATCTCCTTCTTGTTCGGCGGCGTGAGGACGTCGCTGAGGGCGACGGTCACACCCGAACGAGTGGCCCAGTAGAAGCCGGCGTCCTTGATCCGGTCGAGGGATGCCGCGACCTCGGTCTTCGGGTACTCCTCAGCCAGCTTGTTGACGATCTGCGACAGCTTGCCCTTGTCGGCCTGCTCGCGAACGAACGGGTAGCCCTTGGGGAGGGTGTCGTTGAAGATCGCCTGGCCGAGCGAGGCATCCACCAGACCGTGACGCTCGTAGCCCTCCGGAGCCTCCCCCTCGAGGAAGGTCAGGCCGGGGACGCGGATGCGGACCTTGGCCTGCAGGTCGAGGGTGCCCTCGTCCTTGGCCAGGATGGCCTCGCCGACGGAACCGAACACACGGCCCTCACCGGCAGCGCCCTCCTTGAGGGTCGTCAGGTGGTGCAGACCGATGATCATGTCCTGCGAGGGCAGGGTGACCGGACGGCCGTCAGACGGCTTGAGGATGTTGTTCGAGGCGAGCATCAGCACGCGGGCCTCGGCCTGAGCCTCGACCGACAGCGGCAGGTGCACGGCCATCTGGTCACCGTCGAAGTCCGCGTTGAAGGCGGCGCAGACGAGCGGGTGGAGCTGGATGGCCTTGCCCTCGACGAGCTGCGGCTCGAACGCCTGGATGCCGAGGCGGTGCAGCGTGGGCGCACGGTTCAGCAGAACCGGACGCTCGCGGATGATCTCCTCGAGCACGTCCCAGACCTCGGGACGGGTGCGCTCGACGGCGCGCTTGGCGGCCTTGATGTTCTGCGAGTGACCGAGGTCGATCAGGCGCTTGATGACGAACGGCTTGAAGAGCTCCAGCGCCATCTGCTTGGGCAGACCACACTGGTGCAGCTTCAGCTGCGGGCCGACGATGATGACCGAACGGCCCGAGTAGTCGACGCGCTTGCCGAGCAGGTTCTGGCGGAAACGACCCTGCTTACCCTTCAGCATGTCGCTGAGGGACTTCAGGGCGCGGTTGCCGGTACCGGTGACGGGACGACCGCGGCGGCCGTTGTCGAACAGGGCGTCGACGGCCTCCTGCAGCATCCGCTTCTCGTTGTTGACGATGATCTCGGGGGCACCGAGGTCGATCAGGCGACGGAGACGGTTGTTGCGGTTGATCACGCGACGGTACAGGTCGTTCAGGTCGGACGTGGCGAAACGGCCACCGTCGAGCTGGACCATGGGGCGGAGCTCCGGCGGGATGACCGGGACGACGTCCAGGACCATCGATGCGGGGCTCATACCCGTCGACAGGAACGAGTTGACGACCTTCAGACGCTTGATCGCACGGATCTTGCGCTGGCCCTTGCCCTCGGAGATCTGCAGGTGGAGCGACTCGGCCTCAGCGGCCAGGTCGAACGCCAGCAGGCGACGCTTGATCGACTCCGCGCCCATGTAGGCCTCGAAGTACTGACCGAAGCGGTCCTGCAGCTCCTGGAAGATGTCGTCTTCCTGCTTGAGCTGACCGACCTCGAGACCGCGGAACTCGTCCCACATCCGCTCGAGCTTGGCGACCTGCTCGTCGCCGCGCTTGCGGATCGTGGTCATCTCCTTCTCGGCGGCGTCCTTGGCCTTCTTCTTCTGGTCGGCCTTGGCTCCTTCCGCCTCGAGGGCGGCGAGCTCGTCTTCCAGCTTCTGCAGGCGGTCGGCGACGCGAGCGTCACGACGGTCGGCGATGTTCTTGATCTCGAGGCGGAGGTTCGCCTCGTGGGTCGGGAGGTCGCGGTGACGCGCATCCTCGTCGACCGAGATCACCATGTAGGCGGCGAAGTAGATGACCTTCTCGAGGTCCTTCGGCGCCATGTCCAGCAGGTATCCGAGGCGCGAGGGAACGCCCTTGAAGTACCAGATGTGGGTGACGGGGGCGGCGAGCTCGATGTGGCCCATGCGCTCACGACGGACGGAGGACTTGGTGACCTCCACGCCGCAGCGCTCGCAGACGATGCCCTTGAAGCGGACGCGCTTGTACTTGCCGCAGGCGCACTCCCAGTCGCGCGAAGGTCCGAAGATCTGCTCTCCGAAGAGGCCGTCCTTCTCGGGCTTCAGGGTGCGGTAGTTGATGGTTTCGGGCTTCTTGACCTCGCCGAAGGACCAACGACGGATGTCGTCGGCGGTGGCGAGACCGATGCGAAGCTGATCGAAGGTGTGTGACTCGAGCACTGATTCTCCTGTGTCGGAATTCTGTTCGTTGCCGGTACGGGTCAGATCTCGTCGATCGACGTCGACTCGAACCGGGTGGAGATGTTGATGCCGAGCTCTTCCGCTGCACGGAAGGCCTCGTCGTCACTGTCACGCAGGTTCACCTCGGTGCCGTCGGCCGAGAGGACCTCGACGTTCAGGCAGAGGGACTGCATCTCCTTCATGAGGACCTTGAACGACTCCGGGATGCCGGGCTCCTGGATGTTCTCGCCCTTGACGATCGCTTCGTAGACCTTGACGCGGCCCACGATGTCGTCGGACTTGATCGTCAGCAGCTCCTGCAGCGCGTATGCGGCGCCGTAGGCCTCGAGCGCCCAGACCTCCATCTCACCGAAGCGCTGGCCACCGAACTGGGCCTTACCGCCGAGCGGCTGCTGGGTGATCATCGAGTAGGGGCCCGTCGAGCGTGCGTGGATCTTGTCGTCGACAAGGTGGTGCAGCTTCAGGATGTACATGTAACCGACCGAGATGCCGGCCGGGAACGGCTCACCGGAGCGACCGTCGAACAGCTTCGCCTTGCCGGAGCTGTCGATGAGACGCTCTCCGTCGCGGGTCAGGTTCGTGGAGTCGAGGAGACCAGCGATCTCCTCCTCGAACGCGCCGTCGAACACCGGGGTGGCGACCTTCGTGCCGGGAGCGGCCTCGCGAGCCTGCTCGGGGAGCTTCGCAGCCCACTCCGGCGAGCCGTCGACCTTCCAGCCCTGCTTCGCGACCCATCCGAGGTGGGTCTCGAGGACCTGGCCGAAGTTCATTCGACCGGGGATGCCGAGCGGGTTGAGGACGACGTCGACCGGGGTGCCGTCCGCCATGAACGGCATGTCCTCGACGGGCAGGATCTTCGCGATGACGCCCTTGTTGCCGTGACGACCGGCGAGCTTGTCGCCCGCGGTGATCTTGCGCTTCTGGGCGATGTAGACCACGACGCGGCGGTTGACGCCCGAGCCGAGCTCGTCGTCGCCGTCCTCGGCGTTGAACTCCTTGACGGCGATGATCGTGCCCTGCTCACCGTGGGGAACCTTCAGCGAGGTGTCACGGACTTCGCGGCTCTTCTCGTTGAAGATCGCGCGGAGCAGGCGCTCCTCGGCCGAGAGCTCGGTCTCGCCCTTGGGCGTGACCTTGCCGACGAGGATGTCGCCGGGACGCACCTCGGCGCCGATGCGGATGATGCCGCGCTCGTCGAGGTCCTTCAGCAGGTCGGGGCTGACGTTGGGGAGGTCACGGGTGATCTCCTCCTTGCCCAGCTTGGTGTCGCGAGCGTCGACCTCGTACTCCTCGATGTGGATCGAGGAGAGGGTGTCGTTCTTGACGAGCTCCTGGCTGAGGATGATCGCGTCCTCGAAGTTGTGACCCTCCCACGTCATGAACGCGACGAGGAGGTTCTTGCCGAGGGCGAGTTCACCCTCCTCGGTGGCGGGACCGTCGGCGATGACCTCGCCGACCTCGACGCGCTCACCGGCCGAGACCACGACGCGCTGGTTGTACGACGTGCCCTGGTTGGAGCGGTCGAACTTCCGGAGGAAGTAGTCCTGCGTGCCACCCTCGTCAAGCTGGACGGTGACGACGTCGGCCGAGACCTCGGAGACGACACCGGCCTTCTGAGCCGTGAGGACGTCACCCGCGTCGATGGCGGCGTAGCCCTCCATACCGGTGCCGACGATCGGCGACTCGCTGCGCAGCAGCGGGACGGCCTGACGCTGCATGTTCGCACCCATGAGGGCGCGGTTCGCGTCGTCGTGCTCGAGGAACGGGATGAGCGAGGTCGCGACCGACACCATCTGGCGCGGCGAGACATCCATGTAGCCGATCTCGTCGACGGGGAACAGGTCGACCTCGCCACCCTGACCGCGACGGGCCAGGATGCGGTCGTTGACGAACGTGCCGTCGGCGTTGAGCTCGACACCGGCCTGGGCCACGACGTAGTCGGCCTCTTCAGCCGCCGTCAGGTAGTCGATCTGGTCGGTGACCTTGTTGCCCACGACGCGGCGGTACGGCGTCTCGATGAAGCCGAACGCGTTGATGCGAGCGAACGATGCGAGCGAACCGATCAGGCCGATGTTCGGGCCTTCCGGGGTCTCGATCGGGCACATGCGGCCGTAGTGCGAGGGGTGGACGTCACGGACCTCGACGCCGGCGCGCTCACGCGACAGACCACCGGGGCCGAGCGCCGACAGGCGACGCTTGTGGGTCAGACCCGCGAGCGGGTTGTTCTGGTCCATGAACTGCGACAGCTGCGAGGTTCCGAAGAACTCCTTGATCGCGGCCACGACGGGGCGGACGTTGATCAGGGTCTGCGGCGTGATCGCCTCGATGTCCTGCGTGGTCATGCGCTCGCGGACGACGCGCTCCATGCGGGACAGACCGGTGCGGACCTGGTTCTGGATGAGCTCGCCGACGGCACGGATGCGACGGTTGCCGAAGTTGTCGATGTCATCGACGTCCAGGCGGATCTCGGCGGGCTTGCCGCTGCGGACGCCGTCGTAGCTGACGTCGCCGCGGTGCAGACGGACGAGATACTTGATCGTCGCGACGATGTCCTCGACGGTCAGGACCGAGTCACTGAGGGCCTTGTCGATGCCCAGCTTCTGGTTGATCTTGTAGCGACCGACCTTGGCGAGGTCGTAGCGCTTCGAGTTGAAGTAGAAGTTGTCCAGCAGCGCGCGGGCGGCCTCGGCGGCGACCTGCTCGCCCGGACGGAGCTTGCGGTAGATGTCGCGGAGCGCATCTTCCTTCGTGAGGATGGTGTCCTTCTCGAGGGTCTCCTCGATCGAGCTGAAGCCCGCGAACTCCTGCATGATGTCTTCGCTCGACAGGCCGAGGGCCTTCAGGAAGACGGTGACCGACTGCTTGCGCTTGCGGTCGATGCGGACGCCGACCTGGTCGCGCTTGTCGATCTCGAACTCGAGCCACGCACCGCGGCTCGGGATGACGCGCGCCGAAACGATGTCCTTGTCGGAGGTCTTGTCGGGCGTCTTGTCGAAGTAGACACCGGGCGAACGCACGAGCTGCGAGACGACGACGCGCTCGGTGCCGTTGATGATGAACGTGCCCTTGGCGGTCTGGAGCGGGAAGTCACCCATGAAGACCGTCTGCGTCTTGATCTCACCCGTGAGGTGGTTCATGAACTCGGCCTCGACGTAGAGCGGGGCGGCGTAGGTCTTGCCGCGCTCCTTGCACTCCTCGATGGAGTACTTCTCGGGCTCGAGGTACGGGTTCGTGAACGAGAGCTGCATGGTCTCGCCCAGGTCCTCGATCGGCGAGATCTCTTCGAAGATCTCCTCGAGGCCGCTGATCTCGGGCACGTCGGTGCGGCCCTCGGCCTGCGCCTGAGCGACGCGTGCCTTCCATGCCTCGTTGCCGACGAGCCAGTCGAACGACTCGGTCTGCAGCGCGAGGAGGTCAGGGACCTCCAGCGTGTCGGAGATCTTGGCGAACGAGAGGCGGGATGCTCCGCGACCGTTCTTGTTGGTGGTGGTGGAAGTTGCGTTGCGCGCAGCAGCCAAGGGGATTACCTCCGTGAGCCCGGGGAGGGCTGGTTTTCCTTGTCGTCAGGTGGAGTACTCCCGTCAACGCCTGCGGCGCGCGCCGACGGAGACCGTCGGGGGCGCAGGCACAAGCCGACCACCATATGAGGGCAAGTAGAGGGGAGCGCAACTACCCACTATAGGACGCGCGACGCGCCGTGTCCAGTCGAATCGTTGACGAGTTCGACGGGCTGCGGTATAACTCGCGGGCGTGGGTCAGGTCCACTGCCAGGTCACGAGGACGGACTGCGCGAGGGCGTCCCGTTCCTCCTGCGACTTCTCCACATCCGACGCGAACGTCACGATGTAGGTCTGTCCCGCGTTGACCAGGTAGAACTGGTCGATCACGTAGGGCGTCTCCCCCTGCTCGACGCGTGCCGACAGGTGGGCCGACTCGGAGCCGGCTGCCGTGACGCGCTCGAGCGCCTTCACGTCGGACGCGCCGGCCTCCTCGAGCTGGGCGACCCCCGCTTCCTCGACCTGCTCGGAGGTCACCTCTCCCCCGGGGGAGACCAGGATGTTGACGTTGTCGCGGTAGCCGTCCTCGATGGTCAGGTCGGCCGCGAAGGTCGTCTCGTCGAAGCCGTCGGGAGCACCGTCGGGGTAGCCCCATCCCTCGGGCAGGGTCAGTGTGTACTGCTCGGCGGTGATCACTTCGCCCGACGCCGGCGCGAACTCGACGGCGTCGCTCTCGGGAGCCGCCTGGCTCGACTCGGCGGGCGGAGCGGACTCCGCGGCGCATCCGGCGAGACCCAGTCCCGCCAGGAGCAGGAGGACGGCGGAGGCGCGGCGGAGGGACATGCCGCCGACCCTACGCGGCGAGGCGTGTCACCGGCGGGGGCTTGCGCTCCGCAACAGAAGATGAGAGCCCGGCCGAGCCTGCGCGAGTGCCGCCCGGCCGGCCGCCGTGATGACACCGATCACGGGGTATCCACCCGTGACCGGACCGTCGGGACCGAGGATCACCGGGACGCCGTCGGGCGGCACCTGCACGGCGCCCGGCAGCATCCCCTCACTCGGGAGCTCGCGCCCCACCGCGTCCGGCGTCCGCGCGAGCGACGGACCGTCGAGGCGGATGCCGACGCGATCCGCCCGCGCCCCGACCACCCACCGGCTCTCGACGAGCGCCCGACGCGCCTCGGGGGTGAACCACGCTGCGCGAGGCCCCGCGGCGATCGCGATCTCGAGCACATCGGCCGGCGGCGTCCACGGCCAGAGGTCCACTGCGGGGACCGGATGCCGCGCGGCATCCGCCGTCGCGACCGCGTCGCCCGCGCGCAGCGGCGCCGGCCCGAGACCGGCGAGCGAGTCGGTCGCGGCCGACCCGAGCGCCGCTGCCGCGGCGACACCGCCGCGCACGGCCAGGACCGCGCGCACGCCGGCCCGGAACGCGCCGATCGAGAGGTCGGTGCCGGCCGGCCACGGCACCGGGCGGTAGGCGTCGACGTCACGGTCGGCGATGCGGACCGGGCCCCACGCACCCGTCACGGCGATCCAGAGATCGCGGGAGGAGGTCGCGCGGAACCCGCCCAGGGTGATCTCGATCGCCGAAGCACCCTCGGCGTTGCCGACGAGCCGGTTCGCAGCCGCGAACGCTGGACGGTCAGCCGCTCCCGAGAGGGCGATCCCGTCGGCCAGGCGTCCGGGGCGACCGGCATCCTGCACCGTCGCGAGGGCGCCCGGGTCGACGACGTCGAACGCGGGGGCTCCCGCCGGCCGGACGGCCTGCGCGGGCGCGGCGACGGCCACCGAGGCGACGCGGCGGAACCGCACGAGCGTTCCGGGGTGGAGGAGGACGGACTCGGCAGCGGCGGGGTCGAACAGGGGCGCGTCCGTCGTGCCGATCAGCTGCCACCCGCCGGGGGTCTCGCGCGGGTAGGCGCCGGTGAACCCGCCGGCGAGCGCCACCGCGCCGCGGGGCACGCGGGTGCGCGGCGTCGCCCGTCGCGGCATGTCGAGGTTCCAGTCGTCGCTGACGAGGTACCCGAACCCGGGTGCGAAGCCGGTGAACGCGACGCGCCACCGCGCCGCGAGGTGCCGCCCGATGAGCGCGTCGGGTGAGAGACCGACGAGGGATGCCGCCTCGGCGAGGTCCGGGCCGTCGTAGGCGACGGGCAGCTCGACCTCGGTCTGCGCCGGCGCCGTGCCGGCGCGCCTCTCGGCGCTCTCCCCCGCCGTGATCCAGGTGCGGGCTGCGGACAGCGGGAGGACGGCGGTGTCGACGTGCACGAGCACCGTCCGCGCCGCCGGGACCAGATCGAGCACGCCGGGCGGGGCCGCGTCGGCGAGTCGCGCATGGAGGTCGAGGACATCCGCGAGCCCGCCGACCTCGACGAGGAGCGCGCTGTCGCCGAACGGGCGGATCACCACGGGGCGCGCACCGCGACCCCCGCCGTGTCGAGCGCGGCCCGCACCGCCCGCGCCATGGCGACCGACCCCGCGGTGTCGCCGTGCAGGCACAGGGAGGCCGCCTGCACGCGGAGCATCGACCCGTCGACCGCGTCGACCAGCCCGTCGCCGGCGAGCCGGGCCGCCCGCGCGGCGACCGCGTCGGCGTCGTGCAGCAGCGCGCCCGCTTCGCCGCGGGGCACGAGCGCGCCGGACGGCAGGTAGCCGCGGTCGAGGAACGCCTCGACGAGGAACGGGATGCCGCGGGCCGCCGCGGCCTCAACGACGACACCCGGCATCCCGAGCAACGGCAGCGGCCTGCCGAGATCGTGGGCGATGTCGGCCACGGCGGCCACGACGGCCTCCGCCGACGCGGAATCGACCGTGACGGAGTGGTAGAGCGCACCGTGCGGCTTCACGTAGCGGAGGTCGGCGCCGGCGGCGACGAGCGCGCCGATCTGCTCGCGCACCTGCGTGCGGAGGAGGTCGGGCGCGACGGCGCGCGTGACACGGCCGAAGCCGGCCCGATCGACGAAGGAGGGATGTGCGCCCACGGCGACGCCCGCAGCCGTCGCGCGGGCGACGGCATCCGTCATCGACGCGGCGTCACCGGCGTGTCCGCCGCAGGCCACCGACGCGCTGGAGACGACCGCGAACATCGCCTCGTCGTCGGCGGTCGGCACGCCGTCGACGGTCTCACCGAGGTCCGCGTTCAGGTCGATCGACGCCATGAGGCCACGGTACCGGTGGTCGTGCGGTGAACGACGGACGAAGGATCCGTCAACCGCTGGTCGGGCAGCCGCGCGGACCGTAGCGTCGAGGTGTCGCCGGAGGTCCGCTCCGGCTGGAAGGAGAGCCGCTGTGGCGCACATCACCGTGGGGACCGAGAACTCGGTCGACGTCGACATCTTCTACACCGATCAGGGATCGGGCCAGCCCGTCGTGCTGATCCACGGGTTCCCCCTGAACGGGGAGTCCTGGGGCAAGCAGCAGGCCGCGCTCCTCGAGGCCGGTTACCGCGTCATCGCCTACGACCGCCGTGGGTTCGGCGCGTCGACGAAGACGGCGTCGGGCTCGGACTACGACACCTTCGCCGCCGACCTGCACGCGCTCATCGAGGAACTCGAGCTCACCGACGCGGTGCTCGTCGGCTTCTCGATGGGAACCGGCGAGATCGCACGCTACCTGTCGCGCTACGGCGCGGACCGCATCGCCAAGGTCGCCTTCCTCGGCTCGCTCGAGCCGTGGCTGCTGAAGACCGACGACAACCCCGACGGCGCCGGCGACCAAGCCTTCTTCGACGGAACGGCGGCTGCCGTCGCCGAGGACCGGTACGCCTTCCTGACCGGGTTCTTCCGGGACTTCTACAACCTCGACGACTACCTCGGGGACCGCATCTCGCAGGAGGCCGTCGACGCGTCGATCGCCGTCGCGAACCAGGCGGGGAACGCCGCCATCGCCGCCGCGCCCCTGACGTGGCCGACCGACTTCCGCGGCGACATCCCCGCCGTCACCGTTCCGGCACTGATCGTCCACGGCACGGCGGACAACATCCTGCCGATCGACGCGACCGCGCGGCGGTTCCGCGAGCTCCTGCCCGAGGCGACGTACGTCGAGATCGAGGGCGCCCCGCACGGCCTGCTGTGGACCCACGGCGCCGAGGTCAACGAGGTGCTGCTCGACTTCCTGCAGGACTGATGCCTCCTGTCGGCAGTCCGCCCGTCGCCGGGTGGGCTGCCGGCGCTGGTGCGTGGACAGGCCGCATGCCACGATGAAGGCACGAGCGAGGGGGTCGCCATGGCGGATGCCGCAGTGCAGGAGACGACGACGGGGAAGTCGATGGTCATCGACCGTGCGGTCACCGCACGCCTGGCACGCGACCATCAGCGGACGAAGGAGCCCGGGCCATGGGCGGCCGGGATCGCCCTGTTCCTCCTGCTCGGCGTCGGGATGTTCGCCCTGAACGGCAACTTCCGCTCCCTCGTGATCGCCGGGTTCTGGGCCGTGGTCCTCGTCATCGCCCTCTTCTCCGTCCGCCGGATGGGGTCGCAGAAACTCGCCCGCGTCATCGAGGGGATCTACCCGCACGGAGACCGCCTCACCGTCGCGGCGACCGACGCCGGCCTGACGGTGACCACCTCGGCCACGAGCCTCACGGTCGCTGCATCCGCCATCTGGCGCGTCTCGACGGCGCCGAACTCGGTCATGGTGCGGATCACCGGACTCACGGGACCGGCGATCATCGTGCCGCGGGAGCTCCTCGACGACGCCGACGTGTCGCGCCTGCGCGCTGCGGCTCCCCGCATCCGTCGCCCCTGACGACGCTCCCCTGTCCCGAACCGCGCCCGCCGACGGCGCGTCGTGACAGGCGAGCGGATGCCGGGGCTCAGCCGACGACGGTCGCCTCGGGGATCCGGGCTCGCATGACGGCGAGCGCCTCGGGGCTGTGGTCGACGAGCACGGCGTCGCGGCCGAGCGCGTGGGCGACCGCGCCGGTCGTCCCCGAGCCGGCGAAGAGGTCGAGCACCCGATCGCCCGGCCGGCTCGACGCCTGCACGATCCGCCGCAGGATGCCCTCGGGCTTCTGGGTCGGGTAGCCGGTCTTCTCCCTCCCCGAGGTCGGGACGATCGTGTGCCACCAGACGTCGGTCGGCAGCTTGCCGCGAGCAGCCTTCTCGGGGGTGACGAGCCCCGGAGCCATGTAGGGCTCTCGGTCGACGGCATCGGAGTCGAAGAAGTACGCCGACGGATCCTTGACGTAGACGAGGATCGTGTCGTGCTTGCTCGGCCAGCGCTTGCGCGACTTCGCGCCGTAGTCGTAGGCCCAGATGATCTCGTTGAGGAAGCACTCCCGACCGAAGACGGCGTCGAGCATGACCTTCGCGTAGTGCGCCTCGCGGTAGTCGAGGTGCACGTAGAGGGTGCCGTCGTCGGCCAGGAGCCGCCACGCCTCGCGCAGCCGCGGCTCGAGGAACCCCCAGTAGTCGTCGAACCGGTCGTCGTACAGCTTCAACGCGCCACGCGTGCGGGCGTAGGAAGCGCCGCGGAAGCCGCCCTTGACCGGACCGACGGCCGGCGCGGGCGCGTCGGGATCGGGCTGCAACCCCGCCGTGCGGACCGCGGACTCGATCGCCCGCTCCTGGGTACGCCCGGTGTTGAAGGGCGGGTCGAGGTAGATGAGCGCGAACGAGGAGTCCGGCAGGCGCCGGGCGACCTCCAGGTTGTCGCCGAGATGGATCTCGACGGTCACGGAACGCGGCGCAGCCAGGCGTCCGTCGAGAACTTCGACTCGACGAGCGCCTCGGCCTCGGCGTACTCCTCCTCGGAGATCGAGCCCGCCTTCGCGCCGTAGAGCGAGGTGAACGTCTCCTTGAAGCGTTCGATGATGTCGGCGCGCGCCATGCCGGTCTGGCTGCGGAGCGGGTCGACGCGCTTGGCCGCCGATGCCGTGCCCTTGTCGGAGAGCTTCTCGCGTCCGATGCGCAGGACCTCGGTCAGCACCTGGCCGTCCATGTCGTAGCTCAGGGTCGCGTGGTGCAGCACTCCCCCGTTGGCGAGGCGCTTCTGCGCCGCGCCGCCGATCTTGCCCTTCGACGATGCGATGTCGTTGAGCGGCTGGTACGTCGCGTCGATCCCGAGCGAGCGCAGCGCGTGCAGCACCCAGTCGTCGAGGAACGCGTAGGAGTCTGCGAAGGTCATGCCCGAGACGAGGGATGCCGGCACGTACAGCGAGTAGGTGACGATCGAGTTCGCGGCCATCAGCATCGCGCCGCCGCCGGAGATGCGTCGGACGACCTGGAAGCCGTGCTTCGCGGCACCCTCGGGGTCGACCTCGTTACGGTACGACTGGAACGATCCGATGACGACGGCGGACTCGTTCCACTCCCAGATGCGGAGCGTGGGGGTGCGTCGACCGTCGCCCACGCGAGCGGTCAGCACCTCGTCGAGCGCGAGGTTCATCGCGGGCGAGACAGCCTTCTCGTGGACGACCTCCCACTCGAACTCGGCCCAGCCCGGCGCGACGATGAGCGCGCGGCGGACGGCGGTGGCGACGGCCTCGGGCGTGAAGCCGAGCAGCTGCGCCCCCTCGGGGAGCGCGCCGCGGACGGCGGCGGCGATCGTCGCGACGTCGGCTTCGACGGGCAGACCCGTCACCGCCGCATCGATGTCGGCCAGCGCGTCGTCGGGTTCGAGGAAGAAGTCGCCCGCGAGGTGGAAGTCCGCGATGCGGCCGTCCTCCACCTCGAGGTCGACGACGACCAGCTTGCCGCCAGGGACCTTGTACTCGCCGTGCATGGTCCTATTCTCCCGTGCCCGCAACGGGTGCGGATCCACTCTCGGGGACGGATGCCGCGTCCCGCCGCGCGATGCGCGCGTCGAGCCATGCGACGAGGTCGGCGCGCACCTCCGGCGCGCAGCGCTCGTTGAAGATCTCGTGGCGCGCCTCGGGGTACACGAGCGTCGTCACGTCGGTGAGGCCGGAGCGCGAACGGTACGCGTCGGCCAGGCGGTGGACGCTCCGCGGTCCGCCGACGGGGTCGTCCCGGCCGACCATGAGGAGCACGGGGACGTCGACGCCGAGGTCGCGCTTCGGCTTGCCGATCAGGCGCAGGGTGTCGACCGGACCGAAGAGCTTCAGCAGGGGCACCGTGGTCGTGAGCGGGTCGTCGAGGAACGCACGGCCGACCGTGGCATCCGTCGACAGCCATTCGACGCCGGTGGCGTCCGGTCCTGCCCAGCGCTTGTTGAGGGGCGCGGCGTTCAAGTCCCCCGGCCACAGGAGGGACGAGCCCGAGAGGATGACGGCGTCGTACGCGCGGGGGTCCGCGTTCACGAGCTTCTGCGCGAGGAAGGACCCCCACGAATGCCCCAGGAGGACGAGCGGGAGCCCGGGGTTCTCGTCGCGGATGACGCGCGTGAACAGCTGCAGTCCCGCCACGGTGGCGCGGAGGCCGCCGGGGCCGAGCCGCCCGAGGCGGGAGTGATCGCCGCCGTGCTGGCGCAGTCCCGTGCGGCCGTGGCCGCGGTGGTCGTCGGCGTAGACGATGAAGCCGGCGGCGGTGAGGGCGGCGATGGTGCTGCCGTAGCGGCCGGCGTGCTCGCCGACGCCGTGGAGGAGCTGGACGACGCCGCGCGGGTTGCCCTGCGCCGGGTGGACGTCGTAGACGATCGCGATGCCGTGTGCATCGATGAACTCGGGCATGGCTCGAATCCTAGGGCGCTGACGCGGTCGACGGATGCCGGACTCCAAGCTCTTAGCCAGACTAATGAGTTATGCTAACGAAAATGAGCAGTGCACCCGAGACCTCGACGACGGACGATTCGACGACGGAGCTCGCGCTCGCGGCATCCGACTTCCGCATGGCGACCTTCCGTCTCGCGCGGCGCCTCCGCTCGCAGCGCGCCGTCGACACGATGAGCGACGGGCAGTTCGCCGTCCTCGCCGGCCTCAAGGTGCACGGGCCCCACACGCTCGGCGAGCTCGCCGAGCGTGAGCGCGTCTCGGCGCCGTCCATGAACCGCACCGTGAACTGCCTCGAGGAACTCGGCTACCTCACCCGCACCCCCGACGAGAGCGACCGCCGGAAGGTCGTCATCGACCTCACCGAGCCGGGTCGCGAGGTGGTCGTCGAGACCGTCCGCCGGCGCGATTCGTGGCTCGAGCACGCGTTCGAGGAACTGAGCGCCGCGCAGCGCGCGACGCTCGCGAAGGCCGCTGCGATCATGCAGGAGGTGGCCGGCCGATGAGCTCCGCCATGTTCCGCTCGTTCTCGGTGTTCAACTACCGCGTCTGGTTCATCGGCGCCCTCGTCTCGAACGTGGGCGCGTGGATGCAGTCGACCGCCCTCAGCTGGGTGGTGCTGACGCAGCTGACCGACAACGACGCGACGGCCATGGGCGTCACGATGGCGCTGCAGTTCGCTCCCCCACTGCTGCTCGTCGGCGTCACCGGTCTCGTCGCCGACCGGTTCGACCGCCGCAAGCTCCTGTTCTTCACGCAGGGCTCGCTCATGCTGCTCGGCCTCATCATCGGCGTCCTCCTGCTCACGGGCAGCATGAACCTGTGGACGATGTACGCCTTCGCGTTCGCCCTCGGGATCGTGGCCGCCTTCGACAACCCGACCCGACAGGCCTTCGTCTCCGACCTCGTCGCACGTGAGAACGCCTCGAACGCCGTCGCACTGAATGCGGCATCCTTCAACACGGCCCGCATGATCGGGCCCGCCGTCGCCGGCATCGTGATCGTCGCGGTCGGCACCGGATGGGTGTTCATGGTGAACGCCCTCACATTCCTCGCGATGCTCGTGGCGCTGATCCTCATCCGTCCCGCCGAACTCGTACCGCGCCCGAAGCTCCGGACCGCGTCACGGATGGCCGACGGGCTGCGCTACGTGGGAGGCAGGCCCGACCTCGTCGTGACGTTCATCATGGTGTTCCTCCTGGGCGCCTTCGGGATGAACTTCCCGATCCTGGCATCCACCATGGCCCTCGAGTTCGGGCAGAACGCCGACGGTTACGGCGTGCTGAGCTCGATCCTCGCGATCGGATCGCTCGCCGGCGCCCTCCTGGCGGCCCGGCGCGACCGGGCGCGCCTGCGCCTGGTGATCGGCGGGCTCGGACTCTTCGCGGTCGCGTCGGCGCTGTCGGCAGCCATGCCGGTCTACATCGCCTACGCCGCGACGCTCATGCTCATCGGCTTCTCGACCGTCACGACGTTGACGACCGCGAACGGGTACGTGCAGACGACGACCGAGCCGGCGCTCCGCGGACGCGTGCTCGCGCTCTACATGGCGATCCTCATGGGCGGCACGCCGTTCGGCGCACCCATCGTGGGCTGGGTGGCGGATGCCTTCGGCCCCCGCGCCGCCATCCTGCTCGGCGCGGCCGCGGCCCTCATCGCTTTCGCCGTCGGCGGCGGCTGGCTGCTCTTCTCGGGCCGCCTGCACCGCCACGAGTCGCGCCGGTTCGCGGTGACGATCGACGAGACCCGGCCCATCAGCGTCGTCGCTCCCGAGGAGTTCAGCGACGAGGTCGCCGGGACCACCCCGATCCGGCTCCCCGATACGGACATCGCGACGCGGAAGGATGCCGCGGCCCGCCCGCGTCCCTGAATCGACTCCCGCGCAGCCCGAAGTCAGTCGAGCCGGTTGCGGACACCCCACAGCGCGAGCTGCGTCCGGTCCGCGACGCCGACCTTGCGCAGCGCCGACTGCAACTGCGTCCGCACCGTGTGGACGGAGACGTGCAGCGATGCCGCGATCGCCTCGTTCGCGGTGATCCCCGAGGCGAGCAGGGCGACCACGCGCCGCTCCGCGGGGCTGAGCGAGGCGAGCCGCTCGACGTCCGGATCGGGGCCGCGCCGTCGGACGAACTCCCGGAGAACCGGTGCGATGGCACGCGGCGACACGATCGACTCGCCGCGTGCCGCGGCCTCGACGGCGGCGACCACCTGGTCGGAGTCGTAGCTCTTCAGGAGGTATCCGACCGCGCCCGCGTCGATCGCGTCGGTGATGTAGCCGTCGACCGCGAAGCTCGTCATCACGATGACCGCGGGCACGTCGCCCTCGGCAGCGAGCAGCCGCCGCGTGGCATCCGCGCCGTTCATGCCCGGCATCTGCATGTCCATGAGCACGACGTCCACCGTCTCGGCCTGCGCGACGCGCACCGCATCGAGACCGTTGCCGACCTCGCCGACGATGCAGATGCCGCCGGCGGCTTCGAGCTGGAGGCGGAGGCCCTTCCGGACCGACCTGTTGTCGTCCGCGATGAGGACCCGGATCGGCGCACGCGGGGCGGTCACGGCGCCGTCCCCTCGTCCGAGGCGACCGGGATGCCGACGGCCAGGGTCCAGCCGCCACCGGCATCCGCTCCTGCCGAGAACGAGCCGCCCAGGATCTCGACCCGCTCACGGATGCCGCCGAGGCCCCACCCGAGCCCGATGCCGGACAGGTCGCCGACCGGGACGGCGGGTCCGTTCGAGACCGTGACGGCGATGCTGTCGGCGTTCCGCGAGATCCGGACGTCGACCGGCGCCCCGGGCGCATGCTTCGCGGCGTTCGTCAGCGCCTCCTGCGTGCAGCGGAACGCCGTCGCCGAGACCACGGCGGGAAGGGAGTCGAGATCGCCGGTCGCCGTGAGCGCGACGGCGACACCACGCGCACGCCAGAAGCCGACCAGCTCCTCGAGATGCCGCAGGTCCTGCGTGGCGTCGGACGGGCCGACGTCGCCTGCGCGCAGATCCGCGAGGGCTCCGGCGAGTCCCGCCGCCGCGAACCGACCCTCGTCGCGGACGTCCTGCATCAACGCCAACGCCTGGCCGGCGTGCGTCGGCGCGACCTTCAGGGCGGCGTCGGCGAGCGTGATGAGTCCTGCGAGGTGCTGCCCGGCGATGTCGTGGAGCTCCTGCGCGATCCGGGCCCGCTCGCGGCGCTGCGCATCGGCGACGCGGTCATCGTGCTCACGCGCGGCGAGTTCAGCCTGCTGCCGGGCCACCCGCATCCGTCTCGCCTTCACCGACCACCAGAGGCCGAGCGCCGTCCCGCCGACCGCCGGGGCCGCCATCGACACGACCTGGGCCGCCATCCACCCGACCGCTGCGGTGAGGCTCGCACCCGTCGTCATGACCCACCAGAGCAGGACGACGGACTCGGCCAGGATCACCACGACGCACCAGGCGATGGCCCGGGCGGCGGCCAACCGCGTCGCCGCGAGGAAGATCGCCACCGAGATCGGCAGGGACATCCCCATGAGCCACGTCGGCACCGAGAGTCCCGTCGCCAGGGCGAGGTGGATGCCGACGACGACGACGATCGTGGAGCGCGGCAGCCGCTGGGACAGGAAGAGGACGCCGGCCTGCACGGCGCAGCCGAGGGTCAGGAGGACGTACACGGCCCCGACCGGCACGGGGAGCGGCCACGGCTGGCCTCCCTCGAGCAACGCGACGGTCGGTGAGACGAGGGCCTGGACGACCGTCGTGAGGAAGACCGCGACGACGAAGAACCACGAGGCGCGGGCGGATCCCTGCAGTGCGATATGCGAGTTCGCGGTGTCGGTCGTGACGAGCGGGGGTGAAGTCATCGGGGCGTGTTTCCGTGATGCGGCGAGGTCCGGTTCGGTGCGGGTCGCCTAGGAGCATGCCACGACTGACGCCTCTCAGCGGTTACGTCGAGCCGGTGGAGGAATGGTTCACTCAATCGGATGAAACTCGGCGGCCGATCGGAAGGCCCGACCGGGGCGACGACCGTATCCGCGCCGGATCGCGGCACTCGAGCGCCTTCCCGCCCGCCGCCGCGCCCGTATCGTATGCCACGGGGGAACCGTCGGATCAGGCTTCGATTCGGCGGATCGGGGACCGGTCGACTTCGGGGGAAGTCCCGGCCCCGAGCCCCTCCCGTCGGCGGCCGACTGTCAAGGGGGCGGATGCCGCGGCCCGCGGTGCGTAGCGTCACCGCCATGAGCGACGCATCCACGACCCCCGAACAGGACGACCCGACCGGCGGCGACGAGGGCACCGAGAATCAGCTCGATGCCGACAACGCCGTCGAGGAGGACACCCTCAAAGCCCTCGACCCGAACGACTCCCCCGCTTGACGGGGAGCCTCGTCCGCGCGATCAGGCCTCGCGGGTGATGAGGACCTTCACCTCGAGACGGCTCTTGAACGGGCCCGCGTAGACGCCGCGCAGCGGCGGCACGTCGTTGTAGTCGCGCCCGCGACCGACCGTCACGTGACGATCGCCGATCTCGGCGTCGTTCGTCGGGTCGAAGCCGTGCCAGGACCCCGCGTACCACTCGATCCATGCGTGCGACTCCCCGATGACGGGGACGCCGACCTCGGCGGTGGGGTTCGGGTGCAGGTATCCCGACACGTAGCGCGCCGGGATGCCGACCGAGCGCAGCGCGCCGAGGGCGATGTGCGCCATGTCCTGGCACACGCCCTTCCGCTCGGCCCATGCCTCGGCGCCGGTCGACTGCACCTCGGTCGCACCCGGCACGTACTCGACGGCCTGACCGATCGCCGTCGCGATCGCCAGGGCCGCGTGCGAGGGGTTCTCGTGCTGGGCGGCGATGCCCGCGGCGAGGTCGGCGACCTCGGGATGCGGCTCGGTGCGCCGCGTCTGCGACAGCATCTCGACCGTGCCGATCGACCGCTGAGCGTCGCGCGCCAGAGCGTCCCACGACATGTCGGGGTGGGTCAGCGGCCGTGCGCGCACCTCGACGAGCGAGCGCGCCGTGATCTGCAGGGCCGAATGCTTGGCGAGCACGTCGAAGGCCGCCACCCGCGTGCCGAAGTAGTCGACGAAGTAGTTCACGTTCGTCGACGGGTCGATGTCGAGCTGGGAGCTCAGGACGAACTGACTGTCGCTCGTCGTCGGCAGCATCCGCGCCTCGTTGTACGACGCCCCCACCTCGCCCGGGTAGTCGAAACCGGTCGTGTGCTCGATGCGCAGGCGCTTCATGAGGTCTCTCCGATCCAGCTGGGTTCGGCCTGGGTGGGGAAGAACCGCGCCCGGATGGCCTCGGACGCCTCGCGCGTCACCGACTGCACGCTCTGCATGTGGGCGGGGAGCTCGGTCAGCACCTCGTCGATCGGGCGGTACTCGAGTTCGTTGCGCATACGCCCGAGAGCCCGCAGCACCGAGTTGGAGTGCCCGACGCGATCGGCTACGGGGTCGATCGCGCTCATGCACTGCTCGGCCGTGCGGATCGAGTGGATGATCGACCGCGGGAAGAGCCGGTCGAGCAGCAGGAACTCCGCCGCGTTCTGCGAGCTCGGCATCCCGCGGTAGGTCCGGAGGTACGCCTCGTACGCGCCGCACGAGCGCAGGATGGTCGTCCAGGACGGACCGGATGCCTCGGTCAGCGACCGCGTCGCCAGCATCCGCGCGGTCATGTCGGTGCGCTCGATGGACCGACCGAGCGTGAAGAACTGCCACGCCTCGTCGTGGCTCGACGAGTTGTCGGTGACGCCGACGGCGAGCGCGGCCCGTTCGCGGACCCACTGGAAGAACTCGTGGGTCTTCTCGTCATTGAGGCGGCGTGGCATCCGGGAGTACGTCGTGTTGAGCGTCTCCCAGAGCTCGGTCGACACGATCTCCCGCGCCCGACGGGCGTTCTCGCGGGCCGCCTGCAGGCAGTATGCGATCGACGACGGGTTGACCCGGTCGACGGCCAGGAGCGTGAGCACGTGGGTGCGGGTGACCTCCCCGCCGCCCTTCGGGGGCGTCGCACCCATGACGCCCATGAGCGACCGGCACGCGGTGTCCTCGTCGATCCACGGGTCCTCGAGGAGGAGCTGCAGGTGCACGTCGAGGATGCGGGCGGTGCCGTCGGAGCGTTCGATGTAGCGGCCGATCCAGAACAGGCTCTCGGCGATGCGGCTCAGCATCCCTCATCCCCTCCCTCGGCGTCACTGCCCTGCTGCTGCTGTTCCTGCTGTTCGGACAGCGTGCGCGGCCGATCCTGCGGGGAGTGATCCGGCTCGTCCTGTGCGTCGTAGATGATCGGGATGGCCGAGGTCGCGGTGGCCTGCTCGGCGACGAGACCGGCGAGGGACTGCGACTGCCCGTACTCGCCGCGATTCGGCGCGTCGCCGCCGACGATCCAGGTGTCCTTCGAGCCGCCGCCCTGGCTCGAGTTGACCACGAGCTGGCCCTCGGGGAGGGCGACGCGCGTCAGCCCGCCGGGGAGCACCCACACCTCGTCGCCGGTGTTGACGGCGAAGGGGCGCAGATCGGCGTGGCGCGGACGCATCCCGTCGTCGACCAGGGTCGGGATCGTGGAGAGCATCACGACGGGCTGTGCGATCCAGCCGCGCGGATCGGCGCGGAGCTTCGTGCGGAGCGCGTCGAGTTCGGCGGGACTCGCGTCGGGGCCCACGACGAGCCCCTTCCCGCCGGAGCCGTCCACGGGCTTCACGACGAGCTCGTCGAGCCGGTCGAGCACCTCTTCGAGGGCGCCCGGATCCTCGAGGCGCCACGTGTCGACGTTCTTGAGGATCGGTTCCTCGGCGAGGTAGTACCGGATGAGATCGGGAACGTACGTGTAGAGCAGCTTGTCGTCGGCGACGCCGTTGCCCACCGCGTTCGCGATCGTGACGTTCCCGAGCCGTGCGGCGAGCATGAGCCCGGGGGCGCCGAGCATCGAGTCGGCCCGGAACTGCAGCGGGTCGAGGAAGTCGTCGTCGACGCGGCGGTAGATGACGTCGACGCGGCGCGGTCCGCGCGTCGTGCGCATGAACACCCGGCCGCCCTGGCAGACCAGGTCGCGCCCCTCGACGAGTTCGACGCCCATGAGCCGCGCGAGGAGCGTGTGCTCGAAGTACGCGGAGTTGTAGACGCCCGGCGTGAGGACGACGACGTTCGGGTCGTCGACCCCGGGAGGGGCGGAGTTGCGGAGCGCCTGCAGCAGCTTGTTCGGGTAGTCGCCGACCGGCCGCACGCGCATCGAGACGAAGAGCTCGGGCAACGTCTGCGCCATGACCCGGCGGTTCGAGATGACGTAGCTCACCCCCGACGGCACGCGGACGTTGTCCTCGAGAACGCGCATCTCGCCGTGCTCGTCGCGGATGAGGTCGATGCCGGAGACCTGGATGCGGACGCCGTTGGCGGGACGGATGCCGGCGGCCTGACGGTAGAAGTACTGCGACGACGCGATCAGCTTCGCCGGCAGCACGCCGTCGCGGACGACGTGCTGGTGCCCGTAGGCGTCGTCGAGGAAGGCCTCGAGCGCGCGGACGCGCTGCTGCACGCCCTTCTCGATGCGCGACCACTCGTCGTAGGCGATGACGCGGGGCACGGCATCCAACGGGAAGGGTCGCTCCTCGCCCGCGAAGTCGAACGTGACGCCCTGCGCGAGGTACGAACTGGCGAGCGATTCGGTGCGCCCGCGCAGCTCCTCCTGGGTCATCTGCGCGAGCGCCTGATAGAGCTCGCGATACGACGATCGGGACCGGGCCGCCTCGCCCGGGTGCGCGATCTCGGCGAACATCTCGTCGAACGCCGGAATACCGGACGGGGTCTTGCGAGGCGCCAGCGTGGAGCCGTATCCGTCGAAGAGGTCACCCATGCGACGAGCCTAATCCGGGCGGTGTTGCCGAAGTGTTTCGCCGTGCGGTCAGTCCGCGAGCGCGAGGCGCAGCTGCTCGACGGCCCAGTCGATCTCGGTGGCGCGGATGATCAGCGGCGGCGCCATGCGGATCGTCTGACCGTGCGTGTCCTTGACCAGGACGCCGCGTGCGAGGAGCCGCTCCGCGACCTCGCGCCCGGCCCCCTTCGCCGGGTCGATGTCGACGCCCGCCCAGAGGCCCGCGACGCGGATCCCCGTGACCCCCGCGCCGATGAGCGGCTCGAGGCGCGCGCGCAGGTGGTCGCCCAGCGCGAGCGCGCGACGCTGCAGGTCTCCGGTCGCGAGCATCTCGACGACGGCGAGCCCGACCGCTGCGGCGAGCGGATTGCCACCGAAGGTCGACCCGTGCTCGCCGGGGTGGATCACCCCGAGGACGTCGCGGTCGCCGACGACGGCCGACACCGGCAGGATGCCGCCGCCCAGCGCCTTGCCGAGCAGGTACAGGTCGGGCACCACACCCTCGCGCTCGCACGCGAACGTCGTGCCGACCCGGCCGAGCCCCGACTGGATCTCGTCGGCGATGAAGAGGACATTCGCCGCCGTGCACGCCTCGCGGACGGCGCGCAGGTACCCGTCCGGCGGGATGACGACGCCGGCCTCGCCCTGGATGGGCTCGATCAGCACCGCGGCGGTGTCGTCGTCGATTGCCGCGGTGAGCGCCGCGGCATCCCCGTAGGGCACGATCTCGAATCCGGGCGCGAACGGGCCGAAGCCGTCCCGCGCCTGCGGGTCGTCGCTGAAGCCGACGATCGTGGTCGTCCGACCGTGGAAGTTGCCCGACGCGACGAGGAACTTGGCACGCCCCTCGGGGACGCCCTTCACCCGGTACGCCCACGCGCGGGCGACCTTGATGCCGGTCTCGACCGCTTCGGCGCCGGTGTTCATCGGCAGGACCATGTCCTTGCCCGACAGCTCGGCGAGCGCCGCGGCGAAGGCACCGAGCCGGTCGTTGTGGAACGCGCGGCTCGTGAGCGTGAGCCGGCCGAGCTGCTCGGTCGCCGCGGCGACGAGGGCCGGATGCCGGTGCCCGAAGTTGAGCGCCGAGTAGGCCGACAGCAGGTCGAGGTACCGCTTGCCCTCGACGTCGGTCACCCAGGAACCCTCGCCCTCGGCGACGACGACGGGGAGCGGGTGGTAGTTGTGGGCGACGTGGGCCTCTTCGGCCGAGATCACGGCGTCCGACGTGGGCAGATCGAGATCGGTCATCGCGCACCTCCGCGCAGTTCGAGCGTGCAGCACTTGATGCCGCCGCCGCCGAGCAGCAGCTCGGACAGGTCGATGGGGACGGGGATGTAGCCGCGCTCCTCGAGCTGCGCGGCGAAGGCGGTCGCGCGGGGCGAGACGAAGACGTGGAGTCCGTCGCTGGCCGCGTTCAGCCCGAAGACGGCACCGTCGGCATCCGACACCTGGATCGCGTCGGGATAGCGCTCGGTGAGGATCCGACGCGACTCGTCCTCGAAGGCGGAGGGGAGGTAGGCGATGTTGGCCCGCTCGACGCCGCCCGGCCCCTCGACGGGATCGAGCACGGTGATCGCGGTGTCGAGGTGGTAGAACCGCGGGTCGACGAGGCGCAGCGAGACGACCTCGCGCTCGAAGACCCGAGCCAGCTCGCGGTGGCTGTCGCCGACGGAGCGGAACCCGGTCCCGGCGAGGATCGTGTCGCCGACGAGCAGGAAATCGCCCTCGCCCTCCTGGACCTCGACGGGTTCGACGACCTCGAAGCCGTGCGCGGCGAACCAGTCCATGAACGGACGCTCCTCGCCGCGCCTTTCGTCGACGCGGAAGCGGACGCCCAACGCCCGACCGCCCACGATGAAACCGCCGTTCGCGGTGTAGACCATGTCGGGCAGACCCGGCACCGGGTCGATGAGCTCGACCTCGTGGCCCAGCGCGACGTACGCGTCGTGGAGCGCCTGCCACTGGCGTACGGCTTTCGCGGTGTCGGTGGGCCGCGAGGGCTCCATCCACGGATTGATGCTGTACGACACCGTGAAGTGCTCGGGCCGGCACATCAGGTATCGACGGTGCTGGGCGATGCGGGTGACCGTGTCGGACTGCGTCGTCATTCTCGCTCCTCGTCTCCGGGGCGGCGGACGCTGTCCAGAGGCCCGACGGAGCTTGCAGAAGCCGACGGATCGGGCACGCCGGATTCCATCATGGCAGGTCGCACCGACGCCGTAGCCGGTGGATGCATGCCGCGCGGGGTGGCCGGTAACTGACAGGATGCAGACCATGGCCAGACGCACGGGTGAACAGACCAGAGCCCTCCTGCTGCGCGCCGGGATGCAGATGCTCCTCGAACGCGGGGTCAGCGCGGGCGTGCAGCACATCCGACTTCAGGACGTCCTCCGCCGCGCAGGCCTGACGACCGGAGCGGCGTACCGCCTGTGGGACGACCAGGCCGACTACCACCGCGACCTCGCTGTGGCGATGGTGCGGATGCGGGTGGCCGGCCCGGCCGATGCGATCCGCGCCCGCGTCGATGAGCTGATCGCCGCGGGCGCCTCGGGCGAGGAGATCATCCGCGGGGCAGCGCTCGCGCACGTGCAGGCCTCGGAGCTCACGACCGAGGATCCCACCGACCTCCTGGACGCGCAGTCGTTCCGCGTCGCCCTCGCCCTGCGGACGACCGCGGACACGTGGCCCGAGCTGACCGAGGCCAGCTACGAGCGCCACCGGGAGTCGATCGAAGCCTTCATCGAGGTGTACCAGTACGTCATCGACGCCTACGGCATGCGCCTCCGGGAGGGCCTGACGATCGAGGACTTCGCCGAGGCGATGGCCGCTCTGGCGGAGGGATTCGCGATCCGGTCACTCGAGCGACTCGGCCACCCGACGTATCAGCTCTCGGGAGCCGACGGCACCCCGGCGGGCGAGTGGACGCTGCTCGGCCTCACGGTGCGGGCGCTCGTCGATTCGTTCATGACGCCGCGCGACGACGCGGACCCCGAGGCCGCCGTCCGCCTGCCGCGCTACGCCTGAAGGACGGATGCCCCGAGCCCGAGACCAGAGGATCTCGGACCCGGGGCGACACTCCCCCCGAAGTGTTCCATGCGCGCTCCCCAGAAGCGCTCGACTATTCAAACAACACGAGCGCCGTCGAATCCAGAAAGATAAGTTGTTTTCTTCTGCGGATCGATAAATCCAGGCACATCAGACCGCCGGCGTCCGTCAGATGACCGATTCGCTCCAGTGATCGGGGTTCCCGAACCGGTGAGCGGTGATGGAGATGGCCTGCTCCCGGAGGAACGGGAGCAGCTCGATGCGCCCCGCCTGCGTCATCTCGTCGGCGTAGACGGCGAGGTCGGCGTCGCCCGCGATCGCCACGCCGAGCGCCCCCGCGACCTCGTCCATCTCGGCGCGGGACCCGACCAGCCGCACGCGATCTGCCCGCGACGGGCCGTCCTCCGCGGCGGGCCCGGCCATCCGCGCGATCCACTGCTCGTTCGATTCGACGAACACCGGAACCTCCAGTGCCGTGAGCGCCGAGCGGACCGTGGCGGGAAGACCCGTCGGGGTGCTGACGGTGAACGCCGACCCGGCGCGCACCGCCGCGATGATCGCCCGCACGAACGCCTGGGGCGCGGCATCCGTCGTCGAACGGATCTCGACCCTCGCGGGCCGGTACCGGAACAGGTTGCGCTCGACACCCAGGTGCGACACGTCGACGACCTTGCCGAAGGTGCGGTTCCACGCGATGGCATCCGAGAGAGCGGCCCGGCGGAGCCACTCGAACGCTTCGTAGCCGAGGGCAGGCTGCGCGGCCTCGATGACGTCGGTGATCGACGAGTCGAGACCCTTCAGGTGCAGCGTCGACGACGTTCCGGCGCCCGACGTCGGCCGCCACGATCCGAGCCCGATGAGGTGGTTCGGGCCGCCTGCCTTCGCCCCCCCGCCGACCGATGAGCGCTTCCAGCCGCCGAACGGCTGACGCTGGACGACCGCGCCCGTCGTGCCGCGGTTGACGTAGAGGTTGCCGGCTTCGACGCGGTCGAGCCAGAGCGCGAGGTCGTCGGGGTTCTGCGTGTAGAGCCCGGCGGTCAGCCCGTAGTCGACCGCGTTCTGCAGCTCGATCGCGTGCTCGAGCGAACGCGCGTGCATGACACCGAGGACCGGACCGAAGAACTCCTCGAGATGCACGCGCGACCCCGGCTTCACCCCGGTGCGGATGCCGGGGCTCCACAGCCGACCGTCGTACCGCTCGCTCGGCAGTTCGCGCGGCTCGACGAGCCACTGCTCGTCCTCGTCGAGCGTCGTGAGCGCCCACGCGAGCTTGCCGGAGGGCTTCTCGACGAGAGGTCCGACCTCGGTCAGCGGGTCCTCGGGCGAACCGACGCGGAGAGAGGTCGCGGCATCCACCAGCTGACGAGAGAAACGCTGCGACCGGGCGACCGGGCCGACGAGGATCGCGATCGACGCAGCCGAGCACTTCTGACCCGCGTGACCGAACGCCGAACGGACGAGATCGGATGCCGCGAGGTCGAGGTCGGCCGACGGCATCACGATCATGGCGTTCTTGCCGCTCGTCTCGGCCTGCAGCGGAAGGTCGGGCCGCCACGAGCGGAACAGCGACGCCGTCTCGAACGACCCGGTGAGGATCACCCGGTCGACCACCGGATGCGTGATCAGCTGCTTTCCGAGCCCACCCTCGTCGAGGTCGACCAGGGCGAGGACGTCGCGACCGACACCGGCCTCGTCGAGCGCCTCCCAGATCGCCTCGGCGACGACGGCGGCGCAGCGTCGCGCCTGGGGCGCGGGCTTGAAGGCCACACCCGATCCGGCCGCGAGCGCGGCGAGCGCTCCCCCCGCCGGGATCGCGACGGGGAAGTTCCAGGGCGGGGTGACCACGGTCACACGGGCCGGCACGAAGACCGCGCCGCTGACGCTGTCGAGCTCTCGCGCGGTCGCGGCGTAGTAGCGGGCGAAGTCGACCGCCTCGCTGACCTCGACGTCCGCTTCGGCGAGGGTCTTCCCCGTCTCGGATGCCGCGACCTCGATGAGCTCGCCCCGGCGGCCTTCGAGCGCACGCGCCGCGCGCAGCAGCACCTCGGCGCGATCCGCAGCCGGCAGCGAACCCCACGCGTCGGACGCCGCCGTCACCCGGCCGAGGGTCGCCTCGAGCTCCGACTCGGTGCCGATGCGGGCGGCGGTGATCGCGGCATCCCCCGCCGTCGAGGTCGCGACCCGGCCGAGGATCGATCGCGCCCACTCACGGTTCGCGGGGAGCGCCGGATCGGTGTCGGCCGTATTGCGGAAGCCGGGGGCACCCGCGGAGACCGCGGTCTCGCGCGAGGAGAACACGGCGGTCTCGACGAACGCGTCGCCGCCGAAGAGGGCGGGACGTCCGGTGGCATCGGCGGGCTGAGTCTCGCCGAGGTCGGTCGGGCGGGAGTCCCTGGCCGCGATCCCGAGGACGACCTGCGTGAGAGCGGCGTCGTCGGCGTCGGTCGCGGGGGCGGCATCCGTCGTCGCCGCGTTCTCACCGGCGTCGGGGTTCGCGGTGCGATCCTGGCGGCGCCGCGGGCCCGTGATCAGCGCGCGGTCGGCGGCACGCTCGAGCGACGCCGTGAAGCGGTCGCGCTCGCGGACGAACATGGCGCGGTCGAAGGCGAGGTCGAACGCGGCGGAGAGGAAGTTCTCGCTCGACGCGTTCTCCTCGAGACGGCGGACGAGGTAGCTGATGGCGACGTCGAACTCGTCGGGGCGCACCACCGGGACGTACAGCAGGACGTGCCCGATCTCGCGCGCGACGGCCTGCACCTGGCCCTGCGCCATGCCGAGGAGCATCTCCACCTCGAGGTCGCGCTGCACGCCGCGCTGACCGGCGAGCAGCCAGGCGTACGCGATGTGGAAGAGGTTGTGGCCGGCGACGCCGATGCGCACGGCCTCGGTGTTCTCGGGGCGGAGCGCTTCGTCGAGGCAGCGGACGTAGTTCGCGTCCGTGTCGAGCTTGGTGTCGTACGGAGCGGCCGGCCAGTCGTGCATGACGGCGTCGACGTGCTCCATCGCGAGGTTCGCGCCCTTGACGAGACGGATCTTGATGCGCGCACCACCCGCGGCGACGCGCTCGCGCGCCCACGCGGTCAGCGTGCGGAGGGCGGGGAGGGCGTCGGGCAGGTAGGCCTGCAGCACGATGCCGGCCTCGAGGTCGCGCAGGCGCGGATCGTCGAGGACGCGCATGAACACGGCCATCGTCAGGTCGAGGTCGCGGTACTCCTCCATGTCGAGGTTGAGGAACGTGCCGTCCTCCGCCGCCGACAGGTAGAGGGGACGCAGCCGCTCGACGACGCGCTCGACGATCTCGTCGAAGGCCCACATCGAGAGGTGACTGGCGATGGCCGACACCTTGACCGAGACGTAGTCGACGTCGTCTCGGCGGACGAGCTCGTGGATGCCTTCGAGGCGACGGAGCGCCTCCGACTCGCCCAGGACGGCTTCGCCGAGGAGGTTGAGGTTCAGGCGCGCGCCGGACTCGCGCAGCGTCTGGAGCGCCGGGCCGAGCTTGTCGGGGCGGGCGTCGACGATGAGGTGGCCGACCATCTCGCGCAGCACGCGTCGGGCGATCGGGACGACCGGGGTCGGAAGCAGGGGCGCGACGACACCCCCCGCACGGACAGCGGCCCGCAGGTACCAGGGCAGGAAGGCCGGCGCGAGCGGGGCGACCCGCTGCAGGTTCGTCGCCGCGGCCGTCAACGACTCCGGCCGCATGACACCGTCGACGAAACCGAGCGTGAACGGCAGGCCGTTGGGGTCCTTCAGCACCCCCGCGAGACGCTCGGCGGCGGGGTCGACAGCGACCTCGGCGGATTCGGCGACCCAGCGCTCTGCGAGGGCGATGGCCCGCTCGGCGAGGTCGGCGGTGGGCGCTTGTGGCGCGGCAGACGTGTCCGACATGAGGCTCAGCCTAAGGGCGCCTCGGGCGCGCGCGGCGGGACACGCGAGGGCCGGGCGCTAGGGCCAGATGCTCGGCGCTTCCGCACGCGTCGAAGGCAGAGCGGATGCCGCGGCCCAGTCCTGGATCCACTGCGGGATCGGAGCCAGGGTGTCGGGGCGGTGCAGGGCGTCGAAGAGCTCCTCGAGGGGCACGATCCCGCCCGTGCGGCGGAGGAACCGGACCCGCAGGATCATCTCGGCGTAGACCTCTCCCTTCACCACGGCACGGTGCATCTGGAAGACGGCCTTGTCGTCGTGGCCGATGATGCGGCTCTCGACGGTGAACCGCTGCCACAGCTGGAGGGACTTCCGGAAGGTGACGGTCTCGCTCGCGACCACGCCGTACCAGCCGCGCTCGTTCATCGTCTGCCAGATGCCGGTGCGGGTCAGCAGGTCGAACCGGCCGAGATCGAACAGCGACGCGTACCGGCCGTTGTTCATGTGGCCGAGCAGGTCGATGTCGGTCGGCAGGGTCCGGAGCCGGATGCGACCGACGGCATCGGGCGGGATCGGTCCGCGGCGACGGTACATCACCCGCGCGCGCATCAGGGTCAACAGGGTCCGCCACCATACGTTCACGAGCGGTGAGCCTAGCCATGTACACGCGCACAGTGCGGCATCCGTTGTCGCTTGTCGACAGTGCCGGCGCGGCCCGCGCAGGCCCGCCACTGTCGATTTCACGATCCGACGGGCCGTGCGTAGAGTCTGGCCATGGAGCCCGAACTGCAGACCGACACCGTCGTCCGTCCCGTTCGCGACGTGGATGCGGAAGCCCTCGGCCGTGTGCACGCGACGTGCTGGCACGAGACCTACGACCACCTCATCAGCAAGGCCGCCCTCGAGAACGTGTCGGCCCGCCGACTCGCCGAGCTGTGGACCCACTGGGCTCAGCAGGGCCCCGATTTCCGCATGGTCGCCGCCCTCGTGAACGGCGAGATCGTGGGCTTCGCCGGGTCCGGCCCCGCCCGCGACCGCGACGCACCGCGCAACCGCGAGCTGTACTTCATCTACCTCCTCGACGCGTGGCACGGCACCGGCATCGGCCAGCGCCTGTTCGACGCCGTCGTGCCCGAGGACGACACCGACCTGTACCTCTGGGTCGCCGAGGACAACCCCCGCGCGCACCGGTTCTACACGCGCAACGGGTTCACGCTCGACGGGGCGAACCACACCGAACCCTTCCTCGGCGAGACGCTGACGGAAGTCCGCTTCGTGCGCTGACGCACGAGCGCGAGACTCGACGGCGCGGCATCCCGTTTCGGATGCCGCGCCGTCGGACTTTGTTCCGGCTGCGCCGGTGAGGCGAGGGATGCACGACCGGTGGGGCGGATGCCGCCTGCGCGGCGCACGGCGGCGACACCAGCGCCGCCGGTCGTGCATGTGTCACCCGACGCGCGCGCCGGGCTGCGTCAGCGGCTCTTGACCTCGCCGAACAGGCGGGCGATCGGGGCGACGACGAGCGGACGCATCGCGACGTAGGCCGCGACGGTGACCGCGATCGAGAGCGCGAAGAACCAGAAGCCGGTCCAGTTGTCGGCGTACGCCTGGGGGTCGGTCGAACCGGTCGCCGCGTACATGTGGCCGAGGTTCCGGAGAGCCCCGGTCGACAGCACGAGAGCGACGTGGACGACGATGAACAGGACGAAGTAGAGCATCGTCGGGAAGTGGATCTTGCGCGCCCATTCGACGGGGTAGATCCGGTTCAGCGTCGTCGCCTGCTTCGGCCACACCGCACTCATGCGGTAACCCGTGATCGCGGCGAGGGGGGCGGCGATGAAGATAGTGGCGAAGTAGGCGAGCTGCTGGAGCGCGTTGTAGTTCACCCAGCCGTTCTCGGTCGGCCAGTCCAGTGAGACGTACTGAAGAGCCGCCGACACCGCGTTGGGGAACACCTCCCACGAGGTCGGGATCACCCGCATCCATTGGCCGGTCACGAACAGCAGCACGACGAAGATCACACCGTTGGCTAGCCACAGGACGTCGAGGGCCTGGTGCAGCCAGAGCGTCAGGCTCATGCGACGCTTGCGGTCCTTCTTCGAGATCCAGAAGGCCGCGGGGCGCTTCTCGGACCTGACCTGCAGCCCGGTGCGGATGATGAGCACGATGAAGAACGCGTTGAGGAAGTGCGACCAGTTGAGCCACGCGGGGAACCCGACGGGCGCCCCCTCGGGCAGGTGGTACTCGCCCGGGTAGGTCGTGAGGAAGTCCTGCAGCGGTTCGAGACTGAGGATCCACCGGACGGCGAGGACCGCCATCGCCGCGACGTAGAGGACCGCCGCGCCGCCGAGGACGACCACGCCGGCCCACTGCACCTTCGTGAACGGGCCGATGCGCGCGGGGTTCGGCTTCGCGGCCGGCCGCCGGGCGACGCCGGCGTGCGCGAGCGGCCGTTCGGCGAGCGGTGCGCGCGGCGTGGCCGGCGCGGCGGCGGCCGGGGCGGCGGGCGCGGGCTCCGGGGTGGCGGCCGCGGGCTCGAGCTCCGAGGACGCCGAGACTGCATCCGCGCTCCGAGACTGCGGCGCGAGACCGCTGTCTGGGCCCCCACGTGCAGTCTCGCGAGAGGGAGGCGCGGCGCGCGGGGCGGGCGTGGTCTCGGCGGGGGGCCAGGCGTCTCCGCCGGCGGCGCGCGGGAGGCCGCGGCGGACCGCGCCGGAGCCTGCGTCGTCCGCCGAGGCCGCGGCTGCGGAGGCCGCAACGGTGGAGGCTGCGACTGTGGAGGCCGCGGGGGTGGATGCCGCGGGCTCAGCCGCGTCGACGAGGACCGGGTCCGCTCCGTGGCCATGAGCCTCGCGAGGCAGGTTCTCGACGGCGGGGAAGGCCGGGGTCGCGGCATCCGGCGCCGTCGACGCCGCGGGCGGCCAGGCCTCGCCACCCGGCGTGCGCGGGAGCCCCCGGCGCGTCGCAGCACCTCGAGCCGACGCGTTCTGCATCGACGCGGTACCGGTGGGCGCAGTTTCCGTCGGCTCGACGGAAACGGGTGGCGCGCCGGGCGCGGGCGGGTCGACGGGCGCGGGCGGGTCGACCGGCGTCGGTGCGCCGGCCACCGGCGCAGGGGCCTCCTCGGCGGGCGGCCAGGGGTCGCCGCCGGAGGCGCGCGGGAGTCCGCGGCGCACGGAACGCGCGTATGTCGCCATCCGCTCCTACTTCTTTCCCGCCTCGAGCGCCGCGATCAGCTGCGGCACGACGGTGAACAGGTCTCCGACGACACCGAAATCGGCGATGTCGAAGATCGGTGCCTCTCCATCTTTGTTCACGGCGACGATGGTTTTCGCCGTCTGCATGCCCGCCTTGTGCTGGATGGCGCCCGAGATGCCGAGTGCGACATACAACTGCGGTGACACCGAGACACCGGTCTGGCCGACCTGGTACGAGTAGGGGACGTAACCGGCATCCACTGCAGCGCGGGAGGCTCCGACGGCCGCGCCCAGAGCGTCGGCGAGCTGCTCGACGAGGGAGAACTGGTCGGCCGAGCCGAGCCCGCGCCCGCCCGACACGACCTTCGCCGCGCCGCGGAGTTCCGGGCGGCTCGAGGCGGCGACCGCCTCGTCGAAGCCCGTGACGGTGGCGGCGGGCGCTCCGGATGCCTCGACCTGCAGTCCGACGATCGTCGGCGCGTCGACGGCCTCGGCCCGCGCATCGATCGACCCCTGCCGGACCGTGACCACGAGCGGTCCGTACGTCGCCCCCGCGATGACGTTGTAGGCGCCGCCGTAGACGGAGTGCTGCGCGAGCACGCCGTCGTCGTCGCGCGAGACGCCCACGGCGTCGACGCAGAGGGCCGCAGCGGTCCGGGCAGCGAACCGTCCCGCGACGTCCCGGCCTTCGATGGAGTTCGAGATGAGGACGGCGTCAGGCTGCACGAGAGCGGATGCCGCGGCCACCGCGTCGACGATCGGCACCGTGAGCGCGGCGTCGGCGCCGCCGAGCCCGGCGGTCAGAACGGTCGACGCGCCGAGGGATCCGGCCGCGGCGGCGAGGTCGGCGTGCCGGGACTCGTCGGCGACGACGAGGACCACAGGGGTGCCGATCGAGGCGGCGGCGCCGATGAGCCCAGCTGCGGAAGCGGCGAGGTCTCCGCCGGGGGTCACGTCGAGCCAGACGAGGACTGCGTCAGGGGCGAAGTCGGTCACGATGTTCTCCTCGGTCTCTCACGCCAGCCGGTTCTCGAGCAGGAAGGCTGCGAGCTTCTCGCCGGCATCCCCCTCGTCGACGATCTTCGTCCCCGCCTGCCGCGGCGGCTTCTGCGCGACCGCGGTCATGATCGACTGCGGGGCGGATGCCGGGTCGACGTCGACGTCGAGATCGGCGAGCGACAGCACCTCGAACGGCTTCTTCTTCGCCGCCATGATGCCCTTGAAGTTGGCGAAGCGAGCGTCGGGCAGCGCCTCGGTGATCGAGATGACGGCGGGCAGCGTCGCGGTGACCGACGCGGTGCCGAAGTCCGTCGCGCGCGTGCCGCTGACGGCATCCGTCGTGATCTCGACGGCGGACAGAGCGGTGGCCTGCGGGACGCCGAGGTGCTCGGCGAGCATCGCGGGGAGCACGCCGCCGGCGCCGTCGGTGGAGAGATTGCCGGTGATGACGAGGTCGAAGCCGGTGCGGCGGAGAGCTGCGGCGAGGACGCGGGCCGTGACGCCGAGGTCGGCGCCGCGCAGCGCATCGTCGGTGACCTGGACGGCGGAGTGAGCCCCCATCGCGAGCCCCTTGCGGAGGGAGGCGGTCGCGGCATCCGATGCCATCGTCATGACGACGACCTCGGTGCCCTCGTTCGCCTCGGAGTACGTGAGGGCGGCTTCGAGAGCGCGCTCACCGATCTCATCGAGGACACGCTCGGATGCGTCACGCGCGGCGAGCCCCGTCTCGAGATCGAGCGTGCGGTCACCCCAGGTGTCCGGCACTTCCTTCAGCAGGACGACGATCTTCATTGACTCCTCCTCGGTATCGCCTCAGAGTCTACGGTCGGGCGCGAGGCTCCCGGTCGGGCCCCGACTGCGGCGGGCAGTTCAACCTCCTCGGACCGCCGCAACGGCCTCGATCTCGACCAGCTGATCCTCGTACCCCAGCGCTGCCACGCCCATCAGAGTGCTGGGCACGTCATGCTCACCGAAGGCCTCACGCACCACGTTCCACGCCGCCACCAGGTCGTGCCGGTCCGATGAAGCCACCAGAACCCGCGTCGACGCGACATCGGAGAGGGTCGCACCAGCGGCATCCAGCGCGACGAGCATCGTCTCGACGCAGCGCTGAGCCTGACCCGCCACATCACCGACAGCGACCGTCGAGCCGTCGTCGGCGAGCGGGCACGCACCTGCGAGGAAGATCAGCTCGGCCCTTGCTTCGACGTGCGCCGCATACGCATACGGCGCTGCCGCAAGACCCTCGGAGCGCACAAGGCGGACGGCGCTCATCGGTGCCGGAACTCCGGTGCGCGCTTCTCGCGGAAGGCGGCCATGCCTTCCTTCTGGTCCGCGGTGTCGAACAGCCCGGCGAACGCCTGCCGCTCGAACCGCAGCCCCTCCGCCAGTGTCGATTCCACGGCGACGTCGAGCGCCGCCGTCGCCGCGTACAGCGCGGGCAGCGGCTTCGACGCGATGGTCTCCGCCGTGCGCTGCGCATCGTCCCGAAGCTCCGCCGCCGGCACGACGCGCGAGACGAGGCCCGACCGCTCCGCCTCGTCCGCCGTCAGCTGCCGCCCCGTCAGCACGAGTTCCGCTGCCTTGAACGACCCGATCGCCCGCACGAGCCGCTGGGTCCCGCCGAGCCCCGGGATGACCCCGAGACTGATCTCCGGCTGCCCGAACCGAGCCGAGTCGGCCGCGAGGATGATGTCGCACATCATCGCGAGCTCGCACCCGCCGCCGAGCGCATAGCCCGCCACCGCGGCGATGGTCGGCGTCCGCACCGCTGCGAACCGCGACCACTGGCCGAAGTGGTTCGCGAGCAGCATCTCGCTGCCGCTGAGCGCCTCCATCTCCTTGATGTCCGCGCCGGCTGCGAACGCCCGCTCGCTGCCGGTGACGACGATCGCGCCGATCCCGGCGTCGGCGTCGAAGGCCTCCGCGGCATCCACGACATCGTGCATGACCTGCGCATTGAGGGCGTTCAGCGCCTCGGGTCGGTTGAGGGTGATCCACCCGACGCGTCCGCGCGTCTCGGTGAGGATGGTCGCGTAATCCGTCATCCCTTCATGCTCGCAGATGGATGCCTCGGTCAGGCGTCCCAGCGTCGCAACAGCGCAGCGAGCGCCTGGCCGCCGCCGATGCACATCGTGACGATGGCGAACTCTCCGCCCGTGCGCTGCAGGGTCAGCGCCGCACGGACGGTCAGGATGGTGCCGGTCGCACCGACGGGGTGGCCCAGCGCGATCGCCCCGCCGTAGGGGTTCGTCCGCTCCGGGTCGAGCCCCGTGTCGCGCATGACCGCGATCACCTGCGACGCGAACGCCTCGTTGAGTTCCACGGTCGCGACGTCTGCAGGGCTCAGCCCCGTCTGGGCGAAGAGCTTCCGCAGCGCGATCGTCGGCGCGTACCCCATGATCGCCGGGTCGAGCGCCGCGGTCGTGACGGCCTCGATGGTCGCGAGCGCGGGGAGTCCCTCGGCGCGCACGTCCGACTCCCGCATCAGCACCGTCGCGGCGGCGCCGTCGTTGATCCCCGAGGCGTTCCCCGCGGTGACGGTGCCGTCCGGGGTGAACGCCGGACGCAGCAGGGCGAGCGCCTCGAGCGTCGTGTCGGGACGCGGGTGCTCATCCCGTGTCACCTCTACGGGCCGTCGATCGGTGGTCGTCGTGGCGACGATCTCTTCGGCGAAGGCGGCGCGGGCGGCATCCGTCGATGCGCGGCGCTGGGACTCGAGGGCGTACGCGTCCTGCTCGGCGCGCGTCACCCCGAAGCGCTCGGCCACGGTCTCGGCGGTCGTCCCCATGTGCCGCCCGGTGAACGGATCGGTCAGCATCGCGAGGGTGCCGTCGAGCAGCCGGCGGTGTCCGAGCGTCGCGCCCGAGCGAGCGTCCATGTCGTAGAACGGCATCCGCGTCATGTTCTCGGCGCCGCCGGCGACGGCGACATCGATGCCGCCCCAGCGCAGCTCCTGCGCCGCCGACCAGATGGACTGCAGCCCCGACCCGCACAGCCGGTTCACCGTGAAGGCGGGAGTGTCGTCGGCGAGGCCTGCCGCGAGCGCGATGCGTCGAGCGATGTAGGCGTCGCCGGCGACCTGACCGATCGCGCCGATCACCACCTCGCCGACGCGGGACGGGTCGACCCTCGAGCGGTCGAGAGCGGCGGACACCGCCTGCGCGCCCAACTCGTGTGCGGGTGTCCCTCGGAAGGCGCCGTCGAAGCGGCCGACGGGAGTGCGCGCCCCGGCGACGATGACGATGCGCTCCGTGCTCGTGGTGTCCACCATGGCCTCATGCTCGCAGACCGCGCCGACGCCGTACATACGACCGCGCCGCAGCCCGTGATGAGCTGCGGCGCGGTCGCCGGGATCGATGACGTCAGCGCGTGGCCGGGACCTCGAACCGGAGGAACGCGGATGCCCCATTGCCGATCAGCACCGTGGGTGCGACGATCGTGGCCTCGCCGGCCTTCCTCGGCCCCGCCGTCGACGTGTACCACGTCTCCCGCGTGATGACATCGGAACGGTAGTTGTCGTCGAGCCCCGCGACGAACTGCGCGAAGGACCGCGGGTCCGGCCCTTCTCCACCGAACTCGTCGTCGGCGTCCGGGGCGAACAACTCGACCTGGTACGTGCTGCGCACATCCTTCGGCACGGTGACCGTGAACGGTGCGTACTCCGTCACCTTCTTGGCACCCGGAGCCGGAGCGAGCACCGTACGGAACGAATACGACCCGCCACGAGCGGCCTTCAGGACACTGCCCGAATCCACCGTCACCCACTTGCCGCTCTTCAGCATCTGCACACCGCTGAAAGCCGCCGCCCGGTAATCCGACTCGAAACGCGTCAGGACGTTCACCGACAGGATCCGTACATCCTCGAACGGGTTGCTCTGCAGCGCCGCCACGTCATTCGCGACACCGTCACCCACGTAGTAGGGCAGTTCGGAGGGGCTCGCGTAGCGGTTCACGTTCTTCAGGGTCGCCGTCGCACCGTTCGCCCGCTGATACGTGATCGTCCACTCGACCCGCGCAGAGCCCTTCTGCACGTTGTCGAGCATCCGGACCGCCTCGTTGCCCATCTGCGCGTACGCGGCGCCGGGGATGAACCCCGGCTCGGACACCTTCGTGACCGTCGTGTTCTTCAGGGTGCCGTAGGCGCTGGTGGTCCGGATCTCGATCGTCGGAGCGGGCACGCCGAGCTTGCCGCGGATGCCGGCGGTCCGATCGTCGAGGAGCTTGCCCTTGACCCGGCCGATCGCGCTGACCATCTTGTACGAGCCGGCGGAGTCGGGGACGATGCGCGCCGCCGATGCGCCGTGGATGCTGGCGGAGAGAGCTGAGTTGCCGCTGCCGGGGTGGCCGTAGGCGAAGACCTCCGTGCCGCAGATAGCGGTCACGGTGCCGACGCTGACCTCGGTGACGGCGCCGTAGCCGTACGACATCGCGATGTTGCCGCCGACGACGATCGGATAGTCGGCCGCGCGATTCTCGCCACCGGGCACGGCGAGGCCGCCTGCCACCGCGCCGCGGAAGCCGGGGATGCGTTCACTGAGTCTGTCGGTGGCGTCGTCCAGGTCACTCGCCGACGTCCCGATCGTCACTCGCACCGGCTCGATGCGGCGAAGCGTGCTGCTGCGACGAGCCGTCGACTTCTCGTCGGCCATCCGCTCGACAGTCTGCGTCTGCGACGGGCTGAGCGTCTTGGATGCCGGCAGTGCGCCGATCGCCTTCATGTACGCGGCCGGCGTCACCCCCGCGACGTTGTCGGGAAGCGAGCTGAAACCGTACGACACCGCGCCGAGCAGGGCGCCGTCCGCGTCGTAGACGGGCGAGCCGGATGCCCCGGCCCACACGCCCGCGGCGAGCGAACCCGACGTGCCGTTGACGATGTCGCCGTCGAGCTTCACGAGGAGCAGATCGCGCGGCTTGCCCGCGGCATCCGTCCCCAACGCGTTGTCGAGCTTGCCGATGTACTCACCGGTGAAGGTCGTGGGCTTGGTGCCCTTGACGGTGGAGCGCCAGGTGACGGGCTCACCCTCCTTCAGGCCGCTGATGGGCGAGATCGCCAGGCGCTGGCCCGGCAGATCGCAGAAGAGGTTCGGGTCCGACGAGACGGCGTTCGCCGGCGCCGCCGTGAGTGACGCGATGAGGACGGTGGCGGCAGCGGTCGCCACGGCGACGCGCGAGACCCCCGATTTCCGCGCAGGACGGTATGACATGGTGCGTTCCCCCCAGGGTGACGTGTGCGCGCCGAGACCGAAGGTGCTCGGCCACTGGTCATGCAGATGTCCTGAATACCACGTGGGGCGTCCCGGTGGGGAAAATCAGCGTGCCGCGGGGACCTCGAACCGCACGGACACGGATGCCCCGTTCGCGACCAGCACCGTGGGTGTCACGATCGTGGCCTCGCTCGCCTTCCGCGGGCCCGCCGTCGACGTGTAGGACACCTCCCGCGTGACGACATCGGAACGATGGTTGTCGTCGAGCCCCGCGACGAACTGCGCGAAGGTCCGCGGCGCGGGCCCTTCTCCCCCGAACTCGTCATCGGCATCCGGAGCGAACAGCTCGACCTGGTACGTGCTGCGCACATCCCTCGGCACCGTCAGCGTAAACGGCGCGTACTCCGTCACCTTCTCCGCTCCCGGGGCAGGGCTGAGCACCGCGCGGAACGAATACGACCCGCCGCGAGCGACTTTGGTGACACTGCCCGATTCCACCGTCACCCATTTACCGCCCTTGAGCATCTGCACACCGCCCACCTTCGCGATCCGGTGGTCCGACTCGAAACGCGTCAAGACATGGACTGACTGAATCCGGACCTCCTCGAAAGAGTTGCTCTGCAAGGCAGCCACGTCGTTGGCGACGCCCTCACCGACGACGTACGGCAGATCCGTCTTGCTCGAATACCGATTGGCGTTCTTCAGGATCGCTGTACTTCCGTCGGCACGCTGGTAGGTGATTCTCCATTCCACCCGGGCAGAACCCTCTTGCACGTTGTCGAGCATGCGGACGACCTCGTTCCCGAGCTGCGTGTACGCCGCGCTCGCGACGAATTGCTGCTCCGAGACATTCGTGGTCATGGCGTTCTTCACATCCCCATACGCGCTGGTCGTGCGAACTTCGATCGTCGGGCGGATGATCCCCAACTTCGCGCGGACGCCGACGGTCCGATCCTCGACGAGCTTGCCCTTCGGTTTGCCGATCGCACTGATCAGCTTGTAGGAGCCCTCCGGATCCGGAACAATCCGCGCGGTCAGTGCGCCGTGGATGTTGGCGGACAGCTTCGAGTTGCCGCTGCTCGGATGACCGAAAGCGAAGACCTCCGTGCCGCAGACAGCGGTCACGGTGCCGACGCTGGCCTCGGTGATCGCGCCGTACCCATACGACACCGCGATGTTGCCGCCCGCGAGGATCGGATAATCGCGTGCACGATACTCCCCGCCGGGGACCGCGCGCCCGGTCGCGGCAACGCCCCGGAATCCGTCGATGCGATCGCTCAGCCGGGTTGTCGTCTCATCGATGTCGGACGCCGAGGAGCCGATCGTCACTCGGACCGGGTCGATGCGCTTGAGGGTGGCACTGCGCGCGGTCGACGGCTCGTTCACCATGTCCTCAACGCTCTCGGTCTGCGAGCGGCCGAGGGTCTTGGACGCCGGCAGGACGCCGAGCGACTTGATGTACGCGGCGGGAGTGACGCCGACCACGTTGTTCGGCAGCGAACTGAATCCGTAGGAGATCGCTCCGATGAGTCTCTGCCGGTCGTCGTAGACGGGTGAGCCGGACATCCCGGCCCATACTCCTGTGTCGAGTTCGCCCGGCTCGCCGTTGATGCCATCGAGCCTCACCAGCAGCAGGTCCCGCGGCTGGCCCGCGGTGTCCGCCCCCAGCGCGTTGTACAGCTTGCCGACGTATTCACCCGAGAGGGTGCTGGCGTACTCGCCCGTCAGGCTCGTCTTCCACCAGATCCGCTGGCCCGCCTTGAGGAGATTCATCGGCGAGATCGCGAGTTTCTGCCCGGGCAGATCGCAGAACAGGCGCGGATTCTCCGAGACGGCACTCGACGGCGCCGCGGTCAGCGCGCCGAGGACGACGGCCCCGGCCAGCATGGCGACAACGGCGTGGACTCTCGCCCACCTCCGCACAGGACGATATGACATGAGAACCACCCCAGGATCTCCCGGCGCGTCACAGATGAGCCCTGCTCCATCGCCAGGACCTCCTGGATACCACGCCCACGCGTCCGCGTGGGAAAATATCAGCCCGCGGCCTCCTCCGGCCGCTCCAGCGCCTCGACCTCGGCGGCATCCGGAACGTAACCCTCGATGTGCCGCTCGACCGAACCGCTGTACGCCGCCAGGGGGCGGATGAGGGCGTTGGATGCCTGCTGTTCCATGATGTGCGCCGCCCACCCGGTGATGCGGGCGGCGATGAACAGCGGCGTGAACGTCAGCGTGTCGAAGCCCATGAGGCTGTACGCCGGGCCCGACGGGTAGTCGAGGTTGGGGTAGATGCCCTTGCGCGAGACGAACTCGGACTCGAGCGTCTCGTACAACTCGGCGACGTCGGGCCGGTCGTAGTGCTCGACGAGTGTGTCGAGCGCGGCCTTCATCGTCGGCACGCGCGAGTCGCCGCGCTTGTAGACCCGGTGGCCGAAGCCCATGATCTTGCGCTTGGCGGCGAGGGCCTCGTCGAGCCACGGCACGACGGCGTCGGCCGAGCCGATCTCGTCGAAGATGTGCATGACGGCCTCGTTCGCGCCGCCGTGGAGCGGTCCCTTCAGCGCGCCGATCGCACCGACCACCGACGAGTACAGGTCGCTCAGCGTCGACGCGATCACGCGGGCGGTGAACGTCGACGCGTTGAACGAGTGCTCGGCGTAGAGGACCATCGAACGGTTGAACGCGTCGATGACGGCCTCGTCGGGCTCCTCGCCGAAGGTCATCCAGAGGAAGTTCGCGGCGTACCCGAGGTCCTCACGCGGCTCGACGATCTCCTGCCCCCGGCGGCGGCGCTGACCGTACGCGACGACGGCGGGGAGGATCGCGAACAGGCGGATGCTGCGGTCCAGGTTCTCCGCCGGCGTCCCCGCGGCATCCAGCACGTTCGCGATGCCCGCGGTCTCGAACGCGCCGAGCAGGCTGACGACCGTCCGCGCCTCGTCCATCGGGTGCGCCGAGGTCGGCATCGCGTCGATGAAGGAGCGGATGTCGGCGGGCAGCGCCCGGTTCGCCCGTTCGACCGCCTGCAGTTCGGCGAGCTGGTCGCCGGTCGGCAGTTCGCCGTGCCACAGCAGGTAGGCGACCGCCTCGAACGGCTGCGTCGCCGCGAGCTCCTGTACGGGATACCCGCGGTACAGCAGGGAGTTGGTCTCGGGGTTGACCTTGCTGATCGCCGTCGTGTCGGCGTAGACGCCGGCGAGGCCCTTCTTGATGTCGGGGTCGCTCATGTTCGCTCCTGTTCGTCGACCGTCAGCGGTCGATGCGGAAGGTGAAGACGTTCGTGTCGAAGTGGTTGTACGACTCGTAGTCGATGAGGTCGTACAGGTCGGCGCGGTGCTGCATCTCGCCGAGGCGGGACGTCAGGTGCCCCTCGTCGATCAGCGTATCGAGCGCACGCTCGGCCGCGCCCATCGCGATGCGCAGGAGCGACACCGGCCAGATCACGATGTTCACCCCGACGTCCCGCAGCTGGTCGACCGTGAACAGGTCGCTCTTGCCGAACTCGGTCATGTTCGCGAGGATCGGCACGTCGACCGCCTCGCGCACGGCGGCGAACTCCTCGAGGGTCCGCATCGCCTCGGGGAAGATCGCATCGGCGCCGGCATCCACCAGTTTGCGCGCGCGGTCGGTCGCGGCATCCAGCCCGTCGACGGCCCGGATGTCGGTGCGCGCCATCACGAGGAAGTTCGGGTCGCGACGCGCGTCGACGGCGGCGCGGATGCGCTTGAGTGCCGTGTCCTCGTCGACGACCGCTTTGCCGTCCAGATGGCCGCAGCGCTTCGGGTTCACCTGATCCTCGATGTGCGCACCGGCGATGCCGGCGTCCTCGAGGGTCTGGATCGTCCGCGCCACGTTCATGGGCTCGCCGAACCCCGTGTCGGCATCGATGATCGCGGGGAGCTCCGTCTGGCGGGCGATCTGCTGGCCGCGGGCGGCGACCTCGGTCAGTGTCGTCAGTCCGATGTCGGGGAGCCCGAGATCGGCGGAGAGGACGGCGCCCGAGATGTAGACGCCCTCGAAGCCCTTCCGTTCGATGAGGCGGGCCGACAGCGGGTTGAACGCGCCGGGGAAGCGCAGCAGCTCCCCCGTCGCGAGCCGCTCGCGGAACAGACGGCGCTTCTCGTGCGCGGGTGTCTGTGCGTACAGCATCAGCGCGCCTCCCTTCCGCCCACGGGGCGTTCCGTATTCAGTCCCGACGTATCGTCGCCGTCGACACGCGCCCCTGAACCGCGCGGTTCGAGACACCCGCCAGGCCGGACGCCCGAGCGCAGAGACTGAATACCGAACGCTCGACCCATCAGCCCGGTCATCAGAACAGCCCCTTCGGGGCCGGCGCCGCTTCGAGCACGCCCGGCGCCACAACGATGTCGAGCTGCCGCACCTCGTCGGCCGTCAGCTCGGGCAGGCGCTCCACCAGCGCGAGGAACCGGTCGATCTCGGCGGGCTCGAGCACGGGCTCCGCCAGCAGCCGGAACTTGCGCACGTAGTCCGCGCGGGCGAACGGGCGGGCTCCGAGGGGATGTGCATCCGCGACGGCGATCTCGTCCACGACGGTCGAGCCGTCGGTCAGCGTGATCTCGACCCGACCGCCGAACGCCTTCTCGTCGGGGTCCTCCGAGTGGTAGCGGCGCGTCCACTCGGCATCCTCGGCCGTCGTCACCTTGTGCCAGAGCTCGACCGTGTCGGGCCGACCGGCGCGCGCGGGCGCGTACGAGTCGACGTGGTGCCACCCGCCGTCCTGCAGCGCGACCGCGAAGATGTACGGGATCGAGTGGTCGAGGGTTTCGCGGGATGCCGTCGGGTCGTACTTCTGCGGGTCGCCGGCGCCCGAGCCGATCACGTAGTGCGTGTGGTGGCTCGTGTGCAGCACGATCGAGGCGATGTTCGCCGGGTCGCGGAGCTCGGGACGCTCGGTGCCGAGCTTGCGGGCCAGGTCGATCCACGCCTGCGCCTGATACTCGGCCGAGTGCTCCTTCGTGTAGGTGTCGAGGATGCCGCGCTTCGGCTCGCCGGCTGCCGGGAGCGGCACGTCGTACGCGGCGTCCTTGCCGTCGAGGAGCCACGCGATGACGCCGTCCTCCCCCTCGTAGATGGGGGACGGCGAGGTCTCGCCGCGCATCGCACGGTCGACGGCCTCGACCGCCGTCTTGCCGGCGAAGGCGGGGGCGTGCGCCTTCCACGTGGAGATCTCGCCCTTGCGCGACTGACGCGTCGCGGTCGTGGTGTGGAGAGCCTGGCCGACGGCCTGGTAGATCGTGTCGACGTCGAGGCCGAGGAGTGTGCCGATGCCCGCGGCCGCGGAGGGGCCGAGGTGTGCGACGTGGTCGATCTTGTGCTTGTGCAGGCTGATCGCTCGGACGAGGTCGACCTGGATCTCGTATCCGGTGGCGAGGCCGCGGACGAGCGCGGCGCCGTCGGCGCCGACGTGCTGCGCGACGGCCAGGATCGCGGGGATGTTGTCGCCCGGGTGCGAGTACTCCGCCGCGAGGAAGGTGTCGTGGTAGTCGAGTTCACGCACGGCGACGCCGTTCGCCCACGCCGCCCACTCGGGGCTCGTGCGGGTCTCGTTGTCGACGCCGAAGACCGTTCCGCCGTGGCCGCCGGTCGACACCGGGTGCGACAGCGCCTGCGAACGGGCCGCGCTGACGGGTCGACGGGTGAGGGATGCCGCGGCCACCGCCGCGTTGTCGATGATCCGGTTCATGATCATGTCGATGACGTCGGACTCGACCGCGACCGGGTCGACGGCGACCTGGGCGATCTTGTAGGCGAGCTGCTCCTCGCGGGGAAGCGGCTCGTCGCTGCGGTAGACGCGGACGTGGTGGGTGACGGTCATGTCGTTTCCTCCGGGGTGTCGGACAGGGAGTCGAGTATCGAGGTCAGGGCGTTGTGCAGGTGCACGTGCGTCGCGTGCGCGGCGAGGTCGGCATCGCCTGACGCGATCGCGCTCGCGATGAGACGGTGCTCCGAGACGGATGCCGCGAGTCGTTCGGGCTTGTCGCGGGCGAGACGCCGGACGCGTACGAGATGCGTGCGGACGGTGCGCAACGCGGACGTCAGGTAGTCGTTGCCGACGGCCGCGTCGAGCTCCGCATCGAATCGCGCGATGAGCGCGTAGTACGCGTCGGCATCGGAGACGGGCCCATCGCCGGCGTCGACGGCGGCGAAGTCCGCGGCGAGCGCAGCGAAGATCGAGCGGTCCGGCGCACGCGAGGCCAACCGCGCCGCCGTCTCCTCGAGCGCGCGGCGGACGTCGAAGAGCGCGCGGATGTCGTCGACGTCGATGCCGGTGACGACGGTGACCCGCGGCGATGCCTGCTCGACGAGCCCATCGGCGGCCAGACGGCGGAGCGCCTCACGCAGCGGGGTCCGGCTCACCCCGAGCCGCGCAGCCTGCTCGACCTCGCCCAGCACGGCGCCGGGGCGCAGCGTGCCGTCCTGGATCTCGGCCAGCAGCGTCTCGTACGCGCGCACGCCGGCGAAACGCGCGGGGGCATCGGTCATGGCCTCAGTGTATGCACAAGGCGACCCTCCGGGGGCGGGCGAGCCTGAATCGGGAAGTTATGTATACACGGACACGGCACCGGCATCCCATGAGGCGACGGCCGTCAGCACGGCCTCGAGGCTGCGGTCCGCGGCATCCGGATCCACCCTCGCGACGGCAAGCGCCGCGATGACGAGCGATGCGCAGACCTCCGCCAGCGCCGCTCGCGACCCTGCGGAGATCTCGGGTCGCGCGGAGTCGACGCCCGCAGCGATCGCGGATCGGAGCTCATCCGTGTACCCCGTGACGAGCGCACGCACGTCCGGATCGTCGTCGACGACGGGTGCGCACGCGGCGTTGAGCAGCAGGCATCCCGCCTGCGCCCGGGGGGTGCCGCTGGCGATCGCAGCGCGCATCTCGGCGATGTACCGCTCGAGCGCCTCGGGACCGGCATCCGCCTGATGTAGGCGACCGATGCGCGAGCGCACGACCTCATCGAGGTACCGCGCTACGACGGCTTCGAAGAGCCCCTTCTTGCTGCCGAAGGCGTGGTAGAGGCTCGAGCGCTTCAGACCGGTCGCTTGCTCGAGCTCCCCGATGCCGGTCTCGGCGTAGCCGCGCGCCCAGAAGACGTCGCGCGCGGCGCGGATGACGTCGTCGCGGTCGAATGCGCTGGTGCGGCCCATGGTGGATCCTCTCGGTCACTCGTAGTATATTGTACCGATCGTTACACAATGACGCTTGGAGAAAACATGCGCGCAGTCACCCACCCCGTTTTCGGCGAACCGGCCGACGTCCTGGAGACGACGGAGACCCCCGACCCGACGCCCGGCGCCGGTGAGGTCCGCGTCCGCCTCCTCGCCTCCCCCATCCACAACCACGACCTGTGGACCATCCGCGGCACCTACGGCTTCAAGCCGGAACTCCCCGCCCGCTCCGGCACCGAGGCCGTCGGTGTCGTCGAAGAGCTCGGCGAGGGCGTCGAGAACCTGCAGGTCGGTCAGCGTGTCGCCACCGGCGGCACCTTCGGCGTCTGGGCCGAGCAGTTCGTCGCCCGCGCCGCAGGCCTCATCCCCGTGCCCGAGGGCCTTCCCGACGAGCAGGCCGCGCAGCTGGTCTCCATGCCGTTCAGCGCGATCAGCCTCATCGACTTCCTCGACCTCAAGCCCGGCGACTGGATCGTCCAGAACGCCGCCAACGGCGCCGTCGGCCGCATGGTCGCTCAGATGGGTCGCGCCCGCGGCCTGAACGTCGTCGGCCTCGTCCGCCGCAGCGCCGCCGTCGCCGAGCTCGCCGATCAGGGTATCGACCGCATCGTCGCCGTCGACACCGACGACTGGCGCGACAAGGTCGCCGAGATCACCGGCGGCGCCTCGATCATCGCCGGCGTCGACTCCGTCGGCGGCGAGTCGAGCGGCCATGTCCTCTCGCTCCTCGGCGAGAACGCCACCCTCGTCGTCTTCGGCGCGATGGATGCCCCGGTCATGGAGCTCGCCTCGGGCCCGGTCATCTTCCGTCACATCACGATCAAGGGCTTCTGGGGCAGCAAGGTCAGCACCCAGATGGATGCCGCCAAGCGCGGCCAGCTCTTCGGCGAGCTCGCCCAGCACCTCTCGTCCGGCGTCCTGACCCTCCCGGTCTCGGCGACCTTCCCGCTCGAGCAGGCGCGCGACGCCGCCCGTGCGAGCCTGACCGCCGGCCGCGTCGGCAAGGTCCTGCTGCGCCCGTGACCCGGGGCCTGTGCGCGGCCTCCGTGCCGCGCACGGGTACCGTGGACCGGTGACCGAAACCTCCCGCTATGTCGTGGCCACCGACGGCGCCTGCAAGGGCAACCCCGGACCGACGGGGTGGGCCTGGGTCGGCGAGGACGGCCACTGGGCCGCGGGCTCGGTCATCCAGGGCACCAACAACGTCGGCGAATTGCTCGGTCTCCTGAAGGCGATCGAGGATCACGCGGATGTCAGCGAGCTCGTGGTCCAGGCGGACTCGAAGTACGCGATCGACACCTACGAGAGGTGGATGGACGGTCACCGACGCCGCGGCTGGAAGACCTCCACCGGTGCGCCGACCAAGAACGTCGACCTTCTCGAGCAGCTGATCGTGGCTCGTGACGCCCGCCGCGCGGCAGGCCTTCCCGACGTCGTACTCGAGCATGTCCGCGGCCACCGGGGTCACGTCCTCAACGAGTGGGCCGACGAGCGCGCCGTGCGCGGGGCGGAACACGCGGCATCCGGCAAGGAATCCGCGTGGTCGTCGCTCGGCGGCAAGCACGAGAAGCTCGACGTGTCCGAGGCGCCCAAGAAGAAGCGCTGACTCAGCGGGCCTGAGCCAGCAGCTCCACCAGCCGATCGAGTGCGGGCCGCTGCCCCTTCACGACGCGTTCACGGGCCCGGGCCAGCGGCATCCACTCGGCGCGATCGACCTCCGGGAACGATGCCGTCCGGCCCGATCGCGGCGGCCACTCCATCTCGAACTCGCCGAACACGAACGCGTCCGCCTCGAAGCCGGCGCCGTCGGCGACGAAGACCGTCACCCGCTTGCCCGACGAGTACGCGAACGTGCCGAGCTCGGCGTAGTCGGCCTCGGGCGGCAGGACGCCGAGCTCTTCGTGGAACTCCCGCTTCGCGGCATCCAGCGCATCCTCGCCGTCCTCGAGCTCGCCCTTCGGGATCGACCAGGCACCCTCGTCCTTGTTCGCCCAGTACGGCCCGCCCATGTGAGCGACGAACGCCGACACCCCGCCCTCACCGTCGAGACGGTAGAGCAGGATGCCGGCGCTGTGCGTGGCCACGGACGGGCGACGCGCGTCAGATCAGGCGGGACTTCGGTGAGACCGAGTACGTCTCCTCCGGGTCGGTGACCGCTGCCGGCGCGAGCGCATCGTTGATGGCGGCGTACGTGTCGTCGTCGAGCTCGATGCCCGAGGCCTTCACGGTGTCCTCGAGCTGCTCGGGACGCGACGCCCCGATGATCGCCGCGGCGATGTTCGGGTTGTGCAGCACCCACGCGAGGGCGAGCTGCGGCATCGTGATGCCCGCACCCTCGGCGATCGGCTGCAGCTTCTGCACGGCGGAGAGGGTCTCGTCCTTCATGAAGCGCTTGATCATGTCGGATCCGCCCTTCTCGTCGGTCGCGCGCGACCCCTCGGGGAGCGGCTGACCCGGCTTGTACTTCCCGGTGAGGACGCCCTGCGCCAGCGGCGACCAGACGATCTGCGAGATGCCGAGCTCCTCGGAGGTCGGGACGACCTTGCCCTCGATGACGCGCCACAGTGCGGAGTACTGCGGCTGGTTCGATACGAGCTGGAAGCCCAGTTCCTTCGACAGAGCGTGTCCGGCGCGGAGCTGCTCAGCGGTCCACTCGCTGACGCCGATGTAGAGCGCCTTGCCCTGGCGGACGATGTCGGCGAAGGCCTGCATCGTCTCCTCGAGCGGGGTCTCGTAGTCGTAGCGGTGCGCCTGGTAGAGGTCGACGTAGTCGGTGTTCAGCCGCTTCAGCGAGCCGTTGATGCCCTCGAGCAGGTGCTTGCGCGACAGCCCGTGATCGTTCGGACCCTTGGGGCCGGTCGGCCAGTAGACCTTCGTGAAGATCTCGAGGGACTCGCGGCGCTGACCCTTGAGTGCCTCGGCGAGGACAGACTCGGCCGCCGTGTTGGCGTATGCGTCGGCGGTGTCGAACGAGCTGATGCCGAGGTCGAGGGCCTTGTGGACCGTCGCGATCGCCGCGTCGTTCTCGACCTGGGACCCATGGGTGAGCCAGTTGCCGTAGGTGAGTTCGGTGATCTTGAGGCCGCTGTTGCCCAGGAATCGATAGTTGACCATGTCACCGACGCTACTCCCGGGCCTCGTCCGGATTCGCCCCTTGACAGAGTCTCGCCAAACGCGGCGGACGGCGTCGAGGCACCCGGTGCCGAGCGAGGCGATTCGGGAAGGTAAGGCTTACCTTGCTACGATCGACCATCGACGTCCCCGGCCCCCGACGAGAGACCATCGATGCCCTTCCCCCGCCGTTCCGCTCTGCTCGCCACCCTGACCGTCGCCGCCCTCGCCCTCTCGGGCTGCGGGGCCTCCGAGGTCGTGGCGCAGAAGGCCGCCTCCTCCGGCGAGGAATCGACCGACTACCCGCTCACGATCGAGAACTGCGGGCGGACGGTCGAGGTGGATGCGGCGCCGCAGCGCGTCGTGTCGCTCGATCAGAACTCGACCGAGATCCTCCTGTCGCTCGGCCTCGCCGACCGCATCGTCGGCACCGCGTCGTGGACGGACCCCGTGCTCCCATCGCTCGCCGAGGCGAACGAGGACGTCCCGCGCCTCGCGGACAACGCCCCGACCTACGAGGTCGTCCTCGGCACCGATCCGGACTTCGTGACGGCGTCGTTCGGGCGCCACTACGCCGAGGGCGGCGTCGTCACGCGCGATCGGTTGGATGAAACCGGCATCGGCTCGTACCTCTCGCCCACCGACTGCTCCGACGACCGGAGCGTCAACGGCGGCGGGACGCGCACCGCCCCACTGACCGTCGACGACCTCTACCGCGAGATCAGTGAGCTCGCCGAGATCTTCGACGTCCCGTCCCGCGGCGACGCGCTCATCGCCTCACTGAAGAAGCGCGCCGCGGCAGCCGTCGAGGGCGTCGACTTCGGCGGCGAGAAGGTGCTGTTCTGGTTCGCCGACACCCGCACGCCCTACGTCGCGGGCGGCAGCGGCGCCCCGGCGATCCTCGCGCGCGAGACCGGCATGACTCCCGCGTTCCCCGCCGAGACCGACGACTGGCCGGCCACCTCCTGGGAGGCCGTCGTCGACGCCGCGCCCGACGTGATCGTCCTCGGCGACCTGCAGCGCGACCGCTTCCCCGGTGACCGACTCGACGACAAGGTCGCCTTCCTCGAGAGCGACCCCGTCACCCGCTCGCTCGACGCCGTGAAGAACACCCGCTTCATCGCCCTGCACGGCGCCGAGATGAACCCCTCGATCCGCTTCGTCGACGGGCTCGAGAAGATCCGCGCCTGGTGGGACGAGAACGAGGCGGGGCGCTGACCGCCACCGCGGCGCTGCCTCATCGCCGGGCCCGCCGCATCCCGCTCGCGATCGTCGCCACGGCGCTGTCGGTCGGCCTCGTCGTCCTGACGATCGCCGTCGCACTGACGCTCGGCCCCGCGAACGTGTCGCTCGTGAACGTCCGCGACGTCATCACCAATCACCTCGGCGTCACCGACATCCCGGTGCGCGTCGCGGCCGATGCGATCGTCTGGCAGGAGCGTCTGCCGAGGGCGCTCGTGGCCGCCGCGTGCGGTGCCGGACTCGGCCTCTGCGGCATCATCCTGCAGTCGTTGCTGCGAAACCCCCTCGCCGACCCGTTCGTCCTCGGCGTCTCCTCCGGCGCCTCGACCGGCGCGGTCCTGTTCGGCGTGTTCGGGATCGGCGGCGGCATCCTCACCCTCTCGGGCGGCGCGTTCCTCGGCGCACTCGTGGCGTTCGGGCTCGTCCTCGTCGTGTCGCGCTTCACGGGCGGGGGCACCGCATCGTTCATCCTGGCGGGCATCGCGGCGACGCAGTTCTTCTCCGCGCTCACCTCACTCGCCGTGTTCGCCTTCGCCGACTCCGACGAGACGCGCGGCGTGATGTTCTGGCTCCTCGGCTCGCTCGAGGGCGTCCGCTGGGACGACGTCGTCCTCTGCGCCGTCGTCGTCCTCATCGGCTCGGTCGTCGCGGTCGCCTCGGTGCGCCCACTCGACGCCTTCGCGTTCGGCGACGACGTCGCGGCATCCCTCGGCATCCATGTCGCGCGCACCCGGATGCTGCTCCTCGTCCTGACGGCGCTGATCGCCGCAACCCTCGTCAGCGTCGCCGGCGCGATCGGGTTCGTCGGGCTGGTCCTGCCCCACGCCGCACGCCTGATCGTGGGCTCCCGTCACGCCCGCGTGATCCCCGTGACGATCGGTCTCGGCATGGTGTTCATGATCGGGGTGGATGCCGTGTCCCGCGTCGCGTTCGCGCCGACACCGCTCCCCGTAGGTGTCGGCACCGCGCTGATCGGTGTGCCGGTCTTCGTCGCCCTCCTCGTCCGACGTCGGAGGCGCGCATGAGTCTCGTCGCCGAGCACGTGTCGTGGCGCCGCGGTGGCGCCCTCGTCGTCGACGACGTCTCGCTCATACCGAAGCCCGGATCCGTCGTCGGCCTCCTCGGCCCCAACGGGTCGGGCAAGTCGTCGCTCCTGCGCCTGCTGCAGGGCATCGCGAGACCCGACGCGGGCCGGGTCCTGCTCGACGGTTCCGACATCCGCCACCGCGGACGTCGCGAGGTGGCGCGGACCGTCGCCGCGGTCACGCAGCACGCGACGACCGAGGTCGACCTCACGGTCCGCGACGTCGTCCGCCTCGGCCGCACACCGCACGCCTCGCTCTGGGGGCCGGATCGCGCCCGCGACGATGAGGTCGTTGACGCCGCCCTCGCGCAAGCGGGCCTGACGGCGAAGGCCGATGCCCGCTGGCACACCCTCTCGGGCGGCGAGCAGCAGCGCACGCAGATCGCCCGCGCCCTCGCGCAGGAACCCCGCGAGCTCCTACTCGACGAGCCGACCAACCACCTCGACATCCGCCATCAGCTCGAGCTGCTGAGCCTCGTGCGGACCCTCCCCGTCACCGTCGTCGTGGCCCTCCACGACCTCAACCTCGCGGCGATGTTCTGCGACGAGGTGCTCGTCCTGGCCGCCGGCCGCGCCGTCACGGCCGGCCCTCCGGCCGAGGTCCTCACGGACGGACTCATCGAGGAGGTCTACGGCGTCCGGTGCCGTGTCACGGTCGACGACGGTCGGCCGACGATCGCCTTCACGCCGCCGGCGTGACGGAAGGTACCGTCGCCACCGGCGTGACGGAGTGACCGGGCTCAGACGGATGCTGCCGCGGCTACCTGGTCGTCCTCGGTCGCCACGAGCTGGCCGCACGCGCCGTCGATCTCCTTGCCGCGGGTGTCGCGGAGGGTCGTCGGGATGCCGGCCTCGTTGAGGCGCCGGACGAACTCGTTCTGCACGTCGACGTCCGACGAGGTCCAGATCGATCCGGGCGTCGGGTTGAGCGGGATGGGGTTCACGTGCACCCAGCCGCGGCCGCGCTGGTTGAGCTTCTCGGCGAGGAGGTCGGCGCGCCAGGCGTGATCGTTCATGTCCTTGATGAGCGCGTACTCGATCGAGACGCGTCGGCCGGTCTTCTCGAAGTACTCGCGCGCAGCGTCGAGGGCCTCGTCGACCTTCCACCGCGAGTTCACCGGGATGAGCTCGTCGCGCAGCAGATCGTCGGGCGCGTGCAGCGACAGCGCGAAGGTGACCGGAATCTCCTCGGCGCTCAGCTTGCGGATCGCGGGGACGAGGCCGACGGTCGAGATCGTGATGCCTCGGGCGCTCATGCCGAGGCCGTGCTTCTTGTCGACCATCGTGCGGACGGCCTGCATGACGCGGGCGTAGTTGGCGAGGGGTTCACCCATCCCCATGAAGACGATGTTCGTGACGCGCTCGTCCTTGTGTCCCACCTTGCGGGGGTCGCCGAGGCCGCCGTCGGCGATGAGCCGGTTGGCACGGACGACCTGGTCGACGATCTCGGCCGCCGACATGTTGCGCGTGAGCCCGGCCTGGCCGGTGGCACAGAACGGGCAGTTCATGCCGCAGCCGGCCTGGCTCGACACGCACAGCGTGATGCGGCCGGTGTAGCGCATGAGCACCGACTCGACGAGGGCGCCGTCGTGCAGGCGCCACAGGAACTTGATCGTGTCGCCGCCGTCGGTCTCGAGGCGGCGCACCTCGGTCATGAGGTTCGGCAGGAGGCCGCCGACCAGCTCCTCGCGGTTGCCCGCCGGGAGGTCGGTCATGTGGGCGGGGTCCGACGTGTAGTGCTGGAAGTAGTGCTTCTCGAGCTGACCGGCGCGGAAGCCCGGCATCCCGAGCTCGGTCAGCTTCTCGACGCGCGCGGCGTGATCGAGGTCGGCGAGGTGCACCGGCGGCTTGCCGCGCTTGGGGCTCGCGAACTGCAGGAGCGGGCGACCCTCGGCATCCTTCGCCTGCGTCCACCCCTCGGTCGTGGGCCGCACCTGCTTGGGTGTCGTCGTGCGCACGGCGGACATGCCCTCAGGGCGCGCGGAGGGGGACTCGGTCATGGGTTCCAGGCTACCGGGGACGGGCTGGATGGACGCCGGGCGACCGTAGACTCGGGGCATGACGGATGGGGCTCCGCAGCGTCGCGGAACGGTTGCGCACAAGGTGCTCAACAACAACGTCGTGATCTCCCTCGACGAGCAGGGTCGGGAGCGGGTGCTCATGGGCCGCGGCCTGGGGTTCCAGCTGAAGCCGTCCGACACCCTCGACCCCGCCAAGGTCGAGAAGACCTTCATCCTCGACACCGGGGAGGACGGCGAGCGCGAGCGCCGCATGCTCACCGACACCCCTTACGCGATCATCGAAGCGGTCTCGCGGGCCGTCGACCAGGCCGAACGATCGCTCGGTCACCAGCTCGGCCGCCCGCTGACGATCGCCGTCATCGATCACGTGCAGTTCGTGCTCGAGCGGCTCGCGAAGGGCATCCGCATCCCGGTGGCGAACATGCCGGAGCTGCGGGTCCTGCACCCCGCGGAGTTCGCAGCCGCCAAGGCAATGGCCGAGTCGATCTCGGCTGCCCTTGACACGGAGCTGCCTGCGGAGGAAGCCGTCTTCCTCACGATGCACGTCCTCAACGCGACCCGCGACGAACCCAACGGCACGGCGGCACTGCTGTTCCGGCGCGTGCAGCACGTCGTGATGACGGTCGAGAACGGCCTCGGCGTCTCGCTGGACGTCGACAGCCCCGACTACGCGCGGTTCGTCCTGCACATCCAGTTCCTGCTGCAGCGCCTCGTGTCGCGCACGATGCTCCGCAGCGGCGACAGCTCGTTCTTCGAGTTCGCGAAGCACAGCTACCCGCGCTCGTTCGCCATCGCCCAGGAGGTCAAGGCCTACGTCATGGCGGCGACCGAGTCAGAGCTGACGGATGAGGAACTGCTCTACGTGATCGTCCACGTCGAGCGCCTGGCCTCCCAGGTCGGCGCCGCAGCCACGGGGACCGCCGAGGACTGAACCCCTGGCGCTTTCATGCGGGCGCATGCTAACGTGACGTTCCGCAGGGCGATGCAGCCCTGCACGCGACGGATTGTTACTGCGGCAGCAGGCAAAACCTGAACTCACATCGCTTTCGAGCGATGAACGAGTTCAGGTTTTTTTGTTGCCCGGAAACGGACCCGACGCGTGCCCCACCCGAGACTGCCGCGCCGATGCGGCAAGGAAGAGCGTGTCCCCATGGACTACTCGAAGACCGCGGCCGGAGTCCTCCAGGGCGTCGGCGGAGAAGAGAACGTCAGTTCGCTCGTGCACTGCGCGACCCGGCTGCGTTTCGTGCTGAAAGACGAGTCGAAGGCCGACACCGCCGCCGTGAAGGCGACGCCCGGTGTCGTGACGGTGGCTCAGGCCGGTGGCCAGTACCAGGTCGTCATCGGCAACGACGTCCCCGACGTCTTCGCCGAGATCGGCAAGATCTCGAAGCTCGGTGCAGCCTCTTCCGACGGCGCCGCGAACGATGCCCCGAAGGGCAATCTGTTCAACCGCTTCATCTCGATGATCTCGTCGATCTTCACCCCCGTCCTCTGGGCGCTCGCCGGAACCGGTCTGCTGAAGGCGTTCCTGGCCGCGGCGGTGACCTTCAACTGGATCACGACGGACACGACCACCTACGCCGTCCTCAACGCCCTGTCGGACGCGTTCATCAACTTCCTGCCGATCGCGCTGTCGATCACCGCCGCGCGGTACTTCAAGGCGAACGAGTGGACCTCGCTGGCCATCGCCGGAGCCCTCGTCTACCCGACGATGGCGGGCCTCGTGGGCCAGCCGGGTCTCACCTTCTTCGGCATCCCGTTCACGATGGTCAGCTACGTCTCGAGCGTCATCCCGATCATCGTGGTCGTGTGGCTGCAGAGCCACGCCGAGAAATTCCTCTACCGCGTCCTGCCGGGCGCCGTGAAGCGCTTCATGACCCCGATGATCGTGGTTCTGTTCGCTGTCCCGCTCGTGTTCGTCGTCATCGGCCCGATCTCGGACCTCCTCGGCGGCGGCCTCGGCAAGGGCATCGGCTGGGTCTTCGACAACGCCCCGTGGGCGGGCGGCGCGATCATGGGCGGCCTCTGGCAGGTCTTCGTGATCTTCGGTCTGCACTGGGGCCTCGTCCCGCTGTTCACCCTCGAGTTCCAGACGACGGGGCAGATCCTGCTCGTCGGGCCCGTGTTCGCCGCCGTCCTCGCGCAAGCAGCCGCCGTCGCCGGCGTCTGGGTGCGCGCCCGCAACAAGAACCTCAAGTCGCTGGCCGCGCCCGCGACGCTGTCAGGCTTCCTCGCCGGGATCACCGAGCCCGCGATCTACGGCATCAACCTGCCGCTCAAGCGCCCGTTCGCCTTCGGTATCGTCGGCGGCGCGATCGGTGGCGCGATCATCGGCATCGGCGGCGTCTTCGCGAAGGCGTTCGTCGTCCCCTCCGGTCTCGCCCTCCCGGCGCTTTTCGGCAACGGCAACATGATCATGCTCATCATCGGCCTCGGCGTCGCGATCGTCGTCCCGTTCCTGCTCACCGCGATCGTCGGCTTCGTCGAGCCGGCCGAGGATGCCGCCCCCGCGCCGGCCTCGGCGGAGAACGACCTCGTCGTCCTCAGCCCGCTCGACGGGACGGTCGTCGACCTGTCCGAGACGCCGGATGCCGCGTTCGCGGAGGGTGCGCTCGGCGACGGCGTCGCGATCCTCCCCCGCAGCGGCGCCCTGTACGCGCCGTTCGATGCGACGGTCGCCGCGGCCTTCCCGACCGGTCACGCGATCGGTCTGCGTCACGCCGACGGCGCCGAGGTGCTGATCCACATCGGCATCGACACCGTCAAGCTCGCCGGACAGCACTTCGATGTGAAGGTCACCACCGGCCAGCAGGTGAAGGCCGGCGATCTGCTCCTCGAGTTCGACGGCGACGCGATCGAGAAGGCCGGGTACGACCTGACCACCCCGGTCGTCGTCACCAACGGCGAGCTCTACCCGGCGATCACGGACCTCGCCTCGGGCCCCGTCGCGCACGGCGAGCCGCTGTTCACGGCGGTCTCGGTCGAGTCCGCTGCCGTCACGGCCTGACCCGATCCGGATGCCGGGTGCCGCCCGCACCCGAAGCGGGGGCGCCCGGCATCCACCCTCCCCCTCGAAGACACACGACACGACACGAAAGCGACTCATGAGCACCATCTCGTTCCCCGACGGCTTCCTCTGGGGCGGCGCGACCGCCGCGAACCAGCTCGAGGGCGCATACCTCGAAGACGGCAAGGGACTCTCGATCCAGGACGTGATGCCGCAGGGCATCATGACCCCCCGGACCGACGGCCCGACGGACGACAACCTCAAGCAGGTCGGCATCGACTTCTACCACCGCTACGCCGAGGACATCGCGCTCTTCGCCGAGATGGGGTTCAAGACCTTCCGGTTCTCGATCGCCTGGAGCCGCATCTTCCCGAAGGGTGACGAGACGGAGCCCAACGAAGCCGGCCTCGCCTTCTACGACCGCGTCCTAGACGAGCTCGAGCGCCACGGCATCGAGCCGCTCGTGACCATCTCTCACTACGAGACGCCGCTGCACCTCGCCGAGACCTACGACGGCTGGGTGAACCGCGACATGATCGGGTTCTACGAGCGCTACGTGCGGACCCTCTTCTCGCGCTACGGCGCGCGCGTGAAGTACTGGCTGACCTTCAACGAGATCAACTCGATCGTCCACGCGCCGTTCATGTCGGGCGGGATCAACACCCCCAAGGACGAGCTGTCCCCCTCGGACCTGTACCAGGCGATCCACCACGAGCTCGTGGCATCCGCCCTGGCGACGAAGGCCGCCCGAGAGCTGGCGCCGAACGCGCAGGTCGGGTGCATGGTGCTGTCCATGCCGGTCTACCCGCTGACGCCGAACCCCGACGATGTCTTCGCCGCCCTCACGACCGAGCGCGTCAACCTCGCCTTCGGCGACATCCACGTGCGCGGCGAGTACCCGGGCTACTACCTGCGGAGCCTGCGCGAACAGGGCGTCGAGCTGACCATCACCGACGAGGACCGGACGCTCCTCAAGGAGAACACCGTCGACTTCGTGTCGTTCAGCTACTACTCCTCGATCTGCGAGACCACCGACGAGTCGAAGCGCGTCATGGGCGAAGGCAACCTCTTCGGCGGCGTCAAGAACCCGACGCTCAAGGAGTCGGAGTGGGGCTGGCAGATCGACCCCGTGGGCCTTCGCCTCGTGCTCAACCAGTTCTGGGACCGCTGGCAGAAGCCGCTGTTCATCGTCGAGAACGGCCTCGGTGCGAAGGACCAGCTGGTCGAGGTCGACGGTGTGAAGACCGTCCAGGACGACTACCGCATCGCCTACCTGCAGGCGCACCTCGAAGCCGTCGGCGAGGCGATCGCCGACGGCGTGGATCTCATGGGCTACACGACGTGGGGCTGCATCGACCTCGTCTCGGCGTCGACCGCGCAGCTCAGCAAGCGCTACGGATTCATCTACGTCGACCGCAACGACGACGGATCGGGATCGCTCGATCGCTACAAGAAGGCGTCGTTCGACTGGTACGCCGAGGTGATCCGCACCAACGGCGCATCGCTCTCGCGCTGACTCACCCCCCGATGCGGTCGTGGTTCGCCACGGCCGCATCGCTGTGTCCCGGGCCGCCGAGCCGTGCGGCGAGCGCCGCGATGTCGGCGGGGGTCGTCCGGCAGCATCCGCCGATGAGGCGGGCACCGGCATCCACCCATGCCTCCGCCTCGGTGAACGCCGCTCCCGCCTCGCCCCGCCAGGACCGGGATGCCGCGTCCCACGTCTCGCCGCTGTTCGGGTAGACGACGGCGGCCGTCCCCATCGGCACACGGTCGAGCACGGTGGTGATGAGCGGCGGCGCGCAGCAGTTGGCGCCGACCGCGACGACGCCCGGGGCGGAGGCCGCCGCGGCGAGCGCGCCTGCGAGGCCGTCGCCCTCGAACGCCGTACTCGCTGCCGAGAGCGAGATCCATGCCGGGACGTCGATCCCCTCGAGCGCGAGGGCGATCGCCTCGACCTCGGCGGGAGAGGCGATGGTCTCGATAGCGAGCAGGTCGGGTCCCGCACCGGCGAGCACCTCGATCCGACGGCGATGCCAGCGGGCGAGGTCGGCGACCGTCATCCCGTAGTCGCCCGTGTACTCGCTGCCGTCGGCGCGCACGGCTCCGAAGGGCCCGACGGATGCCGCGACCCACGCCCGTCCTTCCGCCGCCTCGCGGGCGAGCCGGACCGACGCCGCGAGCAGCCCGTCGACGGCCGCCCCGTCGTACCCGGCCGCGCCGAGGTTGTCGTACCCGAGTTGGTACGAGGCGGTGGTGATCATCTCGGCGCCCGCAGCGACGAACTCGGCGTGCACGTCGCGGACGTCTCCGGGCGCGTCGATGAGGACGCCGGCCGACCAGAGCGCGCCGGTGAGATCGTGCCCCCGAGCCTCGAGCATCGTCCCGAGTCCCCCGTCCAGGATCAGGGGGCGGTCGGCGATCGCGGTGCGGACATCGGGCATGCGGTCACTTTAGGCTCGCGGGGCTTCGGCCCCGGTCCCGCATTACGCTGAATGATGTGACGACTCCCCGCATCCGCCCGATCTCCGTCGACGACGCGGGCGAGGTCCTCACCCTGCAACGGGCCGCCTTCGTGCAGGAGGCGCTCATCTACAACGCGGTCGACATGCCGCCGCTCACGCAGACCCTCGACGAGGTGCGGGCCGAGCTCGAGGAGAACCTCGGCTGCGTCGCTCTCGAGGGCGAGCGCATCGTCGGCTGCGTGCGTGCCCGCGTCGACGGGGATCTGCTGCTCATCGGCCGCATCGCGATCGCCCCCGACCAGCAGGGTTCCGGGCTCGGCACGAGCCTGCTCACCGCGGTCGAGGAGCGGGGCCGTGAGGCCGGCGCGACGACGGCCGAGCTGTTCACCGGGTCGCTCAGCGAGGCGAACATCCGCCTGTACGAGCGCGAGGGGTACGAGGAGAGCGAGCGGGTGCCCGGGGACAACGGCACCGAGCAGGTCTTCCTGCGCAAGAAGCTCTGACCCCGGCGCGCACCGGCCGTCCATCTCCATCCGGGAGAATGGAGGGATGACGCGCATCGCTTTCCTTGACGTGGACGGAACCATCCTCGAGCACGGGACGGCGATCGCCGACTCGACGATCACCGCCATCCGGACGGCGCGTGAGAACGGGCACCTGGTCTACCTCTGCACGGGACGCGCGGCGGGCGACATCCACCCCAAGGTCCGTGAGATCGGATACGACGGCGCCATCACGAACGGCGGCGCGTACGCCGTCCGCGGCGAGGAGCTGCTGTTCGCCGACCCGATGCCCCGCGAGGACACCGACCGGCTGATCTCGTACTTCGAGTCCGAGGACATCGACTTCTTCCTGCAGTCCGATGAAGCCGTCTTCGCGAGCGAGGGCGTCGGCGGGATGCTGGACGAGTACTTCGCCGAGCGCCGCAAGCGCCACCTCGAAGCGGCGCGCCGGCTCGGCCAGACCGACACGATCGAGCCGAAGCCGATCGTCACGTATCGACCCATCAGCGAAGCGAACCTCGACGCGATCGCGAAGACCACGTTCATCAGCAAGCGCTCCGACAGCGTCGACCGGGCCCAGGCCGACCTCGGCGACCGGTTCCACGTCATCCCCGGCAGCATCCCGCTCCCCGGCGGATCGAACGGCGAGATCGGCCTGCGCGGCGTGAACAAGGGGTCGGCGATCCTCCGGGTCCTCGACACGCTCGGCCTCGACGTCGCCGACGCGATCGGCATCGGCGACAGCTGGAACGACGCGGAGATGTTCGACGTCGTCGGCTGCCCCGTCGCGATGGGCAACGCCGACCCCGCCCTCAAGGAGCGCGCCGGGAACGTCACGACCGACGTGCTCGACGACGGCGTCTGGAACGCGTTCGTCAAGCTCGGCCTCGTCTGAGGCTGCGCGCGGCGATCGATCCGCAGCGCGGATGCGGCGGCGCGTGCGCGGATGCAATGGATCGGGCGCGACGCCCCGGCATCCGCTCGTGACCCTCGGCGTGTCGCGCCGAGACTCCTGCTCCCGCGAACGGGTCAGTCGAGGAAGATGTCGGGGAACAGCTCGGTGTCGGGCGTGCCCGGCGTCGCCGCATAGCCCGAGAGGTCCGTGACGCCGGCCTCGCGCAGCACGTCCTCGACGATGAGCGTCTGGCCCGTGTACTCTCGGGCCGGCTTACAGAGCACCTCGTACGCGGCGTCGGCGTAGACCTCGGGCGTACGGCTGACCTTCATCATCCGGTCGCCGCCGAGGGCGAACTGCACCGCGGCCGTGGCGATCGTCGTCTGCGGCCAGAGGGTGTTGGCGGCGACGCCGTCCTTCGCGAACTCCGCCGCCATGCCGAGCGTCGCCATCGTCATGCCGTACTTCGCGAGCGTGTAGCCGGTGTGCGCGCCGAGCCATTTCGGCGACAAATTGAGGGGCGGCGACAGCGAGAGGATGTGGGGGTTGCCGGCATCCTTCAGGATCGGCAGCGCCGCGCGCGACAGCATGAAGGTGCCGCGCACGTTGACGTCCTGCATGAGGTCGTACTTCTTCGCGGCCAGCTCGAGCGAGCCCGACAGGTCGATGACCGACGCGTTGTTGACGACGATGTCGATGCCGCCGAACTCGCCCTGCGTCTTCATGACGGCCTCGGTGATGTCGCCGTCGTCGCGGACGTCGCCGACGATGGGCAGCGCGTTGCCGCCGGCCGCACGGATCTGCTCCGCGGCGGAGTGCACGGTGCCCTCGAGCTTCGGGTGAGGCGTGTCGGTCTTGGCGAGCAGGGCGATGTTCGCGCCGTCACGGGCGGCGCGAAGGGCGATCGCGAGGCCGATGCCTCGGCTGCCGCCCGACATGAGGATGGTCTTTCCGGCGAGGGTCATGGGTTCTCCAGGGGATCAGGATCGACGCGAACGGGATGCCGCGGCGAACGCGGCGACGCGGGCTTTCGAGTCGGCGGTGTCGAGCGCGGCGCCGATCGTGCGGGCCTCGTCGTCGAGGTTGTCGGCGAAGGACCGGTGGGCACCTGAGCGGACGAGGCGCTTCGCCTGGCCGAACGCGCCGGTGGCGCCGTCGAGCCAGGTGCGCGCGATCTGCTCGGCACGCTCGCGGGGCTGGTCGACGACCTCCGCGACGAGCCCCCACTCGAGCGCCGTGGGCGCATCGATCGTCGTGTCGGTGAGGAGCAGCTGCAGTGCCCGACGCTGACCGACGGCCGCGGGCAGCAGCGTCGAGACCCCGAGGTCGGGAGTGAGCCCGATGTTCGCGTACTTGCTGACGAACACCGCGCGGGGCGACGCGACGATGTAATCGGCCGTCAGCATCAGGCCGAGTCCACCGCCGGCGACCGCGCCCTGCACCGCGGCGACCATCGGGGTCGATGACTCCACGAACGTCCGGATGCCGTCGTGGATGACCCCGGCCATCTCGGTGATCGTGCCGCCGCTGCCGCCCGAGGTCGCCATCTGCACGACGTCGCCGCCGGCGCAGAAGGCCGGGCCCGCGGCATCCAGCACGATCGCCCCGACCGTGTCGTCGCCCGTCAGCTCGTGCGCGAGGTCGCGCCAGCGCGTGCCCATCTCGAAGTCCATCGCGTTCAGCGACGCGGGGCGGTTGAAGGTCAGCCGCGCGAGAGCGCCGTCGCGCTGCAGCAGGATCGTGTCGCTCATCGGTTCTCCACTCATCTGGGGGCCATGCGGATCGAGCCGTCGAGGCGGATCGTCTCACCGTTGAGGTACCCGTTCTCGACGATGTGCTGCACGAGCGCCGCGTACTCGTCGGGCTTGCCGAGCCGGGCGGGATACGGCACCTGCTGACCGAGGGACTCCTGGGCCGCCTCGGGGAGCCCCGCGAGCATCGGGGTCTCCATGATCCCGGGCGCGATCGTGCAGACGCGGATGCCGGAGCGCGCCAGCTCGCGCGCGATCGGCAGGGTCATGGCGTGCACGCCGCCCTTGCTCGCGGAGTACGCCGGCTGCCCGATCTGCCCGTCGAAGGCGGCGACGGACGCGGTGTTGACGATGACGCCGCGGTCCCCGGATGCCGTGGGTTCGGTCGCCGCCATCGCCGCCGCCGCGTGCGCGATGACGGTGTACGTGCCGATGAGGTTGATGCGGACGATGCGCTCGAAGTCCGCGACCGGGTTGGGCGACCCGTCCCGCGCGAGGACCTTCGCGGGCGGCGCAATCCCGGCGCAGTTGACGGCGACGCGAAGCGGGGCGACGGCGGATGCCGCGGCCACCGCGGCCTCGACCTGGGCGGCATCCGTCACATCGGCGGCGGCGAACGTCCCACCGAGCTCGGCCGCGATGTCGGCTCCGGCGGACGACGGCAGGTCGACGATGACGACGTGCGCGCCCTGCGCGGCGAGGCGGCAAGCGGTGGCGAGCCCGAGCCCGCTGGCTCCCCCGGTGACGACGGCGGATGATCCGGCGATGTCCATGCGCTCTCCTTCGAACGGTATCGGGTTCCACCCGACGCGCGACTGGGTGCCACGGCGACGGGATGCCTCCAGGCTAGCCGTCCCACGCTGCGGGCACGACAAACCCGTCCCCGCGACGGCAGGATGGAGGGATGTCGATCCCGCAGCACGACGCTCCGGTGCCGCCGATCGCGCGCCGGCTCGCGCGCGGCGCTGCCCTCACGCCGGTCTGGACCAACAAGCTCGGCGGGATGACGCTGCGCACCGACGACGAGCGTTACATCAAGATCGGACCGGTCCACCTCGAGACCTCGATGTCCGACGAGGCCGAACGGCTGGCCTGGGCTGCGCCGTACGTCCGCGTGCCGACCGTCGTCGAGCAGGGCGACGACGGGGAGACCGAGTGGCTCGTCACCAGATCGATCGCCGGGCTCTCGGCGGTGCACCCCGACTGGGTCGCGCGTCCCGAGACGGTGGTCCGGGCAATCGGCGAGGGCCTTCGCGCGCTGCACGAGAGCCTGCCCGTGGCATCCTGCCCCTTCGACTGGACTGTGCCGTCGCGGGTCGCGAACGCGGCGGAACGGGGTGTCGTCGTGCCGGCCGACCTTCGGGACGGGCCGCCGATCGAGCAGCTCGTCGTGTGCCACGGCGACGCGTGCGCGCCGAACACGCTGATCGGCGACGACGGCCGGTGGAGCGGTCACGTGGACATGGGACAGCTCGGCCTCGGCGACCGGTGGGGCGACATCGCCGTCGCGGCGATGAGCACCGGCTGGAACTACGGCCCCGGGTGGGACGCTCTGCTGCTCGAGGCGTACGGCGTCGACCCCGACGAGGAACGCCTCGCGTACTACCGCGACCTGTGGAACGCGACGTGAGGCGTCAGCGCATGGCGGCGTCGAACACCGCCGCCGCGATGAACAGCATGCCCGCGGCATCCGCTGCAGCCCCGTCGCACGACGCCCCGCAGGCACCGCCGGCGAAGACGGTGTGGAAGAACCAGAGCACCGCGGTGACGACGATCGCGAGCACCTGGATGACGGCGACCGCGAGGACCGCGGCCACACCGGTGGGGCGCGACGCTGCGGTGCCGGCGGTCATACCGCGGACGCTACCAGCCGCCGGGGTCGTTCGCTCGCGCCGAAGGGCGACGCGCGGCGCGGAACACCCGCCACATGGCGCGAGCGAAGACCGACCCGCGGCCGGGCGCATAGGCTCGTTCGGTGAGCGAACGGACGAGCACCGGACCCCGCCTCCTCGAGGTCGCGTGGGACGACCCGCGCGCGACGGCACTCCGAGACGAGTTGGATGCCGACCTCGGCGCCCGCTACGACGGGTTCCACGGCGACGAGCCGGCCGAACGCCGCGCCGCCCGCTCCCGCGCGCTCGCAATGCACCCGGACGACATCGTCGCGACGCTGATCGCGGTGGATGCCGACGGCACCCCCACGGGCCACGTCATCCTCCGCCGCCTCGGCGACGAATGGGAGATCAAGCGACTCGTCGTCACCGCGGCGGCTCGGGGTCGCGGCATCGCGCGCGCCCTCATGCATGCTGCCCTCGACCGGGCCCGCACGGGCGGCGCGGAGCGCGTCATCCTGCAGACCGGCATCCCGCAGCCCGAATCGGTCGCCCTCTACGAGTCGCTCGGGTTCACCCGCATCCCGGTCTACGAGCCGTACGCCGAGACGATGCCCCGCTCGATCTGCTTCGCGTACGTGTGCTGAGGGCGCCCGCGCGACAGATGCGCCAGGCGCGTCACATCCAGACGAACCGGAACGAGCCGACGGCCAACGCAACGCCGATCGCCGCCGCCATGATCGCGAGGGCGCCGACCACGGCGATAGCGTCCCGCCGCGAGAGCCGTGACGTGCGCGCCCACGTGCGCTGGATCGCCGAGCCGAACCCGCGGGCCTCCATCGCCGTCGCGAGTCTCGTCCCGCGTCGCACCGCGAACACGAGCAGCACGAACGCCATCGAGAAGAACCGGCGCACCGCGTTCCGGTCCCCCACGCCGCGGGCACGCCGTGCGAGCCGCATCGCGCGCCAATCGTCGACGAACAGGCCGAGCGTCCGCGTGCCGGCCAGGACGCCGAGCACGAGCCGCGCGGGCAGCCGCACGATCTGGGCGAGGGCGGCCGCGAGCTCGATCGGGTCGACGCGGCTGAACAGCAGGATCGTCGGCAGGGCCAACGCGATGACGCGGATGCCGACGGCCACCGCGAAGGCGATGGAGTCGTCGCTGATCGTGGCGTACCAGAACGACGCGTAGACCCGTCCGCCCGGTTCCGCGTAGAGCAGCATGCTGAGCCCCGCGACCGGCATGAGGACGAGGATCGGCGCCATACGGCGAAGGACCGTCCCGATGCCGATGCCGGTCAGGGGGATGCAGAGTGTCAGGAGCACGACCGCGACCGCTGCGCTGACCGCGTCGATCGTCGTCAGCAGCGGGATCGACAGGACGAAGGCGATCAGGATGCGGACGGCCGGGTTCACGCCGTCGAGCCAGGCGTCCCGCCTCGCCGTCTCGATGCCGGAGCGGGCGAGGGTCATGGCGCCACCGCCCCGAGGTCGATGCGCCGCCCGCCGAGCAGCCGGACGATGTCGTCGTCGTGCGTGACCGCAACGACCGCCCGGCCGCCGGCGATCTGCTCCTGCAGGAGCGCGACGATGCCCGCCCACCCGCGGCGATCCTGCCCGAACGTCGGCTCGTCGAGGACGATGACCTCCGGCGACGTGGCCAGCACGGTGGCGACCGACAGCCGCCGCTTCTGCCCGCCCGAGAGGGTGAACGGGTTCGCCCGCGCGAGGGCCACGAGTCCGAGACGGTCGAGCAGGTCGTCGACGACCGCGTCGATCTCGGCGGCCGGCAGCTTCAGCGCGCGCGGACCCACCTCGAGCTCGGCACGGACGGTCGAGGCGAGGAACTGATGCTCGGGGTCCTGGAAGACGGTGCCGATGCGGGTGAGCAGCTCGCGCGAGGTCCACCGCGACGGCCGCACACCTTTTCGTCCCGCCGGCACGACGCCCGCCTCGACCGTCCCGGCGAACTCCGGCAGCAGGCCCGCCAGGGTGAGGGCGAGGGTCGACTTGCCGACGCCGTTCGGACCGGTGACGACGGATGCCGCGCCTGCCGGCACGTCGATGTCGAGTCCCTCGCGCACCGGGGTCCGCCCGTCGCGCGAGACAGCGAGCCCGCGAGCGCGGAGCGCGACCGGACCGCCCGCCGCGGCCGGCGGCAGCGCAGGGAGGTCGACGGGATGCCCCGGCAGCCAGACCCCCGCGGCGAGGAGCGCGTCGGCGTGACGCGTGAACACCTCGGCGGGCGTGCCGTCAGCGAGGAGACCCCCGTCCGCGTCGAGCACGACGACGCGCGTCATCAGGTCGACCCAGACGTCCGTGCGGTGCTCGATGACGACGAGCGTGGCGCCGGTGGCATCCACCGCCCGCCCCACCGCGGCCCGGACCTCTCGCACCCCCACGGGGTCGAGGTTGGCGGTCGGCTCGTCGAGCAGGAGCAGGCCGGGATCCATCGCCAGCACGCCCGCGATCGCGAGCCGCTGCTTCTGTCCGCCCGAGAGCTTCGCCGTCTCGCGGTCCAGGGGCACGTCGAGACCGACGGCGTCGAGCGACGCGCGCACCCGCTCGGGGATGCGCTCGGGCGGGACGCCGAGGTTCTCGCACCCGAAGGCGACGTCGTCGCCGACACGGGACAGGACGACACCGGCGTCGGGGTCCTGCAACACGAGCCCGACCCGGCCGCGCTGGGTGGTCGGGTCGGCACCGTCGACGGTCATCCGCCCCGACGTCGTCCCGTCCTCGTCGCCGCCGAGCAGACCGGCCATCCCGGCGAGGAGCGTCGACTTGCCTGCACCCGACGCACCGAGGAGCAGCACGCGCTCCCCGGGCGCGATGTCGAGATCGACGTCGCGCACGGCGGGGAGGCGCCGGCCGGCGTAGCGCCAGCCCCACCCGCGGGCGCGCAGTCCCGCGGGCCGGGACCCGCCGGTCAGACCTCGTCCGCCTGTTCTCGACCGGCCGCGAACCGACTGAGTGCGCCGGTCTTGGCGAGGGCGCGGACGAGCAGCCACCCCACGACACCGGCGAGCGCGATGCCCGAGACGATGATCGTGCCGAGGTAGATGAGGTTGAACTCGAGCGTCTTGGCGATGTTGGGCGACGAGCCGAAGAAGAACTCGAAGATCCAGGCCGCGACGCCCGCGCCGACGCCCGCGAGTGCGGCCACCCCGATTCCGAAGCGGCGGTAGAGGAACACGGCGAAGATGAGCTCCGCGCCGAGACCCTGCACGAGCCCCGACAGCAGGGTCGAGGCGCCCCAGACGTTGCCGATGATCATCGACACCACGGCGGCGACGACCTCGACCAGCAGCGCGGCACCGGGCTTGCGGATGACGAGGCCGCCGATGACGCCGCCGATCAGCCAGATGCCGACGGCGAAGCCGCCGAGGCCGGGGGTCGCGGCATCCATCACCTCGAACCAGCCGTAGCCGACCCCGTTCCAGAACCAGAACAGAAGGCCGACGGCGACGCCGAGGACGGCGGCGACGACGATGTCGACGACGCGCCAGCGGGAGCGGTTCGGTGACGAAGCGGTGAGCGTGTCGGTTTCGGACGCGACAGCGTGCATGTGTGTTCTCCTCCCTGCGCCGGCATGATCCGGATCAGGTTCGACGGTCGAAGCGTGGGTCGCTTCCTCTCAGCCCGGCTCACCGGACTCCCGTGGTTGTGCGTCGAGTATAGCCGCAGCCCCGGGCGCGATACCGTGGTCCCGTGACCGTGGACGACGCCGCTACCCGCACGCGCCGGCCCCGGCGCACCCGGCCCTCCGACGACCCCGCGCCGGCGACGAGGCTCGCTCTCGCCTGGGTCGACGACGACGGGCATCCGACGACGCGCGTCGCACCGGCGACAAGCGGGGCGGCGTACGACCTGCTGCCGCCGATGCGACGTCGGCGGCGGACCCGCGGACGCGTGATCGGGATCCCCGCGCTCGCGATCGTCGCTCTTGCGACGACCTACACGACGGCCATGCTGCTCTGGCCTCTTTCGTCCACCTCCGCGACGGCGACGGCGACCGAGACGGCGCCGCTGGCCGGTGCTCCAAGCGCCATCTCGTGGCCCACCGACGGCGAGGCCGCGGTCGGCATCGACGGCTTCCCCGCGGCGGTCTCGTCGAACGATCCCGCACAGATGGCGAGCACCACGAAGCTCGTGACCGCCCTCGTCATCCTCGATCAGAAGCCGCTCGCGTCCGGCGAGCAGGGGCCCGCCTACGACTTCGGCTTCGCGGACCGGCAGGAGTACTGGCGCTACGTCGCGCAGAACCAGTCGGCGTTGAACGTGCCCGACGACGGCTCCCTCTCCGAGTACCAGATGCTCCAGGGCATGCTGATGGCGTCGGCCAGCAACTACGCGAACCGTCTCGCGACCGACGCGTTCGGCTCCGTCGCCGACTACGCGACGGCTGCCGATACGTGGCTCGAGAAGAACGGCCTCGACGGCATCACGGTGACGGATGCCTCCGGCCACGACCGCGGCAACGTGGCGACCCCGGCGGCGATGATCGCGCTGGCCGAGAAGGCCCTCGAGAACCCGGTGATCGCCGAGATCGTCGGGACCAAGACCGCGGAGCTCCCCGGCGCGGGGACGTTCGAGAACACCAACGCCCTCCTCGGCACGGACGGCGTCGTGGGGCTGAAGACCGGTAGCTACGCGGGGTACTACAACCTCGTCGCCGCGCAGAAGATCGACGTCGGCGGCATCCCCACGACCATTTTCGCCTCGGTCGCCGGGCAGCCCACGAACGATGCGCGTGCCGGCGAGGCCGAGCGCCTGCTCGGCGACCTCGCCGACGAGGCCGCTGCTCCGACGGTCCTTCCGGCGGGGACCGTCGTCGGTGAGGCCAGGACGGCGTGGGGCGCGAAGAGCCGCATCGTCACGGAGAAGGATGCGTCGCTGCTGCTGTGGAACGGCGCGACCGCGAAGAGCGCGGCATCCTTCGACGTCGAGGGCGATGCGACGGCAGGCGCGGACGCCGGAGACCTCACGCTGACGGGTCCGGCAGCCGAGGTCGAGGTGCCGCTCAGCGTCGAGAAAGCCCTCCCCGGCCCCGACGCCTGGTGGCGGCTGACGCACCCGCTCGAGCTCACGGGCATCGGCGGCTGACGCTCAGGCGAACCGGACCGTCTGCTGCAGTCGGGTCCGCACGTCGAACAGCTCGTTGCCGCCGATCTCGCGCGCTCCGCTGACGCCACGGCGGAGCACCGTCGCGAGGGCGCTGCGGGCGACGACGGCCACGGGGAGACCCTTCACCTTGCCGAGCTCCTCGACCGCCGAGACGACGTCGTCGTCGGGCAGGACGACGAGCGCCGCACTGAACTTCACCTTCGCCGCGCGGCCGAGCCCGCGCGCCGCGAGCACGAGCTGCGCGACCGGCGAGCCCACGACCGCGTCGCCCTCGATCTCGCCCCGGCGGGTGCGGACGGGCGCTCCGAAGTCCTCGGAGAGAACGGCGTACAGGCCGCTCGGGCCCAGCACGATGTGATCGAGCTTCACGTCGGGATCGCGGCGGTCGGCGGCGACGTCGTGCCAGACCGTGTACCCCATCCCGAGCTCGGCGACGATGCGCGCCGTAGCCTCCTCGGCGAGCGCGTCCGCCAAGAGCCGCCGCACCTCGTGAGGCGCGCTCCGCACCAGGGCCGGGTCGTACGGATCGGGCAGGTCGACGCCGCGGCCGGCCCACTCGCGGATCAGGTCGAGGTAGCGTTCGCGGCGCCAGCCGCCGGGCTGTCCGAACGACCGGGCGCGCGGCCGGGTGTCGGTCTGGCGCGCGGCCGGACGCCACATCGGAGCGGACGCGTCGGGCGCGTACGACACGGTGTCTCCGAACCCCTGCCCCCGGTCGTACGAGGCGCGCGCCTCGGCGGTGCCGACGAGTTCCCACGCACGCTGCACCTGGACGAACTGCGCGGCGTCGCCGCCGGTGTCGGGGTGGGTCTGCCTCAGACGCAGGCGATAGGCCTTGCGGAGATCGTCGTCGGTCGCATCGACCGCGACGCCGAGCACCTCGTAGGCCGAGGCGGAGAGAGGACTGTCGAACACGTCAGCTCCAGAGGGGGACGGTGGGGGCGAACGACAGCGCCTGCGCCGCCGTGCCCGCAGGGACCTCGGCCAGGGTCGCCGGCCGCCACCGGGGCGAGCGATCCTTGTCGACGAGCTGCGCGCGGATGCCCTCGACGAGGTCGGGCTGCGTCCGCCCGAACCAGTCGACCAGGGCGTACTCCTGCGCGAGCGCCGCCCGCAGCCCGGGCACCCCTCGGGCGGACCGCACGGCGGCCAGGGTCACGATGAGCGCCGTCGGCGCCTGGGTCTCGAGCTCGTCCGCGGTGGCGCGGGCATCCGCTTCGGGCCGCGCCCGCAGGCGCACGATGACGTCGGCGACCGTCTCGGCCGCGAAGGCGTCGTCGATCCAGCCGCGCGCCGACGCCAGGCGCGACGGTTCGGGCGTCTCATCGAACAGCATCGTGATCTCGGTCGGGGTGTCCGGGTCGGCGCGCGTGACGAGCGCGTGGCGGACGTCGTCCAGCCGATCGGCGGGCACGAGGTGGTCGGCGAATCCGGCGTAGATCGCGTCGGCGGCATCCATCGTCCTGCCCGTCAGCGCGAGGTACTCGCCGATGCGGCCGGGAGCGTGCGCGAGCAGCCACGAGCCGCCGACATCGGGGGTGAAACCGATGCGCGTCTCGGGCATCGCCAGGCGCGAACGCTCGGTCACGATGCGCACCGAGGCGTGACCGGCCAAGCCGATCCCCCCGCCCATCGTGACGCCGTCGGCGAAGACCACGATCTGCTTCGGGTAAGCGGCGATGCGCGCATTGAGCGCGTACTCGTCTCGGAAGAAGCCCATCGCGGCCTCGGCATCCCCCGCCAGGATCTGCTCGCGGAGGGTCCGGACATCGCCGCCGGCGCAGAAGCCGCGGTCACCCGCGCCGTCGAGCAGGACGAGGCGGATGTCGGGATCGTGCTCCCAGCGGTCGAGCGCGTCGGCGATGCCGCGGATCATGCCGTGGTCGACGGCGTTGATCGCTTCGGGCCGGTCGAGGGTGATGCGCCCGACACTGCCCTCCGCACGGACGAGCAGACGGGATGCCGCGGGTTCACTCACCCGGGCAACGTTACCGGGCCGCTCCCCCGCACCGGCCGAGAGCGGCGTCGGTCAGGACTGTACCGGTCAGGCTTGCGCCGGGCGCGGCGCGCGACGCCGGGACGGCCGGCCCGTCGGGCGCGCCGAGGCATCGCCGCTCTGCACCGGGATCTCGGTCGTGACGAGCTGGACGACGTCGGTCGGCTCATCCTCGACGTCGAGGCGGAGCGCCTGCACGAGCGCCAGACCGTGGCGGGTCGTGATCACGAGCCGCTGGAACTCCGCGTCGCCCTCGAGGTCGATCACGACCGACGGCCTCCGACGCCGGACGAGGACGAAATCGTCGCCGCCGGCGGAACGCCAGACCCCCATGGCAACCGTCCGGGGGACGACGGTGCCGGGAGCGGGGACGCCGCGCAGCCACGTCCACGGATCGTCGACGAGTTGCACCTTGACGATGTGCGCGCGCTCGACGCGGACGGCATCCTTGCGGAACGCCAGCACACGCTCGGTGGCGGAGAGCGCGACCTCCAGTCGCGACGAATCGAGCAGCAGCGTCACCATGGGATCAGTCTGCCAAACGCATCCACCGCGACGGATGCCCGAGCCGCAACGATACGGTCTCGACCACGGCCTCAGCCCTGGATTCGGGGGAACGAACCGGTGGGAGGGGCGAGTTCGTCGATCGCGTGCGGGAGCGGGAACTGACCGACGGCGGCGATGAGACCGGCGACCGTCTGCTCCTTCGCCGTGACGCTGACGCCGAGGCCCGCACGCCGTGCATCCTTCGCGGTACGGGGGCCGATGGCGGCGATGACGGTCGCCTCGGGGATCTCGGGGAACTGCTCGTACACCTGCTCGGCGACCGATCCGCTCGTGACGAGGATCGCGTTGATGCGTCCGGAACGGACATCGGTGGCGACCTTGTCGGTCACGGGCACGCCGACGGTGCGGTACGCGATGACGCTCCGGACGTCGTGCCCCGCCTCTTCGAGCAGTCGGGTCAGGACGGGTTTGGCGAGTTCGCTGCGAAGCGTGAGCACGCGCATCGGGTCGGGCTCGAGCGCGATGAGCTGAGCGGCCATGCCGGCGGCGGAGTTGTCCTCCTCGGGGACGAGATCCACGCGGTAGCCGACGGCGCCGAGAGCGGCGGCGGTCGTCTCGCCGACGGCGGCCACGCGCGTCGTGTGCGGGATGACCGCTCGGTACGCATGCAGGACGTCGACCGTGGTCGAGCTCGTGAGGGTCACCCAGTCGAACGCGCCTGAGGCGAGGTCGCGGAGTGCGGATTCGAGGTCGGTCGGGTCTTCGGAGGGTGCGAAGTTGATGAGCGGGGCGATGACCGGCGTCGCTCCCTGGGCACGCAGAGCGGCGGCGACGCTGTCACCCCAGGGACCTCCGCGCGGGACGAGCACACGCCAGCCCTTGAGGGGCTTCGGTGCTGTCGCAGCGGATGTGTTCATGGTTCGACTCTCGTATAGGCGGTGGCCGCCCCGCAGCGAGACGGCCGACGCTCATCGACATGAGCGCGGATGCGCACGTTCGGGACCGTGTCGTCGGCAGCACTCGCGCCGTCGCCGCTGCCTGTTCCGAGCATACCCCCGGCGTCGGGAGCGACGACGCGGGGAGGCGTCAGCGCGTGTACAGGCGGACGACGCCCCAGACGACCACGCCGACGGCCAGCGCAGTGCCGACCACGGCGACTGCGGCACCGGACGGGTTGCGGTCCGCGAAGCCACGCGCCGAGACCTGCGCACGCCGCGTGGCGCGAGCCGCCCGCTTGGGGACGTTCGCCTTCTCTTCGATGGCCGCGAGGGCCGCCTTCAGCTCAGCGCGCGCACGCTCGACCGGGTCGGTGATCCCGAGCGGGACGGCGGTGCGGGGGAGGTCAGAACTCATCGGCCACTTCCTTCACGATTCGGGCGTCGGTGGACAGTGCCTTCGCGGGATTCTCACGATTCTTCATACGCCGGACCCTCAGGTACCCGAGGAACGCGGTGATGACCACCAGCAGCAATCCGAGCACGACGAGGATGAGAGCCGCCAGCCAGGGCGCCATCCACGACGACAGCCCGATGACGGTGAACGCGCCGATGGCCGGCAGCGTCCAGAACAGGAAGAAGAGGGCGAGGACGAACCAGAGGCCGACGATGCCGGCATCCTTCCCGGTCCGCGCCGCCCACGTCTTCGCCGCGGTGATCTCGGCGACGATCAGGTTCTTGACGAGCTCGGGCAGCTCTCCGACGAGACCGAGGAGACTCTCGTCGCGGCGGTCCCGGAATCCGCGGGGGGTGCTCATGACGCGGACGAGGGCTTCTTGCGCGAGCCGCCCGTCGAACCGGACGAGGCCCGGCTCGCCGGCTTCTTCGCGGAGCCGGACACGGCGTCAGCGGTGGTCTTGGCGGCATCCTTCACGTCGTCGGCCGCATCCTCGGATGCGTCGAGCGCGGCGTCGAGCTTCTGGCCCGGGGTGCCCGAGGTGGTCGCGGCGCGGGTGACCTTGACGGCACCGTTCCAGAGAACGCTCGGCAGGGCGAACGCGGCGGACTTGCCGAACTCGGCGACCTTGTCCACCTGCTTCTGCACGGCGGGCGTGTTGTACACCCGCAGGTAGGCGTCCTTGATCTGCTCGTAGCGCTGGCGGCCCGCGCGGGCCCCGAGGACGTAGCCGGCGGTGAGTCCGACGACGATTCCGATCTTGCCCTTCATGGCGATTCCTCACGTTCGAAGCGATGTGGTGCCGAGCACCCAGCGTATCGGCGCATGCCGTTCGCGGTATCCACCCTTGACAGGCGGCTCAGGTCGTTGCACCCTCACCGTCGGAGTGCCATAGGAGGCCCGATCGGATGCGTTCCGCTTCGGTCTCGGCATCGGTGGCGACCCGGGCGAGCCCGGTGCCGTCGATCCAGGCACCCACGACGCCGAGGCGCTCGTTCGTGCGGGCCGCACGGCGCAGCTCGTCCCGCGCGGGCGACAGGGCCGACGACGGCAGCGCACGCGGCCAGCGCGCCCGGTACGCGGCGCGGACGGTGCCCACGTCGGCGCCGAGGAGCTCGGCGGCCGCCGCCGTGGCTGCGGCGATCGCCTCGGCATCCGTCCCTTCGCCGGCGGGCAGGGTCACACGGACGATGTGCGGTTCGCCGTGTTCATGCGGCCACGTCGCCGTCGCGTGGACGACCGCGAGCGCCGCCGCCTCGCCCGGGACGGCGTAGACCGCGTGTCCCCGCGGACGCGCGTCGAGGCCCGGGGCGTCGAGGACGAGCGTCACGACGTCGACGTCTTCCGGAGAAAGGGTCGGGCCGTCGAGGCCGTCCAGGTGCGGGGCGAGCAGCCGTCGAGCGGTGCGCTCGGGTGTCGCGACGATGATCGCATCGACCTCGTGGACGCCGCTCTCGCCGTCCGCCGCCGCCCACGACAGCGACCACCCGGCACCCGCACGCTCGATCGCGGTGACCTCCGCCACCGCGCGGACCTCGACGTCGAGGTCCGTCAGGCGCTCCGCGAGAGCATCGACGAACACCGACATCCCACCCGCGATGCTCGCGCGAGAAGGGGCGGCGTCATCCTTCCCGGCCAGCTGCTGCGCGACCGCGCCCGAGAGCGAACCGGTGCGGGTGAGCGCGGAGTTCAGACCGCGAGCAGCGCGATCGACGTCCACCTGCTCGGGCGGCACGCCATGGATGCCGTAGGTCAGGGGAGCGACCATGCGGTCGAGGATCCGCTCCCCCACGCGCTGGCGCACGAGGGTGCCGAGGTTCCGCTCGGCACCGATCGTCAGCGGCGGGCGCAGGCGGTCGACGTACGCCCGCCACGCGCCGCGTGCACCGATGATCCGGCGCGCGCGGGGGTCGAACGGGTTGGCCGGGATGCCGAGGATCGACGCCGCCGGCAGCGGCGCGACGCCGTGCGGACCGGCGACCCAGGTGTCGGCATCCTGCGCCGGGACCACGGCGTCGCGCAGGCCCAGTTCGTCGATGAGCTCGGCCAGGGCGCCACGGGCGACGCGGAAGCCGTCGGCGGCGACATCCGTGACCCTGCCGTCGAGCTCGGCGGAGGCCACGATCCCACCGAGGCGATCGCCCGCCTCGAACAGCGTCACACCGATCCCGACCTTCGCGCAGTGGAGTGCCGCGACGAGCCCGGCGATCCCGCCCCCGACGACGGCGACCCGCGCCCGTCGGGCCTGCGAGATGAGGTCGGTGGCGGCGTCGGCGGTCATCCTCCCATCCTCCCCCACCCGCACCTTGCCTACGGTGGGAACATGGAGGCATGGCCCTGCACATCACCGGCGACGGTGCCGCCGACGCACTCCTCACCGACGAACCGCTCGCCCTCCTGATCGGGATGCTGCTCGACCAGCAGATCGCGATGGAGACCGCGTTCGCCGGCCCGCTGAAGATCCGCGACCGCACAGGTGGGCTGGATGCCGCGCAGATCGCCGCGGCCGATCCCGAGGAGTTCGCGGCCGCCTTCAGCCAGACCCCGGCCGTCCACCGCTTCCCCGGTTCGATGGCCGCTCGCGTGCAGGCGCTCTGCCAGACGCTGGTCGACGAGTGGGGCGGCGACGCCGCGGCGCTGTGGAGGCAGGGCGAGCCCGACGGGCGGACGGTGCTGAAGCGGCTGAAGGCCCTTCCGGGGTTCGGCGACCAGAAGGCGCGCATCTTCCTCGCCCTGCTCGGCAAGCAGTACGGCTACGCGGGCGACGGGTGGCGCGAGGCCGCCGGCGCCTACGGCGAGGAGGGCTCGTTCCGCTCGGTCGCCGACATCGTCTCGCCGGAATCGCTCACGAAGGTGCGGGAGCACAAGCGCGCCGCGAAGGCGGAAGCCAAGGCCGCCAAGGGCTGACGCCTCGCGCCGCAGCGCGCACGAGGCGTCGCGGGGTCAGGCGCCGCGCAGGCGCGGGGCGAGGTAGGTGTGCAGCTCGGAGAGCGAAACGCGCTCCTGCGCCATCGAGTCGCGATCGCGGATCGTCACGGCGTCGTCGTCGAGCGAATCGAAGTCGACCGTGACGCAGAACGGTGTACCGATCTCGTCCTGGCGCCGGTACCGGCGTCCGATCGCACCCGCGTCGTCGAAGTCCACGTTCCAGCCGTTGGCGCGCAGATCGTCGGCGACCTTGCGGGCGAGGGGCGACAGGCGCTCGTTGCGGCTCAGCGGCAGGACGGCGACCTTTACCGGCGCCAGGCGCGGGTCGAGGCCCAGGACCGTGCGGGTGTCGGTGCCGCCCTTCGCGTTCGGCACCTCCTCCTCGCGGTAGGAGTCCACGAGGAACGCCATCATGGCGCGGGTGAGACCGAAGGACGGCTCGATGACGTAAGGGACGTAGGTCTCGCCGGATGCCTGGTCGAAGTACGCGAGCTTCTGCCCGGACGCCTCGATGTGACTCGAAAGGTCATAGTCGGTGCGGTTGGCGACGCCCATGAGCTCGCCCCACTCCTTGCCCGCGAAGCCGAACCGGTACTCGACGTCGATCGTCGCGGTCGAGTAGTGGGCGCGGTCCTCTTCGGGCACGTCGAACTGCCGCATGTTCTCGGGATCGATGCCGAGGTCGAGGAACCAGTTCCAGCACGCCTCGACCCAGTGGTCGAACCACTCACCGGCTTCGGCGGGCGGCGTGAAGAACTCGATCTCCATCTGCTCGAACTCGCGCGTGCGGAAGATGAAGTTTCCCGGCGTGATCTCGTTGCGGAAGGCCTTGCCGACCTGGCCGATGCCGAACGGCGGCTTCTTGCGCGACGCGGTCAGCACGTTCGAGAAGTTCACGAAGATGCCCTGAGCGGTCTCGGGGCGCAGGAAGTAGAGCCCGCTCTCGTCGTCGACGACGCCGAGGTAGGTCTTCACGAGACCCGAGAACGACTTCGGCTCGGTGTACTGACCCTTGGTGCCGCAGTTCGGGCAGGGCACATCGCCGAGACCGTTCTCGGCCTTGCGGCCCTTGCGGGCTTCGAAGTCCTCGATCAGCGTGTCCTCGCGGAAACGCTTGTGGCACTGCAGGCACTCGACGAGCGGGTCGGTGAAGGTCGCGACGTGCCCCGATGCCTCCCACACGCGCTTGGGGAGGATGATCGACGAGTCCAGGCCGACCATGTCGCCGCGTCCGCGGACGAACGTCTGCCACCACTGGCGGCGGATGTTCTCCTTGAGCTCGGTCCCGAGGGGGCCGTAGTCCCACGCCGACCGCGACCCGCCGTAGATCTCGCCCGCCTGGAAGACGAACCCGCGGTGGCGGGCGAGGGCGATGACTTTGTCGAGACGGGACTGCTCGGCCACGGTGGCTCCAATGGTCGTTGTGAAGAGGGTGCGCGACAGCGCGGATGCCACAGAACGCGGCATCCGTCAGTCTATCCGGGCCTCTTCGCCGGGGCGACGCGGCTCAGGAGACGAAACGGATCGTCACCAGCGGGTTGTACCACTGCCCCTGGTTCGCCTTCACTGCGCCGATGATCGCGATCACGATCAGCAGCACGTAGACGACCAGCAGGATCAGCAGACCGATGCCAATGAGGATGAGGATGGCACCGACGATGCTGGCGATGAGCATCGTGAGCTGGAAGTTCAGCGCGGCGGCCGTGTGCGCGCGCACGAACGGACCGCGGTCGCGCAGCACGAGGTAGGCGACGAGTGGCCCGACCCATCCCGTGAAGATGCCGCTGAGATGCGTGAGGGTCGCCCACAACTTCTCGTCCTCGGGACGCATCGGCGGCACAGGCGTGTACGCCCCGAACGGGGGCTGGGGCGGCTGCGGAGGAGGAGGGGTGGTCATGAGGCCAGCGTAGGGCGGGAGCCGCACCCTCGTCACGCGGCTGGAGTAACCGATACGTTCGTAGTGGGCACGTGCACCGTGCCGCGCAGAGACATCGAGACTCGGGGGAAATCACACATGGACGCACTCGTCACAGGCGGGGCTTTCGTCATCGGCGCCATCGCCGTCGTCGCCGTCATCGTCTTCATCATCATCTTCATGGTGGTGCTGCGGGCGTGGTACAAGGTCGCCAAGGCCGACCAGGCGCTCGTCATCGTCGGACGCAACCAGAAGAACGCGTCGGGGGATTCATCGCGCATCTCGGTCATCACCGGCGGCGGCGCGCTCGTCAACCCACTGACGCAGCGGGCCGAGATGATCTCGCTGCGCGCGCGTCAGATCAAGATGGAGCCGACGGCCCAGTCATCCACCGGTGTCACGGTCAACGTCAGCGGTGTCGCCCTCGTCAAGATCGGCTCGGACCCCGAACTCGTCCGTCGTGCGGCCGAGCGCTTCCTCTCGCAGGACGGTGCGATCGAGCAGTTCACGACCGAGCAGCTCGAGGGTGCGCTCCGCGGAGTCGTGGCGACCCTGACCGTCGAGCAGCTCATGAACGACCGGCAGAAGCTGTCGGACCAGATCGCCGACGGCATCAAGAGCGACCTGCTGTCGCAGGGCCTCATCCTCGACTCGTTCCAGATCCAGGGCGTCACCGACAAGAACGGCTACATCGACGCCCTCGGCGCGACCGAGGTCGAGCGCGTCCGCCGCGAGGCCGAGGTCGCGCGCATCAACGCCGCCCGCGAGGTCAAGGCGCGCCAGATCGCGACCGACGAGGCGAACCTCATCGAGCAGACCGCGTACGACAAGAACTCCGCCGCAGCCGCGGCCGAGGTCGGTCGTGCCCGCGCCGAGGCGGAGCAGGCCGAGGCCCTCGCCCGTGCCGAGCGCGAGCAGGCCGTCCTCCTGCAGCAGGCCGAGAACCGTCAGGCGCAGCTCGACGCCGACGTCAAGAAGGTCGCCGACGCCTCGCTCTACGAGCGCGAGCGCTCCGCCGACGCCGACGCCTACACGCAGGTCAAGGCCGCTGAGGCCCGTGCGCAGATCGCCGCCCAGGAAGCCGAGGCCACGCGCCTGCGCGCCGAGGCCGACGCCGCCGCCGTGCGGCTGGAGGGTGAAGCACGCGCTGCGGCCCTCACGGCAGAGGCACACGCCCTCGCCGAGAACCAGCAGGCCCTGCTCGCGCAGCGCGCCATCGAGTCGCTCGTGCCGCTCATGACCGAGTTCGCACGCGGCTTCGACAAGGTCGGCTCGATCACGGTGCTCGGCGGCGAGGGGGCATCGAGCCACATCGCCGGCGAGAGCGCCTCGAGCATGCGCGCGACGTTCGACGCCGTCCAGGCGGCGACGGGCATCGACCTGCGCGGCATCATCCAGGGCCAGGCCACGGGTCGCGGGATCGCCCAGGGCTTGCAGAACGAGCAGGCGGCGCAGGACGCCGCGCCGCTGCGTCGCCGGGCGGCGGAGCCCGCCGCTGAGCCGGCAGCGCCCGTCGACACCCCCTCGCCGGACGCGGTGTGAGCACGCCCGAGGGAGGCCGGTCGCTCGTCGTCGACGAGCAGCTGGCCTCCCGCCTCGCGCGCGGCTTCCTCCGCTGGCAGCTGACGCGGCCGTCCTGGATCGTGCTGATGACCGCCACGGCCCTGATCGTGATCCTGAGTGTGTTCCTCACCGCCACGGGGAGTGAGGGCGCTGCGTGGGTGGGCATCGCCATGGTGGTCATCCTGTGCGGAGCGGTGATCGCGTCGTGGATCGCCGTCCGATCCTCGATCCTGCGCGCCTACCCGGTGGGCTTCGTCGCGACGGCGACGCTCACCGCCGAGGGCATGCGGGCGACCTCGGCACTCGGTACGAGTGACATCCGCTACACGGCCTTCCGCCGAGTGGATGCCGCCGGCGACGCGCTCCTGCTGAAGGTCGGTTCGCCGCTCGGACCGGTCGCGGTCATGCCGCGGGCACTCCTGTCCGACGCCGACATCACCCACCTGCGCTCGACCACCTCGCACTGACAGCACTGCGGCTCCGGTACGTCCGGGGCCGCAGTGCTGTCAAGCGGGTGTGCCGCGGTCGCGTCGGTTCGTAGCGTCGGACCATGACCTTCTCGCCCCGCCGCGCCATCGTGACCGCCTCCGACTCCGGGATCGGGCGCGCGACCGCCCTCGCCCTCGCCGACGCCGGGATGGACGTGGGGGTGACGTGGCACTCCGATGAGGACGGCGCGAACGAGACGGCCGAGCAGGTTCGCCGCCGCGGCCGCAACGCCGTCGTCGCGCAGTTCGATGCGACCGACCTCGAGTCGGTCCCCGGCACGGTGCGCCACCTCGCCGAGCAGCTGGGTGGTCTCGACGTCTTCGTCAACAACGCCGGCGGCGGCACCGGCGGACCGTTCCTCGACATGGACATCGACGGGTGGCGCACCGTCGTCGGGCTGAACCTCGACGGCGCCTTCGTCGGCATGCACACGGCCGCGAAGCTGATGGCCGATGCCGGCCAGGAGGGGCGCATCATCGCCGTCACGAGCGTCCACGGCTCGCAGCCGCGCGTCGGCTCGGCCGCCTACGTCGCATCGAAGCACGGCCTCGAAGGGCTCGTGAAGACGATGGCCCAGGAGCTCGGCCCGAAGGGCATCACGGTCAACTCCGTCGCCCCGGGCGAGATCGCGACGCCCATCAACGACATGGATGCCGAGGACGCCGAGAACACGCATCGCCCCGGCATCCCGATCCCCCGTCCCGGCAAGCCGGAGGAGATCGCCGACGTGATCGCCTTCCTCGCCTCACCGGCGTCGTCGTATGTGACGGGCGCGACCTGGGTCGTCGACGGCGGGATGCTGCAGATGGGCCCGCAGGCGGGCTCGCACATGGAGTCGGACGACTGGCGTTCGGCGGGATGATCCGCCGGGGATGAGCCCGGCAGGCTCCGACGTCGTCGGCCGGGCTTAACCTGGAGGGATGCCCTCGGACGACAGACGCAGACTCACCCGCATGCCACGACAGGGCGCCATCGTCGCCGTTCTGGCGATCGCGGGACTCGCGTCGTCGTTCATGTTCACCCTGGTCGTGCCGATCCAGGCGAAGCTCCCCGAGCTCCTGAACGCCTCGCGCGAGGACACCGCGTGGGTCGTGACGGCGACCCTGCTCGCGGCGGCGGTCTCGACGCCGATCGCGGGGCGACTGGGCGACATGTACGGCAAGCGCCGCATCGTCCTCATCCTGCTGGGGCTCCTCATCGTCGGGTCGGTCATCGCCGCCCTCTCCCCCGGCATCGGCGGCATCATCGTCGGACGTGCACTGCAGGGCGCCGTCACCGGCGTCGTCCCGCTCGGCATCTCGATCATGCGCGACGTGCTGCACGAGGACCGGGTGGATGCCGCCATCGCCCTGATGTCCGCGACCCTCGGGGTCGGCGGCGCCGTCGGCATGCCGGTCAGCGCGATCATCACCGAGACGAGCGACTGGCACGTGCTCTTCTGGATGGCTGCCGGACTCGGCGTGGTCGTCTTCGTCCTCGTCTCCCTCGTCGTGCCGGCGAGCGTCCTGCGGACCGCGGGCAGGTTCGACTTCGCCGGGGCCATCGGCCTCGCGATCGGTCTGACGGGCGCCCTGCTCGCCGTCTCGCGCGGCAACGAGTGGGGGTGGACGTCGCCGGCGACGCTCGCCCTGGGGCTCGGCGGCCTCGCCGTGCTGCTCGTGTGGGGCTGGTTCGAACTCCGCATCCGTGAGCCCCTCCTCGACCTGCGGGTCGCGGCGCGTCCGGCCGTGCTCCTCACCAACCTCGCATCGGTCGCGATGGGCTTCTCGCTGTTCGCCTCGAACGTGTCGTACCCGCAGATGCTGGAGCTACCGGCATCCGTCGGCGGATTCGGACTCACCCTCGTCCAGGCGAGCTTCATCGTCATGCCCGCCGGTCTCGTGATGATGGTGCTCTCGCCCTTCTCGGGACGCCTCGCCCGCACGATCGGCCCGCGCCTGCTGCTCATCATGGGTGCGAGCGCGTTGATCCTCGCGTACGGCTACTCGCTGCTGTGGGCGTCGGAGGTCTGGCACCTGCTGGTCGCGAACCTGCTCATCGGCGTGGGCATCGGCTTCGGCTACGCCGGCATGCCGATGCTGATCATGCGCTCGGTACCCCAGCACGAGACGGGCGCCTCGAACGGCCTCAACGCGCTGTTCCGCTCGCTCGGCACCTCGATCGCCGCGGCCGTCGTCGGCGCGGTGCTCGCCGCCCTGACGGTCGACCTCGGCGGCACACCCGTCCCGGCGCCCGAGGCGTTCCACCTCTCCTTCGCCCTCGGTCTCGGCGCCGCCGTCATCGCCCTCGGCGTCGCCCTGTTCATCCCGCAGCGCCGCGACCCGCACGAGGCGCGTCCCTCGATGCCCCGCTGACGCAGCCGCTCGGCGCGCAGCGGGGGCCGTTCGACCGCTCGCTCACCCTCTATCAGGTCTCGGGATCCACGACAGCCCCGTCGCGGGATCGGGCGCAGGACACCAGGATGGGGTGATGTCCTACGCCACCGAACGCCGCTCGAACCCGACCGCCTGGGCCGCCTTCTGGGTCGGCCTGCTCGGCCTCATCCTCATGCCGATCCCGCTGTTCATCGGTTTCTTCGTCGGCGGCGGGCTGTCGATCGTCGCCGCGATCCTCGTCGTGATCGCCCTGTTCAAGGGCCTCGCCCGCAGGGGCAAGGGCATCGCCCCGGTCGTCTTCGCCGCGATCTTCGTGCTGCTCACGTGGGGCGGCATCTCGGTGGGCGGCGGCATCGTCTGGTGACGCCCCCTGACCGCCGGCTCAGATCGCCGACCACCCGCCGTCGCTCGGCAGGAGGACGCCGTTCACGTTGGCCGAGTCGTCGCTGAGCAGCCACGTGATGGCTGCGGCGAGCTGCTCGGGCTGGGCCACGGGAGGGACGATCGCCTGCAAGATCGGACCGACTCGCGATGCCGCGTATTCACTGCGCATCGGGGCCTCGATGTTCGTCGCCACGGCTCCCGGAGCGACGGCGTTCGCGCGGATCCCCTGCGGTCCGTGGAAGAACGCGACGCTCTTCGTGTACCCGGCGATCGCATGCTTGGACGAGGTGTAGGCGGCGCCGGACGTGGATCCGCGCAGGGCCGCCTCGGATGCGACGTTGACGATCGCGCCGGATCCCGCGGCGATCATGAGCGGCAGTACGGCTCGCGTCAGCCGCATCGGGCCGGTGAGGTTGACGCTCAGCACTCGTTCCCAGGTGGCGTCGTCGATCTCGCTCGGCGGGAGGAAGGCATCCATGATGCCGGCGACGTTGGCGAGCCCGTCGACGCGGTCCGCGGCGGCGCGCATGATGAGGTCGATCGTCTCGGCGCGGGACACGTCGCCGACGACCGTCTCGACGGGAAGGTCCGACAGTTCCGCACGCACGTCGTCGAGGCGCTCGGCGACGACGTCGGTCGCGATCACGCGTCCGCCCTCGCGCGCGATCCGGACCGCGGTGGCGCGTCCGATGCCCGAACCCGCGCCCGTGACGATGATGGTCTTGCCTGCGAATCGGCCGGTGGTCGCTTCGGTCATGTCTCCTCCTTCGAGAGTGGCGCTCGGTGCGCCGGTACAGTTTTAGCACTCAGTGCCGAAAGGTGTCTATGAACTCCCCCAGCGAACGCCCCTCGGGCCGGCCCCGCACCATCGACCCCGACCGCGTCTCCCTCCTCGCGCTCCGACTCTTCGACGAGCGCGGGTTCGATGTCGTGTCGATGGACGATGTCGCGGCTGCAGCCGATGTGAGCCGCCGGTCACTGTTCCGGCTGTTCCCCAGCAAGGCCTCGCTGGTCTGGGGCGGTCTCGACGAGGCGGTCGATCGCTTCCACGCCTGCCTCGCGAGCAGCGCGGCAGAGGATGACACCTGGGAGGCGATCCGGAGAGCCTTCGCCGCCGCTGCGACCATCCCCGACGAGATGATCGAGGTCACCCGTCATCGACTCCACGTCATCCGCGACAACCCGACCCTCTGGGCCATGGGTTCCGCGAGGATCGGAGCGCTGGCCGACGCGGTCGTGGAATTCATCGCCGAGCGCGACGGCTCGTCGGCCGACGACCTGACGACGGTCGTCCGCGCGCAGGCGCTCAGCGGCGCGTCGAACGCGGCCCTCGTCTGGTGGGCGTTCCACGGCGGCGACGAACCACCCGCCGACGTCGTACGGCGCGCGTTCTCGCTGATCGCCTTCGACGATGCGGGGGCGACGCCCGCCTGACCGTCAGGCGCGGAGCGTCGCGCGCGCGACGGTGAACGCCTCGACCGCGTCGAGGTCGACCTCGACGCCGAGGCCCGGCCCCGTCGGCACCCGCACGTGTCCGTCCTCGAGGACGACGGGCTCCGCCACGATGTCACGGTCGTAGAACCGAGCGGATGCCGAGACGTCGCCCGGCAGCGTGAACGCGGGGTGCGCGGCGAGCGCGGCGTTCGCGGCGCGGCCGATCCCGGTCTCGAGCATGCCGCCGCACCAGACCGGGATCCCGGCCGACGCGCAGAGGTCGGCGATGCGGAGCCCCTCGAGGTAGCCGCCGACGCGACCCGCCTTGACGTTGATGACCGTCGTCGCGCCGAGGGCCAGCGCGTCGCGCGCGGCCTTGACGGAGGTGATCGACTCGTCGAGGCAGACGGGCGTCTTCAGCTGCTGCGCGAGGGCGGCGTGGTCGACGAGGTCGTCCTCCTGCAGCGGCTGCTCGATGAGCAGCAGGCCGAACCGGTCGAGCTGCGCCAGCGTGTCGGCGTCGGCGAGCGTGTAAGCGGAGTTCGCGTCCACCTGCAGCGGGATGTCGGGGAACGCGGTGCGCACGGCATCCGTCTCGGCGATGTCGCGGCCGGGCTTGATCTTGATCTTGATCCGGACGTACCCCTCGTCGAGGTACCCGCGGACGGTCTCGACGAGGGCCGCCGGATCGGATTGGATGCCGACGCTCACCCCCGACGGGATGGTCGCCGCCGTCCCGCCCAGGTACGACGCGAACGAGCGCCCCTCGCCGCGGAGGGCGGCGTCGAGCAGGGCGAGCTCGAGCCCCGCCTTCGCCATCCGGTGGCCGACGAACGGGTCGAGGACGCCGACGACGTCCTCGGGCGCGAGGGTCCCGCGCTGCAGGAGCGCCGGACCGAGCCAGCGCGTCGTGACGTCCCACGCACCCTGCGTGTACTCGCTGGAGTACACCGGTGCGCTCTGCGTGACGACCTCGCCCCACCCCTCGCCCGCATCGGTCCTCGCGCGGACGACGATGACCTCGCGGTCGGTCATGGTGCCGAACGACGTCGTGAACGGAGCGACGAGCGGGATGCGGAGCACCCGGAGCTCGATCTCGTCGAGGCGGACGGATGCGGCGTGCTGAGCGAGCGGCATGGGGTCAGGTTACGGGCCGTTGCACGACGGGTGCAGCGGCATCCGTCGATTCCTAGACTCGGCCCATGCCCCTCGAGACGACCACCTCCGGAAGCCTTCCCCGCTCGACCGCGCTGATCGAGGCGAACGCCGCGCGCGCGTTCGCCGACGACGGCTTCACCCTGCTGCCGAGCGCCGAGGCCGAGGAGCTGACGGCGCGTGCCGTGGCCGACGTCGTCGAACGCCAGCGCGCCGCGGGCATCACCCTCGTCGGCGACGGCGAGTTCGGGAAGGCCATGACGAACCCGGTCGACTACGGCGCGTGGTGGGGATATTCCTTCCAGCGCGTCGCGGGGCTGTCGCTCACCGAGGTGAACGCCTTCACTGAGCCGCCCGTGCTGTCGAGCCCGGGGAACGTCCGCCTCACGAGCTTCCTGGGTCGTCGTGACCGGCAGCGGTTCCCCGCGGTCTATACCGAGGCCGTCGAGACCGGGCGCATCGCCTCGGCCTTCCCGACCACGACGGGTCCGCTCTCGTACCGCGGCCACGACGCGGTGGCGGCGGACATCCGCAACCTCACGGCAGCGCTCCACGACGGCGAGCAGGGCTTCCTCACGGCGATCGCGCCCGGGTCCGCCGCACGCGTGCACAACGACTACTACGCGTCCGAGCAGGAGCACATCGACGCGTGGGCCGATGCCCTCCGTGAGGAGTACCGGGCCATCACCGACGCGGGCCTCATCCTGCAGCTCGACGACCCGTCGCTGGCCGAGAACTTCGACCAGATCGACCCCGAGCCCTCGGCCGCGGACTACCGGGCGTTCACCCGCATCCGGATCGAGGCGATCAACCGCGCCATCGAGGGCCTTCCGAAGGAGCAGGTGCGCCTGCACCTGTGTTGGGGCTCGTGGCACGGTCCGCACACGACCGACGTCGAATTGAAGGACATCCTCGACGTCGTCCTCGAGGCGAACGTCGGGTCGATCTCGTTCGAGGCGGGAAACGTCCGCCACGAGCACGAGTTCGCCGTCTGGGCCGACGCACGGATCCCCGAGGACCTCGTCCTCGTCCCGGGCGTCGTCAGCCACGCGACGAACGTCGTCGAGCACCCCGACCTCGTCGCGCAGCGCATCCGCCGCTACACCGACATCGTCGGCGCCGACCGCGTCATCGCGTCGACCGACTGCGGCCTCGGCGGGCGCATCCACCCCGACATCGCCTGGGCGAAGCTCGAGTCGCTCGGAGAAGGGGCCCGACGGGCGGGCTGACGCCGCGCCTCAGCTCCGGACGAACAGGTACCCCTCGCCGGTGCGGAAGCCGCCGACGACCAGGCCGGCGTCGAGCTGCGTGCGGAACGCGTCGCGGACCTCGCGGCGGAGGCGGGCCGCGGCATCCGCATCTTCCCGGCGGAGCGCCTCGATGTCGCTCGGGATCGCGACCGTCGCGATCACATCAGATGCCTCGGGCGTCGGGACAGGCGACGCCAGGTGCCACGCCACGTGCAGCCGATCGCTCTCGTCGCCGCTGTTGATCGCGTCGCCCATGTCGCCGTAGTGGTCGACGAGGTAATCGGTGACCCGCCCGCCCAGGACCTCGAGGTTGAAGTGGGCGTTCCGGGCGATGAGCGGATCGAACGTCCACGTGATGGTGCCGACCTCGCGCGCGAACGCCCACTCGCGCTGATGCGCCTTGAGCGCGCGGCCGATGCCCCGCGCCTGCGCCTCGGGCAGGACGCCCGTCACGTGCGAATGCATGCTGCGCGAGGACGGCGGCCCGAAGAAGGCAGCGGATGCCGCGACCATACGCTCGCCGTCGAACACGCCGACGACGTAGTTGCCGGCGTGCTGCAGAGCCCGCAGCAGGTTCGGCGGCATCCCGCCGTCCGGAGAACCCCAGACCGCCTCGAAGACGCCGCTCGCGGCGACCATCTCGTCGATCGTGTGCAGTTCGCGGATGTCGAGCGCGTCAGCCATCCCGCCACGCTACGCCGGTCAGCGCCGCCAGCGCTCGAGCGTCGGGCGGAGTCGCTCGAGGGCGCCGCGGACGAAGTCGGGGTTCCGGCGGTACCACTCGAGGTGCGCTTCGCGGATCTCGGCGGGATCGACGAGATCGCCGTTGACCCGCCACACCGGCTCAGGCACGGCGTCGAGTCCCCACGCGTCGATGACCCAGTCCTCGCGCGGCGCGTGGACGGCGTCCAGCAGCGGCCGGCCCGGATCGATCGCCGCGCCCTGTCGCCCGAGGGCCCGCAGCACGCGGTCGCCGATCGCGAGGATCACGGGGTTGCCCGGATGGTTCACGGTGCGGACGAGGTCGAAGCCCGGCGCCGCGAACAGGTCCGAGACCCCGACGTCGAGCTGCTGCTCACGCCGCTCGAGCTCCGCGATCGAGTCGGCCGCCTCGGCACGGACGGCGCCAGCGCCCAGCGCATCGCGGACGGGGATGCCGCCCGCCTCGGCGAGGGTGCGGACGTCGTGGTACGCGACGATCGGCGGATCCTCCTCCGTCCCCGGCACGTGCAGGACCGCCTGGAACGGGTAGAGGCCCGAGAAGCGGACGACCGGGAAGGTGACGGCCCGACCCGACGCGGGGAGGGATGCCGCGAGCTGCCGCGTCCCCAGCGGGAGGTCGTGGTAATCGTCCTTCACGGGTTGCGCGATGAGCACCGAGGCGCCCGCGAGCACCTCGTGCAGGCGTGCGGCCTCGGCGGCATCCATCTCGTAGACCGGCGGGACGCGCAGGAGCGTCAGGTCGTCGGAGTCCAGCACGATGCGCACCGACTCGGCCTGGCAGTTGCCGACGACGACGCCGTAGTCCGTGCGGGGAAGGTCGCCGAAGAACCCGGCGTAGTGGGCGCGGCGGGCGGTGAGCGCATCGTCGGTCATGCCTCGAGCGTCGCAGGCGCCCCGACACTCCGGCCACCCGCTTGCGCGCGGGCACGCACCGAGCAAGGGGGAACGCGCTGGGCACCTGCGCGACCTAGGATCGTCGCCGTGCAGCTGAACGAGACCCGCGCCTGGAACCGCTTCTACGCCGCCGGCACGCCGGTCGACATCGAACCCGTGACGGGGTCGCTCATCGACCTGCTCGACGAGCGCGTCGGCCGGTACGGCGAGCGCGACGCGATCGCGTTCTTCGGCAGGGCGGTGACCTACGACGAGCTCGGCTCGCGGGTCGCGCGCGTCGCCGAGGGGCTGCGGAAGCTCGGCATCGGCGCGGGCGACCGCGTCGCCCTGATCATGCCGAACGCCCCGCAGCACGTCGTCGCGTTCTACGCGGTGCTGCGACTCGGCGCGGTCGTCGTCGAGCACAACCCGCTCTACACGCGGGACGAGCTCGAGGTGCAGTTCCGCGACCACGGCGCCCGCACGGTGATCGCGTGGGACAAGGTGGCACCGCTCGTGCAGTCGCTGCCGGCCGAGCTCGGCATCCGCGACGTCGTCTCGGTCGACGTGACCACCGCGATGCCGCTGAAGATGCGGATGCTGCTGCGCCTGCCCGTCGCGAAGGCCCGGGAGTCGCGCGGCAAGCTCACGGCCGCCGCGCCCGGCACGATCCCGTTCACACGGCTCGAGAACTCCGCACCGATCGCCCCGGGGCACCCGCGGCCCGGGCGCGACGACCTCGCCTGCCTGCAGTACACCTCGGGCACGACGGGCGACCCGAAGGGCGCCATGATCACCCACGGCAACCTGTGGGCGAACGCGCGCATGGGCGCCGCGTGGATGCCCGACTTCCGCCACGGCGAGGGCAGCATCTACGGCCTGCTGCCGATGTTCCACTCCTTCGGTCTGCTGCTGTCGGTCATCTACTCGGTCGAGACCGGGTCGCGCGCCGTGCTCTTCCCCACCTTCGACCCCGAACTGGTGGTGGATGCCGCGAAGACCTTCCCGCCGACGTTCATCCCCGCCGTCCCGCCGATGTTCGACCGGCTGGCCCGGGTCGCCCGCGACGGCGCCCTCGACCTCAGCCGCGTCGTGTACTCCATCTCGGGAGCGATGACCCTGACCCCGACGGTCGTCTCACGCTGGGAGAAGCTCGCGGGCAGCATGCTCAACGAGGGGTACGGCCTCACCGAGACGAGCCCCATCGCCCTGGCCAACCCGTTCGACGAGTCGCGCCGCATCGGGGCCATCGGCATCCCGTTCCCCTCGACCGACATCAAGGTCGTCGATCCCGAGGAGCCGACCCGCGAGGTCGCGCAGGGCGAGACCGGCGAGCTGCTCATCCACGGACCGCAGGTGTTCGCGGGGTACTGGAACCGTCCCGAGGAGACCGCCGCGACCCTCCTCGAGGGCGGCTGGGTGCGTACCGGCGACCTCGTGCAACAGGACGAGGACGGCTTCGTCACGGTCGTCGACCGCAAGAAGGAGCTCATCATCACGGGCGGTTTCAACGTCGCCCCCTCGGAGGTCGAGCAGGTCGTGACAGCCTCGCCGGGCGTCGCCGAGACCGCGGTCGTCGGCATCCCCCGCGGCGGCGGAGCCGAGGTCGTCACCGCCGTCGTCGTCCTGGAGGACGGCGCGACGTTCGACGAGGCCGCCGCGCGCGAGCTCGCCCGCGAGCGCCTCGCGGAGTACAAACGGCCCACGACCTACGTCGTCTGGGAGGAGCTGCCGAAGTCCCTCATCGGCAAGGTGCTCCGCCGTCGGGTCCGCGACACGCTGCTCGCCGATCGTCACGCCACCCGCGCCGCCGTCGGCGAGGACTGATACACCCGCGCGGGGTGTCGCACAACCTGGGTGCCTCGTCCAGGACCGGTGCCTAACCTGGGACGAATGCGGAACGTACCTCCCGTCGACCTCCCGTCCTCCGACGACACCGCAGCGCGCGACACCCGATTCTTCGGTCAGCCGTTCGTGCTCGCGCACGTGTTCGGCGTCGAGATGTGGGAGCGCTTCAGCTTCTACGGCATGCAGGGCATCCTGCTGCTGTACCTGTACTTCTCGGTCACCGACGGCGGTCTCGGCGTCGACAAGACGGTCGCGGCGAGCATCGTCGGCGCCTACGGCGGCGCGGTCTACCTGTCGACCGTCCTCGGGGCGTGGGTCGCCGACCGCATCCTCGGCGCCGAACGCGTGCTCTTCCTCAGCGCGATCGTCATCATGGCGGGGCACATCGCCCTCGCTCTGCTTCCCGGCTTCGCGGGTGTGACCGTCGGCCTCATCCTCGTCGCATTCGGGTCGGGCGGGCTCAAGGCGACCGCCACGAGCGTCGTGGGCACGTTGTACGCCGCCGACGATTCCCGACGGGATGCCGGTTTCTCGCTGTTCTACCTCGGCATCAACCTCGGCGCCTTCGCCGGCCCCCTGCTGACCGGACTGCTGCAGTCGACCCTCGGGTTCCACTGGGGCTTCGGGCTCGCCGCACTCGGCATGGCACTGGGCCTCGCCCAGTACTCGTTCGGCCGCCGGAGCCTGCCCGCCGAGGCGCGCGTGGTGCCCAACCCGCTGCCGCGCGGACGCTACCCGCTGTTCGCCGGGATCGGCGTCGCCGCCGTGGTGGTCATCGTCGTCCTGGTCCTGACCGGCGTCATCCGCGCCGACAACCTGGCGCTGATCGTGATCGGTGCGGTGATCCTCGCGGCCGTCGCGTACTTCGCCGTCATCCTGCTCAGCCGTCAGATCACCTCGCAGGAACGCAGCCGCGTGTGGGGCTTCCTGCCGCTGTTCCTCACGTCTGTCGTGTTCTGGTCGCTCTACCAGCAGCAGTTCACGGTCGTGACGCTGTACTCGGCCGAGCGCCTCGACCGCAACCTGTTCGGCTGGGAGATGCCGATCCCGTGGGTGCAGTCCATCAACCCGGTGTTCATCATCCTGCTGGCGGGCGTCTTCACGGCGGTGTGGTCGAAGCTCGGCTCACGCCAGCCGTCGACGCCGGTGAAGTTCGCGTTCGGCGTCGGCGTCATGGGCGTCGCGTTCCTGCTGTTCCTGCCCTTCGCAGGCGGCGGGGCGAACTCGACGCCGCTGCTGGCGATCGTCGGCATCCTGCTCGTCTTCACGGTCGCCGAGCTGATGCTCTCGCCCGTGGGACTGTCGGCGGCGACCAAGCTCGCGCCGGAGCGGTTCCAGACGCAGATGGTCGCGCTGTTCTTCCTGTCGGTGTCGCTCGGCACCGCCATCGCCGGCCAGCTCGCGACGCTGTACGACCCCGAGAACGAAGTGCCCTACTTCTCGACCCTCGGCCTCATCTCGATCGCGATGGGCGTGCTGCTGCTGGTCTGCGTGAAGCCGGTGCTGTCGCTCATGAAGGGCGTGCGCTGACGGATGCCGCGCGTCACGCGGTCGGCATCCGTCATCGCACAGGGCAGAATCGAGGGATGACTTCGTCCGTGTCGCAGCTCCACCCCGACCACGCCTGCCTCATCGTGCACGGCAAGGACAGCCCCGGCATCATCGCCGCGGTCTCGGCGATGATCACGCGGATCGGTGGCAACATCGTCCAGTTCGACCAGTACTCGGACGACCCCCGCGGCGGCGCGTACTTCCAGCGCGTCGTGTTCCACCGCCCGGGCTTCGCGGGGCAGCGCCCCGCGATCGAGACCGAGATCGGCGACACGCTCGCTCCGTTCGATCTGGAGTGGTCGCTCACCGACCAGTCGGTGCCCAAGCGCATGGCGATCCTGTCGTCGAAACAGGACCACTGCCTGCTCGACCTGCTGTGGCGCAACCGCCGCGGCGAGCTGCCCATCACGGTGCCGATGGTCGTCTCGAACCACGCGACGTCGGCCGATGACGTGCGCTCGTTCGGGGTGCCGTTCTTCCACGTGCCGTCGACGCCGGGTCCCGACAAGTCGGCATCCGAGGCGAAGATCCTCGAGCTGCTGAAGGGCAACGTCGATTTCGTCGTGCTCGCCCGCTACATGCAGATCCTCTCGCCGGAGTTCCTCGCCGAGCTCGCGGTGCCGGTCATCAACATCCACCACTCGTTCCTGCCCGCCTTCATCGGCGCCGAGCCGTACCGCAAGGCGAAGGAGCGCGGCGTGAAGCTCATCGGCGCGACGAGCCACTACGTCACCGGCGACCTCGACGAGGGCCCGATCATCGAGCAGGACACGATCCGCGTGACCCACGCCGACACCACCGCCGAGCTCGTGCGCCGCGGCGCCGACGTCGAGCGCCAGGTGCTGTCCCGCGCGGTGCGCTGGCACGCCGAGGACCGCGTCATCCGGCACGGGAACCACACGATCGTCTTCTGACGCGGGGTTCCGGGGACGCGATTCGCCGCCGCGAGCCGTCAGGGCGGCCCGTTGCGTCCCCGGAAGCGTTCATCGGCGCCGAACGGCGGCCCGCGACGCTCGCAGCCCGCCATCCGGCGCGACTGAGCGCGCGTTCAGCCCGTCGCACTCCCCCGTCGCAAACGGCAGCGCCACACCGCGTGTTGAGACAGGGGAAGCACAGGGGGCGACCACGCCCCGCACTCCCCTGTCGCAAACGGCAGCGCCACACGGCGTGTCGCGACAGGGGAAGCACACAGCGCGATGAGCGCACAGACCCCGCACACAGCGCGACGGGCGCACAGACCCCGCGCTCAGCCCCCGAACTCTCCCAGCGAGGTGACGGTGGCGGATGCCGCGTCCCACCGCCTCAGCCCGCGCGCCGTCCCGAGGATGGGGTCGCCGAGCAGCGGCAGCGCGCGCTCGAGGTCGGACACCTTGATCCGGCGCGCGAGGGTGACGTGCGGCATCCATTCGCCCGGCGCGGTGTGCGGAGCGTCGTCGCCGGCGCCGGCGGCCTCGTGCACGGCGGCGTGCAGGGCGAGCATCTCGGCCGACGGGACGACCGAACGGGCCAGCACCCGCCGCTCCCCCGCCCCGAAGAGTACGACCGCACCCAGCGTCACGGGGAACGCCGCGGGCAGCGGCACCCGCGCGCGGGTCACCGCGGGACGCACGAGCAGCGTCACGTGCGGGGCATTCGAGGGCGACGTGTGCGCGGCGAGGCTCGACAGCCCGGCGTCGGCGAGCGCCTGCCACTCCGCGCGCACGGCGCGCTCGGTCGCCGCATCGAACTCGAGCTCGATGCTGACGACCGGCGCGCCGCGCACCGCGGTCACCAGATGGTGACGCGCTTGTCCTGATCGAGCCAGAGCGCGTCGGCCTCGGTCACGTCGAAGGCGGCGTAGAACTCGTCGATGTTGCGGACGATCTGGTTGCAGCGGAACTCGTTCGGCGAGTGCGGGTCGATCGTCAGCAGACGGATCGTCTCGGCATCGCGCCCCTTCTGCTGCCAGATCTGACCCCAGCTGAGCAGCAGACGCTGGATGCCGGTGAGTCCGTCGATGACGGGACCGTCGGCATCCGTCGACCCGGTCGTCTTCAGGTGCAGCCGGTACGCCTTGATCGCGATGCCGAGGCCGCCCAGGTCGCCGATGTTCTCGCCGATCGTGAGGGCGCCGTTGACGGTGTGCCCCTCGGACAGCCCCTGCGGGACCAGCGCGTTGTACTGCTCGATGAGGGTCTTCGTGCGCTCGGTGAACGCCGTGCGGTCCTCGTCGGTCCACCAGTCGTTGAGCGCACCGGTGCCGTCGAATGCGCTCCCCTGGTCGTCGAAGCCGTGGCCGATCTCGTGCCCGATGACCGCACCGATGCCGCCGTAGTTCGCGGCCGGATCGCGCTCCATGTCGAAGAACGGGAACTGCAGGATCGCCGCGGGGAACACGATCTCGTTCATGAGCGGGTTGTAGTACGCGTTGACCGTCTGCGGGGTCATGAACCACTCGTCGCGGTCGATGGGCGAGCCGAGCTTCGCGACCTGCTGGTCGTGCTGCCACGCGTTCGAGCGGCGGACGTTGCCGATGAGGTCGGATGCGTCGACCTCGAGAGCCGAGTAGTCCTTCCATTTCACGGGGTAGCCGACCTTCGGGGTGAAGGCCTCGAGCTTCTCGAGCGCGCGCTCGCGCGTGGCGGGCGTCATCCACTCGAGCGACGAGATCGACTGCCGGTACGCCTCGATGAGGTTGTCGACGAGGACGTCCATCTCCTCCTTGGCGCGCGGCGGGAAGTGGCGCTCGACGTACACCTTGCCGACCGCCTCGCCGAGCGCGGCCTCGACGAGCGAGACACCGCGCTTCCAGCGCTCGCGGTTCACGGGCACGCCGGTCATCTCGGTGCCGTAGAACGCGAAGTTCGCGTCGACGAAGGCCTGCGACAGGAACGGAGCGGACGAACGGATGACCTGCAGACGCAGCCACGCCTTCCAGTCCTCGAGGCGGCCCTCGACCAGCAGCGTGCCGAGGCCCTCGAAGAAGCTCGGCTGGTTGACGTCGACCTCCTCGATGACGCCCGTCTTGCCGGCGGCGACGGCGTCGCGCCACGGGGCGAGGTCGACCCCGGTGAGCTGCACTGCGGCATCCCACGACATCAGGTTGTAGGTCGCGACGGCGTCACGGCTGCGGACGTTGTCCCAGTGGTGGGACGCGATCTCGGTCTCGAGGGCGACGACACGGTCGGCCTGCGCCTCGGCATCGTCGACACCGGCGAGGCTGAACAGCTTCGCGACGTAGGCACGGAACGCGATGCGGGTCTTCTCGAAGTTGTCGAGGCGGTAGTAGCTCTCGTCGGGGAGCGACAGCCCGCCCTGCACGAGGAACATCACGTAGCGCTGCGGGTTGCCCGGGTCGGGCTCGATGTAGGTGCCGAAGACACCCGAGACGCCCTCGCGCTCCAGCGACCCGGCGGTGCTCAGGAAGCTCGGGATGCCGGTGACCCGGTCGACGAGCGCCAGCTGCGGGGCGACGGCGTCGGCGCCGCGCTCCTCGATCGTGTCGGTGTCCATGAAGCTCGCGTACAGGTCGCCGATCTTGCGGGTCTCGGTGCCCGGCTCTGCGTCCGTCGACTCCTCGATGATCGCCCGGACGTCGTGCTCGGCCTGCTCGGCGACGAGGTGGAACGACCCCCACCGCGCCTTGTCCTCGGGGATCTCGGTGCGGTCGAGCCACGATCCGTTGACGTAACGGAACAGGTCGTCCTGCGGTCGGACGTCGGAGCTCAACTCGTCGAGATGGATGCCGGAGGGAAGGGTGTTCTCGGTCATGCGTCCCACCCTATGGGCGCACCCAGACCCCCGGCTCACTTCCTCGTCGTCGAGCACTTCTCCGGGCCCGGCTCGCCCGCGAACCGGGCGGTCGTCCACTCGATGAGCTCGTCGAGCAGCGGCGACGGACGCTCGACGACCGCCGCGTGCTCGTAGCCGTCGTAGACGCGGTAGTCGACGACCTGACCAGCCGAGCACATCCGCTGCACGAATGCGGTCTGGGTCGCCACGGGGATGACACTGTCCGCCCCGCCGTGGGCGAGCAGCACGGGCGCGTTCTGCCGGAGGGGCGCCGCGTTCTCGCGCAGGTGCACGCCGAGGGGACCGGATGCCGGGGGCTCCGAGAACAGCCGCGGATCGCCGCTCATGCCGAGCGAGGCGGCGACCGAGACGACGATCGCGGGATCGGACAGACATCGCTCCGACATCTGCCGGAGGACGGTGTCGGCACCCGGCCTCACGTACTCGTCATAGGACACGTCGTCGTAGATCGACGAGAACGCCGCGAACGCGTACGAGGCGAAGATGCTGCCGCCGGTCACGCTCGAGATGTTCTGCACGAGGGCGGACGGATCACTCGCCGGCGCGAGCGCCGCGACGCCCTGCACGTAGAGCTCGGGCGCGTACTCGCGCGCCATCGAGCCGGCCCAGAGCGCGGCCGCGCCGCCCTGCGAGTGGCCCCAGATGACCGTGCGGGTGCCGAGGTCGGCATCCTGCAACTCCCGCGCGGCGCGCACCGCGTCGAGCGACGCCGTCGCACTCGGCGGACCGATGAGGTACGGATGCGGCCCCTCGGTGCCGAGGCCGATGTAGTCCGTCGCGACGACCGCCCATCCCTGCCGGATGATCGTCGGCAAAATGTACAGCGCACCCGACCACAGACCGCGCGGCTGCAGCGAGGGGGCGCAGCTCTCCGAGAAGCCCGTCGTCCCGTGGTTCCAGTCGACGATCGGCCACTTCCCGTCGCCCTCCGTCGGCACGACGACGACACCGCTCGCGACGCGCACCTCGCCCGTCGCACCCGTGGTGGTGTAGAGGATCCGCCACGCGGTCGCGGAGACCGGGATGCCGGCGGTGAACGGCTCCGCCCGGATCAGCCGGCCCGGTTGCCCGGGCATGTCACGGGGCGCGGCGTAGAAGTCGTCGACGACGGTCGAGCCTTCACGCAGCGGCACGGTCACGAGCGCGGTCGTCACGGCGAGCGCGACCGACACGAGAGCGGTCACGGTGCGCCCCCACCGGCGCAGCCTGCGGGGCTCGTGGCGGCGCTCGGCGCGGGTGTCGCGGCGACGGCGCAGCCGCATCCAGAGGTCGGTGACCCCGCTCATGATGAGGCGGGCCCCGAACACGACGGCTACGACGAGCAGGGTGATGTCGGGCCAGAACAGCGCGAGGACGCCGAAGATCACACCCGAGATCGAGAAGGCGGCATCCGCGACGCGGGCATCCAGCGTGCGTCCCTTCGCGAAGACGGCCACGAGTCCCGCCGCGCCCGCGGCGAACAGCAGGATGCCGACGAGGGTCGCGACGACACGGACCGTCAGGCCGGGGGTGAGGAGCACGATGAGCCCGCCGACCACCCACGCTCCGCCGGTGATCGTGCGCCAGCGGGGGCGCTGGCCCTCGCCGTCGCGGCCGGTCAGATCGAGCACGCCGGTGAGGACCATGCCGCCGCCGATGAGCCAGGCGAGCACGCCGAGGGCCGTGGTCGGGCGGATGACGATGACCACGCCGAGCACGACCGCCGCCACCGCGACGATCACCCGCACCCACTCGGGCAGGCGCGCGTAGAAGCGCCCGAGCGCGAGTCGCTGCAGCAGCCGCATCCGGTCCCTCCTCCGTCGTCGGCGTGAATCCTCCACCGTAATCCTGCTGGCCGATGAGCTCCCGCTCCTCGACATCGGGCGACTCGGCGTGCAAGGGGCCGCCGCGGGCAGGGCTACAGTGAGCGCCATGGGACGGGCCGGGACGATGCGCGCGAGCGTCCGCGACGTCGCCGCCCGCGCCGGAGTCTCGACGCAGACCGTCTCGCGCGTCATCAACGACAGCCCGAACCTTCGGCCCGAGACCCGTGCCCGCGTCGAAGCGGCGATCGCCGAACTCGGCTACCGCGTCAACAACGCCGCACGATCCCTGGGCACCTCGACGACCCGCACCGTCGGGGTCGTCGCCTCCGACGCCACCCTGTGGGGCCCCGGCGCGGGCATCGCCGCGCTCGACGCGGCGGCGCGGGCGGCGGACCGCTGGTTGGCGACGACCTACGCGGATGCCGCGGACCCGGCATCCGTCACCGATGCCGCCCAGCGGCTGCTCGCCCAGGGCGTCGATGCGCTGATCGTCGTCGCCCCGCACACCGCCACGCTCCCCGCCCTGCGACAGGTCGCCGGCGACACCCCGCTCGCCGCGCTGCACACCGGTGAGGGCGCCGCCCGGCAGCGCGCCGGCGCGGCGCTCGCTGTCGACCACCTCGTCACGCTCGGCCATCGGCGCATCGCGCGACTCGCGGGACCCGCCGACTGGCTCGAGGCCACGGCCCGCGACGAGGGCGTCGATGGTGCGCTGGATGCCGCCGGCATCCGTCCCGCGGCGATCTGGCACGGCGACTGGAGCGCGGCGGCGGGAGCCTCGATCGCGCGCGAGGTGGCCGTCGCGGTGCGCGGAGCGGACGGGCCGACGGCGGTCGCGGCGGCCAATGACCAGATGGCGCTCGGCCTCATCGCCGGCCTCGTCGCCGAGGGCCTGCGGGTTCCCGAGGACGTCTCGGTCACGGGTTTCGACGACAACGCGGATGCCGCCTTCTACACGCCCGCGCTCACCACGGTGCGCGTCGACACGGCCGGTGAGGCGCAGCGCGTGGTCGCCGAGGCCCTCGGCCTGCCCGCGCGCGGCGACGTCGCGGAGCCGGTGCTCATCGCACGCGCATCGAGCGCCGCGCCGCCCGGCTGAGCCAACTCTGGCGCGACCGAGATGTTACCGGTAACATCAACCGCATGACCGATCTCGATGAGGCGATCGCGGCCGTCCGCGCGGACGTCGCCGCCCTGCATGCCGAACTCGTCCGCTACGGCCTCGTCGTCTGGACCGGGGGCAACGTCTCGGGACGCGTGCGCGTTGGTGAAGACCGCAGTGCCGACCTCTTCGTCATCAAGCCGTCCGGCGTCTCGTACGACGACCTCGCGCCCGAGAACATGATCCTGTGCGACCTCGACGGCACCGTCGTTCCCGGCACCCCGGGCAGCGACCGCTCGCCCTCGAGCGACACCGCCGCGCACGCCTACGTGTACCGGAACATGCCGGACGTCGGCGGCGTCGTCCACACCCACTCTCCCTACGCGGTTGCCTGGGCGGCGCGCGGCGAGGAGATCCCCTGCGTCATCACCGGCATGGCCGACGAGTTCGGCGGCCCGATCCCGGTCGGGCCGTTCGCGATCATCGGCGACGACTCGATCGGCCGCGGCATCGTCGAGACGCTGACCGGCCACCGCTCGCGCGCCGTGCTCATGCAGAACCACGGACCGTTCACGATCGGCGTCAGCGCGAAGGATGCCGTGAAGGCAGCCGTCATGTGCGAGGACGCCGCGCGCACCGTGCACTTCGCGCGGCAGGGGGGCGAGCTGATCCCGATCCCGCAGGAGAAGATCGACGCCCTCTACAACCGGTACCAGAACGTGTACGGCCAGAGCACGGACGCCCGCCGATGAGCGTCATCTTCTCCGGCGGCGCAGCGTTGGGCATCGAGCTCGGCTCGACCCGCATCAAGGCCTGCCTCGTCGACGCGAGCAACCCGACCACCGTGCTGGCCGTCGGCAGCCACGAGTGGGAGAACGCCCTCGTAGACGGCGTGTGGACCTACTCCGAGGACGCGATCTGGTCGGGCCTGCAGGCGGCATACGCCGCCCTCGTCGCCGACGTCCGCCGACAGGGCGCCGAACTCACGGAGCTCGCCGGCATCGGCGTCTCCGCGATGATGCACGGCTACCTCGCCTTCGACGCCGAGGGGAACCTCCTCGTGCCGTTCCGTACCTGGCGCAACACGTCCACCGGTGCCGCCGCGGCCGAGCTGACCCACCTGCTGGACGTCAACATCCCGCTCCGCTGGTCGATCGCCCACCTGCACCAGGCCGTCCTCGACGACGAGGCGCACCTCGCCTCGCTCGCGAAGATCAACACCCTCGCCGGATGGGTCCACGAGAAGCTCACCGGACGCTTCGCGCTCGGCGTCGGTGACGCGTCGGGCATGTTCCCGATCGGCACCAACGGCGGCTACGACCGCGGCCGCATCGCGGCGTACGACGCGCACGCCGCCGGGTTCCTCGCCGGACGCAGCCTGACGGACCTCCTGCCCGCGGTCCTTCCCGCGGGGGCGGATGCCGGGACTCTCACTGCCGCAGGCGCCGCCCTCCTCGACCCGACCGGCACGCTCCGCCCGGGCGCCGTGGCGGCCCCCGCAGAGGGCGACGCCGGCACCGGCATGGTCGCCACGAACGCGGTATCGCCGCGCACGGGCAACGTCAGCGCCGGCACGAGCATCTTCGCGATGGTGGTCCTCGAGCGTCCGTTGGAGCGCGTCCACACCGAGATCGATCTCGTCACGACGCCCGCCGGCGACCCGGTCGCGATGGTGCACTGCAACAACGGAGCGAGCGAGCTGGCGTCGTACGCGTCGCTGTTCGCGCGGTTCGCCGCGGCATCCGGTCAGTCGATGACGACGGACGCCGTCTACGAGACGCTCCTGCGCGAAGCGCTCGAGGGCGCTGCGGATGCCGGTGGGGTCCTCGCGTACAACCACTTGAGCGGCGAGCCGATCGCCGGTCTCGACGAGGGCCGGCCGCTCGTGGTGCGCACCCCCGACGCGGACTTCTCGCTCGCGAACGTCATGCGCGCACAGGTCTACGGTGTCTTCGCGACGCTCGCGATCGGCATGCAGACGCTCGCCGAGGAGGGTGTCGCGCTCGACGCTATGTTCGCGCACGGCGGCGTGTTCCGCACCGCCGGTGTCGCACAGCGCTTCCTCGCCGGCGCGCTCGACGCGCCCGTCACCGTCGGCGACACCGCGGCTGAGGGCGGCGCATGGGGCATGGCGGTCCTCGCGGCGTTCGCCGCCGCGGAGCCCGGCCAGGACCTCGCGTCGTACCTCACCGACCAGGTCTTCGCGGGGGCCGCCTCCGTCACGGCCGACCCCGACCCGGCCGACGTCGCCGGGTTCGCCGACTACCTCGCGCGCTACCGCGACGGCCTGGCCGTCGAGAGCGCCGCCATCACCGCTCTGCCGCTGCGCGGCATCCGCTCATCGAACGAAGGAACAGCATGACCCTCTCCACCAGCCTCGAGCAGTACACCGTCTGGTTCGTCACCGGCAGCCAGAACCTCTACGGCGAGGAGACGCTGCGGCAGGTCGCCGAGCAGTCGCAGGCCGTCGCGGAGGGCCTCGCGGGCCTTCCGGTGAAGGTCGAGTGGAAGCCTGTCCTGAAGGACTCGGACTCGATCAAGCGGCTCGCCCTCGACGCCAACGCCGACGACTCGGTGATCGGCGTCATCGCGTGGATGCACACCTTCAGCCCCGCGAAAATGTGGATCTCGGGTCTCGACGCGCTCCGCAAGCCCCTGCTGCACCTGCACACGCAGGCCAACGTCGAGCTGCCGTGGAACGACATCGACTTCGACTTCATGAACCTCAACCAGGCCGCCCACGGCGACCGCGAGTTCGGGTACATCCAGACGCGCCTGGGCGTCGCGCGCAAGACCGTCGTCGGACATGTCTCGAACCCCGTCGTCCTGCAGCAGATCGAGGACTGGGAGCGCGCCGCCGCGGGCTGGCAGGCCGTCAAGACCCTCAAGCTCGCCCGCTTCGGCGACAACATGCGCTACGTCGCGGTCACCGAGGGCGACAAGACCGAAGCCGAGCTGCAGTTCGGCGTGCAGGTCAACACGTGGGGCGTGAACGAGTTGACGGATGCCGTGGCCCAGGCATCCGAGGCTCAGATCGACGCGCTCGTCGAGGAGTACGTGGCGTCGTACGACGTGGCGCCGGAGCTGCTGCCCGGAGCCGAGCGGCACCAGTCGCTGCGCGACGGCGCGGCGATCGAGGTCGGACTGCGCTCGTTCCTGGAGGCCGGTGGCTTCGGGGCCTTCACCACGTCGTTCGAGGACCTCGGCGCGCTCACGCAGCTGCCCGGCCTCGCCGTGCAGCGCCTCATGGCCGAGGGCTACGGCTTCGGCGCCGAGGGCGACTGGAAGACGGCGATCCTCGTGCGCGTCGCGAACGTCATGGGCTCGGGGCTCCCCGGTGGGGCGAGCCTCATGGAGGACTACACCTACGACCTGGTTCCCGGCAACGAGCGGATCCTCGGCGCCCACATGCTCGAGGTGTCGCCGACCCTGACGACGTCCAAGCCGCGCCTCGAGGTGCACGAGCTCGGGATCGGCGGCAAGGCCGACCCCGTGCGCCTGGTCTTCACGGCGGATGCGGGCCCCGCCCTCGTCGTCGCGATGAGCGACATGCGCGACCGGTTCCGCCTCGTCGCGAACGTCGTCGAGAACGTCGACGCCCCCGACCTTCCGAAGCTGCCGGTCGGTCGCGCGGTCTGGAAGCCGTCGCCGGACTTCGCGACCTCGGCATCCTGCTGGCTCGCTGCGGGCGCCGCGCACCACACCGTCATGACGACGGCCGTGGGCATCGAGGTGTTCCGCGACTTCGCCGACATCGCCGGCACCGAGCTGCTCGTCATCGACGAGGACACGACGGTGCGCGGCTTCCAGAAGGAACTCCGCTGGAACCAGGCCTACTACCGCCTCGCGCGCGGACTGTAAACGCCCACGAGAACGCCCCGGTGCCGATGTGGCGCCGGGGCGTTTCGTGTGTGCGCGGTGTCACGCGATGCAATAGATGCCGGGCGGCGCGCCGCAGCATTCGCCCGCTACCGGCGTGTCGCCGCGGATCTATTGCATCCGCTAACGTCGACCGGGCTCAGTGCCCGCCGTGGCCCGTCATGAAGACCTCGTTGACCGAGGCGCCGGGGGCGTCGCTGCCGATCGGGGTCGCGGCGAGAGCCGGTGTCACGACGCCGGCGAGCAGGAAGGCGCCGGCGATGAGGCCGCCGATGCTGGTCCGCGCCGCGGCCCGCGCGGTGGGTCGACTCGGTCGTCCCCGGTCGGCGCGACGCAGCGCGACCGCCGACACGACGCCGACGGCGAGTGACAGAACCGCGGCGACGACCACGGGGTAGATGCTCACCTGCGCCGGCCCGACGAGCATGAGCGCGAACAGCAGGACGATCCCGACCAGTGAGACGGCCACCCCGGAGCGGGGCGTCGCGAGCCGGCCCTTGGCCAGCGTCACCATCCCCCACGCGAGGGTTGCCGCGCCGACGGTGGCGAGCAGGATGCCGATGCCACGGTCGGCGGCATCGGCACCCTTCACGATCGCGCCCGCACTCAGCCCGAGCTGAACCAGCCCTGCTCCCCACGCGGCGAGCGCGGGCCAGGAGCGGACGAGAGCGGACGGTGACATCAGACGGCCGCGCGGGTGGAGACCTGCTTGTCGGCGGCGATGCCGACGCCGAGCAGGACGATCGCGCTCGCGAGGTGCAGGAAGTGGTCGGCCGTGTTCAGCGCGAGGATGTTCGCCGCGCTGCCGACGAGGAAGAAGCCCACGATGCCGAGCAGCAGGTACGCGGCTCCGACGACGAGGTTGACGCCCTTGGCGGCGCGGACGTTCGACAGGCCGCCGATCAGCAGCGCCGCACCGATCAGGAGGTGCGCGACGTTGTGCAGCGGGTTGACCATGAAGATGCCGAGCAGGAGGCCACCCTTGTCAGCAAGGAAGCCGACGCCCGCCGTCACGGTGAATCCGAGCAGTCCGACGAGGATGTAGACGGCGCCGAAGATGACGGCGACGAGGCGGTTGGGTGAGCTGGTCATGTGATTGTCCCTCCATTGGTGCGACGGATGCCGCAGGTTGCGCTTTCAGGTGCTACACAGCATTCGGTGCGGGGCCGGGAACGGATTGCACTCGGCCCGTTGTCGAGACTGTATGGACAGGGCGACCCCGCAACGCAGGCCTTGTGGGCCGCTGGCACCCACTGCTATGCGAGCGCTATGCCGACAGCAGGGGTGTCCGCGACCGATGGCCGTCCGGCCAGATGATCGACACTGCGTCCGACTCGACCTCGACGACCGCATCGGTCCGCACCGGCGCGCCGGAGCCGCGCAGATCCAGCACCACGATCGCCTCGTCACACGAACCGAGGTCGACCACCGGGACGACGGCGCGGTCGCCGAGGGGACTGGCCCCGTCCCAGCGCACCACACCGGCGATCCCGCCGGTCAACGAGCGGATGCCGCTGGTCACCCCGCCCGACGAGGCTTCAGCCGCCGCGCCGCTCACGTGCCCCGTCGGATCGTCGCCGGCGACGGCCCAGCCCCCGACGCGCAGACGCAGCGCGCCTTCCGCGCGATCCTCGACGCGAACGACCCGCACCTCGATGCTGCCGCGGACGAACGAATCGACCCGGATGCGGCCGGCGCGACGCGCGACGCCGGTGAGCCCCGACCCGTGCGCGTGCGTCGTGGGGGCCGGCTCGACCCAGTGGGTGTCCCACTCCGCCGAGACCGACCCGACCCCGTCGTCGACGCGCGTCCCGAGCAGCCGCATCCCGCTGCGGTGGGTGCGGCGACCGTCGGCATCCGTCATCGTCACCGACTGTTCGAGCGGATCGCGCCACGCCTGCGCGTCCAGGAGGGGCGCGGTCGCGGTCGAGTACCCGATGCGGGCGTACAGCGGCGAGTCCGTCGACACCGCGCCCGCGCGGGAGTGGTCCGTGCCGTGGTTGACGACGCGGACGATGCCGTCGGCGGCGGTGCCCGACACGATCCAGCCCGGCGAGGTCACGGCGCGGAGGACGTCGCCCGTCTCGACGGGGAGCGGCTCGGCGGGCGTCGTCCAGACGGGATGATCCGCGGGCAGCAGGACGCCGAGGAGCCCCTTCACCGCCCAGTAGGGCGACCCGGGTCCGGAGTAGGACTGCGCCAGGGCGCGCCACTCGCCGTGCCACCCCATCGTCAGGATGCCGTCGGCGTCCGGAGCGCCCCTTTCGGCGAAGTGGCGGACGATGAGCTCCGCCGCATGGCGCAGTCGACCGGGCGAGTGCGACGGCACCTCGGCGATGACGCCGACCCAGAACACGGCCGCAGCCGCGAACCGGTAGATGAGGCTCCTGCCTTGTATCAGGGGCGACCCGTCGCCGCCCACGAGCGCGAGCGCATCGTCGATGAAGCGATCCAGCCGGGCGACGTCACCCGCCGTCCGTCCGCCGGCGAGCTCCGCGGCCCCCGTCATCCGGGACCAGAGGACGGGGTACACGTGCAGCGCCCAGCCCACGTAGTGGTCGTAGGAGCGCTCGTCGCCGTCCGACAGCCAACCGTCCTCCCGCACGAACGAATCGTGGCAGGCGAGGTCGGCCGCGATGTCGTCCGGCGACCACGGACCGCCGACCGAGCGCAGGAACGTCTCGACGACGATGCGGAACCATACCCAGTTCGTCCGCGGATACGTGTCGTCCCCCACGACGGGAGCGAACCACTCGATCGCGCGCCGCCGGGTGACGGCGTCGAGGGCGTCCCACACCCAGGGCCGCGTGAGGTCGAGGACGAGGGCGATGGATGCCGCCTCGACCTTCGCCTGCCCGTGCTCGTCCGGCCGCACCCACCGGTCGGGCGCTCCGGGATCGACGCCGGTCGTGACTCCCCGGCGGACGAACGCGATCAGGTCGTCGACACCGACGCCGCGCTCCCCCGCGATCCGGAAGCCCGCCAGCAGCAGCGTGCGCGCGAAGCCCTCGAGTCCGTCGACGTCACGGCCGTACCCGCCCTCGGCTCCCGGGAAGAGGATGCGACCGCCACCGGGCGTCGCGTACCGTCGCGCGGCGTCGAGAAGGGCGTCGGCGTGCGCGACCCATTCCGCGCGCGACCACTCCCCGGCGAGCATCGGACGCCCCGGTCAGCCTCGTCGGCTCGCGAGCGTCCGCCCGGCATCCCGCAGCCAGCGTTCCGGGTCGGCCATCGACGCCGCGGCGCTCCCGGCCAGCTCGGTCGTCGAGACGGCGTGCGCGAATCCCGACGTGTCGGCATCCGCACCGAACCGTCCGGCGACGACCGCGACCGGCACCGCCCGCGACGTCGCGAGCCCGTGGACGAACGCGGGCACCTTGCCCGCCGCGGACTGACCGTCGAACGAGCCTTCACCCGTGACGACGAGGGATGCCGCGCCCACCGCGCCGGCGAGGTCGACGAGTTCGGCGACCCGCTCCGCGCCGGGGACGAGATCCGCGCCCCACGCGGCGAGGGCGAAGCCCGTGCCGCCCGCGGCGCCCGCACCGGGCAGCAACGGGTCGGCGCCCGGAGCGTGACGGGCGATGCACGCCGCGAAGCGCTCGAGCACCCCGTCGACGACCGTGACGTCGGCGGGGGTGAGCCCCTTCTGCGGCCCGAACACGGCCGCAGCACCCGAGGGCCCCGTCAACGGGTTGGTGACGTCGCTGAGGACCGTCACCCCGCCCGCGGGCATCGGACGCACGTGCGTGAGGTCGATGGCCGAGACGGCGGCGAGTCCGCGCGCGCCGGCCGGCACGTCCCGCCCGTCGGCGTCGACCATGCGCGCGCCCAGGGCACGCAGCATCCCGCTGCCGCCGTCGGTCGACGCCGACGACCCGATCCCGAGGACGAGTCGGGTGACCCCGGCGTCGAGGGCGGCGGCGATCGCCTGCCCGAAACCGGTGGTGTCGGCATCCCACGGCAGCCGGTCGTCGCCGAGCAGTTCGATCCCGCTCGTCGAGGCGAGTTCGACGACGCCCGTGCCGTCCGGCAGCAGAAGCCATGAGGAATCGACGGCGATGCCGCGGGGCCCCCGGACCCGCACCGGGCGTCGCTCGGCGCCGGGGACGGCGGCCGCGAACGCGTCGAGGGTTCCCTCTCCCCCGTCCGCCATCGGACGCAGCACGAGCTCTGCCGCAGGATCCACCTCGCGCCACCCGGCGGCGAAGGCGGCCGCGGCGGCGGCAGCCGGGAGGGAGCCCTTGAAGCTGTCGAGCGCGACGACGACGCTCATGCGCGCGGAGGGGTGCTCTCGCGCAGCAGCACCTCGAGTCGCAGGTCATCCGGGTGCGGCTCCCACTCGGCATCCGTCGCCGCGCGGAACGCCTGGTAGCCGACCTCTTCGAGCGGCACGCGGACGGTCGTGAGCGCCGGGGTCACGTCGCGGCCCGTGGGGATGTCGTCGAAGCCGGCGAGGGCGATGTCCTCACCCGCCGTGCGCCCCGCGGCGCGCATGGCCGTCAGGGCGCCGATGGCGACGACGTCGCTGATGCCGAAGACGACCGTCCCGGGCTCGATGCCGTCCGCGAGGGCGCGCGTCATGGCCTCGTAGCCCGCTTCGCGCGTGAACCCGCCGCGGTAGACACGGGGGGCGGACCCGCCCGCAGCGGTGAACCCGGCGGTGAATCCGTCGAGTCGGGTGTCGCTCGTGGCGGTCCCCTCCTCGGCGGCGAGCACGACGGCCTGGCGGTATCCCCGCTCGACGAGTGCTCGACCGAGGGCTTCGGCGCCGCTGCGGTTGTCGAGGACGAGGGAGCGCACATCGCCGGCGCCCTTGCCGAGGGCGACGACCTGACCGCCCATCCCGCTCAAGAGCTCCAGCTCGCGCGTCAGTTCGGCCGACGGTCCCGCCGTGGTCCGCGACGCCGCGAGGATCAGCCCGCGCGGGCGTTGTCCGCGCAGGGCCCGGACGAGCCTGACCTCCCGCTCCGGATCGCGCTCCGTGATCGCCACCGTCACGACGAGCCCGGCCTCATCGGCACCGCGGGCGACGCCTGAGGCGATGAGCCCGAAGTAGGGGTCGGCGATGTCGGCCACGAGCAAGGCGATGATCGCCGACGTTCCCCGCGCGGTCGCCTGGGCCGACAGGTTCGCGCTGTATCCGAGCCGCGCGGCGGCCTCTTCGACCCGCTCCCGGTAGGAGTCGGCGACTTTGCGGGTCGAGCCGTTGAGGGCGCGCGAGGCGGTGGCGAGCGAAACGCCCGCCGCGCGGGCGACGTCGTCGAGCGTGACCGCGCCGGACGGCGCGACTCGACGCAGGGTGCGGTCGGTCATGGTGCGCAGTCTACGGGCGGCGGTTCAGGCAGCACGGGATGCGCGTCATCGACCGGCGAGAGAAGGCGAGACGGATGCCGCGAACCCCGCCGCGGTCCGGCGCACCACCTCGAGAGGGTCGGTCGCCCAGATGTCGGCGTTGAAGATCTCGACCTCGATATCGCGGTCGTATCCCGTCGCCTCGACGGCGCTCGTCAGTCCGGCCAGGTCGATGACGCCGTCGCCCGGGTAGTGACGTCCGAGGAGGACGTCGGCGGGGAGCGGGGTCTTCCAATCGCACACCTGGTACGTCGCGATGCGACCCTCCCGGCCGGCGCGCGCGATCGAGTCGAGCACCGCGGGGTCCCAGAAGATGTGGAAGGTGTCGACGGCCGCACCGACGACATCCGCATCGAAGTCCGCCGCGATGTCGAGGGCCTGACCGAGGGTCGAGACGACGCAGCGGTCGGTCGCGTACATCGGATGCAGCGGCTCGATGGCCAGCGTCACTCCCGCCGCCTTCGCGTGCGGAGCGAGCTCGCCGATCGCATCGCGCACCCGCTCGCGGGCGCCGATCAGATCGCGGGATCCTTCGGGCAGCCCGCCGGCGACGAGCACGAGCACGGCGGTCGACCCCGGCGCGCCGGCGGCGGCGAGCGTCGCCGCCTCGTCGATGGCGACGAGGTTGTCGTCGATCGATGCGCGTCGCGCGGGGCCTTCGGGCATCGTGAAGAAGCCCGACCGGCAGTGCGTCGAGAACCGGAGGCCCGAGTCGGTCAGCATCGACGCGGCCGTCGCGAGACCGACCTCCTGCACCGGTTCGCGCCAGAGCCCGATGGACTGCACACCGGCCTCGACGGTCACGCGGAGAGCGGTGGCGAGGTCGGCGTACTTGATGGTGCCCTGGTTGATCGACAGGCGCGGATCGACGGCGCTCACGCGTCGAGGCCGTTCAGTCGCAGCATCCCGTTCCAGCGCTCCGCGGCGAGCTCGGGACGTTCGAACGCCTTCGCGTCGTTCGCGAGCTCGACGATCCGCGAGAGGTGCGGAAGGCTGCGGGCGGAGTGCAGACCGCCGACCATCTGGAACGCGGGCTGGTGTCCGTTGAGCCAGGCGAGGAAGGCGACGCCCGTCTTGTAATAGAACGTCGGCGCGGCGAACACCTGACGCGACAGCGCTTCGGTCGGGGCGAGCACCTCGAGGTAGCGCGCCGGGTCGCCCGCATCGAGCGCCTGGATCGCCGCGGAGGCGACCGGCGTCAGGGCGGCGAAGGCACCGAGCAGCGCGTCGGAGTGCTGACGAGCGGATGCCGGGTCCCTCGTCGGCTGCGGGGCGTCGGGCACGTCCGCACCGCCGATGAGGCCGACGTAGTTGAAGTCGTCGCCCGTGAACATGCGCACCGACTCGGGCAGGCGCTCGCGCACCGAGACCTCGGAGGCCGCGTCGAGCAGGCTCATCTTGACGCCCGCCACCTTGTCGACGTTCGCCTCGATGACCTCGAGCAGTACAGCGGATGCCGTCTGCCAGTCGGTCGCCCCGAAGTATCCCGCGAGCTGCGGGTCGAAGGCGGTGCCGAGCCAGTGCAGCACGACCGGTGTCGTCGCCCGCGACAGCACGGCGTCGTAGACGCGGCGGTAGTCCGCCGCGCTCTCGGCGACCCGTGCCAGGTGACGAGAGGCCATGAGGACCGGACCCGCACCCTGCTCCTCGGTGAAGTGGAGCTGCTCGAGGTAGGCCGACACGACCTCGTCGAGCGTGATCCGCTCCTCATCGATGTGATCGGTGTTCACGCCGACGGCGACGGAACCACCCTCTTCACGGGCGACCTCGGCGGAACGCGAGATCAGCTCGCGGGTGGCCGCGGCATCCAGTCCCATGTTCCGCTGCGCGGTGTCCATGGCGTCGGCGACGCCGAGGCCCCACGAGTACACGTTGCGACGGAAGTCGAGGGTCGCGTCCCAGTCGATGTCGGCCGGCTGGCCCGGGGTGTTGTCGGCGTGCGTCTTCGGCACGACGTGCGCCGCCGCGTACGCGACCCGGCTGCGGAGCGGTCCGTCGGGGCGGGTGTAGCCGGAGGTGTCGACGAGGGGGACGCGCCGGAGTGCGCCGTCCCCCGAGAGCAGGGTGAGGTCGGTCATGGATCAGTCCAGCGACAGCGCGTCGAGCTCGATCTTGCGACCCTCGCGGCTGGAGCGGAGCCCGGCCTCGGCGAGCTGCACGCCGCGCGCACCGGCGAGGAGGTCGAACTCGTAGTCGGTTCCCTCGACGTACGAGACGAGGAACTCCTCCCACTGCTGACGGAAGCCGTTCATGAAGACGTCGTTGACGGGGATGTTCTGCCAGTCGGCGTCGTAGTCGTGGGTGTCTTCGAGGTCGGGGTTCCACACCGGCTTGGGCGTGGCGTTGCGCGGCTGGATCTTCGCGCCGAACAGGCCGACGACGGCCGAGCCGTGCGTCCCGTCGACGTGGAACTCGACGAGCTCGTCGCGATTCACGCGGACCGTCCAGGAAGAGTTGATCTGGGCGACGACGCCGCCCTCGAGCTCGAACACGCCGTAGGCGGCGTCCTCGGCGGTCGCGGTGTAGTGCTCGCCCTTCTCGTCCCAGCGGTCGGCGATGTGGACGGCCGCCTGCGCGTAGACCGTGTTGACGCCGCCGAAGAGGTTCTCGAGCACGTAGTTCCAGTGCGGGAACATGTCGACGATGATGCCGCCGCCGTCTTCGGCGCGGTAGTTCCAGGAGGGGCGCTGCGCGGGCTGCCAGTCGCCTTCGAAGACCCAGTAGCCGAACTCGCCGCGCACCGACAGGATGCGGCCGAAGAAGCCCGAGTCGATGAGGCGCTTGAGCTTCTGGAGGCCGGGGAGGTACAGCTTGTCGTGGACGACACCGGTCTTGACGCCGGCCTCGGCGGCGAGCTTCGCGAGCTCGAGCGCCTCTTCGAGCGACTCGGCGGTCGGCTTCTCGGTGTAGATCGTCTTGCCGGCGGCGATGGCCTTTCGAAGGGCGGTGGCACGCGCCTTCGTGACGAGGAAGTCCGCGTAGATCTCCCAGCGCGGGTCTGCCAGAGCGGCATCCAGATCGGTCGTGTAGTCCTCGATGCCGTGCTTCGCGGCGAGCTCGGCGAGCTTCGCCTCGCTGCGGCCGACGAGGAGCGGCTTGACGGTGACCTTCGACCCGTCGGGCAGCTCGATGCCGCCCTGCTCGCGGATCGCGAGGATGGAGCGCACGAGGTGCTGGCGGTAGCCCATACGGCCCGAGACGCCGTTCATGATGATGCCGATCTCGCGGACGGCGGGGGCGGCGGTAGCAGCCGCCGGGGCGGGTGCGGTGATGGTCGTCTCTGACACGGTGAGGTCCTTGTCTGCTTCTCTGCGTGCGGCGTCGGGGCTGCCCCGAACGCCGCGGAGGCGAATGGGTAAGCGCTTTCCACTCAGTGTGACATCGGCGATCCGATTGCGCAACAGCCGCGTCGGTCGCGCGAACGTCGAAGCCCGGGTGATCATGGAAGTGGCGCTTGTCGCAAAGACGTTACATATCCGACACAGGTAAGCGCTTGCCGTCCCGAGCGTCCCCGGTTACCTTATGAGCACCCCTTGTCATGACATGCCGACAAATGCCGACATACCCGCTCATGACTCACCTCGCGCTCACCGAAGAGCGCACGCGAAGGAGAAGCAGTGAAGAGTTCCCGCACCATCCGATCCGCCACCATCATCGCCGCGGCTGTGGGCGCCCTCGTGCTCGCCGGCTGCTCGTCTTCGGGGGGCGGCGGGAGCGACGACGTCACCCTCGAGTTCGTCCAGTCCGGTGACGCCGCCCAGGGTGGCGGCTACGCCACGCTCGCCAAGAAGTACGAGAAGGAGACCGGCGTCAAGGTCAAGGTCGTCGAGGTTCCGAGCGACGACCTCCGCACCCGCCTCCGCACCGCCTCGCAGGCCAACGACCTCCCCGCCCTCGCGGCAGCGCCCGACGCCGACCCGGCGTGGACCGACCGCATGCTCGACCTCACCGACATCGCCAAGGACGCCAAGGTGCTCCCGGCTCTTCGCGTCGAGGACCCCGAGGACGGCAAAGTGAAGGCCCTTCCGACGACCCTGACCGGTGTCGGCATGTTCCTCAACAAGACGCTCTGGGACGAAGCGGGCGTCGAGTACCCGACCTCGCTCGACCAGAAGTGGACCTGGGACGAGTACGTCCAGAAGGCCACCGAGGTCGTCGACAAGACGGATGCCGAGTTCGGCGCCGTCATGGACAGCTCCGCCCACCGCCTCCGCGCCTTCATGTTCGAGTTCGGCAGCCAGGGTGTCACCGAGCAGTCCGACGGCACCTGGGCGCTCGACGCCGAGGGCGAGAAGGCGCTCGAGTACTTCAAGAAGCTGAACGACGACGGGTTCATGCCGAAGGCCGTGTGGGCCGCCGGTGACGACCCCAGCGCGACCTTCAAGAGCGGCCGCGTGGCCGGCTACATGTCGGGCGTCTGGCAGATCGCCGACTTCCAGGCCAACATCAAGGACTTCGACTGGGTCTCGGTGCCGCTGCCGCAGCAGCCGGTCCGCTCCACCAACTACGGTGCCGCTTCCTGGATCGTCGCCTACGACGGCACGGGCGTCGAGAAGGAGACCCTCGACTTCGTGAAGTGGATGTACCAGCCGGAGAACTACAAGGAGTACTGCGAGATCTCGGGCTGCCTGCCCGCGATCGACGGCGTCGACATCACCTACAAGGACGACGCGTACGCGTTCGACCTCTACAACGGCGAGATCGCCGAGTCCCCCGAGATCGCTGCGCGCCAGACCGTCGACGGCCTGAAGAACAGCTACACCGGCCTCGCCATCGACAGCGAGCCGCTGAAGGACGAGACGATCAAGTACCTCAACGGCGAGCAGTCGCTCGAGCAGACCGTGAAGAACATCGACACGGTCTCCACCGAACAGATGAAGTAACCCGCAGGGAACCGCACACGCATGACTGCAACCATCACGCCGGACGCCTCCGCCCCCACGGCGGGGGCGCCCGGCGCGCCCTCCCCCCGCCGCAAGCGCGCCTTCGGCCGGTACCGGATGGCGCCGTTCCTGTTCACCGTCGTCACGGCCGCCCTGTTCGCCCTGTTCTTCCTGTGGCCGGGCGTCCTCGGACTGTCGTACTCGCTGACGGACTTCCGCGGCTGGGGCGACGCCGAGTTCGTCGGACTCGACAACTACAGCAAGCTCCTCAGCGACCCGAGCTTCTACTCGGCCCTCGGCCGCACGTTCGTCTTCGCACTGCTCTCGGTGCCCCTCAGCTACGCGCTCTCGCTCGGCATGGCCGTCGCGATCAACGCCGCGCACGCCCGCGGCAAGACCGCTGCGCGCATCATCTTCTTCCTCCCGTGGCTCGTCTCGCCGATCGTGACCGGTGTCATCTGGCGCTGGATGTTCGGCGAGAGCTTCGGCTTCGTCAACTTCGTGATCAGCATGCTGGGCGGCGAGCGTGTGCCGTGGTCCTCGAACGCGGACCTCTCGCTGCTCGTCGTGATCCTGGCATCCTCGTGGGCCGGTGCGGCCTTCAACATGCTGCTGTTCGTCGCCGCCCTCAACAACGTCCCGAAGTCGTACTACGAGGCGGCCGAGCTCGACGGCGCCAACGGCTGGCAGCGCTTCCGCAGCATCACGCTGCCCTCCATCGCCCCGACGTCCGTCCTGGTGATCCTGCTGTCCACGCTCGGGCACATGAAGGAGTTCGCACTGGTCCAGTCGCTCAACGGCGGCGGTCCCGGAACGCAGAACCGACTGATCGTCCAGTACATCTACGAGACCGGCTTCAAGCAGTCCGAGATCGGCTACGCCAGCGCGGCGTCGATGGTCCTCCTGGTGATCCTCATGGTCATCGCGATCATCCAGCTGCGCATCAGCCGGAGGAGCAACAACTCATGGTGACCACCTACGCCATCACCGTCCCCGACGAGAAGAAGCGCGAGAGCTTCGAGCGTCGCCGCCGGTCGAAGAACCTCCGTCGCCGCGCCGTCGTGCCGACCACCATGCTGTGGGTCCTGGCGCTGCTCATGCTGTTCCCGCTCGCGTGGTTCCTGCTCTCGTCGTTCAAGCCGGGCAGCGAGCTGTTCAGCTACCCGCTGTCGTTCTTCCCCAAGGAGTGGACGCTCGGCGGCTACGAGGCGGCGCTCGAGCGCATCGACTTCGCCCGTTACTTCCTGAACACGGCGATCGTGGCGACGGTGTCGACCGTCCTGACGGTCTTCCTCTGCGCGACGACGGGCTATGCGCTCGCGAAGTACAAGAACCCGTGGCTGAGCGTCCTGGGGCTCTTCATCCTCTCGATGACGATGCTGCCGGGCGAGGTCATCCTCAACCCCATGTTCGTCGTCATCCGCGACCTCGGGCTCTACAACCAGCTCGCCGGTGTGATCATCCCCTCGATCGTCACCCCGACCGGCGTCTTCATGTTCCGCCAGTTCTTCATCACGATCCCGGATGAGCTCATGCAGGCCGCGCGCATCGACGGTGCGAGCGAGTACGGCATTTTCTTCCGGATCATGCTGCCGCTGGCCCGGCCCATCGCGCTGACGCTGGCGATCATGTCCTTCCAGTGGCGCTGGAACGACTACATCTTCCCGCTCATCATCCTCGGCGACCCCGAGCAGTTCACCCTGCAGATCGCGCTGCGGGCCCTGGTCGGCGCCGAGAACATCGAGTGGACGATCCTGCTGGCGGCATCCGTGCTGTCGATGATCCCCCTGGTCGCGCTGTACCTCGTGTTCCAGAAGTACGTGACCTCGTCGAACATCAACGCAGGACTCAAGGACTGATGCATTCACGGGACCACCTCGTCCTGGAACGCGTCGACCGCTTCATCGGGGAGTACCTCGACCGGGCCGTCGTCGCCGACCGAGCTCCGCTCCACGTGTCCGCCTGGCAGGTCCCCGACAAGGGCGACCTGCCGGGCGAACCGGTGTCGGTGGAGCGGATGCGGCAGGATGCCGCGTTCGCCCCCGTCGAGGGCGGTCACCGCTGGGGCCGCGCCTGGGGCACGACGTGGTTCACCGTCGAGGGCGAGGTGCCGCGGTCTTGGGCCGAGCGCGACGGCCGCATCGAGTTGTCGCTCGACCTCGGCTTCTCGCAGGCCAAACCCGGCTTCCAGTGCGAGGGACTCGTGCGGACGCCGGAGGGCGTCGTGGTGAAGGGCCTCGAACCGCGGAACCATCACGTCCCCGTGTCGAACCGCCCCGGTGAGCGCGTGTCGTTCACGGTCGAGGCCGCCGCGAATCCCGACCTGTCGGGGGGCGACGATTTCAAGAGCCCCCTCGCCTTCTCGCCCACTCCGCTCGGCGACCCGGCCACGGCCGGCGCCGAACCCCTCTACCGGCTCGGACGGATGGAGCTGCGCCTCGTCGACGAGACCGTCGAGCGCCTCCGCCGCGAGATCATCGTGCTCGTCGGCCTCGCCCGCGAGCTGGTCGACTCCGACCCGCGTCGCGCGCGCATCCTCGACGGGCTCGAGCGCGCGCTGTACGTGATCGACCCCGACGCGCCCGCCGAGGGTGCGGCGGCGGCCCGCGGCATCCTCGCTCCCCTCCTCGCGGCACCGGCCGCGGCATCCGCTCACCGCATCACCGCGACGGGGCACGCCCACATCGACTCTGCGTGGCTGTGGCCGAGCCGGGAGACGGTGCGGAAGGTCACGCGCACGTACGCGAACGTGCTCGAGCTCATGGACGCCGATCCCGATGCCGTCTTCGTCAGCTCGTCGGCGCAGCACTTCGAGTGGGTGCGCCGCAGCGATCCCGAGCTCTTCGCGCGGATCAAGGAACGCGTCGCCGAGGGACGTTTCCTCCCCGTCGGCAACATGTGGGTCGAATCCGACGTCAACATGCCCTCGGGCGAATCGCTGGCCCGTCAGCTGCTGGCGGGTACGCGCTTCTTCGAGGAGCACTTCGGAGCGCGCAGCGACGTCGGGTGGCTGCCCGACTCGTTCGGGTTCCCCGCCGGACTCCCCCAGCTGCTGCGCGGCGCGGGACTGGAGTGGTTCTTCACGCAGAAGATGTGCTGGAACGACGTCGACACGATGCCGCACCACTCCTTCGTCTGGGAGGGGCTCGACGGGTCGCGGATCTTCACGCACTTCCCGCCGAACAACACCTACAGCGGCGACATGCGGCCGACCGAGCTCGCCCGCAGTGTCCGCAACTTCGCCGACCACGCGGCCAGCACCCGCTCGCTCATGCCGTTCGGCTTCGGCGACGGCGGCGGCGGACCGACGCGCGAGATGATGGCCGACGCCCGCCTGCAGGCCGACCTCGAGGGCTCCCCCACGGTCGCCTTCGGCACGCCGCGAGAGTTCTTCCTCGAGGCGGCCGCCGAACCGACCGACCCGCCGGTCTGGTCCGGCGAGATGTACCTGCAGTTCCACCGCGGCATCTTCACGTCGCAGATGCGCACCAAGCGCGGCAACCGTCGCAACGAGGCCCTGCTCGTCGAGGCGGAGCACTGGAGCGCCGCGGCCACGGTACGCCGCGGCATCCCCTATCCGGCGGCCGAGCTCGACGAGCTCTGGCGCGAGGTGCTGCTGCTTCAGTTCCACGACATCCTCCCCGGCAGCGCGATCGCGTGGGTGCACCGCGAGGCGGAGCGCTCGCACGCCGAGACGACCGACCGGCTCGAACGGATCATCGCGGATGCCGTCGCCGCCCTCGTCGGCGAGGGTTCGCAGCCCCTGGCGCTCAACCCGGGCACGGCACCCGTCGCCGCGATCGCCGCGGGCGGCGCGGGACCCGCGCCGGCGCCGGTGCCGGTCACGGCCGAGAACGTCGACGGTGGATTCCGCCTGCGCTCCGACCAGATCGACGTGCGCGTCGGACCCGACGGCACCCTCCGGAGCGTGGTCGAGCTCGCCACCGGGCGCGACCTCATCCCCGCCGGTCACCGCGGCGGACTGCTGCAGCTGCACGTCGATGCACCGTCGAAGTGGGACGCATGGGAGCTCGACGCCTCGTACCGCCTCGCCACGACCGACGTCGACGGCGGCACGGCCGAACTGGTCGACGGCGTCGTGCACGTCGTGCACCCGCTGCCGAACGGCACCGCCGAGCAATGGATCGACATCCACCCCGAGGGCGGCGGCGTCCGCATCCGCACCCGCGTCGACTGGCACGAGCGGCACCGTCTGCTCAAGCTCGCCTTCCCCGTCGCGGTGCACGCGCAGGACGCGGCCTACGAGACGCAGTTCGGCCACGTGCGTCGCCCGCTGCACACGAACACGTCGTGGGATGCCGCCCGCTACGAGGTCTGCGCGCACAGGTGGGTGCACGTCGGCGAGCCGGGCACCGGTGCGGCGATCGTCAACGACGGCATGTACGGCCACGATGCGACCCGCACGAGTGACGAGGACGGGACGGTCACGACCGTGCGGCAGTCGCTGCTGCGCGCGCCGACGTTCCCCGACCCCGACGCGGATCAGGGCGTGCACGAGTTCACGTCGCTCTTCGCGCCGGCCGAGACGACGACGGATGCCGCCCGCTGGGGTGCGATCGTCGGTTCGCCGCTGCGCGAGGTCACGGGCGCAGCGCCGGTCGCACCGCTCGTGACGAGCTCGACCGACGGCATCGTCGTCTCGGCGGTCAAGCTCGCGGCGGACGGCAGCGGCGACCTCATCGTCCGCGCCTTCGAGCAGCGCGGCGCCCGCACCGGCGGCACGCTGCACCTCGATGTCCCCAGCTCGTCACTCGAGGTCTGCGATCTCGTCGAGACCGTCGGCCGCGGCCGCGCCGACGCCGCGCGGCGGACCGACGACCGCACCGTCGCGCTCGACCTGCGCGCGTTCGAGGTCGTCACCCTGCGCATCGCCCTGCACGAACCGGAGCAGTCATGATGATCGACACCGATACCGACACCTTCGTCGCCGACGTGATCGCCGCGGCGGATGCCGAGGCCACCGCCCTCCTGCAGGCGTCGACCGATGTGTCGCTCGCCCCGCTCGGACCGCACCGCGAGTCGATGCGACGCGCGAAGCTGCTGGTCGCGGTCTTCCTCGAGCCGGGGTCCGCGTTCGCCGGCGACCCGGCGGCGGTCGCCCTCGCCGAAACGTACGCGGGGATCCTGCACGACCTGCAGTCGCCGACGGGGCTCTTCCTCGGCGGCGACAACGTCGAGTCGCCGCCCGACACCGGATTCACGATCAACGACGTCGGCGACATCCTCGAGCTCGCGCGCCGCTCGGGCGACGCCCGGCTCGACCGGGTCGCCGAGGTGCTCGGCGGCATCGCCGATCGCGCCGCCCCGGCGCTGCTGGCGGGTGGCGTGCACACGCCGAACCATCGCTGGGAGCTCAGCGCCGCGCTCGTCCGGCTGCATCGGCACCGCCCCGACCCGCGGCTCGAGGCGCGGGCGCGCGAATGGCTCGCCGAGGGCATCGACATCGACGCCGACGGCCTGTACTCCGAGCGCAGCGCGAACTACTCCGTCTACGTCTCGAACCCCTCGCTCCTGGTCATCGGCGACGTCCTCGGCCTGCCCGAGCTCCACGACGTCGTGGCACGGAACCTCGAGGCGACCCTGGGACTCATCCACCCCGACGGCTCCGTCGAGACCGTGCACTCCCGCAGGCAGGACCAGCGCGAGACCCGGTTCCCCCTCGCGCCGTTCGCCCTCCACTACCGCCGCATCGCCCTCGAGACGGGACGGGGTGACTTCGCGTGGGCGGCGCGGGTCGCGGCATCCGCCCCCGTCATCGATCCGCAGACGGCCCTCGCCGACATGATCCTGCACCCGGCGCTGCGCGAGCCGCTGCCCGCGGGCACGGCGCCGGCCGACCGGGCGCGCATCGTGTGGCCGGTCTCAGGGCTCGTCGTCGACCGAACGCCCGACCGTTCGCTGGTGGTCTTCGGCGGGTCGGACTACACCGTCGCCCGCCGCATCCGCTCGGGCCTCGCGAGCAACCCGACGTTCCTGCGCCTGTTCGCCGGCGACGCCGTCCTCGACTCGGTGCGACTCTCGCGGCACTTCTTCGGTCTCGGCCCGTTCCGCGCCGATGAGATGACCGCCGAGGACGACCGCATCGTGCTCGAGGAGCGGCTCTCCCCCGCGTACTTCGGGCCGCTGGACACCACGCTCCGCCGCCCGGGCGGCGACTACCGCGTCGTCGACGAGGGTCGCTTCTCGGCTGCGATGTCGTTCGACGAGCGACCGCGCGACGAGGTCCCGCTCCGTACCCGCATCGACGTCGTGCCCGTCGAGGACGGCGTTCAGCTGACGATCGAGACCGAGGGTCCGATCTGTGCGTGGAGCCTCGAGTTCGCCTTCCGCTCGGGCGGCGCGTTCGAGGGGGTCGACGTGCGGGCCGACGGCACAGCCGTGCTCGCCGACGGGACCGCGCGGTACGCCGTCGGCGACGACATCCTCGAGATCGGCCCCGGGACGGGCTCGTCCGCACCGGCCGCGTACCTTCCCGGTGAGGACTACGACTACCTGGGCGGCACCGACGCCCTGGGTGGTCCGCGGCTCTACGCGACCGGGACGACACCCGGGCGGGCGACGTTCACCGTCCGTCGCGTGCGCTGACTCAGCGTCGGCGCTCGGGGACCGCCACGACGGCGAGCACCGCGCAGCCGAGCGCAGCGGGCAGGAGGGGCGGCAGCATCCACGTCAGGACGACGACGAGCGCGACCGCCGCGACATAGAACGCGAGCCCGCGCAGGTCGCTGCGGACGGTCGCCGGAACGCTGCGGACGGCCGCTCGCCAGCCGGTCCGCGGATCCCACGCGCCGGCTGCGATCAGCAGCCCGACGGTGAGGACGGCGAGGCCCGTCCATCCGACGGCTTCGATGACGCCGCCACCGGGCAGGAACCCCGACCGTGCGAGGTCGATGTCGACGGCCAGCACGACGGCGATCACCGCGGCGATGAGCCCGACGACGCTGCCGCCGGCGATCCCGGCACGGACGTCGCGCCAGAACAGACCGAGCCGCGAGTCCTCCGCCGCGATATAGCGGGCCAGGTGACGGATGCCGGCCGCCAGCGCGATCGGCAGGGTCACGGCCAGCACGCCGACGAGCGCGACGAGCAGACCCACGAGGAGGACCTCCCCGAAGAGCGCGAACTTCGCGGCGGCGCCGGGGAACCGGGACGGAGCCCGCTCCTCGAGGACCGGACCGCTGCCGGAACGGTCGGCGCGCACCGCGGCAAGCACCGCCCGCCGATCCGTTCGCGTCGCGGCCATCGTCAGCCCTTGAGGCCCTGCGTCGCGACGCCGTCGACGAGGAAGCGCTGGAACACGAGGAAGAACAGCAGCACGGGCACGAGGGCGAGGAACGAGGCCGTGACCGTCGCGCCGAAGTCGCTCGTCGACGACTGGTCGTTGTAGAGGCGCAGCGCGATCGGGAGCGGGTAGTTCTCCGGGCTCGTCAGGTACAGCAGGGGCCCGAGGAAGTCGTTCCACGACCAGATGAAGGCGAAGATCGCGCACGTGATCAGCGCCGGCTTCACGAGCGGAAGGATGATCGCCCAGAAGATCCGGACGTGTCCGGCGCCGTCGATGCGGGCCGCCTCATCCATGTCGCGCGGCATCTGACGCATGAACTGCACGAGGAGGAAGACGAAGAACGCCTCCGTCGCGAGGAACTTCGGCAGCACGAGCGGCCAGAACGTGTCGACCAGGCCCAGATTGTTGAACAGGATGTACTGCGGGATGATCACGACGTGGAACGGCAGCAGCAGCGTGCCGATCATCGCGGCGAACAGGATGCCGAGTCCCTTGAACTGGATGCGGGCGAACGCGTAGGCGGCCAGCGCGCTCGAGAACACGGTGCCGACGACGGCCAGGACCGCGAGGATGAGCGAGTTGCCGAAGAACTGCCACAGCGGGACGCCGGCGATGCCGTCGAAGACCTTCAGATAGTTGTCGAAGGTCGGCTGCTGCGGAATGAGTCCGGGGTTCTGACCGAATTCGGAGTTCGGCTTCAGCGTCGAGATGCCCAGCCACACGAGCGGGTACAGGACGAGGGCGGTCAGCGCGATCAGGACGACCAGCCAGATGACCGTCTGCCAGGTCTTGCGCTTCACGCGGCGACGCCGCGGCGTAGCGGCGATCGTCTGCTGCGCGGCGAAGACCGGGGTGGATGCCGCGCCCGAGGTCGTGGCGACGTTGGATGTGCTCATCGGTTGTCTCCGGCGTAGTGCACCCAGGAGCGCTGGGTGCGGAAGAGGATGAAGGCGATGATCGCGACGACCACCAGCAGGACCCAGGCGATCGCAGCGGCGTAGCCCATCTGGCCGTCGCTGAAGCCTCGCTTGTAGAGGTAGATCGTGATGAAGTTCGTCATGCCGGCGGGGCCGCCCGAGCCGTTCGAGATGATGTACGCCGAGGCGAACACCTGGAACGCGCCGATGAGACCCAGCAGCAGGTTGAAGAAGATGACCGGCGAGAGCATCGGAAGGGTGACCGCGCGGAAGCGGTACCAGGGCCCGGCGCCGTCCATCTCGGCCGCTTCATAGAGCTCCTTCGGCACCTGCTTGAGCCCCGCGAGGAAGATGACCATCGTCGCGCCGAATTGCCAGATCGACAGGATGATCATGGCGGGCAGGACGAGGCTCGGGTTTCCGATCCAGCCACCGAGGTCGATGCCGATAGCCGACAGGGACGAGTCGACGGGACCCTCCGAGCCGAACATCGCGCGCCAGACGATCGCGACCGACACCGAGCCGCCGATGAGCGACGGGGCGTAGAACGCGGAGCGGAAGAAGCCGGCGCCCTTGTCGCGGTAGTTGAGCAGCATCGCGACGAGGAGGGCGGCGATCAGGGTGATCGGCGTCCCGACGAACACGTAGACGAGAGTGATCTGCGCCGACTGGATGAACTGCGGGTCGTTCGTGAACAGGCGGACGTAGTTGTCGAACCCGATCCAGCGGGGCGGCGTGAAGATGTTGTACCGCGTGAACGACAGGTACAGCGAGTACCCCATCGGGATGATCGTCAGCCCGAAGAAGCCGACCAGCCATGGGATGAGGAATCCGTAGCCGGCGAGCGTCTCCTTGCGGGCGCGCGAGCGCTGGGTGGGACGGCTGAGGTTCTCGGGCCGGCGTTTGTTCGCGAGTGCGCGACGCCGCTTCTCGCCGGTGACGATGACTCTCGTCGCGGTGGTGCTCACGGGTGGCTCCTGATGTCGGGGGGACGGTGCGGGGTCCGGATGCCGCGGCATCCGGACCCCGCGATCGGTCACGAGTTGAGGGCGACGTCCATCTCGGTGAAGAACTGCGAGACGGCCTCGTCCACGGTCATGGTCCCGAAGTTCAGTTCGACGCCGAGCTGACGGAACTTCTCCTCGAGGGTGCCATAGCCGACGATCGGAACGGGAGGTGCGTCACCGAGACGGTCGGCGATGGACTCCTCGTACGCCTTGACCTGCTGGCTCAGCGGGTCGAGGTCGGCGGCGGCCAGAGCGGTCTCCGACGCGGGCAGACCGCGGTTGGTGCCGAAGATCTCACCCGACTCGGGCGAGTTGACGAGGAAGTTCACGAGCGTCGCCGCAGCCTCGGGGTGGTCGGTGTTCGCCGCGATCGAGTGCAGCATGGAGGGCTTCAGGTAGAGGTCCTTGGCGCCTTCCTCGGTCACCGGCGGGGCGACGAGGCCGAGCTCGGTGTAGCTCTCGCCGAGGTTGCCGAGGTAGCCGGCGCCGAAGTTGTCCCAGGTGAGTTCGCTGGCGGTGATGGCCGTGTCGAACGGACCGAGCGGCAGAGCCTCTTCGACGGTCTGCTGCGGCGCCCCGATGCCGTCACGGATCGACTGGCCCTCCTCCCAGAACGCCTTCAGGCGCGCCTCGTCGAAACCGGGCTTGCCGTCCTCGGTGAAGAGGTTGCCGCCCTCCGCGCGCAACTGGAGTTCGAAGTTCTGAATGCGGCCGGTGTAATCGCTGCCGCCCCAGTACTCACCGCCGCTGGCGTCGGTGATGTCCTTCATCCAGGCGGTGTAGTCGTCCCAGGAGCCGCCGGGGAACTCGTCGACACCGGCCTTCTCGAGCAGGACCGGGTTGGTGAACAGACCCCAGGCGTTCGTCGAGGTGGCGATGCCGTAGGTGGTGTCGTTTACGACGCCGATGTCGAGGATGTTCTGCGGGAGCGGGTCGGTCTCGATGATGCCGCCGAGGTACGGGTCGAGGTCGAGAAGGAGACCGTTCTCGGAGTACTGCCGCAGGTACGAGTAGTCGAACTGCATGACGTCGGGGAGATTCTTGCCCGCCGCCTCGGTCTGCCGCTTCTCCCAGAACTCGGGGAACGCGAGGAAGCTCGTGCTCACCTTGATATTCGGGTACTTCTCGTTGAACGCGTCGATCGCCTTGTTGTAGAGATCGGCTCGCACGTCGTTGCCCCAGAACGCGAGGTCGAGCGAGACCTTCTCATCGGGGTCGTAGGTGCCGGCGGGCTCCGGCGAGCCGGCGCAGCCGGCAAGGGCGATGACTGACCCCGTCGCGAGTGCGACGGCGGCGAGTGCGCGTTTGCTGAACATCTTTGTCCTCTCTCGAACGTCCGTGTTGCGAGTGCTGGTGGACGTCATGGTCCGTGATTGCGACTTCCTTCGGTGCCGTGGATCGATGCCCACAGGAAAGCGCTCGCCCCGAGAGTAGCGCCAATTGAAACGTTTTTCAAGAAGATTGAAACGTTTTTACGACGCCACCTGTGACCGGTCCCAACCCACCCTATGGCCCATACTCGCACCTTGAGCGGACCGGCCAGGCCGCGAGTCAGCGCACCACGACGAGCTCGTCGCCGCGCACCTCGAGGCGGGCGCGGAGCACGGCGCAGCGTCGCTCATCGGGTTCATCGGGCGCGCCCGGGTGCGTGAAGAAGTAGAACCAGACGCGCTCCCCGTCGCGCACGGGCGCCCCGTGATGGCCGAACCCCGGGCTCGGCACCGTGCCGGCGCCGAGGATGACGGCATCCGCTCCGCCCTGCCGCCGCCACGAGATCGCATCGTCCGAGCGGTACACGCCCATGCCGCGCCACTCGTCGACGATCATCCACCAGGATCCGCCGAGCTCGAACACCGTCGGACCCTCGTGGGGCCGTCCGCCGATCGCGGTGCCCTCGGATTCCCAGGTGGTCAGGTCGTCCGAGACGGCCACCTTGGTGACCGACTCGGCGGCCTCGTCCTTGTACCAGAGGCGCCAGCGCCCGTCGGGGGTGCGAGCGACGCCCGCATCGATCACGCGGTCGCTGTCGAGAGCGAGCGCGCCGATCCGATGCCACTCGGACAGGTCCGCCGACCGGTACTCCACGATGTGACGCGCGTACCCCGGCCACCGGTCGGGGACCCCGTCGATCTCGGTCAGGTACATCCGCCAGATCTGCCCGTCGAACACGACCTCGGGCGCCCAGTGGGTGCGATCCGTGCGCGCGGGCGGGCCGGCGGCATCCAGCTGCAGCCCGTCGGCGGTCGGCTCGAGCGTCCCCGCGTACGACCAGCGGATGCCGTCGGTCGAGCGGGCGACGCCGATGCGACTCCCGTGCACCCAGGCGACGCCCGGACCCGGGTCGGGATGGGTCGCGCGCCGCTGCGTGTAGAACATCCACCAGTCGCCGGGGCCGGCGATCACGACGAGCGGATCGGTCGCGCCGTCGTAGACGGGATCGCGGTAGACCTCGATCATGCGAGACCCGCCTGCGCGAGATGGAGCTGCGCGTAGCGGCCGCCGCGCTCGAGCAGTTCGTCGTGCGAGCCGCGCTCGACGATCTCGCCGCGCTCGAGGACGACGATGACGTCGGCTTGCCGGACGGTCGAGAGCCGGTGCGCGACGACAAGGGTCGTGCGCCCCGTCATGAGGCGACCGAGGGCATCTTTCACGAGCTCCTCGGACTCGGGGTCGAGGGCGCTGGTCGCCTCATCCAGCAGGAGGATCCTCGGGTCGCGGATGAGAGCGCGGGCGATCGCGAGCCGCTGCCGCTGGCCGCCCGACAGGCGCGCGCCGCGTTCGCCGACCACGGTGTCCCACCCCTCCGGTTGGTCCTGCACGAAATCCCACGCGTTCGCGTCGCGCAGAGCCCGCTCGATGCGGGCGTCGTCGACGTCGCCGAGACCGTAGGCGATGTTCTCGCGGATGGTCCCCTCGAAGAGGACGGACTCCTGCGGAACGACCGACACGAATCGGCGGACGGTGCGCAGGTCGAGGTCCTGCATGTCGTCGCCGTCGAGGAGGATGCGCCCTCCCGTCGGACGGAGGAACCCGAGGATGAGGTTGAGCATCGTGGACTTGCCCGACCCCGACGACCCGACGAAGGCGACGGTCGCGCCGGCGGGGACGTGCAGGTCGATGGCGTGCAGCGCATCCTCGCCGGCGCCGGCGTACCGGTGCGACGCGCGGTGGAGGGTCAGGTCGCCCGTGACGGCGTCGACGGTGCGCTTGCCGGCATTCTGCTCGAGGTCGGGGTCCTGCAGCACCTCGGCGATGGAGCGCACCGACTCGAGTCCGCGCGCTCCGACCGGGATGAGCATGAGCAGCTGCGTCAACCCTTGCGTGAGCAGCGTGAAGTACGTCGACAGCAGCACCACCTCACCGGGGGTGATGGGCAGGATGCCGGTGAGCGAGAAGGTCGCGGCGAGGACGAGGCATCCCACCCCGAGCAGCTGCATCGCGACCCACGACACGGACGCGACGTGGCCGTTGAGCATGTCGAGGTGCAGCCCGGCGCGTCGGACGCCGTCGGCCCCGGTCGCGACCCGGGTCACAGCGGTCTGCTCGAGGCCGTGCGCCCGGGTGACGGGGATGAGGGACGCCATCTCGCCGACGCGGGCCGAGAGCGTCTCGACCTCGCGGCGGAAGTGCGCGTTGCGATCGTGCGAACGTCGCCGCATGCCGTAGCGGATGCCGATCGCGATCGGGACGGCGAGCGCGTAGACCGGCAGGAACGCGGGGACGGCGATCGCGGTCATCGTGATGGCGCCGATCATGACCATCGTCGCGGACAGGAGCGGGTGCGTGACCTGCTGCAGCATCAGCTCGACGTTCTCGACGTCGCGGACGACCTTGGTCTGCACGATCGACGAGCTGATGCGCGTGTGGTAGCCGATCGACAGGCTCTGCAGCCGCTCGGCGAGGGCGTTGCGCAGGTCAGCGCCGGTGTCGCGGACGACCGTCATGAAGCTGCGCGTGTAGAGGATGTGGTTCGGGTAGTTCTGCAGCAGGAGGGCGGCGGCCAGCACGAACCACCACATGACCTGCGACACGTCGCCGCGGCCGGCGACGACGTCGATGACCGCGGCCGTGACGACCGGCAGGAACCAGAGCGGGATCTCCTTCGCCGCGAACGCGAGGACGGCGACGGTCATCCGTCCCGGCCGCCGGGCGAGCAGACGCAGCACCGACCGTGCGGGGCGATCGCCGTCGATGAGACCTTCCAGATGGGAAAGCGTTTTCCGCGTCATGGTCCCATCGTAGGCGCGACCGATGCCGGGCCGGAAGCCCCCGCGACCAGTCCACGCGCGTTCCGGGGACGCGGGATGCCGCCGAGCCCCGGCATCCGCGACACGTCGGGTCCCCGCAAGCCCAGCCCTGGCGCCGGAACCCGCGGGTCTATCGTGGAACCGCCCGCCTTCCCTCGACACCGGGACCTGATGACCACGCCAGCAACCGAGCACGAGCAGCGCCCCGTGCATCTCGCGGGGCGATCGATCCTGCTCGTGCTCGCCGGCGGGACGGCGGGAACGGCGGCCCGCGAAGCGCTGTCGCTCACGATCCCGGCGGTGGGCGGCATCCCGGTCGCGATCTTCGCCATCAACATCGTCGGAGCCCTCTTCCTCGGTGCGCTGCTCGAAAGCCTCTCCCGCCGAGGAGCCGACGTCGGCCGGCGCCGGTCGTTGCGGTTGCTGCTCGGCACCGGCTTCGCGGGCGGCTTCACGACGTACAGCGCCCTCGCCGTCGACACCGGGCTGCTGTTGACGGACGGCCACGCCGCGGCCGGCATCGGATACGCGCTCGCCACCGTCGCGGTCGGGGCGCTGGCGACGGTGGCGGGCATCGCCCTCGCTGCCGCACGCCGCCGGAAGCAGGCTGCCCGATGACGCCCCTTCTCTTCGTGGCGCTCTCGCTCGCGGGGGGCGTGGGTGCGGCGCTCCGCCTCATCGTCGACGGTGCCATCAAAGCCCGCGTGCGGGGCGCGTTCCCGCTCGGCACGCTCCTCATCAACGTGTCGGGCTCGTTCGTCCTGGGGTTCGTCACGCAGCTCGCCCTCGGCGGCAGCCTCGAAGACGCGTGGCGACTCGTGATCGGCACGGGCCTGTGCGGCGGGTTCACGACGTTCAGCACCGCGAGCTTCGAGACGGTCCGGCTCGTGCAGCAGCGTCGGTACGCTCTGGCATCGGTGAACGCCGTCGGGATGCTGGTGGCCGCCGTCGCGGCGGGACTTCTCGGCATCGTGCTGGGGCGCCTGATCAGCGGATGACGACAAGAGGATGCCGCATGGGGAAAGCGCTTGCTGGCATACTCGAAGGAGCCGACGAAGGAGTCCCCGTGACCGTCCCCCGACGAACCCGCATCGTCCTCGCCGGAGCCCAGGGCTTCGGAACCGTCCACCTCGAGAACCTGCGCCGCCTCGGCGATCGCGTGGAGCTCGTGGCCGTCGCCGATCCCACCCCCGTGCCGCCCGAGAACCTGCCGGCGGGCACGCAGGCGTTCGCCTCACTCGCCGATGCGCTCGACGCCGTCGACGACATCCACGTGGTCATCGTCGCGACGCCGCTGCACACCCACGCCGCCCTCGCCGGCCTCGTCGTCTCGCGCGGCATCGACCTCTACCTCGAGAAGCCGCCCGTGCTGTCATCCGCCGACTTCGCCGTGCTGGCGGATGCCGCGGCGGCCTCGGGCGCGCGCGTCCAGGTAGGGTTCCAGAGCCTCGGATCGCTCGCCATCCCCGCCCTCATCGCCGACGAGTTCGGGCTCGGACCTATCCAGGCGATCGGCGCCGTCGGCCTGTGGTGCCGCGACCGGGCGTACTGGTCGCGCAGCCGCTGGGCCGGGCACCGTGTGCTCGACGGGTTCCCCGTCCTCGACGGCGTCGTCGCGAACCCGCTCGCCCACGCGACCGCGACCGCCCTCGCCGTCGCCCAGTCGACCGCCGCCACGGACGTGACGCAGATCACCGCCGATCTCTACCGCGCCAACGCCATCGAGGGTGACGACACCAGCGTCATCCGCCTGTCGACCGGGCGCGGCATCCGCGTCACCTCCGCTCTGACCCTCTGCGCCGTGCAGGACGAGGACCCGTACGTCCTCATCCGCGGCACGCGCGGATCGGCCACCTTCTTCTACACGGAGGACGTCGTCGAGACCGACGGCCGCCGCGTCGAGTTCGGCCGCGTGGACCTCGTCGAGAACCTGCTCGACCACCGCGACCACGGCACGCCGATGCTCGCTCCGCTGCACGAGACGGGAGCCTTCGTCCGTGTGATGGATGCCGTCGCCGACACCGAGCCGGTCGCGATCGACGCCGCGTTCGTGACGTGGAACGAGGAGGGCCGCTCGCCGCGCGTCGTCATCACGGGCGTGCAGGACGCCGTGGAGCGCGCGGTCGACGCCGAGGCGACCTTCGCGGAGCTGCACCTGCCGTGGGCCGCGAAGACCGAGGCCGCCGTCCTGGCCGACCTCGCCGCACCGGGCGAGCCGCAGCATCCGATCGCCGTCCTCGTCGACGGCGCCGACGTGACCCGATCGTCGAGCCCGCGTCCCTACCTCCATCCGGTGAGCACGCCGGGCGGCGTCGTCGTGTCGGACACGCACCCCGCCGACCACGACTGGCACCTCGGCATCAGCGTCACGCTGCAGGACGTCTCGGGAGTCAACTTCTGGGGCGGCCGCACCTACACCCCCGGACGCGACTACGTCTGGCGCGACGACCACGGACGCATCGTCGCGACGCGCGTCGAGGGGGCGGCATCCGCCCTCGAAGCCGAGTTCGCGTGGATCGGCCGCGATGGTGCGCAGATGCTCACCGAGCAGCGTCGGATGACGGTCGCCGAGGCCTGGCCCGGCGCGGCCACCATTGATCTGACATTCTCGCTCGCCACGCGCGCCGGCACGCTGCACCTCGGCGGCCCGGGCAGCAACGGCCGAGTCGGCGGCGGCTACGGCGGACTCGCGTGGCGGCTGCCCGTGGCGACCGACGTCGACGTGCGGACCGCCTCGGCGCGGGGCGAGGATGCGGTGCACGGCACCGTCGCCCCCTGGCTCGCGTGGTCAGCGGAGTTCCCCACCGGCACGGCGACCGTCGCGATGGCGCCGCTCGACGAGGACTCGGCGGCCGACCCCTGGTTCGTCCGGGTCGCGGGCTACCCGGGCATCGGCGCCGCCCTCGCCTGGGACCGTGCCGTGGAGCTGGCCCCCGGCATCCCCGTCACCCGCTCGTACCGCCTGCTCGTCGCCGACGGTCGCCTGTCGGATGCCGAGGTCGTCGCCGCCCTCCGCCTCGGCTGACGCTCCCCCACGCACGACGAAGGCGGCGACCTCCAGGGTCGCCGCCTTCGCGTTCGGGCTTACTTGATGCCGGTGGTGGCGATGCCTCGGATGAGGAAGCGCTGACCGAACAGGAACGCCAGGAACACCGGGACGAGCGAGACGACCGACATCGCGAACATGCCGCCGAAGTTCGACGCCCCCTGGGCCGACATGAACTGGCGGAGCGCCAGCGGCACGGTGAACAGGTCGGGGTTGTTCAGATAGATGAGGGCGCCGAAGAAGTCGTTCCACACCCAGACGAAGGTGAAGATCGCCGTCGTCGCGAGGGCCGGGGTCATCATCGGCAGCAGGATCTGCAGGAAGATGCGCGCATGTCCGGCGCCGTCGATCCGGGCGGCCTCGTCGAGGTCGCGAGGGATGCCGCGGATGAACTGCACCATCAGGAAGATGAAGAACGCGTCGGTCGCGAGCGCCTTCGGCAGGATGAGCGGCCAGAACGTGTTCACCATGCCGAGCTGGCTGAACATGATGTACTGCGGCACGATCACGATGTGCACGGGGAGCATGATCGTCACGAGCATGATCGCGAACATCGTGCGCTTGAAGTGGAAGTTCAGACGGGCGAACGCGTACGCCGCCATGGAGCACGAGATCAGGTTGCCGACGATGGAGCCGGCGACCACGACGATCGAGTTCCACAGGTACGTGCCGAACGAGGGCGAGAGGGCGTTCCATCCCTCGGTGTAGTTCGACACCTCGAACGACAGCGGCCAGAGGCCCGGCAGGCGGAAGATCTCGTCGTTGGGTCGCAGCGAGCTGACGACCATCCACAGGAGCGGATAGAGCATCAGCGCGGACGTCGCGATGAGGAAGACGTGACGGGCGACGACGCTCACCTTCGAGCGTCCGCCGAGACCCGCGCTCTGCCGCCGTCGGATGCGCTGACGCTCCTGGGCGAAGCGACGGTCGCGGGTCGTGATCAGTTCAGTCGTCATAGAACACCCACAGCTTGGAGAGAGCGAAGTTCACGGCAGTGAAGCCCGCGATGATGGCGACCAGCAGCCAGGCCATGGCCGAGGCGTAGCCCATGTCGAACGCCGTGAACCCCTTCTGGTAGAGGTACAGCGTGTAGAAGAGGGTCGAGTCCGACGGTCCGCCGGATCCACCCGAGATGATGAAGGCCTGCGTGAAGGCCTGGAACGCGCCGATCATCGACAGCACGAGGTTGAAGAAGACGATCGGGCTCAGCAGCGGCAGCGTGATCGAGAAGAACTGGCGCGCGGGTCCGGCCCCGTCGACGGATGCGGCCTCGTAGTACATGACCGGGATCTGCCGGAGGCCCGCGAGGAAGATGACCATCGGGGCGCCGAAGCCCCACACGCTCAGCAGGATGATGGTCGACAGCGCGGTGTCGGGGTTCGAGATCCAGCCCGGTCCCTCGATGCCGAAGACGGCGAGGAACTGGTTCACGATGCCGTCGACGCCGAAGATCTGCTTCCACAGGATCGCGACGGCGACCGAGGAGCCGAGCAGCGACGGCAGGTAGAACATCGACCGGTAGAACGCCAGTCCGCGCAGTCCCTTGTCGAGCAGCAGCGCGACGCCGAGGGCAGCGGCCATGGCGAGCGGGACGCCGACGAGCACGTAGACGAAGGTCACACCGAGGGATGCCCCGAGTCGAGGATCCTGCGACATGCGCACGTAGTTGTCGAGCCCGATCCACTCGGGGGCGTTGAACAGGTCGTACTTCGTGAACGACAGGTACAGCGACGCCATGATGGGCAGCACCGTGACGAGGATCAGCCCGAGGAGCCACGGGGCCAGGAAGACCAGGGCGGCCTTCGTGTCCTTGGGTCGCTCGCGCGCGCCTCGTTTGCCGCGCGGGCGGCGTATCTGGGACAGCTCGCTGATCGCGCTCATCCGGGTCCTCCTCGACACTTTCGACGGTCTTCTGCGACCGCCGACGACACGCTCAGAAAGCGCTTTCTGTGACGATACACTATCGAGCGGAGCGCACAAGCGGTCCCCGAAGACGAGGAGCCGCCATGGCCGATTCCGCCCGTGTCGACGAGCAGATGCCGGACCTCGGCCCGATCGCCGGGTACCCCGACTGGCCGGCCTTCCTGGAACGCGAGCAGGTGCCGACGAGCGGATCCGAGACGCGCCGCATCCTCGCCTCGGTCCTCGGCGTCCGCCGCGCCGTCGCCGGCGACGTCCGCGTCGAGCGCGAGTGGCGGTCAGGCGGCGTGCACGGCCGCGAGCTCTCCTGGCAGCTGCCGTACGGCCCCCGCACCCGCGCCTGGGTGCTGCGTCCCGACGACGATCGTCGCGGCCTCCCCGGACTGCTCGGCCTGCACTGCCACGGTGGCGTCCGTTCGGTCGGCGCGGAGCAGCTGCTCGAAACGGACCAGGCGCCGCACCCGTCGGCATCCCGTCTGCGCGAGAACGTCTACGGCGGCCTCGCTCCCGCGAACGACCTGGCCCGCGACGGCTTCGTCGTCCTCGCCCACGACACGTTCTCGTGGGGCAGCCGGGCGTTCGACCTCTCGCACCCGACACCCCGGCTCGCGGGACTGATCGCAGGCCGCGAGGCGCTCTGGCGCGAGGAGGGCGTGACCCCGACCGAGGCCGAGCGGTTCGATGCCGTCGCGTCGTTGCACGAGGATTCACTCGCGAAGGCGGCGGGCATGCTCGGCACGTCGCTCGCGGGCGCCGTGATGACCGAGGACGTCGCCGCCCTCGATGTGCTCGCCGGACTCGACGAGGTGGATGCCGAGAGGCTCGGCACGTTCGGGCTGTCGGGCGGCGGCGGGCGCGCCGTGTTGCTGCGCGCCCTCGACGACCGGGTGCGGGCGACCGTCGTGACGTGCATGATGGCGACCTTCGCCTCGCTCGTCCCGCGCGAGATCGACACGCACTCGTGGCTGCTGAACAGCCCCGGCATCCGGGCGGCGGGAGACCTCCCCGAGATCGCGGCATCCGCGTCTCCTCGCGAGCTCCTCGTGCAGTACGGGGCGCAGGATCCGCTGTTCCCGATCGAGGGGATGCGCGACGCGGACCGAGCTCTGGCGGGGACGCCGGGCTACCGCGGGACGTTCTTCGACGACGGTCACGTCTCGAGTCCCGCGATGCAGGACGAGGCACGCGCATTCTTCGCCGCGACACTGACGGCGTGACCCAAGCGAGACACACCGATCGTTGACAACATCGCGACCCCGGCGCTACCGTCCGTCAGTAAGCGTTTTCTCACAGCTGAGAAAACGTTTGATCCGCGAAGGAGCGGCATGACCCCGATCACCTCCGGCCCGACCCGACACGAACGTACGGCCGCCGGTGGATCGATCCTCCGCTCCGCTCGGATCACCCCTGTCCTGCTGCGCGCCCTCCGCCGCCGCACCGTCTGAGAGGAACCCCATGAAGAACCGACGCCTCCTCGCCTTCGCCGCTGCCGGCGTGGCGCTGGCCGTCACGCTGACCGGTTGCGGCGGTGGATCCGGAGCCGGAAACGGCGACGAGCAGATCACCCTCCGCTTCGCCTGGTGGGGCAGCGATGAGCTGAACGCCATCAAGGCCGAGCAGATCAAGCTGTTCGAGAAGGCGAACCCGAACATCAAGGTCGAGGGTGAGCCGAGCGAGTACAACGGGTACTACGACAAGCTCGCGACCCAGGTCGCCGGCGGCGGCGCACCCGACGCGCTGCAGATCACGTACGACGCGCTGCCGCTGTACAAGAGCAAGAACGCGATCGCCGACATCACGGGTGACATCGACCAGTCGAAGTTCCAGGCGGGCTCGCTCGACGCCGGGATCATCGACGGCAAGCTCTACGCCCTGCCGACAGGTGTCGGCTCGCGCGGCATCATCGTCAACCCGGCCGTCTTCGAGAAGGCGGGCGTCGCGATCCCCGACGACACGACCTGGACGTGGGACGACTACATCTCGATCGCCAAGGAGATCTCCGACAAGGCCGGCAAGGGCACGTACGGCTCGTCGGCCATCTCGAACGACCAGTCGCTCATGGCGTTCGCCCGCCAGAACGGCGAGGACCTCTACACCGCGGACGGCACGTTCGGCGTCAGCGAAGCCACAGCCGAGAAGTTCTTCGAGTTCTCGAAGGACCTGCAGGACTCCGGCGGGTCGCCGGATGCCTCGACGGCGGCCGAGGACGCGTCGGCCTCCCTCGAGCAGAGCCTCATGGGTCAGGGCAAGGTCGGCATGACGTTCGCGCCGCTGAACTTCATCAGCATCTACGCGGGCGCAGCCGGTCAGGAGCTGAAGATCCTCAATGTCCCCGGTGACAGCGCCGGCAAGGTGGGTCTCGTCATCCAGCCGACCGTGCAGTACGCGGTCTACTCGAAGTCGAAGCACCCGAAGGAGGCTGCGAAGCTGATCGACTTCCTGCTGAACAGCGAGCAGGCCGGTCCGCTCAACAAGCTGACCCTCGGCATCCCCGCCGACCCGACCGTGCTCGAGGCCATCACGCCCGATCTGACCGACTCCGAGAAGGAGCAGGTGGCCTTCATCGACCGCCTGTCGAAGGCCGGTGGCACGCCGCAGAACCCGATCGCGCTGCCGACCTCGCAGCTCGGGCCGATCATCACGAAGCTGCTCGACGACGTCACCTTCGACAAGACGACTCCCGCGGATGCCGCGAAGGAGCTCATCTCGCAGGTGGAGACGGCACTCGCCGCGAGCTGACAGACGGATGCGGCGGTCGGGATCATCCGGCCGCCGCATCGCCATGTCCCGGACCATCGGAGGATGCGGATGACCTATCACCTGGCAGGAGACTCGACCGTCGCGCCCATGAGGGCGGGTGAGGAACCGATGGCGGGCTGGGGCGAATGCCTCGGCGAGTTCACGCTTGATCCGGTGCGCAACCATGCGTTCGGAGGGGCGACGACCGAATCGTTCCTCGCCAGCGGGACGTGGGATGCGCTGCTGTCCGGTGTCGCCCCCGGCGACATCGTCGTCATCCAGTTCGGGCACAACGACCAGAAGCAGCCGGAGGTGCTCGCCTCGCGCGGTGGGTACACCGAGCGGTTGCGGCGGATGGTCGCGGACGTGCGCGACCGCGGTGCCCGCCCGGTGCTGTGCACCTCTTGCGAGCGGCGGTGGTTCGAGGGCGAGCGCGTCACGCCGACGCACGGCGACTACCCGAACGCCGCCCGTGACCTCGCCGCGGGCGAAGGCGTCGACCTCATCGACCTCACGGCGTTCACGACCTGGCTCTACGAGGACCTGGGGGACGAGGCATCCGCTCGTCTGCTGTCGCACTACGCGCCGGGCGAGACCGCCGCGTGGCCGGACGGCCTCGTCGACGACACGCACTTCCGCGTGGAGGGCGCGCGTCGCATCGCGCGGTTCGTGGCGAAGAGCCTGCGGGCGATCGAGCGGCGCGACGGCGATCAGCCGGCGAAGGGGTCGACCTTCACGGCGTGACCGAGATGGTCGTACGGTGAGGAGCATCAGCCACGTTCCGGAGGAGATCCTGATGCGTCTCACCGTCGGCACTGCCCTCATCCTGGGCGGCCTCGCGATCGTCGTGCTCGCGCAGGTGAACCTCTACGCGCAAATGGACCGCGTCGACCGGGAGGGCACCGCGGGCAACCTCTTCGCCCCGGACGTCTTCTGGCTCGGGCTCGCCGGCGTCGTCGCGATCGCGGTCGGTGTCGGAGCCCTCATGGCGCGCCGGCGCGCAGCCGCGTGACGGGGCGGAGCTGAAGCACTGACGCGCGGGCGCGGAGCTGACGCGCCGACCTGACCGCCGGAGGCCCGGATCAGAAGGGCGCCGGGTCTCCGGGGTTTGCGGTGGCAGAGGTGAAGGCGACGGCCGGAGTGGGTGCGTCTTCTCTGTAGGTCCTGCCGAGGGGTGAGGTCCATTCGAGGACACCACCCTGGAGTTGTCGGACTTTCCAGGCCGTGAACTGCTTCATCGAATGGTGTCTCTGGCACAAGTGGGCCAGGTTCGAGAGTTCTGTCTTGCCGCCGAGCGCGTGATCATGCGTGTGGTCTACTTCGCAGCGGATGGCGGCGACCCGGCATCCGGGGAACCGGCAGTGCTGATCCCGAGCTTGCAGGAACCTGCGCATCCCCGACGGGACACGGTACGAGTCCGTCGCGACGGTGACCCCGGTGACGGGGTCGTGCAGCAGACGCTCCCAGACTCCGGTTTCACCGGCGAGCGTGCGAGCGGTGACCGGGTCGATCGGTGAGCGCCCCGAGAGATCGCAGGGCCCGTCATCTGCACCGGTGAGTGTCGCGGCGGGGATCAGCACTTGCACGCGTGCGCGGATCGCGCCCAGCGGCCCAGCCGCGGTGTCCCGGGTGTCGTCCAACGCCGGGATGCCCGCGAGGAGCAGGTCTGAGAACACGTCAGCCCGGACCTGGTCCGTCGAGCGGCCATCGGTCGCGATCACATCGGAGGTCGCCGCACGCTCGCCTCGCGTGTCGATGATCGCGCGCGCCTGTTGGGTGAGTCGATCGTGGATCCCCTCGGCGATCACGGTGGGGAGGGTCGCGATCAGGTCGCTCATCCCATCCCGGCCGGCGACCAACCGGACGCAACGTCCCGCGGCCGCCTCTTCGTGCCTCTCCGCGAAGGATCGCGGGTGCATCCGGTGCGCGAGGATCTCCAACTCACCCCGCACCCGGTTCGGGGTGTCTCGTTCGCACCGTTCGATCGCGACCTTCTCGAACTCCGCCCACAACTCGGCGGGCAGGTTCACCCCGGCGTCCACGATCGCCGAGACGTGTCCGCGGACGATCCGCCCCGCTTCCCACGCGGCGACCGCGGCCGGGAATCCCTCGATGGTCACCCGTGCTTCACCGATCCGGCGTTGCACCGTCCGGTCGGTCATCCGCATTGCCCCGGCGACTTCTGCAGCGATCGACCTCAGTGCCATGTCGTGCAGGAGGACGTTCGCGTCCGCGTGAGCGCTCTGCGCCTCCGCCAACCGTCCCGCCGCGGCGAGCACGCGAAGCTCCGCGATCTGCCCCGCAGCGATCTGCCGACCCACCGTCTCGACGTCCGCGACGATCCCCGCGATGGCAGCGATATATGCCTCGCCACCGGGGGTTTCCATCGCTTCCGTCATACCTGCACTCTGCCACCAACCTCCGACATCGTCCCCGGCAGAATCAGCCGAAAACGACCCCTATCCACATCCCGAGAATGAGAGTTCATTCATCTCGAGCGGGCCCTCACGTCAGCGCGTGGCGCGGGGCTTCTTGATCGGGACCGCGATGCGGTGGACCCGCTCCGCTCCGTCGGGTGCGTCATGGAAATCACGAGCGACATGCACGGTCGCGTGGGGTGCGCCCGCCAGCACGGCCGGGACGCCTCGCGGCGGCAGGTTCTCCGCCACGTGCAGCTCGCGCAGCGCAGCCGAGCCGCCGAAGGCGGAGATATCGATGGACCCCTGCGCCGTGTCGAGGGTGGAGACCCGTCCACGATGCGGGCGCCCGTGCGGGAATGCAGGATCAACGCCATAGACGTCTCCGAATCCGAGCGCGGCGCGTCAGCCGAACGCCCGCGCCATCGGCCGCCGCACCCCGCCGAACTCCACGGTCGGCCACGCGCGGTCGACCGTCAGCACCTCGATACCCGACTCCGTCACGAGCACGGTGTCCTCGACCTTCGCGCCCGGGGCGCTCGGGTTCCACGCGAACGCGTGCGACGAGACCACGGCATCCGTCGTCAGCGTGGTCGCGCGGGGGTCGCGCCCGGCGTACCCGGTCGGTCCGCCCTGGTGGTGCTTCGTCCACTCGTGCGCGTCGAACCCGGATGCCGCGTACCCGGCGGTCCCGGCGGCGAAGACGTCGTTCAACCGGGCGCCCGGGCGGGTCGCGGCGAAGAACGCCGCCTCGACCTCGAGGATGCGGTCATCGTCGACCCCTGCCTCGCCGACCCACCGGGTCGCGTTGGCGATCAGGCCGTGCCGCCGCCCGCAGACGACGAGCATCGCCCGACGCCCGAGCGCCCCGTCGGTGGGGAGCGGATGCCGGTGCGGCAGCCGCTCCTCCCCCGCGACCAGGATCACGAGCGGATCGATGCCCCGCGCCACGAGCCCCTCGGCGAGCGCAGCCGCGGCCGAGCGCTCGGTCGAAGACGCACTCAGTCCGCGGGCGACCGCCGTCAGCACCTCCGCCGTCTCGCGCCCGAGCGCGCGGTACCGATCGGCCTCGGCGGGAAGCAGCGATGCGCGCGCGGCGCGCAGCGCGGCTGTGACATCGACCTCGCCGAGACCGGCACCTGCGGCCTCGAGCACGGGCTGGTGCCACGGCACACGGACGAGGCGGTCGGCATCCTCGGGCAGCAGCTCCTCGGCGATCAGGCGGTCGGCCTCGTTCGCGCTCACGAACAGTGTGTCTCCGTCATCGTCGACGCGAACCGCCAACACCGGCGGGCCGGCGAGGGAGACATGCGTGCGGGCGCCCTCGAGGTACCAGGCGAGCGCTTCGTGCGACGAGAGCACGAGTGGGCGACCCCCGGCATCCCGCCGCACACCAGCCATCCGCTCACGTTTCGCGGCTCGGTCAGCAGCAGATCCGGACATCGTCGTCTCCCGTCATAAAACGTTTCCTCGCATAGTATGGCCAGACTGGCGCACGCACGGCGCACGCCGGAAGGCGCGAAGGGGAGCCGATGGCAGGGCAGAAGCAGACCACGATCACCGACGTGGCCAAGCACGCCGGCGTCTCGCTGGCCACCGTCTCCCGCGTGATGAACGGCAACGCGACCGTCGATCCGGCTCTCGCCGAACGGGTCCGCACGTCGGCCACCGAACTCGGCTACTCCGCCAACCCGCTCGCCCGCAGCCTCGTCCTCGGCAAGACCCAGACGATCTCGGTCGTCGTGCCCGACCTCTCGAACCCGACGTTCCAGGGCATGCTCCGCGGCCTCAGTCGCGCCGCCGTCGCAGACGGCTACCACGTGCTCGTCGCCGACTCCGACGAGCACGAAGACCAGGAGCGCCTGCTCGCCCTCGAGTCCCGCCGCCGCTCCGACGGTCTCGTGCTCTGCGCTCCCCGCATGTCGGATGCCGCCCTCGCCGAGGTCCTCGCCGAGGTGGCGCCCGTCGTGCTCGTGAACCGCGCCGGCGACGCCCCCAGCGTCGCGGCCGACTACCGCACCCCGCTCCGCGAGGTCATCGACCACCTCTACGGTCTCGGCCACCGCCGCATCGCCTACCTCGCCGGCGCCAAGCGGAGCGCCTCGAACGCGCAGCGCCTCGCCGCACTCGACGACGCCCGCGCGACCCTCGACGGGTGCGAGATCTTCGAGATCCCGGCGGGTGTCGACTTCGCGGCCGGCGCCGACTCGCTCGACGCCGTCCTCGACTCGGGCGCGACCGCCGTCCTCGCCTTCAACGACCTGTCCGCCATGGGCCTCCTCAGCGCCGCCACCGAGCGCGGTCTGACCGTGCCCGGCGATCTGTCGATCGCGGGCTTCGACGACATCCCCTTCGCGCGCTACACCTCCCCCGGGCTGACGACCGCCGCCGTCCCGACGGCGGAGCTCGGCGCCCTCGCCTGGCGAGCACTCCGCGCCCTGCTGCAGGGCGAGACGCCCGACGCCACGCACACCGTCGTCCCCGAGGTCATCCTCCGCGGAACGACTGCCGCGCCCAGGCGCTGAATCGCGCGACTGAAACGATCCACTTTCCCTCGAGAACATTCCTCGCGGAGCCGGCGGCATCCGTGCTACCGTCTGAGAAAACGTTTCCTGAGCCCGTTTCCCGGCTCGGAGGAGTCCGGCACGAAGGAGAGCCATGACCACCCGGTACGCCCTCGTCGGCGCAGGCCACCGCGCACAGATGTACGTGGACGCCATCGCCGACGACTACCGCGACCGCGCCGACCTCGTCGCGATTTGCGAGCCGAACCCGACCCGCGCACAGTTCTACGTCGACCGCCTCGTCGACCACGGCCTCGCCGCTCCGAGCACCTGGCAGCCCGACCAGCTCGAGGAGATGATCCGCGCCGAGCGCATCGAGCGGGTCATCGTGACCGCGCGGGACGACCTGCACGCCGAGCTGATCGTCCGATCGATGGATGGCGGGGCCGACGTCGTCGTCGAGAAGCCCCTCACCATCGACGCGGCCAGCGCCGCCGCGATCGAGGCGGCCGCCGAGCGCACGGGGCGATCGGTCGTCCTGACCTTCAACTACCGGTACGCGCCGCGCAACACCGCCCTCCGCCAGGTCATCGCCGAGGGCCGGATCGGTCGCGTCACCTCCATCGACTTCTCCTGGATGCTCGACACGCAGCACGGCGCGGACTACTTCCGCCGCTGGCACCGCGAGAAGGAGCACTCCGGCGGGCTCCTCGTCCACAAGTCCAGCCACCACTTCGACCTCGTCAACTGGTGGATCGGGCAGCGCCCGCGCCGCGTCTTCGCCTCGGGAGCCCTCCGCTTCTACGGCGCCGAGAACGCCGCCGCCCGCGGCCTCGGCGACCGCCCTGACCGCGGCACGCACGACGGCGACCGCGACCCGTTCGAGCTCGACCTGCGCGGCGACGAGCGCCTGCGCGCGCTGTACCTCGAGGCCGAGCAGCACGACGGCTACGTCCGCGACCGCGACGTGTTCGGTCCCGGCATCACGATCGAGGACAACCTCGCCCTCGTCGTCGACTACTCGGACGGCGCGACCCTGTCGTACTCGCTGAACGCCCATGCCCCCTGGGAGGGCTACCGCGTCGCGATCAACGGCACCGAGGGCCGCGCCGAGCTCGAGGTCGTCGAGCGGGGCGCCGTCCTCGTCGGCGACGGGCTGCACCCGGTGGTCGACCCGAGTGCGGTGCAGGATGCCGCCCACTCGAGCCTCCGCCCCATGGGCGAGCGCCTGCTCGTGCAGCGGCACTGGGAGGAAGCCGTCGAGGTCCCGATCGTCTCGGGCGAATCCGCCCACGGCGGCGGCGACGCCCTGCTCCTGGCCGACGTCTTCGCGGGCCCCGTGGACGACCCGCTGGGGCGCCCGGCCGACTGGACCGACGGCGTCCGTTCGATCGCCGTCGGCATCGCCGGCAACCGCTCGCTCGAGACGGGCATGCCCGTGCAGGTCGCCGACCTCGGCGTCGCGATCCTCCGCGACTCGACACCGCGGATTCCTCGATGAGCCGCATCGTCGTCACCGGCGGCTCCGGCCGGCTGGGGCGCAACCTCGTCGCCGGGCTCGCCGCATTCGGGCACGAGGTCGTCTCGCTCGATCGCGCACCGTCCGACGACCTCCGCATCGACGGCGTCGAGCAGATCTCGATCGACCTGCTCGACGCGGCAGCGACGGCCGAGACGCTCGTGCGCGCGAAGGCCGACTCGCTCGTCCACCTCGCCGCGATCGCCGTGCCGTTCAGCGCCCCCGAAGACGTGATCATGCGGACGAACACCGGTCTCGCCGTCTCGGTCCTCGGCGGAGCGGTGGATGCCGGCATCGGACGCATCGTCGCGGCCTCCAGCCCCACCGTGCTCGGTTACGGCAACCCGTCGGGCTGGCTGCCCGAGTCCCTGCCGCTCGACGAGACATCGACGCCGCGGCCGTGGAACGCGTACGCGCTGTCGAAGCTCATGATCGAGCAGACCGTGTCGATGCTGCACCGGCGCACCGGCGACGACGTCCGCTACGCGACGTTCCGCCCCTGCTACGTCATCGCGCCCGAGGAATGGGCGGGGGCCCCGACCCAGCAGGGCCACACGGTCGCCGAGCGGATCGCCGATCCCGCACTGTCGGCTCCGGCCCTCTTCAACTACGTCGACGCCCGCGACGTCGCATCGTTCACCGATCTGCTGCTGGGGGCGCTCCCCGACATCCCGAACGCCGAGGTGTTCTTCGTCGGCGCCGACGATGCGCTGGCCGACGCCCCCCTGGCCGAGCTCCTGCCGCGCTTCGTCCCCGGGACCGACGACCTCGCCCGCGCCCTCACCGGCACCTCGCCCGCGTTCTCGAACGCGAAGGCGGCGCGCGTGCTCGGCTGGCGGCCGCAGCACTCGTGGCGGACCGAACTCACCTCCTCCTCCCTGAACGCCGTCTCCGATCGAAAGGACGTGCCGGTATGAACTTCCGCGGCATCCTCTTCTTCCCCGTCACCCCGTTCGACTCGGCGGACCGCGTCGAGACCGACCTCCTGACCCAGCACGTCACCGCAGGAGTGGATGCCGGTGCCGGCGGCGTCTTCCCCGCGTGCGGCACGGGCGAGTTCCACGCCCTGTCCGCCAGCGAGTTGGCGCTCGTGGTCCGCACCGCGGTCGACGCGGTCGCCGGTCGCGTCCCCGTCATCGCCGGAGCCGGCGGCCCTCTGGGCCACGCGATCGAGGTCGCGCGCTCCGCGGCCGATGCCGGTGCCGACGGCCTGCTCGTCCTGCCGCCGTACCTCGTGGGGGCCCCGCAGCGCGGGCTCATCGCCTACGTCGAGGCGATCGCCGCGGCATCCGATCTGCCCGTCATCGTCTACCACCGCGGGTCGGCGGCGTTCACGACCGAGTCGATCCGCACGCTCGCCGCGAACCCGAAGGTCGTCGGCTTCAAGGACGGCATCGGCGACATCGGCGCCACGCAACTGATCGTGCGGGCGGTCGCGGATGCCGGCCGTGAGGACTTCGCGTTCTTCAACGGCCTGCTGACCGCAGAGCTCACGCAGGGCGCGTACCGCGGGATCGGCGTGCCGCTGTACTCGTCGGCCGCCTTCGCGATGATCCCGGAGGTCGCGAACGCCTACTACCGCGCGTACGTCGACGGTGACGAGGCGCGTCGCATGGCGATCCTCGACGGCTTCTATGCGCCGCTCGTCGCGCTCCGCGACGAGACCCCCGGGTTCGGCGTCTCGCTCATCAAGGCGGGTCTGCGTCTCGAAGGGCTGCCGGTCGGCTCCGTCCGCGCTCCGCTGGTCGACCCGACCCCGGCGCAGGAGGCCCGTCTGGCCGAGATCCTCGCCGCGGGCCGCGCACTGCTGTGACCACTATCGCCTCGTTCGGCGCCCGGCTGATCCGGGTGCCGCTGACGCGCCCGTGGGCCGCCGACGTCACGTCGGTCGGCGTCATCGCGACCCACGTCGTGCGGTCGGACGGCGCCGAGGGGTGGGGTTTCTCGTGGACTCCGCAGATCGGCGCCGAGGCGGTTCTCGCGCTGCTGCAGCACGACATCCCCGCCTTCGCCGTCGGCCGCTCGGCCGAGCCGGCGGAGGTCTGGCCCGAGCTGTGGCGCCACCTGCACGAGGCGGGTGGCGGCGGCCTCACGACGATCGCGATCGCGGGTCTCGACCTCGCACTGTGGGATGCCGCGGCCCGCGCGGCCGGCATCTCGGTGTCGACCTCGATCGGTCGCCGTCGCGACTCGGTGCGCTCCTACGGCAGCGGCATCAACCTGCACTACGAGCTCGACGACCTGCTCGCCCAGGCGCGGCGCTGGGTCGATGCCGGCTTCGGCGCCGTGAAGATGAAGGTCGGCAGCCCCGACCTCGCCCGCGACGTCGCGCGCGTCGCCGCGGTGCGTGACGTCATCGGAACCGACCGCGCACTCATGGTCGACGCGAACCAGCGGTGGGACCTCGACCGGGCGACGACCGCCGTCGAGGCACTCGCGGCATCCGATATCGCCTGGATCGAAGAGCCGCTGCGCGCCGACGACCTCGCCGGGCACATCGAGCTCGCGAGGCGCCTGCGGGGCGGATCGGGAGTACCGATCGCCCTCGGCGAGAACGTGCACACCCGCTACCGCTTCGACGACTTCGTGCGCTCGGGCGCGGCGCAGGTCGTGCAGCCGAACATCGTCCGCGTCGGCGGGATCACGCCGTTCCTCGAGATCGCGGGCGACGCGCACGCTGTGGGCATAGACCTGCACCCCCACCTGTTGCCCGAACTGTCGGGCCAGCTCGCGCTGGTCCTGCCGCAGGAGGTCCTCGTCGAGGACATCGAGGACGCCGCGTTCGGTGCTCTCGGTGCGCTCGAGGGCCCCTCCCCCGTCGCCATCGTCGACGGAACCCTGACCGAGGTGCCCCACGAGGGTCTCGGACTGCGCTTCACCCACCCGGAAGGACTGTGATGACCACGTCACCCGAAGAGCTCACCCGCCTCACCGACGCCGCGGCGGCCGCCGCGCCGATCTGGCGCACGTCGTCCGCCGACGATCGCGCCCGCTGGCTGAGCGCCGTCGCCGACGCGCTCGACGCGAACGCCGACGAGCTCGTTGCGATCGCCGACCGCGAGACGCGCCTCGGCGCCGTGCGCCTGCGCGGCGAGGTCGGCCGCACGACCGGTCAGCTGCGTCTGTTCGCCTCGGTCGTCCGCGAGGGTTCCTACCTCGAGCTGACGGTCGACGACGCGGATGCCGTCGCAACCCCGCCCCGCCCCGAGCTGCGTCGCCTGCTGGTCGGCGTCGGCCCGGTCGCCGTGTTCTCGGCATCCAACTTCCCGTTCGCGTTCTCGGTCTGCGGCGGCGACACCGCCTCGGCGTGGGCGGCGGGCAACCCCGTCATCGTGAAGGCGCACTCCGGCCACCCTGAGCTGTCGGAGCGCACCGCCACGATCGCGATCGAGGCGCTCCGCGCCGCGGGCGCGCCCGACGGATCGCTCGCCCTCATCGAGGGCCGCGAGGCCGGGAACGCGCTCGTGCAGCACCCCGTCATCCAGGCGGCCGGGTTCACCGGGTCGCTCTCGGGCGGACGCGCACTGTTCGACCTCGCGAACGGACGGCCCGACCCGATCCCGTTCTACGGCGAGCTCGGCAGCGTGAACCCCGTCGTCGTCACGACCGGCGCGGCCGCCGCGCGCGGTGAGTCGCTCGCGACGGGCCTGGTCGGCTCGTTCACGCTCGGCGCCGGTCAGTTCTGCACGAAGCCGGGTGTCGTCTTCATCCCGCGGGATGCCGGCATCGAGCAGCTCGTGGCCGACGCGGTCGCCGGCGCTGCCGGTGGACCGCTCCTCACCGAGCGCATCACGACCGCGTTCCCCGACGGCATCCGCGACCTCGAGGCCGACCCGTCGGTCGAGGTGCTCGCCCAGGGCGCCGAGATGCCCGACGGCGCCCGCCCCGTGGTGTTGACGACGGATGCCGCGGCGGTCGCCGAGCGCCCCGAGACGCTCATCGCCGAGGTCTTCGGCCCGGTCACGCTGCTCGTCCGCTACAGCGACCAGGCCGAGCTGCTCCGCGCGGTGCGCGCCGTGCCGGGAAGCCTCACCGCGACCCTGCACAGCGAGGCGGGCGAGGATGTCGCCGAGGTGCTCGAACTGCTGCAGCTGCGCGCCGGACGCGTACTGTTCGCGGGCTGGCCGACCGGCGTCGCCGTGACGTGGTCGCAGCAGCACGGCGGACCGTGGCCCGCGACGACGTCGCTCCACACCTCCGTCGGCGCGACGGCGATCCGCCGGTTCTTGCGGCCGGTCGCGTTCCAGGACGCGCCCGACGCGCTGCTGCCCGAGGCGCTCCGCGACGCGTCGCTGGCTCGACTGCCGCACCGCCGCAACGGCGTTCTGCAGGTGCCGTCCGCATGAGCGCGGCGTTCGACCTCGTCGGCGGGCACGTCGATGCCGGCCGGCTGCCGTCGGCCGTGCTCGGTGTGGCCACGGCCGAGGGGACGGTTGCGCTCGAGGGCTTCGGGGCCGCGGCATCCGATCGGTACCCGCTCTTCTCGATCACGAAGCCCCTGCTGGGGATCGCGGCGGCGCGGGCGATCGAGCGCGGGCTGCTGACGGCCGAGACGCCGCTGCGCGGCGCGGTGCCCGAGTTCGGCGCAGGACGGGACGACGTCGTGCTGCTGCGCCATCTCGTGTCGCACACCGCGGGGATCGCGGAGCCGCCGCTCGACCCTGTGACGCCGCTCCGGACCGAGCTGATCACGCGCGGGCGGGACTTCGCGGCGGGCACGGCGTCGCGCTACTCGTCGCTCGCGTTCGAGGGCGTCGCGGCGCTCGTCGAGCACGCGACTGGTCGCGAGTGGGCGGATGCCGTGGCGGACTGGGCGGCGGAGATCGGCGCCGACGGGCTCAGCCTCGATCACGCCGGCTCGATCGAGGTCGTCGACGCCGCGGCCTCGGGCGTCGACATGGCGCGGTTCGCCGCGGTGCGGCATCCGGGGGCGGGTCTCGTCGGCCGGGCGGACGACCTGCTGCGACTGGGCTCAGAGCTGCTGCGGATCGGGGGCGGGGCGACCGGCGGCAGCCTGCAGCCGGCAACGCTGGCGATGATGCGGCGGCCGTTGACGGGCGACATCCCGCGACTCGAGCCCTACACCGCGGACCGCGGTCAGGACTGGGGGTTCACGTGGAACCTCCGCACGCGCGCGCCCGGCCTCATCGACCAGGACGTCTACGGCCACGGCGGCTGGGCGGGCACCGAGTTCTGGGTGCACCCCGGTGCGGGGATCGCGTGGGTGCTGCTCACGAACGCCGTCTCGCGCCCCGGCGTCGACCTCGACGCAATCGACAACGCGGTGGTTTCCGCGCGCTGAGGGGTGTGACTCAGCCCGCGAGAGCGTCCCGTTGTGCCGAGAGCGCCCTGACGTGCCCGGCATCCTGCAGCGCTCTCGGCAACAGGCGGCGCTCTCGCGACTGAGTCTCGCGACGCTACCCGCGCGCTCGATACTGGGGCTCCCCGCGCGCGATCCTGCACCGGCCCGCGCCGCACACGCGCGAGAGCGCCCCCTCGTGCCCAGAGCGCCCCCCTGTAAACCGGGCCGCCGGTGCGCTTTCGGCACCAGACAGCGCTGTCGAGGAACGCGTCAGATACGCACGCTCGCGCGCGGCTCGAGCTCCGCGCGCGTGATCCCCGCCCCGACGTGCGCCTGACAGGGGAAGCGCACGCGCCCGGACGGCGGCCCGGGCAGGATCTCGATCCGCAGCTCGGTCGCGTCGCCGCGAAGGTGTGCCGGGATGCGCCAGGGGCGCCCGGTCCACAGAGCGTCGGAGACGAGCCGGTCGGCGGCCCACGCGCGGGCGACATCGCCGATCCACTTCAGGCGCACCGTGCGCTCGTCGGCCGGGTCGACCGCGATCGTCACGATCGCGGCGGCATCCCACTCCGCCGGGATCGACGCGCGACCGCCCCGCTCGGCACCGGACGGGGTCGCCCCGGCGGACCGTTCGAGCGTCACCGCGACCTCCGCGGCATGTCCAGGCTCGACCTCGACTGCCACCCACCCGCCGTCGTCGAGCACCTCGAGACGTGGGGACGCCGCCACACCGCCCGCGAACGTGACCTCACCGTCGTCGGTCACGACCGCGCCGGGCGCCCAGACGACCCGCCCGCCGGCGACCGCGATCGCATCGGCACCCGCTTCGTCGAGGACGAGCACCCGCGAGACCACCCCTCCGTCGCGCGTCAGCTCCCACATGCGCCCGCGGTCCGCGGCGATCTCCGTGACGTCCGCGTCGGCTGAGAGCTGAGGCGGGATGCCGTCGGTCGCCGCCGCGACCAGCAGCGGCGCTCCGCGCCACAGCACCTCGGTCACCGGTTGCGCGGTGAGCCAGTGCACGGTCGCGTCGCCGAGCGGCATCCCGAACGGCCAGGCGAAGACCGCGCCCGACGGGATGTCGACCTCGGGGAAGGCGGTGTCGCCGACCTCGAACCGCACGCCTTCATGTCGAGGGAGGTCGATTCCAGGATGCCGGTTCACGACGAACACGAATCCGCGTCGCCCGTCCGAGCGGACCGACCAGCGCAGCCCGGTGAGGTCGGGCGAGTCGGCGGCGTCCTCGGCGAAGAAGGCGGGCATGGCGGCGAGCGCCGCACCCCACCGCGCGAGCATGAGGTGCTGCCGGCGGAGCGCCGCCCAGCTCGGCCGCGTCGCGCCGTCGACCTGGACCGGTGCACCGAAGTCGTAGGCGATCTCGGGAAAGTCGTTCGGTCCGGCCGCGGCGTGCGACTCCTGCAGCCCGCGGCGCGGATTCCGGCCGTCGGCGTACATGTAGTACCCCTGCCAGACGCTGCCCGAGGCGAGCTTGGCCATCGCGAGGGCCGCGACATCGGCGGCCGGCACGTCGAGACGGCGGTGGTACGCCGAGGTCATACCCGACCCGAGCTCGCAGGTCGTGAACGGATGCGGCGCCCGCACCGCTTCGGCGACGGGCTCGCCGGCGCGGTGGTCGGCGCCGATCGAGTCGTCGTCGCGCCGCGGCGACGGGTAGAAGTTCGCATGGCTGCGCAGGTCGGGCTCGACGTCGGCGTCGACCCAGAACGACTCGGGGTATCCGCCGTAGACCGGCAGGAATCCGTCCGGCAGCTGGGCTCCCCCCCATCCGGTCGCCGTCCAGATCGGCGCGCGCAGGCCGAGCCGCTCCGCCATCTCGCGCAGCCGGGTGAGGTGATCGGCACCGTCGTACAGCTCGTTGTCGACCTGGATCGAGAACAGCGGCATGCCGCTGACCTGCTCGGCCAGCAGGGCGTACCACCGCTCGACTTCGCCGAGGTAGGCCGGGTCGTTGGTGCGGAGCGGAAGCCCCGAGTCCACGAGCCAGTCGGGCAGACCGCCGTGGCGCGCCTCGGCGTGGGCGTACGGGCCGATCCGCAGGATGAGCCCGAGACCGGCGTCGCGCGCTGTCTCAAGGAAGGCGCGCACGTCGAGTCCGCCGGTGAAGTCCGGCCGTCCGCGCTCCGGCTCGTGGTGGTTCCAGAGGACGTAGGTCGACACGTGGGTGAGGCCGCCGGCGCGGGCGGCGGTGAGCACCGGCATCCACTTCTCGCGGGGGATGCGGGAGTAGTGGATCTCGCCGGTGATCGGGACGACCGGGATGCCGTCCTGTCGAACGGACTGGACCGTCACCTCGACGCCGGAGTCATCACCCGCCGATGGGCGGATGTCCGCGAGCTCGATCGCGGCGGGCGGGCGGACGGTGAGGGCGTGGACGCGCGTCATCGGGACTCCAACGGGGGCGGGGACGGGTCCGAGCCTAGGAGCGCGAGCCGACGTGGCGCGGCGACGCCGTCGGATCGTCCAGGCATGTCGTCGGCAACGGTCGCCCTCGCTGCCACCGTGGACAGGACTCTCCGAAGCGGGCCGAACTCGCGACCATGGAAACGCGGATGCGGATCGAACGCACGCACACGCAGGGGCGATGGCTGCTTCTGGCGATCCGGCCCTCCCTAGACCCGCGCGGGATAGCGTTGCGTGGGTGACGCTGAACCACATTCGACGCGGGAACGGCAGCCCTCTGCTACTCGTACACGGCCTGGGTGCAGGGTGGCGGTCTTGGGCCCCGATCCTCGACCAACTGGCGGAACATCGTGAGGTCATCGCCGTCGACTTACCCGGGTTCGGTGAGACTCCGGCCTTGGCCGGTGAGGTCTCGATCGCCACGTTGACCGACTCTGTCGCGGACTTCATCCGCGAGCAGGGGCTGGACGGGGTTTCGACCGCAGGCCAGTCGATGGGCGGCCGAATCGTGCTCGAGCTCGCGCGGCGAGGGGTCGGCGGTGACGCTGTGGCGTTGGACCCGGGCGGCTTCTGGAGCCACCGCGAGCTCGTCGTCTTCGGCGCCACGTTGCGGCCCTCGATCACTCTGGTCAGAGCGCTGCGAGGCGCGTTGCCGGCCCTGCTGGGCAACCCCGTCGGACGGACTCTGCTGCTGGCGCAGTTGTCGGCGCGGCCGTGGGCCCTCTCGCCCGAGACCGTACTGCCGGACGTGCGCGGACTGGCCGATTCGCCGTCGACCGGGGCCGCCATGAACGCCCTCACAAAAGGACCCAAGCAACAGGGCGCCCCGGCCGGTTCGGTACCTGGCCGGGTCACAATCGGGTGGGGGCGGCGTGATCTGGTGACGGTACCCCGTCAGGCCTCTCGAGCCACAGAACTGTTCCCGGACGCCGTACTGCACTGGTTCGACCGCTGCGGCCACTTCCCTCAATGGGACGCAGCGGATGAAGCAACCCGACTCATTCTCGACGGCACCCACTAGCATCGGCGGCCTGCTCAGACGACGACTGCGCTCGCGAAATTGGACCGATCACCCCTTCCCCTGCCCGCGGTACGCCGTCGGGGACACTCCGTGGGCGACGCGGAACCTGCGCGAGAAGTAGAACGCATCGTCCATGCCGACGCGGCGCGCGACCTCCGCGACGGGCAGGTCGGTCGTATCGAGCAGGTGCCGGGCATGCGCCATCTTCAGTGCGAGGTGGTGCGCGATGACCCCGCCGCCGGTCGCATCGCGGAACAGGGCGGCGAGGTGCGAGGGCGACACACCGACCATCGCCGCGAGCTCTCCCACGTGCACCGTGCCGTCGATGCGCTCCTCGAGGTAGCGCAGCGCCCGCTCGACGGGCGTCCCATGCTCCGGTAGCAGCCGGTCGACCGCGAGCTGCGTGAACAACCGCCACGCCATCCCGGATGCCGCGACCATCCGCGCGGGCGTCGTGTCTCGCGCCAGCGAGGTCGAGATCTCGTCGAGCAGGGCGGTCGCCCGCTCGACGGCGCGCAGCGGCAGCACCACGCGGTCCGCGGACACCCCCGCGGCCTCGACCAGCTCCGGCACGTCCGAACCGCGCACGTGGCACCACCAGATCGTCCAGGGATCCGCGGCATCCGCTCCGTAGGAATGGGGCACATCCCCAGGGATGGCGATCGCCGTCGCCGACCCGACGCGCGTCCGTTGACCGCCCGCCTCGACCCATCCGGCCCCCGACACGCAGACGATGACGATCGTCTCGGGAGCACCCATAGGGCGATGCCGGCCGTGGCCCGCCGCGCGTGGAAAGTACCCGGCATCCGTCACCACCATCCGCCGGGTCACCGGCTTGGCGAGGGCTGCCTCGACGACGGGACGCGGCACGACGCTCAGCCGCTGCCGCTCGAACCCGTCCGCGCGCTGCATCCCTTCATCCTGCCGCACCGCATCGTCGAATCGTCCATGTCGACCGCACGCGAACCCATGGCCCGAGCTCGCCGCCCCGCATAGATTCGCCCCATGCCCGACGCCGCGCCCAGCCGCATCCTGCTCCCCGATGCCCCCGCCGACCAGCAGGCTCTGCTCGCGGTCGGCGGGGTCGCGTGCTGGTCCGAAGACGCCGTCATCGACACCTACGAGCCGGGCGACCCCGATCCGTACCCGGCGTTCCTCGACCGGCGCGTGTACCAGGGCTCGAGCGGGCGGGTGTATCCGCTGCCGATGATCGAATCCATCTCGCACGAGAAGCAGCCGCGGGTGTGGCGGGCGATCCACCTCGAGAACGCGTACGTCCGGCTGATGCTGCTGCCCGAGCTCGGCGGACGCATCCACATCGGGTACGACAAGGTCGCGGGCTACGACTTCTTCTACCGGAACAACGTCATCAAGCCCGCCCTCGTCGGCCTCGCCGGCCCGTGGATCTCGGGCGGCGTCGAGTTCAACTGGCCCCAGCACCATCGCCCCGCCACGTTCCTCCCCGTCGACAGCCGCATCGAGCGCGAGGACGACGGCAGCGCGATCGTCTGGCACAGCGACCTCGATCCCCTGCAGCGGATGCGGGGAGTCCACGGCGTGCGGCTGCGCCCCGGATCCTCACTCATCGAGCTCGACGTGCGCCTGCACAACTGCACCGACGTGCCGCAGACCTTCCTGTGGTGGGCGAACGTCGCCGCGCGTTCCCACGAGCAGTACCAGTCGTTCTTTCCCGACGACGTCCGCTTCGTCGCCGACCACGCCCGCCGCGCGATCACCGCGTTCCCGCACGCCGACCGGGCGTACTACGGCGTCGACTATCCCGCCCTCGCCGCCGAGCGCCCCGGCGCCGACCGCATCGACGTGTACAGCAACATCCCCGTGCCGACCTCGTACATGATCACCGACACCGAGGACGGCTTCTTCGGCGGCTACGACCACGCCGCCGACGCCGGATTCGTCCACTGGGCCGACCCCGCGATCTCGCCCGGCAAGAAGCAGTGGACGTGGGGCGACGGCCCCATCGGACGCGCGTGGGACGACCAGCTCACCGACACCGACGGACCCTACGTCGAGCTCATGGCCGGGGTGTACACCGACAACCAGCCCGACTTCGCGTGGCTCATGCCCGGCGAGACGAAGACGTTCTCGCAGCACTGGTTCCCCGTGCACGCCATCGGTCCGGTGCGGCAGGCGACGACGGATGCCGCGGTCTCGGTCACGACCGAGGGCGGCCGGTCGCGCATCGGCGTCCTCACGACGCGTGCGCACGGAGCGGCGCGCGTCGAGGTCAGGGTCGACGGCGGTGACACGAGGATCACGGACGTCGCGATCGGCCCTGACACCCCCGCCGTCGTCGAGGTCACCGGAACCGCGGTCGAGGTCACGGTCGTCGCCGACGATGCGATCCTCGTCCGGTGGGTGCGCCGGGACGCCGAGCCCGCGGAGCCCTGGGTCGCGACGGCGCCCGAGGCGCCCGAACGCATCGAGGGCACCGACGAGCTGCTGCTCACGGCGGCGCATCTGGTGCAGTACCGGCATCCCACCCGGTCACCGCTCCCCTACCTGCGCGAGGCGCTGCGGCGCGATCCCGACGATGCCCGCGCCCGCACGATGCTCGGCGCGTGGCACCTCGCCCGAGCCGAGTACGCCGCGGCGCGCGAACATCTTGACGCGGCCGTCGCCCGCGAGACCCGCCGCAACCTGAACCCCCGCGATGGCGAGGCGCACTACCTGCTCGGGCTCGCGCTCGAGCGCCTCGGCGAGCGCGACGCGGCCGATCGGCGGTTCGCGCGGGCGGCGTGGAACGCGGTGTGGGCGGCGCCGGCATCCCTCGCCCGTGCTCGCCTCGCGCTCGCGGGCGGGCGCGCGTCGGACGCGCTCCGACTCACGGACGCCGCCGACGCGATTCCCGAGGCGCGCCGTCTGCGCGTGTTGACGCTGCGCCGACTCGGGAGTCACGACGAGGCGACGGCGCTCGAAGATCTCGTCGCCGCCGACCCGCTCGACCCGATCACTGCGCTGCTCTCCGACGGGCCGGCGCCGTCGGACCCGCGCGCCGCGCTCGACGCCGGCGCCGAGTTCGCCCGCGCCGGCGCGCTCGACGAAGCCCTCGCCGCGACCGAGCGCGAGGCGACCGGCGACGCCGGGTTCGGCAACCTCGAGCCGGTCCGCCTGATCCTCCGCGCCGCCTGGGCGGATGCCGCCGGGCGCCCCGATCTGGCCGCGACTGAGCGCGCCGCCGCCGACCTCCTCGACCTCGGCGGCGCCTTCCCCGCAGGGCTCGACCAGCTCGATGCCCTCGTCGCGGGCACCGCGGCCGGGTCCTCCGCCGCCGCGGCGATGCTCGGCGCCTGGCTGCTCGACGCCGGGCGCGACGACGACGCCCACGCGGCTTTCCAGCGCGCGCGGGACCTGGGCTGCGACGACCCGGTCCTGCTGCGCAACCTCGCCCTCGCGACAGTCCGCACCGGCGGCGACCCCGCCCAGGCAGCCGATCTCTACGAGACCGCGCTCGCCCACCGCCCCGACCCGCGTCTCGTCCTCGAACGCGACCTTCTCGCGCAGTTGACGGAAACGCATGCCGCCACCCGCCTTGCGCTCATGGAACGCCACCCCGCCGCGCTCGACGCCCGCGACGACCTCGCGGTCACCCATGTCGGGCTGCTGCTCGACGCCGACCGGGTCGACGACGCGTGGCAGATCCTGACGACGCGCGTGTTCCGCCCGTTCGAGGGCGGCGAGGGGATCGTGCTGGCCGCCTACGACCGCGCGGCCTGCCTCATGGCGCGACGCTTCTGCGCCGCGGGCCGTGCGGATGCCGCCGTCGCCCTGCTCGAGGCGGGGATCGACGCCCCCGCGAATCTCGGCGAGGGCCGGCATCCCGCCGTCCCACAGGCGGAACGGTTCGTTGCCCTCGGCGACGCGCACCGCCTCGCGGGCGACGACGCGGCCGTCCGCGCCGCCTGGGAGCGGGCCTGTGCGGCGACGCCGCTCGCGGTCGCTCCGCGCCCCGCCGACGAAGCGACGTTCTGGATCGGCGTCGCGCACGCACGTCTGGGCGAGACCGCCGCCGCCGAGGCGATCTGGGATGCGCTCGACGCGCGTGCCGCACAGATCGAGGCCGCACCCGACGAGGTCGACTACTTCGCGACCTCGCTGCCGGAGCTCCTGGTGTTCGATCTCGACACCGCCGACCGTCGCCGGACGCAGGCCGCCGCGCTGCGCGACCTGGCCGCCGACGGCCGCACCATCGCGAACGAGAGGATGAACGCATGACCGATCGCTACCTGGGGTCGGGCAACCTTCCCCAAAACCCGTACGGACCGACAGGACCCGTTCCCGCACACCTCCCGGACCGTCTCGCGATCACACTGTGGGACTTCTCCTGGTACACCCGCGCCGGCGAGGGAGACGTGTACGCCGACCTCGATGCCGCGTGCGCCGACGCCGCGTCGCTCGGCTACAACGCGATCCGCATCTGCGCCGCTCCCTTGCTGCTGTTCGGCGACCTGGGCCTCGACGACCTCTCCCGGGACCTCACGATCGAGGGGCTCGGAGCCGCGGCATCCGGCGGGTACTACGGGCAGCGCACGCGCTGGTACGACACCCCCGGCGGCTACGCGATCGACGTGCGCGCACACCTCGCCACGCTGCTCACCGCCGCGCGGCGGCACGGCCTCGTGCTGATCCTCTCGAGCTGGGAGTACCAGCAGTCCTGCGCGTTCGCCGCGTCACCCCGGTGGTTCGAGGCCGTCGAGGCCGTGCCGTTGGAGGACCGCTACCGGGTGCTCGCGGAGGCGTGGGACCGGATGCTCGCGTGGATCGACGAACAGGGCGCCCGCGACCTCATCGCCCTCGTCGAGATCCACAACGAGGTCGACTTCTCGATCCTGCCGGCGGTGACCGACGGCGGGGCGACCGCGTTGGAAGGGCTGCAGCAGCGGCATCCCGACCTGATCGTGACGGCGGGCATCGGCAAGCCGCCGCACCTGGCGATGCACCAGCTGCCCGCCACCCTCTCGGCCGCGCAGTGCCACGTCTACAGCTACGGGGTGCTCGACGCCCTCCAGAAGCGCATCGACATCCGTTCCGAGGGGAGCGGGGACTTCCCGAACGACGACCTGGGCGCCCTGCTGCGCGCCGATGCGCCCACGCCCGCCGAGTACGGCCGGCCCGCCGAGTGGAAGCTGCGCGCCACGGTCGTCACCGACCAGATGATCTACGGCTACGACTGGGTGGATGCCGCGGCCTGGGACGCCTGGCTCGACGACGAATACCCGCGCTACGCCGAGGTGATGCACCGCGAGATCGAGTCCCGCGTCATCGCGATCGCCGAGTGGGCGCGCTGGCAGGGCGTGCCGGCACTGATCGGCGAGGGCTGGGTCGGCTACACGCCGCTGCACGGCGGGTTCGAGGAGTCCGAGACCGGTCGCGAGCTGGCGGAACACGGCATCCGTACCGCCCTCGACCGCGGCGTGTGGGGCGTCGTCCTCTGCTCGAACGCCGCCCCGCACCACCCGATGTGGCAACTGCGCGACTGGCAGCAGCGCGTGAACGCGCTCGTCCGCTCGCGCTGACGCACACGAAGAGGGGGTGGATGCCACCGGCATCCGCCCCCACTCACGTCACCCGTCAGCGCAGCGGCACGTCCGCGAACGACATGTCGGACGCCAGGTAGAAGTCCGTGTACGCGGGCTGGTTGTACGTCGTCTGCTGACGCGCGATCTCGGCCCGATACTGCGGGTCGTGCATGAGCGTGTAGAGCTTGTGCTCGGTCGGCTCGGTCGAGACGTACATGCGCAGCGCCGACGAGTCGGCCGTCCGCACGAGCAGTTCCTCACGCCAGTCGCCGAGGACGTCCGCCACCAGCGACGGGTTGCCCTTCGTGCCGTTGTTGGTGAGGGTGCCGGATGCCGTGAGCAGGGTCCCGCGCGTCCAGTCGTCGATCGTCGGGGTCACGGTCTGCGCGCCGTTCACGATCTGCGTCGTCAGGTCGCCGGCCCAGCGGATCGACATGTTCGTGCCGGGGTTGGTGGACTGCAGGACGTCGCCGTCCGCGGAGAGGAGGCCGGAGGCATCCGTTCCCGCCGGCATGCTCGACCACGCCTCGATGCCCGGGACGTCCGGGCGGACGTCACCGACCATCCCGCGGCCGGTGTCCTTGCCCGAATAGGCGCCGAAGAGCACCTCGCCCGTTGCGGCATCCCGCATCGCCGTCCCGTACGGGGCGTACGAGCCGCCCTCGTGGACGGTGAAGATCTCCTTGCCGGGGCGGCCCGGGTCGAAGTCGCCGACGTGCATCGCGTCACCGTGACCGAGGCGCACGTTCTCGCCGGGCGTCGCACTGCCGGGGGGCATCGTGTCGAACGAGGAGTAGAGCAGGCTGCCGTCGTCGTCGAGTGTCGCGGAGCCGTAGACGATCTCCTGCTTGCCGTCACCGTCGACATCGGCGGCGCTCAAGCTGTGGAAGCCCTGCGTCGTGAGCGTGCCGTACTCGGGATCGGTTCCGTCGCGGCCGTGCGGACCGTCGTTGAACGGGTTCGTCATCGGGACGTGACCACTGTCGACGAACCAGCGCTTCGTGAGGTGCTTCCCGTTCCAGTCGTACGTCGCGACGGTCGAGCGCGTGTAATAGCCGCGGGCGAATACCGCCGACGGACGCTTTCCGTCGAGGTAGGCGACGCCCGACAGGAAGCGATCGACGCGGTTGCCCGGCTCGATGCGCGACATCGCGTAGTCGCCCCAGAGCAGGCCGTCGTCACCGCGACCCGGCTCGTAGCGGACCGTCTCGAGTTCCTTGCCGGTCTTGCCCTCGAACACCGTCAGATACTCGGGTCCGTCGACGATGAAGCCCTCGAAGTTCCGCAGCACGTTGCGGGCGGAACGCGAGGGGGCGTAGACGTCGATGAAGTAGTCGACGAGTTCCTCCGCGTCAGCACGGGACAGCGGGTAGTCGTGCGTCGGTTCGGTGCCGAGCGCCTCTTCGATCGTGGCGGGCCACTGACCCGACACGACCTCGGGGCGCTCCGACCAGCCCTGGAACACGTCGGCGAGGTGCGCGGCGTAGTCGTCCGCGCTCAACCGGTAGTCGTCGGAGTGCGAATAGCCGGCCTTGCGGTCGGCCTTCGGCATCGTGACGTACTCGGCCTTCTTCGCCTTGCCCTTCTTGAACTCCGTGCTCTTCGTGCCCGGCGCCGTCTTCATCATGATCTCGGCCTTGCCGTTGCCGTCGAAGTCGTAGACGAGGAACTGCGTGTAGTGCGCGCCGGCGCGGATGTTGACGCCCAGGTCGATGCGGTTCAGCAGCGTGCCGTCGAGCTCGTACGTGTCGATGTAGACCGGGCCGGTGTAGCCGACCTGCGAGACGTCCTTCGAGTTCGAGGGGTCCCACTTCACGACGTACTCGTACGCGCCGTCGCCGTCCACGTCGCCCACCGAGACGTCGTTCGCCGAATACGTGTACGCCTCACCCGCGGGGGTCACGCCGTCAGCCGGCTTCGTGAGCGGGATGTCGAGGAACGGCGACCCCTGCACGGTCGCTTTCTCGGACGCCTTGCCCTCGCGCTTGCCCTGCAGCGGCGAGACCGTGTAGGTCGAACGGTCGGTGCCGTCCGGGTCGACGTAGGTTGTCGAGTCCGTCACGGTCGCGACGCGCTTGCCGTCGCGCTTCACGACGAAGTCGGTGCCGGTGAGGCCCGTCGCCGACGCGCCGGTCGCCTCGCTCTTGAAGAGGCGCCACGTGAGGTGGACACCGTCCTCGCCCGGAAGAGCGACGAGGCCGCGGTCGAGCTTCTCGAGCTGTGGCGACGTGCCGGGCTTCGGCTTTCCCGGCCCATGGCCGGGGTGCGCCATCGCGGCCTGCGCCGGGATGAGGAGGGCCGCTGCGGCGAGCGCAGCGACGACGGATGTGCGGACGGGTCTTCTCATGCTGTTCACCCTTGAACTCGTGATGGAATGCGTTTTCCCCAGTCGTTCGCCGAGCCTATGCGCGGCGTTGAATCGTGTCAATGGGGGCACGGGAGCGCTCGCGCCTCCCCTTCCCGCGAAACCCCGGGACCGGCCACAATGGCCACGACATCCGGAACCGACGACGGGACGAGCCATGCCTGGGCCGAGCAACCTCACCGAGTACCTCCAGACCCTCAGCCCCGGCAGGCGGGAGCTGTTCGACCGCCTGATCGCCGAGGTGTCGGCGGTCGAGACGCCCGAGGCGATCAGCCGGCTGGTGTTCCGCGCCGGCCAGACCGACCACCCCGACTACGCCGACGCCGAAGCCGTGTTCTGGAAGGCGGTCGAGCAGATGTACCTGCGCGGAGCCGTCTCGGACGGAGATCTACCGGTCCTGTTCTGGGGCTTCCACACCCTCGATCTGCTCGGCCGGCGCCACTCCCGCGGTGTGCTCGTGACCGATCGCTCCCTCTACGTCGAGGGCGTCGACGACCTCGACGCGATCCCCCTCAGCCTCGCCTCACTGGGGACGTCCGAGATCCGGATCGAGGGGACCGCCCTGCGCGTGCGCGACACCCCGGTCGATCTCGCCCCGACCGAGCGGGTGCTGGCACCCGACGACCGTCCTGCGGTCGCGCGCTATCTGGCCGCCGTCATCGACACGGTGCGCGGGACGGTCGCCGTCACCGACCCGCCGGTCGAGGCGCCCGCCACCGTCGAGGAGCTGGTGCTCGCCAGCAGGCTGTCCACCGACTTCTCGCTTCCCTCGCGACCCAAGGACGCGAAGCACCTCGCCAAGCTCTCCGCGAAGTGGAAACTCCCGGCATCCGACCGCCCCCTCGCTTCGCTGTCGAGCGCCACACTCGCCGGCGTCTACGGCATCGCGATCACCGACGCCGCGCTCTACTCGCGCGACCTGATGGAGGACGTGCACCGGACGCCGCTCGCCGACATCACGGAGATCACGTGGGATGCCGAGGCCAAAGGCTTCCGCATCGCGTCGGACCATCGCGCCCCGGCGGTGCCCGCCATCACCGCCGACAACCGCGAGTACGCGGCAGCGCTCCTGACCTCGCTGGTGCGCTCAGCCGCGCGCTGACGCCCGGCCGCCCGCGCCTCAGCCCCCGGTCGACGCCCGGACGATGAGTTCGGGGCGGAAGCGGATGCGCTGCGGCTCGGCATCCGGGTCCTCCAGCAGGGCGAACAGCGCGTCGACGGCCGCGGCGCCGATCTCGCGCGCGGGCTGACGGATCGAGCTGAGCGGAACGACCGTCGACTGCGCGAAATCGATGTCGTCATAGCCGATGAGGGCGAGGTCCTCGGGGACGCGCAGCGATCCGAGGATGCCGGCACCCTGCAGCACCCCGACGGCCAGCAGGTCGTTCGCGCAGAACACGCCGTCGGGCCGCTCGGCCGCGTCGCGTCGGGCCAGCTGCTCGCCGACGAGCCGCCCCGCGAGCACCGTGAGCTCGTCGGTCGCGGCGACCTCGAGCGACGCCTCGGGCACCTCGGCGAGCGCGCGCCGCGCCCCGTCGAGACGGTCCGCCACCTGGCGGACGGATGCCGGTCCCCCGGCGAACAGGATGCGGCGACGCCCCTGCTGCAGCAGGTGCTGGACGGCGAGGTATCCGCCCTCGACGTCGTCGACGGCCACGGAGGGCAGATCGCCGTCCGCTTCGGCGTCGAGGAGGACGATCGGGACGCCGGCGGTCTCGAGCGTCTCGGCGCGTGCGTCGTCGAGGGCCAACGGGGTGAGGAGCACGCCGTTGACGCGCTGCTCGCGGAACAGGTCGAGGTAGGCGTTCTCGCGGGCGGCATCCTGCCCGCTGCTGCCGAGGAGGATCGTCACGCCGTGCGCCGCGGCGCGCTCTTCGGCGCCGCGGGCGACTTCGGCGAAGAACGGGTTGGCCGTATCGAGGACGACGAGCCCGACGGTGCGACTGCGTCCGGCGCGCAGTTGGCGCGCGGCGTCGTTGCGGACGAACCCGAGCGCCGAGATGGCCGCGTGCACGCGTTCCACGGTCGCCGGGGATACCTTCGCCGGCCGGTTGAGGACGTTCGACACGGTCCCCACCGACACTCCTGCCGCGCGAGCGACGTCCTTCACACTGACTGCCACATGACCTGCCTTGACGGATGCTTCGGACCCACGTTACTGTTCTGAATCTTGAATCGTTTCATGAAACGCTTCCCCGACGATGCACCGGCCTCACGAAGGAGTGACATGATCCGCGTCGCCTTCCAGCTGCAGATCGACCCTGCACTGATCGACGAATACGTCGCACGCCACACGCCCGTCTGGCCCGAGATGCTCGCCGAGATCGAGGCATCCGGTCGTCGCAACTACTCCCTGTTCCTCGGCGACGGCGGGCGCCTGTTCGGCTACTACGAGGTCGACGACGACACCGCGGCGCAGGCCTACCTCGCCGCCTCCCCCGTCGCCGCACGCTGGGAGGCCGAGATGGCCCGCTACTTCGTCGGCCTCGAGGGCCGCCCCGACCAGGCGGCGACCCCACTCGCCGAAGTCTTCAACCTGCACGACCAGTTGGCGGCCACCGCCGACGCCCCCTCAGAAAGCGACCCCTCATGACGACGCTGTCACACGACATCCTCACCCAGCTCGAGGGGCAGGCCATCGAACTGCCCAGCTGGGCGTTCGGCAACTCCGGCACCCGGTTCCGCGTCTTCGCGACGGCCGGCACGCCGCGCGATCCGTTCGAGAAGATCGCGGACGCCGCCGAGGTCAACCGCTACACCGCGCTGGCTCCGACCGTCGCGCTGCACATCCCGTGGGACAAGGTCGACGACTACGCCGCCCTCCGCCGCCATGCCGAGGACCTCGGCGTGCAGCTGGGCACCGTCAACTCGAACACGTTCCAGGACGAGGACTACAAGTTCGGCGCACTCACCCATCACGACGAGGCGATCCGCCGCAAGGCGATCGACCACCACCTCGAGTGCATCGACATCATGCACGAGACGGGGTCGCGCGACCTCAAGATCTGGCTCGCCGAGGGGTCGAACTACCCCGGCCAGAACGACATGCGCGGACGCCAGGACCGCCTGCAGGACTCGCTGCAGCAGATCTACGCCCGCCTCGGCGACGCGCAGCGTCTCGTCCTCGAGTACAAGTTCTTCGAGCCGTCGTTCTACCACACCGACGTTCCCGACTGGGGCACGTCCTACGCCCAGGTCGCCGCCCTCGGCGACAAGGCGATGGTCTGCCTCGACACCGGCCACCACGCCCCCGGCACCAACATCGAGTTCATCGTCATGCAGCTCCTCCGTCTTGGAAAGCTCGGGTCCTTCGACTTCAACTCGCGCTTCTACGCCGACGACGACCTCATCGTGGGCTCGGCCGACCCGTTCCAGCTGTTCCGGATCCTCACCGAGGTCGTCCGCGGCGGTGGGCTGGGCAACCCCGACGTCGCCTTCATGCTCGACCAGTGCCACAACATCGAGGACAAGATCCCCGGCCAGATCCGCTCGGTGCTCAACGTGCAGGAGATGACGGCGCGCGCCCTGCTCATCGACCGCGACGCCCTGAATGCCGCGCAGCAGGCCAACGACGTGCTCGGCGCCAACGGCATCCTCATGGACGCCTTCTACACCGACGTCCGCCCCGCCCTCGCCGAGTGGCGCGAGTCGCGCGGGCTTCCCGCCGACCCGATGGCCACGTTCGCGGCATCCGGTCACCTGCAGAAGATCGCCGACGAGCGCGTCGGCGGCACGCAAGCCGGCTGGGGTGCATGATCGACCGATGAGCGACATCCCCACCCCCTTCGGCGCTGCCGGCGGCCTCGTCCGCGTCTACCCCGCCCGCGTCCTCGAGCGCCCGACCCCGGGACTGGTGTGGCTGCACGGCGGCGGGTTCGCCGCCGGCGACATCGACATGCCTGAGGCCGACCACGTCGCACGGACGTTGGCGGATGCCGGGACCACGGTCGTCTCCGTCGACTACCGCCTGGCGCCGCTGCCCGACGGGTGGGAGGCACCCGCGACCGAACCTGGGCGCGAGCGCGCGGGGTTCCCCGCGGCATCCGACGACACCCTTGCGGCCTGGGACTGGCTGCTGACCGAGGCCGCGACGCTCGGCGTGGATCCGGCTCGGCTCGCGATCGGCGGTGCGAGCGCCGGTGCGAACATCGCGACCGGGGCGGTCCTGCGCCTCATCCAGAACGATCGACACCTGCCCGCGCTCGTCCTGCTCGCCTACCCGACGCTGCTGGCCGAGCAGCCCGCACCCGAGGGCGAGCTCCGCGCCGCGCTCGACGCCCGACCCGCGGCCGACCGGTTCGGGCCGGATGCCGTTCGCGGCATGTACGAGAACTACCTCGGCGGATCGGTCGTCGACGCGCCGCTGGCGGCCATCCCGGGGCTCGCGACTCACGAGGACCTCGCCGAGTTCCCGCCGACGCTCGTCGTCGCCGGCGACGTCGACGAGCTCCGCGTCTCGAGCGAGCACTTCGCGCGGACCCTCGCGTCGGCCGGCCGAGACGTCGAGCACGTGATCGAGCCCGGCACCGACCACGGCCACCTCAACCGTCCCGACGAGGGGGATGCCGCATCCCTCACGCTGGCCCGCTTCGCCGCGCGCCTGGCGGCCCTCACCCCGTGAGCACCGCGGGGGGCACCGTCGTCGCCGTCGACCTCGGTGCGACGAGCGGTCGGGTGATCGTCGGCAACGTCGGCTCCGACACGCTCGAGACGAGCACCGTCGCCCGGTTCGCGAACGACCCGGTGCGGGTCTCGGACGGCCTGCACTGGAACATTCTGGGCCTCTACGGCTCGGTGCTCGACGGACTCCGCGAGGCGCTGCGCGACGACGTCGCGAGCATCGGCGTGGACTCCTGGGCCGTCGACTACGGCCTCATCGCGCGCTCGCGCCTGCTCGGCGAGCCGTTCCACTACCGCGACGAGCGGACGACGCGCGGCGTCGAGGCGGTCCATGCGTCCCACCCGCATGAGGCCCTCTTCGCCCGCAACGGCCTGCAGTTCCTGCCGTTCAACACGCTCTACCAGTTCGCCGCGGAGGACCGTTCCGTGCTGCGCCTCGCCGAGCACGCCCTGCTCATCCCCGACCTCATCGGGTACTGGCTCACCGGCCAGGCGCGCACCGAACGGACGAACGCGTCGACGACCGGTCTCCTGCGCGCCGACACGGGCGAATGGGATGCCGATCTGGCGGCCGCCCTCGGCATCCCCCAGCACCTGCTGACCCCGCTCATCTCCCCCGGCGAGACACTCGGATCCCTCACCGCCGAGGTCGCCGCGAGCCTCGGCGCCCCGCGGACCGCCGTGACCGCCGTCGGGTCGCACGACACGGCATCCGCCGTCGTCGCCGTACCGATGGCGTCGGGCGATGCCGCCTACATCTCGTGCGGCACGTGGGGACTCGTGGGCGTCGAGGTCGACCGCCCGGTGCTGACCGACGCGGCCCGCGAGGCGAAGTTCACGAACGAGGGCGGCGTCGACGGACGCACCCGACTGCTCCGCAACGTCATGGGTCTCTGGATCCTCAGCGAGACCGTCCGCGGCTGGCAGCGCGAGGGGCACGAGATCGAGCTCGCCGACCTGCTGGCCGCGGCGGCCGACGTGCCCGGCCCGGTCGCCGTGTTCGACGTCGACGACGCGCGGTTCCTGCCCCCGGGCGACATGCCGGCGCGCATCGCGGCGTGGTGCGAGGAGCACGGCGTCGCCGCCCCGCAGAGCCGGGCCGAGATCGCCCGGAGCATCATCGAGTCGCTGGCGCAGGCCTTCGCCGACGCCGCGCACGAGGCCGGCCGTATCGGCGGGGTCGACGTGCGCGTCATCCACATCGTCGGCGGCGGGTCGCTCAATGAGCTGCTGTGCCGGCGCACCGCCGATCGGGCGGGCGTCCCGGTGCTCGCGGGCCCGGTCGAGGCGACCGCGCTCGGCAACATCCTCGTGCAGGCGCGGGCCGCGGGGCTCGTCTCGGGCTCGCTCGAAGCCCTGCGGGACCTCGTCGCCCGCACGCACGAGCCCCGGCGGTACGAGCCCGGCGCTCGCTGACCGCCGGGCGGGCTGAGCCACTCGTCACCCCTAGGCTGAAAATCATGCCTGCGCCGACCCTGAACCGCGAGATCCTGCGCCTCGCCGTGCCCGCGCTCGGCGCGCTGGTCGCCGAGCCGATGTTCCTGATCGTGGATGCCGCCCTGATCGGCCACCTCGGCGTCGTTCCGCTCGCGGGTCTCGGCATCGCCGGGGCCATCCTGCAGACGATCGTCGGGCTGATGGTCTTCCTCGCCTATTCGACGACGCCCGCCGTCGCTCGTCGCTTCGGAGCCGGCGACCGCAAGAGCGCCGTGAGCGTCGGCATCGACGGCCTGTGGCTCGCGCTCGGGCTCGGCGCACTGCTCGCCCTCGTCGGGTCGCTCGCGACGCCGTGGCTCGTGGGGCTCTTCGACGCCGGTCCCGATGTGACCGACCAGGCGATCGCCTACCTCGGCTTGTCGATGTGGGGACTGCCGGCGATGCTCATCGTCTTCGCCGCGACCGGGCTGCTGCGCGGGATGCAGGACACCGTCACCCCGCTCTGGATCGCCGGGCTCGGCTTCGGCGCCAACGCCCTGCTCAACTGGCTCTTCATCTACGGGTTCGGGTGGGGAATCTCGGGCTCCGCCGCCGGCACCGTCGCGGCGCAGTGGGGCATGGTCGCCGCCTACGTCGTCGTCATCGGCCGGCTCGCGCGGCGGCACGCGGCATCCGTCCTGCCTCAGCGCGATGGGGTGCGCGGATCGGCGCGGTCGGGCGGGTGGCTGTTCCTGCGGACCGTGTCGCTGCGCGTCGCCCTGCTCGCGACGGTCGCGGTCGCGACGGGGCTCGGCACCGCCGAGCTCGCCGGGTGGCAGGTCGCCTTCACGATCTTCTCGACGGCGGCCTTCGCGCTCGACGCGCTCGCGATCGCGGCGCAGGCCCTGATCGGGCGCGGGCTCGGAGCCGGTGACGAACCGTTCGTCCGGCGCGTCCTCGGCCGGACGGTCGCGTGGGGCGCGTGGTTCGGGGTGATCGTCGGGGTGATCATCGCGGCACTGTCCGGCGTGATCGGGCTCGCCTTCACGGGCGACCCCGAACTCGCGGCCCTCATCGTGCCCGCCCTTCTCGTGCTGGCGATCGCACAGCCCGTGTGCGGAGTGGTATTCGTCCTCGACGGCGTGCTCATGGGCGCCGGCGACGCCAAGTACCTCGCGATCGCGGGCGGCCTCAACCTCCTGCCGTACCTGCCCGCCCTCGCGATCGTGATCGCCCTGCACCCGGGCGGATCGGGCGGCCTCGCCTGGCTGGCGGCGTGCTTCTTCGGCGTCTACATGCTCGCGCGCCTCGGCACCCTCGGCTGGCGTGTGCGCCGCTCGGAGTGGATGACCGCCGCGGTCTGAGCGGTGGCGTCAGTCCTGCGGCAGGCGGCGCTTCCGCGGAGATCTGCCTTTCCGCGGACGGCTCTGGGGTGACGAGCCCGCTCGAACGCCGATCTCCGCTGCACGGCCGGGTTCGGCCTCCGGTGCCCGGTCTCGCGTGTCACCCCACTCCCCTAGAGTGCGGGCATGGACTCCCGTGACAACGACTTCCTCCGCGACTTCCACCGCCTCATCCAGCGCGTGAATCGGATGCCGGAGGTCGAGACCGCCCCGCTGACCCCCCTCGGCGAGCGGGTGCGCGACCACCTGAGCGCTGACCCGGCCCAACTGCCGATGGTCACGGAAGCGGTCCCGCCGCATCGTCTCGTCGACCTGGATCTCGCGGTCGATGCGATCGGCGGAACGGATGCCGAGGTCGTCGGCATCCGCGGTGGGCAGCACCTGCAGCACGAGGAGTTCGCCGGCCTCCTCGCATCGCCCTACGCGCGCATCCAGCCGGGCCCGGTCGAGTACGTGACCGTCGCCACCGGTCCGACGACGACTCGGCAGACGAAGTCGACTGCAGTGCACCTCTTCCGCTTCGAGGGAGTGCCGGTCGCGGCGCTGCAACGGGCTGCCGACCCGCGGGCCGGCCGCAGCGAGGCGACACTCGACGTCATCACCGCGACGCCGGAGGTCGCGCCCAGGCTTCTGGCCGAGATCCGTCGGCTCATGAACGAGCTCAGCGTCGTCCGCGGCAACGTCGTGAGCTTCGCGCGGAGCGAGTACGGGGCGAGCGGCGTCGGGGGCATGACGTTCCTCGAGCGGCCGACGATCACCGCCGATCAGGTGATCCTGCCCGAGGGCCTGCTCGACCGCATCCGCGCTCACGTCGTCGAGATCGGGGATCGCGCCGACGAGCTGCGTGCCCGCGGCCAGCACCTCAAGCGGGGCGTGCTGCTGTACGGCCCTCCCGGAACCGGCAAGACCCTGACCATCCGCCACCTCATCCACGAGACGCCCGGAACGACGGTCGTGTTGCTGCAGGGCGCCGCACTCGGGCTGATCGGCGAGGCCGCCTCACTCGCACGTGCGATGAGCCCCGCTCTGGTCGTCCTCGAAGACGTCGACCTCGTGGCCGCCGATCGGGGCGACTTCGGACTGCAGCCGCTGCTGTTCGAGGTGCTCGACGCTCTCGACGGTCTGGACGGCGATGCCGACGTCGCCTTCGTCCTGACGACGAACCGCGCCGAGATCCTCGAGCCGGCCCTCGCCGCACGCCCCGGCCGGGTCGACCTCGCGCTCGAGATCCCGCTGCCCGAACTGTCCGCCCGTCAGCGACTGTTCCAGGTGTACGGGAGCGACCTGCCGTTCTCCGCCGAGGCGCTGGAGCGCGCCGCCGAGCGCGCCGAAGGCGTCACCGCATCCTTCGCGAAGGAGGTCATCCGACGCGCGGTGCTCCGGGCGGTGTCCGACGACCGAGACGTCACGGACGGCGACCTGGCCACCGCGCTCGACGCCATGATCGACGACACCCGGGGAATCTCCCGCGTGCTGTTCGGCGGTGAGGCCGCCGCCGACGCGGCAGGCCCGCACGGCGTCACCAGCAGCATCCGCTTCGGAGCCGACTACTGATGCGCCCCTCTCGCGTGTTCGCCTGACCCGCGCCAGGACTCAGGCCATCAGCGGGATGGACCCGACGAGGACGCCCACGGCGAGCATGACGAGCGAGACGACCACGGCGCGCCACAGGACCTTCTTGTGGTGGTCGCCGAGGTTCACGCCGGCGAGCGACACGAGCAGCAGGATCGCGGGGACGAGCGGACTCTGCAGGTGCACGGGCTGGCCGGTGATCGAGGCGCGCGCCATCTCGACGGGTTCGATGCCGTACGTCGTCGCGCTCTCGGCGAGGATCGGCAGGATGCCGAAGTAGAAGGCGTCGTTCGACATGAAGAACGTGAACGGGATCGACAGGATGCCCGTGATCACGGCCATGAACGGTCCGAGCGACGGCGGGATGACTTCGGTCACCCAGCTGGCCATCGCCGACACCATGCCGGTGCCGTTCAGCACTCCGACCAGGACGCCGGCGGCGAGGACCATCGAGACGACGCCGACGATGCTGGGGGCGTGAGCGACGATCTCATCGGCCTGCGTCTTGAGCCGGGGGAAGTTCACGATCAGTGCGATGGCCGCACCGACCATGAACACGTAGGCCAGCGGGTAGATGTCGAGCACGAGCATCACCATGACGGCGAGGGTCAGCACGAGGTTGAACCAGATGAGCTTCGGCCGGAGCGAGGCACGGTTCGGGTCGAGCAGGGTGTCGGCCATCGCGGTGTCGGCCGTGTCGACGAGCTTCGCGGCGTCGACCGCGTTGCGGGCGCCGCGAACGGTGACGATGTTGCCCGTGCGCAGGTGCGCGAGCGCGCCGGGCTTGTTCTCGGCGCCGCGGAACAGGCGGGGAGCGCCGAGGCGTCCGTCGCCGGCCGTGGCTTCGAGACGCGACGTGTCGACCGATCCGGCCAGGCGGCGACGCTCAGAGAGCCCCAGGAACCAGGCGAACAGCAGGGAGATCACGAGGCCGGTGGCCAGCGAGGGCAGCATGGGGACGAAGATGTCGGTCGGCTGCAGGCCGAGCGCCGAGGCGGCGCGCACCGTGGGGCCGCCCCACGGGACGATGTTCAGCGTGCCGTTCATGAGGCCCGCGACGCAGGTGAGGACGACCGGGCTCATCCCGAGCCGCAGGTAGATGGGCAGCATCGCCGACGTCGTGATGATGAAGGTGGTCGAGCCGTCGCCGTCGAGCGAGACCGCACCGGCGAGGATCGCCGTGCCGAGCACGACCTTGGCGGGGTCGTCGCCCAGCAGGCGGGTGATGAGGCGGATGAGCGGGTCGAACAACCCGACGTCGATCATGATGCCGAAGTACATGATCGCGAACATGAGGAGCGCCGCAGTGGGTGCGAGGTCGCCGATCGCGTCGATGACCATGTCGCCGAGGCCGAGACCCGCGCCGGCGAAGAGGCCGAAGATCGTCGGCACGGTGATGAGCGCGACCATGGGGGTGAGGCGCCTCGTCATGATCAGCGCCATGAAGGTCAGGACCATCACGAAGCCCAGGATGACCAGGACGGTGTCGGGTGGGGTGAAGGCCACCGGGTACTCGGCTGCCTCGGTATGCACGATGCTCATCGCGACTCCTTCGTCGTGAAGCGGCTCCGGCGGGTTCGGTGCCTGGTCACGCGATCGTAGGGATGCCGTGAACCAGGGCGCGCGCTAAGGCTCATTCCCCCGCGTTGTGCGCGTAACGTGGCTTTCGCTCATTGTGCGCAGGAGGTGGTCGGGTGCGGTTCGGGAGCAGGATGCTGGTCCTCCAGCTCGTCACGCAGGTGTGCGTCGTGGCGGCGTGCGCCGGCGTCTTCCTCTTCCTCGGGGTGCAGCAGCTGCGCGCCGAAGCGGAGTCCTCGGCGCTGAACATCGCCCGGAGCGTCGCGGCGACCCCCGACGTCCGCGAGCTGGTCGCGGAATACTCCGCCGACCCCGGCACGCCGGATGCCGCGAAGCTTCGCGGCGGCCCTCTGCAGGGGTACGCCACCGCCGTCTCGGACCGTACGGACGTGCTGTTCGTCGTGATCACCGACGATCACGGCATCCGTCTCGCCCACCCCGACCCGGACCGGCTCGGCGATGTCGTGAGCACGAGCTTCGACGACGCCCTCGCCGGGCGCGAGGTCGTGACGTGGGAGTCCGGCACGCTCGGCGAATCCGCACGCGCCAAGGTGCCGGTGTACGCGCCCGGCGACGGCGACCGGCCGGTCGGAGAGGTGAGCGTCGGATTCGAGCGAGCCAGCGTGTTCCGCGATCTGCCCGCCCTCCTCACCGGCATCGCCGTCGCGGTCGTGCTGGCCCTCGCCCTCGGCGCGGTCGCGGCGCTGCTGATGCGTCGGCGGCTCGAGCGCGTGACGCTGGGGCTGCAGCCCGAAGAGCTCGCGGCACTCGTCCAGACGCAGACCGCCGTGTTCGAGAGCGCGGACGAGGGTGTCGTCGCGGTGGACCCGGACGGCACCGTGCGCGTGTGGAGCGAGGCGACGACGCGGATGCTGGGCGTCGCCGCCGCGCCTGGGACCGCCCTTCGCGACGTCCCGGTCGACCCGTCGGTGCGCGATGCGCTCACGGGGGGCGCGCCGTCGGGACTCGCGGTCGGCGACCGCATCGTCTATGTCGACGTCCGCCCGGTGCGCCGCGGTTCCCGCGCACTCGGCACCGCGGCGATCCTCCGCGACCGGACCGATCTGCTCGCCCTCACCGAGCGTCTTGACGGCGTCCGCACCCTGACCGACGCGCTGCGCGCGCAGCGCCACGAGTTCGCGAACCGCCTGCACGCGGCATCCGGTCTGCTGGACGCGGGCCGCGGCGAGGAGGCCCGCGACTTCCTGCGCGAGGTCTCGGGTCGCGGCGCCGTCGACCTGCGGGTGGCCGGGCTGGATGCCGTGACCGACCCGGTCCTGCAGTCGTTCCTCGGCGCGATGGCCGAGAGCGCCCGCGAACGCGGCGTCGAGTTGCGCGTCGGGCCCGACACCCTGCTGCGCAGCACGCTGCGCGAGGTGGAGGACACCCTCGCCGTGATCGGGAACCTCGTGGGGAACGCGGTGACGGCCGCGGCATCCTCGTCGGCGGACGCCTGGGTAGAGGTGACCCTCCTCGACGAGCTCGACGGGGGCGAGCTCGTCCTGACGGTGGCGGATTCGGGAGGCGGCGTGACGGAGCCCGGCGACGTGTTCGCCGCGCGCACGGTGTCGGAGACCGAGACGGAGGTGCACGGCCACGGCATCGGGCTGCCGCTGTCCCGTGAGCTCGCGAGGCGACGCGGGGGCGAGGTCTGGATCATCGACGCGGGCGGCCGCGACGGCGGCGCGATCTTCGGGGCTCGTCTACCCGCGGTGATGGGTCCGGCGGGACCGGGCGAGATCGAGGAGAGCGACGATGAGTGACATCCGTGTGCTGATCATCGACGACGACTTCCGCGTCGCCGGCGTGCACCGCGACATCGTGACGGGGGTGCGCGGATTCACCGCGCTCGAGCCGGTCCGCACCGCGGCCGAGGCGCTGGCGGCGGTGCGGGCCGACACCCCCGACCTGATCCTCGCCGACGTGTACCTGCCCGACGGGGACGGCATCGAGGTGGTGCGCTCGTGCGGCGTCGACGCGTTCGTGCTGAGTGCGGCGACGGACGCGCGGACGGTGCGGCGCGCCTTCCGCGCCGGCGCCCTCGCCTACCTCGTGAAGCCGTTCGACGCGCGAACGCTGGCCGATCGCCTCGACCGGTACGCGCGCTACCGCAACCTGCTCTCCGACGCCGCCCCGCTCACGCAGGACCAGATCGACCGCGCGGCGACGGCGATGCGCGCTGCCTCCGACCAGGCGTCGGTGTCGCGGTCGGCGACGGAGCGGACCATCCTCGGCGCCCTCGCCGACGGCGAGGCATCGGCGAGCGAAGTCGCCGAGCGCAGCGGCATCTCACGCGCGACGGCCCAGCGCCACCTCACCGCGCTCGCTTCGCGCGGGCTCGTGGAGATCAGCCTGCGATACGGCACGACGGGCCGCCCTGAGCACCGCTTCCGCGTGGCGGATGCCGCGGGCTAAGGTGACACCACGCCACGACGGCCGTGTCGCGCAGGAACCGCTCGGGGAACGGACTCCACCATGACGAACACAAGCCGGATCACACTCGCGACCGCTCTGATGGCCGCATCGGGTCTCGCACTGACCATCGGAGCCACGGCACTCGCGACCTACCTGCTGACAGCGGACGGCACCTTCGCCGAGCTCGTCGTGGTCGCCGGCGCCGCCGGCACCGCCATCGTCACCGGCATCGTCGGCGTGTGGCTGCACCGGTTGAGCACCGTCGTCTCCGCCTTCGCGACGGTGGGATACCTGGTGGTGGGGGCGACGATTTTCCTCGGCGCCGTGACGACCCTCCAGGATGCTGCGGCGGGAGGATTCGCGAACATCGGAGCGGGACTGCTCCTGCTCGTCGGCTCGGTCCTCGCCGTGCCGGCAACCGCTCTCGCCGTGACGCTCGCCGCCTTCTACCTGCGGTCCCGCCGGTACGCCGTGGCCTGACGACGCGGGCTCACGCGTAGCGGCGGCACCATTCGTACATGACGACCGCCGCGGCGGCCGAGGCGTTGATCGACCGGGTCGACCCGTACTGGGTGATCTCGACGACGCCGGATGCCGCGGCGAGCGCCTCGGGCGACAGCCCCGGCCCCTCCTGCCCGAACAGCAGGACGCAGCGCTCGGGCAGGTCCGCCCGGTCGACCGGAACCGAGCCGTCGACGTTGTCGATCGCGAGGACCGGAAGGCCCGCGGCATCCGCCCATACCGTGAAGGCCGCGACGTCCTCGTGGTGGCGGACGTGCTGGTACCGGTCGGTGACCATCGCGCCGCGCCGGTTCCAGCGTCGCTTGCCGATGATGTGCACCTCGGCGGCGCCGAACGCGTTGGCGCTGCGGACGATCGAGCCGATGTTCATGTCGTGCTGCCAGTTCTCGATCGCCACGTGGAACGGATGCCGCTTTTCGTCGAGGTCCGCCACGATCGCCGCCATCGTCCAGTAGCGGTAGCGGTCGACGACGTTGCGGCGGTCACCGTGCTCGAGCAGGTCGCGGTCGTAGTGCGGATCGTCGGGCCACTCGCCCGGCCACGGCCCGACCCCCACCGGAAGCTGCGGCTCGGCGTCGGGCTCGGTCGGGTCTGGCACCGGTCCAGGTTAGTCGGGGCATCGTGGCAGGAGGACGGTGAAGCGGGACCCGACGCCCACCTCGCTCGTGACCTCGACCGATCCACCCAGCGCCTGGCTGAGTCCCTGAACGATCGACAGCCCGAGTCCGGAGCTCTCGCCCGACCGCGTGCGCGCCGGGTCTCCCCGCCACAGCCGGTCGAACACGAACGGCAGGTCGTCGGCGGCGATGCCCTCGCCGTCATCGGTCACCTCGAAGCGGACGGTTCCGCCCGTCGCACCCGCGCCGACCCGCACGGACCCGCCCGCGGCGGTGTGGCGGAGAGCATTGCCCACCAGGTTGCTCAGGATCTGCCCGAGGCGCGCGACATCGGTGCGCATCGGCAGAGGTCCCTCGACGTCGGCGGCCAGCGTGACGTCTGCGGCCGCGGCGCGAACGAGATGGGCCGCAACGACGCTGCGGACGACCTCGGCGGCATCCACCGGTGCGAGGTCGACGGCGAGGTCGCCCGTCTCGGCGAGCGCGAGCAGCTGCAGGTCGCGCGTGATGGTCTCCATGCGTCCCGCTTCGGTGAGCACGAGGCTCCGCAATTCGGCATCGCTCATTCCGAGCCCGTCGTCAGCGGCCTCGACCCAGCCGCGGATGTTCGTCAGGGGGCTCCGCAGTTCGTGTGCCACGTCACCGAGAAGACGGCGGCGGGCGGTCTCGTGACTGGCGATCTCCGCCGACATCCGGTCGAACGCCGCACCCACGTGGGCGAGGTCGTCCGTCGCACCGACTCCGCTCCGACCCGCACGCTCTCCGGCGGCGAAGCGGTCGGCGGCGTCTTCGAGCTTGCGCGCGCTCCGAAGGGTCGGCGCGAGGATGATGGCGGCTGCGGCCGCGAGAAGAGCCAGGAGCACGACCACGACGATCGCGAGTCGTGCGATCGTCCCCGGGCTCGCGTCGAAGGGCCCGCGGACGTTCCCCCGGAGGTTCGTGAGGACGATCTGGACGGTCGGCGCCGTGACGGCGGAGGCCTGCTCGACCTGTGCGCTGAGGAGGCATCCCGCGGTGATCTCCGACCCGGGGGGATCGGTGCGGAACGCGAGTTCCGTTCTCGCCGCCGCGGCCGAGAGGTCGAGGTCGACACGGTCGATCGGAGGAGCACTGGCGTCGAGCAGGCACCGGTTCGTGAGTTCGCGCAGTTCGTCGAGAGCGTCCTGTTCGGACGGCAGCGGGGTGTCGAGTCGGGTCCGCCCGCAATCCGGGGCGTTGTCCGTGGCCCACACCACCGGGCGTCCCGTCGTCCAGACGGTCGAGCCGATGACCGCCGTTCCCAGGCAGGCGCGGACGTCAGCAGCGCGCGCGGTCAGCGCCGTCCGCTGATCCTCGCTGAGACCAAAGGGGCCGACGATCCCCCGGTGCAGGCGCAGCTCGAGGGTGCCCGGCTCGGCGTACTCCTCGAGCGGATCGAACGTCATCGTCGACTCCTCGGGTCGCGGCAGAGTCGGCGCACTGTCGGCGATCAGCTCTCCGTCCCCCCCGACGAGCGCGATCCGCCGGCCGGTGTCGTGCGCGAGTTCGAGGAGCTCGGGTCCGACTCCGTCCCAGGTCGGATGCCGGCCGGCCCACAGACTCAGTTCGTCGAGGATCTGCTCGTTCCGGGCGAGGGCGGCATCCGATGACCGCTGGTCGAAGCGGTACTCCGCCGTCTGCGCGAGCCACAGCGTGCTGCCGACCGACGCGACGACCAGGAGGAGGCCTGCGGCGAGGTACCGCAGCAGCAGGCGCGGCGTCCGTCGCCGTGTCTGCTGCTCGTCCGATCGCACGCTCATCCCGTCGGCAATGCTCTCACCCGCCGCCCCCTCATCCGCTGCGCCCCTCATCCTGCGGCGAGGGCAGCGGTCGGCGACTGCCGTGCCGCATGGATCGACGGCGCGAGCCCGGCGAGCGCCCCCGTCACCAGGGATGCCGTCACGCCGAGGACGATCGTCGCGACCGGGATGACCACCGGCCACCCCTGCGTCGCACTCCACAGCACCGTGCCGAGCAGTCCGAGCGAGACTCCCAGGAGCCCACCCATCGAGCAGAGGACCACCGCTTCGACGAGGAACTGCGCGCGGATCTGCCCCCGATGCGCACCGAGCGCCCGGCGCAGCCCGATCTCGCTCCGGCGCTCGAGCACCGAGACGAACATCGTGTTCGCGATCCCGATCCCGCCGATGAGGAGGGCGATCCCCGCCAGTGTCAGGAACAGTCCATCGAAGTTCGCCTGGGCGGCATCCTTCGCGGCGAGCACGGCGGACGGGCGACTGAGCTGCACCATGCCGGCCGCCCCCGGCGAGAGCGTCGCGGCCACGATGGGCCGGAGCGCCTCGATCTGCGACTCGGTGCCGGTGAGGTAGGCCACGGTGGGGGCGCCGTCGAAGTCGAGCCATCGTCGGGCGGCCGCGTCGCTCACGAGCACGGCCGACTGCAGGTCGGGCGCGAGAGGGGTGTCCTCCAGAACGCCGATGACCTGGAACGGGATGCCGCCGAGGTCGATCGACACCGCACGATCGGGGAGCTGTGAGAGCCCGAGGCGGTCTGCGGCATCGGAACCGAGGACGACGACCGGCAACGGATCGTCGCCCACCCACCGGCCTTCGGCCAGCTCACCCCGGAGCACACCGAGCAGGTCGCCCGTCACCGCGAGGGTCGTGATGCCGCTCTCGACGTAGTCGCGGAGTCCGTTGCTCCGGACTCCCGCATGGGCGTTTCCGACCGTCGCGGCATCCGTGACGGGACCGATGCGTTGCAGCATGCCGCGCGATTCGGGAGGGAGCGGGATCGGCTCACCGTCGACGCCGACCCTCGGATCGGCGCGCAGCAAGTTCGCTCCGAGCTTCGTGAGCTCCTGATCGAGCGCGGCCTGCGACGAGGCGGGCAGCGCGGTGACCGTCACCAGGGTGGCGATGCCGATGGCGACTCCGAGCGAGGCCAACACGGCGCGCAGCGGGCGGGTGAACAGCCCCACGGTGCCGAGGTTCAGCAGGTCCCGGATGCCGAGGCGAGGCCGACGTTCAGACATGAGCGACCTCTTCCCCTGCAGGAGCGGCCGTATCCGACACGATCCCGCCGTCGCGGAGCTCGACCCGGCGCGGCATCCGAGCGGCCAATCCGGTGTCGTGGGTGATGACCACGACGGTCGTGCCCTCCCGATTGAGTCGCTCTAGGAGGTCGACGATGCGTTCGCCGTTGGCGCTGTCGAGCGCTCCGGTCGGCTCGTCGGCCAAGACGACCAGGGGTTCGGTGACGACGGCGCGGGCGATCGCGACACGCTGGCGCTCCCCGCCGGAGAGGTCCCGAGCCCGGTGCGCGAGGCGGTGCGCCAGCCCGACCCGCTCGAGCGCCGCTCGGGCGCGATCGCGACGGAGCCGGCGCGGGACGCCGCTGTACAGGAGCGCCGTCGCGACGTTGTCCTCGGCGCTCAGCCCGTCGGTCAGATGGAAGCTCTGGAAGACGAAACCGATCGTCCGCCCCCGCAGGGTCGAGAGCGCTCGGTCATCGAGGTCGTCGGTGTCGATGCCGCCGACCCGGACGGTTCCGCTGGTGGGCCGGTCGAGGGTGCCGAGGACGTTCAGGAGCGTCGATTTGCCTGCGCCGGACCGTCCGACGATCGCGACGATCTCGCCCGCGTCGATCCGGAGCGAGACGTCGCGCAGGGCCGCGACGCCGCCCGGATGGACGCGACCGACGCGATCGAGTTCGAGGGCGGGAGTGGTCATCGTGCGGTCACCACCGTCATGTCGGCGGTGACGCCGTCTCCGGCGACTTCGACGCGACCGTCCGCGATGAGCCCGATCGTGACGGCGTGCAACCGCCCGGATTCGTCCTGCAGCGCGTAGCCGCCCTCGGCGAGCGCGATGAGCGCGGGCACGGGGGCGATGAGCACGTCGGTGACGGTCTTCGTCACGACGCGGACGACGACGGCCCCGGCATCCACCTCGGCGACGGCCTTCTGGTCCGCGATCTCGACCGTCGCCCGCACCTGGGACTGCGCCCCGTCGCCCGCCGTGCCGACGTCGCGGATCGTGCCTTCCAGCATGCGGCCGTCGGGCAGTTCGATCTCCGCAGCCGCCCCCGCACCCACGAGCCCCGCGTCGCCGGCGGGAACGGCCGCCTGGACGATCCTCGCGGTGGTCGAGGCGGTGAACGGCGTTCCGGTCGCGGTGTCGCCGAGCCGGGCGGTCACTTTCGCGATGCGACTCTCGGCGGTGAGGACGACGACATCCGTCGGTGCGAGGTCTCCCGTCCGTTCGAGGCCGAGCGCCTTCTGCCAAGAGCGCACGGCCGCGCGGAACGCACTGTTCGTCCGCGCATCCGCCGGGTCGGCGCGGCGCAGGTAGCCGAGCTCCATGAGGTTCTCCGCCACCATGCTCACGTCGGCACCGGTCATGCCCCACGAGGTCAAAGGCCGGTAGAGCGCGGTCGTCCCGATGAGCACCGGGATGGCGCGGTCATCGACACGGAGTGCCGTCGCGCCTCGCGCGAGGTCGGTACCCGGTGCCGGCAGCCAGGTGATCGTCCCTTTCGCCTTGACCGACACGGGCTCGGCGGCGCCGAACCCGATCGACCCGTCCAGAGTCGCGGTCAACGACAGGTCGCCCCGCTCGATCTCGGCTGTCGCACGTTCCACCTGCGATGACGGCGCGGGCTCCGGCGACTGCTCGGTCGCGTTGGTCACGGCTGCCACCCCACCCGCGGCGAGGAGGAGCGTCGCCCCCACGGCGGCTGCCGCGATCGCGAAGGTGCGTCGACGGCGGTCGCGGCTCATCGGGTTCCGCCCGAGACGCCGGCGACGCACCCGTCGACCTTCGCCATCCCCAGCGAGATCGACGCCGAGTCGTTCTGCTCACCACCGAAAGCGAAGTTGATCTGTCCGAACTCGTCTGCGGGGGTGATCTCGACGTAGCGGACGCCCTCGGCGTGGAGGCAGTCGACCACCTTCTGAGCGAATCGCAGCGCGTCCGGGTTCTGGGCGTCGAGCTCGTGCGGCGGGAGCGGCGCGAACCTCATGCAGAACGCCTCCGCCTCGGCAGCCGCCTCGGGGTCGTCGTTGGTCGCAACGCCCACGCCGCTGTCCTGGCCGCCCGTGATCGTCGCCTTGGGCATCCGATCCGCGAGGCATCGCTCTCGAGGCTGCCACGCCGCCTCGCCCTCCTCCTCGGTCATGTCGAGGCGCAGCCGGACCGGCTCACCGTATTCGGCGGTCAACGGGTCCTCCGTCGCCGTCTTCTCGGGCGCCGCCGTCTCGAGACTCGCGATCTGATCGTCCGGAACAGGGGCGGCATCCTGGCCCTGCGGCGCCGTACCGGCGGTGCAGCCGGTCGCGAGCAACACCGTCAGGGCGAGGCCGGCGAGTACACCCAGGGGGCGGGTCGAATGGCGGAACATGGTTCTCCGATCTCTGTCGTTGCCCCCACAGTGATCGCCGGTTGTGAAGGGAATGTGAGCGTGCGGTGCCGAGACCGTCTTCGCTCCGGTCGCGCGCCTACAGTCGATGACGTGGCCCGCATCGTGATCGTCGAGGACGACGCCCTGCAGTCCGAGCTCATCCGCCGATACCTCGAGCGCGAACGGCACGATGTCGAGGCCATCGACGACGGAGCCATCGCACTGACCTCGATCCGCGCCTCCTCCCCCGACCTGCTGATCCTCGACGTGATGCTCCCCGGACTCGACGGGCTCACCTTGTGCCGCACGCTTCGCGAAGAGATGCACGAGCTGCCGATCCTGATCCTCACGGCGCGGTCGACCGAGAACGATCTGCTTCTCGGTCTCGAGCTCGGTGCCGACGACTACGTCACGAAGCCCTACAGCCCTCGCGAACTCGTCGGTCGCGTCCGCGCCCTGCTGCGGCGGGCGCTGCCTGCCACGACGATCCGCACCGACGTCGTCGTGGGGGGCCTCGTCATCGATCCCGAGCGCCGAACGGTGACCGTCGATGCGCGACCCGTCGAGCTGACCCGGGCCGAGTTCGATCTGCTGCTCGAGTTCGCCACTCAGTCGGGCATCGTCCTCAGCCGGTCGCAGCTCCTCGACCGGCTGCACGGCTCCGCGCAGTGGATCGGCCCGCGCACCATCGACACCCACGTGAAGAACCTGCGACTGAAGATCGAGGACGACCCCCAGCGGCCGGCGAAACTCATCACCGTGCACGGCGTGGGGTACAAGCTTGAGTCCCCCACAGGCTGAGCTCGCCGGAGCCACGATGGTGCTTCCGGGCATCCGCTGGCCCTGTTAGATTTTTCGGTATGCCGAAAAATCCCGGGACCGCCCGTCCGCGCACCCGCGCGGCGTGGCTGCTCGGGCCGGCACTCGTCGCGGGAGTCGCCTATCTCGACCCGGGGAACGTCGCGAGCAACATGACCGCCGGCGCCCGCTACGGCTACCTGCTGGTGTGGGTCGTCGTACTCGGCAACGTCATGGCCTGGCTGATCCAGTACCTGTCGGCGAAGCTCGGCATCGTGACAGGGCGGAGCCTTCCCGAACTCCTCGGCGCCCGCTTCCGCACGCACACCGCTCGTCGCGCGTACTGGCTGCAGGCGGAGCTCGTCGCGATGGCGACCGACGTCGCCGAGATCATCGGCGGTGCGGTCGCCCTGTGGCTGCTGTTCGGCGTGCCGCTCGTGTGGGGCGGGCTCATCACGGGCGCCGTCTCTATCGCGCTGTTGCTGATCCAATCCCGCCGCGGCGCGCGCACCTTCGAGTTCGTCATCATCGGCCTGATGGTGATCATCGCCGTCGGTTTCACCTACGGCGTCTTCATCGGCCCGCCCGAGGCGTCCGGCGTCGCCCAAGGCCTGCTCCCCCGATTCGAGGGGACCGGATCGGTGCTGCTGGCGGCATCCATCCTCGGCGCGACGATCATGCCGCATGCGATCTACGCGCACAGCTCGCTCGCCCGTGACCGCTTCCATCCGGCCGAGAGCCGGCGAGCGGATGCCGCGGCCACCGGCGCGGCCCTCGACACCCGCCGGGTGCTCCGCGCCACGCGCTGGGACGTCACGATCGCCCTGGCCGTCGCGGGGACGGTGAACCTCGGCATCCTGCTGCTGGCGGCGGCGAACCTCGCCGGGGTCCCCGGAACCGACAGTCTCGAGGGCGCCTACGCGGCGCTGCAGAACGGCATCGGTCCGGTCGTCGCGACGCTGTTCGCCGTCGGGCTCCTCGCGAGCGGCCTCGCCAGCAGCGCGGTCGGCGCGTATGCGGGAGCCGAGATCATGCACGGGCTGCTGAGCGTCCGCATCCCGCTCCTCGCGCGCCGCCTCGTGACGCTCGTGCCGGCGCTCGCGATCCTCGCGGTCGGCGTCGACCCGACGCTCGCGCTGATCATCAGCCAGGTCGTGCTGAGCTTCGGCATCCCGTTCGCCCTCATCCCCCTCGTCTCGCTCACCGCGAAGCGGGACGTGCTCGGCGCGTACCGCAACCGGGCGTGGACGACGGCCGCCGGAATCCTGGCGTCGGTCTTCCTCGTCGCGCTCAACGGGCTGCTGCTCTGGCTCACCCTGTTCGGCTCGTGACGACACGACCTTTGGCCGTCATCGCCGCCGGGCCCGCAGCGCCTCCCAGTTTCCGGATCCGATGGCGACCTTCTGTTCGTGGGTGAAGGGGGAGTCCTCGAGGAAGCTGCGCCCGACCCCGGCCGAGGTGTCGAGGAAAGGAAACCCGCCGGGCCGGGTGCCGAATGTATACGGGTAGTCGGTGGAGTAGACCATACGCTCCGTGCCGACGACCTCGGCGGTCCAGCGCAGGTAACGCTCCGACACGGTGCCGCTGCCGGCGATCCAGAAGTTCTGCGTCCAGTAATCGAGCAGCGGGCGCTCGAGGTCCGCATTGTGGGCCATGATGCCGGTGTGGTCGAGGTAGAACATCACCAACTCGCCCCAGTGCCCGGCAACGACCTGCAGGTCGGGGTGGCGGTCGAAGACGCCGCTGAAGATCATCCGCATGTACTGGATGCCGAGGTCGTAGTACCACCCGAGTCCGGCGGTGGCCAGTCCCATGCCAGCGGGGCCGAGACCCGAATAGTAGGAGTCGATGACCCCGGGAGTGGGTACCTGCGGGTGGAAGTGCAGGGGCACGCCGAGTTCGACGGCCTTCGCTTACATCTCGTCGTACGCGAGCGAATCCGCCAGGACATCGCCGGTCCGGCCGTAGAGCATCGCGCCGACCATGCCGAGTCGGGTGACGGCCCGCTCGATCTCCGTGGCTGCCGCGGTCGGATCAGCCGTGGGGATCGCGGCCCATGCCTGGAACCTGTCGGGACGTTCCGCGACGATCGCGGCAAGGTGATCGTTCGCGTCGCGGGCGACGACGGGCGCGTCCGCGGCAGACAGGTTCTGGACCCCGGGCGAGTTCAGTGAGAGAACGGCCATGTCGATCCCCTGATCGTCCATGTCGGCCAGGCGTTCCTCCCCGGTGCTGCGGAGTCGGCGCGCGAAGGGGGCATCCCCCCACCCGCCGTGCGGGTTGGGGTGGACGCCGGCGCGCTCCCAGGCATCCAACACGAGGGGAAGCGCGATGTGCTCCTCCAGTCCGACGATCGTGATCTTTTGCGACATGGCTGACCATCCTTCTGAGCTCTATCGGTGATATCGGTGAAGTGTTATCGCTGATAATATCGACAGTAACATCGAGACGGTATCGTCGTAACCATGAGCACCGAGGAAGAGGACACCCAACGGCATCGTCTGCGGGAGACGATCCTCCTCGCGGCCAGCGAGCTCATCGCCGAGGGCGGCGCAGCCGCGATGACCACCCGCGCCGTTGCTGTGCGGGCGGGCGTGCAGGCCCCCACGATCTACCGCCTGTTCGAAGACAAGCAGGGTCTGGTGCGGGCGGTCGCCGCCTACGTCCTCGAGACCTATGCCCGATCGAAGGATGTCGCCGACGACGACGCCGACCCCGTCGTTGCTCTAAGGACAGCATGGCGAGCACACATCGACTTCGGGCTCGCCAATCCGGGGCTGTATCTCCTCATGAACGACGCCACCCGGGCGAGTCGAGGAGCCGACGCCTCCGCGCCGACGGGCATCCCCGACGTCCTGACAGTGCGCGTCCGAGCGGTTGCGGCGGCGGGAGTCCTGCTGGTCACCGAGGAGAGAGCGGTAGACCTGATCCGCGCGGCGGGCGACGGGGTGATCCGCTCACTGCTCACCTCGCCCGCCGACGCGGAGCGCATGTCGACGCTGTCCAACGACATGCTGGACGCCATTCTCGGCCGCATCGTCGAGGGCCGGGGTGAGACATCCTCTCGTCCTGTCGATGCCCTTCTCATCCAGCTCCGGGCTGTAGCGGACGAGTTGACGGATCTCAGCGCGGCCGAGAGGGCGCTTCTCCGCGAGTGGGTCAGTCGTGGTGACGTGGGGCGGGGATCGCCGGCTCAGGATGCCGCCGCGTTCGGTTCGTGACCGGCCGCCGGATAATCTGGGGCGCGTGCCCGCGTCCACCGTCGACGACTATCTGAAGACGATCTACCACCACACCGAGTGGCAGACCGATCCCGTCACTCCCTCGGTGCTGGCCGCCGAACTCGGACTCGCGCCCTCGTCGGTGACCGAGATGATCAAGAAGCTCGCCACTCAGGGTCTCGTGTCGCACCGTCCCTACGGTCCGATCTCGCTGACGGATGCCGGGACCCGCCGCGCGACCGCGGTGATCCGACGGCACCGCCTCATCGAGACGTGGCTCGTGCGCGAGTTCGACTACGCGTGGGACGAAGTGCACGACGAGGCCGAGGTCCTCGAACACACGATCAGCGATCGGCTGCTCGCGGGGATCGACGCGCGGCTGGGGCATCCGCGGTTCGACCCGCACGGCGACGCCATCCCGGCACTCGACGGCAGCGTCGAGCGCGAGCCGTTCGTCCTGCTCGCCGAGGCGACGATCGGGCACACCGGACGGGTGCTCCGGGTCTCGGATCGCGACCCCGCGCTGCTGCGCTCGCTCGAGGAGGTCGGCCTCGACGTCGGCCACACGGTAACCTCCACGGGGCGCGACGCCGTGCAGGTCGACGGCGGCCCGACGATCGACCTGCCGCCCGCCGCCGCGCGCGCGGTGTGGCTCACCGCCTGAGCGTCAGCGCAGGCGCAGCTTACGGCCCTTGAGGTAGGGCCATTCGGCCCGCGTCGCGTGCTCGGCGTAGTGCCACATGCGGGCGCCGACGTCGGGATCGATCGTGACCCGCGACGGGCGGACGAGCACGGGCGACCCCGTGTACGTGCGCGCCGGCCCCCAGTACTGCCCGCCTTCGGCGTCGGGGTCGATCAGCGCCCGGACGGGAGCCCATGCGCCGCTCTCCTTCGACTGCGAGACCGCGGCCTGCAGCCCGCCGAGGAACCGCTTGCGTCGCGACGGCACACTGACCCCCGCGATCCGCCGGGTACGACCGCCGAGGGAGTACCCCGGGTGGGCGACGAGACTCGCGACGGGGACGGATGCCGCCCGCAGCCGCCGGTCGGCCTCGAAACCGAGCGCCGACGTCGCGACCTTGGACTGCACGTAGGCACGCCACGGCGTGTAGTCGTCGACGAGTTCGGGGTCGATCGGATCCCACGGGAAGAGCTTCGTCGCGACCGAGCCGAGCCACACCATCCGGCCCCGCGCCGCGGCGAGCGCGGGAAGGAGGGCACCCGCAAGCGCGTAGTGGCCGAGGGCGTTCGTGGCGATGACGAGTTCGTGGCCGTCACGGGTGACTTCACGGGTCTTCGGCGGGTGCACGATCCCGGCGTTGAACAACACGCCGTGCAGTCCCACGCGGCCGCGGACGGTCGCCGCGGCGGCGCGCACCGAGCCGAGGTTGCTGGTGTCGAGCGCGAGCGTCTCGAGGTCGGCATCCGGCACCTGCGCCAGGATCGCGGCGCGCGCACGTGACAGTTTCGACGGGTTCCGCGCCGTCATGACGACGTGCGCACCGGCGCCGGCGAGCTGCAGGCAGGAGAAGAATCCGAGGCCCGTGTTCGACCCGGTGACGAGGTAGCGACGGCCGCTCAGATCGGGGAGATCGTTGGGGTCCCAGTCGTTTCGCGCCACACCCTCGACCCTACGCTCGGGCGCCGCGTCGCGGCATCCCTTCGTGGGAGAGTTGAGGCATGAACGGACTCGAGCAGAATCTGCTGTTCGCCGTCGTCGGACTCTCGCTGGTCACGTCGCTCGTGGTCATCATCGTGGGTGCGGTGCGCCGACGCGGCGACCATCGCGACGACCGCAAACCCTGGGACGACCTCGAGCCCAAGTAGACCGATTACTGCGGCTGCAGTCCCAGGTCGTCGAGGTCGATCGCGGCGAGCCATGTGAGACCCTCCGCCTCGACGGCGGCCTGCGCTCCGGTCTTGCGGTCGACGATGACGGCGACGGCGACGGGTTCGGCACCCTCGCGGCGCAGCGCCTCGACGGCCTTCAGCGCCGACTGGCCGGTGGTCGAGGTGTCCTCGACGACGATGACGCGCTTGCCGACGACATCCGCTCCTTCGACCTGACGGCCGCGGCCGTGGTCCTTGGGCTCCTTGCGGACGACGAACGCGTCGAGCGGGGAATCGGTGCGCGCAGATTCGTGCATGACGGCGTTGGCGATGGGGTCGGCGCCGAGCGTCAGACCGCCGACCGCGACGATGCCGTCGACGTCGCGGATCAGGTCGAGCATGATCCGCCCGATGGCCGGCGCGGCGCGGTGGTCGAGCGTGAGCTTTCGCATGTCGACGTAGTACGACGCCTTCTTGCCGCTCGACAGGGTGAAGTCGCCGTGGAAGACGGCCTCCTCCTGGATGAGCGAGATGAGGCGCTGGCGGTCGGCTTCGAGTGCGGGCGTGGAGGCGACGGTCACGGGACGAGTCTAGGACCGACGGCGTCGGACGCCCGATCTAGGCTGGAGACCATGCGGCTTGCCACCTGGAACGTCAACTCGATCCGCGCCCGTGTCGTGCGCACCGTCGACTTCGCCGTGCGCGAGAACATCGACGTGCTCGCGATGCAGGAGATCAAGTGCAAGCCCGAGCAGTTCCCTTACGAGGCGTTCGAAGAGGCCGGGTACCACGTCGAGGCGCACGGCCTGAATCAGTGGAACGGCGTCGCGATCGCGAGCCGCGAGCCGATTACCGACGTCGAGTACGCGTTCCCCGACATGCCGGGGTTCCTGAAGGGGCATGAGGGACCGGATGCCCCGCAGGAGGCCCGGGCGCTCGGCGCCACGATCGACGGGGTCAAGGTCTGGAGCCTCTACGTCCCGAATGGCCGCGGACTCGACGACCCGCACTTCGCGTACAAGCTTCACTGGCTCGAGGCCCTCCGCGCCTACACGCAGTCGACGCTCGCCGCTCACCCCGACCTGCCCCTTGCGCTCGTCGGCGACTTCAACATCGCCCCGACGGATGCCGACAACGGCGACCCGACGATCGTCCAGGGCGTGTCGACCCACGTCTCCCCCGAGGAGCGCGCCTCGTTCCAGGCACTGCTCGACGCCGGCCTCACCGACACCGTCCGCCCGCTCGTCCCCACCGGCTACACGTACTGGGACTACAAGCAGCTGCGCTTCCCGCGCAACGAGGGCCTGCGCATCGACTTCATCCTCGGCTCCCCGGCCTTCGCCGACGGCGTCGTCGGGGCATCCATCCACCGCGACGAGCGCAAGGGCGAGATCCCCAGCGACCACGTGCCGGTCGTGGTCGACCTGGATCTGAACGGCGAGGACGACGACGATCGTCCGATGATCTTCTGACGCCGGCCCGGCGGCTCCCCCGCGGGACGGATGCCGGGACCCGCGACCCCCTCTAGCGTGGAGAGCATGCCCGAATCGATGCTCCGCCGCGCAGCGACCGCGGCCGAACGCCGCCAGGACGCCTGGCTCGCCGCCGGACTGTTCGTCGCCGCGATGATCAGCACAGCCCTGGGATCGGTCTCGGGCATCTACAACGATGCGCAACCCGACCTCGTCTGGGGGCTCCTCTACTCCGTCGCCATGACCGCGCCTCTCGCCTTCCGGCGGCTTTACCCGATGACGGCCCTGATCGTCGTCTCGGTCGTGTTCTTCGTCGGTGTCTCGGCGCGCATCCCCGAGCTCTACGTCGGCAACGTCGCCCTGTTCGTCGGGATGTACACGGTCGGCTCCTGGGTGGCGGATCGTCGCCGCGCGGCGCTCGTGCGCATCCTGCTCATCGTCGCGATGTTCGTGTGGCTGATGATCACGATCTTCCAGAGCGCGGCCTCCTCCGAGGGCGGCCTGTCGCAGGAGGGACCGTTCTCGCCCTTCGCGGCCTTCGCGATGATCCAGTTCCTCGTCAACGTGGCCTTCTTCGGCGGGGCGTACCTGTTCGGCGAGCGCGCCTACACGGGCGCGACGGAGCGCGCCGCCCTCGAAGAGCGCACCGCCGAGCTCGAGCGGGAACGCGAGCGGACGGCCGCTCAGGCGGTCGCCCTCGACCGGGTGCGCATCGCCCGCGAACTGCACGACGTGGTGGCGCACCACGTCTCGGCGATGGGCGTGCAGGCGGGGGCCGCGCGCACGGTGCTCGACCGGGATCCGGATGCCGCGCGCACCGCGCTGACCGGCGTCGAGTCCTCGGCGCGCCAGGCGCTGACCGAACTGCGCCAGCTGCTCGAGACGCTCCGGACACCCGAGACCGAGGCGCCCGGGGGTTCGACCGTCCGCCTCGACGCCCTGCCGGACCTCGTCGCCCATGCCAACGAGAACGGCCTGCCGACGACGCTCTCGGTCGTGGGGGCCCCCGTGCCGACACCCGAACTCGTGCAGGTGAACCTGTACCGCATCGCGCAGGAGGCGCTCACGAACGCGCGCCGCCACGGCGGTCCGGGTGCGACCGCCGACGTGCGGCTGCGCTACGCCGACGACGCGGTGGAACTCGAGGTCTCGAACGAGGGCCGCGCGCCGATCTCGGGACGGGCGGGCCTCGGCCTCGTCGGGATGCGCGAACGTGCGACGTCCTCCGGAGGGGCGCTCGAGGCGCGGGCGCGCCCGCGCGGCGGGTTCCTCGTGCGCGTGCGCGTGCCGCTGTCGCAGGCGGTGCCGGCATGATCCGGGTGCTGCTGGTCGACGACCACGCCGTCATGCGCGCCGGGTTCCGCATGATCCTCGAGGCGGCGGGCGACATCGAGGTGGTCGGTGAGGCCGGTGACGGTCGCGCAGCGGTCGAAGCCGCCCGCACGTTGCAGCCCGACGTCATCTGCATGGACGTGCAGATGCCCGACATGGACGGCCTCGAGGCGACGCGGCGGATCGTGGCGGATGCCGGGATCGCGGCATCCGTCGTCATCGTCACGACCTTCGACCGCGACGACTACCTGTTCCAGGCGCTCTCGGCCGGGGCGAGCGGGTTCCTCCTCAAGAACGCCGGCCCCGAGGAGTTGACGAGCGCCGTCCGCCTCGCGCACTCGGGCGAGGCGCTGCTGTCGCCGTCGGTGACCCGCCGGGTGATCGCGCGGTTCGCGTCGACCGCGACGGAACCGGCGGCATCCCTCCCCCGTGAGACGGATGCCGCGCCCCGCCTTCCGGTGGAGCTCACCGAGCGCGAGGTCGAGGTGCTGCGGCTGCTCGCGCAGGCGATGAGCAACGGCGAGATCGCCCGCGAGCTCTACATCGGCGAGGCGACGGTGAAGACGCACGTGTCGAACGTCCTGCAGAAGCTCGGCGCCCGCGACCGCGTCGCCGCCGTCGTCTGGGCGCACCGCTACGGCCTCGCCTGACGAGAAACGGCCCCACCCGAGTCGGGGTGGGGCCGCTTCTTCCGGCAGCGAGGGTCAGGCGCTCGCGGGGACCTTCGCGTAGCGGTCGACGAGGTCGTTGAACGCCTCGAGGTAGCCGGTCAGGAAGCCGGCGGTCGCGTCGTTCGTGACCTCGCCGTCCTCGGCGAACAGGCCGGGCGTGGTCTGGATGAAGCCCTCGGGCTGGCCGAGCGTCGGCGCGTTGAAGTGGCTGAGGATCGCCTTCAGGTGCTGCTGCGCGACAGCAGTCGCGACACCGCTGCCCGACGTGCCGATGACGGCGGTCGGCTTGTGGTGGAAGGCGTTCTGACCGTAGGGACGGGCAGCCCAGTCGAGCGCGTTCTTCAGCACGCCGGGGATCGAGCGGCTGTACTCGGGGGTCACGATGATGACGCCATCGACGTCCGCGATCGCCTGCTTGAAGTCGACGGCCACCTGCGGGAAGTTCCCGTCGTGGTCGACCGAGTAGAAGGGCAGGTCCTTGATCGGGATCTCGACCAGCGTGGTGCCCTCGGGAGCGAGACGCTCGAGCGCCTTCGCGAGGGTCCGGTTGATCGACGTCGACGAGATGCTGCCGACGATGTAGCCGATGGTGCGATTCGTCATGGGTCCTCCAAAGAGAGTGGATGGGGATGCCGGTGGGCATCGCAGAACCCAACGAGACCCCCGGCATCCCTATTCCTATGAATGCACCGACAACGTCTCTCCCCCGTGGGGAGGGGACGGGTTTCACCCGCCGGGGGGAGGTCCCCGGCATCCGATCTTCCTAACGTGGGACACGTGCCGCCGCCGGTGGCGCACCGACCACAGGAGGAACGGATGCTGCAGCTACGCGGGATCACCAAGAGCTACGGGTCGAGGCGCGTCCTCGACGACGTCGCCTTCGACGTCGCGCCCGGCCGGCTGACCGGGTTCGTCGGCGGCAACGGCGCCGGCAAGACCACGACGATGCGCATCATGCTCGGCGTGCTCGGTCGCGACGCCGGCGAGGTCACCCTCAACGGCGCCCCCGTCACCGCCGCCGACCGGCGCCTGTTCGGCTACATGCCCGAGGAGCGCGGGCTGTACCCGAAGATGAAGGTGCTCGAGCACATCGTCTACCTCGCCCGTCTGCACGGCTTCTCGAAGACGGATGCCGCCGCCCGCGCGACCGCTCTGCTCGAGGAGCTGGGGCTCGGTGAGCGCCTCGGCGACAACGTCGAGACCCTCTCGCTCGGCAACCAGCAGCGCGCGCAGATCGCGGCCGCCCTCGTGCACGACCCCGAGGTCCTCATCCTCGACGAGCCGTTCTCGGGGCTCGACCCGATCGCCGTCGACGTCGTCGCGAACGTCTTGCAGACCCGCGCGGCGCAGGGCGCCTCGGTGCTGTTCTCGTCGCACCAGCTCGACGTCGTCGAGCGCCTGTGCGACGACCTCGTCATCATCGCGGGCGGCACGATCCGCGCGGCCGGCACCCGTGAGGGGCTCCGTGCCGAGCACACGACCCGCCGCGTCGAACTCGTCTCGGGGACGGATGCCGGATGGCTCCGCGACGAGCCGGGCGTCGAGGTCATCGACTTCGACGGCGGCTACGCCCTCTTCGAGGCCGACTCCGACGAGACCGTCCAGCGCGTCCTGCAGCGCGCGGTCGCCGCGGGCGACGTGACCACGTTCGCGCCGCGCCGCCCCACCCTCGCCCAGATCTTCACGGAGGTCATCCAGTGAACACGTCCGTCTCCCCCTCGTTCGGCCAGAGCGTCTGGCTCGTCACCGAGCGCGAGCTCGGCTCGAAGCTGCGCTCGAAGTCGTTCATCATCTCGACCGCCGTCATGTTCCTGATCGTGCTGGCCGGTGTCCTCTGGGCGGGCTTCTCCGCTCAGAGCGACAGCCGCACGCCGATCGCGGTCACCTCCGAGACGGCGTCGGCCATCACCGACCCGAAGGCGTTCGATGTGACCGATGCGGCCTCCGCCGAGGAGGCCCGCGATCTCGTCCGCGACGGCACGGTCGATGCAGCAGTCATCCCCGGCGGCGACGAGCCGCTCGGCTACACCGTGGTCTTCGACGAGTCGGTGTCGAACAGCCTGCTGCAGCAGCTGAGCATCGCCCCGAAGGTCGAGATCCTCGAGCCGGAGAGCACCGACGGATTCCTCCGCTACATCATCGCGATCGCCTTCGGCGGCGTGTTCTTCGCCGCGGCGCTGACCTTCGGTACGACGATCGCGACGAGCGTCGTCGAGGAGAAGCAGACGCGTGTGGTCGAGCTGCTCATCTCGGCGATCCCGACCCGCGCACTCCTGGCCGGCAAGGTGCTCGGCAACACGATCCTCGCGATGGGGCAGATCGTCGGCATCGCCGCGGTCGCGATCATCGGGCTGACCGTCACGGGCCAGGACTTCCTGATCGCCGGTCTCGGCGGGCCGATCGCCTGGTTCGCGGTCTTCTTCCTCTTCGGGTTCGTGCTGCTCGCGGCGCTGTTCGCCGCGGCGGGTGCCCTGGTGTCGCGCCAGGAGGACATCGGACCGACGATCACACCGCTCACCTACATCGTGATGGCGCCGTACTTCCTCGTGATCTTCTTCAACGACAACCCCGTCGTGCTGACGATCATGTCGTACGTCCCGTTCTCGGCTCCGGTCGGGATGCCGGTGCGGATCTTCGTCGGCGAGGCGCAGTGGTGGGAGCCGCTGCTCGCGCTGGCCGTCATGCTCGCCGCCTGCGTGGGAGCGATCCTCGTCGGCGCGAAGATCTACGAGAACTCGCTCCTGCGGATGGGTGCCCGCGTCAAGCTCCGCGACGCGCTCGCGCGCTGAGTCCGGCTCGATCGGAACCGTCCCGTCCGCAGCCGCGGCGGGGCGGTTCCGTCGTTCACGGCTTGTCCTTCGGCCCCTTGCGGTCCTTGTTCGCCTCGCGCTCCGCCCGCTTCTGCTCGTCCTTGGCCGCCTTCTCGGCGTCCTTCGCCGCTTCGTCGGCCGCGTCGTCGTCGGGAGCGGGATCGACCTTCGTCGTCGTGACGGTCGGCGTCGGGGTCGGCGTGGGATCCGTCGAGACGACCTCGGCGGGTGCCGACTCCTGCGGCTCCGTCTGCGCGGGGTCGGTCGAGGCGGGCTGCGGCGAACCGGCGAGCGATCCCGCCCAGATGCTCCCCGCCGTGATCAGTGCGACCGCGGCGGCGGCGAGTCCGATCACGAGCGGGCGACGCGACCGTCGCTTCTCGGGCCGATCGGTCGAGACGCCGGATGCCGCCGAGGCTCCGGCTGCTGCCGGGGCCCCGGCGAGCGCGACGGTCGCCGCCGTCGCTGAAGGGCGGGGGTAGCGGCGGGTCGGGGCATCCCCCGTGGTCTCCTCACCGGCCCGACGGGAATCCGCAGCGCCGGCGGCGGGGATGCCGGCGGCCACCGCGGCACGCACCGGAGGCAGCGGCGGCGCGCCGTCGATCGGCTCGGTCCGCAGCCGCTCCGCGGCGTGGACGACCTCGAGGGCCGTGGGCCGCTCCTCGGGCGAGGTCGCCGTCATGCGTGAGAGGAGCGAACGCCACCCTTCGCTGAGGGTGTCGGGAACGGTCGGCGGCGTCGTCAGGCGCGCGAGGGCGGCGCCCACCCCGTCGGTGTTCGGATAGGCGCGCTCACCCGTGAGCGCCTCGAGCAGGACGAGACCGAGGGCGTACACGTCGGATGCGGGCGAAGGGTCGCGGCCCTCGACCTGCTCGGGGGCGAGATAGGCGGCGGTGCCGATGATCGTGCCCGGCGTCGTCACCCGCGCACTGTCGAGGAGGAGCGCGATGCCGAAGTCGGCGAGCTTGGCGCGGGGCCGCCCACCGGGAAGGTGCGGTGAGGCGAGGAGCACGTTCGACGGCTTCACGTCCCGATGCACGACACCCGAGGAGTGGACCACGTGCAGGGCTTCGCCGAGCTCTGCGGCGAGGGCGGCGACGTCGGCGGTGGGCAGAGGGCCTTCCGCGATGCGCGCACTCAACGTGGGGCCGTCGACGAACTCCATCACGAGGTAGTCGGGCGAACCGGTGAGGTGCGCATCGAACAGTGTCACGAGCGAGGGGTGGTTGAGCGAGGCGAGCAGGGTGACCTCGCTGCGCGCCCGATCCGGCGCGCTGACCGCCCCCTCGACACCGGGGCGGAGCACCTTGACGGCGACGCGGCGCCCCAGTGCCGTGTCGTCGGCGCGGAAGACGCGCGCCATGCCGCCCTGTCCGATCTGCGCGACAAGGCGGTAGCGCTCTGCCAGCACGTCGCCGGGCAGGGGCTCGGATGTGTCCGTCATCGCGTCCTCCTCCGGGTTCCGACGCGGTGCCCTCGACGATAGTCAGCGCCGCGGCGCCGCGCACGGCCTTGACGGACGATCGGATGCCACGGTGTCGACCCCGGTCAGGTCCGATGCGCGGCGCGGCCGGTGTGCCCGGCGAGCGCGTCCGCGGCCCCGACGAGCGCGAGGTGGCTGAGGGCCTGCGGGGTGTTGCCGATGTGGCGTCCCACCCCGGGGTCGTACTCCTCCGAGAGCAGACCCACATCGTTCGCGACGGCGCAGAGCCGGTCCATGAGGCGCGTCGCATCCTCGATGCGTCCGGTCGCCGCGTACTGCTCGACGAGCCAAAAGGAGCACGCGAGGAAGGGGTGCTCGTCGCCGGGCAACCCGTCGGTCCCCGCCGCGGTGCGATACCTCATGACGAAACCGTCGCGCAGGAGGTCGCGCTCGATGCGGGCGACGGTGGCGAGCATCCGCGGGTCGTCGGCGGCGCAGAACCCGACGACGGGCAGGAGAAGCAGCGAGGCGTCGACCTCGTCGGTGCCGTCGTGTTGCGTGAAGTGGCCACCCGCGGCATCCACCCCGGTCGCATCGATCTCGGCGCGCACCTGATCGCGGAGCCGATCCCACGTGTCGGCGTCGCCGGGCAGACCGTGCTCGCGCACCGCGCGGATGCCGCGGTCGAGCGCGGCCCACACCATCGCGCGGGAATGCGTGAAGTGGTGCAGGTCGCCGCGCATCTCCCAGATGCCGTGGTCGGGGCGGTCGACCCACGCGACGACCTGCGCCAGCAGCGCGCGCTGCAACGACCACGACGACGGAGTCTCGGTCACCCCGGCGAGGCGGGCGGCCTCGAGGGCGACGAGGACCTCGCCGATCACGTCGCCCTGGTACTGGTCAACGGCGCCGTTGCCGACGCGGACGGGCGCGGATCCCTCGTAGCCCGGCAGGCTCGTCAGCTCGCGTTCGGGGAGGTCCCGTTCACCGCCGAGGCCGTACATGATCTGCACGTCGGCGGGGTCGCCGGCGATCGCGCGCAGCAGCCAATCGCGCCAGCGCTCCGGTGCCCGGGTGTAGCCGTGGGCGAGGTAGGCCTCGAGGGTGAGGGCGGCATCCCGCAACCAGACGAACCGGTAGTCCCAGTTGCGCGAGCCACCGGGGTCCTCGGGGAGCGAGGTCGTCGCAGCGGCGACGATCCCGCCGGTTTCGGTATGGGTCAGGGCACGGAGTACGAGCATCGAGCGCACCACGTGGGCTCCCCAGGGTCCGCCGTCCTCGACGCCCGCCGCGAAGTCGCTCCACCACCTGCGGGTGTGCGCGATCGCGGCGTCGACGTCGATCCCGACGGGATGCCGGTGGTACGACCGGTCCCAGGTGAGCACCGAGTCGACGGTGTCGCCCGCCGCCACCGTGAACACGGCGCGGTGCATCGTGCCGTCCGGGTGCAGCCGGGGGCCGCGCACGGCGACGGCGTCGGGACCCGCGATCGCGAGCAACACCGGCGCGTCCGCGTGCCCGATCTGCCGCACCCAGGGGAGCGCCCGAGCGTAATCGAAACGCAGGCGCAGCTCGCTCGTGAAGGCGACGGTGCCTTCGATGCCGACGACGCGTCGGACGACGGCATCCGTGTCGTCGTGCATCGGCATGAACTCGATGACCTCGGCGCTGCCCGTCGGCGTCTGCCAGCGCGTGACGAGCACGAAAGTGTCGCCGTCGTAGCGGCGGGTAGACGTGGCGGCGGAGTCCGCGGGGCGGAGACTCCACCGACCGTGTTCGTCGTCGCCGAGGAGTGCTCCGAAGATCGACGCGTCGTCGTAGCGGGGAAGGCACAGCCAGTCGAGGCTCCCGGCATCCGACACGAGGGCTCCCGTCCGGCAGTTGCTGAGCAGGGCATAGGACTCGATCGGGGCAGGCATCGACGTCATTGTCGTTCGCGGCGGGCGGCGGGGCAAGAGACGAGGCGCGACGGGTGTCGTCATCGGGAGCGGGCTAGGGTGACGCCCATGACGGCCGACACGACCCTGCTCATCCTCGGCGCCTCGGGGGATCTCACCTCGCGGCTGCTGCTCCCCGCGCTCGGGCAGCTGCTCGCACGCGAGCCCGAACGCCGCGTGCGGCTGGCGGGGGCGGGTGTCGAGGAGTGGAGCGATGACGCGTGGCGCGAGACCGTGCAAAAGGCGTTCGCCACGACCGACTCGGAGTCCGCCTTCGAGCCCTTGTCGGACACGACTTACACGCGGGCCGACATCACCGACGCTGATCAACTGCAGAAGCTGTTGGATGCCGCCGAGGGCCGGCCCGCGCTCTACTTCGCCGTGCCGCCCGCCGTCGCCGCGAAGGCGTGCGATGCGCTCCGCTCGGTCACGATCCCCGAGGGCACGATCCTCGCACTCGAGAAGCCGTTCGGGTCGGATGCCGCATCTGCGGAGCACCTCAACGCGACGCTCGCCGAGCTGGTTCCCGAGTCGCAGGTGTTCCGCGTCGACCACTTCCTCGGCCGCTCCACCGTCCTGAACCTGCTCGGGGCGCGCTTCGCGAACCGGCTCATCGAACCGGCCTGGTCGGCCGACCACATCGCCTCGATGCTCGTGCAGTTCGACGAACCGCTGGGACTCGAAGGCCGGGCGGGCTACTACGACAAGGCCGGCGCGCTCACCGACATGATCCAGAGTCACCTGCTGCAGGTCATGGCGTTCGCGACGATGGAGCCCCCGGCATCCCTCGATCAGCGCGACCTTCGCGACGCGACGGGCGCCGCTCTTCGCGCGACGGCGGTGTGGGGCGACGACCCGGTCGCGGCGTCGCGCCGGGCGCGGTACACGGCCGGCACCGTGAAGGGGCGGGACTTCCCGTCGTACGTCGACGAGCCGGGGGTCGATCCGAGCCGCGAGACCGAGACGCTCGCCGAGATGACGGTCGAGGTGCGCAACGCCCGGTGGCAGGGCGTTCCGATCACGCTCCGCTCGGGCAAGGCCCTCGGGAACGCCGAGGCGAAGGTCGAGGTGCGCTTCCACCCCGTTCGGCACCTCCCTCGCGGGTTCACCGGCGACCCCGGCCCAACCGTGCTGCGCTTCTCGCTCGGGCCCGACTCCATCGCGCTCGACCTGAACGTCAACGGCGAGGCCGACCCGCTCGAACTCGAGAAGGTGACGCTCGAGGCGGAACTCGGCGCAGGGGCGCTGAAGGCGTATGCCGAAGTGCTGTCGGGCATCCTCGACGGCGACGCCATGCTGTCGGTGCGCGGCGACGCCGCCGTCGACTGCTGGCACATCGTCCAGCCCGTCATCGACGCCTGGCGGGACGGGCGCGTCCCGCTCGACGAATACTCCGCCGGCACCTCCGGGCCGTCCGACTGGGCCACGTCCTGAGAGCTCGGCGAGGCCGAGGCGTCGTCGGTGGTGATGGAATAGACGGATGCCGAATCGCACCGCATCCACCGACGCCCCCATCCTCGACGTTCTGACCGAGCGCTGGAGCACGCGGATCTTCGACGCGTCCGCGCCGATCGACGAGCAGGCGCTGGCGTCCGCTCTCGAGGCCGCACGGTGGTCGCCGTCCGCGTCGAACACGCAGCCGTGGCGCTTCATCGTCGCGCGACGGGGAACGGCATCCCACGCGAGCGTGGTGGACGCCCTCATGGGGTTCAACCGGGCATGGGCGGCGGATGCGGCGGCTCTCGTCGTGTTCGTCGCGACGACCCAGCAGGACGGCAAGGAGTTGCGCTGGGCGGCCTACGACGTCGGCCAGGCTGCGGCGCACTTCACTATCCAGGCGCACGCGAACGGGCTGAGCACGCATCAGATGGGCGGGTTCCACGCCGACCGCGTCGCGGAGGCCTTCGGTCTGGCCGACGACCAGCGCGCGATCACCGTGATGGCCGTCGGCCCGCTCGGCGACATCGACGCGGCCGGCGACGACCTGCGCGCCCGTGAGGAAGCCCCCCGCGAACGTCGCCCCGTCGCCGAATCGGTGCTCGTCGACGACTGACCGGTCGCGGCGCCCGCCGCTTCTCGATCATTCCGCCCCGATGGGGTCGCGTTGTTGGTTTAGTAGTCCCGATGGACGACGACGACGCCGCCGAGCTGGCCCGCCTGCGCGAACGCGCCTACGGGCGCACCGCTGACATCGCAGGGGATGCTGCAGCGCTGCAGCGCCTGCGCGAGCTCGAAACGCGCGCGGTGCGGGCGCCGAGCGTCGCGCCCGGCGCAGACGACGAGGACGAGAGCGCCCCGGACGCCCCCGGTCCGGCCGAGACGGACCCGCCCGGCGCGCTCACCGGCGGCGATGCCGAGCGCCCGTATCTGACCCCACGGCGCTGGCCGCGCTGGGTGAGACCCGCCGCCGTGGCCGTGGGGGCCGTCGGACTCGTCGCGGCGACCGCGGCCGTCACCCTGTCGATCCCGCGCGACGTGCCGCGGTATCCGAATGCGACCGAGGTGACCCGACTGTCCGAGCTCGTGCCGTTGCGCCCGCAGAACGACTCCGACAGTCGCCGGTACGCGGACTTCCGGGGTTTCTCGGTGTTCACCAACACCGTCGGGACCCCCGCCGACCCGAATCCCGTGCGGTGCCTCAGCATCGTGAGCCCCGAGGAGGCCGCCGACCCGACCATCGGCGAGACCCTCTCGACGTGCGGGGCTGGCCCGTTCCCCGTCTCGGTGACGGCCGTCGTCAGTTCGCTGAGCCCGCCCGCCGCCCGGCAGGCGTACGCGCCCGGGACGGCGATCAACTTCACCCTGGGCGAATCGGGCGTCGAAGTGTGGGTCGCTGATCGGTGATCGCGGATCGGCCGGAGTGGGATACCGTTCGGGTACCTGACGTTCGGTCGAAGGAAGGACGAGGCGACGGTGCCGCTGTTCGAGATGGAAGCCAGCCGATCCGGTCGGATGCGTGTCTTCCTGCGTGCGCAACTGCCCTTCGCGATCGGTGTCGTCTTCATCGCCCTGGTGGGAGCGATCGCGCACCCCGACAGCCTGCGGACGGTCGCGCTGCTCACGGGGCTCGCCGTCGCGGCCGTGGCGACGCTCGCCGCGGCGGTCGTCCCGTGGGAGAGGTTGCCGCGCGCGTGGATGATCCTGATCGCGGTGGCCGACCTCCTCACCGTCGCCCTGTTCCGGGCCGAACTGATGCCCTTCGTCCCCGCGGTGACGATCCTCGCGCTCTTCCCGATCCTCTGGCTCGCCTACGGCTTCCCGTGGTACGGCATCGCGGTGGCGGTCATGGGCGCCGTCTTCGTCATCGGCTTCCGATACGTGTACACGGGGGCCTGGCCGACGACGCCCGCTGACTGGGCGAACGTCTTCGCCTTCCCGACCCTCATCGTCGGTATCGCCGTCGTCGTGTTCCTCGCCGCCCGCCAGCTCCATCGCAACAGCATCCGTCTCGCCGAGGCGTCGCGGGCGCAGGAGGAGGCGCTCCGCGAGGCGAAGGATGCCGAGGCGATCGCGCTCGGCATCCTGAACACGGTGAACGCAGGAGTGGCCTTCTACGACAACGAGGGACGCCTCGACATCGCCAACCCGCTCGCCCACCGCATGGTCGAGATGGTCGGGTTCCGTCTCGACGAACCGCCCTACGCCGGCGACGACGTGCTCGCCGCCGATCGGGTGAGCCAGATCCCGTACGACCAGCAGATCATCCCGCGGGCGCTGCGCGGAGAGGTCATCGACAACCACGTCGAGTGGCTGGGCCCGGCCGACTCGCAGGTTGCGATCCTTGCATCCTCGGGCCAGGTGCACAGGGAGGACGGACGCCTCCTGGGGACCGTCGTCGTCGCGTACGACGTCACCGAGCTGGCGGACGCGGTCGAGGTGCGTGAACAGTTCCTGCGCACCGTCTCGCACGAGCTGCGGACGCCGATCACGAGCATCACCGGCTTCCTCGACCTGCTCGCCGACGCCGCCGACCCGTCTGATGAGAAGCTGCAGCGCTACATCGAGATCGTCTCCCGCAAGACCGACGACCTCTTCCACCGCGTCGGCGACCTGCTGCACGCGACCGAGACGGTCAAGGAGCTCACGATCGCCCCCGTCGACGTCGCGGAGGTCGTGCGGCAGGCCGTCGGCGAGGCGCGGGTCGCCGCATCCGCCCGCGGAATGCGCATCGACATCGTCGGTCCGGGCACCGTCGTCGTCGAGGCGGACGCTCGGCAGCTGCTCGTCGCGGTCACCGAACTGGTGACGAACGCGGTCAAGTTCGGCCAGCCGGACGGCGTGGTGACGGTCGCCTGCCGCTCCGACGGCGCAGTCGTCGAGATCGCCGTCACGAACCCGGGCGCGGGTCTCACCCACGCCGAGCAGCGGCGCGTGTTCGACCGCTTCTACCGCACGGCCGAGGCCCGAGCCCGTCAGGTGCAGGGATTCGGCCTGGGCCTGACGAACCTCCGGACCATCGCGGTCGCGCATTCCGGGAGCATCCGGGTCGACAGCGCCCCGGGCCGCGGGGCGACGTTCACCCTCCGCCTGCCTCTGCGACAGCCCACATAGGTCCGCCACGGTCAACCCGCGGCGCCACGCACGCCTCCGACGGTTACGGTGAGGCAATGACCACCCGGATCCTGTCGATCGGCACCGCCGTGCCCCGCGCCCGCCTGCGACAGGACCAGGTGCGCGATCTGTTCGCCGGGCAACCCGGCGCCGATCGCCTCACCAAGCGCCTCATCGGCGCCGCGTTCGACGCCTCGGCGATCGAGACCCGCCACACGGTGCTCGACGATCTCGCCGCAGCCGCCGCTGCGACGGCCGCGCCCGAAGGCGACGAGCGGATGCCGACGGTCACCGCGACGGGCGACCTGCTGTCGCCCTCGACCGGGGCGCGCAACGACGCGTACATCCGACTGGCCCCGCCGCTGTTCGCCGAGGCGGCGCGGAAGGCTCTGGCTGCGGCATCCGTCGATGCGGCCGAGGTCACCCACGTGGTGACCGTGTCGTGCACGGGGATGTTCGCGCCGGGGCCGGACTACCGCCTCGTCCGCGACCTGGGGCTTCCGACGACCGTCGCGCGCTCGCATCTCGGGTTCATGGGGTGCGCGGCCGCCGTGCCTGCGCTCCGCACGGCATCGCAGATCTGCGCCGCCCACCCCGACGCCGTGGTGCTCGTCGTCTGCGCGGAGCTCTGCTCACTGCACGTGCGGACCCCGGCGGATCACGACGAGATCGTCTCGGCATCCGTCTTCGCCGACGGTGCCGCCGCGGCGATCGTCAGCGCGGACGCGTCGCGCGCGACCGGGGTCTCGTTCGAGCTCGATCGGTTCGCGACCGTGCTGACCGACGAGGGCGAGAAGGACATGGCCTGGACGATCGGCGACACCGGATTCGAGATGATCCTCTCGGCGGAGGTGCCCCGCATCATCGGTCGCGAGATCCGCGGCGCGGTCGAGTCGTTCCTCGGCGACGACGGCGTCGACACCTGGGCGGTCCACCCCGGCGGGCGCAGCGTGCTGGATCGCGTCGAGACGGGTCTCGCCCTGCCCGCCGACGCGCTCACGGTGTCGCGCGACGTGCTCCGCGACTACGGAAACATGTCGAGCGCGACGATCCTGTTCATCCTCGGCGCGCTGCTCGCCGGCGAGCTCGACGACGGCGACCGGGTGGCGACGCTCGCGTTCGGCCCCGGGCTCACCCTCGAGGCGGCACGGCTGACGTTCCGGCGGGCGGCGGCATGAACCTCGCCGAACGCGACGCGGCCCTCCGCGAACTGATGGACGACCCTGATTGCGATCCGGTCGCGCTCGCGGCGACCCTCGAGCGCTTCGACCTCGTGAACCGGGCGATCGGCGGGTGGGGCCGGGTCTGGCGCCGCGGCATCCGTCCCCGGCTGCAGCGCCTCGGGCGACCCGCCCGCGTGCTCGACGTCGGCAGCGGCGGCGGAGACGTGATCGCGCGACTCGCGCAGTGGGCGGAGCGCGACGGGCTCGACGTGTATTGGCTCGGGATCGATCCCGACCCGCGGGCGCTCGAGGTGGCGCGGACGCGCGCGAGCGATCGGGTGAGCTTCGCCGCCACGGATGCCGCGAGCCTCCGTGCGGCAGGTGAGACGTTCGACCTGGTCCTGTCGAACCACGTCCTGCATCATCTCGAGGCGGATGAGCTGACCGAGTTCGCCGTCGACACCCGGGCGCTCGCCGCCGGGACCGTGATGCACGCCGACATCGAGCGCGGCGCGCTGGCGTATGCGCTCTACGGCATGGGGATCACGGCACTCGAGCGCGGGACGTTCCTCCGTACCGACGGACTGCGGTCGATCCGCCGCAGCTACCGCGCAGGCGAGCTCCAATCGACCTTGGGCGAGCCGTGGCGAGTGGCCTCGCCGGCGCCGTTCCGGTTGCTCGCCGTGGCGGACGGCGATGGTTGAGGTCCTCGTCATCGGTGCCGGCCCGGTCGGCACGCTGCTCGCGGCCGAGCTGGCGCGGTTCGGCGTCGACGCCGCCGTGCTGGAGCGCCGCCCCGCCGCCGGCGGCGGATCGCGGGCCATCGGTCTGCACGCCCCGACGCTCGCTGCACTCGAAGCCGGCGGGGCGACCGACCGCATCCTGACCCGGGCGGTCCGCGTGCGCCGCGGCGAGGCGCGCAGCGGCGGGCGCGCGATCGGCGTGGTCGACTTCGGGAGGCTCGACGCGCGGCATCCGTATGTCGCGACGCTGCCGCAGGTCGAGACCGAGGCGGCCCTGCGCGGCGACAGCCCGCATCCCGAACGCGGCGTGACGGTGACGCGCGTGGCGCCCGACGGCGCTCGCGTGCGGGTCGAGACCGATCGCGGCGAGCGGGTCGCGCCGATCGTCGTGGTCGCCGGGGGTGTCGGTGCGCGCGACCTGGTGTACCGCCCCGATGCGCTGCGGCGGACTGCATACGCGGATCGGTATCTGATGACGGATGCCGCCCTCCCACCACGTGAGGACGCCGAGACCGCCCTCGTGCACCTGGCCCCTGGAGGCGTGCTGGAGTCGTTCCCGCTGCCGGACGGGCGGCGCCGGTTCGTCGCGTGGGATGCCGGCGGATCGCTCGAGCCGCATGCACTGGTTCGCCGGCTGAAGGACGCGATGCGTACGCGCGGCGAAGCCGAGGCCGCTGACGTCGTGAGCGAGGCGACCGCGTTCGGCGTGCGGCGCGTGCTCGCTCCGTCGATGCGTCGCGACCGGTTGTTCGTCATCGGGGATGCGGCGCACGAGATCAGCCCGATCGGCGGGCAGGGCCTCAATCTGGGTCTGCTGGATGCCGCGACCCTCGCGCCCCTTCTCGCAGCATGGGTGCATCTCGGGTCGGCGCCCGAGGCGGATCTCGCCCAGTGGGAACGCGACCGCCTGCGCTCCTCCCGTGTCGCCGGCCGGATGGCGGCCGTGAACATGGGGCTCGGTCGACCGGTGTCACGCAGCGCCGACGCCGTCCGGTCGCGGGTTCTCGGTTCGCTGCTCGCCGCAACGGGGTCGCTCGTGCCGCACGCCTACGCGATGGGGCTCGACGCCGCCGCGCGGTGAGTGTCGGAACTACTCCGCCAGTGTGCGGATCATGCGGCGCCCGACGCCACCACGAGCTGGAGGGCGAGGACGAGCGCGGCGAGCATCACGAGACGGAAACCGGTGCGGTCGGGGCCGCGACGCCGCATCCGGATCATCACCGCTGCCGCGATTCCCGCGACGAGGAGAGCGAACGCGATCATTGCGAGCGGTGAGGCGCCCTCGACGAGACTGCCGATGAGGACGGCGATCGCGGCGACCACGATGCCGACGACCGCCAGCATGACGGATGCCGCGGGCCCGATCCGGTGCGGCAGACCGCGGACGCCGGTGCGCCGATCGTCGTCGAGGTCGGGCAGGACGTTGGTGAGGTGCACGGCGGCGCCGAGCATGGCCCCCGCGAAGGCGGCCCACAGTGCAGCCGGCTGCGGGGCGGGCGCCGAGAGCGTCGCCAGCGAGGGGAAGATCCCGAAGCTGACGAGGAACGGCAGCAGTGATGCGGCCGTCGCCTTGAGTCCGGCGTTGTAGCTCCAGGCCGAGACGAGGGCGATGACGTGGGCGAACAGCATGCCCCAGCCGAGCACCGCCGAAAGCAGGACGGCCACCCCGAGTGCGATCCCCGCCGCGATCCACGCGGTGCGGACGCGGGTGTCGCCTCGGACGAGGGGCTTGTCGGAGCGACCGACGGTCGCGTCGCGGAACAGATCGATCGCGTCGTTGGAGAGACCGACCGAGACCTGACCGGCGAACACCGCGACGACGAGGACGATGAGCCGCCAGGGTTCCAGACCAGCGGCGATGCCGAGGGCGAGGGACAACACGGTGACGACGAGCGAGGGGCCCGGGTGAGTGGAACCCCAGAGGGCCCGTGCGGTTCGCATGCTCGATCCTTTCACGCTCCGGACGGGGCTTGGCTGGGGCCGACTCAGGTACGGAGGGTGGGTCCTTCGCAGATGAGACGTTTCTCACCTTCGGCCGTGTGCGGAGCGTGTGTTTTGAGCGGTTTTCGGGGTCTCGATGTCGGAGGTTGGTGGCAGGGTTCAGGTATGACGGATGCGGCGGAAACCCCCGGTGGCGAGGCGTATCTCGCCGCCATCGTGGGGATCGTCGCGGACGTCGAGGACGTGGCCCTTGAGCTCGCTCGGGCGCAGATCCGGGAGTTGCGCGTGCTCGCTGCCGCGGGCCGGTTGGCGGAGGAGCAGGGCGCGCCCCCGAACGCGAAAGTCACCCTGCACGACATGGTGCTGCGGTCCATTTCAGCCGAGGTCGCTGGGGCGATGCGCATCACCGACCGGACGGTGCAACGCCGGATCGGTGAAGCACGGGTGACCATCGAAGGATTCCCCGCCGCGGTGGCCGCGTGGGAGGCCGGGCGGATCGTGCAGGGGCACGTGAGGGCGATCGTCGAGACCGGGCTGAACCTGCCCGCAGAGATGTGGGCGGAGTTCGAGAAGGTCGCGATCGACCGGTGCGAAGGCGACACACCGAACCGGGTTCGGGGTGAGCTCGAGATCCTCGCCCACCGAATGCATCCCCGGACCTTCGCGGAACGACACGAGGAAGCTGCCGCGGGGCGGTGCGTGCGACTAACGCCAGGACGGGATGGGATGTCGGACGTGATCGCGACACTGCCGACGGTGATCGCGGAGGGCATCCACGACCGGCTGACACAGCAGGCACGAGCGATCATCGACACCCGGGGCGAACGCGCGACAGGTTCAGAAATCGTCGCGACCGATGCGCGCTCGACCGATCAGGTCCGCGCCGACGTGTTCGCCGATCTCCTCCTCGCCGGCACCCCGGCGCTCGACGACACCCGCGACACCACCGCCGGACCGCTCGGCGCCATCCGCGCACGCGTGCAAGTACTCATCCCCGCGGCGACCCTGACCGGTGTCGACGACGGGCCGTGCGACCTGACCGGCCGCTCGCCCATCGACCCGGCCACCGCTCGCACACTCGCCGGCGACACCTTGGTGTGGGAGCGCCTGTTTCATGACCCCACCACCGGAGTCACCGTGTCGACCGACTCGTACCGGGTGCCCTCGGGGATGCGACGGTTCCTGCAAGCCCGCGACCAGCACTGCCGGTTCCCGGGGTGCCGCGTCGCCGCGATCCGGTGCGAAGTCGACCACACCCACGACCACGCCCTCGGCGGCAAGACGGAACTGTCCAACCTCGCGCATCTCTGCCAGAGACACCATTCGATGAAGCAGTTCACCGCATGGCGGGTCCGACAACTGTCGGGTGGAGTCCTCGAATGGACCTCACCCCTCGGCAGGACCTACCGCGAAGACGCACCCACCCCGGCCGTCGCCTTCACCCCTGCCGCCACAACGCCCGGAGACCCCGCTCCGTTCTGAACCGCCGCTCCCCGACCCCGCACTGCGTGGACCGCGGGCGCCTACCCCAGCTCGCGCACGGGCCTCTCGCCCGCGAACCGGCACGTCCACGAACCGACACCGCTCAGAACCGACACCGCCACGAACCGACACGCGACCGGCTCAGCCCTCCAGGATCCGCTGGAACAGCAGATGGTCCTGCCACCGCCCCGCGATCCGCAGGTACCTCGGCGCGACGCCGATCTCCGCGAAGCCGCACCGGCGCAGCACCGACTGCGACGGCGCGTTGTGCAGCAGCGTCGCCGCCTGGATGCGGTGCAGGCCGAGACCTCCAGCGGCGACTCGAGCCACGGCATCCACTGCGGCGGTCATCACGCCTCGTCCACCGAGCTCGCCGTCGATCCAGTACCCGAGGTTCGCGCTCTGGAACGGTCCGCGCACGATGCCCGAGAGGTTCACCCGCCCCACGATCCGCTCTCCCGCCTCGAGCACGAACGGAACGCCGGTCCCCGCCTCACGTTCGCGCAGCATCACCTCGATCGCCGACTCCTGACCGGCATCCGTGAAGAAGCGCTCGGCTCGCTCCGGCTCCCATGGCGCCAGCCGCTCTCGATTGCGGCGGTACGCCTCGGCGAGGGCAGCCGCATCCGATCCGACGACCTCGCGCAGGACCACGCCATGCCCCAGCGCGACCGGCGTCATCAGTCGAGCAGCTCCGCCTCGATGGTGTCGTCGCCCGACTCCTCCGGCGGCGTCGGCCCGCTGCTCGTCAGCACCAGCTGCGAGCCGTCGACCGCGACATCCACCCGGACCACATCAGCGTCGTGCACGCCGCCCGACAGCAGCGCCATCGCCAACCTGTCCTGGATCTCGGACTGGATCAGACGCCGCAGCGGTCGCGCCCCGAACAGCGGATCGTAGCCGCGCTCGGCGAGCCACGCCCGCGCGTCCGGCGTCACCGCGAGCGTCAACCGGCGAGCGTGCAGCCTCCGCTGCAGCGCATCGACCGCCAGCTCGACGATCTGAGCCAGATCCGACTCGGTCAGCGGTGTGAACATCACGACGTCGTCGAGGCGGTTCAGGAACTCCGGCCGGAACGCCTGCCGCACCATCGCCATGACCTGCTCGCGCTTCGTGTCGTCCGTCAGCGTCGGATCGATCAGCACCGGTGATCCGATGTTGCTCGTCAGGATCAGGATCGTGTTCGTGAAGTCCACCGTCCGCCCCTGGCCGTCGGTCAACCGTCCGTCGTCGAGCACCTGCAACAGCACGTCGAACACCTCAGGGTGCGCCTTCTCGACCTCGTCGAGCAGCACCACCGAATACGGACGGCGCCGCACCGCCTCGGTCAGCTGACCGCCCTGCTCGTACCCGACGTACCCCGGAGGGGCACCGACGAGCCGCGCGACGGCGTGCTTCTCGCCGTACTCGCTCATGTCGATGCGGACCATCGCGCGCTCGTCGTCGAAGAGGAACTCCGCGAGCGCCTTCGCGAGCTCGGTCTTGCCGACACCCGTCGGCCCCAGGAACAGGAACGAGCCGGTCGGCCGGTTCGGGTCGCTGATCCCCGCACGCGACCGACGCACGGCATCCGCCACCGTCTTCACGGCCGGCTTCTGCCCGATCAACCGCTTGCCCAGCTCCGACTCGAGGTGCACCAGTCGAGCGCTCTCGCTCTGCAGCAGCTTTCCGACCGGGATACCGGTCCACACGGCGATGACCTCGGCGATGTCCTCCTCGGTCACCCGATCGCCCACCATCCGCTCGGCCCCATCACCGACGGCACCCTCCGCGATCTCCGCCTCGGCGAGCTTGCGTTCGAGCGCCGGGATCTCCGCGTAGAGCAACCGCGACGCACGTTCGAGGTCGCCCTCGCGCTGCGCGCGCTCCGCCTCGACGCGCAGGGCATCGAGCCTCGTCTTGTAATCACCGACCGCGTTCAGCGACGCGCGCTCCCGCTCCCACCGCGCCTGCAGGTCGTCGAGCTGCTGCTGCACCTTCACGAGCTGGTCGCGCAGCGCGGCGAGACGCTCCTTCGACGCGTCGTCCTTCTCCTTCTTGAGCGCCAGCTCCTCGAGCTTGAGCCGATCCGCGTGACGACGCAGCTCGTCGATCTCGAGCGGCGCGGAGTCGATCTCCATGCGCAGGCGCGACGCGGCCTCATCGATCAGGTCGATCGCTTTGTCGGGCAGCTGCCGCGCCGGGATGTACCGGTTCGACAGCGCCGCCGCCGCCACCAGGGCGCCGTCCGAGATCGCGACCTTGTGGTGCGCCTCGTACCGCTCCTTGAGCCCGCGGAGGATCGCGATCGTGTCCTCGACGCTCGGCTCGCCGACGTACACCTGCTGGAAGCGCCGCTCCAGTGCGGCATCCTTCTCGATGAACTCGCGGTACTCGTCGAGGGTCGTCGCACCGATCAGGCGCAACTCCCCGCGCGCCAGCATCGGCTTCAGCATGTTGGATGCCGCGACCGAGCCCTCGCCGCCGCCGGCACCCATCAGCGTGTGCAGCTCGTCGATGAACGTGATCACGCGCCCCTCGGACTCCGTGATCTCCTTGAGGACGCTCTTCAGGCGCTCCTCGAACTGCCCGCGGTACATCGCCCCAGCCACGAGCGCGGAGATGTCGAGCGCGATGAGCTCCTTGCCCTTCAACGACTCCGCGACGTCTCCCGCCACGATGCGCTGGGCGAGCCCCTCGACGACGGCGGTCTTGCCGACACCGGGCTCGCCGATGAGCACCGGGTTGTTCTTCGTGCGCCGCGTGAGCACCTGACTGACCCGGCGGATCTCGCCGTCCCGTCCGATGACGGGGTCGAGCTTGCCCTGACGCGCACGGTCGGTGAGGTTGATGCCGTACTGCTCCAGGGCGCTGCCCTGCTCCCCCTGACCGGATGCCGGTTGTGCGTTCATCGTCCACTCCTGAAGGGTCGATCAAAACTTGAGTCCGTCAGGCTCAACTTTATCACGACGCCATGACGGCGGCGCAGGCGAAGCGGGACCGGTATGCCGTCGGCGTCGTCCCGAGCACCCGGCCGAAGTTCTGCCTCAGCACGGCCGCCGAACCGAAACCGCACTCGTACGCGATCGCGTCCAGTCCGAGGTCGGTCTGTTCGAGCAGGCGCTGCGCATGAAGGATCCGCTGCCGCCCCAACCACGCCGCCGGCGTCGTCCCGTAGTCGGCCTTGAACCGCCGCGCGAACGTCCGCGGCGACATGTGCGCCTTCGCCGCCAGCTGGTCGACCGACAGGTCGCGCCGCAGGTTCTCCAGCATCCACTCGGTCACCGGCGTCAGCGAGAGCGAGGTCGACACCGGCAACGGCGACGCGATGAACTGCGCCTGGCCGCCGTCGCGCTGCGGGGGCACCACCATGCGCCGCGCGATCGTGTTCGCCGCCTCGGCCCCGAGCTCGAGCCGCAGAAGATGCAGGCACGCGTCGAGCCCGGCCGCCGTCCCGGCGCTCGTGATGATCCGTCCCGACTGCACGTACAGCACGTTCGGGTCGACCTCGATGTCGGGGTACATGCTCGCCATGGTCTCGGCGTAGCGCCAGTGCGTCGTCGCGCGCTGCCCCGACAGGACACCGGATGCCGCGACCGCGAACGCCCCGCTGCACACCGTCAGCACCCACGCGCCTCGCGCGACCGCCCTGCGGATCACGTCGAGCACCCGTTCGTCCACGCAGCCCCATGCTTCCCGGGGGATCGGCGTGATGACGACGACGTCCGCCTCGTCCGCGAACGTCAGATCGTGATCGACGTTGATGGAGAACGCGAGGTTGCTGGGGATCGCGCCGGGATCAGGGGTCACGATCCGGAAGTCGAAGTTCGGGATGCCGTCGTCGCTGCGATCGAGCCCGAACGCCTCGCAGGCGAGCCCGAACTCGAAGGGCGCGAACCCGCTCTGGACGACGCAGGCGACGGTGCGGATCATGGCGTTCTCCCCGGATGGTGTTCGGCTGGCAGGATTCCTGCGAGCAGCGTCGATGCGGCCATTGATGGCAGGATGCGAGCAAGCATAGCGTTCCTGCCACGACGGCCGCATGTCCCCCCCCGGGGCACCCCCTTCCGCCCCGCGGGACCACGCCCCTAGACTCGGGTCCCCGCGAGAGGACAGCCATGACCGACCCCGTCCCGCCGAACGCGCAGCAGCCGCCGCAGCACTCACCCCAGTACCCGCCCCAGGGGCAGCCGCCCTACCCGTACGGCACTCCTCCTCCGGCGGCCGGCGCCGGAAGCGCCCGCGGCTTCGCCATCGCCGCACTGCTCGTGGCGGCGGCTCCCGTCCTCCTCGGCGGACTCTGGCCGGCCATCACGATCCAGCTGTATCGGTCGGTCTACGACCCGCAGTTGTACGGCATCGTCAACGCCGTGTTCTCGCTCTTCACCTGCGCCCTCGCCGTCGTCGCCCTCATCCTCGGGTTCATCGCGGTGCGCCGGGATGCCGGGGCCCGCCTCCTCGGCGGGATCGCGATCGGCCTCGCAGCCGCGACCCTCGTGGGGACGGTCCTGGGGTTCCTCTCCTCCACGGTCGGCGGACAGTTCCTCTGACCTCTTTTTCTCCACCCGCTGCGGTAACGGCTAGGTTGTGACCATGGAACTCGGATTCGCAGCCGTCGTCGTCGCGATCGTCGCCCTGAGCCTTGTCGTCGCACGTCGACGCGCGCGACTCGACCGCTCGGTGACCGATGAAGAGGGTCACGGCGCGGCTGCGCGTCGCGGTGCCGACTCCGAAGCGCGCATGGCGAAGGCCACGGCCGTCCACGTCGACAACCGCAGCAACGCGGGCGGCGGCGGCGGCATCTGACCCCGGCCCCTGACCCGGCTCAGCGCCGCGTCAGATCGGTCGCCGCGGCGAGCAGGATCTTCGCCGACCGAGCCCACTCGAACGAGCGGATGTGGCGCGTCCCCGCCTCGACGAGTCGCCCCCGCATCCCGGGTTCATCGAGCGACCGCACGGCGCGGGCCACGGCTTCCGGATCGAGCGGATCGACGTAGAGCGCGCCGTCTCCGGCCACCTCGCGGAAGATCTCCATGTCGGTCACCACCGCGGGCACCCCGAGTTCGAGCGCTTCGGCCACCGGCAGCCCGTAGCCTTCGTCGAGACTCGTCGTGACGAGAGCGGCGTCGTCTGCCAGGAGCGCGGCGTAAGCGGCATCCGTCACCCCGTCGTGGAAGACGACCGACGCCCCGCCGGCCAGGGACGTCAGCTCGGCGCGACGCTCGGGCGTGATGCGCGACAGCAGGTGGAGGGTGTGATCCGGCAGCTCCCGCATGGCCGCGACGAGCGTCTCGACGTTCTTGTACGGCATGAACGAACCCATGTAGACGAGGTTCCGAACGGGGCCGGAGCCCACGACGGCACCGTCGGGGAGCAGTTCGGCGAGGCGCTGCGGCGCGTTCGGGATCACGACGACCGGGCGCTTCGTCAACCGCACACGGGCGAACTGGCGCGCGCTCGTCTCGCTGACGGTCGCGACGAGGTCGGCTGCGTTCAGCGTCCACCGCTGCGGCCAGTACGACAGGTGGAACAGCCGCCAGCCGACACGCACGTACCAGGGCAGCGCCCGCGGCGGCGTCCGGTGCCGGTAGTAGATGGTGTCGTGCAGCGTCAGGATGAGCCGGAACCGCCGGCCGCCCGACCCGATCGTCTGCATCGGCGAGAACAGCACGTCCGGCCGGTGGCGGTTCAGCAGCAGCGACGAGAACGGTTCCTTCACCGACGTGGGCGCGTGGATCGTCAGAGTGATCGCATCGGCGGGCAGGAAGGCGCGCTGCCGCTCGTCGTGGATCAGGTAGGTGACCTCGGTGCGGTAGGCGGATGCGGCATCCGCCACCGCCTGCGCGAGCTCGGCGGAGTAGCGGCTGATGCCGTCGTGGAAGTCGGTGCGGATGTAGCGTGCGTCGAAGAACAGACGCATGTCAGCCGCCGAGCGGTTCGCCGCGGTAGAGCTTCTCGAAGGTGTCGAGGGTCCGCTCGATGTCGTGGATCTCGACGCCGTGGAGCGAGGCCTGCTGCATCCGCGAGTACTCGGTCTGGTCCGCCGTCAGCACGGTGCGGATCTTCTCGGCCAGCTCGTCGGCGTTGCCCGGCTCGAACAGGTAGCCGTTCTCGCCGTCGTGGACGAGGTGCGGCAGCGCGACGGCGTTCGCCGCGATGACGGGAAGACCCGAGGCCATGGCCTCCATCGTCGCGATGGACTGCAGCTCGGCGACCGAGGCGATGACGAAGACGTCGGCGCGGGTGTAAGCGGCGCGGAGCTCCTCTTCGGACACCCGCCCGAGGAAGGTCACACGGTCGGCCAGGCCGAGACGCTCGGTCACCTGACCGAGGCTCTTGCGCTGATCGCCGCCGCCGACGATCTCGAACTGGATGTCGAGATCGGGCAGCTTCGTGATCGCCTCGAGGGTGACCTCGACGTGCTTCTCCGTCGTCAGGCGGCCGACGAACAGCACCCGGCGGCGGTTCTCACGCGGCTCGAGGTTCGGCGTGTAGTTGCTCTGGCGGATGCCGCAGCTGATCGGCACGACGCCGGAGATGTCGATCGTGTTCTCGAGGAACTCCGCCGCCTTGCGGGTGGGGGTCGTCACCGCGCGCGACATCTTGAACGTGCGCTCCGCGTCGGCCCACGCGATCTTGAGGAAGATGTCGTACAGGAACTTCGGCAGCAGCGTGAAGTCCAGGATGTTGTCGGCCATGATGTGGTTCGTCGCGACGACGGGGATGCCACGCTGGTTCGCGATACGGGTCAGGGCGCGACCGATCACGATGTGCGACTGGCTGTGCACGACATCCGCGTCGACCTCGTCGAGCAGCCGGCGCGAGTAGTGCTTACCCATCCACGGCAGGACGAACCGCAGCCAGTCGTGCGGCCGGTAGCGCCACCCGGGAAGACGGTGCACCGTGAGCGGCTGACCCTCGATGTCCTCGGTGAAGACGCCGTGGTTGCGGTGCCCGACGCTCGGCGTCGCGACGTGAACGTTGTGACCGCGTGCGGCGAGGCCCGCGGCGAGGCGCTCGGTGAAGCGAGCCCCTCCGTTGACATCGGGCGCGAACGTGTCGGCCGCGATCACGATGGTGAGGGGTCCGCGCTCGGGGGCGGGTTCGTCCGGGGGCGTCATGGTCACGGGGTACGGGCCAATCTGTGCGTCGGAGGCGAGGGGCATTCTCGCCGATGGGGCGCAGGGATGTGCGGGGCGCCGGGGCTCGATTCTAGCCCGGGACCGGGACGTCCTCCGGTGGAGGACCGGCGCGCCTCAGCGGAGGCCGACGCGGACGGCGAGCGGATGGTGGTCCGACCCGAGGGGTCCGATCCACTTGCCACCCGCGGTCTTCCCCGCGTTCCTCCACGAGTACACGACCGACCGCGAGGGCCGCACGAGCACCTTGTCGATGTGGTCGCCCCAGGTCACGCTCGTGAAGGGCGTCAGCGACATGGTCGGGTTCGCCGTGTTGTAGTGCTGCAGGCTGAGGGTGCGCGCCTGGTCGTACGCGTCGTGCCACCCGCGCTTCTCGAGTGCGGCCATGGTGCCGTCGCCCACGCGCGACTTGTGCGTGTTGAGGTCGCCCACGATCATGACGGGCGCCTTGGTCCAGTCGGTCAGGGACCGGTGCGTCTTGTTGAGCTTCGTGAGCGTCGCGGTCACGGCATCCGCCAGCTTGCCGGCCTCGTACTGGCGTTGACGGACGACGGATGCCGACGTCCCGACCACGAGGTGCGTGTCGACGACGAGGAGGTAGGCGCCGGAACTGTGCCGGACGGCGGCCCACGACATCCCCTTGCCCGCCGAGGCGTACTGCGACGGGAACAGCACGGCACCCGAGGTGGCGCCGCCCGACGTCGCGGCGACGCGGGTGAACCGGCCGTTGCGGATGAGGATGTCGTTCTGCCCGTTGTACGCGAAGGTGTAGCCGCTGGGCGGGGTCGTGTACTTCGACGCCTCCTGCAGGGCGACGATGTCGGGGGCGAGTTCGGTGATGCGCTTGTTGATGACGTTCTTGCGCGTCGAGAAACCGGAGCAGACGTTCGAGCACACGTTCCAGCTGACCGCGAGGTAGCTCGGCGAGCCCACGGGCAGCGTCGCCTGCGCCGTGATCGTCTCGTGGGCCACCGGCGATGACCGGGGCCCCATGCCCGCGGCCGAGACGCCGCGCACCTGGATGAAGTAGGCGACCCCCGGCTTCAGTCCGGTGACGGTCGCCTTCGAGGAAGTGACCTTCTGGTTGATCGGCTGCGCGGGCCGGGTGACCAGATCGTGGCTGGTGTTCGCGTAGACGTAATAGCTCGTCGCACCGGGGATGTCGGCCCAGTCGACCGTCAGCGACGTGAGCGAGGCGCCCACGTAGTTGACGAGCCCGGGCTTGGCGGGGACGCTGCCGGCGGCAGCCGCCGGCGAGACGGGGAGGGCGAGACTGAGCGCGATCGCGACGATCACTGCGACGGCGCTGCGGACGTGGGGGGTGCGCAGCATAGGCGGATCCTAGCAACCTACGCTGGAGCGATGACGCCTCTCACCGGCCTCCGCCTCTCCGCCCAGGTGGACCCCGCTCAGTGGGTCCCGATCACCGGTTCGTTCGGGTTCCGCGGGCGCCGCGCCCGCAAGAAGGCGATCGGGATGCTGCTCGCCCAGGCGAACGCCGCGTTCGGTCGCGAGCAGCCCGGCAGCAAGGTCGCCGCGTGGGCGATGAGCCAGGCGATCCCCGCCCTCATGCGCCGCGCCGACGGTCGCCTGCTCGCGTGGGTGTGGAAGGACGACCCCGAACTCCTCGTCGCGATGGCGCAGGTGCAGGAGCTCACGCCCCAGCTGCGGACCATGCGCGCGAGCATGCCGATCGAGTACGACGACACGGTCAGCTTCACCGGCTCCCCGCTCGGCGTGGCCGAGAAGCTCGAGATGCCCCTGCCGCCGAACCCGCGCCAGACGCCCTTCGCGTCGTACACGTGGGACACCGGCACCCACCTCGTCACCCTCACCGCCGTCATCTCCGACCGCGAGCGCTTCGGCACCGTCATCCCCGCCGTCGACGCCCTCGCCCGCTCGCTCCGCCTCGTGACCGACCTGACGGTCGGCGAGGGCCCCGGCACCCTCCGCATCGACCCCGCCTGACCCCCGGCATCCGCTCGGCCGTCGGCGAGGCGTCGAAGATGGTCACTTTCGCTGCCGCCCAGCGACCATCTGCGACGTCTCGGCGCGCCAGCCTCGCTCGATCAGGGTGGTTCGAACGCGTTCCAGGATGCCGCGACGCGCGGCACCACGGTGCGAGCGGTTCACGCGGATCACGCGCCACCCTGCGGTGGCGAGGTCGTCGAGGCGATCGACATCGCGCGAGTACTGGCGGTCATCGAGGCGGTGCTGCTGCCCGTCGTATTCGAGCAGGACTTTCGTCGGCGCGTGGACCAGGTCACCGTAGGCCAGGAACCGCCCGCGTGCATCCCTGATCTCGGCGTTCACCTGGAACGGCGGGAGCCCTGCGTCTCGCGCGTCCAGTCGAAGGAGCGTCTCCGCGACGGAATCCGTGCCTGGCTCCGCGAGCTCAAGCGCACGTCGCAGTCGACGCACGTCGCGTGACCCGTCCCGATCAGCGACCTCAGCCTCCAGAGCCCCGACGGTGAGCACAGGGTTGTGGCGACGGAGGAGCGCGTCCGCCGCCACGACGAGCTCTCGATCGCTGAGAAGGGATGCCGCCTGGCACAACGCAGCGGCCGGGTCCACCACCGGCATCCCGTCCACGAATCGGACGTGCGCCGTCTGCGAACGGTGCCCGCGCACTCCCGCGCCGCGAGCCCGCACGGTCGGTGGGATCGCGGTCACATCGAGGGCGAGTCGGAGCCGATCAGGAGCCCAGCCGCCGGCGAGCACGAGGGCCGTCGCATGGGAGAAGTGCTCGCCGGACCGCAGCTTGGGCAGGTAGCTGAGGGCGAGTGCTCTGACGTCGTCCGCCGCTTCGCGCGAGCGGATGCCGTAGAACGGCGCCGCGAGTGATGGATGCCGCAAGCGACGGCGTGTCACACCCGCGTCGATCGCCCACCCGACCAGGAAGCGGTCCGGCAGCTCCGGGGGAAGGACGCTCGGCATCCGCCCACGATCCACCCCTCACCACCGGCCCCACCCCGAATCCGCCCCCCTGTGGAAAGCCCCACGGGCGGCGCGCCCCGTGCAGACGCCTCGAGACGTCGCAGATGGCCGCTTTCGATGTCGCCGGGCGACCATCTGCGACCTTTCGACGACCCGACGCCGGCGCCGGCGCGTCAGTCGGTCGGCGGGTGGGGGCGGTAGAGGACGACGTCGGTCGCGCGGCGCACGCGCGTGCCCTGGCGGAGCGTCACGACCGAGCCCGTCGCGCCGGCGGCGAACACGCGGGCACCGCGGCGTGCGGCGACCTCGTCGCGCAGGCGACCCTGCAGTCCCGAGACCTCGCGGCGCAGCATCCGCACCTGGTTCTCGAGCTCGATGATGCGCGAGATGGCCGGGAGGCTCACGCCGTCAGCCGACATCTGCGCCACTTCGCGCAGCTGCGCGACGTGACGGAGGGAGTACCGGCGCGACCCGCCACGGGTGCGCGCCGGTACCACGAGTCCCAGCCGGTCGTACTGACGCAGCGTCTGCGGGTGCATGCCGGCGAGCTCAGCGGCCACCGCGATCGCCAGGATCGGGGCGTCTTCGTCGACCTGCTCGTTCGCCATGCGTCTCACCTCACTCGCGCGCCTTGGCCATCAGATCGGCGCGGGGGTTCTCCTTGGGCTCCAACTCGTGGAAGCGTTCCAGCGCTTCGCGGGCGGGTCCGTCGAGGTGGGTCGGGACGGCGACCTGGACCTCGGCGAGCAGGTCGCCGGTGCCCTTCGCCGTCTGCACCCCGCGGCCCTTCACGCGCAGCACCCGACCCGACGGGGTCCCCGGCGCGACGCGCAGCTTGACGCTGTCGCCGCCGAGCGTCGGGACCTCGATGGTCGCACCCAGCGCCGCCTCGGTGAACGTGACGGGGACATGGATGCGGAGGTTCAGCCCTTCGCGCGTGAAGACGGGATGCGGGCGCACACCGACCGTGAGGACGATGTCACCCGCCTCGCCGCCGTCCGGCGAGGGGCGACCGCGACCGCGGAGCTTGATCTTCTGCCCGTCTGAGACCCCTGCGGGGATCTTCACCTTGATGGGCTTGCCGTCGTCGCCCTGGAGCGTGATGGTGTCACCCTTCACGGCCGTCGTGAAGTCGAGCGTCGTGCGGGCGGTGACGTCGGCCCCGCGCTGCGGGCCGCCGAAGCCGCGGAATCCGCCGCTCGGCTGCCCGAAGCGACCGGAACCGAACCGTCCGCCGCTCTGCTGCCCGAACATCGCGAAGAGGTCATCGAAGTCGGCCTGCTGGCCGCCCGCGCCACCCGGCTGGAATCGGCTGAACACGTCTTCGAACCCGCCGCTCGCCCCGGGCTGGAAGCGGGCGCTCCCCGACCCCATGGCGCGCAGCTGGTCGTACTCGGCGCGCTGCTCCTTGTCGCTGAGCACCGAGTACGCCTCGCTGACCTCTTTGAACTTCGCCTCGGCCGCGGGGTCCCCCGCGTTCGAGTCGGGGTGGTAGGTGCGCGCCAGCTTGCGGTACGTCTTCTTCAGGTCGGCGTCGGAGACGTCCTTGGACACCCCGAGCACCTTGTAGAAGTCCTTGTCGAACCAATCCTGACTGGCCATCAGCGCGCCCCTTACTCAGCCGGAACCGCGACCACGACCTTCGCCGGACGCAGCTCGAGGTCACCGAGGCGGTAACCGATCTCGACGACCTCGAGGATCGTCGGCTCGGTCGTGCCGGGCGTGGGCGCCTGGAAGATCGCCTCGTGCTGCTGCGGGTCGAACGCGTCGCCCGCAGCGCCGTAACGCTCCACTCCCAGGCGGGCCACGACGGCCCGCATCTTCTCGGCGATCGCCGCCAGCGCGCTGCCCTCGGCGAGGTCGCCGTGCTTCTCAGCGCGGTCGAGGTCGTCGAGCACGGGGAGCATCCCCTTCGCGACGGCGCCCTTGGCGCGCGCGAGCTCCACCTCGCGCTGCTCCTCGGTGCGACGACGGTAGTTGGCGTACTCCGCCTGCACGCGCTTCAGGTCGAGGAGCAGGTCGTGCTCCTCCTCCGGTGCATCCGCGACAGCAGCCTCGTCGGACTGGGCCGCGCCGAGGATGTCGTCGACCGTGAGCGCGTCCGGCTCCGTGTCGGCATCCCCGGCGGGCTCCACCGACTCCTCGGCCGGGGTCGCGGCGACGTCGTCGCCCTCGTCCGGCTTCTCGAAGTCCTTGTCCGCCATGCTTACTTCTTCTCGTCCTCGTCGTCGACGACCTCGGCGTCGACGACATCCTCATCGGAGGATGCCGTCTGCTCGCCGGCCGGAGCATCGGTCGGCGCCTGTGCGGCGTCGGCCTGGCTCGCGGCGTAGATCGCCTCGCCGATCTTGGTCTGCGACGCGTTCAGCTTGTCGTAGGCGTCCTTGACGGTGTCGTCGTTGTCGCCCGCGAGCGCCGTCTTGAGCGCGTCGACGTCGGCCTGGACCTCGGTCTTGACGTCCTCGGGCAGCTTGTCGGCGTTCTCGCTGAGGAGCTTCTCGATCGAGTACGAGAGCGTCTCGGCCTGGTTGCGGACCTCGGCGGCCTCACGGCGCTTCTTGTCCTCGGCCGCGTGCTCCTCGGCCTCGCGCACCATGCGCTCGATGTCGTCCTTTGGCAGCGACGAGCCGCCGGTGATCGTCATCGACTGCTCCTTGCCGGTGCCCTTGTCCTTCGCCGACACGTGGACGATGCCGTTCGCGTCGATGTCGAACGTGACCTCGATCTGGGGGATGCCGCGGGGTGCCGGCGCGATGCCGGTGAGCTCGAACGTGCCGAGCGGCTTGTTGTCGCGGGTGAAGTCGCGCTCACCCTGGAAGACCTGGATGGCCACCGACGGCTGGTTGTCGTCGGCGGTCGTGAAGGTCTCGCTGCGCTTGGTCGGGATGGCCGTGTTGCGCTCGATGAGCTTCGTCATGATGCCGCCCTTGGTCTCGATGCCGAGGCTCAGGGGGGTGACGTCGATGAGCAGCACGTCCTTGCGCTCACCCTTGAGGACACCGGCCTGCAGGGCGGCGCCGACGGCGACGACCTCGTCCGGGTTGACGCCCTTGTTGGGCTCCTTGCCGGCTTCCTTCTTCACGAGCTCGCTCACGGCGGGCATACGCGTCGATCCACCGACGAGCACGACGTGGTCGATGTCGGCGACCTTGATGCCGGCCTCGCGGATGACGTCCTCGAACGGCTTCTTGGTGCGGTCGAGGAGGTCCTTGGTGAGGTCCTCGAACTTCGCGCGGCTCAGGGTCTCGGACAGCGACACGGGGCCCGAGTCGGTCAGAGAGAGGTACGGCAGGTTGATCGAGGCCGACTGCGAGCTCGAGAGCTCCTTCTTGGCCTGCTCAGCGGCTTCCTTCAGACGCTGCAGGGCGATCTTGTCGCCCGAGACGTCGACACCGCTCGTGTCCTTGAACTGCTTGATCAGGTACTCGACGATGCGCTGATCCCAGTCGTCGCCACCGAGGCGGTTGTCACCGGCGGTGGAGCGCACCTGGATGGTCGAGAAGTCGTCGTCCTTGCCCACCTCGAGGAGGGAGACGTCGAAGGTACCGCCACCGAGGTCGAAGACGAGGATGAGCTCGTCCTCCTTGCCCTTGTCGAGGCCGTACGCGAGAGCGGCGGCGGTGGGCTCGTTGATGATGCGGAGCACGTTGAGGCCCGCGATCTCACCGGCCTCCTTCGTGGCCTGACGCTCGGCGTCGTTGAAGTAGGCGGGGACGGTGATGACGGCATCCGTCACCGTGTCACCGAGGTACTGCTCGGCGTCGCGCTTGAGCTTCTGGAGGATGCGGGCCGAGATCTCCTGCGGCGTGTAGTTCTTGCCGTCGATCGCCTGGGTCTTCCAGTCGGTGCCCATGTGGCGCTTGACGGAGGTCAGGGTGCGGTCGACGTTCGTGACGGCCTGGCGCTTGGCGGTCTCGCCGACGAGCACCTCGCCGTCCTTCGTGAACGCGACGACCGACGGGGTCGTGCGAAGACCCTCGGCGTTGGCGATGACCTTCGGCTCGCCACCTTCGAGGACGGCGACGACCGAGTTGGTCGTTCCGAGGTCGATTCCCACTGCACGTGCCATGTGATTCTCCTTCGTGTGGCGATTGCGTAGATCTGAAGTCTTCCGGCGGCTCTGGCCACAACCTGAGCCGCGATGACTCAAGGCTACTCCGGCCCTCGCCGACCGTCAAACCAACTTGAGCCGATACATATCAAGTTTGCAGGCTCGGCGTGATCGCGATCGCCGTTAGCGTGGACGGATGCCGATCCGCCTGACGCCCCTCGATCCCACCGGCGCCGACCGCGAGGCGTTGATCTCGTTCATGACGTCGCAGTCGTTCCCGTTCCACGTGCGGACCGATCCCACGGCGGCGCAGATCGCAGAGGCGATCGACGACGGCGCCTACGCCGACGAGGACCATGCCTCGTTCTGGATCGACTCGGACGCGGACGGCCGGATCGGGTTCTTCCGGCTCGAGGACCTCAGCGACGACGCTCCCCTGTTCGACCTGCGGCTGGATGCCGCGCACCGCGGCCGCGGGCTCGCGGCGGACGTCCTGCGCGTGGCGACCGACCACGTCTTCACGACGATGCCCGAGGTCAACAGGTTCGAAGGACAGACGCGGGAGGACAACATCGCGATGCGGCGGGTGTTCGTCCGCTGCGGCTGGGTGCAGGAGGCCTATTACCGCGAGGGGTGGCCGACCGATGACGGGCGACTGCTGGCATCCGTCGCCTACAGCGTCCTCCGCCGCGACTGGCGCGACGGCACCGTCACACCCGTGGTCTGGGATCCCCCGAGGGAAGCCTGACGCGCCACGTCACCGGCGCGCCCTGAACGCGCGGTAGGGTGCGGCTCATGACGCGTTCCACCGGCGGGACGCCCGAGATCCCCGCCACCGCCGACAGCGGCGCCCTCCCCGTGATGTTCCAGGACCTCGAGGAGCGTCCCGTCCCTCGCAGGAACGTCGCGTCCTGGGCGATGTGGGACTGGGCGACGCAGCCCTTCAACTCGGTCATCCTGACCTTCGTCTTCGTCTCGCTGTACCTCGTGTCCGACACGTTCCTGCCCGAGAACGTCGCCCGCCTCGCCGACGACGACCCGATTAAGGAGTCGGCCCTGGCGGACCTGTCGACCGGCTACGGACTCGTGTCGACGATCGCGGGACTGGCGATCCTGCTGCTCGCGCCGATCCTCGGACAGGTCGCCGACCGCAAGGGCCGCAAGAAGCGGTGGCTGCTCATCGCGACCGCCCTCCTCGCGCTGCTGCAGTTCAGCCTGTTCTTCGTCTTCGCCGACCCGTCGTACTTCTGGCTCGGCGCGATCCTCGTCTCGCTCGGTGCCGTCGCGTCCGAGATCGCCGGCGTCAACTACAACGCCCTGCTCGTGAGCGTCTCCACGCCTCGGACCGTCGGCAAGGTGTCGGGGCTCGGCTGGGGACTCGGCTACATCGGCGGCATCCTGGCCCTCGTCGCGGTCGTCGTCCTGAACGCCGTCGAGTGGTTCGGCCTCGACACGTCGGGCGGCCTCGCCTACCGCCTCATCGCGGCCGGCTGCGCGGTATGGACGATCGTCTTCGCGATCCCGCTCTTCCGGAACGTCCCCGAGCCACCGGCTCCCCCGGGGGAGCCGCCGCTCGGATTCGCCGCCTGGTTCCGGGCATTCTTCCGCTCGATCCGCGACCTGTTCCGCTCGCACCGACCGACGGCGTGGTTCCTGCTCGCGAGCGCCGTCTACCGTGACGGCCTCGGCGGCGTCTTCGCCTTCGGCGGTGTGCTCGCGGCCGTGGCATTCGGGTTCTCGCCGAACGAAGTCATCCTCTTCGGCATCGCCGCCAACCTCGTGGCTGGTATCTCGACGGTCCTCGCCGGCCGCCTCGACGATCGGTACGGCGCCCGCGCGATCATCCTCACGTCGCTCGTGGGGCTCGTCGTCTCGGCGCTGGGAGTGTTCCTGCTGCACGACGCGGGCAAGCTCCCGTTCTGGATCCTCGGGCTCGCGCTCTGCGCCTTCGTCGGCCCTGCACAGGCCTCGACGCGCTCGCTCCTCGCCCGCGTCACGCCGGAGCACATGCAGGGCGAGGTGTTCGGCCTCTACGCGACGACCGGACGCGTCGTCAGCTTCTTGGCTCCGGGCATGTGGACGCTGTTCATCGCCGTCTTCGGTGCGACCTACTGGGGCATCCTCGGCATCGCGATCGTGCTGGTCGTCGGCCTCGTGCTCATGCTCTTCGTGAAGCTGCCGCGGCCGGCGCACCTGCGCTGACCGCGACAGGTCCCGCGAACGCGTCGACCCGACGCATCCGGCATCCATCCACGGGGAATGGACGCAGGTCGCGTCGGGTCGACGAGGGATGCCGGGGCTCAGCGCTCCGCGCGGGCGAGGTTCTCGCGCAGCTCGTCGGCGGTCTGGCGCACGACGTAGGCCGGCTGGTCGCGCTCGACGCGCCAGCTCTCGTCGAGACCGCCGACGTTGACGGTGTCGAAGCCGAAGTCGTCGTAGATCTTCGTGATGAAGGTGACGGCGTCGGCCGAGTCGCTCGAGGTCGCCAGCGCGCGGCGGTCGGGCGTGCCGGCGGGGGCGCCGTCGGTGAGGATGTCGGCGGCGGGGATGTGGTTGAAGCCCTTCACGACGGTCGACTGCGGCAGGCGCTCCTGCAGCATGCGCGACGTGGTGGTCTTCTTCTCGTCCAGCTCGGCGATGTGGCCGTCGCGCTCCCAGTAGTAGTTGTTCGTGTCGACGACGAACTTGCCGGCGAGCTCGTCGACGGGGAGTCCGTCGATGGCCTTCAGGGGGATCGTGACGACGACCCATTCGCCGAAGGCTGCGGCATCCTTCGCGGTCAGGGCCTGAGCGTTCTCACCGAGTTCGGCGACGAGATCGCTGAGCGTCTCGGGACCGCGCGAGTTGCTGATCGCGACCTGGTGCCCCTGCGCGACGAGACCGCGCGCGACAGCCGAACCGATGTGACCTGCTCCGATGATTCCTACGTGTGTCATACGTCGGGAGAACGCATGCGCCAGGCGCGCATTCCCGACACGCGCTGTGCGAACCCGATCACTCGCCGATGAGGACGCTCCACGCGTCGTCTATCGTCGCCTCGATCTCGCGCTCGCCCGCTCGGAACGTGTGAGCGGCATGCGCCGACGCGACGCGCGCACGGGCGCGGGCGGAGGTCACCGCACCGGTGTCATCCCACGCGAGGTCGATCTCGACACCGGGACGGGCCACGAGACCGCGCACGGAACCGGCTCCGAGCGGTGCCGGCCACGACGGCAGCAGCGTGATCGCGTCCCCGTGCGAGTGGACGAGGCACTCCGCGAGGCCTGCGACGTACCCGAGGTTGCCGTCGATCTGGAACGGCGGGTGGGCCGCGAGGAGATTGTCGTAGAGGCCGCCGGACTGGTCGCCGCGGTCGATCGACATGTCGCGGAACACGAGCGCGAGCAGGTCCGCGACGCGATCCGCCTGGCCGAGCCGGGCGCGGAGGGCGATCTTCCAGGCGAGCGACCATCCGGTGGACTCGTCCTCGCGGAGATCGAGGAAGCGGGATGCCGCGGCCCCGAGCTCGGGCGTGAGGGCTTCGGTCCCCGGGTAGGCGAACACGAGCGGCGACAGGTGCCGGTGATGGGGATCGACGGCCTCGCGGCCGCCGGGCCACTCGGCGATCGAGCCGTCCTCGATCGGGATCTCGGGGAGTCCGGCGCGGGCGTCCTGCGCCTGGGCGACGAGCGGATCGTCCTCGTGGCCGAGGTGGTGCGCGAGGCGCAGGAACTCGTCGAGGTGCGCCCGCAGCAGCACGATGTCGAGGGTGGCGGACTCGGCGACGGCAGCCGAACCACCGTCGCGGGTGCGGAAGGTGTTCTCGGGCGACGTCGACAGCGCGGTGCCGCGCTCGCCCGACTCGGCCTGCGTCATCCAGGCGAGGGCGAAGGCGGTCGCCCCCCGCAGCAGACGGAACGCGCGGCGGCGCTCGGCCTCGTCGGCGACACCGAACGCGTCGCGCTCGGCGAGGTGCCGGCAGAGCCAGAAGCCCGCCATCGGCCAGAACGCCCAGGCGGCGTCGTGCACGCCGTCACCGACGGGTTGGGTGTAGCCCCAGGCATCCGTGTTGTGGTGGGCGACCCAGCCGGGGGCGTCGTACAGCCGTCGCGCCGTCTCGGCGCCACTGTCGGCGAGCGCCTCGATGAGGCCGAGGAGCGGCTCCTCGGTCTCACTGAGGTTGGCGGTGTGGGCGCCCCAGTAGTTCATCTCGACGTTGATGTTCGTCGTGTAGTTCGAGCTCCAGTCGGGGCGGAGGTCCTCGTTCCAGATGCCCTGCAGGGTCGCGGGCAGTCCCCCGGGTCGCGAGGACGAGATCAGCAGGTACCGGCCGTAGTGAAACAGGAGGGCGGCGAGCCCCGGGTCGCGGCCGATGTCGACCGCGCCGCCCCCGTCGGCCCCGGCGAGGTCGCGCAGGCGTTCGGCGGTGTCGCGCTCCGGGTCCGGCGCGACGCCGATCGCGAGTTCGGCCCGGGCGTACAACCTCGCGTGGTCGGCGAGCTGCGCCGCCCGCACCTGGTCGAGGCCCGCGGCGATCGCGGTGTCGACACGTTCGGTCGCGCGGCGGGCCGCGGCACGCTCGGTGCCTGCCGGCATCCGTCCCATACCGGTGAAGGTCGTCGCGGTCGCGAGGACGACGGTCACCCGGGTCGCGCGCAGCACGCGTCCGCCGCGCACGGGAGTGCCGTCGGTGACGATGCGCGCGTGCAGGGCTCCCCGCACCGAGGCGGCGTCGTCCTCGTACACGACGGGTTCGTCGACCTCGTCGTGCGGGGGCGTCACGTCGGAGGGTGCCTGCACGAGCAGGGTGGTGGCGGTGTCGATCTCGACGCGGCCGAGTTCGCGCAGCTGCGTCTCGAGCTCGACGCGGACGTCGATCGGCTCGTCGCTCTCGAGCTCGTGGACGAGCACGCCGTGCGGGGCGCTGATCCATGTGCGGTGGCTCAGCCCCGCGCCGGCGCGGGTGCCGGTGGCGACGTGGGTCGCCGTCGCCAGGTCGAGCTCGCGACGGTAGTCCTCGACCTCGTCGGAGGTCGCGCCGTCGATGCGCAGGCGCAGGTCGGCGAACGGAAGGAAGGACTGCGCGTGGCGGTGCTGCAGGCGGCGGACGTGACGGTCGGCATCCTCTTCACGCCCGTCGGCGACGGCGGCGCGGGCCTCGGCGAGCGCGTCGCGCGCCTCATCCGCCGTGACGACGGGCGCAGCGAGCTCGCTCGCGGGGCTTCCCGACCAGAGCGTCTCGTCGTTCAGGCGCAGGAGGGCGTCGGTGGCACCGCCGAAGCACATCGCCCCCAGCGCACCGTTGCCGAGGGGCAGCGCCTCGTTCCAGGTCTCCGCGGGTCGGCGGTACCACAGGACGTGCTCTGTCATCGTTCTCCCTCGGGCACCAGGCCCTCCTCTGCGAGGCCGCGCCAGAAATCCTCGGTCGGCGGCTCGTTCATGTATCCGGCTGTCTGCGCGACGTGCGATGCCTTGCCGAGCCCCACCGTCACGTTGACCACGGCAGGATGCCGCAACGGGAAGTGCAGGGCGGCGACGGGCAACGGCACTCCGCGCGCCGCGCACGCGTCCGCGAGCCGTACAGCTCGACGATAGACGGCTTCGGGCGCCGTGCCGTATTCATAGGGGGCGGCGGGATCGGGATGCGGGGTCGCGAGCAGCCCCGAGTTGTAGACGCCGACCGCGATCACCGCGACGCCGTGGGCGAGCGCGGCGGGCAGAACGTCGACGGCGGCGGGCTGCTCGAGCAGCGTGTACCGCCCCGCGACCATGGCGACGTCGACCATGCCGGTCTCGATGATGCGCGTGAGGGTGGCGGGGTCCTTCGACCCGACGCCGACGGCCGAGATGACGCCCGCGTCGCGGAGGGCGACGAGCGCGGGGAGCGCTCCGTCGATCGCCTCGTCGACGCGCCCTTCGGGATCGTGCAGATGCACGATGTCGACCCGATCCATCCCGAGACGCTCGAGCGAGGACTCGAGCGAGCGGCGCGCTCCGTCGGCCGAGAAGTCCCACCGGCGCCGCGTCGTCGCCTCGACCACGAACCCCTCGTCGTCGAGGTGCCCCGCACCGCTCGGGTCGGGTTCGAGGAGCCGTCCGACCTTCGTCGAGAGGACGAACTCGTCGCGCGGTCGGCGGGCGAGCGCGGCGCCGAGGCGTCGTTCGCTGAGGCCGAGTCCGTAGTGGGGAGCGGTGTCGAAGACGCGGATGCCGCTGTCCCAGACGCCGTCGACGATCGCCGTGGCCTCGGCGTCGTCGATCTCCTGGAAGAGGTTGCCGAGGGGTGCGGCGCCGAGACCGAACCGTCCCGCCGCGCGGAGGGACTCGGTGGACGGGGAAAGGGTGGGGGCCACGGCTGCTCCGATGTCGGGGACGGTGCCGGTGGTCTTGCGGGAGCGGCATCCGTCTGCTTTTATCTCAGAGTAAGACGAAAAGGGCGTCAGGGGAACGATGAGCGGCGAACGCGTGGCGAGCAGGGGCACGGCGACCAACGCCGACGTCACCCGCATCAACCGCACCGCGATCCTCGACGCCCTGCAGGCCGGCGGCTCGCTCACCCGCGCCGAGCTCATCGAGGCGACCGGCCTCGCCTCGGCGACGGTCCACCGCCTGTGCGCCCGGATGGTCGCCGACGGGCTCCTCGCCGTGGAGCGCGACGCGAGCGGCGTCGGTCGCCCGACGCACCGGTACCGCCCCCTCGGCGAGGCGCGCACCGTCGTCGCCCTCGACGTCACCGCGACCGTCGCCCGCGGGGCGCTCATCGACCTGAACGGCGACATCCGCCACGAAGCCCGCGAATCCCTTCGCGGCGAGGACGGGATGCCGTCGGCATCCTCTCGACTCGAGGGCATCGGCCGGCTCGCGGACAGGCTCATCCGGACGGCCGCCGAGCTCGGGACGCCCGCGCAGGGCATCGGCGTGTCGGTGCCGGGTGTCGTCGACACCGACGGCGCCGTCAGCGACTCGGTCGAGCTCGACTGGAACGGCGTCGCCGTCCGCGATCTGATGCACCGGCGCACGGGACTCCCCGTCGTCGTCGAGAACGACGCCAACGCCGTCACGATCGGCGAGTGGACCCGGGGCGCCGGGCAGGGCACCGGAGACCTCGCGGCTCTCGTCTTCGGGATCGGCGTCGGCGCCGGGATCGTCTCGGGCGACCGCCTCGTGCGCGGAGCGGGCTCCGCCGCGGGCGAGATCGGCTACCTCATCACCGACCCGACGGCGTTCGCGCAGGACCACGGCACGGGCGGCGATCTCGAGACGCGCGTGCTCGCACTCGGTGCCGCATCGGCCGACGACGCCTCGACGATGGCCGTCCTCGACCGGGGCGACGACGCCCGCGCCGAGCGGCTGCTCGACCACATCGCGATGTCGGTCGCCGCGCTCACCGTGATCCTCGACTGCCGCGTCGTGATCCTCGCCGGGCGCCTGCCGCGACGGACCGACCGACTCATCGACGGCGTCGCGGCGCGACTGGCCGGCCGCATCCCCCGTCCTCCTGCCCTGGTCGTGGGGGCGCTCGGCGAGGACGCGGCCCTCGTCGGGATCGGCCAGCGCACCATTGACCATGTGAAAGGGGCGGTCTACCTTGCCTGAGATCCGGTACCCGACCCCCGACGCGATCGTCGGCGTCGACGTGGGTGGCACGAAGACGCAGCTGCGCGCCCTCGTGGACGGCGAGGTCGTCGACCGCATCGTGCCGAGCGAGCTCTGGCGCGTGGGCGCGATCTTCGACGACGCCGAGAACTTCGACCGCCTCGCCCGGCTCGTGACCGACACGGTCGGCGCCGCGCCCGCCGTCACCGTCGTCGGCGCCCACGGCATCGACAGCACTCGGCAGCGTCACCAGGCCACGGCTCTGCTCGGCGAGCGGATGCCGGGGGTCGTGGCGGTCGTCAACGACGCCGTGCTTCTCGCCCCGGCCATGGGGCTCGAGGCGGCCGTCTGCGTCATCGCGGGGACGGGTTCGGCGATCGTCGGCTTCGACGTCGACGGGGAGCCCGTGACGGCCGACGGCTACGGCTGGCTCATCGCCGACGACGCGAGCGCGCCCGGGATCTCGCGGCGCGCTGCCGTCGCCCTGCTCCGCGCCGTCGACCGCGACGGTGCGAGCGCGATGAGCGACCCGCTCGCGGCGCGCTTCCTCGCCGCCTTCGACGCCCTCGATCACGTCGACCTCGCGCTGCGCTTCCAGGCGAGCGCGAGCGAGGCCTCGTGGGGCGGCTTCGCTCCGCAGGTCTTCGACGCGGCTGCCGCCGGATCGACGATCGCGCACGGAGTGATCGCGGCATCCGCCACCCATCTCGCCGACGCTGTCACGGCGGTCCGCGGCCGTGGCGCGCAGGGCACCGACGTCATCGCCGCGGGCGGCGTCATGACCGCGCAACCCCTGCTCGCCGAGCTGCTGCGGGCCGACCTGCAGCGCCACGACGAGGCCCTGCGTCTGCACGTCCTCGACGAACCCCCCGTCGCGGGCGCGCTCGCGCTCGCACTCGCCCACTCCGACGCCCCCTCCCCCCGAAAGGTGCTCTCGTGAGGATCCTGCTCTCCCCCGATGCCGCCGGCGCCGGCGAGATCGCCGCCGCGATCATCGCCTCGTCCGTCGGCGACCGCCCCGCTCCCGTCCTCGGCGTCGCGACCGGGTCGAGCCCGCAGCCGCTCTACCGCGCGCTCGCCGACCGCGTGCAGGCGGGTCTCGACCTCTCGCGGGCGGCGGCGTTCGCGCTCGACGAGTACGTCGGCCTGCCGGTCGACCACCCCGAGAGCTACCACGCCGTCATCGCGCGCGAGGTGACCGGGCCGCTCGGCCTCGATTCCGCCCGCGTGCACGTCCCCGAAGGCGCCGCCGCCGATCCCGCCGCGGCCGCCGCACGGTACGAGGCGGCGATCGCAGGCGCCGGCGGCGTCGACCTGCAGATCCTCGGCATCGGCGCGAACGGCCACATCGGGTTCAACGAGCCGGGCTCCGCCGTCGACTCCCGCACACGGGTCGTCGACCTGGCTCCGCGCACCGTCGCCGACAACAGCCGCTTCTTCGACGGCGACGCCCGGCTCGTCCCGACGCGAGCGCTGACGCAGGGCATCGGCACGATCCTCGACGCGCGCGAGATCGTCCTGATCGCGTGGGGCGAGTCGAAGGCCGACGCCGTGGCGCGGGCCGTCGAGGGGCCGCAGACCGCGGAGCTCCCGGCATCCTTCCTGCAGCGCCACGGTCGCGTGACGCTCGTCCTCGACGCCGCAGCCGCCTCGCGCCTCAGCCCCGCATCGCTTCCCGTCGAGGCCGCCCGATGAGCGCGCCCGTCTTCGACGTCGCCCGCATCGGGCCCGGCGAGGGATCGATCGCTCCCCGCACGCGCCTGACGTCCGACGCTCCGACCCAGTCGCTCGACGGCCGCTGGCGGTTCCGCCTCTCGCCGTCCCCCGCGCTCGCACCGCACGACGACTGGACCGCCGGCGACACGGACGGGTGGGACGAGATCGCCGTGCCCGCCCACTGGAACATGAGCGGGTTCGGCACCCCGGCCTACTCGAACGTGCAGTTCCCCTTCCCGATCGACCCGCCCTATCCGCCCGACGAGAACCCGGTCGGCGACTACGTGCGCCGCATCGACGTCGACGACGCGATCCGACAGGTGACGGATGCCGGGGGCCGCGCGCTTCTGCGCTTCGACGGGATCGAGTCGGCCGCCGACGTCTTCGTCAACGGCACGCGCCTCGGCTCGACCCGGGGCAGCCGCCTGACGCACGAGTTCGACGTCACCGACCACCTCACCGGCACGGGCGACGTCATCGCCGTGCGCGTCGCGCAGTTCTCGGACGGGACCTACCTCGAGAACCAGGACATGTGGTGGCTGCCGGGCATCTTCCGGAGCGTCACCCTGCTCGCCCGCCCCGTCGGCGGCATCGACGACGCGGTCGTCACGGGCGACTTCGACCACGAGACCGGGCGGGGTGCGGTCGAGGTCACCACGTCGGCCGACGCCGTGCTCGAGATCGCGGAGCTCGGCATCCGCCAGGGCGTCCCCGCCGGGCGCAGCACGGTCGACGCGGGCGAGGTCGGGCCCTGGTCCGCCGAGACGCCGCGCCTCTACACCGCGACCCTCCGCACGGCATCCGAGACCGTGTCGGTGCGCATCGGCTTCCGCCGCGTCCGCGCCGACGACGGCGTGCTGACACTGAACGGACGCCCGATCATGCTCCGCGGCGTCAACCGCCACGAGCACGACCCCGACCGCGGGCGCGTGCACACGACCGAGCTGGCGCGCCGCGACCTCGTCCTGATGAAGCAGCACAACATCAACGCGGTCCGAACGTCCCACTACCCGCCGCACGCCGAGCTGCTCGACCTCGCCGACGAGCTGGGCCTGTACGTCATCGACGAGTGCGACCTCGAGACGCACGAGTACGAGTACGTGTCGTGGCGCGGCAACCCGAGCGACGACCCGTCGTGGGAGTCATCCTTCGTCGACCGCATCCGTCGCACGGTCACGCGCGACCGCACCCACCCGAGCGTGATCATGTGGTCGCTCGGCAACGAGTCGGGCGCGGGCTGCAACATCCGCGCGATGGCGCGGTGGGTGCGCGAGAACGACGGCACCCGCCTCATCCACTACGAGGGCGATCACTCGAGCCGCGACACCGACGTGTACTCGCGGATGTACGCCTCGCACGACGAGGTCCGGCAGATCGGCGAGGAGGCCGATGAGATCGCGCCCGCCGACATCGGCGCGGCCGAGCTGCGGCGCCGGTCGCTCCCCTTCGTGCACTGCGAGTTCGGGCACGCCATGGGCAACAGCCCGGGCGGGGTGAAGGAGTACTGGGACCTCTACGAGCGGTTCCCACGCCTGGCGGGCGGCTTCATCTGGGAGTGGATCGAGCACGCGATCGCGGTCGAGGACGAGCATGGCCGCCGGGCCTTCCGCTACGGCGGCGACTTCGGCGAGTCCGTCCACGACCACAACTTCGTCATCGACGGCCTCATCAGCGCCGACCGCGACGTGCGCCCCGGCCTCGTCGACTACGCCGCGATCATCGCGCCCCTCGTGATCGAGGTGGATGCCGCGCGTCGCCGCATCCGGCTGCAGAACCGCTACGACCACGTCGACACGAGCCACCTCGCCTTCCGGTGGCGGCGCGAGGTCGACGGCGAGACGGTCGCGCACGGTGAGCTGACCGTTCCTGCCGTCGGACCGCGCCAGCGAGCCGAGGTGCCCCTCCCCGATGAGGCCCGCGTCGTGTCGGGCTCGACCGTGGCCGACGTCCTCACCGTCGACGCCGTGCTGCGCGACGGGACGAGCTGGGCGTCGGCCGGGCACGTCGTCGCGACCGGTCAGCACGTCGCCGCCGGCACTCCCCGCGTGGGCCGGGCGTCGGCGCCCGAACCCGACGAGTTCGATCGCCGCGGCCGTCCGCGGCGTCTCGGCTCGCTCGACGTCGTCGACGGACCGGGCATCGGGATCTGGCGCGCACCGACCGACAACGATCTCTTCCCCGGGTGGGACGAGCCGACGCTCCCGCCGATGGCGGAACGCTGGGCTCTCGCGCGCATCGACCGGATGCAGACCCGCGTCCGGAGCGTCGAATCGGATGCCGCGGCCCTCGTCGTCGACACCCGCGTCGGCGCACCCTCGTTCGACAGCGGCGTCGACGCGCTGTGGCGCTGGTCGACCGTCCCCGAAGGACTGCTGCTGGAGCTGGACCTGCGCAGCATCGGCTCGTGGGACAACTCCTGGATCGAGAAGGCGCCCTTCTCGTGGACCGTCGACTGGGCCCGACTCGGCATCGACGTGACGTTCGCGGGGGCGCCCGTCGGCATGGAGTTCGCGGGGTACGGCCCCGGTCCGAGCTACCCCGACACCGCGTCGGGCGTCCAGTTCGGCTGGTTCGACGCCGGCGCGGACGACCTCGTCACCCCGCACGTGCGGCCGCAGGAGAGTGGATCGCGACGCGGTGTGCGGACCGCCGTCATCCGCACCACCGAGGGAGGCGTACGCGTGAGCGTCGTCGGCGGCGAGGCCCTCGACGCGGGCGTCGCCCTGACCGTGTCACCGTGGGACCGGACGACCCTCAGCACGACGTCGCACGCGTCGCTCCTGCCGACGCCGACCGCGACCCACGTGTCGATCGACATCGCGCAGTCGGGCGTCGGGACGGCGACGTGCGGCCCCGGCGTGCTGCCGCGTCACCGCCTGCCGGCCCGCGACGCGTCGTTCGCGCTCCTGTTCGAGGCCGTCTGAGGCCCGCCGGGGGCGGGTCAGTCGGCCCGCTTCCGGCCCCAGGGCAGTCGGATGCCTCGCTCGTTCTCGGACTCGACCTCGAGGCCGTAGTGCTCCCCGATGTGATCGAGCAGCTGCGCGCGCTCCGCCTTCTCGTAGATGCGTCTCTCGCGCTGGAACGCGACGACGGTCGACCAGCAGATGAGCAGCATGACGATGCTGAACGGCAGAGCGATGATGATCGCCGCCGTCTGCAGCGCGGTCAACCCACCCGCGATCAGGAGCGCGATCGCGAGGAGCGCGGTGATGAGCGTGAAGAGCGTCCGCACGGGCTTGCTCGGCTCGGGGTCGCCGCCCGTTGCGATCATGCCCATGACGAGCGCACCCGAGTCCGCCGACGTCACGAAGAACAGTGCGATGAGGACGAGCGCTCCGATGGTCAGCAGGAGCGGCGCGGGGAGGTGCTGGAACAGCTGGAAGAGCGCGCCCTCGACGTTCACGGATCCGTCGGCCTGCGTCATCACGCCCGGCTCGTCGAGCTGGAGCTTGATCGCGGAGCCACCGAGGACCGCGAACCAGAGCACACCGACGAGCGTCGGCACGATGAGCACTCCCATGACGAATTCGCGCACCGTGCGACCACGGCTGACGCGGGCGATGAAGATGCCGACGAACGGCGCCCACGAGATCCACCAGCCCCAGTAGAACGAGGTCCACGTCGCCTGCCACGCCTGGCCTTCGGCTCCCTGGAACGCGCTGACGCTGAAGCTCAGCCCCACGAAGTTCTGCAGGTACGAGCCGATCGACTGCACCCACTCGCGGAGCAGGTAGAAGGTGTCGTTCGTGAACAGGACGAACAGGAGCAGGAGCCCGGCGAGGATCAGGTTCAGCGACGACAGCCACTTCATGCCCTTCGTCACGCCCGACAGCACCGAGAAGAGCACGGCGGTCGTGATGACGGCGATGATGATGACCTGCACGAGCAGGCTGGGGTCCTTGATGATCCCCGCGCTGTCGAGGCCGGAGCTGATCTGCAGCACACCCAGGCCGAGACTCGTCGCGACGCCGAACAGCGTGCCGACGAGGGCGATCGCGTCGATGGCGTTGCCCCACCCGCCGCGCACACGCCGACCGAGGATGGGCTCGAGCGCCCACCGGATCGACAGCGGGCGTCCGCGGCGGTGGATCGCGTACGCGAGGGCGATGCCGACGACGACGTAGACGGCCCACGCCTGGACGCCCCAGTGCAGGTAGGTCTGCGTCAACGCCGACTGCGCGAGCTGCGCGGACGTGCCCTCGACGCCGGGCTTGGGGTCGACGAAGTGGCTGAGCGGCTCGCTCACGCCATAGAAGACGAGGCCGATCCCCATCCCCGCGGCGAAGAGAAGGGAGAACCAGGCACCCGTCGAGAACTCCGGCTTGTCGTCATCCTTGCCCAGGCGGATGTCGCCGAACCGGCTGAACCCGAGGAAGAGGCAGAAGGCGACGAAGAAGGCGGTGATGAGGACGTAGTACCAGCTGAAGGTGTCGATGATCGCGCCCTGGATCGTCCCGAAGAACGCCTCGGCCTGGGCCGGAAGCGCGATCGCGAACGCGCTGAAGACGACCGCGACCACGGCGGCCGGCGCGATCACCCACACGCTGGCCTTCGCCCGCGACGCGGGTGGGTGGGCGACGGTCTCTGAGGGTGAGGCGCTGTCGGGCATGCCGCCAGGCTACTGACGGAGGGGGTTCCTCTCACCTTCTTGCGTTCCGGGGGTCGGCCGGGTTAGCGCCTCAGTCGCGGGGCCAGGATGCCGCGAGCTTGCCGAGCAGGCGGACGAGCTCCGCGCGCTCCTCCGCCGTGAAGTCGGCCAGTGCCTGCGACAGCCGCTCGCGGCGCTCGCCCCGGAAGTCGCCCGCCCGTCGCCGCCCCTCGGCGGTCAGCGCGATGCGGGTGCGCCGAGCGTCGTCGGGATCGGCCTCGCGCGCAGCGAAGCCGAGCTCGACCGCCTGCTGCACGAGCCGCGACGCCCGTGGCTGGTCGACGCCGATCGCCTCGGCGATCTCGCTCACCGAGAGGGGGTTCTCCGCGTGCACCAGGGCGTCGAGCAACCGGATGCGGGCGGGGGCGCCGGCGAGGCGCGCACCGGGACCGAACCCGCGCTCCCCCCGCATCCGGGGCGGGCCGCCGCCGTCGGAGTGAGGTCCGTGCGCGTGGGGTCCGCCGGGATGGTGGCGGTGCGGACCGCGGCCGCGCATCTGCGCGAAGGCGGCGAGGAGCGCGTCGAGGTCGCCGGTGGGATCGGTCACCCCTCGACGATACCGCTCGGCGCGGCATCCATGTCACTTGACATGCAACACGGATACATGTCACACTGCATGTACTTGCACAGTGACATGCAATGGTCATCGCGGACAGTCCGCCGATGACAGGACGTCTCGGAAGGACACCCATGAACACCTCGATCAACGACACCCTCGGATTCCGACTCAAGCTCGTCCACCGCCTGCTGGCGCGCGAGCTCCACGACGAAACGGCGTCGGACGGAGCGGACCTCCAGGCCCGCATCTCGACCGCCGTCCCCGAGGACGACTACGACACTCTGCTGCGTTCGCTCGACGCGATCGCGCGGGAACTCGGCTGGGACGAATCGCAGCCGATGCCGCCCCGCCCCGGGCGCGGCCACCGGCACGGCGGCTTCGGCCCGCGCCACGGGTTCGGGCACGGGCACGGGTTCGGCCCACGGCACAGCCACGGCGGGCACGGGCACGGCGAATACGGTCGCAACTGCGGCCACGGCGAGCGCCGCGGTTTCGCGCCGCACCCCGCCGTCGCCGAGGCCTTCGAGCGCGGCTTCAGCCGCGGCTACGAGCAGGCGCAGCGCGACTGAGCGCGATCAGTTCCCCTTCGCACCGGCGTCGGTCGTCCCGACGTCGGTGCGGTGGAAGTTCTGGAACGAGCGGGATGCCGTCGGCCCCCGCTGCCCCTGATAACGGTTCTTGTACGAACCGGTGCCGTAGGGGTTCTCGGCCGGTGAGCTCAGGCGGAAGAAGCAGAACTGCCCGATCTTCATACCCGGCCACAGCTTGATCGGCAGCGTCGCGACGTTGGCGAGCTCGAGCGTCACGTGACCCGAGAAGCCAGGATCGATGAAGCCCGCCGTCGAATGAGTGATGAGACCCAGGCGACCGAGGGAGCTCTTGCCCTCGAGGCGCGCGGCGACGTCATCGGGCAGCGTGATCTGCTCGAACGTCGCGCCCAGCGCGAACTCACCCGGGTGCAGGATGAACGGCTCGTCGGGCGCGACCTCGATGAGGCGCGTCAGCTCGGGCTGGTCCTCGGACGGATCGATGAACGGGTACTTGTGGTTGTCGAACAGCCGGAAGTACCGGTCGAGCCGCACGTCGACACTCGATGGCTGGACCATCGCCGGGTCCCACGGGTCGAGGCCGATGCGGCCTCCGTCGATCTCGCCTCGGATGTCGCGGTCGCTGAGCAGCACGCGGCCAGCCTACTGGCCGCCGAAGGCAGCACGCGGCCAGCCACCCGGCGCATCGCACCCTCAGCGCGCGACGCGGACGACCACCACGCTCCGCGGCCGCACCGTCACGACACCGGATGCCGCGGCCGCGCCGACGAGCACGTCGCCCGCCACCGGCACCACGACCTCGTCGTCGGTGCGGTTCGAGAGGAAGACATACCGCGCCTCGTCGTCGCCGCGCTCGATGACGTCGAGCCGGCCGTCCGCCGACCGCGGGTCGCCGGCGAGGGCGTCCAGCCCCAGCCCTGCGAGCACCGCGCGGACGCCGTCCCGTCCGATGTCGGCCGACACGTAGGTCGCCGACCCGCCCGTGGACAGGCTCCGCCGGGTCACTGCGGGCGCACCGGCGAGGTCGCCGTCGGCGTAGGTGTCGAGCACCTCGACGTCGTCGCCGACGTGCACGATCCGCTCGGTCCAGCCGTGCGCGACGGCTCCCGAGGCGAGGGCGATGCGCTCGTCGGGCAGCAGCGGCACGAACTCCTCGACCATGACGCCGAGCAGCTCGCGCAGTGCGCCGGGGTAGCCGCCGAGCCAGACGCGGTCGTTCTCGTCGACGATGCCCGAGAAGTACGTCGTGATGAGGTGGCCACCGGCATCCGCGTACGCCTCGAGACGCGACCGCAGGGCGTCGGGCACGACGTGCAGCATCGGGGCGATAAGGACCTCGTACCCGTCGAAGGCCGCACCGACGGGGATGACGTCGGCGCGGACGCCGAGGTCGAGCAGCGCGCGGTACCAGGCGAGGGTCTCGTCGTCGTAGGCGGGCGAGTCCGACGGGTGCGCGTCGCGCCCGCTCACCCACCACGACTCGTAGTCGACGACGATCGCGACGCGCGCCTTCTCGCGACGCGAACCGGTGACGGGCGACAGGTCGCGGAGCGCCCCGCCGAGAGTGACGACGTCGCGGAACACGCGGCTGTTCTCGCCCGCGTGGGGCACCATGCCGGAGTGGTAGCGCTCGCCGCCGGCGCGCGACTGTCGCCACTGGAAGTAGCAGACCGCGTCGGCGCCGTGGCCGACGTGCGTGAGGGCGTCGCGCACGAGCTCGCCGGAGCGCTTGGGCGTGTTGACCTCGCGCCAGTTCACGGCGCTCGTCGCGTGCTCCATGAGGAACCAGGGGCGCCCGCCGGCGATGTTGCCGGTCAGGTTCGCCCAGAACGAGAGGTCGTCGCGGCCGAACTCGCCGGGGCGCAGGTAGTGGTCGTTCGAGACGAAGTCGACGTCGTCCACCCACGACGGGTAGTCGATGTCGCGGACGTTCTGGGCGACCATGAAGTTCGTCGTCCGCGGGATGCCGGGGGTCACCTCGTCGAGCACGGCCGCCTCGGCGCGCAGGTGGTCGCGGACGGCATCCGACGAGAACCGCTCGAAGTCGAGCTGCTGCCCGGGGTTGCGGATCGTGGGCGCCGATCGCGGCGGCAGGATCTCGTCCCACTCCTCGTAGTGCTGCGACCAGAACGCCGTGCCCCACGCGTCGTTGAGGGCCTCGATCGTGCCGTAGCGGGCCTCGAGCCAGATGCGGAACGCCCGCGCGGCGTCATCGGAGTAGTCGTAGAGGTTGTGGCATCCGAGCTCATTGGAGATGTGCCACGCGACCACGGCGGGGTGGTCGCCGTAGCGCTCGGCGAGCGCGCGCACGAGACGCAGGGCGTACTCGCGGAAGATCGGCGACGTCGGCCGCCAGTGCTGGCGGGCGCCGGGCCAGAGGATCGTGCCGTCGACGGTTTGCGGCAGGATCTCGGGATGCCGCCGGGCCATCCACGACGGCGGCGACGCGGTCGCGGTGGCCAGGTCGACGTCGATGCCGTTCGCGTGCAGCAGCTCGATGATCTCGTCGAGCCACGCGAAGTCGAACTCGCCGGGACGCGGTTCGAGCAGGCCCCACGAGAAGATGCCGAGCGAGACGATGTTGACGCCCGCCTCGCGCATGAGACGAATGTCGTCGTCCCACACCTCGCGAGGCCACTGCTCGGGGTTGTAGTCGGCGCCGTAGCGCATGGTCCCGGGCTCCTGCGAGCCGTCCTTCACCCAGCGATAGTTCTGCACGCGACCACGCTAGCCCAAAAACGTGCAGGTGCACGGTTTCACGTGATCTACTGTTCGACTATGACCGATGCACCGGCCCGCGGACCGTACGCGAAGTCCGCCGCGCGGCGCAACGAGATCATCGCGACCGCGACGGCCGTCTTCGGCACGCACGGGTACCGGGGCGGGTCGCTGCGCCAGATCGCGAAGCAGCTGGACCTCGGCCTCACGACCGTCATGCACCACTTCCCCACGAAGGTGTCGCTGCTCGCGGCCGTCCTCTCGCAGGAGGATGCCGCCGACACGGACTTCCTCGAGCGCTCCGCGCGGGACGGCTTCATCCCGACGGTGCTCGCGATCGTCGAGCGGAACATCGCCCGACGCGAGCTCGTGCGCATGTTCACGGTCGTCCAGGCCGAGGCGACGCACGCCGACCACGAGGCGCACGAGTGGCTGCGGCAGCGCTACGCGTCGGTCATCCCCGACTACCGCGACGCGATCGAGCACGACCGCGCGGCCGGACGCCTGACCACGACGGCCGACGCGACGATGCTCGCCGACCTCGTGATCGGCACGTGGGAGGGCATCCAGGTGCGGTGGCTCGCCGACGGCACGGACCCCGTCGCCGCGATGCGCGTCGCACTGGACGCTCTGCTCAAGCCGAAGGCGTGAGCCGCGGGTCGATCATCGTCATCCCTGCCGGCGAGGCCGAGTCCATGACCGGCAGCAGCTCGGCGGCCTGCTCGAGCGACACGGTCCGCTCGATGAGGTCCTGCGGGCGGAGCGTGCCGCGCGCGATGAGCTCCAGCATCCCGGGGTAGTCCTCGGCCGCCATGCCGTGACTGCCGAGCAGGTCGAGCTCCCACGCGATGGCCCGTGCCAGCGGTGCAGGGGTGAGGCCGGATGCCGAGGGCAGCAGCCCGACCTGCACGTGCCGCCCCCGGCGGCGCAGGCTGTGGATGGCATCCGCGCAGGTCTGTTCGCTGCCGACGGCGTCGACCGAGACGTGGGCCCCGCCGCCCGTGACCGCGTGGACGGCCTCGGGCACGTCACGCCCGTCCGCGACGATGGCCTCGTCCGCGCCGAGCGTGCGGGCGACGTCGAGCGCCGCGGTCGACCGGTCGACCGCGATGACCTTCGCGCCGAGCGCCTTCGCGATCATGACGGCGCTGAGGCCGACCCCGCCGGCCCCGACGATCACGACCCACTCCCCGGCGGTCAGCCGCGCTCGGGCGGTGAGCGCGCGGTAGGCGGTGGCGAAGCGGCATCCGAGTGCGGCGGCAGCGGCGAACGAGATCGACTCCGGCACGGCGACGAGGTTACGGTCGGCGGCGTGGAGGGCGACCCGCTCGGCGAACGATCCCCAGTGGGTGAAGCCGGGCTGCTGCTGGTCGGGGCAGACCTGCGCGTTGCCACTGCGGCACCACTCGCACCGGCCGCATCCGCAGACGAACGGCACCGTCACCCGGTCGCCGACCGCCCACTTCTCGACGCCCGCGCCGACCTCGACGACGACGCCCGCCAGTTCGTGCCCGGGAATGTGGGGCAGGGCGATGCCGTCGTGTCCGACCCAGGCATGCCAGTCGCTGCGGCACAGCCCCGTCGCGTGGACCTCGATGACAGCGCCGCCCGCGGGCGCGACCGGATCGGGGACCTCGGTGACGACGAGGGGTCCTGCGATCTGTTCCATCACCATCGCGCGCATGCCTCGATTCTGCCGGGCGTCAGAACCGCGTGAGCTCCCGGAGCACGGCGATGACGTCGTCGACCGCAGGCGGGCGGGGGCCCGCCCGGAAGACCACGCCCATGTCGCGCGCCGCGCGCGGATCGTCGATCGGCCGCTGCACGCACCCGTCGAGCGGATGCGGCACCTCGGGGCCGATCGCGATGCCGAGCCCGGCGGCGACGAGGCCGTGCAGGGTGCGCAGATCGTCGCCCTCGAAGGCGATGTCGAGCGGCACGCCCTCGGCGGCGAAGAGCTGCTCGAGCGTGCGGCGCAGTCCGTACCCCGGCTTGAGCGTGACGTGCGTCTCGCCGACGACGTCCGCGAGCGTGACCCGCGCGGCCGTCGCGAGCCGGTGCCCCTCGGGGACGACGACCACGAGCGGCTCGTCGTAGAGGTGGAGGGTTTCTCCGGAGGGATGCGTCGCGGCGGCCCCCGAGACGATCGCGAGGTCGGTCCGTCCGGAGTCGAGTTCGGCCAGGCACGCGTCGCGCGCGCCCTGCCAGAGCTGCACCCGGATGTCGGGGCGCTCCTCGCGCAGCCGCCGGACGAGCCGAGGGACGAGGTTCTCCCCGAGCGAGTTCTGGAACGCGAGCCCGACGGTCGACCGGGCGTCGTCGAGGGAGTCGAGCGCATCCTGCGCGGCACGGAGGGCGACGCGCACTCCGGGCAGCATCCGACGCGCGGCGTCGGTGAGTCGGATGCCGCGGCCATCCCGCGCGACCAGGGCGACGCCGAGCCGCGACTCGAGCTGGCGGAGCGCACGGCTCACGGTCGGCTGCGGCACCCCGAGGGCCTCGGCCGCGCGGGTGACGTGCTCGTCGTCTCCCAGCGCGTCGAGCAGCGGGAGGTGCGGCAGGAGGTCGATCACGCGATCACGACTCATGCAGGAACGCTATCGCTCCACGCGTATGGGTATTGGATCTGTATGCGACAGATGCCTACCGTGGAGCGGGTGACGACCGTCGGCATCCCTCCCCTCACCGCGTCGCCCCGCCGGCTCGGCGCCGCGATGTGGACGACGGGGATCGCCACCTTCGGGGTGCTCTACGCGCCGCAGGGCCTGCTGACGGGCATCGCCGAGACGTACCGGCTCACCGCCGCCGACGCGTCGTGGGTCGTGTCGGCCGCGACCCTCGGGCTCGCGCTCTCGATCCTGCCGTGGGCGCTGGTCGCCGACCGGTTCGGACGCAGGCGGATGCTGCGCGTCGCCGCCGTGGCCGCGGCGGTCATCGCCGTCGCATCGCCGCTGCTGCCGGGGTTCGCCGGGCTGCTCGCGGGACGATTCCTTCTCGGCGTCGCGCTCGGCGGCATCCCCGCTCTCGCGGTCGCCTACGTTCACGAGGCCGCCGGCCCGCAGCGCGCGGGGGTCGCCGCAGGAGCGTACGTCGCCGCGACGAGCGTGGGCGGTCTCGCGGGACGCCTCGTCGCCGCCCCGGTCGGCGAGATCGTCGGGTGGCGGCTGTCGCTGGAGCTGCTCGGCATCCTCGCGGCGGCGCTGACCGTGCTGTTCGCGGTGCTGCTGCCGCCGACCGAGGAGCATCGGCCGGTGCCGTTCGGCCGCAGCCTGCGCATCCTCGGACGGCAGGCCGTCAACGTGCGCGCACTGCCGCTGTACGCGATCGGCGCGATGGTGGTGGGGGCGATGGTCGCCGTCTTCAACGCGCTGGGCTTCCGCCTCGAGGCGGCGCCCTACTTCTTGTCGGCGACGGCCGTCTCGCTCGTGTTCCTGACGTACCTGTCGGGCACGGTGACCTCGCGACTGTCTGGCGCGCTCGTCCAGCGCTTCGGGACACGGATGCCGCTGGTCGCCGGCGGGGCCGCGACGACCGTCGGCGCCGCCGTCACGCTGGCGTCGCCGGTGGCCGTCATCGTGGTCGGCGTCCTCCTCATCACGGCCGGGATGTTCCTCGCCCACGCGACGGCCAACGCCGCGACGGCGCGGGCCGGCGGCTCTGGTCGGCAGCACGCCGTCGCGCTCTACAGCGTCGCGTATTACATCGGCTCGAGTGTGCTCGGCACCGTGGGCGCCGCCGCGTGGACCGCGGCGGGATGGGTGGCGTTGGCCGGGCTCGTCGCGGTGCTCGGCGTGCTGGTCGCTCTGGCCTCCGTCAAGGTGCGGGACTGACGACGTAGCCCTCGCTACAGTGCCGGGCATGGACAACTACGGAAGTTACGCGGGGCTCGGCGCCGGCCTGATCATCATGGCGGTCGTCCTCTACGTGGGCACGTTCGCCCTGGCGATCTGGGTGGGCTACCTGATCCAGCGCACCGCCGTGAAGAACGGTATGCTGCGCGCGATGCAGGAGAGCGGAATGACCTTCGCTCCCCGCCCCGGCGCGCCCTACCCCGGGGGTGCACAGCCTGGAGCCGGGCATCCGGGAGCTCAGCCGCCCTACCCCGGTCAGGCACCGCAGGCGGGTCAGCCGCCGCGCCCCACTCAGCCGCCGGTTCCGCCGCAGACGCCTCCGCAGGCTCCGCCGGCGCCTCCGACGAACCCTTGAGCACCGCGACGGGCGAGTGCCCCCGAGCCTTGCTAGGCTTACGGGGCGCCTCCGGGCGCACTGGGGCTGTAGTTCAATGGCAGAACATCTGCTTCCCAAGCAGATAGCGCGGGTTCGATTCCCGTCAGCCCCTCCACTGTCACTTTTCGTGCCGCGTCCTGTGTGGCTTCTGACCGTCCTGGCCGCTGCGTTCGGTGCGTGGCTCATCTGGAAGGGCGTCGCCATCTGGCCCGCCGATAAGCGCTGTCAGACGTAGACCGGAGTTCAGCCCGCGTCGGCGTCAGGCTCGTCCCGCGGCATCCGCGGCTGGCTCACCAGCCACATCGACCGCCAGAAGGCGACCTGGAATACGACGAACGCAACGATCCACAGCACCATCCAGAGCGAACGAACCGGGCTCTCAGCACTCGCGAAAAGGGCGACCGATCCGATCCACACGACCAGGCTGATGATCTGGACGAGCCGAAGCCTGCGGATGCTTCCCGTGGCGTCACCATAGGGGTCGAATGGCGTCGTGACGAGACCGCCGCCTAGATGTTCGCGAGGACGGCGAGGGTGAACACCACGACCACGACCGAGAGCGTCAACACCGTCCAGCCCCACCGAGTCGACCCGGTGCTGAGCGGCGGTCGGGAGTCCTCGACGCCGAGCCGCTCTCGGTCCCGCTGAGGCCCGGGATCGGCGGATGCGGGGCTCATCGCCCCAAGGTAGCTGCCGGCCGCTCCGCGGCATCCACCTCGTCAACGGTCCCGACACTGTCGTACGCGTCGAAGAGTTCCGGAGAACCCCACTCGGTCTTCGACACGGTGCCATCCGGCCACAGCACGATGACGTCTGCCGGCCCGAGCCAGACAGCAGTGATCTCGATCTTACGCCCGTCCGTCAACACGAACCGAGTCGACTGCGTCTGCCCACCGGTGAGGTCGTTCAGATCGGACGGAGAGGCGTCGGTCACCGGCATGTCGGAGTACGCGCGCACGAACTCGCTCAGGACTTCGGGGACATCGAGAGTCAACCTGTCGATCGTGTCGGGCACATCGCCCCATGGGTACTCGTAGTACTCGACGGAGGCGACGTCGTCCGCCGTGATCCCGAGCGACTTCTCCGCGACGGGCGCGCATCCGGCGAGCAGAGTCACGCAGACCGCGGTCAGGACCGTCGCCACACCCCATGGAGCTCTCATGTGCGTCGAAGCTATCGGCCTCCGCGGCGGCGGCACCACCCGTTTGAGTAACGATCGAGACTCTGCCCTTAGAAGGGACGCTCCTCCTGAAGGAGGAGCGGGGTCGTCTCACGGATGATCTCCGCCTCCGCGACTCTCGGCGAGCAACCGACGCCCCTAGTCTCGGCGTATGAGACGCGCCCTGCCCTTCTGGCTGCCACCGCTGATAGGCCTGGCGCTGTTCGCCATCTGGCTCCCCCGAGCTGAAATCGAGCGGGTGGATCTTGTTCCGTCGCGAGACCAGACCTTCATCACCGGTCCGTACGCGTTGGCCATCATGGTCGGATTCGTTGTGGTCATCGCCGTATCGACGCACCGCCCGACGTGGGCGCTCGCGCTTCTGACCACTCTCCTCGTGCTGCAGATCTTCTTCTGGCCCGCGCGCTTCAGTCAGATCGCCTGGACCGGATACCTCGCTCTCGCTGTCGTGCCGGCGCTCATCAGCAGGTCTCGCCGCACCACCCGGCGCCCGCTGATGCTCGCGATCACGCTGGCCGCGAGCGTTGCGGTCGGTTCGCTCCTGACGCTGCCTGCCCTGTCCGTCTCGGGCAAGTGGGGAACGATCACGGGAAAGGACGTCGCGGGCAGCCTCGACGCGACCGCGATCTGGACCGCCGTGGCTCTTCTCGTCACCGTGCTCAGCTGGCGGATCGGACGTCCTCGTCCCGCTCCTTCGGTATCGGATCACGACCGGGCCGAGGATCGCGGACACCTCATCTCCGACCTCTCGCCGCGCGAGCGGGAGATGTTCGAGCTCGTCGCCACCGGCAGGTCCAACGCCGAGATCGCCGCCTCGAGCTACATCGGCGAAACCACGGTGAAGACGCACGTCAGCAGCATCCTGGCGAAGCTCGGGCTGTCTTCTCGCAGCGAGCTGATCGCGTTCGCCTGGTCGAACGGCCTCCTGCCGGTCGCCGAGATGCAGACCACGTCGACCTAACGCGTAATCGAATGATCGTGCACCGACCGCTCGCACTTCCCGCTCACTGAGACTCCGATACCTCGCAGCGTGACACGCTGGAACCGTGCTGAGCAGAGACGAACTCGTCCACGCGGTCGAGGCCGCGGCATCCGCTCAGGGGTTCGCGCTCGACCCGCGGCAACGGGCGGTCCTGGATCGGCTGGCGGCGCTCGGGAGCGAGCTGGCGACTGGAGAAGCCCGCAGCCTCTACCTGTGGGGCGACGCCGGCCGCGGCAAGTCCTGGTTGGCGGATGCCGCGTACGCCGCCATCCCGCTGCGCGAGAAGCGTCGTGTCCACTTCCACGGCTTCTTCCACGAACTGCACCGCAGTATCCAGCGGCACCGCACTGAGCCCGACGCGGCGGAGCGGGCGATCGACGATGCCGTCGGCGACAGCAGACTGCTCTTCTTCGACGAGCTGCACGTGCACGATCCGGGAGACGCGCGGCTTCTGACCCGGCTGCTCGATCACGCCTTCACCCGCAAGGTCACGGTGCTCGCGACCTCCAACTACGCGCCCGAGGACCTCCTCCCCGACCCGGACTGGCACCATATCTTCGTCCCCGGCATCGCCCTCATCGAGACGAACATGGACGTGATGCCGCTCCACGGACCGACGGACTACCGGACGATCACCGACAACCACACACGAGGATTCGCGTCGGGAACCTGGTCGACGCGGACCCCGCCGCGCGCGACGACTCCGCCGCAACACCTCACTCTGAACGGCCGGGTCTTCCCGGTGACGTCGGCGGATGCCGGCGAGCTGACGCTGACATTCGATCAGCTCTGCCGCACCCCGACCTCGACGATCGAGTACCTGCGATGGGCGCAGGATTTCGACCGGTGGACCGTAACGGGTGTCCCCCGCTTCGACGCGGTCGACCCGCCGGCGCAGCAGCGATTCATCAACCTCATCGACGTGCTCGTCGCCGAGGACCTGCCCGTCGACTTCTACGCCGACGTCGACCTGGGCGACTTCCTCGCGGCAGCCTCTCGGCGACCCGACGCGTTCCGCATGGCAAGTCGCCTGCGCCTCCTCGCGACGGCGGGCTAGCCGCGCGCTGGGCGGGAGGCATCCGCCTCCCCGGCTCCGACTCGACGGTCCGCACGACACGGGCCGTCAACACGGGCGTCGTCAGCGACCATCAGGCCCACGTGCACTTCCCCCGTGACGCGGCGGAGCGGACCCTTGGGCTCGCGTCGGGGGCCTCGGAGCGGTCGCTGTCGCCTCCCACGGGCTGAGCGTCACGCGGGCGACGACGCTCGCCGTGCGAGGTCGGGCCCGACCTGACATCCCTGGCCCGCCTCGCCCCACATGTGCATCTGCACCGAATCGGCGCAGGCGCGCCGAGCGACTCGGGTCACGTCTTCTGAGCACGGACCTCCGGATCAGACGCTCGTCGTCGGCCACGTTGCTTCGGCGATCGGATCGACCGCCTCCGCCGGATCAGGTTCGGGAACGACGTACAGACCCGACGGCGAATTGGCTGTCGCCATCAAAGCTTCCACCCACGCCGGGTTGATCGGGATCTTCGCGCGCTTGTCGAAGCGGATGTCGATTTTGCTCGACGGCTGCACCCACTGCGATTCCCGACCGCCGCCGACGCTGACGTCCTTCGACCACGTGAACACGAAGGGTTCGTGGCGGCGGAGCTTGGTTACGATCACGAGTTCCAGGTGCGCGATGAGGCGGTCGTCGAGCTTCACCGACGCTGATCCGATGGTTAGTCGTCCCATATGCGGAGGCTGTCGTGGGCGAGACGACTCCTGCAGGGGCTTGACTTCGCGGCACTCGTTCACACGGGAGGGGCGGGACCCGCGGCCCGCCCCTCCCGTGTGCGCGGTCAGTTGTCGCTGAGGGTGCTCCGCGCTTCCTGTGCGCGATCGGTGACGGTGCCGGCAGCGTCGGTGCCCTCGTCCTTGACGGTGTGCACCGCTTCCTGCGCGCGATCCTTGACAGCCTCGGCAGCTTCCTGCGCGGGCTCCTTGAGATGACTCGCGGCATCCTTCGCCACGTCGCCGAGCTCGTCGACGAGCGGCTGCGCCTGCTCCTTTGCCGTCTCGGCGAGCGCCTTCTCCTTCGCGGAGGCGGGGATGAGCGATGCGGCGAGCAGCCCCGCGCCGAAGGCGATCAGACCGACGGCCAAAGGGTTGCCCTCGGCCTTCGCCTTCACGTCGTGCGCTACCCCGGAGGCGGAGCCTGCGAAATCGTGCGCCGATGACCCCGCGTCGTCGGCCGCGCCCATGATCCGGTCGCGGACCGAGCCGACTGCGCCGGTGATCTTGCTCTTCTGCCGGTCGACGATCTTCGACGGGGTGACTTTGTCGGCCAGGGCGTCGACGTCGAGGCCGAGCTCGGAACGCGTCCGTTCAATCTCCGCACGAATGGCGTCAGGTGAATCGCTCATCGGTTCTCCTCATTTCTCTTGAATGTCTCGGGAATCTCTTGGAGCGTCTCCACGGTCTGCGGGGCTCCCTGCACGTTCTTCAATTGCTTTCGTCCGACCACGTACAACACGGCCGCGACGATCGCCCATAGCACCGCCACGATGACGCCCGCCCATCCCCAGCCCACCAGGGTCGCGAGCGCGGCCCAGAGAGCGAGGGACAGGAAGAGGACGACCATGGATGCCGCGTACCCGGCGCCGCCGAGCATGCCCGCACCCTTGGCCGAGGTCGTGGCCGACTCCTTCAACTCCGCTTTGGCGAGCGAGACCTCCTGACGCATGAGCGTCGACAGGTCTCGCGTCACCTCGCCGAGCAGGTCGCCGAGCGACGTGGTGCCGGCTTTCTGCTCAGAAGGCGTCGCGTCGCTCATCCGTGTCCCTCCCGTCGGTGCTGTGCAGGGCGCCTGCCGACTCGTCGTAGAGCGGCGTGCTCGACGACGGAAGTCCGTCGCTCGGGTCGGTCGCGATCGGGTCGAGGTACGACGGCTCTTGCCCCGCGATCGGCGTCGCAGGAGCGGATGCCGGCACGCCCGCGCCCGCCGGAGTCGGCGTGATCGAGCGGCCCGAGGTCGCGGTGCCGGCGTCGTCGTGGGACGCCATGGCCCGGACGAGGCGTCCGGCGACGATGCCCGCGACGGCGGCACCGGCGATGAACGCGACGGGGCGGCGCCGCGCGAACCGCTTCACCTCGTCGAGGAGCGCCGCGGGGTCGCGGTCACCGAGCCACGTCGCGGCGTCGGCGAGACGCGTGGAGAGCTGCTGCACGATGTCGGTCGCGACGCCGCCGCCCTCGGAGTTCCGGGCCATCGACCCGAGTTCCTCGCCCACGGACTTCAACCCGCTCGCGACACGCTCCTGCTGCTGCGCCGCCTGGTCGGACAGCTCCGTCCGACTCTGCGAGTAGAGATCCTTGAGTTGCGTCTTCGCCTCGGTGGCGACGGATGCCGCTTCGTCCTTCGCGGTGTGCGCGACATCTTTGGCGGCATCTGCCGCGGTGCCCGTGACGGCGGATGCCTCCTGCTTCGCGGTCTCGGCCTTGCCCGAGTCCGTTCCGGTTCCGCCGGTACCGGCGGGTCCATTTCCGACTGACATGGTTGCTCCTTTGCTGAGGACTCGTGTCCTGGGTGCGCCACTGTGCGACCCGATGTGGTGTCGCGAGACGGGGGTTGCGCGCGGCCCTGATGACGGGTACGTGCGAGACCGTCTGCCAGGATCGGCCCGCGTAAGATGGGATCGGCGCGTCGGGAAGTCTGGTCGACATTTCTGTCTGTCGACCCTTCCGGAGGACCGCCCCGTGAACACGCCGAGCACTGACCGTACCGACCTGCGCGCGCCACGCTGGCGCGGTCACACCGAGGCCGCCCGCGTGTCGGCGATCCTCCGCAAGGAGGCCGTCGGAGGAGCTCTGCTCGTGATCGCCGCCGTCGCAGCCATCGTGTGGGCGAACTCACCGGCATCCGACAGCTACTTCGCCCTGCGTGACTTCCGCGTCGGCTATGAACCGTGGCATCTCGAGCTCTCCCTCGGCGCATGGGCGGCCGACGGCCTGCTCGCGATCTTCTTCTTCCTCGTGGGACTCGAACTCAAACGCGAGCTCGTCGTCGGCGATCTACGGCGGTTCAGCACGGCGGTCGTCCCGGTGACGGCGGCGATCGGCGGCGTGGCCGTGCCGGCTCTGATCTACGTCGCCGTGGTGCGCGGGCAGGACGGACTCGCTCAGGGGTGGGCGATCCCCACGGCGACCGACATCGCGTTCGCCGTCGCCGTCCTCGCTCTCGTCGGGTCGCACCTGCCGAGCCCGCTGCGCATCTTCCTGCTCACCCTCGCCGTGGTGGACGACCTGATCGCGATCGGCATCATCGCGGTCTTCTACACCGAGGACATCGCGGTCGTCCCGCTCGCGGTGGCTGTTGCGGTCGTCGCACTCTACGGCTTTATCGCGCAGCGCTACCGGTCGCTGTTCGCCGGCCGCCCGTTCGCGGCCTGGCTGGTTCTCCTGCCGATCGGGTTCGTCGCCTGGGCGTTCCTGCACGCGTCGGGCGTGCACGCCACCATCGCCGGCGTCGCCCTCGCCTTCACGATCCCGGTCAAGGCTGCGCGTGGCGCGACCGACGGCCCCCGCGCGGCCGACCTCGCCCACGAGTTCGAGCACCGCTTCCGCCCGCTGTCGGCCGGCTTCGCCGTACCCGTCTTCGCCTTCTTCGCCGCCGGAGTCGCCGTGGGCGGCACCGACGGCATCCTCCGCGCGGCCACCGATCCGGTCGCCCTCGGCATCGTCGCGGGACTCGTGCTCGGCAAGCCGATCGGCATCCTGCTCGCCGTCCGCGCGCTGACACTCGTGACGAAGATCCGGCTGCACCCGGCGCTGCGGTGGGTCGACCTCCTGGGTGTCGCGCTGCTGGCCGGCATCGGATTCACCGTCTCGCTGTTGATCGCCGAGCTCAGCTTCCCCGCCGGCTCGACCGAGGGTGACGACGCGAAGATCGCCATCATGATCGCGTCCGTACTCGCGGCGCTGATCGCCTCCGGCATCCTCATCGCCCGCAACCGCCGCTACCGCCGGATCGTAGCCGAAGAGACCGTGGATGAGGATGCCGACGGCACGCCCGACATCTATCAGGAAGCGCCTGCGCCCACATCGCCGCACCAGGGGTAACGTCGCCTGCGCACGAGAAATGGTGAGCCGGGAAGTCTGGTCGGCAGCGGTCGCTCGACCGTTCCCTTCGAACGAAAGCCAGTGATGGAACACCCCGTAGTGACACTCGGCGACACGGACACCGCTGTCGCCCGCGGGATCACCGCCCGCCGACCCCTCGACGGCGAGGAGGTGAGCCGCCCGCGCGCGGTCGTCGCCTTCGCCGATCTGCGCGACTACTCCCGCGTGACGGGCAAGGATCGTCTGCGTGCGCTCGCGACCTTGGCGGCTGTCGAGACGAAGCGGCATGTCGGGGTGCGACAGCTCGTGTTCGCGGTGACTCTCGCGCCACGACATGCACTGGCGTTCGACCGGATCGCGTCCGCGCTGGGTGCGCGTGTCCACGCGGAACTGGAGCGCGACAATGCGCGGGACGTCGAGGTCACGTTCCTGGATGTCAGCGAGTGCGGGGACGTCCCGGCGCTGACGGAGCGCCTTCTCGACCGTTGCGCGGACCCCGTGGGCCAGCACGGCGTCGTGGTGCTCGACTGGGATGACATCCGCGATCACTCGATCCGGCGAGCCGCGCGGGACCAGTACCTCTGATACCCACTTTTCCGCGCTGGGCAGGAATGCCAACGCCGGGCATCCGTTGTATTCAGATGCATGGCACCGGCCGCGAGAGTCACGGCGTCAGGCCTGCGAAAAGAGGCAACGCAATGGCACGGTTCGACGGCAAGACGGCACTGGTCACCGGCGGCGGCAGCGGCATCGGCGCGGAGATCGCCCGCAAGCTCGCGGCCGAAGGCGCGTCGGTGGTGGTCACCGACATCAAGCTCGACGCGGCCGAGAAGGTCGTGACGCAGATCACGGATGCCGGAGGCACCGCATCCGCGTTCGCTCAGAACACGGCGAAATGGCAGGACTCCGAGAAGGCCGTCCGCTACGCGCAGGACACCTACGGCGCCTTGCACCTCGCGGTCAACAACGCCGGCATCGGCGCCGCCCCGCAGAACATCGGCGACTACGACATCGAGGCGTGGGACCGAGTTCGCGCAGTCGACCTCGATGGCGTCTTCTACGGGCTGCGGTTCCAGCTGCCCGCGATCGTGGCTGCCGGCGGCGGCGCGGTCGTCAACATGGCGTCGGTGCTCGGCTCGGTCGGCCTCGCGCAGAACGCGGCCTATGTCGCCAGCAAGCACGCCCTCGTCGGCCTCACGAAGGTGGCGGCCCTCGAGTACACGGCTCAGGGTGTGCGCACGAACGCGGTCGGCCCGGGCTTCATCGACACCCCGCTCGTGCGCGCGAGCCTCCCGGGTGACGCACTGTCGGCCCTCGAGAAGGAGCACGCCGCCGGCCGACTCGGAACGGATGCCGAGGTCGCAGCGCTCACGCTCTTCCTGCTGAGCGACGAGGCATCCTTCATCTCGGGCAGCTACCACCTCGTCGACGGCGGCTACTCCGCCCACTGACGACACTGCTCCGCCCCCGCGAGAACGCTCGTGCGGGGCGGAGCCGCCCCTGCGTGTCAGGCGGTCGGCGACGCCTCGATGTGGGCGACCGAGCGCACCTCGAGGTAGCCGCACAGATCCGCGGCGGTCCCGAGTTCCGCGACGAGCGCGGCGGTCTCCTCCGCCGACAGCGCGACCTCGTCGAGCTGAGGCTCGAAGACGACGCGCCAGCGCGCATCCTCGTTCATCGGAGGGCGGACGTAGACCGTCGTCGACGCGTTCCGCAGCGGAACGACGACGAGACCCCCGTCATCCCCCCACGAGTCGTCTTGGATGACGACCTTGATGAGGTCCCCGTCCTGCCGCGCGGCGACGAACTCGTCCAACCAGAGCTGCAAGGTTTCGCGACTGCGGTACGGCATGTGTTCGTCTTCCTGGCGCGACGGCGTGCCGGTGCCCCCGGCGGGACGACGTCGTGCTCTGTCGCGAGGGTAACACCCCCGGACGACGCCGTCCCGTCGGGTATCCGAACTCAGTCCTTCAGCGTCTCGATGTCGATCACGAAGCGGTAGCGGACGTCGGAGCGCAGCACGCGCTCGTAAGCGTCGTTGATCTCGTCCGCACCGATCAGCTCGGTCTCGGGAGCGATGCCGTGCGCGGCGCAGAAGTCGAGCATCTCCTGGGTCTCGGCGATCGATCCGATGTTCGAGCCGGCGAACGAGCGGCGGTTGCCGAACAGGGTGAATACGCGCAGCGACAGGGGCTCGGACGGTGCGCCGACGTTGACCATCGTGCCGTCCAGGCGCAGCAGACGCAGGTAGTCCTCGAGCTTCAGCGGCGCGCTCACGGTGTTGATGATGAGGTCGAACGTGTTGGCGAGGGTCGTGAACGTCGACGCGTCGCTCGTGGCGTAGTAGTGCGTCGCGCCGAACCGCTTGCCGTCCTCCTGCTTCGACAGGCTCTGCGACAGGACCGTGACCTCCGCACCCATGGCGGCGGCGATCTTGACGGCGAGGTGTCCGAGCCCGCCCATGCCCACGACGGCGACCTTGGAGCCGGCGCCGACCTTCCAGTGCGCGAGCGGCGAGTACGTCGTGATGCCGGCGCACAGCAGCGGCGCGACCGACTCGTACGGGAGCGCCTCGGGGATGCGCAGGACGAAGTCCTGGTCGACGACCACGTGCGTCGAGTAGCCGCCCTGGGTGATCGTGCCGTCGCGGTCGACGGACCCGTAGGTCTGGGTGTTGCCGTTCAGGCAGTAGTTCTCCATGCCGGCGAGGCAGTTCTCGCACTCGCGGCAGGAGTTGACCATGCAGCCGACGCCGACCCGGTCGCCGACGGCGAAGTCGGTGACCTCGGAGCCGACCTCGACGACCTCGCCGGCGATCTCGTGCCCGACGACCTGCGGGTAGGTCACCGGACCCCAGTCGCCGCGGACGAGGTGGATGTCGGAGTGGCAGATCCCGGCGTAGCGGATCGCGATGAGGACGTCGCGGGGTCCCGTCTCGCGGCGCTCGATCGTCGTGCGGACGAGCGGGTCGGTCGCGGACGGCGCGGCGTAAGCGGCGACAGTAGGCATGGGGTCTCCTTGCTGATCGATAGACGGATGCCTCGGGTCGGGGCATCCCTCACGGGAAACGCTACGCCCGCCCTCTGATGAGTCTCATCGGAAGCACCGCGGGTCAGAGCGTGCTCGTGAAGACGTGTCCTCCGCCGCGGACCTCGACCGTCCGCCCGTCGGGGAGGACGACCTCGGCCGGCACGTCATCGGGGAGCGCGACCTCGAGGGTGAGCTCGCCCGACGCGACCCGCCACGCGACGCTGACCTCCCCCTGCCGGGTGCGCAGCGAGGTCTCGGCCCACTCGATGCCCGGCCCGGGCCGAGGCTGGACGCGCACGCGGGCGTAGCCGGGGGCGGCAGGCCGAAGCCCGCCCACCACCTGGTGGATCCAGTCCACGACGGCGCCGAGGGCGTAGTGGTTGAAGCTCGTCATCTCGCCGGGGTTGATCGACCCGTCGGGAAGCATCGAGTCCCAGCGCTCCCACACGGTCGTCGCGCCCATCGTGATCGGGTAGAGCCAGGACGGGCACTCCTTCTCGAGCAGCAGCCGGTACGCCTCGTCGACGTGCCCGGTCTCGGAGAGTGCCCACGTCACGTACGGCGTGCCGGCGAACCCGGTCGTCACCCGGAATCCGGACTCGCGGACGATCTCGGCGAGGCGCGCGGCGGCCCGGCTCCGCAGGTCGCCCTCGAGGACGCCGAACGTGATCGCGAGGGCATAGACGGTCGCGCAGTCCGACCGGACGATGCCGTCGTCGTCGACGTAGTGGCGGACGAACGCGTCCCGCGTGCGTGCGGCGAGTCCGCGCCAGCGGTGCGCCTCGGCATCGTTCCCGAGGACGGCGGCCGCCTCGGCGGCGAACGAAGCCGAACGGTACAGGCACGCCGTGGCGACGACCGCGGCATCCGCCTTCGCGGCGGCGGGATCCTCGGGAGGAGCGTCGGGGTCGAGCCAGTCGCCGAACTGGTTGCCTCGCTCCCAGAGGCCCCGCTCCGAGATCAGCGGCTCGATCGACGACAGGTGCATCGCCATGGCCGGGTAGTGCGCCGCGAGGCGATCGGCGTCTCCGTAGGCGTGCCACAGCGCCTGCGGAACCCACACCGCCGCATCCCCCCAGATCGCGGTCGGACCGGCCCATTCGCTCAGGTGACCCGCGGGGAAGTTCGCGTACTTCAGGACGGCCGGCACGACGAACGGCACGGCGCCGTCGGGGGCGTGCTCGGTCTCGAGCCGCAGGTCCTGCAGCCAGCTGTCGAGGAAGTCCGCGGTGTCGAAGGAGAACGACGCGGATGCCGCGAACGCCGCGATGTCGCCGGTCCACCCCAACCGCTCGTCCCGCTGCGGGCAATCGGTCGGGACGCTCAGGAAGTTGCCGCGTTGGCTCCACACGGAGTTCTCGACGAGCCGGGTGACGAGCGGATCGGAGCACGAGAACCGACCCGTGCGAGCCATCTCGGAGTGGACCACGACGGCCTCGAGATCGGCGGCGCGCAGCTCACCGGGCCACCCCTCGACCTCCGCGTAGCGGAAGCCGTGGAACGTGAACGTCGGCTCGAAGGCGTCGACCCCGCCCGAGAGGACGAACTCGTCGGTCGCGTCGGCCGAACGCAGCGGCCGGACACCCAGCTCGCCGTCCTCGAGCACCTCCGCGTGGCGGATGCGGATGAGGTCGCCGCGCGGCCCTTGGACGGTGAATCTCAGCCATCCCACGAGGTTCTGCCCGAAGTCCACGAGCGTCCGCCCCGACGGCGAGCGCCACACGCGCCGCGCAGGAACCGCCTCGTGACGACGCACCGGCGGCGACGTCTGCGGGGCGAGCACGCCGTGATCGATCTCGCTCGTGCGCACGACGAGCGGGGCACCGCCCTCGCGCAATCGGGCGTCGACACTCTGCCCACGGTAGAGCGAGTTGCGGGTGACATCGGATGCCGCGGCACCCCAGCCATCCGATGTCGACACCCGCTGCACGGACCCGTCCCGATAGACGACCTCGAGGGTCGCGGCGACCGCGATCTCGTCGCCGTAGTCCGCATCGGCGTCGCCGAATCCGAGATGCCCACGCCACCACCCGTTGCCGAGGACCAGCGCCAGCCGCACGTCATCCTGCCCGCCGCGGACCGTCTCCGTGACGTCGAACTGCTGGTACGTCAGCCGCCATTCGTAGGAGGTCCACCCGGGGTCGAGCACCGAGTCGGTGACGGGCACGCCGTCGACCTCGGCCTCGTACACACCCCGGGCGGTCGCCCACAGCGTGGCGGTGATGACGTCGTCGCGGAGCGCCGTGAGCGCGACGGTCGCAGTGAACCTCGGGGCGACGCCTTCAGCGGCCTCGGCCGAGAGGAAGACCGCTTCGGACAGCGGCGACACAGGGACGGGTGACGCGGACATCGACATGGAGAGCCCCTTCGCTCAGACGTGAACCAGGGCTCAGCCTAGAGTCACGCCGAGGCGCGGGGTCGTCGTGTCGCGAAACGTTTCAGCGGGATCCGAAACCGTCGAGGTCGGGGTCCCAGTAGGTGTCGGGTTCGATCTCGTAGGCCTGTTCGCCCGAGCTCTCGGCCTCGCGAGGGAAATGCGGATGGTGGCGCAGCTGGGCCGCAGCGAAGGCGAAGTCCGGCTCGGGACCTTCCCATTCGGTCGCGACCGACAGGACGTCGTTCCCCACGCCGATGACGAGGGATGCCTCGCCGATCTCGTGATTCTTCTCGAAGACGATGGGGATCGTGACGGCATCCGCCCGTCCGAGTTCTGCGACGGCGGCGGTCAGGGTGATGAGAGCCTCCGCCACGTCATCGGTCGTGACCACGGTCTCGCCGGCGTAGGTGATGCATCTCATACCCCCACTATGCGTGGTGATACGCGTTTGCCCGGGGGTGTTGCGCTGGCGCCCCGAGCCGGATACAGCACCCCGGCCGTCAGGCGTCGGCAGGCTCGTCGACGATCACCGGAGCGACGTCGTCGACGGCATCCGACATCCGCCGGAGGAAGTCCACCACGTGCTCCTGCGCGTCGGGGCTCATGCCCACGGCGACGTCGTACATGAGTCCGTGCATGCGTCCGAGCGTCTCGCGCACCTCGCCGTCGGCGTGGGGAGTCGCTTTGACGAAGATGCTGCGGCGGTCCGTCGGATTGGCGACGCGCTCGATGCGGCCGGACTTCTCGAGCCGGTCGAGCATCGTCGTGATCGACGCCGACGTCACGCCCAGGTACTTCACGAGCTCAGCGGGCCGTGCCGAGTGATCGGGCTGGCGGAGCAGGAAGCGCAGCGCGAGCATCTCGTTCTCGCCCATCGACATCGAATCCCGCGTGCGGCGGCGCATGGCCGATTCGGCGGCGCGGTAGGTGCGGAGCGCCTCGAGGACGCGGCGTGCCCGTTCCCGCTGACCGGGCGACTCGTCGTACCAGTATCCGGCCGTCGCGGGCCCGTCGTCACTGGTCTTCGCGTCGGACACATTCACTCCCCGGTCATGACGCCGATTGCGCCGATGTCGTCGAGAATAGGTGATGAGAGAGGGAGCGAACTCGCCCGTGGCCACGTGTCCGCGGATCCGCTACCCTCACCCGACCCGGGGAGGAATCCGGATGCCGTTCCGCAGTAAAGAGACCCTCGAGGCGTGGGTGTCCGAGTTCCATGACGCGCGCGGCGCGGGCGACCGGATCAAGGTCATCGTCCAGGACGGATCCGACGGCGCCGACACGGGTCTCGTCATCGTCCCCCTCGAGCACGCGACCATCTCGATCTCCATGGAGCCCGTCGAGATCGGCGAGGCATCCTGGCGCGTGACGTTCGAACCGCAGCCCGACACGACGATCCTCAACAGTCATCAGCTCCACGGCATGGCCGCCGAGCTCGCCGTCGCCGCGGAGCTGTGCGCGTACCTCGAAGCGCGCTCCGTCGGTCACGCGGAGCCAGACGACGCCTGAGGCCCCTTCCTTCTCACATCGCGACCTCTTCGTTTGAGAGGAAGAGGTAACCAAAGCGGTCGATCCCCGCGCGATCGGGGGAAACACCCGCCCTTTAGCGTCGAGCCTCACACCCGGCTCCACGACTGAAAGGGATTCTGCGATGACGTACGTCAAGCCCACCGAGCTCGTCCAGACCGTGATCGACGCCGGCGCGTCGAAGGTCATGCTCTCCACCCGCGACACCCTCATCCGATCGATCATGGGCGGCGCGATCCTCACGCTGGCGGCCGCCTTCGCCGTCACGATCAGCGTCACCACCGGCAGTCCGCTCCTCGGTGCCGTGCTGTTCCCGATCGGGTTCGTGATGCTCTACCTGCTGGGCTACGACCTGCTGACGGGCGTGTTCGTGCTCGCCCCGCTGGCGTGGCTCGACAAGCGCCCGGGTGTCACGCTCGGCGGCATCCTCCGGAACTGGGGACTCGTGTTCCTCGGCAACTTCATCGGCGCCTTCGCGATCGCCGTGCTGATGGCGATCGTCTTCACGAACGGGTTCTCCACCCCGCCCAACGAGGTCGGACAGGCGATCGGCCACATCGGCGAGGGCCGCACCGTCGGCTATGCCGAGCACGGGGCGAACGGCATGCTGACCCTGTTCGTCCGCGCGGTCCTCTGCAACGCCATGGTCGCTACCGGCGTCGTCCTCGCGATGGTCTCGAAGGACGTCATCGGCAAGATCGTCGCGATGTGGATGCCGATCATGCTCTTCTTCTTCATGGGCTTCGAGCACTCGATCGTGAACATGTTCCTGTTCCCCTCGGGTCTGCTGCTGGGCGGTGATTTCACGATCGGCGACTACCTCATCTGGAACGAGATCCCGACGGTGGTCGGCAACCTCGTCGGCGGACTGCTGTTCGTCGGACTGCCGCTGTTCTTCACGTACGGACGCCCCGCGGCCCCCCACCGCGTGCGCGCCTCGCGCCGTGAGGATGCCGCCCGCGCCGCCGCGGCGGACGCGCCCGTCGCCGTCCGGTGACGACCGTGGCCCGCCCCGTAAAGAGCCCGCAACACGACGGGACCTCGGCTGCAACGTCGTCCGCCTACGGTCGCGACATGAGCTCCACCGGCCCCACCCCGCCCCACGTGGTCGTGGTGGGTGCCGGGATGGTCGCCCATCGTTTCGTCGAGAGCCTGCTCAGCCGCACCGACGAGGCGTGGCGGGTCACCGTGATCGGCGAGGAGCCGCGCCATCCGTACGACCGCGTCGGCCTCACCTCGTTCTTCGCCGGCGCGTCCGCAGAGGACCTCGAACTCGACGCGTCGCCCCTGGCCGACGAGCGCGTGCGCTTCGTCCGGGGGGCGACCGTCACCCGCATCGACCGGGGCATCGCCGAGGTCGTCACCGACCGCGGCGAGCGCATCGGCTACGACCGGCTGGTCTTGGCGACCGGATCGTACGCCGCCCGGCTCGCGGTGGACGGCTACGACCACGAGGGATGCTTCGTCTACCGCACCCTCGACGACGTCGAGGCGCTGGAGCGCTTCGTCGAGCGCCGGTCGGCCGAGCTCGGACGCCGGCTCACCGGAACCGTCATCGGCGGCGGGCTCCTCGGACTCGAAGCAGCCGGCGCACTGCAGGGACTCGATGTCGACTGCACCGTCGTCCAGTCCTCGGACCGCCTCATGTCGGCGCAGCTCGACCTGCCCGCCGGCGACGCCTTGCGTCGGCTCATCGAGCAGCGCGGGATCGGTGTGCGGACCTCGGCGCTGACGACGCGGCTCGATGCCGACCGCAGCGGTCAGGTGATCGGCCTCGAGTTCCGCGACGGCTCGTGGGAGCGCACCGACGTCGTCGTGTTCACCGTCGGTGTCCGTCCCCGCGACGAGCTCGCCCGCGCCGCCGGGCTCACGGTCGATCCGCGCGGCGGAGTCGTCATCGACGGCGGCTGCGACACGTCCGACCCGCGCATCCTCGCGATCGGTGAGGTGGCGAGCTTCGGCGGCCAGTGCGTCGGGCTCGTCGCACCCGGCTACGCCATGGCCGAGGTGGCGGCTGCGCGGCTGCTCGGACTCGAGGCGTCCTTCGCGGGCTTCGACGTCTCGACCAAGCTCAAGCTCTCGGGCGTCGACGTCGCCAGCTTCGGCGACGCGTTCGCCGAGACGCCCGGCGCACTCGACGTGGTCTACGCCGACCCGATCGCCGGGGTCTACAAGAAGCTGGTCCTCTCGGACGACGCGAAGACGCTGCTCGGCGGCATCCTGGTCGGCGACGCGTCGGCCTACGGTTCGCTCCGCCCCCTCGTCGGCGGCGCGCTCGGCGGCGATCCGGTCGCGTACCTCATGCCGCAGGACGGCGTCGCCGCCCCGACGGGCGAGCTGCCCGACGAGGCGCTGGTGTGCTCTTGCAACAGCGTCACGGCCGGCGGAATCCGCTCGGCCGTCCATGACGAGGGCTGCACGGACGTGAAGGCGATCAAGGCCTGCACGAAAGCGGGGGCGGCCTGCGGATCGTGCGTGGGCATGATCACGAAGCTCCTCGGCAGCGAGCTCGCGAAGACCGGCGCCCCCCTCAGCAGTGCGCTCTGCGAGCACTTCGCGATGTCGCGCCGTCAGCTCTTCGACGCCGTGCGCGTCTCGGGGCTGTCGACCTTCAGCGCGGTCATCGAGCGGTTCGGCACCGGGCGCGGCTGCGACATCTGCAAGCCCGTGCTCGCCAGCATCCTGTCGACCCTCACCGGTCGGCACGTGCTCGACGGCGAGAACGCGACGCTGCAGGACACGAACGACCACGTCATGGCGAACATGCAGAAGGACGGCAGCTACTCGGTCGTCCCCCGCATCGCCGGCGGCGAGATCACCCCCGAGGGCCTCGTCGTGATCGGGCAGGTGGCGCAGGACTTCGGGCTGTACACGAAGATCACCGGCGGGCAACGGATCGACATGTTCGGTGCGCGCCTCGAGCAGCTGCCCGAGATCTGGAAGCGCCTCGTCGACGCGGGTTTCGAGTCGGGCCACGCCTACGGCAAGTCCCTGCGCACCGTGAAGTCCTGCGTCGGCTCGACCTGGTGCCGGTACGGCGTGCAGGATGCCGTGGGCATGGCCGTCCAGCTGGAGTTGCGGTACCGGGGGCTGCGGTCACCGCACAAGATCAAGCTCGGTGTCTCGGGGTGCGCGCGCGAATGCGCCGAGGCCCGCGGCAAGGACGTCGGCGTCATCGCGACCGAGGCGGGCTGGAACATGTACGTCGGCGGCAACGGCGGTTTCACGCCCCGCCACGCGGTGCTGCTGGTGGAAGGCCTCGACGACGCCGGGCTGCTGCAGGCAATCGACCGCTTCCTCATGTACTACGTCTTCACCGCCGACCGGCTGCAGCGCACGGCCCCCTGGTTCGAGGACCTCGAGGGCGGCATCGACGAGCTGCGCCGGGTGATCTTCGACGACTCGCTCGGGATCTGCGCCGACCTGGATGCCGCGATGGCCCGGCACGTCGAGAACTACGAGGACGAGTGGAAGGCGACCCTCGACGACCCCGAGAAGCTCCGCCGGTTCGCCTCGTTCGTCAACGCACCCGCGACTCCCGACCCGTCGCTGGCGTACACCGCCGAGCGCGGCCAGGCGCGCCCCGCGACCCCCGAGGACCGCGATGCCGGTGTGCTCATCGCCGGGACGACACTGGAGGTGCGGCGGTGACGACGGTGATGCACGACACGGATGCCGCGGCCCCACCCGCGGGCTGGACGGCGATCTGCGCGGTGACCGACCTCGAGACCGAGCGCGGTCGGGCCGCCCTCCTCGGCGCCACGCAGATCGCGCTGTTCCTCACCCACGCCGGCCGCGTGCACGCCGTGCAGAACCTCGACCCCTACAGCGGCGCGCATGTCATCTCGCGCGGCATCGTCGGCACCCGCGGGGACGTCCCCACGGTCGCGTCGCCCATGTACAAGCAGGTGTTCGACCTTCGTACGGGCGTCTGCCTCGAGACGAACGGCAAAGAGCAGCACACCCTGCGCGTATGGCCCGCCGCCGTCGCGGACGGCATCGTCTACCTGCGGGGGGAGCAGTCATGACCACCATGCTCGGGCTCACCTTCTCGGGCCGCAGCGTCGTCTTCGTCGGCGGCGGCGCCGTCGCCGGGCGTCGCGTCGGACGATTCCTCGACGAGGGCGCGCTCGTGACCGTCGTCGCTCCCGCGCTGGGCGACGCGATGCGCGCGCACGTCGATGCCGGCAGGGTCGCGTGGATCGCGCGCACCGCCCGTGAGAGCGACGTCGCCGAGGCGTGGTTCGTGCACGCGGCGACGGCCCAGGCATCCGTCGATGCGACGGTCGCGGCGTGGTGCGAGGCGGCTCGCGTGTTCTGCGTGAACGCGTCGGACGGCGCTCACGGGACGGCGAGGCTCACCGCCGAGACCCGCTCGGGGGATGTCATCGTCGCGGTCGCCTCCGACGCCGGCGTCGACCCGCGCCGATCCGCTCGACTGCGTGACGCGATCGGGGCGGCCCTGCGCGACGGGATGCTGCCGCTCCGTCGCCGCCGGAAGGCCGCCGGGCGCGTGGACCTCGTCGGCGGAGGTCCCGGCCCCGCCGACCTCATGACCGTCCGCGGTCGACGCCTGCTCGCCGAGGCAGACGTCGTGATCGCGGACCGGCTCGGGCCCACCGACATCCTGGTCGAGCTCGACCCCGACGTCGAGGTGATCGACGTCGGCAAGGCGCCCGGAAACCACCCGGTTCCGCAGGAGGAGATCAACGCCCTCCTCGTCGCCCACGCCAAGGCCGGCAAGCGCGTCGTGCGCCTGAAGGGCGGCGACCCGTTCGTCTTCGGGCGCGGCGGCGAGGAGGTCACGGCGTGCCTGGCCGCGGGCGTGCCCGTCGAGGTCGTGCCGGGGCTGACGAGCGTCGTCTCGGTCCCCCAAGCCGCCGGCATCCCGGTCACCCACCGCGGGACCGCCGCGGGACTCCACGTGACGATCGGCCAAGGTCCCGTCACCCCCGCCACCCGCGCCGCGCTCGCGGACGACACGATCACGACCGTCGTGCTCATGGGGGTCGCCGCCCTGCCGAAGCTCGTGGCCGCCGCCCTCGCCGCCGGCGCCCCCGCGGATCGGCCACTCGCGATCGTCGAACGCGGCCACACGCCCACGCAGCGGACCACCCGCACGACCCTCGCCGACGCGGTGACGGATGCCGCGGCCGCGGGAGTGAGCAATCCCGCCGTCATCGTGGTGGGCGACGTCGCCGCCGCAGGGCTCCTGCTGCCCGCGCCGCCCGTCGCCGCGGGGACGGGGGAACCGCCTCGGTGACGACCGTCCGCCCCGCCCTCTCGGCCGCGCTCGGCGGCTGCACGATCGTCATCGCCGTCGATCGTCGGTCCACCGAGCTCGCGTCCGCACTGGAGCGGCACGGGGCGACGGTGCGGCACGCCCCCGCGCTGACGATCGAGTCGCACATCGACGATGACGCGCTCATCGGCGCGACGCGCGCGCTGATCGATGATCCGCCGGACATCGTCGTCGCCACCACCGGTGTCGGATTCCGCGGCTGGATGGAGGCCGCCGACGAGGCCGGGCTCCAGGGCGCACTCCACGCCGCCCTGGCGGGTGCGCAGATCGTCGCGCGCGGACCGAAGGCACGCGGGGCGATCCAGCAGGCCGGTCTCACCGCGGACTGGGTGGCTGAGTCCGAGACCTCCGAGGAACTCGGGGCGTTCCTGCTGGCAGAGGGCGTCGCCGGTCGCCGCGTCGCCGTGCAGCACCACGGGTCGGGAGCAGACGGGCTCGACGAGCTCATCTCGGCCGCGGGCGCCGACGTCGTCAGCCTGACGGTCTACCGCTGGGGGCCACCGCCCGACCCGGCCGCCGTCGCGCGCTCGGTCATCCAGACCGCGCAGGGCGACGTGGACGCCGTCCTCTTCACCTCCGCGCCCGGCGCCGCGGAGTGGCTCGCGACCGCCCGTCGCGAAGGCGCGCTCGAGGCGATCGTCCGCCGGTCGACGGCGGGCACGCTCCTGCTCGCCGCGGTCGGGCCGATCACCGCGGGTCCGCTCGTCGACGCCGGCGCAGCTCCGCTCATCGCCGAGCGGGGCCGCCTCGGCTCCCTCGTGCGCGCCGTCGTCACCCACTTCGGGGGTGGCGGCGCGCCTGCCCTGGAGACCACCGCCGGGCGACTCGAGCTGCGCAGCGGCGCCGCTGTCCTGGGCGGCGCGCTCCTCACCCTGTCACCCACGTCCGCCGCCATCCTCGCCCTGCTCTTCGCCGCGCGAGGCGGTGTCGTTTCGCGCGGCGAGCTCGCCGCAGCCCTCCCCCGGTCGGGAACCGGCGACAGCACCCACGCCGTCGACGTGGCGATCGCGCGCACGCGGGAAGCCCTCGGCATCCCGACCCTCATCCGCACCGTCGTCAAACGCGGGTACCGCCTCGATGTCGTCACCCCGGGAGAGACACCATGACACCCGTCCTCATCGCCTGCTCGCACGGCACCAGCTCGCTCGACGGTCGCGCCGCCATCTCCGACCTCGTCGAGAACGTGCGCCTGCTCCTTCCGGGCGTAGCAGTGGAGGAGGCGTTCGTCGACGTGCAGCAGCCCGAGATCGACGACGTCGTCCGCGCCACCGCCCCGCGCGACGCGATCGTCGTCCCTCTCCTCCTGTCGACCGGCTTTCACACCAAGGTCGACATCGCCCGCGCGGTGACGGATGCCGGGCACCGCGCGACCGCGACCGCCGCGCTCGGTCCGCATCCCCTTCTGGCCGACCTGCTCGCGACGCGGCTCCGCGAGGTCGGCCTCGCACCGGGCGATGCGGTGGTGCTCGCCGCCGCGGGGTCGAGCGATCCGGCGGCATCCGTCGACGTCGCCGCGATGGCCGATCTGCTGCGGGAACGCGTCGCCGCGCCGGTGTCCGTGGGCTTCGCCGCGGGCGGAGGGACGCGCATCGACGCAGCCGTCTCTGCGGCCCGGGATGCCGGAGCCCGCCGCGTCGTGGCCGCGAGCTATGTCCTCGCCCCCGGCTTCTTCGCCGACGTCATCGCCCGGGCCGGCGCCGACGCCGTCACGACCCCGTTGGCACCCGACGCGGCCGTCGCCGCCGTCGTGGTCGAGCGCTACCTCGCCGCCGTCCGCGCTCCCGTCGACGTGGCCTGAACGGGTTTCAGCCGATCGGCTCGGCGACGTCCTCGACACCACGACCCGCGGAGCGGACCGCGCCGACCGAGGCGACGATGACGAGCGCGATGCCCACGAGTTCGAGGGCGGTGAGGTGCTGCCCGAGCAGCAGGAAGCCCGCGAGTGCGGCCGTCGCGGGGGCGAGCGCCATGAGGATCGCGAACGCGGCCGCGGGAAGGCGCCGGAGCGCGATGAGCTCGAGGGCGTAGGGGATCGTCGACGACAGCAACGCGACGGCGGCCCCTAGCGCGACGAGGTCGAGGCGCAGGAGCGCCGACCCTGCGTCCGCGATGCCGAACGGCAGCGAGACCACCGCCCCGACGGCCATCGCGAAGGCGAGCCCGTCGAGCTTCGGGAACGCCGCGCCGACCTTGGCCGACGCGAGGATGTAGAGCGCCCAGGTGACCGCCGCCCCGAGAGCGAACACGACACCGAGCAGGTCGAGGCGGTCGAACCCGCCGCCGCCGAGCGCGAGCACGCCGACGAGCGCGAGCCCCGCCCAGATCCACGCCGAGGCCCGCCGACTCGCGATGATCGACAGAGTGAGCGGCCCCAGCACCTCGATCGTCACCGTCACCCCGAGGGGGAGCCGTTCGAGGGCGAGGTAGAAGAACCCGTTCATCACGGCCAAGGCGAGACCGAGTTGGATGACGCCCACCCACGCCGCGCGCGTCCGTCCCCGCCACGATGGGCGGGCGATGAGACCGAGGATGAGGGCAGAGAAGACCAGCCGCAGCATCACCATGCCGAGCGGGCCGACCTGAGGGAACAGCACGACGGCGAGAGAGGCACCCACCTCTTGGCAGCACAGACCCACGACGACCAGCCCGATGGCGGTCGTCGACGTGCTGCGCGCGTTCACCCGCCGCAGATGGCGTAACCGGCGAGCTCCTCGCCGAGGCTCTCGACCGTCCACGGCAGGCCGACCTCGGGCGCCGTGCGGCCGTCGGCGGCCGGCGCCTTCGACGCGAGTGCCGCGAGCTGCCACGCGAGCAGGCGCGCGACGTTCGACGACGCCCGTGAGTCGTTCAGCACGACGACCACCGACATGCCGGTCTGGCGGTCGGCGAAGGCGGCCACCATGTAACCGGGGAGCGAGCCGTACTGCCCGACGAGGCTGCCGCCCTGATAGGCGCCGCCCTTCGCCGTGAACCAGGTGGGCAGGCTGTCGCTGATGGGCGGGGCGCCCTCGAACCGCTGGTCGGTGTCGTAGGGGCGCGCGCCGACGGCGAGAGCCCGGACGTAGGTCGACAGGTCCGACACGGTCGAGACCGCGCCCGCGGCGGACGAGCCCACGCTCGAGGTCAGATCCGTCATGTCGAGCGGAGCCTCGCAGTTCGGCTTGCCGTCCTCACCCGAGTCGAGGTACGACCCCTTGAGGCGGTCGCCGCCGCCGATGCCCATCGGCACCGACGTCGAGCTCATGCCGAGCGGCTGGAAGACATACTCGTCGTACAGCTCGTCGAGGGACTGCCCCGACGCGCGCTCGAGGACGAGGCCGAGGAGCACGTAGCCGGTGTCGGACTCGCCGAAACGCGCTCCGGGCGCGAACGACGCCGGCTGCCCGAGGCCGTAGGCGACGAGCTCGCGCGGGTTCCAGACGCGCTCGGGCACCTTGAGCACACGCGAGAAGATCTCGTTCAGGTAGCCGTGGATGCCGCTGGTGCTGTCGCAGAGCTGGGCCAGCGTGACCGTGCTCTCGCCGGGGTACGAGTCGAGCCACTTCCCGATGGTGTCGTCGAGCTTGACCGTGCCCTTCTCGACGAGGGCGTAGAGCAGGTCGCACGTCATGGGACGGGTCGCGTTGACCGCTTTGAACGTCATCGACGGGTCGACCTTGGGCCCTCCGACGCCGGAGGTGCCGACGCCCGCGGTCCACTCGCCCGACCAGGGCACCGAGACCGAGACGATCGCGCCGCTGGCGCCGATCGACGTCATGGCCGTCTGCGTGAGCTCCTGCATCTGCGTCGTCAGATCGGACGGCAGAGCACCGTCGACCTGGTCCACACCGATGTCGACCCGGTCGGGTGCGGGAGCGCAGGCACCGAGACCGATCGCGAGGCCGAGCGCCGTCACTGCAGCGAGCACTCGCCTCGACACACGTCCTGCCACGCGCAGATCACCCCCGGTTTTCGTCTCAATGATTACAGCACACCCGTCCGCTCCCTCCGCTCGCGCACGTCGCGCGGCGACGGATGCCGCCTGTCAGCCCGCGTTCTGCGCCGCCCGCACCCCGGCCATGAAGCGCCGCACGTCCCGGTCGACCAGGATGTCGGCGGGGCGCAGCGGGCGCGAGAGGTAGAGCCCGTCGAGCGTCGTGAGCCGCGACAGCGCGACGTAGGTCTGCCCCGGGGCGAACGCACCGTTGCCGAGGTCGATGATCGCCCGGTCGTAGGTCTTGCCCTGCGACTTGTGGATCGTGACCGCCCACGCCAGCCGCAGCGGGAACTGCGTGTACTCCGCCACGATCTCGCGGGTCAGCTTGCGCGTGCCGGGATCGTACGCGTAGCGGAACTTCTCCCACACCGTCGGCTCGACGTCGTGCTCCTCGCCGTCGAGCTCGACGCGGACGGTTCCGCCCGCGATGCGCGTGACGGTGCCGATCGATCCGTTCACCCAGCGCGGGCCGTCGCCGCCGAAGCCGCCGATGTCGTTGCGCAGGAACATCACCTGAGCGCCCACCTTGAGCTGCAGCTCCTGGTCGGCGGGGTACGACGCGTCGCCGCGGCCGAAGTCGCCGCTGATCTCGGCACGAGCCGTCTGCGCGGGGCCCGGCAGGGCGTCGAGGTGACGCTGGTTGATGCGCGACACGATGTCGTTGCGGGTGGCCAGGGTGATGATCGGCACCTCATCCGCTGCCGGCTCCGGCGGCTTCCGCGCACCGGCCGCGTTCAGCGCGCCTGCGATGTCGGCGGTCACGATCCCGTGGCGCACCGCGTTCAGCATCGTCTTGAACGCGTCGTCGGACTGGCGGTGGATGTTGCGGAGCTCGGCGATGTGCAGCGGAGCGCCGACCCGCCCGAGGTCGAGCAGACCGTCGGAGCGGATGGCACCGGCATCCGCTCGAGGACCCGCCCACACCTGCGCGTCGAAGAACCAGAACGAGCGGTAGTGGTCCTGGATGTAGCGCAGTTCGTCGCCGCGGGGCGGCACCGGCGAGAGCTGGTACGGGTCGCCGAACATGACGACCTGCACGCCGCCGAAAGGCTCGGCGCGCTTGCGTCGCGCCTGGCGGAGCGAGCGGTCGATCGCGTCCATGACGTCGGCGTTGACCATCGACACCTCGTCGATGATGAGCGTGTCGATCGCGTTCAGGATCTTGCGGGTCGCCTCGGTCTGTTCGATCTCGCTGTCGGCGATGAGCCCGATCGGCAGCTTGAACAGCGAATGGATCGTCTGGCCCTCGACGTTGAGGGCGGCGACGCCGGTCGGCGCGCAGACGGCGATCTGCTTGCTCGTGTTCCACGACAAATGCTGGAGGAGCGTGGACTTGCCGGTCCCGGCGCGTCCCGTCACGAACACGTGCTCGCGGGTGTCCTCGATCAGACGGAAGAGCGCGTCCTGTTCAGGAGACAGGGGCGGCGTGCTCACCGGAACCATGCTAGCTACCAGCGGGGCTTTCCTAGACTGGGCACGTGGAACACGACGGTACCGACCAGACAGCGGATGCCGCTGCGCCGGACGCCACCGTCGTCGCGACCCGCACGGCCACCGTCGCGGGGCCCCGACGCCGACGCAAGCTCGCGATCGACCTGACGGTGCTGGGGGTCGTCGGCATCCTGCTCGTCGGCGCGATCGGTGCGAGTTCCGCCGTGCTCTACCGACAGCTCTACAGCCCGACCGCGTTCGTCCTGGACTACCTGCACCTGCTCGCCGACGGACGCGCGACCGACGCGCTCCTCGTCCCCGGCGTCTCGACGACGTCGTCGACCCTCGCCGCGGCGAAGCTGCCCGCCGACGCGAGCGGCGCCCTGCTGCGCAGCAACACCCTGACGCCGCTGTCCGACGTCGAGCCGGTCTCCGAGACGACGGATGCCGACGGCACGACGACGGTCACCGTGTCGTACCGGGTGGGCGGCCACGCCGGCACGACGACGTTCGAGGTGGAGCGCGACGAGGACGAGAGCGGTCTCCTCCCCCGGTGGCGTTTCGCGCAGAGCCCGCTCGCGGTCATCGAGCTCGCGGTGCGCGGCTCGATGCAGTTCGAGGTGAACGGCTTCTCGATCGACAAGCGCCAGGTCTCGCCCGACGGCAGCGACGCCGACCCCCTCGAACCGATCCCGCTGCTCGCCTTCTCGCCCGGGCTGTACTCCATCACCGTCGACACGGCCGCCACGACGAGCCCCGGCGTCGCCGTCCTCTCGGACACGCCCCTCGCCGAGATCCCCGTGTCGTTCCAGGCGGAGCCGACCGAGAAGTTCGTCGGTGTCGTGCAGCAGGAGGTGGACGACTTCCTCGCGCAGTGCGCGACGCAGAAGGTCCTCCAGCCCACGGGGTGCCCGTTCGGCTACTACGTGCGCAACCGCATCGTCGAGCCCCCGACGTGGAAGATCGAGGAGAACCCCGTCGTGACCCTCGAGCCCGACGGTGCCGGCTGGGCGATCACCCGCACGCAGGCGGTCGCGAAGATCGACGTGCAGATCCGCTCGATCTTCGACGGCTCGGTCTACGACGTGAACGAGCTCGTGCCGTTCTTCCTCACCGGCAAGATCACGATCCTCCCCGACGGCACGGCGTCCATCGCGGTCTCGGCCGCCGACTGAGCGCGGTCAGCGCGCCGCTTCGCGCCGGGCATCCCGTTCATCGCGGGCGGCGATCTCCGCGAGTCGCGCGTTGTAGGCCTCGAGCTCCGCATCGCCGCTGCGATCGGCCTGACGGTCGCTGCTGCGCTGACGGCGCTCGTCCGAGCGGCTCCACTGCACGGCGACGACGATCGCGAGGATGAGCGTCGGGATCTCGCCGATGGACCACGCGATGCCGCCGCCCATGTACTGATCGGCGAGCGGATCGAGCCCCCACGGGCGGGCCATCGACCCGAACCATTCCGCGACGAACAGGCCCGACGACATCATGATCGAGATGCCGAAGAACGCGTGCATCGCCATGACGCCGATGAGGGTCAGCAGGCGACCGGCGTGAGGCAGCCGGTACGGGATGGGATCGATGCCGACGAGCGACATCACGAAGAGGTAGCCGACCGTCAGGAAGTGCAGCACCATCCACTCGTGCCCGAGGTGGTCGTAGAGCGTCCACCGGAAGATGTCGGTGTAGTAAAACGCCCAGAGCGACACGATGAACAGCGCTGCGGCCACGAGCGGGTGCGTGATCACCCTGGCGTAGGGGCTGTGGATGGCCCACAGGATCCATTCGCGACCGCCGCGCGTGCCGTCGTCCCGCTTGCGGATCGCGCGGGAGGCGAGGGTGATGGGGGCTCCGAAGACGAGGCACATCGGGATCGCCATCGACAGCAGCATGTGGCCCACCATGTGCATGCTGAACAGGTAGTCCTGGTACGCGTTGACGGGACCGCAGGTGACGTAGAAGAGGAGCACCAGGCCGGTGATCCAGAGCACCGTGCGGCCGATCGGCCAGCGGTCGCCGCGGCGGGCGAGGCGGCGGACCCCCGCGAGGTAGAAGAACAGTCCGAAGCCGACGGCGAAGGCCCAGATCAGGTCGACGTCCCACGCCGTGAAGAAGCGATCGATGGTGAGCTCGGGCGGAAGGGCCGAGCCCGTCAGCACCTCGGCCGGCGTGCGATCGAGCGGCAGCGTGGTGTCGACGGGCGGCGGCGTGAGTGACAGGGCGACGGCGGCGCCGGAGGCGATCCCCATGAACACGACCTCGAGGAGGACGAGCGTCCAGAAGCGGGCCGCGACGGCGGTGTCACGGATGCCGGCGATCAACCGACGCCGGTAGACGGCACCCAGGACGCCCATGGCCAGCAGCGCGACGACCTTCACGATGAGGATCGCGCCGTAGGCCGAGAAGAGGTTCTGGAACGAGAGGATGCCGATGGCCGCCCGCGCGATGCCCGACAGGGTCACGACGACGAAGGCGGCGAGGGCGATGCTCGAGTAGCGCTGCAGGGCGTCGGCGAGCCGGTCACGCGTCAGCAGCGGGCGCAGGAGGATCAGCAGGAGCAGCCCGCCCAGCCACGCCGCCGCGGCGATGATGTGGAGGGCGAGCGAGGTGACCGCGATGTTGTGGTTCGCCTCGCTGCCGGTGTGGCCGGCCGTCGCCATCGGCACCATGGCGGCGATCGCGAGCACGGCGACGAGGAGGGTGGGCAGCCACCCGCGGACGGCGAAGGCCAGCACGGTGAGGACCGCTCCGGCGACGGTGGTCATGAGCCACGCACGACCGGGGTCGGTGTCGACGAGGAAGCGACCGAGCTGCTCGCCGAACGCGGCGTCGGCGCTCGGCCGCGCGGGGATCACCTTGAGGAACGTCAGGTACCCGGTGACACCGCTCGCGACGGTGAGGATCGCGGCGCCGGCAGAGGCGGCATCCAGGGCGAAGTCGAACTCCTTCGACCCGGCGACCAGCGAGAAGAGGGCCAGGACGAGTGAGCCGACGAGCACAGCAGCCGACAGGTTGACCGTGAGCTCGGTGACCGGCAGCACCCAGCGGACGACGGGGCCGGGATCGCCGATGACGAGGGGCGTCGCGCCGCCGCCGTAGGCCAGACCCAGCAGGAGCGCGATCAGACCGGCGCCTGCGAGGATCGCGGGCCCGGCGAAGCGGAGAGCACGCGGATTCACCCTGCAAGCCTACGCGCGGGCAGGTGGGGGAACGCCGAAGGGGGATGCCTCGCGGCATCCCCCTTCGTACGACTGCAGCGTCTTACTTGACGGCAGCCTTCAGCTTCGAGCCGGCGCTGACCTTGACGCGCTTGCCGGCGGGGATGTTGATCTCGGCACCCGTCTGCGGGTTGCGGCCGGTGCGAGCGGAGGTCTCGACCTGCTCGAACGCGATCCAGCCCGGGATCGAGACCTTCTCGCCCTTGGCGACAGCCTCGGACACGGACGCGAACAGGCCGTCGACGACGCGCGAGACGGTGGCCTGGCTCTCGCCGGTGGCGCTGGCGATGCTGGCGACGAGTTCGGTCTTGGTGATGGCCATGGTGCTCCTCCAGACGGCGGATCGCCGTCTTCAGTTACTCGGACCGACGGGGTGACCGCCGGTTGGTCGTTGCGACCGGTCCCGAATATACCCACGAACCCCGTGATTCCGCGGATTTTCGGTCATCTGGGCCGTAATCGGACGGCGTGTCGCGTGTCGGATGTGACTTTTGAGGCGAATGAGGCCGTTTCGGCCGGATTCCGCGGAATTCCGCGGAGGGGGTTGCTTTCGCGTGCCGTGTTTGCGTGTGCGTCCGCCTGTTGCGGGATTCGGACGATGTTGTCGGATTCGGACCGGGGAGCGCTCTCCCGTCCGAATCCGGCGCACATGTCCGAATCCGGGTCAGTCGCGGGCGAATTCGTCGGCCGCGTCGCAGGCGAGCTGCGCGGATGCCGGACCGCCGTGCCCCTCCTCCTCGAGGATGTGCAGCCGGCTGCCCGGCCACGCCTTGTGCAGCAGCCACGGCGTGAGGGCGGGCCCGCTCACGTCGCGCCGGCCGTGGATGAGGACGCCCGGGATGCCGGTGAGCCGGTCCATCCGCTCGAGGACGGGCGCGTCGAGGAAGCAGTCCTGCGACCAGTAGTGCGTGACGAGGGTCGCGAAGTTCTCGCGCGTGCGCGGGTCGTCGTGCAGCGGGCCGGGTGTCGCCCAGGGCGAGAGGGCGATGTGCGCCGACTCCCATGCATCCCACGCGTCGGCCGCACGGGTGCGGACGGCCGGGTCGGGGTCGCGCAGCATCTGTGCGTAGGCGTCGACGACGCGTTCACCCGCAGGCACGAGGTCTCCGAGCCGGTCGCGGGCCTCGGGGAAGATGCGTCCCACCCCGTCGGTGATCCACTCGATCTCGTCGCGCGCACCAGCGGTGACAGCGAGGAGGATGATCTCGCTCACCCGCTCGGGGTGGGCATGCGCGTACGCGAGGGCGAGGGTAGACCCCCACGAGACGCCGTAGAGGAGCCAGCGGTCGATGCCGAGGTGCTCGCGGAGCGCCTCGATGTCGGCGATGAGCGCGGGCGTGGTGTTGGCGTCGAGGTTCTCGAGGTCGTCGATCGCCCAGGGCGTGCTGGCGCCGCATCCGCGCTGGTCGAGACCGACGATGCGATAGCGCTCGGGGTCGAACACGCGCCGGTAGCCGCCCTTGCCGAGGCCGCCGCCGGGTCCGCCGTGCAGGTAGAGGGCGGCGCGGCCGGTGTCGGAGCCCGAGACCTCCCAGTGGAGGCGGGCGCCGTCCGGTCGGTCCAGCATTCCGGAGGCGTGGGGCTCGATCGGAGGATGCACGTCGCGCACGCTACCAGTGCGCCTCAGATGCGGCGGAGCGCGGCGACGACGTCCTCCTCCCAGCGGCGTGCGGCCGGGAGCGCGCCCACATAGAGAGGGGTGTCGTGCGTCACGCCGAGGTAGCGGGTCGCGCTCGCGTCGACGCCGGCGTCCCGCAGCTTCGCCGCGTAGGTGGCGCCGTCGCGGCGGAGCGGGTCGTACTCCGCCGTGAGCACGACGGCGGGCGGAAGGCCGGCGTGCGAGGCGGCCCGCATCGGCGACGCGTACTGCTCGCGCGCCCGCGACCGGTCACCGAGGTAGGTGCTCGCGACGGAGCGCAGCTCGCGCAGCGCGATGAACGCGGGCACGCCCAAGGCGTACGTCGCGCGCAGGTCGATCCACCGGCCGGTGAGGTCGGTGACCGGAACCTCGAGGATCTGCAGCGTCGCCTGGGGTGTGCCGCGGTCGCGGTTGAGGAGGGCGAGGGATGCCGCGAGGCATCCGCCGGCCGAGGCACCGTTCAGGCCGATCCGGTCCGGGTCGATCCCGAGCTCCTGCGCGTGCGTGTGCAGCCACACCCACGCGGCGTGAACCTGCTCGATCTGCGTCGGATAGCGCTGTTCGGGGGCGAGCGAGTAGCCGACGGTGACGAGCACGACGCCGGAACGAGCCGCGCGGCGGCGACACGAGGCATCCGCCGTCGGATAGTCGATGCCCCCGATGCGGAACGCACCGCCGCCGATCACGAGGCACGCAGGTGCCGGGGTCGGCGCGGAGGCGGGACGGTAGATGCGGATGCGGACGTCGGGGTACCCCTCGACCGGCACGGTGACGTCGGTGGTCTCCATGTCGGGACCGGGGATGCCGGCGTTGCGCAGCTCCATGCGGTCCCAGTTGAGCGCCGCGCGACGGTGCCGCTCGCGCGGCGTGAGCGGCACCGTCTTCTTGGCTGAAGCGGATGCCGTCGCTGCCGGTGCCGCCGGTCGGAACCGCGCGGTCAGGTCGGTCCACGCCTTCTTCGCGAGGTATCGCCGATGCGTGCGCAGGCGCTCGCGGAAGAACGGATCCAGCGGCACGGTGCTCCCTCCGACCGTTCGAGCGTAGCCCCGGGCGCGGCTGATGGGACGGTGTCGAGGCGGGGGCCACAGGCCCGGCCGAAAACGTTCGCGCGGAGTTTCGGCGCGCGCGGGTTTCGGTGGGGGTTTTCGGCGGGTCGATCCGCGGCGTGTCGGACGCTTGCGAGGCGCTGCCAGCAGTCCGCCGAAAACGATCGTTTTCGGCGGGGGAACAGCGGCTTCTACGGGGAGAGGGGGTAGGAGTCCCCGAATCGCGCTAGCGCGGTCGAGTACCGGTCCCCAACGAACACCTGCGTCACGTCGCCGTACCACTCCCGTGTCGGGGTAGTCGCCCAAACACCCGCCGCGTTGATGAGCATCATCTCGAACTTGCGCTCTCCGAAGCCGGTGACTCTTCCGATCATGAGCGGGTCATCGCTGTCCGCTTCAAATCGAACGCCGAGCATCTTTCCGTGCCTGCTGGCGCTACTCAGGACGTCTCTGGTGGTGGCATCGGGCCCAAGCTGGAAGTTTGAGTCGGGACGACCGAGGACCTTCACAGCCCGCTCGATGTACCTGTTCTCCTCCAAATCCTCGACGTCGAACACATCGAGAATCCGGACAACAGTTACGCCGTCGACGTACACGCCATCCGACAGCTGTTGCAAGGCCACCCATTCATGCGACAGCCCGATCACGTATCCCCAGATCCGATCGAACTCCCATTTCCTCCGCCGATACACCCGGATCGGAAACTGATCTGCGAGGGCGCTCCCGAGCTCATGGGAGATCTCCGGTTTCGTCTTGGCCACGCCTCGATCATGGCCTACGGCGACAAGAAGCTCTTGGCAGCGTTGTCCTCTCTCGATGTTCCGGCGCCGCATGCCGGCGAGCGGGGGTGTCCAACGCCCGGGTGCCGTAAACGATCGTTTTCGGCGGGCCGACTAGAACCCGCGTGTCGGCTCACCAGTAAGAAGCGCGTCTCTGAGGCGTTCCTTCGCTTTGGCGTATCGGCTACGCGCAGTCGAGGCCGGTATGCCGACAACCGCTGCCGCTTGGGCGAGGGTGAGCCCCTCCCAATAGACCAACTCGATCAGCCCACGGGTCATCGAAGCCCTGCGGCATGGTGCTCGCGGCCCATGCGACACCGCCGATCGCCGTCAGCCCTGCACCCGACGCGGCCGCGGCCGCCAGCCCGAAGCGCCTTCTGCGCGGCATGCGGGGAAGCCCCTCAGCACGAGCCTCTTGAACGGCAGCCCGAAGGTCGTCGGCAGCCATCGTCGTGTAGGTCGAGGGTGCTGATCGCGTCAGCAGTTCGTCAAGCCGGTTCGGGTTCATTTCGCCTCCATTGTTCGGGATGCCTCCCACCCCGTACATGTCCGACCAACACGAATCTGTCCAAACGACACCTGACCGGAGAGGTGCCCCGCAGATCGGCCTGAATCCTGCTGCCGAAAACGCACGCCGAAAGGTGATTACGCACCACGTTTCTGGCAAGCGATCTGGCCAGGCGGGCGCACCTGCGCCGAAAACGATCGTTTTCGGCGGAGTCATCCCTGTGGGCACTTCCGCAGAGATCGTCGTTCTCGCAGCGATGCGTGTGTCTTGATCGCGCCGCCCACAAGCCGACGGCTGACCCGACAGAGCCGTCAGGCAGCCGGTCGGGCGCTGTCGCTCGTCGCGACGATGGTCTGGCGGTACGCCTTGATCTTCCGCTCCAGCGCCGCCAAGTGACGCTGGACCTCGGCCTGCCGGGCGAGGACGGCCGAGTGGTGTTGTTCGAGGAGCGCAAGACGCTCGGCATGATCAGCACCGGCCCGGTACGCCGCCGCGTATTCGCGCATCTCTTGCACGCTCATCCCCGTGCCGCGGAGCATCACCGTTCCGGCGAGCCAGCTCAACGCGGCCGTGTCGTACCGTCGCCACCCGTCCGGACCACGGTCGGGCGCGGGCGCGATGCCTTCCTTCTCGTAGTAGCGGATGGTGTCGACGGTGATGCCGAGGAGGTCTGCGGCGACACTGATCGTGACGGGCTCGTCGACGTGGACCTCGGGAAGCAGCATGGAACTGAGTCTGCCACTTGACATGGTGTGCACACCAGTGTGGAAGGTTGTCTTCGCCCGGGGCACCCCGGCGAGGAAAGGACACCACATGCAACAGATCCCTCTCGGCTCCCAAGGCCTTCAGACTTCCGTGCTCGGGCTCGGATGCATGGGCATGAGCGCCTTCTACGGCGGCGCCACCGAAGCAGGCTCCACCGAAGCCATCCGTCGAGCGCTCGACCTCGGGATCACCCTGTTCGACACAGCGGAGGCGTACGGGCCGTTCGAGAACGAGCGACTCCTTGGTCGCGTCCTCGGCACGGACCGGGAGCGTGTGGTCATTGCATCGAAGTTCGCGACGGACTTCACCGACGACGGCGAACCAATCGGCCTCGACGGCTCCCCAGAACACGCGCGCCGCGCGATCGACCGGTCCCTTGGGCACCTCGGTACCGACCACGTCGACCTCTGGTACCTCCACCGTGCAGACCCGAAAGTGCCGATTGAGGAGACCATCGGCGCGATGAGCGAAGCCGTCGCTGCTGGCAAGGTGCGCTACATCGGCGTCTCAGAGACTTCGGCCGAGACGCTTCGTCGGGCGCATGCGACGTTCCCGATCACAGCGATCCAGTCCGAGTACAGCCTCTTCGAGCGCGACGCCGAGCACAACGGCGTCCTCGACACAGCCTCGGAGCTCGGCGTCGGGTTCGTACCCTTCTCCCCACTCGGGCGCGGATTCCTCTCCGGAACCGTCACCCGCAAAGACGACCTGCCTGAAGGCGACGCCCGCCGCAACCTCCCCCGGTTCTCTGACGAGGCCATCGAGGCGAACCTCCGCGTCGTCGCAGCGCTCAAGGTCATCGCCGACGAAAAGGGCGTCACCACGGCGCAGCTCGCGCTCGCGTGGCTGATCCAGGCTGGCACAGCGCCGATCCCCGGCACCGCCAAAGCCGCGCGCATCGAGGAGAACGCCGCCGCCGCAGACGTCGTACTCACCGCCAACGACCTCGAACGCATCGACGCCGCATCCCCGCACGGCATCACGGTCGGCACCCGTAACACCGAAGCAGGAATGGCACGCGACCGCGGCTGACCTGCACGCGAAGGCCCGCGACACCGAACAGGTCTCGCGGGCCGGCGTCGGATTCAACACCGCGCCCCTCGCAGCGATGCGCCGAAAATCCCTGCCGTATGGGGTTTTCGGTGATCGTTTGTGGCGCCTCTAAAGCGCCGACGGTTCCGGTCCCGCCAGAAACGATCGTTATCGGTCGAGCCGCGACTCGCCCTCGTGCTCGCCTTGGTCGGCTGTATCTACATCCTGCTCAGGCGCGGCGAGGGCCTCATCCACGTGCATATCCACGACTGCTCGTCTCACCCATATCGAAGCAGCGATCACCGCAACTGACGCGGCGACGGCCGGGATCCACCACCCCAGCGCGAACAGAATGGACGCCACTCCGACCAACGGGAACAGAACCGCGACTTGAATCAGAAGTGGCTTGTTCATGTTCGAAGGCTACGCAACCGGAACCCGCCGAAAACGATCCTTTCCGGCCGGCTCTGGGCTTCATGGTGCGGCGCGCACCGAGCTTCCTCGTACTCATATCGGCGGCGTTACTGATGTCCGGTTGCATCTCGACAGTCGGTCTTGAGCGCTCGCCCTCTCCAAGCCCATCGATCACCGAGGCGGGCGTCGATGACTCTCCGTTCGTGGCGCTCAAGATTGTCGACCCCGACTATGAGGTGCCCGGGAAGGTGACCGGCGAGGTAGCGCGCGCTCGCAGGGCGGCGAAAACAGTGCATATCGCCTCAACATGTCGCAGGGCGAAGCCGATCGAGGGGTCCGTTACACGCTCCGGTGACTGCACCCCGGCGGAGGCCAGCGTCACCTTCAAAGCCATCGGTTCTTCAAGCGGAATGGTGGCGAGCGCGGAAGGTTGTGAGAGCCCCGGCGAGGTGACCGGGCTCACATTCGATACCGCAGCGGAAGCCGTCTCCGTCGAAATCCAGTCAAACGACGACACCTTGGCCGGCGCCTGGGCGACTCTCATCGCGGAGGCACCGTAGGCCGTCCCCGGTGTTTCCGGCATGCCTCTCAGCAGTCTTCATGCTGGGCCCTGCCGCATTGCTCGGGTGCGCACCACGGAAGGCGCTGCTTTCCAGGCAGTGGTGACCATGGCCCTGTAAACCGTGCATGTGCACGGTTTTTCGATACTGTGATCGCATGACGGTATACATCCCCACCATCGAGACCCCATTTCGGCCGTTCCCCGACGACCGCTGGTCGGTAGATCCTGTCTCGGGCAGCATCCGTGTATCCAGCATTCCGGGCACGGACATCTTCACCGACCCAGGCGGCAACGACGGCGGCCAGGTCACCTCTTCGACGCTGCACAACGCCGCAACACTTCTCACCGACGCTCCCGCCGGCGACTTCCAGCTCAGCGCGCGGGTTCGCGTGCGCTTCGCGGGCACATTCGATGCCGGCGTACTTTTCCTGCGCCACGATCGTGAGACGTGGGCGAAGCTCTGCTTCGAGTTCTCTCCACGCGGGCAGGGCATGATCGTCAGCGTCGTCAACAATCGCGTGTCCGACGACGCCAACGCCTTCACCGTCGATGGTGATCACGTGCACCTGCGCGTGTCTCGGAAGGGGACCGTCTTCGCCTTCCATGCGTCCTTGGACGGCGAACGGTGGGAGCTGATCCGCGCATTCTCGCTCCCCAGCGCGCACAAGCCGCTCGAGGTTGGATTCGAGGCCCAGTCGCCCCAGAGCGAAGGCTGCGACGTTGTCTTCGATGAACCGCGCCTCGAGAGACGCACGATCTCCGACTTCCGTGACGAGTCGTGAACTACTGATCGTCTCGCGGCTGATCACCCACGAGCACGGGGCCACGTTGTTATCCGCGCCGTGAGAGTGATACTCACCGAGCTCGAATCGATCGGTATCGCAGAGAATCTCCCGATGATCGGTGTCCCGGCGCTGGTGACGGGCCACTCACCCTTCGACTACCTCCCCGTCGCGAAGGGTTCTCACGACGGGGACCCGTCTGATCCGAGAGTGCGCGCGTTCAGATAACGAAAGAAGAGGGATCGCAGGCACCGAAACCGCCTATCGAAATCTCTTTCTGGCTGAGCTTCTCAGTCCTCGAGTTCCTCCAACTCGGCGAGCGCCTGCCTCGCTCTGCGGAGGCGCTCGTCCTTCGGCTCGTCCCACCAGTACGGGCCCCGCTCGCCGAGCCCGTGCTTGGCGAGGTCGACTCGTCGGCGTGACGCTGACGTGGCGTCCGGATCGCCCTGCGCGCGGCGCACACCTGATCGACCGCGCCCGAGGTGGGAGGTCAGCGCCGCCACGAGGTCTGCGGGCAAGGACGGATCGGTGCGCCGCCACCGCCGCCCGTTGATGGTGAGCCAGCGCTCGTCATCGGAACCGGCGTCATCCGCCATCGATGATCCTCTCAATCGAATCGAGCCAACCAGCCCGCCAGCGTGAGTGTGTCACGCCGTCGCATTGCATGATGTCACCCTTTGGTTGACACTCACGATCTTCGCTCGTACGCTCGCCCCATGGCCGGATCATCCACGAGCGACATGTCGCTTGCCGAGCTCGCCTCACTCGTGGAGGCCGCCGGAGCAGGCGCCCCTCCCGATTCGGGTGGTGAGGTTCGGGGCATCCGTCACGCCGACGAGTTGGTGCGACGTTCGCGCGAGCGCTTGCAGGAGGTGGTTTCCACGGCGCGTTCTCACGACGTCTCGTGGCAGGAGATCGGTGATGCGCTCGGGGTCAGCCGACAGGCGGCCTTCAAGCGATTCGGCGCCAAGGGCGAGGGGGAAACGATGGCAGCACCGGGGATAGACCTGACGGATCGGACCAGCGAGGTGTTCGCGCACCTGGACGCCGGCGACTACGAGGCGGTGCGGGCGCACATGACGTATACCTGCGGCCGCGCGCTGACCAAACGCAAGCTGATGGGCGTGTGGGATGAGGTCCGGGGCGAATCCGGTCGCCTCGACGCGTGTGTCGAGGCGACGGTGCGGACGGCCGACGGCAGCACACCGCTGGCCAAGCTCGCCAACCGGCATCTGAGCACGGGAGCGATCGTGCAGGTGACCCTCCAGCATGAGGCCGGCGAGTGGATTGGACGCGTCGCCTACAACGGTTCCGGCAAGATCACCGGCATCCTCATCGCCCCGCCGGGGTCACGCGACCTGCCGTTCTGACCTTCCGCTCAGCGCGCGTCATCCCGGCGCCACTCGCCCACCGTCAGACCACCGACGTCTCGAACGGATGCCGGAGCGTATCCGTTCTCGGCCAGTTGCTGCGCGAACGTCGACCCATCTCTCGTGACGACCCAGATGTCGGCATCGCCGGGAACCTCAGTGAACTTCGGATCGACGAGGGAGTCTGAGTAGGTGCCGGTTCCGACGTAGCTCGATGCGAACGCGATGTCCCGGAGGCCTGCGAAGGCGTCTGGGTAGGCGGCGATGGCGACGCGTGGCCGGGTTCCCGCCGGGCCTGCAGCCTCCAGCAGGATGGCGTCGCCCGGTCGGGCGTGCGACGCGATGAAGGATGCCGCGGCGCGAAGGTCGATGCCCCCGGGTTTCGCCATCGGCAACCGCGATGCGACGTAATGCGGCACCGTGAGCATGCAGATGAGGACGCTCGCAGCGACGAGGGTCCGGCGACGTGCGCCCCCCAGAAGCGAGCCGACCAAGAGCGCGAGTGCAGGCGCAGAGACGGTCAGGTAGCGCGGAGTGAACACCGGCGTCCCCGCGAGCGACAGCGTCACGAGCACGGTGCCGGGCAGCAACAGCCAGACGAGGAGCGATACCACGGGGCGCGACAGCGTGACCCGCCACCCCGCTCGCACCGCCACCGCGACCAGCAGCGCCAACCCGATCACCATCCAGAACGCCGAGCCGAACATCGGCTCTATCAGCACGGTGTAGAGGTTGACGTCCTGCCCAGACAACCACGCCACCTGACCGCGTTGCGGAATCATCGTGAGCACGAGGGGCACAGCGAGCAATCCGGGAACGACCAGCGCGGCCGAAGCCCGGAGGACCCGCGTGCGCCTCGCAAGGGTGGGGTCGTCCGCGAGCAGCGCGAGCGCGGGAAGCACGAACAGGCCATACGCGAACATCCACACCGACGCCGTGGCAGCCGCCGTGACACCGATCCACGGCGCCCAGCCACGGCGCTCACGCGCCCGCGCGACGAGCACAGCGGCGACGACCAGCAGGGCGGTAGCCATCGCATACGACCGCGCCTCGATGCCCTGCGTCGTCATCCTCGGGAGGACGACGAAGACCACCACCGCCACGATGCCGGGGGCCACCCCGAACCACCGACGGCCGAGATGGAACACACCGGTCGCCCCGACCGCGACGGCGAGCGCAGAGGGGAACCGAACCGAGAACTCGGATTCTCCGAAGACCTGGATCCACCCGTGCATGATGAACGCGTACAGCCCGTGGACGGCATCCCGCTGCATCACGAAGCCGAAGAACTCCGGCAGCGGCAGCCGTGCGAGCTGCAGTGTGGCGGCCTCGTCGTACCAGAACGAGGGCACCCACGACCCCGCCATCGTGGCGACGAGCGCCGCGGCGAAGACGACGAGCGACGCCGTCCCTTTCGCGACGGTTTCGCTGACCGTCATTCCCTCACCGATCTGAACCGCAGACCGCCGCGGGGCGAATCAGCGCAGCGAGCCGCTACCTGCCTGCCGTGCACGTCTGCCCCATCTGACGACCCCTCGCGGCCAGCGTGCCCGCTGAACCGAACCGAACGGAACGGCGCGTGCAGCCGGGTGGCCTGCCGTACGGCGGGAAGCCGTTCGCCATGTGCCGCAAGACTATCGAGTCGAGCCACAGCACGATCGCACGCGCCGCCGGCATCACAGGCATCTGGAACCACCTCGCCGGATAAGTCGTACATCTCGATCTGCCACCCGCCGCCCATCACGTTGTCGTGTGGCGCGCAACCCCTCGCCCGATCGGCGTGACGCGAGGAACCTGCAGAGTGGGGCACCAGAATGTTGGATCCGCAGCACTGCTCAGCAGTGTGTCTGATGGGATGCGTCCGGTTAAGGGAAGGTCACCACCATGGGGCGCTTCAACTACAGCACCAACGCGAAGACCGACATCGAAGATCGCGCGCTCGCGCATTTACAGATCGTGATCGGGAACAAGTTGAAACGTGGCGAGCCGTTCTTCTTCACCTGGCGCGAGGACCTCAGCATGGATGACGGCCGACGAGCGGTCTGGATCCACTCCGACTCGAAGCTCAGCTTCACGTACCGCGGTAGCCGCGCGCCGACCATCAACAGGGCGTGGTTGAGCAAGCTCGCGCGCCTTGCCGACGCGACCAGCGGGCTCTACCTCGTGTCCGAGCCGCCGGATGACCATCGCGCCGAAGCGGCCGCAGACGTCATCTGACCAACGCCCCCGAAGTGTCCGGCCGGGTGGTATCCGGCTACCCCCCTATCGGTGCGCAGGGATCCGTGACACTGTCAGCAATGAGGGCGGTCGGGGGGCCCGCCCGGTTGGAGAAGCCCCGCCAGCACCGCAGATCTTTTGATCCTCGTGTTTTGGAGATGGGTGGATCCCCTTGCACTCACCTGGGGGGTGATTGTGAGGGGATCCTGTTTTTGCACGACCGTTTGAGAGGGGACCTCGTCTTCTGAGGCCGACGCAACCCCCAGTGCGCGCCTGGCGAGGTCCCCGCTCCAGCGACAGGCTGGGGCAGCCGACGGTTTCTGTGCGACGCCCAGGCCGGAGGCGTAACGTCGGTTCATGAATGCAAAAGTGAAGAGCGCGGGCAGTGGCCCCGCATTGTTGGGCCTCCGGTCGATCCTGGTCACCACCCTCCCGTCGGAGCTGATGACCGTCGATGCACCCGACCGATACACCGTCGAAGCTGTCTTCACCCGCAGGGTGGAGCCGGATGAGGTAGCCGATATTCAAGGCAACGAGACTCGCGCGCAGCTGTCCGCGCACGGGTACTCGACCGCGGAACTGCGGGTGTCCGACCGTCGGCTTGAGATCCACAACACCAATCTCGAAGAGCTCCGTGATGGACTCGCCTCCGTGATCGCACAGCGCCTGGGCGACATCGACACTCATCTGGCGATCCAGCGAAACGCCGACGCCCACCGGTTCCAGGACGCGTCGCATCAGGAAAAGGCGCGCGCCGCCGCGGTTGCAGTGCTAGCCGAATCGATCGCATTCACGCCGCCAGATGCAGGCGACCTGAGTGACGAGAGCGCGCGAGTAAGCGACTGGATGGAAGAAGGTGGATCAGGCCGCGACTGAGAGCGATGACCCGGCAACTCACCGTCAGCGCCCGCGACGATGGCGTGGCGCGAAAACCTAGAGCAGGCTGGCGACGAGTCCTTCGACCCGCCCGCGGATGTCGTCGCGGACCTCACGGACGACGTCGAGGGGCTGCCCGGCGGGGTCGGTGAGTTCCCAGTCCTCGTAGCGCTTACCGGGGAAGATCGGGCAGGCGTCGCCGCATCCCATCGTGATCACGACGTCGGCCTGACGCACGGCGTCGGTGGTCAGGATCTGGGGGACGGCACCGGCGAGGTCGATGCCTTCCTCCGCCATGACGGCGACGGCGTTCGGGTTCACGGCGTTGCCGGGCTCACTCCCGGCGGAGAACACGTCGATGCGGTCTCCGGCGATCGCGCGGAGGTACCCGGCCGCCATCTGCGATCGGCCGGCGTTGTGGACGCAGACGAAGAGGACGGCGGGCTTGGTGGTCTCGGTCATGAGTGCTCCTGCGGGGTGGTTTCGGGTTCGGTGGGGATGACGGCACGGCCGGCTGCGCGTGTGGCTGCCGGCTGGAGGACGAGGAGCAGGCCGAGCCCGATGGAGGCGCCGACGAGTTGCGCCAGGATGAACGGCACGGCGGATGCCGGGGCGATTCCGGCGAAGGTGTCGGTGAAGATGCGGGCGACCGTGACCGCAGGGTTCGCGAACGATGTCGAGCTGGTGAACCAGTACGCAGCGCCGATGTACGCCCCGACGGCTGCGGCGGTCACGCTCGGCGTGCTCGTACGGGCGAGGGTGAAGATCAGCAGCACGAGCCCGGCGGTGGCGACGACCTCTCCGATGAGCTGCCCGGGAGTTGCTCGCTGATGCGTCGAGAACGCGGGCGCGACGTCGAACATCACGCCCGCCAGGAGCGTCCCGGCGACGCCACCCGAGAGCTGAGCGGCCAGGTAGCCCCCGAGGTCGGTCGTGGGAAGGCCACCGGCGCGGCGCCGACCGAGCACCCCGTCCGCGAGCGAGACGGCGGGGTTGAGATGCGCCCCTGACACGGGGCCGAGCATGAGGATCAGCACAGCAAGACCGAGAGCCGTGGCAAGGCTGTTCTCGAGCAGCTGCAGGCCGACGTCGTTCGGGGAGAGTCGCTGGGCGGCGGTCCCCGAGCCGACGACGACGGTGACGAGCATCCCCGTTCCGACGAACTCGGCCAGCATCCGGCGCGCCAGCGGTGGCCGACACGATGCAATGTGCATATCCACGGATCAGACGGATGCCGGGGCGCGGCCGACCTGCACGAGCGCGACAGGCGGGGCGCAGCACGCCCCACCGAGCGAGGCTCCGGACGCATCGAACAATCCCGCGCCGCCGCACACGCCGGTGTCCGGCAGGACCAGCTCTACGCGGCGGGCGGCTTCGTGATCGCCTGCCAGCTCGGCCACGACGCTGCGCACCTGCTCGTACCCGGTGAGGGCGAGGAACGTCGGCGCACGACCGTAGGACTTCGCCCCGACCAGGTAGAAGCTCTGCTCCGGCTGAGCGAGGTCCGCGGCGCCCGTCGCGGCGACGGAACCGCAGGAGTGGACGTTCGGATCGACCTCCGCGGCAATCCGCACCGGAGCCTGGAGTGTCGGGTCGAGCTCCAATCGCAGCTCGGAGAGGAACGACAGGTCGGGACGGAACCCGGTCAACACCACGACGCGGTCGGCGGTGAGGGTGCGGCCGTCCTCCGCGACCAAAGTGGGTCTTTCTCCGTCATGAGTGACCCGCTCGACGCGGAACCCGGTGACGAGGGAGACGAGACCGGCCTCGACATACTCTTTCGCCCGGATCCCCAAGGCGCCGCGCGCAGGCAGCTCGTCGGCATCCCCTCCACCGAACGTGTTGCCGGCGGTCGCGCGGCGCAGCGCCCAGGTCACGGTCGTCGAGGGGTCGCGACGAGCCATACGGGCAAGGGCCAGGACGGCGGTCACCGCGGAGTGCCCGGAGCCGATCACGATCGTGTGCTTACCGGAGAAACCCGCCCGATCGCGGAAGTCGGGGATGCGGTACGAGAGCAGGTCCGCCGCGGAGGCCTCCCCCAGCGCGGGCAGGCCGTCGGCTCCGGCAGGGTTCGGACTGGCCCACGTGCCGGATGCGTCGATCACGGCCCGCGCCTGCAGCCGGTACTCCTCCCCCTCGGAGGGCGAGATGTGGACCGTGAACGGCTGCTCCCCGCGGTCGGCATCGACGAGCCGGTCCCGACCCATCCGGGAGACACCCGTAACGCGGGAGCCGAAGCGGATCCGATCACCCAACGCCGTGGCGAGGGGGGCGAGGTACTTCCCGATCCACTGGTCGCCGGTGGGGTATCCGGCAGCGGGCGCCTGCCACCCCGACGTGCGCAGAAGGCGGGCGCCGGACGCGTCGATGAGCTCGGGCCATTCGGAGAACAAGCGGACGTGGCCCCACTCCGCGACAGCCGCAGCAGGAGCAGCACCGGCCTCGAGGACCACGACGGGCATGTTCCGCTCGATGAGGTGTGCCGCAGCGGCGAGCCCCTGCGGACCTGCACCGATGACGACGACGGGCAGGACATCGTCCACCTGGGGCCTCCTCACACACATCGACAAAGCTCGATGGATAGAGGATGCACAGATCCATCGACAGATGTCAATACGACGTGAGAAGATGACCGCATGCCTGCACACCTCCCGCTTCTCGCCCCGTCCGAAGGTGCAGTGTGCTGCGGGACGGTCACGGGCAGTGTGATCTCGGTGGAGGATGCGGAGCGCACCGCGCGGGTCTTCAAAGCGCTCGGCGACCCCACCCGTGTGCGTCTGCTCTCCCTGATCGCCGCCTCCGCCGACGGCGAAGCGTGCATCTGCGATCTCACCGAGCCCGTCGGGCTGTCTCAGCCGACCGTCTCCCATCACATGAAGCAGCTCGTCGACGCGGGACTCGCGACGCGCGAGCAGCGGGGCCGATGGGCCTACTACCGCGTCGTCACCGACGCGCTCGGCGCGGCATCCCAGGCCCTCCGTCCATGACCGACGCCACCATCCGGGCCCTGACCGCGCACGACTGGCCCCAGGTGGAGTCGATCTACCGCGAAGGCATCGCAGCGGGGAACGCGACCTTCGAGAGCGCACCCCCGTCGTGGGAGGAGTTCGACCGAGCAAAGCTCCAGGTCGGCAGACTCGTCGTTGCCGACCCCACCGGCATGGTGCTCGGCTGGATCGCCGGTTCCCCCGTCTCGACGCGTGAGGTCTACCGAGGGGTCGTGGAGCATTCCGTCTACGTCGCCGACAGCGCACAGGGCCGAGGCGTCGGCAGAGGTCTCCTCGAGGCTTTCGTGACGGATGCCGCCGCCGCCGGCATCTGGATGGTCCAAGCGAGCATCTTCCCCGAGAACATCGCCAGCTTGACGCTGCACGAGCGGGCCGGTTTCCGCCAGGTCGGTCGCCGCGAACGCATCGCGTACATGACTCACGGCCCGTGGGCCGGCACCTGGCGCGACACGATCCTCATCGAACGTCGGGCCGACTGAGCCCCCGGAAACGACGAAGCCCCCGTCCGGAGACGGGGGCTTCGTGCGGAAGTGGTGCTTACCAGCTCGACTTGGTCACGCCGGGCAGCTCGCCACGGTGCGCCATCTCGCGGAAGCGGACACGCGAGATGCCGAACTTCGACAGGTGGCCGCGGGGGCGTCCGTCGATGGCGTCGCGGTTGCGCAGGCGGACCGGCGACGCGTTGCGGGGAAGCTTCTGCAGGCCGACGCGGGCGGCCTCGCGGGCCTCGTCGGTCGCGTTCGGGTCCACGAGGGTCTTCTTCAGCTCGGCACGCTTCTCGGCGTAGCGGGCGACGATGACCTCGCGCTGGTTGTTGCGCGCGATCTTGCTCTTCTTCGCCATGCGATCAGCGCTCCTCTCGGAATTCGACGTGCTTGCGGATCACCGGGTCGTACTTCTTGAGCACGATGCGGTCGGGGTTGTTGCGGCGGTTCTTGCGCGTCACGTAGGTGTACCCCGTGCCGGCGGTCGAACGCAGCTTGATGATCGGACGAACGTCCTGAGCCTTCTTCGCCATTAGAGCTTCACACCCTTCGCGAGGAGGTCCTTCACGACCGACTCGATGCCGCGGGCGTCGATGACCTTGATGCCCTTAGCCGAGACGTTCAGCGTGATCTTGCGACCAAGCGAAGGAACGAAATAGGTCTTCTTCTGCACGTTCGGGTCGAAGCGGCGCTTCGTCCGGCGGTGCGAGTGCGAGATGTTGTGACCGAAGCCGGGAACAGCTCCAGTCACCTGGCACACTGCTGCCATAGTGATTCTCCTTAGTACCGTGACACCGGACGGTGCCACCCAAGATCCCTTGTCTGCACCCCGCTCCCGGACACGGCTGTAGGCCGTCTTCTGAGGGTGGGATGCGAACTGCGTGCTGGAGTGCGCGCAGACGAAGAGTCAGTCTAGCACGGCCGGGCGTGTCGCCTTGACTCAGGCGGATGCCGCGGCCACGGCCTCGTCGTACGTCTGCTCCGGGTCGTCCATGAGTCGAGCCGTCACGGCCGCATGGGCGCGCGTGTACGGGCCGCCGGTCGCGAGGGCCCAGTCGACCTGCGGGCGGGCGGGCTCGCCGAGCGTCGCGAAGGCCTCGCTGAGGCTCCGCCGGGTGTCGTCCTCGCCGCGGGCGAACTGCGTCGCCAGGGTCGTCGCGAGAGCGGATGCCTCGGCTGCCGGCACGTGCCGGGCCGCCGTGCGCCAGGCCACGCGCGCGACCGCGTCGTCGGCATCCTTCAGCAGGTCGGAGGTGATCGCCGGCCACACGCGCGGCCCGCCGATCTTCGACATGGTGTGCAGCGCCTGCGCACGGATCTGCGCACCGCGCGAGCCCAGTTCGACGAGGAGCCGGTCAATGACCTCATCGGCGTCGTGCCGGGTCAACGCCCAGGTCAGCATCTCGCGCACGAGGAACTGCGGCTCGATGCGGCACTGCGCCACGAGCACCGGGATGTACTCCGAGCGCGGGTGGGTGCCAGCCGTCATCGCGGCCTGCACACGCGCCGACGGGTCGAGCGACGCGAGCGCCGCCTCGAGGCGGTCTGCGGCGGTGGTCTCGGTCACGGGTCACCTCACGGGGTCGGGTGGGAGGCGGCATCCCACCCTCAGGGCAACGCGCCGAGGCCGGCGGGTGTTCCCGGGCGTCGAATCAGCCCGCCGCCTCGCGCGCGCCGCGGCCCCAGCGGAAGGCCGACACGGTCGGGTCGCCCGGAATCCAGAAGCGCCACGGGAACGCATCCGTCCCGGCGATCCCCGCGACACCGACCCGGGGTCCCGTCGCGATCTCGGCCAGCGGCTCGGCGAGCAGGAACAGCCGCGCGCTCGCGCCGGCCCGCTCCTCCCCCGTGACCGCGTCGATACCGTCGTGGATCGGATGCCGGAGCCCCACCGCATCGCCGAGGCGGCCCGGCCCGCGGGCCAGGTCGCGCGCGACGCGCGCCGCGGGACGGCGGGCGTGCGCGGCATCCGCTCCGTCGACGACCTCTCCGGCGCGCAGCAGGATCCCGCCGGCGACGCCCTCGGGACCGCTCACGACGTTGACGCACGAGTGGATGCCGTGGCTCAAGTAGACGTACAGATGGCCCGGCTCGCCCCACATCGTCGCGTTGCGGGCGGTCGGCCCCATGCGGGCGTGCGAGCCGGGGTCGACCTGCGGGCCGGTACCCCGCCCGTGGTACGCCTCGACCTCGGTGATGCGGAGCGCCACGGAACCGGTCGACGTCTGCACCCGCAGCTCGCCGCCGAGCAGCGCGGGGGCGACCTCGGCCGGGAGCCCTTCGAGCGCCTCGCGCGTCGCGGGAACCAGCGAGGTCATTGCGACGGAGCCTTGCGGCACCACGCGACGTCGAACCCCTCGAGCGTCGTGATCTGCTTCCCGTCGAAGCTGAAGATCCGGGTCTCGAGCTTCTTCGGGAGGGGCAGCGTGTATCCGTCGTACGGGTTGTCGACCACGTCGGGCGCGATGACGAGGGCCGCGTATCGCCCGCTCGGCGAGACGCAGGTCTGCAGCAGACCGTCGGCGATGTCGACCTTCGCGACCACGCTCGTCTTGCCGGCGGCATCCACTCGCAGGATGTTCGTCCCCAGCGGGTTGAGTCCGTCGAACGGGGTGAGCGCGCGGAGAGTCGAGCCGTCGGACATCGCGAGGACCGACCCGGTCTGGCCGAGGTCGGGGGATGTCGGGGGCAGGGGCTTCTCCTTCGCCGAGGCGAGGTCGACGACGACGGGTCCCTCGACCCGTTCGATGTAGGCCGTCGTGCCCGAGATGTCGTCGATGCCGGTCGCGTTGCCGAGCTCCACGGGCGCGGCGCCCGTCGACGAGACGAGGCTGAGGGCGCCGTCGAAGGTGAGCATGAGGATGGTGTCGGTGCCCGGCACGAAGCGCCAGTCCTCGACGCGGGGGTCAGCACCGGTGACCTTTATCTCGGTCGGCTCCGCCGCAGGATCGGCCGTCGACCCGGTGAAGAGCAGGCTCTCACGGCCGCCGGATGCCGAGATGTCGGCATCCGTGAAGGTGTAGCCGATCGTGTTCCCCCGCTCGGCGCTCTGCAGGTTCGTGACGACGCCCTTGCCCGGCAGGGTCAGCTCCTGCCGGTGGGTGCCGTCGGTGCGGGTGACGATGAGGTGCGAGACGCCGTCCTTCACGGTCGAGACGACGAGGCGGGCCGCGGTGGCCCGGAAGTCCTCGATGTGCTCGTCCTCGAATACGGGTTCGTTGTCGCCGTCGAGGCCGACGCGGTAGATCTTGTCGCCGCCCCCGCCGCGCTGCAGGACGTACGAGTGCAGCTTCGGGGTCGAGAACGACTCCTCGACCGTCGAGGTCGGCCCTCCGCCGAGGCCCGCGAGCCGGTCGATGCGGATCGTGTACGTCGTCTCGTCCCAGAGCGGGTCGGTGAAACGGATGCCGACGCTCCGCCCCGACGTGTCGACGGTGAACGGCGCCGCGGGGGTCACGGAGACCTGCGAGACATCCACCTTCTGCAGCGACTGCGTCGTCTCGAAGATGAGGCGCGAGCCGGCCGAGCTGACCGCGGCCGCGGCGTCGGACTGCACCGAGGTGACGCGGGGACCCTGCAGGGTGGTCACCAGGCCGCCGGCGAGCGCCACCACGCCGAGCACCGCGACGACCGCGAGGACGCGCACCGAGAACCCGCGCGCCCGCCGCCGCTGGCGATGGGAGCGGCGGCTGTCAGAACTCATACGGATCCTTGGGCTCGGCGATCGGCTTCACCGATGCCGCCGCCACCTGCAGCTGCCCGTTCACGTCGCGGATGGTGCCCGTGACGGTCACCCACTGGCCGTCGTCCGGGATGTCGTCGGCCGTGACCGGCAGGCTCGCCGGCTGCGCGTCGATGACGCAGTGCGTGATGATGAGCCGCGTCAGGTCGAAGCCGCCCTTGCCGGGGGCGACGAACCCGGTGAGCGAGATCTCGGTGCCGTCGAACACCTCGGGGTCGGTCGCCGTCGCGAACACGCTCGCCCAGTCGCCGATGCCGAACGAGGCGGTGTCTCCGGTGATCGCCAGCGCCACCGTGTCGGACCCCTGGAACAGCGGCGGGGCTCCCGTGTTGCGCGAGGCCGCGAGCTCCGCGGACAGCGTCGCCGGCGGGACGACGAGCATCGTCGTGGCGACCCCGAGGGCGAGCACGCCGCCCGCGACCGTCGCCGCTGTTCCGACGAGCTGCCGGCTCGTGCGCGGCGCGTGATCGTGGTGGTCGTGGTCGTGGTCGGCATCCGCCGCGGGAGCATCGCCGTGGTCGTGCCCGTGGTCCTCGGCTGCGCCGAGCGGCAGCAGGAAGCTCAGGACCGAGCCGACCAGCGCGAGCACCGCCATCGACACGGCGAACCACGACGACTCGGGGTTGATGTACAGACCGAGCCGGCCGGTGACCGCGAGGGCGATCGTCAGGGCGGCGATGGATGCCACGGCACCGACGCCCAGCATCCGGAACCACACGGTGTCACGCAAGGAGGTTCACCACCCCTCCGATCGCCGCCGCTGCGAGGACGACCGTCGCCACGAGGACGCCGAGCACCCGCGTCCGGAAGGTGGTGCGCAGGAGCGCGAGCATCTTCACGTCGACGAGGGGTCCGACGAGCAGGAACGCGACGATCGCACCCGGGGTGAACGTCGAGGCGAACGACAGCGCGAAGAACGCGTCGACGTTCGAGCAGATCGACACGATCATCGCGAGCATGATCATCGCTGCGATCGACAGGGCCGGGTTCGACCCGATCGACAGCAGCACGTTGCGCGGGACGATGACCTGGACAGCGCCGGCGACGGCGGATCCGATGATGAGGGCCGGCATGACCGCGCGCAGCTCGACGACGAACTGGGCGAGGCTGCGGCGGGCACGGTCGCCGCTCACGCCCTGCTCGGCCAGACACGCGTCACGGAAGCGGTCGGTGATGAGGGCGTCCTGATCGGGATGCCGGCTGTACAGCCATCCGATGACGTTGGCGATCAGGTAGCCGCCGAGCAGACGGGCGACGAGGATGCCGTCGTCGAAGCCGAAGGCCTGGTGCGTCGTGATGATGACGATCGGGTTGACGATGGGCGCCGCCACCAGGAACGTCAGCGTCTCGGCGACCGAGAACCCGCGCATCATGAGGCCGCGGGCGAACGGGACGTTGCCGCACTCGCACACCGGGATCAGCATGCCGAGGAGCGACAGGACAGCGCGGCGACCCCACGCGTTCCGCGGCATCCACCGTTCGATGACCCCCGGCGGCACCCACACCTGCACGACGATCGACAGGATCACGCCGAGCATGACGAACGGCAGCGACTCGATGAGCACGCTGAGGGCGAGGGTCAGACCGTCCTGGGCTCGCGTGGGCAGTTCGGGCGACGGGCTCCACAGGGCGACGCCGATGAGCGCGAGGACGGCGAGGAGCCCGAGCCCCAGCCAGAGCGCGCCGCGCGCAGCCGACCCCGGCGAGGGGGTCGACGATGCTCGGGATGCCGCGGGGCGGACCTCAGTCCGCACGGGCCTCAGGCCGGTCGTCGCCCTGCGCGATCCGCGCGGAGCACTCGGCGCACGTGCCGAAGATGTCGACGACGTGCTCGGCATCGGTGAACCCGTTCGCCGCCGCCGTCCGCTTCGCCCAGGTCTCGACCTCGTCGGCCTGGATCTCGACGGCCTTGCCGCACACCCGGCAGATGAGGTGATGGTGGTGGCCGGTGCTGGCGCAGGCGCGGTAGATCGCCTCACCCTCGGGCGACTGGAGCTGATCCGCCTCACCGCTCGCGGCGAGGGTCGCGAGCGCCCGGTAGACGGTCGCGAGACCGATGCCGGTGTTCTCGTCGCGGAGCGCGGCGTGCAGATCCTGAGCGCTCACGAACCCGGGAGCGTCGGACAGCGCCGAGCGCACGCGCTCTCGCTGCCAGGTGTTGCGCTGGGCCATGGGCGGATTCTACGCGCGGACGCTAGCGACGGGCTGGGTGCGGTGCGCGGCGTCCGTGCGCTCCACCCGGCCCCGCCGGTCGCCGACGACACGGCAGACGAGGTAGATGACGAACGAGATCGTCGTGATGTACGGGCTCACGGGCAGGGTTCCGGCGACGGCGAGCAGGATGCCGCCGACCGCCGAGACGACGCCGAACAGGGCCGCGAGCAGCGGGACCGCGACGGGGCCGTGCGCGATGCGCGCCGCGGCGGCGGCCGGCGTCACGAGCAGCGCGAGGACGAGCAGCGCGCCGATGATGTGGACGGCCACGGCGACCGCGAGTCCCAGCAACAGCATGAACGCGAGCGAGATCAGCCCCGTCGGCACGCCGCGCGCCGCCGCGGACTGCGGATCGAGCGAATCGAATCGCAGCGGTCGCCAGATCAGCAGAAGCGCCACCAGCACGACGGCGGAGATCGCGATCAGCCAGGTCAGCTGGTCGGACTGCACCGACACGATCTGCCCCGTCAGGAGGCTGAACCGGTTGGCGCTCCGCCCGTTGTAGAGCGCGAGGAAGAGGATGCCGAGGCCGAGACCGAACGGCATGAGCACGCCGATGATCGAGTTGCGGTCGCGGGCGCGCGAGCCGAGCCAGCCGATCAACGCCGCGGCGACCATCGACCCGACGATCGACCCCGTGACGACGTCCGCGCCGATCAGGAGCGCTGCCGCCGCACCGGCGAACGAGAGCTCGCTGATGCCGTGCACGGCGAACGCCATGTCGCGCTGCAGGACGAAGACGCCGATGAGCCCGCCGACGAGGCCGAGGATGGCACCCGCCCACACCGAGTTCTGCACGAGCGCGAGGATCTGCCCGTACACGGGTACGCCGCCGAACATGGCGTTCGCGATGTCGTCCCAGTTCATGCGTGGTCCTCGTGATGGTGGTGGGATGCCTCGGCGTCGGGAGCGCCGACGACGACCAGACGGTCGCCCGCTTCGAGCACGAACACGGGAGCGCCGTAGAGGTCGGTGAGGACCTCGGAGGTGAGGACGTCCTTCGGTGCGCCGAGGGTGAACCGCCCGTTCGCGATGTAGAGGATGCGGTCGACCTTGCCGAGCAGCGGGTTGATGTCGTGGGTGACGAGCAGGACTGCGGCACCGCTGCGGCGGTGCCGGTCGATGAGACCGACGACGGCCTGCTGATTCGCGAGGTCGAGACTGGTCAGCGGCTCGTCGCAGAGGAGCAGACGGGGGTCGTCGGCGAGGGCCTGACCGACGCGCAGGCGCTGCTGCTCACCACCCGACAGGATGCCGACGGGTCGATCGGCGAAGTCGGTGGCGCCGATCGCGGCGATCAGCTCGTCGACCCGCTCGCGGTCTCTGCGCCGCGGTATCGGGGGCCCGAAGCGGTGCCCGTTGACGCCCAGGGCGACGAGGTCGCGGCCGCGGAGTGCGGTGTCGCGCGGGAGCGGCCGGGTCTGCGGCAGGTAGCCGATGCCGCGGTTCCCCGCGCGGGCGACCCGCTTGCCGTCGACCTCGACCGTGCCCTCGCTGAGGTCCTCGAGTCCGAGGATGGCGCGCAGAAGGGTGGTCTTGCCCGAGCCGCTGGGGCCGAGGACGGCGATCAACTCACCCGGCTCGACCGTGAGGTCGAGTCCGCTCCAGAGCTCGCGTCCGCCGCGCCGGAGCGCGGCACCCCGGATCTCGAGAGGGGGTGATGCGTGCCGGGTCACCGGGTCAGCGTACCCGCCAGCTCGTCGATGTTCTTCTGCATCCACGTCACGTAAGTCAGCCCTTCGGGCATCACCTCGGTGACTTTCAGCACCGGGATGTCGTTCGTCTTCGCGAGCTTCTTGATCTCGCTGGTCTCGGCACCACCGGTCTGCGCGTTGACGACGACCGTACGGACCTCGCCCGACTCCAGGATCTTCGTGGCCTCGAGCAGCGTCGCCGGCGGGACGTCCTGACCCTCTTCGACGGCTTCGCTGAACGCCTCCGGGGTCGCGTTCTCGAGGCCCGCGGCAGCGGTCAGGTAGAGCGGCACGGGTTCCGTGACGAAGACCTTCTCGCCGTCGTACTTCGCCTTGAGACCGTCGAGCGAGGTCTCGAGACCGCTGATGCCCTCGATGAGGGTGTCGGCGTTCTTCGTGAAGGTGTCGGCCTTGGCGGCATCCAGCGTGCCCAGTTCCTTCGCGATGGCGGTGATGTACTCCTCCATCGTGTGCGGGTCGTACCAGACGTGCTCGTTGAAGCCCTCGATGTGCCCGTGGCCGTGGTCGTCGGCGTGCTGCGGGTCGGCGTCCTCGTACGCGTGCGAGTACTCGACGGCGGTGAGGACCGGAGCCTTCGTGCCGCTCGCCTCGACGAGCGAGTCGAGGAAGCTGTCGTAGCCGGCGCCGTTCTCGAGGATGAGGTCGGCGTCCGAGATGGTCAGCTGATCGCGGGCGGATGCCTCGTAGGAGTGGGGGTCCTGTGACATCGAGTGGATGATCGACGTGACCTCGACGTCCTTGCCGCCGATGGCCTCGGCGAGGGAGCCGTAGACGTTGGTCGACGCGACGACCTTGAGGGGGGAGGCGTCGCCGCCGGACGAACCGGCCGGGGTCGCCGTGGCGCATCCGGCGAGGACGAGGACGGATCCGGCCGCGAGGGCGGCGAGGGCGGGCACACGAGAGGTCATGGATCGAGTGTATGTCCTGTTGATAACGGTTCTCAAACTCAGCGGGCAACGCTCAGCGGACTCATTGGTCCGTGCCCGGCCGGCGGAAACGCCCGCCACCCGGTGTTACTGTCGTCGGACCGGGCGGCACCCGCACCCTCCGGCGCACCATCACCCGGGGGATTCGCACATGACCGAGCAGCTGACCTTCATCGCGTACGCGAGCCGCGCCACGGCATCCTTCGATCACGCGAGCCTGGTCGACCTGCTCACCGAGAGCCGCGCGAACAACTCCCGCGACGGCATCACGGGCATGCTCGTCTACAGCGAGCCCGACTTCATCCAGATCCTCGAAGGACCGGATGCCGCGGTCCGCGCCCTCCTGGAGCGCATCGGCCGCGATCCGCGCCACACCGACGTCCGCGTCCTGCTCGACGAGCAGGTCACGGAACGCAAGTACGCGACCTGGTCCATGGGCTACGAACCGACCGTTCCCGGCGACGGCTCGGGCGACGCGGCGACGGCGATCCAGGCGGCCGGTGACGAAGCGTCGGCACGCGAGTCGGCCGACGCCCTCGGCGGCTGGTTCCGCGACAAGGCGGGCGCGGACCGGGCCTGAGGCAGGTCTCAGTCGAGCAGGAGCGCCGGCTCCTCGAGCACCGACGCGACGTCGGCGATGAAGCGGCTGATGCCGTCGCCGTCGATGACGCGGTGGTCGAACGATCCCGACACGGTCGTCACGAAGCGCGGGCGCACCTCGCCGTCGACGACCCACGGCTTCTGGCGGATCGTGCCCATGGCGATGATGCCGGACTCGCCCGGATTGATGATCGGGGTCCCGGCATCCATCCCGAAGACGCCGATGTTCGTGATCGTGAACGTGCCGCCCTGCTGGTCGGCCGGCGTCGTCTTGCCGTCACGCGCGGTGGCGGTCAGCTTCTCGAGGGCCCGCGCGAGGCCGCGCATGTTGAGGTCCTGCGCGTCCTTGATGTTCGGGACGAGCAGACCGCGGGGGGTCGCCGCCGCGATGCCGAGGTTCACGTAGTGACGCACGCGGATCTCGGCGCCGTTCTCGGTCTCGACCCATGCGGCGTTGATCATCGGCGTGCGGCGGAGGGCCCAGATGACTGCGCGCGAGAAGATCAGCAGCGGCGAGATCTTCACGTCGGCGAAGTCGGGCGAGGCCTTGAGCCGCTTGACGAGCTCCATCGTGCGGGTCGCGTCGACGTCGGTCCAGACCGACACGTGCGGCGCCGTGTACGCGCTCGAGGTCATCGCGTTGGCCGTCGCCTTGCGCACGCCCTTCACCGTGATGGCCTCTTCGCGGGCATCAGCCTGGGGTGCTGCAGGAGCGGGGGCGGATGCCGCCGGTGCCGCGACGGGGATCGAGAGCTCGCGCTCCTCGGGGAGGTCGGGGGTCGCGATGTTGCGGAACACCGAGGCCTGCTCAGCGTGGCGGACGACGTCCTCGCGGGTGACCTCGCCGGCGGTGCCACTCGGCGACACGTCGGCCAGGTCGACGCCGAGGTCGCGCGCGAGCTTGCGGATCGGGGGCTTCGCGACGACGCCCACGGCGCGGGTAACGGGCTTCTCGGCCGGCTTGCGGCGACGCGACTTGACCTCGCCACCGGTGCCGTAGCCGACGAGCACCGAGCCACCGGGCTCCTCGGCGGGCTTCTCACCATGCTCGGAGCGGCCGATGTCGGCATCCGGCTGCCCCTCGCCACCGGCGATCGTGATGATCGCCGCACCGACCTCGACGGTCGTGCCCTCGGTGGCGAGGATGTCGCCGACCGTGCCGCTGAACGGCGACGGCAGCTCGACGAGCGACTTGGCCGTCTCGATCTCGACGAGGACGTCGTTGACGTCGACCGCATCGCCGGGCGCCACACGCCACTGCACGATCTCGGCCTCGGTGAGGCCTTCGCCGACGTCCGGCAGGTGGAAGGTCTGCGTGCTCATGTCATCTCCATCCCCGCGAGACTGCAGCCGCGCGTCGAGACAGCGGGCTGACGCCGCAGTCTCGGCGCACACGTGCAGTCTCGCGGACGTGCGGGGGTCGCGGGTAGGGGGGCATCGTCGGGGGTCAGTAGGCGAGGGCGCGGTCGACGGCCTCGAGGATGCGGTCGGCGTCGGGGAGGTACTGGCCCTCGAGCTTCGCGGGCGGGAACGGCACGTCGAAGCCCGAGACCCGCAGGACCGGCGCCTCGAGGGCGTAGAACGCCCTCTCCATGACGGTCGCCGCGACCTCGGAGCCCACCGACACGTTGCCGGGGGCCTCCTGGGCGTAGATCATGCGCCCGGTGCGGCGGACGGACTCGAGGATCGGCTCGTAATCGATCGGCGCGAGCGAGCGGACGTCGATGACCTCGCACGAGGTGCCCTCACCTTCGGCGAGCGCAGCGGCCTGCAGGAGCGTCGTGACCATGGCGCCGTGACCGACGAGGGTCACATCGGTGCCCTTGCGGACGACGCGCGAGGCATGGAGCGGCAGGGCGCGTTCGGCGACGTCGACCTCGCCCTTCATCCAGTACTTCGCCTTGGGCTCGAGGAAGATGACCGGGTCGGGCGAGGCGATCGCGTCCTGGATCATCCAGTACGCGTCGTTCGGCGTCGACGGCGACACGACCCGCAGACCCGGGGTGTGCGCGAAGTACGCCTCGGGGCTCTCCTGGTGGTGCTCGACGGCGCCGATGTGCCCGCCGTAGGGGATGCGGATGACGACGGGGAAGTTCGCGTTCCCCTCGTGGCGGTTCGTGAGCTTCGCGAGCTGCGTCGTGATCTGGTCGAAGGCGGGGAAGACGAAGCCGTCGAACTGGATCTCGATGACGGGACGGAATCCGGCCATCGTCAGCCCGATCGCGGTGCCGACGATGCCCGATTCCGCCAAGGGGGTGTCGAGCACCCGCTGCGGGCCGAACTCGGCGTGCAGGCCCTCGGTCACGCGGAACACGCCGCCGAGCGGACCGATGTCCTCACCCATCAGCAGGACGTGGTCGTCCGCGGTCATCGCCGCGCGAAGGCCCGCGTTGAGCGCCTTCGCGAAGGGCAGGGTCTGGATGTCGCTCACGCGTTCCCCTCCTCGAAGGATGCCTCGTACTCGGCGAGCCAGCGCTGCTGCTCCTGCACGAGCGGGTGGACGTCGCCGTAGACGTGGTCGAACATGATGCCCGTCGGGATGTCGCCGAGGGCGTTGGTGCGCACGCGCACGTCGTCGGCGTAGGCCGCGGCTGCGGCATCCACCTCGTCGAAGAAGGATGCCGGCGTGCCGCGGTTCTGCAGGAAGGCCCGCATGCGCGCGATCGGGTCGCGCTCGGCCCACGACTGCTCTTCGTCGCCCGTGCGGTACTTGGTCGGGTCGTCGCTCGTCGTGTGCGCGCCCATCCGGTAGGTGAGCGCCTCGATCGCGCGGGGACCGCCGCCGGCGCGCGCCTCGTCGAGGGCGAGCTTGCTGACGGCGTAGCTCGCGAGGACGTCGTTGCCGTCGACCCTCACCGACGGGATGCCGTAGCCCTCACCGCGGCGAGCGAGAGGCACGCGCGACTGAGTCGAGACGGGCACCGAGATCGCCCAGTGGTTGTTCTGCAGGAAGAAGACCTGCGGCGTCTGGTAGCTGGCCGCGAACACCATGGCCTCGTGGACGTCGCCCTGGCTCGAGGCGCCGTCGCCGTAGTAGACGATGACCGCCTCGTCCTTCTCGGGGTCGCCGGTGCCGGTGCGACCGTCGAAGACGAGGCCCATGCCGAGACCCGTCGCGTGCAGGGTCTGCGCGCCGAGGACGAGCGTGTAGATGTGCGTGTTCTGGTGCTCGGCAGGATTCCAGCCGCCGTGCGTGAGACCGCGCATCAGGCGGATGATGTCGATCGGGTCGACGCCGCGGGTCGTCACGACGACGTGCTCGCGGTAGGAGGGGAAGACGTGGTCGTGTGCGCGGGCGGCGCGCACCGAGCCGACCTGCGCGGCCTCCTGTCCGAGGGACGGCGGCCACAGGGCGAGCTGGCCCTGCCGCTGCAGGTTGGTCGCCTGCCGGTCGAAGGCGCGCACCACGACCATGTCGCGGTAGAACGTCTCGAGCTCGGCGTCGGTCAGCGCGTCGATGAGGGGGAGGTAGCGCTCGGCCGCCTCACTGGGGGCGTACGAACCGTCGGCGGCGAGGACGCGGACGACGTCGGATGCTTCGGCCGGAGCCTCGAACGAGGGGGTCACCCTCCCACGCTAACCCCCCGCGCATGACCGGTTCTGCATGAGGTCGACAACGGATGCCGCGATTCGCCGTGCGTTCAGGACAAGGCGGCCCCGCCCCGGCATCCGCTTCAGCCCCGCTTCAGCGTGCGCACGCCACACTGGGCGCATGCGTGTTCTGGTGGTCGACGACGAGGTGCGCCTGGCCGACGGCGTACGGCGCGGGCTCGAGGCCGAGGGCTTCGCCGTCGACGTCGCGCACAACGGCGTCGACGGACTGTGGCGCGCCCGCGAGACGCGGTACGACGCGATTGTGCTCGACCTCATGATGCCGGGGATGAGCGGATGGAAGGTCTGCGAGGCGCTGCGAGCCGAGGAGAACTGGACCCCCGTCCTCATGCTGACCGCCAAGGACGGCGAGTGGGACCAGGTCGACGCCCTCGATGCCGGCGCCGATGACTACGTCACGAAGCCGTTCTCCTACCCCGTGCTGGTCGCGCGGCTCCGCGCCCTCATCCGCCGCGGCGGCGTCGAGCGCCCCGTCGCCCTCGAGGCCGGCGACCTGCACGTCGATCCGGCCGCGCGACGCGTCCACCGCGGCGACGCCGCGATCGAACTGACCTCTCGCGAGTTCGCCGTGCTGCTGCACCTCATGCGCCACAAGGGACAGGTCGTCTCCAAGCGCGACCTCATCGCCGGCGTCTGGGACGACGACTTCGACGGCGACCCGAACATCGTCGAGGTGTACGTCGGGCACCTGCGCCGCAAGCTCGACCGACCGTTCGACCGGACCGCGATCGAGACGGTGCGCGGCGCCGGCTACCGACTGGCGGCCGACGGTGGCTGACCAGGTGACGACGAGCGGACGGATGCCGCTCCTCAGGTCCCTGCGAGCGCGCATCACCGCCGCCGCGACCGTCATCGTCGCGGTCGTCATGATTCTCGCGTCGATCGGGTTCAGCGCGGTGCTGGGTTCAGAGGTGCGGGACGCGACCACCCGAGCGGCCGAGACGCGCGCCTCCGAGCTGACCACCCGCATCGACGACACGGGCACCGCCGGCATCCCCGACCTCGATGACGACATCGTGCAGGTGATCGACGAGTCGGGTCGTGTGATCGCGGCATCCGAGGACGCGGAGGACGGCACCCTGCCCGCGGATCGCGACGGCGAGGTCGTGACGTACGACGGCGACCCGGTCCTCATCGTCGTGGAGGAAACCGACGACGACATGCGGGTCGTGCTTGCGACTCCGGTCGACGGCGACGAGGCCACGCTCGCCACGGCGGGCTGGCTGCTCGCGGCATCCACTCTGCTCGTCGTGCTCGTGGTCGCCGCCGTCACCTGGTGGGTCGTCGGGCGCGCGCTCCGTCCCGTGGGCCGGATCCGTCGCGAGGTCGAGGACATCACCGCCGACCGACTCGACCGTCGCGTGCCCGAGCCCTCGTCGGGCGACGAGATCGCCGCGCTGGCCGTCACGATGAACCGCATGCTCGACCGGCTCGATGCATCCGCGACTGCGCAGCGCCGGTTCGTGTCGGATGCCTCGCACGAGCTGCGCTCCCCGCTCGCGACCATGCGACAGCACGCCGAGCTCGCCCGCGCCCACCCCGACGCGACGACGCTCGACGACCTCGCCGAAGTGGTGGCCGCCGAGGGTGTGCGGATGCAGGACCTCGTCGACGGTCTCCTCGTGCTGACCCGCCTCGACGAACAGGCTCCGCAGCGGCGAGGCGTCGTCGACCTCGACGACCTCGCCCTCGCCGAGGTGTCGCGCCTGCGTGCCGCCGGGGTCACGGTCGACAGCTCCGCGATCACGGCGGTGCAGGTCGCGGGCGACGAACGCCTGCTCGGCCGCATCGCCCGCAACCTGGCCGACAACGCGGCCCGGCACGCGGCATCCCGCGTCGCCGTCGGCGTCGCGCGCGACGGAGCGGACGCGGTACTGACGGTCGACGACGACGGCAGCGGGATCCCCGCGTCAGAGCGCGAGCGCGTGTTCGAACGTTTCGTGCGTCTCGACGAGGGACGGGCGCGGGATGCCGGGGGCAGTGGCCTCGGCCTCGCGATCGTCGCGGGCGTGGTGCGGGCCTCCGGCGGCACCGTCGCGGTGGGCGAGTCGCCCTGGGGCGGCGCACGCTTCACGGTTCGGCTGCCGGCGGCAGGCTGATCCCCGCCGTCGGCTGAGCCGGACCGCTGAGACTCAGTCGGCGTGCTCGGGCGGCCAGACCACGGCGAAGCGCTCGAAGACGATCTCGTCGTCCTCCGACCACTCCGCGCCGCGCGCGGCGGCGACCCGCGCGAAGTAGCGACGGTGCTCGCGCTGCCAGCTCACGAACGACCGGTCGTCCTCGCCCTCGTCGAACGCGAACGCCGCGTCGGCGCTCGCGAAGGGCCCGACGCGCAGCTCCGTGCTGCGGATGATGATCCGCGGGGCGCCCGTGCCATCGCATGCGATCCAGTGCGAGCCGATCCGCGGCAGCGGGTCGCCGTGCTCGGAGAACTCGGCGACCAGCTCGGAGGTCGCCCGCTTCGGACCGTTCAGCACGGCGTCGAGCAGCTGGTCGGCGAGGCGCGGGCTGTCGCCGAAGTGCTCGACGGTGTACTCGGCTCCGGCCGCAGCGGCGCCAGGGTGCGCCGCGCGGTAGTCGGCCCACATCCGGTCGGCGGCGTCGCGGTCGAGGGGGAAGGCGGCGGAGGAGAGGCTCTCGGACATCCGTCGATCCTCTCACCCCGGCATCCTGAAGACGGCTTCAGGTCGCTTCAGGTCCGCTTCAGTGCCCACTCGGCACTCTGGGGTCATGAGCGAGAACAACACCACCCCCGACCAGACCACCGCCCCCACCGAGCAGTACGCGACCGTCGCCGAGGCCCCCACCGCCCCGAAGCGGCGCGGACGCACGGCCCTCATCGCGGGCGGCGCCACGCTCGGCGCGCTCCTCCTCGTCGGAGGGGGCGTCGCCATCGGCTCCGCGGTGGCCGACGACCGCGACGAGGACGGTCTCGACAGCGTCGCCTCGAGCCGGCTCTCCGACGCCCCGTCCAGCGGGGTCCCCGCCGCGACGACGACGGACACCGACGACGACCGCACCGACGACCGCGCAGACGACGACGCGGCGGGTGCGGCATCCGGATCCATCGGCGCGGCGAGCGCCGACGAGCTCGGCGCCGCCGTCAGCGCCGCGAAGGGCGTGGCCGACGGTGCTCCGACCTCGATCGACGCCGACCGCGACGGCAGCTGGGACGTCACCCTGACGGCACCCGACGGCGCCGAGACCGAGGTGCGCGTGAGCGCCGACGGGAAGGCCGTCGTCCGCGAGACCGAGGCCGCTGACGCGGACGACCGCGCCCCGAAGAACGTGCTCGACGCGAAGACCCTCGCGACCATGGTCGACGCCGCACTGGCCGAGCAGCCCGGCCGCGTCCTCGAGATCGACGCCGACGACGACAACCGCTCGCCGTTCGACGTGTCCATCCTCACCGGTGACCGCCAGATCGTCGAGGTCACCCTCGACGCCGGCGGGAAGGTCATCGCCACCGAGATCGACGACTGAGCGGATGCCGCGCCGCGGCATCCCTCGCTCCGGGCGCGGATCCTTCGGGGTCCGCGCCCGTCGGCGTCCGTCACCCGAGCATGGCGTTCGCATAGCCCCGAATGCCACGATGACTGCCGCGGCCATCATCCGCCGCACCGTCTCGGAAGGATGCCGATGCCTCACCCCTCACCCAGCGTCACCCTCACGACGGGCACCGTCGCCGGGACGGAGAGCGCCGGCGTCCGCCGGTTCCTCGGCATCCGCTACGCGGAACCGCCCTTCGGCGACCGGCGGTTCGCCGCCCCCGTCCCGGCACGTGCGTGGGAGGGCGTGCGCGAGGCGACCGGATTCGGGCCCACCGCACCTCAGAGTCCGTACCAGGGCGATTCGGCGACGCTGCTGAGCAGCGTCGAGATCCCGGGCGAGGACATCCTGACCGTCAACGTCTGGACCCCCGCGGATGCCGACGCCGCCCCCGTCGTGGTGTGGGTGCACGGTGGCGCCCTCGAGCGCGGCACAGCGGCGCTCGAGGGGTACGACGGTACGACGTTCGCCCGCGACGGTGTCGTCTTCGTCTCGCTCAACTACCGCCTGGGGAGCGAGGGGTTCTCGGTGCTCGACGGGGTGCCTCGCAACCTCGGGCTGCTCGATGTCGGGGTGGCCGTGGACTGGGTGTTCCGCGAGATCGCCGCGTTCGGCGGCGACCCCGAGCGCGTCACCCTCATGGGCGAGTCCGCCGGCGGTGCACTGGTCGCTGCCGCCATGGCGATCCCCCGCATCGGCGAGCGCGCGCACGGCGCGATCATCCAGTCCGGGCCGCTCGACGCGTCGACCCCCGAACGCGCCGGCCGCGTCACCCGGGCGATCGCGAAGCACCTCGGCATCCCCGCGACCCGCGATGCGTTCGCCGCCGTCAGCCCGCAGCGGCTCGTCGACGCCCGACTCGAGCTGACGCGGAAGTCGTCGCCGATCCCCGTCGGCGGCTTCGCCCTCGCCCTCGACCCCGCGTCGGTGCCCCGTGCTCCCGAGAAGGCGCTGACGGATGCCGCGGCCCCGATCCTCCTCGGCACCAACACCGACGAGTACCGACTCTGGCTGTCGCCGGCGGCGATCGCCGCGCTCCGCCCGCTCAAGGTCGCCGCCCTCGCCCTGTTCGGGCGGATCCCGGCAGGTGCGATGCGCGCGGCCCGGGCCGACGGCTCACGCGGCGCCGAAGCGCTCGGGCAGGCGCTCAGCGACAAGATCTTGCGCGCGCCCGCGACGCGGCTTGCGCAGGGCCGCCCCGAACGCACCTTCGTGTACGAGTTCGCCTGGCAGAGCCCCGTCCGCGGTCTGCGCGCCGCGCACGCCGTCGAGATCGCGTTCGCGTTCGGCCGGCTGAGCGGCCCCGACGCGGTGGCGCTCTCGGGAGAGGATGCCCCGCAGTCCCTCGCCGACGAGATGCACGGCGCGTGGGTGTCGTTCATCCGCACCGGCGACCCGGGCTGGCCGCCCTTCGGGGCGACGCGCGCGAACCGCGTATTCGACACCGTCTCGCAGACCGTTCCGCAGCGCCGCACAGAGGTCGTCGACGCCTTCGGATGAGGATCGCGGTGAGGCCGGCGAGCTCTCAGCCGCGGATGGCAGCCGTGATGCGCTCGACAGCCGTGTCGATGTCGGATGCCGCGACACCGGCATCCGCTTCGTACAGGAACTCGGTGAGTCCGCGCCGAATGCCGCAGTAGTCGAAGATGCCGGTCGCGATCTGCGTCGAGAACGAGACGTCGTACCCGCGCCGTTCGTAGAGCGCCGCATCCGACCCCGCGAGGGGAACCAGGTGCGCGGTCAGACGTCCGAGTCCGGGACGGATGCCGCCGCCCTCACCGACGCCGAATGCCCAGCCGTTGACGAACACGCGATCGATCCAGCCCTTCAGGAGGGCGGGCATCGACCACCAGAACACGGGGAAGACGAGGACGATGTGGTCCGCGCGCTCGATCCTCGCGATCTCGGCTGCCACGTCGTCCGGGTACTCGCCCGCGACGGCGTACGAGTGCCGGTCGGCGGGGGAGAATCGCGGGTCGAAGCCCTCCGCGGCGAGATCGGCGACCTCTACGTCGCCCGTGGGGAGCGTCGCCGCGAGACTCTTCGCGACGTGGTGGGTGAGGGAGGCCGGATCGGGGTGTGCGACGACGATGAGGGTGGACATCCCTCCATCCTGGCTGCCTCGCGGGAGTGGGGAGAAGTTTTTAGCACATCTCGCTTGTCCCCCGAAAGGGGGACAAATCACTCCTCGCGAGGTTCTATATTCGTCCTGCTGTAGACCAACAGTTGGGGAGCTGGTTAGCCCGCACCCGGACTGGTTTCTGGGGGATTCCAGGCGTTCCCGCGTGCGGGCCACGCTACAGCGACACGACCCGGCTGGGGTCAGGGGGACGCCCCTCTCCAGCCGGGTTCGTCAATGAGGGGGTTCCGCCCCGGCGTGCGTGCGCGTATCGTCGCCGACAACCCAGCCCCGGGTGTCCGCGCGGGATCGCGTTTCTGCACGTCGCAGTGACGCATCCGGGGGCCCGGTTCGTCGAGTCGATCTCCCCCCTCGACTCCGACCCGGGACCCTCCCGCCGGACGAACGGGTGTCGGCGGTCGCAGCGAGGATGGGCGCGTGCCCGCATCCCTTCCCCACCCGTGCCGCGTGTGCGGAGGCGTCACCGGCGATCGTCTCGAAGACGCCTGGCTCTGCGATCGTTGCGGCTGGCGACTGGGCGACGCCCCCGACGCGGACCTTCCCCGACCGCGCATGGACGTCGTCTACTACCTGCGGTTCCGCGACCGGGTGAAGATCGGGACGTCCGCGACGCCGCGACGCCGCCTCGCCGCGATCATGCACGACGAGCTGCTCGCGTTCGAACCGGGTGACCGCCACGTCGAGCATCAGCGGCACGTGGAGTTCGCCGACCTCCGCGAGGGAGGCGAGTGGTTCACGCTGACCGGCGACCTGGCGACGCACATCGCCGACGTGCGCAGCCGGATCGGGGAGCCCTGGGCGGCCTACGACCGCTGGCTCGGGGACGCCTACCGCCGCCTGTCGTCCTGACCAGTCGCCGGGGTCAGCCCCGGTCAAGGAAGACGCCGACGCGATCCCCCTCGAGGACGAACTGGAGAGCGCGGCCGTCGGGCAGGTCCACCTTGGGGGCGCCCTCGCCGGAGAGGGGCACAGCCGCCGACGCGGGGAAGGCACCGACAGAACAGCCGCCCCAGAGGTTGCCGTCGTACGACCAGCCACCCGCTTCGTCGAATTCCTGCGGATCGGGGACCAGCCGGGTCTCCAGAACCTGTATGCACGGCGCGTCGCCGACGCCAGCGGCGATGAAGCTGTTCGACGTCTGGAGGATGGTGAGCCCCGCGTACTCGAATGCAGATCCGCCATCCTCCCACCCGAAGTAGCCGGGCGGGATCCGCAGTGTCGTACTCGGCGTGAGGGTCGCGATCTGCTCGGCACCCGACGACGTCGAGACCGGTGTGATCGCGACCACGGAGTATGTGAGGCCCGCACCGAGTAGCGCGGCGACGACCAGGCCCACAGCCCACTTCGCGGTCCGAACGCGCGGACGGCGCCAGAAGGGCAGCTCGGGTGCAGGCGGAGCGACATCAGCGGCGCTCGGTGATGCGGCGGCATCCTCGTCAGCGACGGCCACGTCAGCGGGAGTCGCTACCGGAAGCTCGACCGCGGGCGAGCGCCGCCCTGCCTCCTCGAGTTCCTCCAAGCGCCGCATGGCCGCGGGATCGAGATGGATGTCGGCGGCCGGCCCGTAGGCGCGGGCGCGCAACGCGCGAAGCTCGTCAGTGACCGGGATCCCCATGCGAGCATCGTGACACACCCCCATCCGGCACCCGGACGACGAGAACGCGCGGGCCGACAGGCATCCATTACCGGATTCTCGCGCTCGCGCAAGTCCACCCTCGGCTCGTGGGAGCGGGGGTAACCTCGTCCCTCATGAGCACTACCGGCACGATTCCCGCAGACGCCTTCTCGATCAAAAGCCCCTACGGGCGACGAGCGATCGGGCTGTCGATAGCCGCGGCGGTCGGTGGGTTCCTCTTCGGTTTCGACTCGTCCGTCATCAACGGTGCCGTCGATGCGATCGAGGGCAACTTCGAGCTCGACAAGGTGCTGACGGGATTCGTCGTCGCCGTCGCCCTGCTCGGGTGTGCCGTCGGCGCCATCATCGCCGGAAACCTGTCGGACCGCTGGGGCCGCCTCAAGACGATGATGCTGGGCGCCGTCATGTTCCTCGTCTCGTCGATCGGCTCGGGTCTGACCTTCAGCGTGCCCGACCTCATCGTGTGGCGCGTCATCGGCGGCATCGGCATCGGCATCGCCTCGGTCGTCGCCCCCGCCTACATCGCCGAGATCGCGCCACGGCAGATCCGCGGCAGCCTCGCGTCGCTGCAGCAGCTCGCGATCACCCTCGGCATCTTCGCCGCCCTCCTGTCGGATGCCGTCCTCGCCAACAGTGCCGGCGGCGCCGCGGAGCAGCTGTGGCTCGGGCTCGAGGCCTGGCGCTGGATGTTCCTCGTCGGCGTCATCCCGGCGGCCGTGTACGGCATCCTCGCCTTCACGATGCCGGAATCGCCGCGCTTCCTTCTCGCCAAGGGCCGCAACGACGAAGCCCGAGAGGTCTTCTCGCGCTTGGTCCCCCAGGCCGACCTCGACAAGTCCGTCAACGAGATCCGCTCGGCGATCGAGCAGGACCGCAAGAGCAAGAGCGCGTCGCTGCGTGGCCCGGTCCTGGGGCTCCAAGGCATCGTCTGGGTCGGCATCATCCTGTCGACGTTCCAGCAGTTCGTCGGCATCAACGTGATCTTCTACTACTCGACGACGCTCTGGAAGGCGGTCGGCTTCGACGAGAGCAACTCGCTGACCATCAGCGTCATCACCTCGATCACGAACGTCGTCGTCACGCTCATCGCCATCTGGCTGGTCGACCGCGTCGGCCGCAAGCCGATCCTGCTGACCGGTTCGGTGCTCATGACCCTGTCGCTCGCGACGATGGCACTGGCGTTCGCCTTCGCGGTGACCGTGGACGGCGAGGTCTCGCTGCCCGGCGCGTGGGGTCCGATCGCCCTCGTCGCCGCGAACCTGTTCGTCGTCGGCTTCGGCGCGTCGTGGGGCCCGCTCGTCTGGGTGCTGCTCGGCGAGATCTTCCCCAGCCGAATCCGTGGCAAGGCGCTCGGTGTCGCGGCCGCCGCACAGTGGATCGCGAACTTCCTCATCACGGTGTCGTTCCCGGCGATGTCGGGCTGGTCGCTGCCGCTCACCTATGGCATGTACGCGCTGTTCGCGGCCCTGTCGTTCGTGTACGTCGCCTGGCGCGTGCCCGAGACGAAGGGCATGGAGCTCGAGCAGACCGAGACTCTGTTCGTGCGCAAGCAGAAGGAGAAGTCCTCGCGCTGAGCCGCGACGGGTTCCGGGGACGCGAGACGTCGCCCGAACCGCCAGACACAGACACGACACAGACCCCGACACGACGCGTCCCCGGAATGCCCGATTCAGGGCTCCGGGGACGTCGTCGTCTCAGGGCCCGGTCAGGGACGGACGGATGCCGCGACCTCGACCACGCGATCGATCGACTCGTCCTCGCCCACCGACACACGGACGCCGTCGCCGGCGAACGGCCGGACGACGAGATCGGCGGCTTCGAACGCCGCTGCGACCTCGAGCGAGCGCTCCCCCGCGGGCAACCAGACGAAGTTGCCCTGCGCGGTCGGGACGTCCCAGCCGATCTCGCGCAGCCGCGTGACCAAGCGGTCGCGCCGCTCGGCGACGACGGCGACCCGCTCACGCAGCTCGTCCTCGGCATCGAGGCTCGCGAGAGCCGCCGCTTCGGCCTGCGCCGTGACGGATAGGGGGATGCCGGCGCTGCGGGCGACATCGAGGATGCGGGGGTGCCCGACGGCGTAGCCGATGCGCAGACCCGCGAGCCCGTAGGCCTTCGAGAAGGTGCGGAGGATCACGACGTTGTCATGCCCGGCGGCGATGACCTGCTCGCCCTTGACCGCTGCGGCATCCGTCACGAACTCGACGTACGCCTCGTCGAGGACGATCAGCACATCCGAGGGGACGGCCGCGACGAACGCGTCGAAGTCGGCCTGGGTCACGACGGCACCGGTGGGGTTATTGGGCGTGCAGACGAAAACGGCGCGGGTGCGGTCGGTGACGGCCGCCGCGAGCGCGGGAAGGTCGACGGCGGCGTCGTCATTCAGCGGCACCATGACGGGGGTCGCACCCGTGACCGTCACGATGCCGGGGTACGCCTCGAAGGAGCGCCACGGCAGGACGATCTCGTCGCCGACGGATGCCGCGGCCTGAGCGAGCTGGTACAGGATCGACACGGAGCCCGCGGCGATGTGGATGCGGTCGTCACTCACGCCGAACCGCTCGGCGAGCCGGGCTCGGAGCCGGCCGGCGAGCGCATCGGGGTAGCGGTTGAACGCGACCGCACCCCGCACCGCGTCGACGACGCCGGGCAGGGGATCGAACGGGTTCTCGTTGCTGGAGAGCTTGTAGGCGGTGGCGCCGGCCTGCTTGCCCTGCTTGTACGAAGGGAGGGCGGCGATCTCAGGGCGAACCCGGATGGGGATGTCGGTCACGCGACGAGTCTACGAGCGGCGTGGCGGCGCGCGTGGGAGACTGCGAGCATGCGCTTCATCATCCGCGTCGTGATCAACGCATTCGCGATCTGGGTCGTCACCCTCATCGAGCCGCTGCGCGTCGAGGTCACCCCGTTCGCCCCCGGCGAGACGCTGCAGCTCGTGCTGTCGCTCCTCGCCGTGGCGGCCGTGTTCGCGATCGTGAACACCGTGATCGGGACGGTGCTGAAGATCCTCGCCTTCCCGCTCTACATCCTGACCCTGGGTCTCATCTCCCTCGTGATCAACGGCTTCCTGTTCTGGCTGACCGGATGGTTCACCGAGTGGTGGGGCTGGGGCCTCACGGTCGAGTCCTTCTGGCTCGGCGTCGTCGCCGCCCTCATCATCTCGATCATCAACTTCGTCTTCGGGATCATCCTGCGTCCGCAGACGAAGGCGTGACACCCTCCTCGGTGTCGTAGACGAACACCTCGACCGATTCGGCCTGCCCTAACTCGGCGAGACGCTGCCGGACGGCATCCACCCGCGGGTCGGAGGATGCGTCGAGCATCTCGGCGGTCTCGGTGTAGGCATCCATCTGGTGGGAGTCGAGACCCGGCCAAGGACTGACGTCCCGCTCGACGACCATGCTGCCCTGAGCGCCGATCGATCCGTCATGCCCTCCGGCAGCCAGGAGGGGCACAAGATCGTCGCTGTGGCGGACGTCGACCTGCAGGGTGTCGGCGCCGACGTCCGCCTGCACCGGATTGCCGAATCCCACCAGCATCGGCACCTCGTACTCCTCCTCGAGCGCGACACGGCTGGCGATCATCGCGCCCTGCGAATGCCCGCTGACCATCACCGAGTCGCCCGGCTTCGCGCCCGCCTTCTCGAGCGCGATCCGGACGGACTCGTAGGACGACGACGCGGCACCGAGGTACAGCGGCACGTTCGTCCCCATGCCGAAGGTGCCGACGTCGCCCTTGGTGCGCGTCCCCGAGACGTAGAGAGCGAACCGCCGACGTCCGCCGGGCATCGTGTACCGCTCGACGCGGATGTCCCCCGGCCGCTCCGTCGACGGCTGCCGGCGGGCGACGGCAGACATCGACTCGGGCGCCGTGCCCTTCGCGACCGTGATCAGCGAGACGGTCGGCGTCCTCGGCGTTCCCACGAGTCTGCTGCCGTCGGGGATCGCCCCCTTCCCCGCAGCGCGGATCGCGAGCGCGCCCGCGCCGTAGAGACCCATGGCGCCGGCGCCGGCCGTGCCGAGGAGGAGGCTCGGCCAGAACAGCTCGCGCGCGACCGTCGCGAAGGGGTTCGGAGCATCGGCGACCGCCTGCTCCGCGAGCGCTGCGGCCGCGGGAGAGGATGCCTCGAGCTGCTCGATCCGGCGGGCGAGAAGCACCGCGTCACGACGATCCGCGGCGTCCCCTGCCGCCGCGGCAGCGTGACGCGCCTGCAGCTCGACGAGCTCGTAGGCCGTTGCGGTGTCGCGCAGCGCGGTCACCAGCATCCGCCCCTGCTCGGTCACCGTCTGAGCGATCGTCACGGGGTGGCCGACCATCACACCGGTCACGGTGATGTCGAGCAGTTGGTCCGCCTGTCGCAGCGTCGTGCCGAGCGTCTCCGCATCGGCCACGGCCAGGTCGGCTCGCGCGGCCGCATGTCGGAGCGTCTCGGTGTCCACCGCGACGACCCGCCCGCTGCGGATCTCGAGATCGCCCATCAGCCCGCCGCCTCCGCCACACGCCGGTCGAGACAGGTCTGGTCGATCACGGCCTGGATGGCGGCGGTCAGTTGCACCAGCTCGCTCTCCCAGGCCGACACCGCTGCGCGGAATGCATCGGCGGCATCCGCACTCCAATCCACGAGGTGCGCAAGACCGCGTACGCCCGCGAGCAGGCGAAGTGCCTCCCCGTCAGCCTGCCGCAGGAGGGCCAGGGCCTGATCGAAGGTGGCGAGACGCTCCTCGAGAGGGGTGCCCCAGAGGTACGGGTAGGGCGCGACGACATCGGACATGCGTCGAGGGTGGCCCGCGGCATCCGTCTGCGAGCGACCCTGACGAAGCCCGGTGGATGCCTCAGGAACCCCCCGGTCTGTGCAGAAGGCGCTTCGATCAGCACAATGGAGTGGTGCCCGCGCCCGATGATGCTTTTCGCGTGGTTTTCGTGTGCACCGGGAACATCTGCCGCTCCCCCATGGCGGAGGTCGTCTTCCGGTGGTTCGCCGATCAGGCGGGACTCGGCGACCGCGTCGTCTCGACGAGCGCCGGCACGGGCGAATGGCACGTCGGGGAGCGCGCGGACAGCCGCACCCTCGATGCGCTCGAGCGGCGCGGCTACGACGGCACCCGCCACCGGGCGAAGCAGTTCTCGCGTGAGGATTTCGACCGCAACGACCTGGTGATCGCGCTCGACCGCTCGCACGAACGGATCCTGTCGGAGTGGGCACGGAGCCCCGCTGACGTCGACAAGCTCGCACTCCTGCTGAACTTCGACGCGCGCGCGGACGGTGCGCTCGACGTCCCGGACCCGTACTACGGCGGCCCCACGATGTTCGACGAGGTGCTCGGTATGATCGAGAGCGCGAGCCGGGCTCTGTTCCGGCAGCTCGAACCCGCGCTTCGCCGGTGAGCGCACCCCCCACCGAACGGAGTCGCGTGTCCTCCCTGCCCTCGATGTCGCTGAGCCCCCTCGACGGACGCTACGCCCCCGCCGTCGCTCCCCTGACCGAGTACCTCTCCGAAGCCGGCCTGAACCGGGCCCGCGTCGAGGTCGAGGTCGAGTGGATCATCACGCTCACCGATCGCGGACTGTTCGGTTCGTCCGCGTTGACGGACGCGCAGAAGGAGTCGCTCCGCGCCCTCTACCGCGACTTCGGCGCCGACGAGATCGGCTGGCTCGCCGAGAAGGAAGCGGTCACCCGCCACGACGTCAAGGCGATCGAGTACCTCGTCCGCGACCGCCTCTCGACCCTCGGACTCGACGCGATCGCCGAGCTCACGCACTTCGCCTGCACCAGCGAGGACATCAACTCCGCCTCGTACGCCCTCACCGTCCAGCGCGCCGTCGAGCGCGTGTGGCTGCCGAAGCTCCATGCCGTGGTCGAGTTGCTGACGCAGCTGGCCGAAGAGCACCGGGATGCCGTCATGCTGTCGCGCACGCACGGTCAGCCGGCGACGCCCTCGACCATGGGCAAGGAGCTCGCCGTCTTCGCCTGGCGCCTGCAGCGCGTCGCCGCCCAGATCTCGCAGGGCGAGTACCTCGCGAAGTTCTCCGGCGCGACCGGCACGTGGTCGGCGCACCTCGCCGCCGAGCCCGACGTCGACTGGCCCGCCCTGTCGCGCGGCTTCATCGAGGGTCTCGGCATCGGCTTCAACGAGCTGACGACGCAGATCGAGTCGCACGACTGGCAGGTCGAGCTCTACGACCGCGTGCGGCACGCGGGCGGCATCCTGCACAATCTCGCCACCGACGTGTGGACCTACATCTCGATGGGCTTCTTCGCCCAGATCCCCGTCGCGGGGGCGACCGGGTCGTCGACGATGCCGCACAAGATCAACCCGATCCGTTTCGAGAACGCCGAAGCGAACCTCGAGATCGCCGGCGGCCTGTTCGGGACGCTCGCGTCGACGCTCGTGACCTCACGTCAGCAGCGCGACCTCACCGACTCGACGACGCAGCGCAACATCGGCGTCGCGTTCGGGCACTCGCTGCTCGCGCTCGACAACCTGCAGCGCGGCCTCACCGAGATCTCGCTGTCGCGCCACGTGCTGCTCGCGGACCTCGACGCGAACTGGGAAGTGCTCGCCGAGGCGATCCAGACCGTCGTCCGCGCCGAGATCGTCGCCGGTCGCTCGCAGATCACCGACCCGTACGCGCTGCTGAAGGACCTCACCCGCGGCCGCCGCGTCGGCGCTCCGGAGCTCGCCGAGTTCGTGAACGGGCTCGACATCGGGGATGCCGCGAAGCAGCGCCTGCTCGCCCTGACGCCCGCCGGCTACGCGGGCCTCGCTGACCGGCTCGTCGACCTGCTGCGCTGACGCGCGGGGGCGGGGCGGGGGCGCGTGGCCCCGGCATCCGCTCGCGCCGAATGGCGGGTTTAGCGCGCGCGAAGTCGCACTTTGACGCGGCTGAACGCCGGCCCTACCGTTCAGTCGCGCCGAAAGGCGGGTTCAGCGCGCACGAGACCGCACTTTGACGCGACTGAACGCGACAACCGAGCCCAGCGGATGCCGCAGCGCTGGCCGGCGCACCGCGCAGGCCGAAGCCCGGGTCAGTGCCCGGAGGGCGGGGCCGGACGGCGACCCGCGTCGCCCTCACCGGGCGTCGACTCGTCCTCGGCGTCGAGCAGCAGTCCCCGCTCGACCGGCTTGGCCATCTGCGCGGGGTCGACGGCGAGCAGCGACAGCGCCATGATCACGAGCGTCGCGATGAAGGTGATGCCCGTGACGATGCCGGCGACAGCCCACGCACGCAGGTGCTGGTCGACGTCGCTCCCCGGCCGCTGATCCTGCAGCACGCCCATCGAGACGAGGGTGACGACACCGGCGAACACCGCCGCCAGCAGGGCGAATCCGAGCAGCTGCACCGGACGCATCAGATCACGACGGGTGGGGTTCTTCTCGCTCATGCGCGGCCTCCAGCGGCATCCGTGTCGGCCGTCTCGACGGCGGCCGCCGCGTCGGGGCGGGGTGAGAACGCCGCGATTCCCAGGTACACGGCGACGATCGCCGCGTAGCCGCCCAGGACACCCACGCCGATCGTGATGCCGGTGAGGCTGAACGACTGTCGGGCCTGGGCTATGTAGTACTCGAGCAGGTAGTCCCGTTGGACGAACAGCAGTGCGACGCCGAGGAGCACCGTGAGGCTGCCGACGAACACCGCCTCGCGCGCGGCGGCGTCGCCGCGACGGCGTCCGAGGATGCCGATGACGAGTTCGGCCGCCCCCGTCACGAGCGCCCAGACGAGGACGGTCGTGAAGAAGCCGTCGACCGTGCGGAGCACCGGGAACGAGGCGACCATCCCGGCGACGAGGGTCAGGGAGCCGAGGAGCACCGCCTGCCAACGCTCGCCGGCGCGGAAGACGAGCCAGGCCGAGAGCAGGAGGATCAGCGCGGTTGCGATCGCGAACCCGCTGAACACCGACATCCCGACCGGCGCGGAATGGTCGACCGAGAACGTGATCATGATCGCCGCGAGAGCCGCGAAGAGGGCGCGCCCCATCTGCAGGTGGCGCACCTCGAAGGTGCGGGGGGCGACGTCAGACACAGGCGTGGTTCTCACAGACAGGAACGGGATGCCCCCAGTTTAGGTCGTTCACCTGGGTCCGCTCTCCGCGGGGCCCGATGCGGTTGACTGGGCGCATGTCGTCGCGCCGCCGCACCTCCTCGTCCGTCGCCGGGGTCGGTGTCGCCGCCGCCCTGCTTTTCAGCGCGTGTGCTCCGGCGGAAGAGCCCGACGCCGCATCCCCGACACCCTCCTCGACGCCGAGCGCGAGCCCGCGCCCGACCCCCACCGCGACACCGACGCCCGTACCGGTGACGCCCCGCACCGTCGCGAGCGGGCTCGACGCTCCCTGGTCGATGGCGGTGGTCGGCGACATCGTGTTCGTCAGCGAGCGGGACACCGCCCGCATCCTCGAGGTATCCCTCGACGGGACCACGCGCGTCGTCGACACCATCGAGGGCGTCGTGCACAGCGACGAAGGCGGACTCCTGGGCCTCGCGACCGACGGCGACGCGCTGTACGTCTACTCGACCGCCCGCAGCGGCAACCGCGTCGAGAAGTACCCGCTGACCGGGACCCCCGGCTCGTACGGTCTCGGCGAGCCGGCGGCCGTCATCGACGGGATGCCGGCCGGCACACACCACAACGGCGGTCGTATCGCGTTCGGTCCCGACGGCATGCTCTACATCGCGAACGGCGACACGAGCGACGAACCGGCCTCGCAGGACCCGGGCTCGCTGGCGGGCAAGATCCTGCGGATCGCCCCGGACGGCGGCATCCCGTCGGACAATCCCGACCCGCCGTCAGCGGTCTACAGCCTGGGACACCGCAACGTGCAGGGCTTCGCGTGGGCCGAGGACGGGACGATGTTCGCGAGCGAATTCGGTCGCAACTACCGCGACGAGCTCAACGTCATCGAGCCGGGCGGCAACTACGGCTGGCCCTCCGTCGAGGGCACCGGCGGCGAGGCGGATGGGTACATCGATCCCGTCCAGACCTGGCCGACGGATGCCGCCAGCCCCAGCGGCATCGCCATCGTGAACGACACGATACTCATCGCCAACCTGCGCGGGCGCGTGCTGCGCGCCGTCCCCGTGGCGGACCCGTCGACGTCCACCGAGCTCAGCGCCGACTACGGCCGGCTCCGTGACGTGACCGTCGGCCCGGACGGCACCGTGTTCGTCCTGACGAACAACACCGACGGACGCGGGTCCCCGCGGGAGGGCGACGACCGGATCGTCAGTCTCGCGGTGCCGCGGTCCTGACCATCTCGCGGATGCGCTGCTCGACGGCATCCGTCATCTCGATCACCGCGAACGAGACCGGCCACATGGGACCGTCGTCGAGCTGCGCGGTCTCGTCGAAGCTGACCGTGCCGTAGCGGGTGGTGAACTTGGATGCCGGCTGCCAGAAGACGACGACCTTGCCGTCCTTCGCGTAGGCCGGGAAGCCATAGAACGTCTTCGGGTTGAGGTGCGGCGCCTCCTCGAGGACGACGACGTGCAGTCGCTCGGCGACGATGCGGTCGGTGCCCTCGAGCGCCTCGATCGCGTCGAGGCAGGCCTGGTTCTCCTTCTCGATCTTCGCGAGACCCTTGAGTCCCTTCATCGCCTTGAGCTCCTCGGCGCGCTGCTTCATCGCGGCCTTCTCGGCGTCGCTGAAGCCGGCGCCGTCACTGGTCTTGCCTGCCATGGTCGATCCTCTCGGTGTCTTCTGCCGATGTTGCCAGGTGCGGGGGTGCGGGGCGAGGGGGTCGGTTCCGGGGACGCGTGGTGTCGCGGGAATGCCGCCGAAGCGGCGCGTGGCGTCCCCGGAGCGCGATCAGAGGCCGCGGTAGCTGCGGCCGTGGGGGTGAGTGAGGGCGACGGGCTCGCCGTCCACGGCGAGGACGAATCGGTGCCGCTCCCCCGGCGGGACGATCCGCTCGAACTCCGGGAACACGCCGAGCCCCTCGTTCGAGAGCCAGACGGCATCCGTGTCGGCCATCGTGCGGCGGAAGCGCTCGCGATCCTCGGGACTCAGGTAGGCGAGCACGGCGGTGTGGAAGACCACGAGGGTCGCGTCGACGGGGGCGGATGCCGCGGCATCCGCGATCAGGTCGTTGAGATCGCCGGCGCGGATCGGTGCGGGATCGGATGCCGCGACCGCCATGGCGGCACGGAGGCGGGCGCGCCGGTCCTCGTGCTCCGGCCACACGAGGGCGTCGAGCCAGGCGAGCGTGTCGGGGTCGGCGGGATCGAGCGGGTTGAGATCGATGCCCCCGCGCCAGACGACCTCGGGCAGGCGCATCGGGGGCTCGGCATCCGAGAGGTCGCAGTCGATCGCGACGCCGGACGGTTCCGTCGGGTCGAGCGTCGTGACGGTGCCGTCGGCGGAGGTGTAGCGGTATGCGTAGCGATCGGGATACAGGCAGAGCCCGGCGGAGGCACCGACCTCGAGCAGCGCGAGCGGACCGGGGATGCGCGCGAGCTGCGGCAGCAGCACGGCGCAGCGCGCGGCTTCGTTCGTCTGGGTCGCGTGGGTGAGTGCGATGTCGCGGATGCGCGGCCAGCGCGCGATCGCCGCGCCGCGGGCATCGCGCCACGACGCGACCGGCACACCGGCGACGCGCATCGCCGCGAAAACGAGGTTCGCCTGCCGCTTCGCACGCGGCAGCTCGTCGATCAGCGCGAGCATCTCGGCGTCGTCCGCGACTCCGAGGGCCCAGTCCTCATATGTGTCGGACGAGCCGCGGGCCTCGACGGAGCCGAACGTGCGGTAGTGCGCCGCGGTCGGCGAGTCGGAGGCTACGCCCCACGACGAGAGGTCTGTCATGACGCGAGCGTAGTCCGCCGCGAGGTCCCGATTGGGCCGCGTATGCCCCGGCGATTCCCGGCCGGAACGGGACCTCGACGGATGCCGCGCCTATTCGGCGAGGAAGGCCAGCGCCGCCTCGCGGAAGGCGCGGGAGCCGGGCGCGTTGAAGTGGTGGCGGTCGGGGATCTCGACGAACCGGCCCTGCGGGGTCGCCGCCGCGAGCGTGCGGGAGCCCTCGATGATGCCGTCCTTCGTCCCCGTCGCGAAGAGCACCGGCTGGGCGGGAGCGTTGCCCGGGTCGGGGTCGACCGTGCCGGTCGCGCGCATGCCGCGGGCGATCGCGAGCAGGGCGCGCAGGTCGTTGCCGGGCACGCGCTCGGTGAGGGTGATGTAGTTCAGGGTCACGGCATCCGTCACCGGCGCGCCCTCATCGACGTACGCCTGAACCTGGTCGAGGTCGAGTCGTCCGAGCGGAACGCCGTCGGGGACGCCGCCGAGGACGACGCGCGGGATGCGGGGCTCCAGGTCGCGGGCGACCTCCCACCCGACGCGGGCGCCGAGCGAGTAGCCCACGTAGAGCGCTTCGTCGACGAGGTAGGTGTCGAGCACCGCCTCGACGTCGGTGACCATCGTCCGGAGCGCGTAGGCCCGCGACTCGTGCGGCTTGTCGCTGGCGCCGTGACCGCGCTGGTCGACGGCGAGCACACGGTATCCGGCACGCAGCAGGTCGCGCACCCAGCCCGTGTTGACCCAGTTGTCACGCGCGCTCGAGGCGAACCCGTGCACGAGGAGCACCGTCGGGGCATCCGCCGGTCCCCACTCGTAGGTCGCGATCCGGTACCCGTCGCCGACCATGACGAACTGCGGGTCGGGGGTCTCGGTCAACGCGGGGAAGACGGTCGTCATCCCCCGATTGTGCACCCCCAGGTTTATCTCAGGAAACCGCGTCGCCGTACCGGTCGCCCGAGACGAACTCCTCGGCGACGCGACGGAGAGCGAGGAGGAGCGGTTCGACGAGCACCGTCCCCAGCACGACGTACCGCACTGCCGCGTCGGTCGACGTCGTGGGGATCGCGTCGATCTCCGCGTCGACCATCCGACGGATGCCGGCGAGGTAGGCGTCCATGGTGGCCTCGGGCACGGTGAAGCCGGCCCGATCGAGGGTGTCGAGAGCACGGGCGACGCCGGCGAGTTGCTGCGGACCGCAGGCGTCGGGGTTCCATCCCCACCGCGAGATCAGCGCTTCGGCCGCCGACAGATCGAGATCGTCGAGCGCCGGCGGCGAGACGGCGGCATGCGCCATTCCCAGGAGATGGTTCGGGTTGGCGGGCGGATCGTCGAGCGCGGCGATGACCTGTCGCGAGGCGGCGATCCCGACGCCGGAGTCGACGAGCGCGCGGATCAGCCGCAGCCTTTCAACGTGTGCAGGGCCGTACACGGCCTGCGTCGGAGAGGTCCGCTCACCTTCGGGGAGCAGCTTCTCGCGCAGGTAGTACTTGATCGTCGCGACCGGGACGCCCGTCTCGGCGGAGAGTTCTGAGATCCGCATCGATTCCCCCTTGACATCGATAGTACCGCTATCCATTCTAGATAGCGACACTATCGAAAGGCGTCGACATGGCCCGCATGACCCACTCGTACGACGGCGAACTCGTCGTCTTCCACATCGGTATGACGATCAAGAAGTGGTGGCGTCCCGACGTGTGGATGCCGGTGTCCGCCAGCATGCCGAAGATGCTCGGCGAGCTGTTCAGCGACCCCGAGTCAGGCCTGCTCGGTTCGACGATGCTCCTCGGACGCCGCGGGCCGTACCTCGTGCAGTACTGGTCGTCGCTTGAGAAGCTCTACGCCTACGCGTCGGCGCCCGAGCAGGCGCACCGCCCCGCGTGGACGAGCTTCAACCGCAACGCGCGGAAGCACCCGGGCGCGATCGGCGTGTGGCACGAGACCTACCGGGTCGCGGCCGCGGAGTCGATCTACGTCGACACTCCCCCGATGGGCCTGGGGGCCGCGACCGGACTGGTCGAGATCGGCCGCCGCCACGACCGCGCACGGGCGCGTCTGGAGGACGGCGCGACCTCCTGACGCGCAGGCCGCGGCCTGGGGCCCGATCGAGGTCCCGATCGGGCCGGGAATGGCGGGCCCGTACCCGTCCGGAGTGGGACCTCGGCGCCGGCACCCGCGCGAGGCGCCGCGGGGTCAGCGCTTGCGCGAGAGCCGACGCGGAGCGCGGGGGCGACGCCGGAGCGCCTGACGCATGCGGGACGGATGCTGCGGCAGCGGCACCGGCTGCGTGACGACCGTCTCGACCGTCATGGATCCGTCGACCGGGCCGATGACCGCGATCGGGGTCGTCGGGGTGATCGTCATGGGCGCCATCGGCATTGTCGCGAGCGTCTTGTGCGCGCGGATGTACGACGGGATGAGGATGACGGCGGCCGAGATCCAGGCGAGCGGGTTCGACCATGCGACGCCGATGAAGCCGAACAGCGACCCGAGCAGGATTGCCGCGGCCGCGCGCGCGATGAGCTCCACGACGCCCGTGACCGTCGGGATGACGGCGTTGCCGAGTCCCTGCAGCGCACCGCGTGTGACGAACAGCACGCCGAGGGCCGTGTAGCTCAGGCCGTTGATCACGAGCATCGAGACGGCCAGATGGATGACCTCGTCCGCGCCATCGCCGACGAAGATCCGGACGATGGGACCGCCGAAGGAGATCAGCAGGATGCCGAGGGCCACCGCCGTGCCGAGCGCGATCCACGTCGCCTGCACGACGCCCCGGCGGATGCGGTCGGGGCGACCGGCGCCGTAGTTCTGCGCGACGTACATCGAGACGGCGAGCGACATGGACTGCAGGAGGGCGACGGCGAGACCGTCGACGCGGGATGCCGCGGTGTAGGCGGCGATCGCCTCGCCGCCTAGTGTGTTGAGCGCGACCTGCACGGTGAGCGCACCGATCGCGATGATCGACGCCTGGAACCCCATGGGGAGGCCGAGGCGCAGGTGCGCGACGATGTCGGCGCGGGTGATGCGCCAGTCCTCGCGGCGCAGGTGCAGTTCGGGGATGCGGCGGCGCACGAACTCGAGGCACAGGAGCACCGACGTCGCCTGCGCGATCACCGTCGCGAGGGCCGCTCCGGCGACGCCCATGCCGAGCCAGGCGATGGCGGCGATGACGAGCACGACGTTCAGCCCGCACGAGACGATGAGGAAGATGAGGGGCGTCCGCGAGTCGCCGATGGCCCGGATGACGGCGGAGAGGAAGTTGAAGAACATCAGCGCACCGGCGCCGAGGAAGCTGATCTGGGTGAACACCGTCGCGTCGGCGAGGAGTTCGCGCGGAGTCTGCAGCGCGACGAGTGCCGGCTCGGCGATGAGGGGGGCGCCGACGGTCAGGAGGATCGTCGTGATGCCGCTGAGGAACGCGCCGGTCGCGACCGACCGGCGGACGCCCGCGGCATCCATCGCTCCGTAGGCCTGCGCGGTCGGGATGGCGAAACCCGAGGTCAGTCCCCACGCGAAGCCGAGCAGGAGGAAGAGCAGACTCCCGGTGGCGCCGACGGCGGCGAGCGCGTCGACGCCGAGCAGCCGACCCACGACGATCGTGTCGGCGAAGTGGTACATCTGCTGCACCACGTTGCCGATCATGAGCGGCAGGGTGAACAGGAGGATGACGCGCCAGGGGCGGCCCGTCGTCAAAGAGGTGGCCATGCGGGCTTTCGGGGCTTCGGGGGATTTCGAATCGATTCGAGGACGATCGATTGTACCGAGCCCACCCTGGGAGCCGAAAGGGGGGTCGCACAAGAAAAGGGCGCCGATTCCTCGGCGCCCTCCCCTCGTGGATGGATCAGAAGGTGGCGGTGTCCGGGTCGGCACCGACACGCTGGCCGCGGTCGAGCGCGTTGATACCGGCGACCTCGTCAGCGCTCAGCTCGAAGCCGAACACGTCGAAGTTCGTCGCGATGCGCTCGGGCGTCGAGGACTTGGGGAAGACGATGAGGCCCTCCTGCAGGTGCCAGCGGATGACGACCTGAGCTGGGCTCACGCCGTGGGCCTCGGCGGCATCCGCCACGGCCTTCTCGCCGAACAGGTCGTACTTGCCCTGCCCGAGGGGGCCCCACGACTCGGTGTGGATGCCCTTGGGCTCCTGGAACGCGCGGAGCTCGCGCTGCGCGAACGCCGGGTGCAGCTCGATCTGGTTGACGGCCGGCACGGTGTCGGTCTCGTCGAACAGTCGCTCCAGGTGCGGCTGGTGGAAGTTGGAGACGCCGATCGAGCGCGTCAGACCCTCGGACCGGAAGGTCTCGAACTGCTGCCAGGTCTCGACGTAACGGTTCTTGTCGGGACGCGGCCAGTGGATCAGGTACAGGTCGACGTAGTCGAGTCCGAGCTTCTGAAGGCTCGCCTCGATCGCCGGGCGGGGGGTGTCGGTGCCCTGCTCGGAGTTCCACAGCTTCGTGGTGATGAACAGTTCGTCGCGGGGGATGCCGGAGGCCGCGATCGCACGGCCGACGCCCTCTTCGTTTCCGTAGACGGCGGCGGTGTCGATGTGGCGGTAGCCGGCTTCGAGGGCGACGCTGACGATGCGCTCGGCCTCGGCCGGGTCGACCTGGAAGACGCCGAAGCCCAGCTGGGGGATGGTGTGTCCGTCGTTGAGTGTGATGGTGGGAACGGTCATGGGTGTCACTTTTCCACCGCAGGATGAGCGATCCCTATGCCTTGACGAATCGCCGCGGATGCGGCATCGGTGTCCATGTCGAGCAACGAAGGTTGACAACTCGTCGCTCTGTCAACCAAGGTTGCTTCATGGACACTCCCAGCGCGATCGAGGTCGCGAGCGACACGACGGACCCCCGCGCGGGACTCCGCGCCGTCGCATCGCTCCGCATCCTCGCCGACACTCTCGAACTCCGGCAGGTCGAGGCCGCCCTGCGCGGCGGCATGTCGTGGCAGGGCATCGCCGATGCGCTCGGCGTCACCCGCCAGGCCGTGCACAAGAAGTATGCGAAGCGGATCGATCCGACCATCGAGGTCCCCCGGAGGAGAGCATGAGCAAGATGACCACGGCGTTGGGGAACGCGCATCGCCTCACGCGCTACGCAATGGAAGAGGCATCCCGCACGGGCCGCACCGAACTCGGCGTCGAGCACCTGTTCCTCGCCCTCACCCTCGACGAGGCGGATGCCGGTCAGGTCCTGCGAGCGGCGGGGGCGACGATCACGACCGTCCGTGAGGCCGTCGCCGCGGAGGAAGCCGCACACCTCGCCGCGCTCGGCGCAGCGGGGGCTGCCCTCTCGCCCGGCCCCATCGCGGTCGGACCCTCGGCCGGATGGGCGTGGTCTCCGGTGGCAGAGCGGGTGCTGACCTCACCGGGAGACGGGACGAGCTCCGGCATCCTGCGCCGACTCCTCGACGAGCCGAGCGGTGCGATCGAGGCCCTGCTGCGCCGGCTGGACCTGACGGTGGACGATCTGCGTGCGCGACTCGATGCCGCCGGCGCGCTGCCGCCGGCGACGACGGTGCGGCGGCGGCATCCGCTCGCCCGGTCTGCCGCGTCGTTCGTCGCCGCACCCGTCCACGAGACCTGGGCGCTCGTGTCCGACCCCGAGCGAGTGCCGGAGTGGGAGGAGTCGGTCGGGCACGTGAGCGAGGCACCCGACGGCGGATGGGCCGGAGCGCCTCGCGACGACGTCGAGGCGAAGCCGGCGTTCCGTCGCCTGTCCATCTCGCGGACGATGGATGCCGAGGCGCACCTCGTGACGTGGACGTTCCGCTACCCCGACGCACCGAAGGCGAACACGCGACGCATCGGCCTGCGTCTGGAGCCCGCCGCCGGCGGGACGACGGTGCACATCGACTACTCCTGGGAGCGCACCTACTCCCGTCGACGGAGTGCGTTCGGCTGGGTGATGGCACCGCTCTACCGCGTGGTCCTCGCGATGCAGGTGGCGCGCCTGATGGCGACGCTCGGGGCAGCGGTGCGCTGACGACACGTGAAGCGATTCACATGAATGGAATCTCCTAGCACTCTCCCGAGCGTGCGGCAAGCGCTCGTTGCGGGGGTCGCGGAAGCGCACCATTCAGTCATGTCCGAAACACCCGCGTCCGCGACGGATGCCGCGCTGGCGCGACTCATCGCCCGGTCGGCATCCGGCCACGTCGCCTCTTTCACGCGTCTCTACGACGCGACATCCGCGGCGGCGTTCGCCGTCGCCGTGCGCGTGACCGATGACCGACATCTCGCCGAGCAGGTGCTGCAGAGCGCCTTCGTGTCGGTGTGGAACGAGTCGCGACGATACTCGGCGCGCCGGACGTCCCCGCGCACCTGGATCCTGGCCATCGTCCACCGGCACGCCGTCGAGAGCCTGCGCGACGCGCGGCCCGCCGGCGCCGAGGCGCACACCCCGGATCGCACCGCGGCCAATCACCGGGCCCTTCGGAAGCTCCCCGACGAGCAGGAACAGGTCGTCTCGCTCTCCTACTTCGGCGGCCACAGCCAGCCCGAGATCGCCGAGATGACGGGCACTCCCCTGGCCACGGTGAAAGCACGCACCCGCAGCGCGCTCGACCAGCTTCGCGAGGCGGCGCGCCCCCTCGCCGAGTCGATCGTGCTCCCTTTGACCGGCTCCACCCCGATCCAGCCGCCGCAGACCGGCGCCGTCGCCTAGGACGCCGCTCGCCTGTCACAGAGTGCGGCTCCGTGCGGCGTGTTGCGACAGGGGAACGCGCGCGGATCAGACGGCGGCGGCCATCGCGCGGCCGGCGACGCGTCCCGAGAAGATGCAGCCGCCGAGGAAGGTGCCCTCGAGCGCACGGTACCCGTGCACGCCGCCCCCGCCGAAGCCGCTCGCCTCACCTGCGGCGTACAGGCCCGGGATCGGCTCCCCCGATGCGGCGAGCGCACGGCCGGACAGGTCGGTCTCGATGCCGCCGAGACTCTTGCGCGTGATGACGTGCAGCTTCACCGCGATGAGCGGTCCGTTCTTCGGGTCGGCGATCGGGCCCGGCGTCGCGACGCGCAGCAGTTTGTCGCCGCGGTAGCGTCGCGCCTGCCGGACCGCGGTGACCTGCGCGTCCTTCGTGAACGGATTCGTCATCTCGCGGTCGCGGCCCTCGAGTTCGAGGCGCACGCGATCGATGTCGAGCAGAGCGGATGCCGCCCGCATCCGCTCGAGCAACTGCGGAACCGTGTCGGCGACGATGAAGTCCGCGCCGCGCTCCTTGAACGCCTCGACGGGTGCCGTCGCCCGGTCACCCTTCAGCCGCTGCGCGAGGAGTCGCACGTCCTTCCCGGTGAGGTCGGGGTTCTGCTCGCTGCCCGACAGCGCGAACTCCTTCTTCAGGATCGCCTGGTTGAGCACGAACCAGCTGTGGTCGTGGCCTCCCCGCACGATGTGTTCGAGCGTGCCGATCGTGTCGAAGCCCGGGAACAGCGGGGTGGGCAGGCGGTGACCGGTGGCATCCAGCCACAGTGATGAGGGACCCGGCAGGATGCGGATGCCGTGGCGCGGCCACACCGGGCTGTGGTTCTGGATGCCCTCGACGTAGTGCCACATGCGGTCGCCGTTGATGAGGTGGGCTCCGGCGGTCTCGGCGACCCCCAGCATCCGTCCGTCGACGTGCGCGGGAACGCCGGAGAGCATCGTCTCGGGCGCACGCCCCATGCGGGCGGGCCACTGCGCGCGGACCAGGTCGTGGTTGCCGCCGATGCCGCCGCTCGAGACGAGCACCGCGCCGGCGCGGAACGAGAACTCGCCCGTCTCGTCGCGGTTGCTCGGGGCGCCGCGCTCAGCGGTGTCGGGGGCGAGGACCGCGCCGCTCACGCCGACGACCGCGCCGCCCTCGACCTCGAGCCGGTCGACCCGGTGCCGGAAGGCGATGCGGGCGCGACCGGTTGCGACACCCGCGAGCACGCGGCGGACGAAGGGTTCGAGGACGCCGGGCCCGGTGCCCCACGTGATGTGGAACCGCGGCACGGAGTTGCCGTGCGCCGTCGCGCGATCGCCGCCGCGCTCGGCCCAGCCGACGACGGGGAAGAAGCGGATGCCGCGCTCACGCAGCCATGCCCGCTTCTCACCCGCGGCGAACTCGAGGTACGCCTCGGCCCACGCGCGCGGCCAGCGGTCCTCGGGCCGGTCGAAGCCGGCGGAGCCGAACCAGTCCTGCCGGGCGAGCTCGAGCGAGTCCTTCACCCCGAGGCGCCGCTGCTCGGGCGAATCGACGAGGAACAGGCCGCCGAACGACCACCACGCCTGCCCGCCGAAGCTCGCCTCGGGCTCCTGCTCGACGATGAGGACACGCTTGCCGGCGTCGAGGAGCTCGGAGGCGGCGACCAGCCCCGCGAGTCCCGCTCCGACGACGATCGCGTCCGCGGCATCCGTTGTCATGCGTGCGTCTCCTCCGCCGCACCCATCGTCGGTGACGGGTGCTGAAGAGACTCTAAGCCGCCGGGTCGCCGCGGCGACGGACCGCGATGACGGCGGCCACCAGCACGATGGCGACGACGGCGATGAGCCAGGGCCACACGTCCATGCGGAAACCCGCGAACGTCGTCGTGTACGACTCGCAGAACGACTGCCCCGGAACGGACGAGTCCCCGCAGCGTCCGACGCCGAACACACCACATCGGCCGTGCTCGCGCCAGGTCTCGGTGACGAATGCACGACTCGAGGTGCGGGTGATGCCTGCGAGCCCAGGTGAGGCGACTCCTGCACCAGGCGTCGTGCGGATGTCGCCTTACAGGCTGAAGCCGCCGTCGCTGGTGAGCACCTGCCCGACGATCCAGGCGCCCTCGGTGGTCGACAGCCAGCCGATGAGCGCGGCGGGATCGGTCGGAACGCCGACCCGGCCGAACGGCGTCGATCCGAGCCACTCCTCGAGCGCGGAGGTGTCGCGGTCGGCGGTGTCGGGGTCCATGTAGCCCGTGTTGACGGGGCCCGGGTTGACGGTGTTCAGGACGATCCCGAGTTCGAGCAGTTCCGCCGCGACCGTGCGGGTGATGCCTGCGAGCGCCGCCTTGCTCGTCGCGTACGCGACCTCGCCGCGCATCGCGCCGTGGCCCTGCCCCGAGGTCATCCAAAACACGCGACCGGTCGGCTCGGCGTACGGTTTCGCGCCCTCGATCGCATCGCCCGGGCGCCGCTGACCCGACTGCGGCGGCGCCAGACGGCGGGCGAACTCGGCGGTGAGCAGCAGCGTCGAGCGGGTGTTCGTCTCCCAGAACGCGTCGAGCCGGTCGGCGGTCATGTCGAGGATGCTGCCGTCGTCGCCGCTCTTGGCGTGGTTGCACACGAGGATGTCGAGGCGCCCGGTGAGCGCGGATGCGGCGTCGATGAGACCGGGGACCGTATCGGCATCCGTCAGATCCGCCTCAACGTCGCCGAAGCTCGCGTCGCCGACGAGGGAAGAGCGGATGCCGCCGCGCACCGCATCGAGGTCGTCCCCGCCCCACGGCTGATCGAGGTCGTGCGGCCGCCAGTGCTGCACGAAGACGCTCGCGCCGAGCTCGGCGAGGCGGGAGGCGACCGCGAAGCCGATGCCGCGACGGCGCGAGACGCCCGTGACGAGGGCGTTCTTTCCTGCGAGGGGGAGGGTCATCGGTGCGGCCTCACGGTGAGGGATTGGACGACGGAGCCGACGACGCCGCGTTCGTCGTGGAGGACCGTATGGGTCATACCGAGGCCGGTCGCGCCGAAGGTGACCGTGGTGTCGAAACCGATCCAGCCGTCCTCGGGCTGCCGCACGAGGTGCAGGGTGAGGTCGAGGTTCGGGAAGGCGACGTCGCGGGGGTCGGCGCGTGGGGTGACACCGTTGGCGATGTCGATGAGCGAGACGAGGCGCGCGGTCGTCGATACGGCCTCGCCCTCGAGGAGCGGCACGGCGGGGAGGATCCACGTCCACGCGCGACCGGGGGCCTCCTGCCTGCGGCGCACCTCACCCACCGTGGCGATGAACTCACCGGGCCAGGCCGACGAGGGGTCGACGCGCTCGATCGCGTCGCGCGGCGGCATCGCGGGGTGCGCGGATCCGGCGAGCGCGTCGGTGTCGCGCGTGTGCATCAGCCAGGCGCGTGCGCTCAGGGCCGGCCGGCCCGCCTGCGCGAGGGTCGCCTCGACGAGCTCGATGCTCCGCCCCGGGCGCAGCACCCTGCAGGTCACCTCGACCTCGTCGATCGGGATCACCCCGAGGATGTCCACCGACAGCCGCGAGAGCTGCATCGGCTGCGGGCTGCGCGCCGCGTGATCGACCTCGATCGCGTGGGCGAGCAGGCCGATCGGCGGGGCGACGTGCTGCTCGGTGACGTTCCAGGCTCCGCCGGTGAATGTCGTCGGCTGGAATCTGGTGACGTCGGTTCGTTCGAAATAGGCGGGCACGAGTACGGATGCTACCCGGGGCCTGCGCGGCCCGGGAGGACTCAGCGCCGCAGCAGCTTCACGACCCCGGCGAGTGCCGCGACGACGGCGACGGATGCCGCGGAGTACAGCTCGGGCCGGTGCCGCAGCGCGCGGGTCTGGATGCTCTCGCCGCGCGCCCGGTCGTCGAATGCGCCGTGGGCTCCGTGATCGCCGGGAACCGGTTCGTACAGGTTCGGCGGTGTCGTCGACGAGCCCTTGTCGTCGGCGAACTGGCCCTCCCAGGCGTTCTTGGCGAGGTACCAGTCCATGAAACGGCCCGCGACGCGGGTGCCGAGGACGAGTCCGACGGTCGACTCCCCCACCCAGGTGCGGCGGCGGGGCTTGTCGGCGACGTCGCCGACGGCGCGCGCTCCGACCTCGGGCTGATAGATCGGCGGGACCGGCTGCGGGTGCTTCGAGAAGGGCGACTTCACCCAGCCGAACTGGGTCGTGTTCAGCGCGGGCATGTCGACGATCGAGACGGCGACGGCGCTGTTCTCGTGGGTGAGTTCCGAGACGACCGAGTCGGTGAATCCGTGGACGGCGTGCTTCGAGCCGCAGTAGGCCGCCTGGAGCGGGATGCCGCGGTGGGCGAGAGCCGAGCCGATCTGGATGATGTGCCCGCGGTCGCGCGCACGCATCCGTCGGAGTGCGGAACGGGTGCCGTTGACCGTGCCGAGGTAGGTGACCTGCGTCGCCCGCTCGTAGTCCTCGGGGGTGGTGTCGAGGAACGGGGCGATCGACCCCGTCATGACGTTGTTGACCCACAGGTCGATCTCACCGAGCTCCGCTTCGACCTCGGATGCGGCTGCGTCGAGCGCGGCGTGGTCGGCGACGTCGACCGAGATGCCGTGGGCGCGGCGTCCCTTCGCACGGACCTCGGCGGTGGCGGCATCCACCCCGTCACGGCCGCGGGCGAGGACGGCGACGTCCCAGCCGCGGTCGGCGAGCTCGCGGACGATCGAGCGGCCGAGTCCTGCACTGCCGCCGGTGACGACGGCGACGCCTCGGGATGTGGTGCTGCTCACGGCGACTCCTCCTGCGGGAGCCCGACCGGGCAGATCCACCCGAGGAGTCGAGCTTCGACCGCTTCGGCCATCCTTCGGCCTTGGCCGGGTACGAGGTATGCGGTTGCCAGGGGTGCGGCGATGGGGTACGGAGCGCAAGCGCATCGTGCGTAGGAGCGCAACCCCGGATTGCGGTGTCTGCCGGCGGGCTACCGTCCCGGCATGAAGAGCTCAGAGATCCGATGGAACGACGAAGCACGCGGCAAGATCCTCGACGACGCCGACCGCGTCCTACGGGAGGCCGTCGTGGACCTCGCGGGGTCGGGCGCGATGACCTCGGACGAGGCCTTCGCGGCATTGACCGGCACGCTGAAGGACAAGTTCATCGATTGGGAGCCGGGTCCGGACCTGCGCACCTACGCCGACGCCATCGCGAACGGCGACGTCGAGACGGACGAGGCCTGACGCTCAGCCGACGAGCGGCGCGGCGACCGGGTAGTCGGCCATCGCAACGGGTTCCCAGGCGTCGAGGATCTCGTCGAGGATGAACCGTCCGGCCTCGCGCCACATCTCCACGATGTCCTCGTCGGGGATGCGGTCGAGTTCGCTGCGCGTGACCACGCGGATATCGGTGGATTCACCGGCATCCGGTGCGCCCACCGGCTCCTCGTCGGTGACGAGGGCGTAGAGCAGATCGGTGTGGAAGTGTGCCGGTTCGGCGGAGGTGCAGGCGGTGGACGACATCACGGGGACCGGGTGGGCCGCGGCATCCGTCACCTGCCTGATCCGGACGCGCGGCTGCAGGACGCGCACCTGCGACGGCTGGTAGCCGGACTCCTCGACGAGCTCGCGCAGCACCGCGGCCCAGGGTGTCTCGTCGCGCTCGATATGTCCGCCGAACATCATGAGCTTCTGCGCCTTGAGGTGCAGGTGGTAGGTCAGGCGCGCTTCCGGGCCGTCGGTGCGGACGATGAAGAAGCTGACCGTCGCGTCGTGGTCGCCGGGTCGGGTGCGGAGGTGGGGCATCGGTCCTCTGGGAGCGCTCGTGGGGTGGTTTCAGGATGCCGCAAAGACAGGGGTCTGCGTCGACGAGGTGCTCGGTACCGCAACGCCTCCGAAGATGAACGATCTCTCATCTGCAAGGTGTCGCCGGAGCGTGGATTCCGGCGGTTTTCAGGGTCTGGGTGTCGGAGGTTGGTGCGAGAGTGCAGGTATGGCGGAAGCGATGGAAACCCCCGGTGGCGATGCGTATCTCGCCGCCATCGCGGGGATCGTCGCGGACGTCGAGGACGTGGAGCGGCGGATGGCCGCCGTGCAGATCGCGCAGCTCCGTACGCTCGCTGCCGCGGGCCGGTTGGCGGAGGAACAGGGCGCGCACTCGAACGCGAGAGTGACCCTGCACGACATGGTGCTGCGGTCTATCTCGGCCGAAGTCGCCGGGGCGATGCGGACCACCGACCGCACCGTGCAGCGTCGGATCGGCGAGGCCCGGGTGACGATCGAAGGGTTCCCCGCGGCGGTAGCCGCGTGGGAGGCCGGCCGGATCGTGCAGGGGCATGTGAGGGCGATCGTCGACGCTGGGGTGAACCTGCCGGCCGAGTTGTGGGCTGAGTTCGAAGCCATTGCGATCGAACGGTGCGAAGGCGAGACGCCGAACCGGGTGCGAGGTGAGCTGGAAATCCTCGCGCACCGGATGCACCCGCGATCGTTCGCGGAAAGGCACGAAGAGGCCGCGGCGGGGCGGTGCGTGCGGTTGATCCCGGGGCGGGAGGGGATGTCGGATCTGATCGCGACTCTCCCGACCGTGATTGCGGAGGGGATCCACGATCGGCTCACGCAGCAGGCGCGGGCGATCGTCGACACGAGGGACGAACGCGCCGCGAACTCGGAGGTCGTCGCGACCGACGCGCGCACCACCGATCAGGTCCGGGCCGACGTGTTCGCCGACCTGCTCCTCGCCGGCACACCGGCGTTGGACGACACCCGCGACACGACCGCCGGGCCGTTGGGCGCGATCTGCGCCCGCGTGCAAGTGCTCGTCCCTGCGGCGACACTCACCGGAGCGGACGACGGTCCGTGCGATCTTGCCGGCCGCTCGCCCATCGACCCGGCCACCGCCCGCCTTCTCGCCGGTGCGACGCACACATGGGAGCGCCTGTTCCACGACCCGACCACCGGAGTCACCGTGTCGACGGATTCGTACCGTGTCCCGTCCGGGATGCGACGGTTCCTGCAAGCCCGGGACCAGCATTGCCGGTTCCCCGGATGCCGGGTCGCCGCGATCCGCTGCGAAGTCGACCACACGCACGACTACGCGCTGGGCGGGCGGACGGAACTCTCCAACCTCGCGCATCTGTGCCAGAGACATCATTCGATGAAGCAATTCACCGCCTGGAGAGTCCGACAACTGTCGGGTGGAGTCCTCGAATGGACCTCACCCCTCGGCAGGACCTACAGAGAAGACGCACCCACCCCGGCCGTCGCCTTCAACGCTGCCGCCACAACGCCCGGCGACCCGGCGCCCTTTTGACTGACGCCGATCCCGTGCGATCCACGACCACGAACACACGACCCTGAGCCTCGCGCCGCGAGCGACGAGCCAGGAGCGCCCCGCCCGCCCTACAGTCCGACCGCGCGGAGGTAGTCGTTCACGAACGCACCGCGAGGATCCAGCGCCCGCTGCAGCTGGACGAACTCCGCCCACCGCGGGTACAGCTCCGCGGGATCGCGCGGGGTGAAGACCTTGCCCCAGTGCGGCCGGGCACCGAAGGGCGCCAGCGCGGCCTCGAGCTCGGGCAGCACCTCGGCCACCCCGGCCTCGTCGTCGGTCCAGGTGAAGTGGAACGCGACCGAGTCTCGGCCCGAGCTGGGCGAGAGCCACAGGTCGTCGCCGGCGATCGTGCGCACCTCGCACACCTGAAGGACGGGCTTCAGCCGATCCTTCAGCTCTCGCACCGCGTCGAACGCGGCCACCGCGTCGGCGAACGGCAACAGGAACTCCGACTGCAGTTCCTCGCCGTTCGACGGCGTGAACTCCAGCTTGAAGTGCGGCAGACGGTCGAGCCAGCGCCCCGCCTTCCCGCCCTGCACGGTGCACGACGCGGCAGAGACACCGGGGAGCGGATGCCGGGCGCCCGACGCCTCGCGATCGCGCAGCGCCGCGGGGATCGGGGTCGCCGCGGCATCCGTCCGCTCCTTGCACCACACCTGGTCGACGTACATGTCCTCGCGGAACGTCGTGAAGAACGAGACGCTGTACGCCGAACCGGCGATGACGTCGAAGTTCTTGCGGACCGCTTCGAGCGGCACGTTCTCGTAGACCGTCTGCGAGACCTCGTACGACGGCTCGATCGCGAGTTCGACGGTCGTCACGATCCCGAGTGCGCCGAGACCGACGACGGCCCCCGCGAGCGCGTCGTCGCGTTCGGTCAGCTGAACCAGCTCGCCCGTCGAAGTGACCAGCTCGAGGCCTGTCACCGCCGCGGCGAGCGAGCGGTTGCCCACGCCCGACCCGTGCGTGCCCGTGCTGACGGCGCCGGCGACCGAGATGTGCGGCAGCGACGCCAGGTTCGCGAGCGCCCACCCCTGCCGGTCGAGCTCCTGCGCCAGCTCTCCGTAGCGAACGCCGCCGCCGACGCGCACCCGCTTCTGCGCGGCATCCACTCGGATCGGAAGGTCGAGCTCAGCCGTCGACACCAACGTCCCCGCCGTATCGGCGATGCGTGTGAACGAGTGACGCGAGCCCAGCGCCTTCACCGAATCGGATGCGGCGACCACCTCGCGCAGTTCGTCGACCGTCCGCGGCGCGACGAACCGCTCAGCCGAGTAGCGGATGTTCCGGGACCAGTTCTCGCCTGCGCCGTCGCTCATGCGAGCCAGCCTACGGCTGCGCGCGCGACCCGGATCGGATCATCCCGCCATCCGCGGATCCTCGGTCGGATCGAGGTACTGGTCCGGGCATCCGACCATCGGCGCATCGGGGCGGAGCTCGAAGTGCCAGGGTTCGTTGACGTACGTCCGGCACAGGCCGAACTCGGCCCCGTGAAGATCGAGCCAGTAGGCGCCGTCGAACGGGCCCACGTCCACGGCGTCGCCCGACACGTGCGCCGACGTCTCGGGAGTCGCCACCCAGCGCGATGCCTCGTCGAGCGACCCGTACGTCGAGACGGCGTCGCGCAGCAGACGTTCCTGCATCTCCGGCGAGCGCCACCCGCTGTTGATCCGGAGCGTGATGTCCTCGCCCGCCGCCCGGTCGGATGCCGCGGTCAGGGCAGCGCGCAGGTCGCCGTCGAGCCGGGCGACGGCAGGGACGTCCGTGTCGTAGACGGTCGTGTCGTCGGGGACCTCTCCCTGGTCGATCGGCGAGAGGACGGGACGGATGCCGGTGCTTCCGCCCGACCCCGCGGCGGCGCATCCCGCCGTCCCGACGACGACGGCAAGCACGAACACGAGCGGAGCAAGAAGGGCCGTGGATCTCATGCCCCCATCCCACGGGTCGCGGTGTTGCGAGGGCGTACGCGGAAATCAATACGCCGGCGATACGGCCGGCTTCGTACGATCGACACGTGCGTGTGCTGATCGTCGAGGACGAACCCCTGATGGCGGAAGCCATCCGCGACGGTCTGCGCCTCGAGGCGATCGCGGCCGACATCGCCGGCGACGGTGACACGGCGCTCGAGCTCCTCGCCGTGGGCTCGTATGACATCGCGATCCTCGACCGCGACATCCCGGGGCCATCCGGAGATGAGGTCGCCCGCTCGATCGTCGACTCCGGCAGCGGGATGCCGATCCTCATGCTGACGGCCGCGGACCGCCTCGACGACAAGGAGTCCGGGTTCGAGCTCGGAGCCGACGACTACCTCACCAAACCGTTCGAGCTTCGTGAGCTCGTCCTCCGCCTGCGCGCCCTCGACCGGCGCCGCGCGTCGGTGCGGCCCCCCGTTCGGGAGTACGGCGGGCTCCGCGTCGACCCGTTCCGGCGCGAGGTCTATCGGGACGGTCGTTACGTCGCGCTCACGCGCAAGCAGTTCGCCGTGCTCGACGTTCTCGTCGCGGCCGAGGGCGGGGTCGTCAGCGCGGAGTCCCTGCTCGAGCAGGCCTGGGACGCGAACGCCGACCCCTTCACCAACGCCGTGCGCATCACCGTGTCGGCGCTCCGCAAACGACTCGGCGAGCCGTGGCTGATCGTCACCGAGCAGGGCGTCGGGTATCGCATCGAGGCGTCCGCGTGACGCGGCCGCCTGGACTCAGCGCCCGCATCAAGCTCACCCTGAGCTACGTAGCGCTCGTCCTCGTCGCGGGCGCGCTCATCCTCACCATCGTGTGGCTGTTCCTGCTTCGCTACGTTCCCGACGAGCCTCTGTTCACCGGCACCGGTTTCGCCCCCAGTCAGCGCGACCTGCTTCGCGCGTTCGCACCACCTGCCGGAGCGGCGATGATCGCCCTGCTGGTCACCGGTGCCGTCGGCGGTTGGTTCCTCGCTGGGCGGATGCTCGCGCCGCTGCGCCTGCTGACGCAGGCGACGCGGCGAGCCGACACCGGGGACCTGTCGACGCGCGTCCGGATGAAAGGTCGGCGAGACGAGTTCCGCGAGCTCGCGGATTCCTTCGACGGGATGCTGCAGCGCATCGAATCGCAGGTCGAGGAGCAGCGACGGTTCGCGACCAACGCATCCCACGAGCTGCGCACTCCGCTCGCGATCACGCGGACCCTGCTCGACGTCGCCCGGTCGGACCCCGATCGTGACGTCGATGATCTCCTCGACCGCCTCACCGCAGTCAACGAGCGCGGCGTCGAACTGGTCGAGGGGCTGCTGCTCCTCGGGCGTGCGGACCGGGGCGGGTTCCCCCAGGCATCCGTCGATCTGTCTCTGCTCGCAGAGGACGCCGTCGAAACCCTGCTGCCTCTCGCCGAAGCCCGGGGCGTCGAGTTGATCGTCCGCGGCGACGAGACGACCGTGTCCGGGTCGGCCGGCCTGCTCGGACAGGTTGTGCTGAACCTCCTGCAGAACGCTCTGATCCACGGCGATGCGGCTGAACCTGTGACGGTCTCCACTCACCGCGATAGCGGTGCCGCGGTCCTGATCGTCGAGAACGGCGGCGTGAGACTCGACCCGGCCGCGGTCGCTACGCTCGCCGAACCGTTCCAGCGCGGCACAGCCCGCATCCGCCGGTCCGATCATGAGCGGAACGGGCTCGGATTGGCGATCGTCAGCGCGATCGTCGGAGCTCACGGGGGCGAGTTGACGCTCGCGGCGCGGTCGACGGGGGGACTGCGCGCAACCGTGCGAGTGCCCGCAGGCGTCCGACCGTCGAGCTGACGAGACCGGATCAGTGGTCGTGCTCGTCCTCCAGCAGCATCCCCACCGACGTCGCGCACGCGTCACCGCGCCACGCCTCGACGCCCTCGCGCACCGCGAACACCGCGATGATCAGGCCGGCGACGGCATCCGCCCACCACCAGTCGAATGCGGCGTTCACCACGAGCCCGACGAGGACCGCGGCCGAGAGATAGGTGCAGATGAGGGTCTGTCTGGAATCCGCCACCGCCGTCGCTGAACCCAGCTCCCTGCCGGCGCGACGCTCGGCGAGCGAGAGGAACGGCATGACGAGCACACTCACCGCCGTGAGCACGATCCCGATCGGAGAGATGTCGGGTTCGCTGCGAAGGACCAGCGCCGTCACCGACGACACGGTGACGTAGGTCGCGAGAGCGAAGAAAGCGACCGCGATAACCCGCAGTGTCCCCCGTTCCCAGCGCTCCGGGTCGCGCCGCGTGAACTGCCACGCCACCGCGGCCGCCGACAGCACCTCGATGGTCGAGTCGAGCCCGAAACCGATCAGCGCGGCGGACGAGGCGATCGTCCCGGCCGTCACCGCGACCACGGCCTCGATGAGGTTGTACGCGATCGTGGCGGCGACGATCCAGCGGATGCGGCGGCGCAGCAGCTCTCTCCGGGGCGCCTCAGCGAGAGCCGTCACCCGCAACACCGGCATCCGTCGATCGCGCACTCTTCGCCGGCGTCGACCGCCACGACAGCGTCGAGCAGCTGAGCGAGCCCGGCGGTCAGATGCGGATCGGCGATGTCGTACCGCGTGCGCCGACCCTCGGGCGTCGCGACGACGAGGCCACAGCCGCGCAGGCATGCGAGGTGGTTGGACACATTGGTCCGCGTGAGCTCGAGGTCGCGGGCGAGATCGGCGGGGTAGCCGGGTCGCTCCAGGAGTGACAGCAGGATGCGGGACCGCGACGGGTCGGCCATCGCGCGCCCCAGGCGATTCATGACGTCGAGACGAGACGAAAGGGTCAGCACACGCTGACTATACAGCACGTGCTGACCCTTTCAGTCACCGACCGCCCACCGTGGGGATGGCACCCGTCCGCTCGGCGATCTTGCGGTCGCCGCGACGGCGTCCGGCGCGCGCGAAGAAGAACAGGACGGCGCCGACCACGACGTACACCGCGGTGCCGAGCCAGACCGGACCCTCCTGCTGGGTGAGCAGCACGATCGACGCGATGATCGCGAGGATCGGCACGATGCGCGGGACGGAGAAGTGCGAGTGCTCGACCTTGTCCTTCTTCAGCACGAGGACACTGACGTTCGCCGAGATGAAGACCAGCAGAAGCAGCAGCACCGTCGTGTTCGCGAGCGTCCCGATGTCGCCGATCACGCTGAGCAGCATCGTCACACCGGCGACCACGATGATCGAGACCCACGGCGTCTGACGCTTCGGAAGGACCTTGCCGAAGGCGTGGGGCAGCAGGCCCGACTCGGCAAGGCCGTACCCGACGCGGCTCGCCATGACCATGAACAGCAGCGCACCGTTCGCGATCGCGATCAGCGCGATGACGCTGAACAGCCACGGCGGCAGGGCCGCGCCGCTCGCCTTCACGACCTCCAGCAGAGGAGCCGACGACGCCCCGAGGACGTTCGGGTCGACCACGATGACAGCGCCCACGGCGATGAGCAGGTACACGACGGCAGCCGTGAGGATCGCACCGAACAGAGCCCGCGGGTAGGACCGCGTCGGGTTCTTGACCTCTTCAGCCATGTTGGCCGCGGCCTCGAAGCCGAGGAACGAGAAGAACGCGACGATGGATGCCGCGAACGCGCCCTGCAGCGGAGCCACATCGGGCGCGAACTCGAAGATGCGCGAGGGCTCGCCTCCACCGCTGCCGAAGACGATCCCGGCGATGACGATGATGATGATGAGGCCGGTGACCTCGATCATCGCCGCGACCATGTTCGCGGCGAGGGACTCCTTCACGCCGCGCAGGTTGATCAGCGTCAGCACGACGATGAAACCGAGGGCGACGGGGATCGGCGGGAGGTTGAACAGCGCCGCGAAGTAGTCGCCCGCGAACGCGTTCGCGAGGGCCGCCGCGGTCGTGATGCCGGACGCCATCATGAGGAAGCCGATGAGGAACGACAGGAACGGGCGACCGAACGCCTTGTCGACGTAGCGCGCCGCGCCGCCGGCGTGGGGGTACTTCGTGATCAGCTCGGCGTAGGTGCCCGCCGTCAGGAGGGCGACGACGAGGGCGATGAGCAGGGGCAGCCAGATGACGCCGCCGACGTCCTTCGACATCGTGCCGACGAGTGTGTAGATGCCCGCGCCGAGGGTGTCTCCGACGATGAAAGCGAAGAGCAGCCAGGTGCCGACCGCACGCTTCAGACCGGGCTTCTCCTGAGCGGGTGGAGCCGAGGTGTCGTTTGTCATCGCACCACTTCAACGAACATGCGCCTGCGATGCAACCCCTTCCCCGGCGGGTTCTCTCATGCGTGCGCGCCCGCCGCGACCTGATCCTGCAGCAGAACCGCCTGTCTGAGCACCTCGCGCAGCCCTCCGAGGATCAGCGCGACGCCGAGCCCGGCGACCATCGCCAGGCCGGTCAGCAGCAGCACGGCACGGTTCCCCGCCCCCGCGGCGAAGGCCACCCCGCAGCCGACGACGACCACGATCATCGCCGCGGCGACGCATCCGATCAGAGCGTCGACCCCGAGGACGGCGCCGTCCTCGAAGAGCCGCCCGTGGTCGGCGCGGGTGAGGAGCCGCCAGAGACAGACGAGGGCGGCCAGGACGCAGAGCGACAGGATGCCGGTGAGCACCACACCGGCATCCCGAAGCCCGACGAGCTCCGGCACCCAGCCCACGACGACGTCGACGATGTCCGGCACGACCCACACCTGCAGAATGACGATCACGGTGAAGACGAAGCCGGCCCCTGCTTTCGCGAGTGCGATCATGCGTCCTCCATCTATCGTTATTCGATCCATGTATATCGATAAACAGCGCTCCGTGTCGAGACCGCGCGTCGCGGCGACACGGCAGGATGGGGACATGACCACACCCGCCGCCCCGCGGCATCCGCTCGCCTCGTTCTTCCGCGGCGTCGGCGACCTGGGCCGCGGCTTCGCGTTCTGGGGGCGCCTGCCCGGTGCGATGGCGCTCGGACTGATCCCCGCGGCGATCGTCGGCGCGCTGCTGCTCGGCGGGATCATCACGCTCGCTGTGTTCCTCGGCGACATCGTCACCGCCCTGACCGGATTCGCCGACACGTGGTCCGAGGTCTTCGCGGGTCTCGTGCGGTTCGGCATCGGCGCGGCCATCCTCGGCGGGGCGATCGTCCTCGCGGTCGTCTCGTTCACCGCGCTGACCCTGCTGGTCGGCGACCCTTTCTACGAGCGCATCTGGCGCTCCGTCGAGGGGCACCTCGGTGACGCTCCGCCCGAGTCGGACTACGGGTTCTGGCGCTCGGTCGGCGACAGCATCGGCCTCATCCTCCGCGGCCTGGTCGCGGCGATCGTCGCCGGCCTCATCGGCCTCATCCCGCTCGTCGGCACCGCGCTCGGCGCTGTCGTCGCCGCCTTCCTCACGGGCTGGCTGCTCGCCGACGAACTCACCTCGCGTGCGCTGGTCGCCCGGGGACTGGATGCCGCGGCCCGCCGGGCCCTGCGCAAGGACAACCGCGCGCGGGTGCTCGGATTCGGCGTCGCGACCCAGCTCTGCTTCCTCGTGCCGCTCGGCGCCGTCCTCGCGATGCCCGCCGCCGTCGCCGGCTCGACCGTCCTGGCGCGCACCCTGCTCGACGCGAGCGCCGCCGTCGGCCGCACCGACCCCTCGACCGCGCCCGCCGGGCGCAGAAACGGAGCATGATGCGCCGCGTCCCCTTCGGTCCCACCGATCGCCAGGTCCCCAACGTCGTCGCCGGGATGATGCGCATCGAGGAGATGTCCGACGAGGCCATCCGCGCGCTCTACGACGCGTGCCGCGCCGCCGGCGTCGACTTCTTCGACCACGCCGACCTCTACGGCAGCAGCCGCCACGGCTGCGAGCGCCGCTTCGCCGAGGCGCTCGACCTCAGCCCGGCGGAGCGCGACGAGATCACGCTGCAGACCAAGACCGGCATCGTCGCCGACGACTGGCACTTCGACCACTCGTACGAGCACATCGTGACGTCTGCCGAGGAGTCCCTGCAGGCCCTCGGCACCGACCGACTCGACGTGCTGCTCCTCCACCGTCCCGACGCGCTCGTCGAGCCCGAGGAGGTCGCGCGCGCGTTCGACCACCTCGAGTCGTCGGGCAAGGTGCGCGCCTTCGGCGTCTCGAACCACACGCCGCGGCAGATCGACCTGCTCAAGACGGCAGTGACCCAGCCGATCGTCGCCAACCAGGTGCAGTTGTCGATCACGCACTCGACGATCGTCGCGCAGGGCCTCGCGTCGAACATGGCGGGCGAGGACGACTCCATCACCCGTGACGGCGGCGGCCTCGTCGACTACTCGCGCATCAGTGGCATCACGCTGCAGGCCTGGTCGCCGTTCCAGAAGAACTTCTTCGACGGCGTCATCTTCGGCGCGCCCGAGTACCCCGAGCTGAACGAGATGATGGACCGCCTGGCCGCGAAGTACGACGTGACGCCGACCGCGATCGCGACCGCCTGGATCACCCGGCATCCCGCGCACATGCAGGTCGTGCTCGGCACCACGAATCCCCAGCGCGTCGCGGATGCCGCCGCCGGTTCGGACATCCCCCTCACCCGACCCGAGTGGTATGGCCTCATCACCGCGGCAGGGCACAAGGTCCCCTGAGCCGCGTGGCCGAGTACGTCATCGAGGGTGGCCGCATCGGCGGCATCCCGGATCTCTACGTCGAACTGAACCGCCTCTTCATGACCGGAGAGGACTGGCAGCTCGGCGCCAGTCTCGACGCGCTCGACGACCTGCTCTACGGCGGGTACGGGGCGCTGGCGGAGGATGACGCCGTCCGGATCGTCTGGCGGGATGCCGCGCACAGCCGCGACGCGCTCGGTGTCGCCGAGACCGAGCGGTGGCTCCGCGGAAAGCTCGCGCAGCCGGGGACCTTCCGCGCGGACGACCTGCAACGGCAACTCGACGACCTGCTCGCCGGTACGGGGGCGACGTACTTCGACCGCGTGCTCGAGGTGTTCGCCGGTCACCCGGGTGTCACGCTCGACCTCCGCTGACTCAGACCTCGCGCGGTGTCTTGATCGTCGCCCCGGCGCCGATCAAGACGAACGCGGCAGCGACCTGAGCGGCGCTCCAGATCTGACCCGAGAACTCGAACGGGAAGATCGGGTTCCAGACCACCGCGATGGCGAGCATCACCGGCACCCACCACCAGTGCTTCGCCTGGAACGCGAACCACCCGATGATGATCGCGAAGATCGTCGCGACGAAGCGCACCGTGAGGAACCAGTCGCTCTCGAGCAGCGCCGGCGCGACGAACAGCACCGCCGCGGCAAGCAGGCTCGGCGCGAGGGCGTTGCGCTGGTACATCGCGGGCGTCGGCTGCGTGCGGCTCACGGGGCTCCTCAGGACGGGGGTGTGGTTCCAGTCTGACGCACCCGTCGGGCCCGCCAGGCGAGCACGACGCCGCCGAGGATCGCGGCGACGACCGACCCGGCGAGGATGCCGATCTTCGCGTGCTCGTCTTCGAGCGATCCGACCCCGTACGAGAGTTCGCCCACGAGCAGCGCGACGGTGAACCCGATGCCGGCGAGCAGGCCGACGCCCACCATGTCACCCCACCGCAGCTCGAACGTCCGCCGGACCGCGGGGATGCGCGTCAGCAGGAACACCGCGAGCAGGATGCCGATCGGCTTGCCGAGGACGAGGCCGACCAGGATGCCGAGGGTCACCGGATCGGCGAAGGCCGCCGTCAGCCCCTCCCAACCGCCGACCGTGACGCCCGCCGAGAAGAAGGCGAAGATCGGCAGCGCGACCAGGGTCGAGATCGGCCCGAAGCGGTCGGCGAAGTGCGCCGTCAACGCATCGTGGATCGGGGAACCGTCGGCATCCGTCCCCACCTGCACGCGGGCCCGCGGCGTCACCGTCGCGGGGACCATGAAGGCGAGGATCACACCGGCGATGGTCGCGTGCACGCCCGATGCGTGCACGAAGCCCCACGTGACGATCGCGAGCGGCATCAGCACCCACCAGTGACGGATGCCGCGCCGCACCGCCAGGGCGAACAGCACCAGCGGGACGACTGCGGCCGCGAGCCAGATCGGCTGCAGGTCGTCGGTGTAGACGGTGGCGATGATGGTGATCGCGAAGAGGTCGTCGACGACGGCGAGGGTGAGCAAGAACACGCGCAGCGCGGGAGGCAAGCCCTTCGCGACGACGGCGAAGACCGCGATCGCGAAGGCGATGTCGGTCGCAGTGGGGATCGCCCAGCCGCGCACGGCGTCGCCGGGGACAGCCGCGGTGAAGGCGGTGAAGATGAGCGCCGGGACGATGACGCCGCCGAGCGCGCCGATGACGGGGACGGCGGCGACACGCGGCGACCGCAGACGCCCGGCCACGATCTCCTCCTTCAGCTCGAGGCCGACGACGAAGAAGAAGATCGCGAGCAGGCCGTCCGCTGCCCAGTGCGCGACAGTGAGGTCGAGGTGGAGGGCTTCGGGGCCGAACGAGGTCTCGCGGACGCCCACGTACCAGTCCGCGAGGGGCGAGTTGGCGAGGACGAGGGCCGCGACCGTGGCGGCCAGCAGCAGGATGCCGCCGAAGGTGTCGGTGCGGACGGTCTGGCGGATCCCGCGCCAGATCTCGTGCGGTGCCGTGTGAGAGGAAGAAAAAGAGGACATGACGGATCGCTTTCCGCGGGGGATCGGGGGGTCGCTGAGACGTGGTGGGAGGGGTGCCTCAGGACGCGGACGGCGGACAGCCGACAAACGACGACACGGTGTGCTCGATTCCGCAGCACGCCAGGGTCGTCATACATCGAGGGTATCCCCGGCGACTTTTTTGTGACGTTCCTTGCGTTCCGGCCCTCTCATCAGTGAGGGCGGATTGGGACGCCCTCCCGCACGGCCCCTTCGGCACGGCGCGGCACAGAGCACACAGTAGGGACACTTCCATGGCTGAGAAGACGACGACCACCCCCGCCACGCGCGTCGACCGTGCGGCATCCACCCGTCACCAGGACGACCAGACGGTCGCCGGCCGGATCACGATCGCCGACGGCGTCGTGGCCAAGGTGGCCGGCATCGCCGCTCGCGAGGTCAGCGGCGTCTACGCGCTCGGCGGCGGCGGGGCTCGTGCCCTCGGCGCGATCCGGGAGGCCGTGAACGCGACCGACCTGACGCAGGGCGTCAAGGTCGAGGTCGGCGAGACGCAGGCCGCCGCCGACCTGAAGGTCGTCGTCGAGTACCCCGCGCCGATCGGACGCGTCGCCGACGAGGTCCGCGCCTCGGTCGCCGGCGCCATCGAGCGACTGACGGGACTCGACGTCGTCGAGGTCAACGTCGAGATCCACGACGTCCACATCGCCGACGATGAGGACGAGCAGACCGAGTCGCGCGTCGCCTGACCATGCGCAACAAGATCCTGATCCTCGGCGCGATCGCGTTCGCGGCCTACGTGATCGGCAGCCGGTCGGTGACCGTGAAGAAGTCCGAATCGGTGCCCCACCAGCTCGTACGGTTGCGCGATGAGCGCAAGGCCAAGAAGGACCGCGAACGGAAAGCGAAGAAGGTTGCGGCCGCCGTCAAGGACGTGGCGCACGACGTGCGCAAGCGACTGAACTGACGGCATCCGTTCCAGCGGTATCCGATTCACCATCACTAAGGAGTCATCATGGGGTTTTTCGGTTTCCTCATCCTCGGTCTGCTCGCGGGGGCCATCGCGAAGCTGATCCTGCCGGGCAAGCAGGGCGGCGGGTGGTTCGTCACGCTGCTGCTCGGCATCGTCGGCGCGCTGCTCGGCGGTTGGCTCGGCGGGCTGATCTTCAACGTCAACCTGAACGAGTTCTTCTCGCTGTCGACGTGGCTGCTCGCCATCGGCGGCTCGCTCATCGTGCTGCTGATCTACGGCGCGCTCGTCGGCCGAAAGGGCGCCAAGCGCTGATCGGCTCACAGAGCTGAGTACCTGGAAGGGTGCGGAAGACGGCCGACTCGCCGCCTCCGCACCCTTCCGTCTTATCCGGGGCCGGGGACGGACCGTCTTCACCTCACGCGGGTGCGTACGATGGCTCCCCGTGACGAGCCCTGATCTGCGCACCCTCCCGAAGGCCGAGCTGCACCTGCACATCGAGGGCACGCTCGAGCCGGAACTTGCGTTCGCTCTCGCCGAGCGCAACGGCGTGACCCTGCCGTTCGCGGACGTCGACGATCTGCGGCGCCGCTACGACTTCGAGGATCTGCAGTCGTTCCTCGACCTGTACTACGCGTGCATGGCGGTGCTGCGAACCGAGCAGGACTTTACCGACCTCGCGACCGCCTATCTCGAGCGGGCCGCGGCCGACGGTGTCCGTCACGTCGAGATGTTCTTCGACCCGCAGGTCCACGCCGTCAACGGCGTGCCGGTCGACGTCGTCATCGACGGGCTCCGCGCCGGGCTCGACATCGGGCGGGAGCGGTTCGGCATCACCGGCGGGCTGATCGTCTGCATCGTCCGCGACCACCCGGTTGCGTCGGCCGAAGCCCTTCTCGATGAGATCGCGCCACGTGCGCACGAGCTGCTCGGCATCGGCCTGGACTCCGCGGAGGTCGGCTACCCGCCGTCGCTGTTCGAGGGCGTCTTCCGCCGGGCCGCCCAGCTGGGACTGCGTCGCGTCGCCCACGCCGGCGAGGAGGCACCGGCCGCGTACGTGTGGGAGGCGCTGCGCCTGCTCGAGGTCGAGCGGGTGGACCACGGCATCCGCTCGATCGACGAGCCCGAGCTGCTCGCGCACCTCGCCGAGCACCGCGTCGCGCTGACGGTCTGCCCGCTCTCGAACGTGCGCCTGCGGGCCGTGCCCGAGCTCAGCGCCCACCCCCTGCGCGAGCTCGTCGATGCCGGCGTCGTCGTGACGATCAACTCCGACGATCCCTCCTACTTCGGCGGATACATCGGCGACAACTACGCCGCCGTCGCCTCGCTCGGCTTCGACACGGCCGAGCTGGCGCAGCTCGCCGCGAACTCGATCGAGGCGTCCTTCGCGGATGCCGGGCGCAAAGCGGACCTCCTCGCACAGGTGCGGGAGTGGGCGGCATCCGCCTGAGTCAGTCCGCCTCGGCCTTCGGCCAGACGTACGGCAGGTCATCGGGATCGTCGAATCCCTGGGCCCGGTAGTACTCCAGGTCTTTCCGCAGCAGGTTCGAGCGGTGCGAGCGGTGGACGTCCTCGCGGCCGAACCACGACGGCATCCGCACCGTTCCGGACCGGTACTCGGCGCCGTCCTCTGGGATCTCGTCGAGGGTCGCCAGGGTCGAGGCGCGGGTCGTGTCGGCGAAGCCGCGCCGCATCCATTCATCGACCGTGAGGTCCTGGTAGACCATGAGCGCGGCTCGGTGCCCGCGCCACATCTTTACGGCCGGATGGTGTCGCCAGCCGTAGTCCGGAATCGTGAGCGCGCGCATCACCTGCAGCGTCTCGACGCGCTGCTTGCCGAGCCGCTTCGTGTCGAGCGCCGCCATGCCGCGGGCGAGGTCGTCGAACGGGACGAAGGTCTGCACGTCAGCGTGCCTTCCGGATGCGGATCGGTCCCTTCGCGGTCGACGGATCGACGACCTGACCCCGCTGAGTGATCTCGACCTCGCCGATCGCGACCAGGCGGCGCGCCGCCCGACGAGCGGGTTCCATGAGGTCGCGCCAGTCCTCACCGCCGACGGCCCGCGCCGCCTCGGACGGGCAGATCGTCGCCGACGCCGCGCGCGCATCGAGCAGATCGCGGATCGACGCCGTGAGCTTCTCGTCGACAGGACGGATGCCGCGCTTCCGGCACGCGTCGGAGCAGTACTTCACGTCGTCCCAGTTCTTCTCCCACTTCTTGCGCCACTGGATCTCGCGTCCGCACGAGGCGCACGTCTTGGGTGCAGGGGTGGAAGCCATGCCGCGACGCTACGTCGCCCGACCGGCGCGGACGAAGGGGTTGCGGATGCCGCACCGTCACGCATCAGGCTGACAGCGCGGGCACCACCACGTGCGGCGGCGCTCGGGGTCGTTCGCGACCTCGTCGCGCACGAGGATCCGGGTGCCGCACCGTAGGCACGGGCGCCCGGCGCGACCGACGACCCAGTGCGATTCGCCCTTCCGCGTCGAGCCGGTCGTCACCTGGTACATGCCCGGCACGGTGGCCGAGATCCGCAGCATCCGGGCTGCCCGCTCGACGAGCGGCCCGAGGTCGGCCGACGCGATCGGCGCGAACGGATGAACCCCCGAGAGGAACGCGGTCTCGTTGACCCACAGGTTGCCGAGTCCTGCCATGTTGCGCTGGTCGAGGAGCGCGGCGACGAGGGGCCGCTCGGGCCGTACCGAAAGGCGGCGGACGGCTTCGGCGGCATCCCAGTCGTCGCGCAGCGGATCGGGACCGAGGTACCCGAGCAGCGCACCCTCGTCAGCAGTCGCGACGAGTTCGACGACGGGCAGGTCGATGCCCCACAGCGTCGACCCGTCGTCGAGCCGCATCCGGACGCGAACCCGGTGATCCTCTCGGGAAGGGGTGCGGCGCCCCGGCCGGGTCACCGTCCAGCTGCCCTGCATCCGCAGGTGCATGTGCAGCGTCCGCCCGGTGTCGAAGCGGGTCAGCAGGTGCTTGCCGTGCGTGTCGTACGAGGTGATCCGCGCTCCGGCGAGCGCTGTGCCCGCCGCCGCGCCGGAACGCAGCTCGCCTGCACCGACGACGTGCCCGACGGATGCCGCGGCCAGCCGCTCCCGCAACCGGTACACGCTGTCGCCCTCGGGCATCCGTCCCCCTCGCGCCTCAGCGCACCTCGCGGCGCGGGTCCTGGCGTGCGCGGGAGTACACGCGCCACAGGATGCGGGCATGCCGTTCCTTCGCGCGTTCGACGCCGTCCTCGTCACGGCGCGCGGCCGACCACCATTCGGCGGCGCGTTCGCGCATCGCGCTCCAGACCACGCCGATGCCCGCGTGCGGCGGTGGCGGGACGGCGGCCTCCTCGGCCGGCATCCGTCCCTTCGGCGGCAACGTGTCGTTCGCGTGGGTCACGACGAGCTCGGCCGCGCCGACGGCGTGCGCGTTGATGATCGAGTGCGCCGCACCGCGGATCTCCCAGCGGCGCGCGTTCTGCGCGGCCGCGACCAGCCGCGAATGGAACCGGCGCGGCGACGTCGCGTCGTACTCGCCGCGGATGAACAGGACGGATGCCTCGACCCGCGGCATCCGCTCGACCAACCGGTATCGGAGCATGTGCGGCAGCACCTGCATGAAGTAGACGAAGCCGCAGAGGACGTAGGCCGACAGCGCCGTCATCGCGAGGTGGAACGTCTCGCGCGTCGCGGACTGGGCGAAGCGGAGCGCGACGATCGGGAGTGACGACTCCTGGTCGTTGACGACGGGGCTCACCAGGACGGCGTGACGCACCTGCGGCCGCCGGATCAGCACCTCGGTGACGACCTGCGTGCCCATCGAATGACCGATGACGACAGGATCATCGAGGCCGTAGTGGTCGAGGACCTCTTCGACCCGGTCTGCGAAGAACTCGGCCGTGGGCTGGTCGCCGGGCCGCGGCATCCCTGCGAAGCCGGGCAGGTCGAGCGCGAAGACGTCGCCGTGCTCGGCGAGCGAGGGCGCGAGGAACTCGAAGTACGTCGCCGCGACGCCGACACCGGCCACGAGGACGAACGGCCGTCCGCCGTCGCCGGCCGTGGTCTCGACGCGCGTCACCCGCGTGCGGTGGGTGCCGCGTCCGACGTGCTCGACGTCGACGTCGGGGGCATCCTCGGTCGCGGGCATGCACCCAGGATGCCAGCCCGCGTCGGTGCCGCGCGCCGCAGGCCGCCGTCGCTCAGCGGTTCACGTACTCCATGAGGGTCGCGTTGTAGCGGTCGCCGGCGACGCCGACCCGCTGCGCGAGGCCGTCGAGGTCGGCTAGCTCATCCGCCGACAGCGCCACCTCGGTCGCGGCGGCGTTCTCGCGGATGCGCGACGTGCGCCGCGTGCCGGGGATGGGGACGATCGACGGATGCTGCGCGAGCAACCACGCCAGCGCGATCTGGCCGGGCGCGGCATCCTTCGCCTCGGCGAGGACCTTCACGTGATCGACCAGCGCCTGGTTCGCGGCCAGGTTCTCCGCCTCGAAACGCGGCACCCGGCGCCGGATGTCACCGTCGTCGAACGCGGTGTCGGTGCTGACCGTTCCCGTGAGGAATCCTTTGCCCAGCGGGCTGAACGGCACGAAGCCGATCCCGAGTTCGGCCAGGGTCGGCAGAACCTCGACCTCGGGGTCGCGGGTCCACAACGAGTATTCGCTCTGGACAGCGGTCACCGGGAACACGGCGTGCGCGGCGCGGATCGTCGCGGCGGAAGCCTCGGACAGCCCGAAGTGACGCACCTTCCCCTCGGCGACGAGCTCGCCGACCGTCCCCGCGACGTCGGCGATGGGCACGTCCGGGTCGACCCGGTGCTGGTAGAAGAGGTCGAGCGTGTCGGTTCGGAGCCTGCGCAACGAGGCGTCGGCGACGCGACGGATCTGCTCCGGACGGCTGTCGAGTCCGACCGACTGGCCGTTCTGGATGTCCCACCCGAATTTCGTCGCGATGACGACCTGGTCGCGCACCGGTTCGAGGGCCTCGCCGACGAGCTCCTCGTTGACGTACGGGCCGTAGACCTCGGCCGTGTCGAAGAATGTGACGCCCGCGTCGAGCGCCGAACGGAGTACCGCGATCATCTCGCTGCGGTCGCCGGGGTTGGGTCCGTAGCTCTGCGACATCCCCATCGCTCCGAGCCCGATCGCCGAGACCTGCAGGTCCTGTCCAAGTGTCCTGGTGTGCATGTGTCAACCTCCTGCCCTCGACGCTAAGCCCCGCGACCCGGACGAGGGAGTCCCTGGCAGAACACCCCTCCGCTAGCGCAGCCCCGTCGCGCACACAAGCGCTGGGAACCGTCCGACCCTCTTCCTACGCTGGCGCCATGCTGCGACACCTCGTCATCGTGCTGGGCGATCAGCTCGATCACGACTCGAGCGCGTTCGACGACTTCGACCCCGATCAGGATGCCGTCTGGATGGCTGAGGTCGCCGGCGAATCCGAGCACGTCTGGAGCACGAAGCAGCGCACCGCCGTCTTCCTCGCGTCCATGCGGCACTTCGCCGCTGAGCTGACGGAGGCCGGGCGTCCCCTCCACTACGCGAAGCTCGACGCCCGGTCCACGAAGGACTCGCTGGCCGACCAGCTCGCGGCCGACGTGACCAAGCTGAAGCCCGAGCGGCTCGTCGTGACGGAGCCCGGCGAGTGGCGGGTGCGCGAAGCGCTGCGCGAAGTGGCCGAGCACAGCGGAATCCCGTTGGACATCCGTGAGGACCGCCACTTCTTCAGCACCGTCGCCGAGTTCGCCGCGCACGCCGAGGGCCGCACTTCGCTGCGGATGGAGTACTTCTACCGCGAGATGCGCAAGAAGCACGACGTGCTGATGACGACCCGTGGCCAGCCTGTCGGCGGTGCGTGGAACTACGACGCCGACAACCGCAAGGCGTTCCCGAAGCAGGGACCGGGGCTGGTTCCCCCGCGCGCTCGGTTCGACCCCGACGAGACCACCCGCGAGGTCATCGCCCTCGTCGACAAGAGGTTCGCCGACCACCCCGGCTCGCTCGACTCGTTCGCGTGGCCGGTCACCCGTGCGCAGGCGCTCGAGGCGCTCGACGTGTTCATCGAGGAACGCCTGCCCGGGTTCGGCGAGACGCAGGATGCGATGTGGCCGGGCGAGCCGTGGCTCTGGCACGCGCACCTGTCGTCGTCGTTGAACCTGAAGATGCTGAACCCGCGCGAGGTCGTCGCCGCGGCGGAGGCGGCCTACCGCGACAAGAAGGCGCCGTTGCCTGCCGTCGAGGGCTTCATCCGACAGATCCTCGGGTGGCGCGAGTACGTCCGCGGCATCTACTGGACGCAGATGCCCGGGTATCTCGAGCGGAACGCGTTCGAAGCGTTCGAACCGCTCCCCGACTTCTACTGGACCGGCGACACGGCGATGGCGTGCCTGCAGGACGCGATCGGCACGACGCTCGAGAACGGGTACGCGCACCACATCCAGCGGCTCATGGTCACCGGGCTGTACGCGATGCTGCTCGGCGTCGATCCGAAGGAGGTCCACGCCTGGTACCTCGCGGTCTACGTCGACGCGGTCGAGTGGGCGGAACTTCCGAACACGCTCGGGATGAGCCAATACGCCGACGGCGGGTTGATGGGCAGCAAACCGTATGCCGCTACCGGCAAGTACATCGACCGCATGAGCCCCTACTGCAAGACGTGCCCGTTCGACCCTGCCAAGCGGGTAGGCGACGACGCGTGCCCCTTCACCACCCTTTACTGGGACTACCTCATCCGGCACGAGGAGCCCCTCGCCGCCAATCACCGCATGTCACTGCAGGTGAAGAACGTGTCGCGCCTCGACGACGACGAGATCACCGGCATCCGTGAGCGCGCCGACGCGATCCGGCGCGGCGACATCGCGGTTCCGCACACCTGAGCAAGGAGAGCATCATGACCTCGACCGACATCGCCCTCGTGACCGGCGCCCGTGGTGGCGTCGGAAGCGCCCTCGTCGCACGGCTGCGGGCGCGCGGTCTGCGCGTCGCCGCCGTGGGGCGGGATGCCGCATCCCTCGCCTCCGTCGATGCGGACGCGCACATCGAAGCCGACGTGACGACGCCCGAGGGTGCCGCCGCGGCGCTCGAGGGCTGCCGGTCCGAGTTGGGTGACGCACCGGCGTGGCTCGCGCACGCGGTCGGCAGCACGCTCATCACCCCGCTGCATCGGACGAAGGCCGACGCCGCGCGCGACATCCTGCGCGTGAACCTCGAGAGCAGCATCTGGATCCTGCAGGCCTGGCTCGAGGCGACGGGTAAGAAGCCGGGTGCCGCTGTGTTCGCGAGTTCGGTCGTCGCCCGCATCGGCGTCGCCAACCACGAGGCGATCGCCGCCGCAAAGGGAGGCGTCGAGGCGCTCGTGCGCAGCGCCGCCGCCACGTATGCCGCGCGCGGCATCCGTGTCAACGCGGTCGCCCCGGGCGTGACCGACACCCCGATGACCGCCGGCATGCTGAGCGTGCCGATGCAGCGCGAGGGCGCCGAGAAGCAGTACCCGCTCGGTGGTGTGCAGACTGCCGAGGATGTCGCGGCCGTCATGGACTGGCTGCTGTCGACGGATGCCGGTCGCATCACCGGTCAGGTGATCCCTGTCGACGGCGGCTTCACGACGGTGCGTCCGCTCGTGAAGTGACAGGCCGTCAGCTCGCTCGGGTGACGATGTAGACGTCGTCCTCGTTCCGCGTGACGGCGACGGTGGCCGTGTCCGTTTTCTCGTACACCGGCCACGGCCCCTCCGAGGAGCAGAGGTCGACGCGTTCGCGTCGGAACTCGGCCGCATCGACGCCGTTCGCCGTCACGGCGACGAGCGCCTGCGCGTCGTCGCGTTTCGACAGATCGGGGAGGTCCTTCGCCGAGACGCCGAGGCGGGTCGCGACATCCGCGGGCAGCTCGTACGGGCACACGATCGTGAACCGCTTCGCGTCCGCGTCGTCGACCAGGTCTGCGACCGGGACGGACGGGCCTTCGCTCACTGCCTTCACGACGTGGTCTTCGACGTCACTACTCCCCGGCGCGCAGGCGGTCGTGAGCCCGGCGGCGGCGAGGACGAGGGACAGGGCGGCGAGTGTGCGCTTCATGCTTCCTGTCTACGCAGTCGTCGCGCGCGGGGCGTCGGCCTGGAGAGGCATCCGTGTCAGCCGAGAGGATGACGCCGGGTCAGGAGCTTTCGAGCATCCGCTTCGCGCGCGTGAGCGACGTCGACAGCGTCGAGCGAATCGAGTCGGCGATCATCGGCTCCGCGAGGCGCATGATCCCGGTCGGCTCGGCGTCGATGCGCACGGCGACGACGGTCGCGCCGTTCGCGTCGGCGAACTGCAGGTCGGAGGACGTGGCCATGATCCCGCTCGTGCTGGTCACCGCCATCCGCGCACCGGGGTCGTAGGCCGTGACGCGCCAGTCGAAGTCGACCTCGCGGCCGACCGCCCGCATCCGCGTGTGGAGAGTCGACCCGACGCCGACGGGCGGCGATGAGGTGAGCTCCTCGGAGATGACGGACTCGTCCCAGCGGGCGCGGCCCTCGGTGAAGAAGTCGAACACCTCGGTCACCGGGCGGTCGATGGTGACGGACTCGGTGACGGTGAACATCCCCTCACCCTAGGTGCCCGATGCGACGCGCGGGCCGGCCGTATGGGTTCCGTTCGGACCTGTTCCGCGGGCCTCGGCGAGCGCTTAGGACTGTGCTCATGACGTTGACCACGGTCCTCCCCTCGCTGCGACGCAGCATCCCCGATCCGATCGAACGGCGGGCATGGCCCGAGCACACGGTCGCGGAGGTGCGCGATGTGACCGTGGCGGGTGTGTCGCTGACGCGCCTGGCCGAGCTCGAAGGGACGCCGTGCGTGATGACCGGCGACCTCGCCCACCCGCACACGCAGGATGCCCGCCGTCGCGGCATCGGACCACCCACGACCTCCCCATCCAGTGGGAGCACTGCCGCCTCATCGGTCGCGCATCCACCGCGAAGCAGGCGATGTTCTCGCCGTCGGCGTTGGATGTGGCCCACCGCATCCAACAGCAGGCCGACGAGCTCGACCACGCGGAGCAGGACCTCGTGCGAGGCCGGATCACCCGCGAGGAGTTCGACCTCGTGTGGCTGCACGCCTACGAGGCGACGGCGAGTCGGCGGCGCGAGTTGTGACTCTCACCAATCGGCGCCGAAATCAAGCGGTTGAGTGGAATCGTCGCGAGTCGGATCCTGGGATCCCACGAACTGAGGAGTGTGCCATGGGTCTCGACGACAAGATCAAGAACGCTGCGCAGGACATCGCCGGCAAGGCGAAGGAAGCCCTGGGCGAGCACCGCAATGACGAGGACCTTCGCCGCGAGGGCGAAGCCGACCAGCGCGAAGCGAACCTCAAGAAGGCCGGCGAGAACGTCAAGGACGCGTTCAAGTAAGCCAGGTGGACTGAATGTGTGAAGGCCCCGCCGGTCAGCCGGTGGGGCCTTCACGTTTTCGCAGCCGCGGTGACTAAGAGGCGTCCGTTTTCGCAGGTGATCTCGAGGGCGTGGGTCCGCCGACACCGTGTGCGCCCAACGCTGAATCCGAAGCCGGACTTTCGTGCCACCGGAACAGGCGAACGAGCGCGGACAATCCGGGGATCCGCAGAGCGACCAGGTAGACCCCGTACCCGACGATGCCTCCGACGGTGTTCCACATCAGGTCGTTGACGTCGGCGATGTGACCGCCGGCGAAGAAGGCTTGCGCCGCGAGCTGCAGGAACTCGATCCCCAGGCTGATCGAGACGGCGATGAGCACAACTTTCGCCCAGGACGCGCGGCGCACGAGGAGCGGAATCAGAACTCCCAGCGGTGCGAAGACCGCGATGTTCATGAGCGCGTCGTCGACCTCGTAGTCGTAGAAGGGCACCAGCGCAAGCTTCGGGGTCCACGGCTCACCGCTGTCAACCGGGGTCAGGTAGATCGGGAAGATCGTGTTGGCGAAGATCCCGGCGGCGTAGACCGCGACGACGAGAGCTGTCACGGCGCGAGCCCATGTGAGCTTCTTCCGCCGCGCCAGCACGGCGATCAGCAGGACGAACAGTGCGACGCCGAGCGGAATCGCCACCGGCAGGACAGGAACTTCGCCGAACGGGTTTGTGGACACTCCGGGACTCTATCCGTGTCGAACGCGGGCTCCTGGCCGGCGTGCTGAGCGTGCGGCTGTGCACGGATGCAATGGATGCCGCGCGACACGCCGCGCCCCGGCATCCATCACCGGCGGGGCCGGAAGATCACCTCGACAGGCTGGCTTCGCGGGCTTCCGACCATGACCCCGGATGCCGCCTACTTGTACGTTGGTCAGGTGTCGCCACGCATCAGGTTCGCAACCACGGCGGACGCGACCTCGATCGAACGGATCGAGAACGACGCGGACCGTCTCCTGATCGACCGGCTCGAACCCGATGCATGGTCGCCGGCGCCCCCGGGTGCGGAGCGCATCACGGACCTGGGGTTCGTTCTCGTCGCGGAGGTCGACGAGGACGTCGTGGGCTTCGTGCACGTTCTGGAGATCGACGACGCGTGCCACCTGGAGCAGCTGTCCGTCAGTCCGGCGTTCGCGCGGCGGGGCCTGGGCCGGGCCCTGACGGAGGCCGCGAAGCGTCACGCCGGTGAACGCGGGCATTCGCGGATCACGCTCCGGACGTTTGCGGACGTGCCGTGGAACGCACCGTTCTACGCGACGGTGGGCTTCGCCGAGGAGGAGCCCTCGACCGCGTTCCACCGCTCCCTCGTCGAGGTCGAGGCACGCCTCGGACTCGACCGCTACGGGCGGCGCGTGCAGATGGGCGCGACCCTCCGACCCGCCAGCGCCGTGCATTGAGCGGACGCCGCCGCCTAGGTCGACAAGGTGTGTGTCGTCCGAACCTGCGCACCAGCGATGACAAGACCCAGCGCACACTACAGTTGCCCTCCATGCGACCCTCTGAACCTGACCAACAGGTCATCGCCGCGGCTGAGGCCCGTGCCCGCACGCTGGGGGAGAACGCGAACCACACCGTCGCCGCCGCCGTGATCGACATCGACGGTCGCGTCCACGAGGCCGTGAACGTCTTCCACTTCACCGGCGGGCCCTGCGCAGAGTTGGTCGCTCTCGGCGTCGCGGCGACCGCTGGGGCACCGCGACTCCTCGCCATCGCTGCGGCCGGCGACGGTGGGCGCGGCCTGATCCCACCATGCGGCCGGTGCCGTCAGGTCCTGCTCGACCAGCACCCGGACATCCTGGTCGCCATCCCCACTGCCGACGGTCCCGTGATGCGGCCGGTCGGCGAACTGCTCCCGGATGCTTACTTCCGCTGACCGCGCATCACCCGCCCACCCGCGCGGATAGGGTCGCACCATGCGCAACGCGGGCCCGCCGGGATCGTCCGGCGAAGGCCGAACCGAGGTCCTGCGCATCGCGGCGTTCCGACTCTTCTGGACGGCGACGACCATCCGCGCGTTCGGGTCGGCCATCGCGAACGTCGCGTTCCAAGTGCTCATCGTCACGGTGGTCGCGGCGACGCCGGCGCAGATCGGCATCCTGAACGCGCTGGGCGTCGCGCCGTACCTCTTTCTCGGGTTCATCATCGGAGCGCTGATGGATCGTTGGAACCGGCAGCGCACGCTGGTGCTGACGAGCATCGGCCGCGCGGTCGTCTTCGCGCTGATCCCGGTCCTGCTGCTGCTCGGCCACCTCGACTTCTGGTCGCTCGCGGCGATCATGCTCACGCTCGGAGTCCTGACCCTGTTCGCCCAGTCGGCGGAGCAGCCGTTCGTGCCGCAGATCGTCCCCCGGTCGTCCCTCGTGTCGGCGAACGCGAGACTCGGCCAGAGCGAGACCGTCGCGGGGACGGCGGGCCCTGCTGCCGGGGGCGCACTCCTCACCCTCGTCGGCGCGCCTCTCATCTTCGTGTTCGAGGCCGTCATCCATGCGGTGTCGGCCGTTCTCCAGTCCCGCATCCGGGTCACCGAGTCCGCGCCCGCTCCCCGCAGGGCGGGTCGTCACATCGGTCACGACATCGTCGAAGGCATGCGCTTCACGTACCGGCACAAAACGCTTCGCCCGCTGGCGCTGTCGGTGCACGTCTGGTTCCTCGGCAACAGCATCGTGGCGACCGTGTTCGCCGTCTTCGCGCTCCGAGAACTGGGGATGCCGGCCTGGGCCTACGGCATCGCGGTGGCCGTCGGCGGGGTCGGCGGCTTCCTCGGCGCGATCATCGCGCCCGCCGTCGGCGAGCGGATCGGAGCCGGGCGGGCGATCCTCGTCGGCCGCAGCCTGACGGTCGTGCCGTGGCTGCTCCTGGCGGTCGTCCCTCTCAGCAGCGCGACGACCATGACGGTGCTCCTCGTGATCGTGTCGATCGCGCAGTTCCTCTTCGGCCTGGCGATGGGCGTCGAGGATGCGAACGACATCTCGTATCGTCAGGCGATCGCGCCCGATGCGATCCAGGGCCGCATGAACGCGACGATCCGCACGACGAACCGCATCGTCTTCTTCTTCGGTGCCCTCGGCGCCGGGGTGCTCGCCACCTGGCTCGGGTACGCGGCCAGCCTCGGCGTCGCGGCCGCGGTCTTCGCCGTCGCTGCGTTGGTGATCGTGTTCTCGCCGCTGCGGAACGCGCGCCACGGCGAGGCCGGGGTCTAGCCGGCGGATTCTCCCGCGTCCAGGTCGCGCAGATAGGCGGCGTTGCCGCGGATCGCCGGCTTGTAGCGCTCGAGCTCGGGAGAGTCGACGTAGCTGGCGATCACATCGAGGAGCGATCCGAGCGCGGCGTGCACGTGCCCCGCCGCGTGCAGCGTGATCGCCTCGAAGACGGCGAGGGATGCGGCATCCGGAAACTCGTCCCGTGCCGCGGCGAAAAGCGCGATCGACTCATCGAGCCGACCGAGGTTGCGCAGCGTGCTGCCGTACTGCAGGAGACAACGGCGACGAACATCTCCCTCGAGGTCAGCCGCGAGAGCCTGTGCGTAGAGCTCGGCAGCCGCTTGTTCCTGACCGGCCGTATCGTGCGCGCCCGCGTACTCGTAGAGCACCCGCGCGTCCGTCGGATGCTCGTCGTGGATGACTTTCAGAGCCGCCAGTGTCGGCGCCATGTCGTCGCGATCGCGTGCGGCCAGCAGTCGATCGAGCTCGGCGTATACGGCGTCAGTCATGATCCGATCGTGTCACGGTGCCGAGGGCGCGTTCGAAGAACACGAGGTCCCCACGTCGGCCGACCTCGTGAAGCCCTGCTTTCTCGAGCACCCGGCGGGATGCCGCGTTGGTGCGTTCGGTGTCGGCCTTCGCGCGAAGCGCACCCCACTGCCCGGCGTGATGCAGGGCGAGCATGACCGCGGCAGATGCGAGCCCATACCCTCGTGCCGCGGGTATCAGGCCGTAACCGAATTCGACCGCGCCGCTCGCATCGGGCGGCCCGAAGAACCCGAATCCGCCGACGGCGACGCGGTCATCAGGACGCCGGATCGCGTACATCGTGAACGGAGTCTCCGACGGTTCCGAGGCCGCCAGCGCGGCCAACGGGTCGAGTTCGTCGACGAACGGGTAGTCGGGATGCCAGTCGTCACCCGGTTGCTCGGTGCGATCGATGATCCGGCGGGCGATGTCAGGAGTGATCGGGGTGAGGAGGACGTGGCTGTTCGCGAGCATCAGCTCCATCATCGCTTGCACCTCCACGCGCTTCGGCGTCCGCCGATGCAAGAGATCCGAAGCGACACGCGGGTGATGGATGCCGGAGTGCGGCGTGTCGCTCGGCATCCATTGCATCGGTGAACATTTCCCTCGACGCTTCCCGCCCGCCACCCTGTCAACGAATGCAAGAGATCCGGGGCGACACCCCGGTGAGGGATGCCGCGGCCCGGCGTGTCGCGCTCGAACTATTGCATCCGCGAACGGGCGCGACGCCCGCGCGCCGAGCACACGCTCAGCCCCGCCCGACCCCCTGGAACCCGCGCAGACGCAGGCTGTTCGTCACCACGAACACGGATGACAGCGCCATGGCGGCCGCGGCGACGAGCGGGTTCAGCAGCGCCGCCATCGCGAGCGGGATCGCGGCGACGTTGTACGCGAACGCCCAGAACAGGTTGCCCTTGATGACGCCCAGGGTCCGCCGCGCGAGGCGCACCGCATCGGCGACGACGGTGAGGTCGCCCGAGACGACGGTGATGTCGGATGCCGCGATCGCCGCATCCGTTCCGCCGCCCATCGCGATGCCGAGGTCGGCAGCGGCGAGCGCCGCGGCGTCGTTGACGCCGTCACCGACCATCGCGACGACCCGGCCCTCACCCTGCAGGCGACGGATCGCGTCGAGCTTGCCCGCCGGAGTCACGCCGGCTTCGACGCGGGAGATCCCGACGTCGGCGGCGACCCGCGCTGCCGATGAGGCCGTGTCGCCGGTCAACAGGATCGGCTCGAGCCCGAGCTCGCGGAACCGGGCGATCGCCGCGGCGCTCGAGTCCTTCACCGTGTCGGCCACGACGATCGCACCGAGGTATGCGCCGTCGCGCGCGACCGCGACGACCGTCCCCTCGGGCAGATCCGCGGGCACGGCGACGGCCCACTGCTCGGCCAGCCACGACGGCCGGCCCGCGACGACGGCCGCGCCGTCGATGACGCCCTGCACACCGAACCCGGCGTGCGACTGGAACAACTCGACACTCCCCGGGGCCGATGCCGCGACGATCGCGCGGGCGACCGGGTGCTCCGACCCCGACTCCACTGCCGCAGCGACCGCAAGAAGCTCATCGCGGGACACGCCCGCAGGCAGCACTTCGGTGACGCTCATGCGTCCGGTCGTGACGGTGCCGGTCTTGTCGAGCACGATCATGTCGACGGTGCGCGTCTGCTCGAGCACCTGAGGTCCGCGGATCAGGATGCCGAGCTGCGACCCGCGTCCGGTCCCCACCAGCAGGGCGGTCGGGGTCGCGAGTCCGAGCGCACACGGGCACGCGATGATGAGCGTCGCGACGGCCGCGGTGAAGGCGAGCTCCCACGGCGCACCGGCGATCGTCCAGCCGACGAGGGCGGCGAGCGCGAGCCCGATCACGACGGGCACGAAGACCGCCGAGACCCGGTCGGCGAGGCGCTGCACCTCGGCCTTGCCGGTCTGCGCCTCCTCCATTAGCCGCCGCATCCGCGCCAGTTCGGTGTCGGCACCGACGCGGGTGATCTGCACCTCGAGGCGCCCGTCGACGTTGATCGTCGCGCCGACGACGCGGGACCCTTCGGCGACCTCGACGGGCATCGACTCACCCGTGAGCATGCTCGCGTCGATGCTGCTGAGCCCTGCGGTGACGAGGCCGTCCGACGGGATCTTCTCACCCGGTCGCACGACGACCGTGTCGCCGACGACGAGCTGTGAGACGGGAACGCGCGTCTCGACACCGTCGTGCAGCTTCGCGGCATCCGTCGCCCCGAGTTCGAGGAGCGCGCGCAGCGCCTCGGACGACGCCCGCTTCGCGCGGGCCTCGATGTAGCGGCCCGCGAGGATGAAGACCGTCACGAGCGCGGCGACCTCGAGGTAGATCTCGTGCCCGCCCGCCCGCGGCGCACCCACCAGCGTGAAGGTCATGGTCATGCCGGGCATGCCGGCGCCGCCGAAGAAGAGCGCGTAGAGGGACCAGCCGAACGAGGCGATCACTCCGAGGCTGATGAGGGTGTCCATCGTCGCCGCGCCGTGGCGCAGGTTGACGGCGGCGGCCCGGTGGAACGGCCACGCGCCCCAGACCGCGACGGGGGCGGCGAGGGTCAGCGCGAGCCACTGCCAGTTCTCGAACTGCAGCGCGGGGATCATCGACATCAGCGCAACGGGCAGCGACAGGGCGGTGCTGATCAGCAGCCGCTGTCGGAGGGGCTTCGTCTCGTCCTCGGACTCGGCAGCTTCCGGCTCGGGCGTGGGTACGGTCGCGGCGTACCCCGCGGCCTCGACGGCCGCGATGAGCTGCGCTGTCTCGACACCCTCGGCACGGACCCGCGCCTTCTCGGTGGCGTAGTTGACGGATGCCTCGACGCCGGGGAGCTTGTTGAGTTTCCGCTCGATGCGGGTGGCGCACGAGGCACAGGTCATCCCCGAGATGTCGAGCTCGACGTCGGTGGTGCTCACGCCGACACCCGGGTGTATCCGGCCTCCTCGATGGCGGCGGTCAGGGCGTCGTCGTCGAGGGGGGTCGCGCTGTGCACGGTGACGTGCGAGGTGCCGCCGGCGACGAGGTCGACGGACACAGCCTCGACACCGTCGATCTCGGAGAGCTCTTCACGAACGCTCGCGACGCAGTGCGCGCAGGTCATCCCGGTGACGAGGAGTTCTTCGTTGACAGCGGATGCCGGGGCTGCGGCGGACGCGGAGACGTCGGTGAGTCCGAGCTGGATGCGGTCGGTCATGGTGTTCTACCTCCGGGTTTCAGGAGCGGACGAGACGCGCGATCGCGTCGTTCGCCTCGCGGATCTTGTCGGCGGCGACCTGGCCGCCTTCGGCACTCGCCTCGGCGACGCAGTGGCTGAGGTGGTCGGACAACAGCGAGAGCGCGACGGTCTCGAGCGCCTTCGTCGCGGCGGAGACCTGCGTGAGGATGTCGATGCAGTACTTGTCCTCGTCGACCATGCGCGCGATGCCGCGAACCTGGCCTTCGACGCGGCGCAGCCGCTTCTGCAGATCGTCCTTGTTCGCGTCGTATCCGTTCATGCTGAATACGGTACCCCCCTAGGGTATACGCGTCAAGCAGCCGGCGCCGCGCGGCATCCCTCCCCTGTCACGACACGCCGCGCAGCCCCACACATCGCGACAGGCGAGCACCGACGGCCAACCCCGCCACGCCCTCCCCTGTCACAACACGCCGCGTGGCCCCGCACATCGCGACGGGCGAGCGCCGACCACGGCGGCCTGTGCGAGTCAGACTTCCTCGACCTCGCCGGAGACGAGGGTCAGGTGCTCCCGGGCCGAGGCCTCCGCGTCGGCACCGCGGCCGTCGCGGATCGCCTGGGCCGTCGCGAGGTGGGCCTCGAGGGTGCCGACCCGCGGCATCCCGGGCGTCAGCCCTCGCACCGATCGGCCGCGCAGGATCTCGGCGATGGGGTCGCCGAGCTTCTCGAACAGGGCGTTGCCCGAGGCTTTCAGCAGAAGCCGGTGATACGCGATGTCGGCGTCGAGGTACTCGTCCGAGTCACCGAGTCCCTGATTTCCGAGGTCGCTGAGCAGCGTCGCCCACCGCACGAGCTCGTCGCGCTCGGCATCCCCCGCCCGTTCCGCGGCCAGCCGGGCGGCGACGGGTTCGACGGCGACGCGCAGGTCGGTCAGCTCGATCAGCACGTCGCGCCGGCGCGGACTGTCGAGCGACCACTCGATGATGTCCGCGTTGAGGATGTCCCACTCCGCCTGCGGACGGACGACGAGCCCGACGCGGCGACGCGAGGTCAGCAGCCCGTGCGCTTCGAGGACCCGGACCGCTTCGCGCACGACCGTCCGCGATGCAGTGAACGACTCCTCGAGACCGGCGAGGGTCAGCCCGGTTCCGGGCGGCAGCTCACCGCCGACGATCCTCCGGCCGAGGGTCTCGACGATGTGAGCGTGGGATGCGGTGGTGGCAGGCGTGGGCATCGGTGTCCTTCGTAGCGATGCTCACGCTACCGCGAAAAGTACGATCATTCGCTTGCGAAAGGTACTACTTATGTGGCACCGTGGGCTCGCTGCCGGGAATGGCCCCGGCACCGGGACGATTCACTGGAGAACACACCCATGGATGAGTGGACGCAAACACTCGGAGCGCTACCGCTCCTCCTGATCGCGGCCGGAGCGGTCGCCCTGATCCTCCTGCTCATCATCAAGGTGCGCCTGCACGCGTTCATCGTGCTGGTGCTGGTCTCGCTGCTCACGGCGCTGGCCACCGGCATCCCCATCGGCAGCATCGGCAAGGTGCTGATCGACAGCTTCAGTTCCACGGTGGGCACGGTCGCGCTCCTCGTCGGTTTCGGAGCGATGCTCGGCGCCCTCATCGAGAGCTCGGGTGGCGCCCGCGTGCTCGCCGAGAAGATGGTCTCGGTCTTCGGCGAGAAGCGAGCCGCGATCGCCCTCAGCGTCGCGTCGCTCCTCATGGGCTTCCCGATGTTCTTCGACGCCGGCCTCGTCGTCATGCTGCCGATCATCTTCGCGGTGGCCCGGCGCATCGGCGGCAAGCACATGCTGCTCTACGGCATCTCGGCCGCCGCCGCCTTCTCGGTCATGCACGTCTTCGTGCCGCCGCACCCCGGCCCCATCACGGCCAGCGAGACCTACGGCGCCAACCTCGGCCTCGTCCTGCTCATCGGTCTCGTCGTCGCGATCCCCACCTGGTACCTCAGTGGTTACCTCTGGGCGCGCTTCATCGACCGCCGCATCCCGCTCGCTATTCCGCGCCTGTTCGGCGAGGACGTCGAGCCCACGAACCCGCCGAAGGCCGGCACCGTCATCGGCGTCATCGCCATCCCGCTGGTCCTGATCCTCCTCAACACCGGTTCCGCCGCGCTCGTCTCGTCCGGAGCCGTCGACGGCACCGCCGTCTGGGTGCAGGCGCTCGGCCTCATCGGAACGAGCCAGGTCGCCCTGCTCATCGCGGTGCTCGTCGCCCTGTTCGTCCTCGGCACCCGCCGCGGTGTCGGCGGCAGCGCTCTAGACAAGATCGTCGAGTCCTCGCTGGGGCCGATCTGCTCGGTCGTCCTCATCACCGGCGCCGGTGGCATGTTCGGCGGAGTCCTTCGCGCCTCGGGCATCGGCGACGCGCTCTCGGACTCTCTCGCCTCGATCGGTGTGCCGGTCATCTTCGCCGCCTACATCATCGCCGTCCTCCTCCGCGTGGCGCAGGGTTCGGCCACGGTCGCCCTCGTGACCGCCGCGGGCCTCGTCGCCCCGGCCGTGGTCTCCGGCGGCTTCAACCCGCTGCAGGTCGCCTGCATCGTGCTCGCCACCGCCGCCGGCTCGGTCTTCGCCGGTCACGTCAACGACTCCGGCTTCTGGCTCGTCGGTCGCCTCATGGGCATGGACGTCAAGACGACGCTCAAGACCTGGACCGTGCAGCAGGCCATCGAATCGGTCGTCGGTTTCCTCATCGTGCTCGGCATCTTCGGCGCGGTGTCCCTTGTCTGACGTCTTCGACCTCACCGGCCGCCTGGCCCTCGTGACGGGATCGTCGCGAGGGCTCGGCCAGAGCCTCGCCGTCGGTCTCGCCGAGGCGGGCGCCCGCGTCATCGTGCATGGCCGCGACGCCGAGGCGGTCGGCCGCAGCGCCGACGCGATCGCCGAGCGCACCGGCGTCCGTCCTGAAACGACCCTGTTCGACGTGACGGATGCCGCGGCTGTCGAGACGGCGATCGGTGAGCTCGTCGAGCGGGTCGGGACACCCGACATCCTCGTCAACAACGCCGGTATCCAGCGACGGGCGCCCTTCGCGGAGTTCCCCGTCGCGGACTGGGATGCCGTCATCTCGAGCAACCTGTCGAGCGCGTTCTACGTGTCGCGCTTCGTCGCGCCCGGCATGATCGCGCGCGGCTCGGGCAAGATCATCAACATCGCCTCCGTCCAGTCGCTGCTCGGGCGTCAGACCATCGCGCCGTACGCCGCGAGCAAAGGCGGTATCGCTCAGCTCAGTCGCGGGATGGCCGCGGATCTGGCGCGCCACGGCATCCAGGTCAACACGCTGTCGCCGGGGTACTTCGCCACCGAGATGAACGCGGCGCTCGTCGCGGACGCGGACTTCTCGGACTGGGTCGCCCAGCGCACCCCGGCCGGCCGCTGGGGTGACGTCGCGGAGCTGCGCGGACCGCTCGTGTTCCTGGCCTCGGCGGCGAGCGACTTCGTGAACGGCCAGAACCTGTTCGTCGACGGCGGCATGACCGCGGTCGTCTGATCCGAGGAGAGACACACATGGACGCAGTCGTCATCGGCGGCAAGCTCGACCTCACGGTGGCGGACCATCCCGTCCCCGAGCCCGACGCGGGGCAGGTCCGCGTGCGGGTGGCATACGTGGGCATCTGCGGATCCGACCTGCACTATTACTCCGAGGGCGCGAACGGCGCGTTCGTGGTGACGGAGCCGCTCGTTCCCGGGCACGAGCTGTCGGGCTGGGTCGACCTCGACCCCGACGGCCGCTTCGCACCCGGCACGCCGGTGACGGTGCATCCTGCCCGCTTCGGTCCCGAGGGGCCCATTCCCGTCGAGCCGCACCTGCGCCCCGGCGGCAGCTACCTCGGCAGCGCCGCGACGACCCCGCACACGCAGGGCGCGATGAGCGAGTACCTGGTGGTGGATGCCGGCATGATCCGGACCCTGCCCGCCGACCTGCCCGTGCGCCGCGCCGTCCTGGCCGAGCCGCTCGCCGTCGCCCTGCACGGCGCCGGCCGCGCCGGCTCCCTCGCCGGTGCGCGCGTGCTCGTGTGCGGCGCCGGTCCGATCGGGCTCCTCGCCGTCGTCGCCGCGCAGGAGGCGGGAGCGGCGAGCGTCGAGATCACCGACCTGCTGCCCGAGCCGCTGGAGCGCGCACGGGCGCTCGGGGCCGATGCCGTCTGGCGCGTGGGTGAGGAAGAGATCCCCTCCGACGCCTACGACGTGATCCTCGAGTGCTCCGGTGCCGCACCCGCGGTGTCGTCCGCGATCGCCGCCGTGCGCCGTCGAGGCACCATCGTGCAGATCGGGATGCTGCCGAACCAGCCGGTCGGCGTGAACATCGCCCCGCTCATCTCCAAGGAGGCGACGCTCACGGGCGCCTTCCGCTTCCTCGACGAGATCGACGAGGCGATCGAGGTCCTGCGGCGTCGCCCCGAGATCGAGGCCGTCATCACCCACGAGTTCCGCCCCGACGCGGCCGTCGACGCGTTCGAGACCGCACGGCGCTCCGCCGAAAGCAGCAAGGTCGTCGTCGCTATGAACTCTGCGAAGGTGGAATCGTGAGCACTGCACCGCGCGTCGTCGTCATGGGTCCGAGCGGATCGGGCAAGACCGCCGTCGGCGCGGCCCTCGCTGTCGACCTCGGCGTGGACTTCGTCGATGCGGACGATCTGCACCCCGCTGCCAACGTCGAGAAGATGGAAGCGGGTCACCCGCTCGACGACGATGATCGCGCGCCCTGGCTCGACATCGTCGGACAGACCCTCGCCGAGGCGCCGGGCCTCGTCGTCGCATGCTCCGCCCTCGCGCGGCGCTACCGCGACCGGATCCGCGCCGCCGCTCCCGACGTGCGCTTCGTCGAGTTGGTCGTCTCGCCCGAGGAGCTGGACCGTCGGATGCGGTCGCGTCAGCACTTCATGCCGCCTGCGCTCCTGGCCTCGCAGCTCGCGACCCTCGAGCACCTCGGGGCGAACGAACCAGGCGTCGCGGTCGAGAACGTCGGGCGCATCCTCGACGTCGCGCGCCGCGCCCGCATCGCGCTCGACGTCGCCTAGGGGCGCCCCCGGGGGCATCCCGTTCCCCTGTCACAACACGCCGCCCGCCCGCGCACTTCGCGACAGACGAGGGGGTGCCGCGCGGTCGCGCCCGCTTCTCCTGTCACAACACGCCGCGCGCCCGCGCACTTCGTGACAGGCGAGCGGATGCTGCGCCCGAGAGCAGCGCGCCGCGCGAGAATGGCCCGATGGCGGAGGCGAGCGACTGGCAGCAGTACTACTCCGCTGCGGCGGGCCGGGCGCCACGGCCCCACCTCGTTGCGGCTCTCGAACACGTGAGCCGCGTAGGGACGGCGATCGACCTCGGTGCCGGGGACGGCGTCGACTCGCGATTCCTCCTTGATCGGGGCTGGAAGGTCGTGTCCGTCGACGCGACACCCGGACTGCGGGAGCGCATCGCGGCACGTGCGGACGCATCACCGCGTCTCGATACGCGGGATGCGTCGTTCGAGCATCTCGACGAGTTGCCGGATGCCGATCTCGTCCTCGCAAGCTATTCGCTTCCGTTCGCTCGCGCGACCGAATTCGCCCACATCTGGACGCTGATCACTGCGGCGCTTTGCCCGGGTGGCGTCTTCGCGGGTCAGCTCTTCGGACATCGCGACGATTGGGCTGCGCGCGACGACGTGCTCACACACTCGGCGAGCGAGGTTGCGGACCTTCTTGCGCAATGGCAGATCGTCGAACTCAGCGAACGCGAGAGGGACGGCCCGTCGGGTCGGGGGCCGAAGCACTGGCACGTCTTCGACATCATCGCCCGTCGCCTCTGATTCAGTCGGTCGCAAGATCGTATTTGCAGAAGACGATCTTGCAAATGTACGGTTGCGACGTGATCGACACAGAATCATCCGAGATCGACTGGGATGCCGGCGGCATCGAGACCGAGCTGGGCTGGGCCCTGCCCCTCACCTTCCAGACGTTCACGCGCCTGGGGACCGAAGCGGTGAGCGCGATGCCGCAGGGTCCGCGCGGGTATCAGGTGCTGGTCGCGATCACGACCGAGGAACCCTCGTCGCAGCTGCAGCTGGCCCAGCGCCTCGGGATCGACAAGACGCAGATGACGTACCTGCTCGACGCGCTCGAAGCGGAGGGCCTCGTCTCGCGCAGGCCGGCGCCGACCGATCGACGCGTGCGCCACGTCCATCCGACCGACGCGGGCCGCGCCACCCTCGACACCGCGCGTGCACAGCTCCGCCAGGCGGAGGACCGCCTGCTCGGCACGCTCGACCCCGATGAGCGCGCGACGCTCCGGACCCTCCTCGCCCGTGTCGCCGTCGCCGCCGACGCGGCGCGCACCGACCCGGACTTCGAACACCCCGTCGCCGCGCCCGAGCGCTCGCGCCGCGGAACCTCCACCCCCACAGACAGGACCCCCTCGTGACTACCACCGTTCTCGTCGCCGGCGCAACCGGCGACATCGGCAGCCGCATCTCCCGCGAGCTCCTGTCCCACGACGTCCAGCTCCGGGTGCTGACCCGCCCCGGAACCTCAACCGCCGCCGACCGATTCGGCGACGACTCGCGGGTCGAGGTCGTGACCGCCGACTACGCGGACCACGACGCGCTCGTGGCCGCGGCATCCGGTGTCGACGTCGTCGTCTCGGCGGTCAGCGGCATCCGTCCGGTCATCGTCGACGCGCAGCGCGCACTCCTCGCCGCAGCGGTCGCGGCCGGCGCGCCCCGTTTCCTCCCGTCGGACTACTCCGCCGACTACCGGCGCCTCACCCCGGGGACCAACCGCAACCTCGAGCTGCGCCGCGAGTTCGCCGCGGACCTCGACGCGGCGCCGATCCAGGCGACGTCGGTGCTGAACGGCATGTTCACCGAACTGCTCGCCGGTCAGGCACCGATGATCCTCCGCGATCGCAAACGCGTGCTGTTCTGGTCGTCGGCCGACCAGGTGCTCGACGTCACCACGAAGGACGACACCGCCCGGACCGTCGCCCTGGTCGCCCTCGATGCGGACGCCCCTCGCGTCGTCGAGGTCGCCGGCGACCGGATCACCGCCCGCCAGGTGGCGGAGCTCGCCTCCGAGCTCAGTGGCGAGACCTTCAAACTGCAGTGGGCGGGCACGACGAGGACGCTCTCGGCGATGGCCGCGGTGGGACGACGCCTCTCGCGCGACCCTGACGAGACGTTCCCCGCCTGGCAGGGGATGCAGTACTTCGTGAGCATGTTCAGCGGCGAGGGCGAACTGCGCCACGTGGACAACGAGCGCTATGGACGTCAGAGCTGGACGACGGCCCGCGACATCCTGAAGCCCTGGCTCACGGGCACGGGAGCCCCCGCAGCCTGACCCCCGCTCCACGCGGCATCCCGCGCTCCCCTGTCACAACACGCCGCGCGCCTCCGCACATCGCGACAGGGCAGCGAGCGCCGCGCCCCTGACCCCCACTCCCCTGTCACAACACGCCGCGCGCCTTCGCACGTCGCGACAGGCGAGCAACCCCGGCGCGAGAGCCGCCGGTGCGGCACCCCCGCCGCATACAATCGCGGGACACGGTCGTCCGCGCCGTCGCCACCCGAGGAGTCCCGCCATCGACCATCAGCCCGCTCCGACTCGCCGCGCCTCGGCGTGGTCGACGCTCGGCCGTCTGGTCCACATCTCGCGCCCGGTCCTCTGGATCAACACGATCGGCACCGGTGTGCTCGGCATGTGGCTCACGGGGCAGTTGCTGGATGCCGCGGCGATCCCGCTCCTCCTGTGGCTGACGCTGCCGTTCAACCTGCTGATCTACGGCGTGAACGACATCTTCGACCAGGAGACCGACGCGCTGAACCCGCGGAAGGGCTCGATCGAGGGCGCTCGGATCGAGCCGCGCGAGGTGCGGCTGATCGTCTGGGCCGTCGCGATCACGAACGTGCCGTTCCTCGTCTGGTTCCTCATCGCCTACCCGCCCGCGGCCGTCGGGCTGATCCTCCTCTACACGCTGGTCTTCGTCTTCTACTCGGCGCCTCCGCTGCGGTTCAAGCAGCGGCCGTTCCTCGATTCCCTCAGCAACGCCGCCTACGGCCTGCCCCTGCTGATCGTCCCGGTCGCGCTCGGCGAGCCGCCGCTCTGGCCCGCCGTCATCGGCCTCCTCGCGTGGAGCGTCGCGAAGCACGCCTACGACGCGGTGCAGGACATCGACGAGGATCGCGAGGCCGGCATCCGGACGACTGCCGTGCTTCTCGGGCCTCGCGGCACGGCGGTGTGGAGCGGATGCTGGTGGCTGGCGTCCACCGTCCTGTTCGCCCTCGTCAGCATCCCGGTCGCAGCTCTCAACCTCGCGATCGCGGGCGTCCTCGTCGTGTGGATGCTGCTGCGCCCCACCCCCGCGACCGGGCGTCGCCTGTACCCGGTGTCGATCGCCTTCCCCTACGTCGCCGGCTCGGTCGCGAGCGGGCTGCAGCTGACGAAGATGTTCTTCGAGGTGTACGGATGAGCCGCATCGTCGTCATTGGGGCAGGTCTCGGGGGCCTGGCGGCATCCGCTCTGCTCGCCCAGGCCGGACACGACGTGACCCTGCTCGAGCGGGCTGCGACGGTCGGTGGCAAGAGCCGCCGGCTCGAGGTCGACGGCGAGCGCATCGACTCCGGCCCCTCGCTCGTGACCTTCCCGGGCGTGTGGCACGAGCTGTGCGCACGCCTCGGCACCGACCCCCGCGCGATCGAGCTGGAGCGGCTCCCCGAGGTCGGCCGCTATTACTACGACGGCGAGGAGGTCACCCTCCCCGTGCCGCCGGAGCACCCCTGGTACCCGGCGTGGAAGCGGTTCAGCGACGAGCACGCGCCCCTCGCCGACGACGTGACCGCGCTCCTCGTCGCCGATCCGCTCGACCGACGGTCGCTCCCGGCGCTGCGCCGGCTGCTCGCGGTCTACGGACCGCGGCTGAGCACCCGCGCGTACCTCGACAGCCTCACGTGGATGCCCGACGGCCTCCGCGAGATCATCGCCATCCACACGCTCAACGCCGGCGTCCCGCCCGAGCGCACCCCCGCGCTCTACGCGAGCATGCCGGCCGTCATGGCGGCATCCGGTGTGTGGGTTCCCCGCGGCGGCGTATACGAGATACCGCTCGCGCTGGAGCGTATGGCGGATGCCGCGGGCGTCGACATCCGCACCGGCGAGACCGTGACGCGCATCGAGCGTGGACGGGTGACGACGGCGGGCGGCTCGTTCGCGGCCGACATCGTCGTGAGCGCGCTCGACGCGGACCGGGTGAATGACCTGCTCGGCGGGCGGCGGCGCACCCCGGGCGCCCTGTCGTGCTCCGCGGTGGCGATCTACGGCGCGCTCCGCGAGCCGCTGCCCGAGCGGATCGCCGCGCACAGCGTCATCCTCCCCACGAAGCCCGACGCCCTGCACCGCAGCCTCGCCGCGGGCGATGAGCCCGCCGACACGATGGCGTTCGTCAACCTCTACCGCGCCGGTCAGGTCTACCCGAACGATCGGAGCACGCTCGCCGTGCTGCTGACCGCGCCGGCCGACGGGTCGGGGTACAGCCTCGAGCACCCGTTCGTGCGGCGCGAGGTCGAACGGATCTCCCGCACGATGGGCCTCGACGAGCTGCTCACCGATTCGATGACGGATGCCGCGGTCCTCGACCCCGCCTACTTCGGTACCTTCGGCGAGCGCCACGGCGCCCTGTACGGCGCCGCGCACCCGCTGTGGATGAGCGGTCCCTTCCACCAGCCTGCGCACCACGACCTCCGGCGGCCGTGGTTGTGGCGGGTCGGCGCCTCGGTGCACCCGGGCGGCGGCATTCCGGCCGTGCTCGGCGGAGCGATGATGGTGGCCGAGAAGCTGCTCCGGCGGCATCCCGCCTGACCCTCGTCAGCCCGCGCGGCGGGCGTACTCCTCGATCGCAACGCCCGAGGCGAACTCGCGCACGCGCGTCCGCGTGAAGGGGTACTCCGCGGGGGCGGCCTCACCGAACAAGCGGATGCCGGAGCCCAGAGCCACCGGATGCCGCTTCAGCACGAGGCGGTCGATTTCGGGCAGCAGGGCTCCGGCGAGCTCTCCCCCACCGCAGAGCCAGATGTCGGCGCCGTCCTCCTGCTTGAGGGACCGGACGGTCGCCACTGGATCGTTCGTCAGGGTGACCGACGGATCGACCTCGCGCTCCCGACGGCTGGCGACCACCTGCCGGAGGTGCGGATACGGGCTCGTGATCCCGGCATCCAATGCGGGAATCAGGGTGTTCCAGCCCATGATCACGGTGTCGAACGTCGTGTTCGTGGGGTGGATGCCGACCGCCCGCTGCACGTGCCCGGGCAGGGCGTCGGCATACTCGCCGAAGATGACGGAGTTGTGGTCGCCCTCGACGAGGAAGGCGTCGTACCCGCCGTTCTCGTCGGCGATGCAGCCGTCGATGCTCACGGCGACGTAGTAGACGAGGTTGCGCATGATGTCTCCTTCGGGGGTCTGTGTGTCAGAGCCAGAGCAGGATGGCGATGGCCAGGATGAGGCCGAGCATGAGCGAGGTCGTCCACGCGGTGGCGGCGGCCAGGGTCCATGCTTCGCGCTCCTGCAGTACGAGGCGGCGCGGGTCGCCCGCAGACAGCTTCTTGGCCGCGCGGTGCGTGTAGACGCCGACCGGCGTCGCGAGGATGGCCACCAGGATGAGGCTGAGCAGCTGGATGACGAGACCGCTCTCGCGCCGACCGATCGCGAGGGCCTCCCACGCGGCGGCGAGCGTGCTCGCCGTCTCGCGCGGTCCACAGAGGGCCACGAGCGCGACGGCACCCACCATGACGACGAGCGCACGGAGGGCTCGCTCGCCACGCGCCGCCGCCGCAATCACCGAACCCGCGCCGGTCGTCTTCGAGAACCCTCGCCGTGCAGCGCGGAGCGAGAGGGGCCAGAGGACGACGCCGACGACAGCGGCGATGATCCACGCGAAGACCTGCTCCGGCGAGATCTGCACCCCGAGGTTCTCGGCGAGAAGGATGCCGCCGATCCACGCGCCGATCCCGACCGGAACGCCGACGCCCACCGCGAGGACCACGATCACGATCTGCACGGCCGGCGACGGGGTGCGGTCGCCTCGCGAGCTCATCCCCCCACTCTAGGAACTCGGGTGGACCCCCGGCATCCCGCCGACGTCAGCCGAGCGCGATCGGCTCGGGCTGACGCTCGGCGTCGGCCGACTCCTGCAGCGCCGACTTCTGACGCAGCGGCGGAGTGCGGAAGAACAGCGTCAGGATGAAGGCGATCAGGGCGACGCCCATGGCCACCCAGTACACGCTCACCGTCGACTGGTTGAACGACACCAGGAGCGGCTTCGTCAGGCGCGGGTCGGCACCGTTGAGGAACGAGGTGTCGTCCATCGTGCTGTCGTCGAAGGAGGAGCCCGACGAGTTCGACATCCCGTCGATGATCTGCGGGACCGCCTGGTCGACGAAGGCGCGGCGGGCGGCGGCATCCGTGAAGTCAAGGGTCACTGTGCCGTCGGCCGCCACCTTCGCGACGGGCAGCTGCTCGGTGACCTTCGCCCCCGCCTGCGCGATGGCCTGCTGTTCGGCTTGGGCGGTGGCCTGCTGCTGAGCGGCGGCGGGGATCGCCCCGGATGCGACCTGCTGGGCGACCGCTTCGGCAGCCGCGGCCTTCGCCTCGTCGACGCCCTTCTGCGCGCCGTCGAGCGCGCCGTCCGAGAGCTGGCCCACGAAGGGGTCGTAGACCTTCGACATGATGCCGGCGTTGGCCGGTGCGCTCGCGACCGTCGGGTCGAGGGCGGCGTCGAGGGCGTCGGAGAGCGACTGCTGATCCTTGAAGTTGGTCTGCAGGTTCAGCGGGACGAGCGTGAACAGCAGCGACAGCAGCACGGCCGTGCCGAGCGTGCCACCGATCTGACGGAAGAAGGTCGACCCCGAGGTGGCGACGCCGATGTCCCGGGGACCGACGGAGTTCTGCGAGGCGATCGTGAGGGTCTGCATGAGCTGGCCGAGGCCGAGACCGATGAGGAGCATCGCGCCGGCGAGGTGCCAGTACGAGGAGTCGTACCGGACGAACGTCAGCGTGAGGAAGCCCAGCACCATGAAGGCGGTGCCGATGGTCGGGAAGATCCGGTAGTGGCCCGTGCGGGCGATGATCTGACCGCTGACGATCGACGAGATCATGAGTCCCAGGATCATCGGCAGCAGCTGGATGCCGCTCTCGGTGGGCGTCGAGCCGAGCACGAGCTGCAGGTAGAGCGGCAGCGTGAGCATCGCGCCGAACATCGCGAAGCCGACGAAGACGCCGATGATCGTCGCCATCGAGAACGTCGACGACCGGAAGAGCTTCAGCGGGATGAGCGCGTCATCCTTCATGCCGCGCTCGATCAGGATGAAGGCGACGATGCCGATCACACCGACGACGTAGCAGGCGATGGCGATGGGCGAGGTCCAGCCCCACTCGCGACCCTGCTCCGCGATGAGCAGCAGCGGGACGAGCGCGATGATGACCGCCGCCGCACCGAACCAGTCGATGCGCACCGCGCCGTGCGGGTGGCGCGGGATGTGCAGGAACCGCAGGACGACCGCCAGTGCGACGAGGCCGATCGGCACGTTGATCAGGAAGACCCAGCGCCAGCCGGCGATGAAGAGGATCTCACCCGAGCCGGCGAACAGGCCGCCGACGAGCGGGCCGATCACCGACGAGATACCGAAGACGGCCAGGAAGTAGCCCTGGTACTTGGCGCGCTCGCGGGGGGCGAGGATGTCGCCCATGATCGCCAGCGGCATCGACATGAGACCACCGGCGCCGAGACCCTGGATCGCGCGGAAGGCGGAAAGCTCGATCATCGAGGTCGAGAAGCTCGCGGCGACCGAGCCGACGATGAAGATCGCGATCGCGATGATGAAGAGGGGCCGGCGTCCGAAGATGTCGGAGAGCTTGCCGTAGATGGGCGTCGAGATCGTCGACACGATCAGGTACGCGGTCGTCACCCATGCCTGCTGGCTGAGGCCGTTGAGGTCGTCGCCGATCGTGCGGATCGCGGTGCCGACGACGGTCTGGTCGAGCGCAGACAGGAACATACCCGCCATGAGCCCGAAGATGACGAACAGGATCTGGCGGTGGGTCATCACCGGGGTGCTTCGGGTGGTCGGGCTCGACACGGCAGCAGTGGTCACGGTTCCTCGAAGGGGTGAAGTCCGATAGGGATGCCGCGCGACGGGTCATGCGCGACGGGGGGCCAGCAGTGGCCGGCAGAACAAGTTGTGTTTGGTCAACTATAAGCCTGCCCGCCCGCCGCGTATTCCCTTTTCTTCGTGCTCCGTTTGCGTCTTCCTGCGCGGAGCGGGTTTATGAACAGCTCAGAGATGTCCGCGGCGCTTGCGGCCGAAAGGGACACTGGATACCGAATGTTCGATGGTAAAAGCGTGTCGAACTGACGGAGATCCGCGGGAACCTCCACGAGCAAGCCCGGAAGAGGCGTGCCACGCGCCAACCATGCAGGAGTACCGCCCACATTGACCATCGCACTCCCGGCCGTCGCAACAGTACGCTCGGCTGGTCAGACTCCCACAACAACGTCATCGGTTGGCGTCCACTCGAGAGGCGAAGATGCCGCTTCCACCGCTCACTGGGCAGCAACACCACGTTGCATACCTGGACGCAGCCGGACATCAGGTCATCCAGGGCACAGCCGGCTCTGGCAAGACCGTCATGGCGGTGCTTCGTGCGGGCTACCTCGTTCGCGCTGCGACTCCCAACCACGGGCCGGCGCTCCTGCTCACGCACGACAACTCTCTCGTGAACTACCTTCGACACCTCGCCGGCGGCCAGGCGGACGCTGTCACGGTCGAGACATACGCAAGGTTCGCCCGCGGATATCTCGCAAGCCTGGGTCGAATGGGTCACAATGCCATCTCTGGCGACGCTGCTCCCGGATACCTCAAGGAGGCAATCGCTGAAGTTCGGACGCAGTTTCGTCCGAACGTTTTTTTCGACCGGCCGCTTGAGTTCTTCATGGACGAGCTTGAGTGGATTGGAGGGATGGGCATTCCGTCGTTAGACGACTACCTGAATGTGGAACGGGCTGGGCGGAAGGAACCTCTTCAGCCAGGGCAGCGCCGAGCGCTTTGGCGGGTCGTCGAGGCCTACGAGCGCATTCGGACAGCCGGCGGACATACCTATGACTGGTGGACTCTCGCTACCGCCGTTCGGTCGGGGCTCGCGACCGATGGTCGCGAGCGCGTGTACAGACACATCGTCGTTGACGAGGCACAAGATTTCCCACCGGAGGTCCTTCGTTCGCTCGCTGAGGCGATTCAACCAGGCGGCTCCCTAACTGTGTTTATGGACCAGTCCCAGCAGATTTATGGTCAGAGAACTTCCTGGAAGGCCGCGGGACTGACCATCGCGAAGGTTCACGAGTTCTCCGAGAACTACCGCAACACCCCGGAGATCGCCGCGGTGGCAGTTGCGATGGCTGAGATGCCCCACTTTCAAGACACTCCCGACCTTGTGTTGCCAAAGACCCCACGTCGGGCGGCGGGCGCGAAACCGACTCTGTATATGGCAAGTACCGCCGCGAACGAGCTCCGGCAGGTTCGGGCACAGGTCGAGCAGTTCGGAAGAACGGCGCGAGTGGCGGTGCTTGGTCGGCGGCGCGAGGCGGCGCGGCGCGCGGTTGGCGGAATCGTCGGCGCTCGGCTCCTTTCAAAGGACATGCCGCCGTGGGACGACTCTCCGGGCGTGTACTACGGCACTTTCTACGCTGCCAAGGGTCTGGAGTTCGAGATGATCGCGGTTCCTTTTGCGGATGCCTCGCTCATGCCTGAGTCTGCCGCCGTAGCCGCTTACGGCGTCGACGAAGCGCTCGCGCGAGAATCACGCCTCTTGTACGTCGCGGTTACGAGGGCAAGGACCGAGCTGCTCATCTCGTGCTCCACGGGCACCCTCACCAGTCTGCTTCCCGCCCAAACCGATCCGATGTGGGCGGTGGTGACAGATTGACGGACATCGATCCAGACGTATTGAGGTTTGTAGAGGACCGTGGTGTTACACGTCTTCTGCATTTCACGCAGTCGCGTAACCTCCCCGGGATTCTCGCTGAGGAGTCACTTCGCGACGTCGAAAGTCTGCGAGGCGATCCGTTTATGACCTTTGCCTCGAGCGATACCGTGCGCGCGGATGGCCATCTAGACAAACTGAGCTTCAGCATTGAGTACCCAAACGCGTACTACCTGCGCGACGCGCGTGCCCGCACAGATGGGTATCCCGACTGGGTGGTGTTCGCTTTCTCTCCCTACCTCTCCGCAACGATGGGAACTCTTTTCTCTCCGTACAACGCGGCCAAATCCGGTGCGCCCCGTGTGCCAGGCGCTTCTGGGATCGAGGCGTGCTATGCATCAACTGTGCGATACAGCCGCACCGTCACCAGAGCCTCGTCCCACAACAAGCGGAGTCCAACCGACATTCAGGCCGAGCTCCTCATCCCCGGCCCTATCCTGCTGTCTGGGGCAATCGGTATCGTGACTCAAAGCCCGGAGGACGCGCTTCTCGAGATGGATCGCTTGGAATTCCTCGGCCAAGACCCCACGAAAGTGGAGTGGCTCGTGTCGCCCGACATGTTCGACCCCAATCGGGTCATCCGAGCGGTGAGACAGAGCGCGGAGATCGATGTGTTCGACCTGAACGGGGGGCGCGTGTGAACGAGGCGACACAGCTGCGCCGTGCAGAGGGGATGCTCGTGGGCGCGGCCGTCGGCGACGCACTCGGATGGCCTCAAGAGCTTCGAGGTGGGATCGTTGGTGGGAAGAAAGTGCGCCAGGGCATGGAGCCGAAGGCAAATTTCCGCGCGTGGATGAGGACCGGAGGAAGTCGATTCACTGGCACCTACCTCGATCCCGTGGCGCCAGGCGAATATAGCGATGACACGCAGTTGATTATCGCGGTCTCGAGGGCATATCTGTATGGCGACGATTGGTTCGCACGTTTCACCCAGATCGAGTTGCCGACGTGGCGGATATACCAGCGTGGAGGCGGGCGAGCGGTGCTGGCAGCAGCGCGCACCTGGAGTGATGGGCGGGCTCCGTGGCGTCCGGGAGGCGGGGCCCGCGGGCGGGAAGCTGTCGAGCGGTATCACCAGGCTGGCGGCAATGGCGCGGCGATGCGAGTCGCGCCCCATGTTCTCGCCGGCGCCGATCTCGAGTCATCCCTGCGCGCCGTCGTAGCCGACGCGGCGTCGACTCATGGACACCCCCGAGCAATCATCGGCGCGGTGGTCTACGCTTCAACGCTCGCCTTCGCTCTACAGACGGAAGAGACGATCGAGTATGGAGACTTGATCGAGGCGGGACGGCGGGGCATCCGTTCCGTCGAGTGGGCGATCGATGCTCTCCGTCATTACGGCATAGACGGACTCGGTGGCGCGGCGTTTGAGGACGCTTGGGCATCGTCTTGCAATGAGGTGAGCAGGGCCCTCAATTCCATCGACCAAGCTCTTCGTCGAGGAACGATGGCGAACGACCGCGTCGTACTCGAATCTATAGGGGCGATCGGGCCAGCTGGAGGCGCCGGAACGACAACTGCAGTTGCTGCGATTTACCTTGCGAGCCGGGGAGCCGCTCGGCCGCTTAGCGGACTCCTGGCCGCCGCGTTTGCGCGGGATGCGGATACGGACACGCTCGCCTCGATGGTCGGAGGGATGTTGGGCGCCGTGCATGGCGCGCACTGGCTCGGACCGCTCAACTCGGTGCAGGATGTCAATTATTTGCGGTCTCTCGCCGAGATGTTGACGACTCGTCGCGGCGGGGGCGCCCTTTGGGATGGAACAAGGGTCGCAGAATCAGCGCGGCAACTACGGACTCGTCTGCCGGGTCTGCACGTGGGCGACCGCGGTCGCTTTCCTGATGGTCGCGAATTCGTCGTCGACCAGCGGGGAGCACTTCCCGACAGCAGTTTCATCCGTCTTCGCTTGGCGCTGAGCGACGGGCAAACCGTCCTGATCGACACCCCGATTCGCAAATCGGACCATGTCGCGGCCGCAGGTCCGCAACGTCCCCTCCCTGAGCGCGCCCGACACCAGAGTGTCGCCGTCGCAATTCGGGTTGCATTCGGGACCGGCGATCTCAGCCGAGCCGCCCGCTTCTATTCGATGGTTTTGGGACGAGAGTTGAGGATTCAAGGTGACGAGTTCGAGCTATCCGAATACATTCTGATGCGACGAGAGAGAGCGGGCGTCACTCCGGGGGACGAACCGACGCTCGAACTAACGAGCACGGACTTGAGCTACACCGCGTCCGTACTTGACGCCGACATCACCACTAGCCCGGCAGGCCCGGAGATTCTTGCGCGCGACCCTGACGGGCGCAAGCTTCGCATTCGAGAAGCGACAACCGAAGATTAGCTCGGCGCGACGAGCACAATCTTTGCGTGCAGGCTCGCGAGCGAACGCATTTAGATCCCGCGGCGCAGTATGGCACGGACGGCGAGAAGCTGCCCGCGATACTCGAGAGCGCCGCTCGCCGGGGAGAGATCCGTGACGACCGCGATGTCACCGGACCCCAGGTGCGCGTTCCCGAGGAGACGGTCGAGCGTCCGGTCGAAGTAGGGCGTGAATACGCGTACGGACTTCTCGGCCTTCTGCACACTCCGCTTCCACGACGTGTACACGTCGCGCGCCTAGGCGAGTCGATCTAGCTCCATCTCCTTGAACTCAAGGTATCCAGCCGATCGCGTTCCATCATGACGCGTCTGCCTGCGACATTCTGATGGCGGTTCGGAGGGGGACACACCCCCACGGAAATCGGCAGAGCGGCTCAGTCCATCCCGACGGCCATGTCGGTGAAGCGTGAGAAATGTCCCTGGAACGCGACGACGACCGTGTCGGTCGGGCCGTTACGGTGCTTGGCGACGATGAGGTCGGCTTCGCCGGCGCGGGGGCTGTCCTTCTCGTAGGCGGCCTCGCGGTGCAGCAGGATGACGATGTCGGCATCCTGCTCGATCGAGCCCGACTCACGCAGGTCGCTGATGGCGGGCTTCTTGTCGGCGCGCTGCTCGGCACCACGGTTCAGCTGCGACAGGGCGATGACGGGGACCTGCAGCTCCTTCGCCAGCAGCTTCAGCGCACGGGAGAATTCCGAGACCTCCTGCTGACGCGACTCGACGCGCTTACCGCTCGTCATGAGCTGGAGGTAGTCGATGACGACCATCTCGAGCCCGACGCGCTGCTTGAGCTTGCGGCACTTCGCGCGGATCTCGACGAGCGTCATGTTCGGGCTGTCGTCGATGTACAGCGGCGCGTCGTTGATGCGCCCACGGGTCGAGGCGATCGTCGTCCAGTCGCGGCTGTCGAGCATGCCCTTGCGCATGCTCTGCAGCGGCACCGCACCCTCGGCGCTCATGAGTCGCATCGCGATCTCGCTGCGCCCCATCTCGAGCGAGAAGAAGACGGTCGGGCGGTTGTGCTTGATGGCGGCCGCGCGGGCGAAGTCGAGCGCGAGCGTCGACTTACCCATCGCGGGACGAGCGGCGACGACGACCATCTGACCGCCGTGCAGGCCGTTGGTGAGCTGGTCGAGGGCGGCGAAGCCGGTCGGGATGCCGGTCATCTGACCGTCGCGGCCACGTGCCGCCTCGATCTCCTCGACGGCGGCATCCACGGCGACCTGCAGCGGGACGTAGTCCTCGGACTGCTCCGCACCGGTGACGGAGTAGATCTCGGCCTGCGCGTTGTTGACGAGGTCGAGCGCCTCGCCCTGCCCGTTGTAGCCCATCTGGACGATGCGGGTGCCGGCTTCGACGAGGCGGCGGAGCAGCGCACGCTCCCGGACGATCGATGCGTAGTACGCCGCGTTCGCCGCGGTGGGGACGATCGACGTGAGGGAGTGCAGGTAATCGGCACCGCCGGCGCGCTGAAGATCGCCGGTCTTGATCAGCTCGTCCGTGACGGCGACGACGTCGGTCGGTTCACCGTGGGAGTACAGCGAGAGGACGGCCTCGAAGATCAGCTCGTGCTTCGGCACGTAGAAGTCGGTGCCGCGGAGGGCCTCGATGACGTCGGCGACCGCATCGCCCGAAAGGAGCATGCCGCCCAGGGTGCTCTGCTCGGCGAGCATGTCGTGAGGAGGGACCCTCTCGGGGCCTCGGGCTCCGCCGATCCGGTCGTCGGACAGATCCGCAATCGACATCCAAGCCCCTCTTCCGGGCCCGCTGGAAGGCCCTCGCACACGCTATGGAGGGGTTCCGACACACGCAAACCGGCCTGTGGATAACTGTGTGGACAACGTGCGCGAAACGCCGCAGGTCCTGTGCACAAGGCCTGTGGACAACGCGTGGAATCTCCGCGTGGAGCATCGGCTAAAACCCGCTTGAACTGGTGTTTTGTTTCCCACAGTCTGTGGATGAGCATCCCACCTCAAGTGGTGCTTGAAGGTTCAGGGTTATCCCCACACATGTGCAGAATCGACGATTTGTCAAATGAGAAACCCGGCACGTTTCGAGCACACGAAGACATCCGGATCGGCTCTTGTGAGATTCATAGGATCGGAGTAGCTTTTGTGCTCCAGGCACCCCGCAGACGCGGCCGTCACGGCTCGCGTCCGATGAGATCCATCGTGGAGGTGACCTGTGCCCGAACAACGACATGCGCTCGTGCGCTGGACCCTCCTCGCCGCGATCGGATTCTGCTTCGCTCTGCTGTGGGCGGCTCTGTTCACCGTGTTCGACGGCCCCCACGCCCGCGCTGCCGACCGCGAAGACGACGGGCTGCTCGGCGGGGTCACGAAGATCGTCGAGGATGCGGTGGCGCCGGCGACCGGCGCCGTCGTCGAACCGGTCGCCGACAAGATCCTCGCTCCGGTGACCGACGCCGTCGTCACTCCCGCTGCGGACAAGGTCGTCAAGCCCGTGACCGAGAAGGTTGTGAAGCCGGTCGTCAAAAAGGTCGTCACACCGGTGACCGAGAAGGTCGTCACACCGGTGGCCGAGAAGGTCGTCAAGCCTGTGACGGAGAAGGTCGTACAGCCGGTGACCGAGAAGGTCGTCGCGCCCGTCATCAAACCGGTAGCCGAAGCCATCGTCGAGCCCGTGACGGATGCCATCGCCCCGCCGGTCGCGGCCATCGTCGAGCCGGTCGTCGAGGCCGTCGTCACGCCCGTCGCCGAAGACGTTCTGGCGCCGGTGGTGGATGCCACGAGCCCGGTCATCGAGCCGGTCGTCGACGCCACCCAGCCCGTCGTCACGCCGATCGTGGACGCCGTCCTCCCGCCGGTCATCGACGCGGTCGCACCCGTGACGGAACCGGTGGCCCCTGTGATCATCCCGCCGAGTGCCGGAACGGCCACTCCGCCCGGCGTCGGGCTTCCGCCGACCCCCGCTGAACCCTCCTCGGCGGCCCCCGCGGGGCAGCCGGCGACGGATGCGACTTCCATCGCGCAGGGACCCACGGCATCCGCGTCGTCCGTGAACGCCGCCACCTGGACTCGCACCGCCTTCGCTGACGCCGTCTCGACGGCTGTCGCGGACGGCCTGTCGGCGACCGTCGCAGTGGCCCCGGCATCCCTCGCACCCGATACCGCCCCGCCCGCGCCCAGCGCACCCTTGGCGTCCAGCGGATCCCTGACTTCTGCATCATCCGGAGGAGCTGCCGGGCTGCTGGCCCTGCTTCCGTTCGGCCTACCCGTCGCGCACCGTGCCTGGGCACGACGAGGACGGCCGAACGACGAGCACGGGCTCCCCGCACCCTTCTTCGACACCGACGTCTCTCCCGACTGACGGGGAGCGAGCCGCGCCCCTTCGCGGCACGCATCCGCACGCCCCGCGTGACGGCGCCTCGGCGCCATCCCCAGTCATGTCTTGAGGAGAAACGAAATGAACACCATGTTGTCGCGTGCCCTGCTGGGTACGCTCGTCGCCGGAGGCATCACGCTCTTCGGTGCGGCGGCCGCGCAGGCCGCAGAATCCACCACCTCGGGCGAGGACGGGCTGCTCTCGGGCACCCAGGCGCTCCTGAATGTCGACGTTCCCATCAGCGTCGGCGACACCGCCATCTCGGTCCTCGGCGACTCGTCCACCAGCTCGAAGGATGCCGACGCGTCGCCCGCGGCGTCGACCGGCGGAACTTCCGGGTCCACCGACGGATCCAGCGGGACGGCATCCGGCTCGCAGGCCATCGTGGATGTCTCCGTTCCCGTCACCGTGAAGGACACGGCGATCTCGGTGATCGGCGACAGCACGACCGAGTCGACGGATGCCGCCGCTTCGGCCGCGCCCGCCGCACCCGCACCGTCAGCCTCGAACGACGGATCGAACGGCACCGCCTCCGGCACCCAGGTCGTCGCACCCGTCACCGCCCCGGTGACCGTCGACGACACGGCTATCTCGGTCATCGGCGACAGCACAACCGAGAGCACGGATGCCACCGCCCCGGCCGCACCCGCCGCACCCGCACCGTCAGCCTCGACCGACGGGACGGACGGCACCGCCTCCGGCACCCAGGTCGTCGCACCCGTCACCGCCCCGGTGACCGTCGACGACACGGCTATCTCGGTCATCGGCGACAGCACAACCGAGAGCACGGATGCCACCGCCCCGGCGTCACCCGCCGCACCCGCACCGTCGGCCTCGACCGACGGCACGGACGGCATCGGCTCCGGCACCCAGGTCGTCGCCCCCGTCACCGCCCCGGTGACGGTCGACGACACGGCCATCTCGGTCATCGGCGACAGCACGACCGAGTCGACGGATAACGCCGCCCCGGCCGCACCCGCCGCACCCGCGCCCGCTCCGGCACCGTCCACGGACGGGACAGACGGCATCGGCTCCGGTACGCAGGTCGTCGCCCCCATCGCGGTCCCCGTGACCGTCGACGACACGGCTGTCTCGGTCATCGGCGACAGCACGTCGACCGGCGGCGGGTCTGTCGGAACGCCCGGTGCGGGCACCACGAACCCCAGCGTTCCGACCACCTCGGGCGAGAACGGGGTGGGCAGTGGGACGCAGATCCTGGCGCCGATCGGCATCCCGGTCACCGTGGGTGACACAGCGGTCTCGATTATCGGCGACAGCACGGTGACCGGCCCCGGAACGACCCCGGTCGACCCGGGCACGGATCCGGTTGATCCGGGTACCGACCCGGTCGACCCCGGAACGGACCCGGTCGACCCCGGAACGGACCCGGTCGACCCCGGAACGGACCCGGTTGACCCGGGGACGGACCCGGTCGACCCGGGGACCGACCCCACGGACCCGGTGAACCCCGGGACGGAACCCACGGCTCCCGGCACGGATCCGACGGACCCCGGTAGCGTCCCCGGTGACACCCCCGGAACCGGCACAGACGATCAGATCCCCGGCGCCGGCGCCGCTCCGACGGCTCCCGTGACCGCCGCGAGCGACACCGACGGGGCGAGCATACTGGCTCAGACCGGCGGCATCCCCCTGACCTGGCTGCCGCTGGCGGCCGTCGCCCTAATGGCGGCGGGAGCGCTGCTCACTCTGCGGCGACGTACCGTCTGATCTCCCCGAGAGGGCGGATGCCGCGAGCCTCGACCCGCGGCATCCGTCCCACCCGTGCGCCGATGCAATAGATCGCGAGCGACACCCCGAGCCCCTCAGCCCGGCGTGTCGCCCCGAAACCCTTGCCTCCGCGAACACCCGCAAACACGCGAACACCCGCACACACCCGCGCGCCCGCACACACGCCCCCAAACGCCGGATGCCGCGGCCCCCGCCCCGAAGGGAGGGAACCGCGGCATCCGAACCGCGCGCCAGGGTTACTTGGCGGCGACCACCTGCAGGGTGATCACGGCGGTGAGGTCGTCACGCAGGCGAATGGTCGCCTCGTGCTCGCCCACGGCCTTGATCGGCGAGGTGATGTGGATCTTGCGCTTGTCGAGGTCACCGAAACCAGCGGCCTTGACGGCGTCGGCCACGTCGGCGGTCTTCACCGAACCGAACAGACGGCCTTCTGCGCCGGCCTTGACGGCCAGCTTGACCGTGTTCGACTCGAGCGTGTTCTTGAGCGCCACAGCCTCTTCGTGGTCGTGGATCGCGCGGGACTCGCGAGCGGCGCGGATAGACGCCACCTGCTTCTCGCCACCGCGGGTCCAGGCCACAGCGAAGCCCTGGGGGATGAGGTAGTTACGGGCGTACCCGTTCTTGACCTCGATGACGTCGCCTGCGCTACCGAGCCCGGCGACCTCGTTCGTGAGAATCAGCTTTGCCATGTCGGTACTCCTTACCGGCCAGCGCCGGCGTAGGGCAGGAGCGCCATTTCACGGGCGTTCTTGATCGCCTTGGCGATCAGACGCTGCTCCTGCACCGAGACTCCGGTGATACGACGGGCGCGGATCTTTCCACGCTCCGAGATGAACTTGCGAAGCGTCGCGACATCCTTGTAGTCGATGACGCCGACGCGGATCGCCTTCGCGGGAGCGGCGTTCTTCGCGCCCTTCCGCGGCTTGCGGCGATCGCCGGTTGCCTTTCCAGCCATGTGTCTTCCTTAAGAGAGGTGGATGCCGCAGCCCGCGGCATCCGGAATTCGAATCAGAACGGGGTGTCGTCGCCGTAGCTCGTCCCGGGCGCGCTCCAGGCGTCAGGGGCCGAAGACCCGGGCGTCGCCCAGGGCTCGTCTGCCTGCACCTGCGGACGCGACTGCTGCTGACCGCCGCCGAAGCTGCCGCCACCGCCGCCACCATTGCCACCGCTGGACGCGGCGCGGGTGACCTGTGCGGTCGCGTAGCGGAGCGAGGGGCCGATCTCGTCGACCTCCAGCTCGATCGCCGTGCGGTTGTTGCCTTCGCGGTCCTGGTAGGAGCGCTGCTTCAGGCGGCCGGTCGCGACGACCCGCATGCCCTTGGTGAGCGAGCCTGCGACGTGCTCAGCGAACTCGCGCCAGACCGACGCGCGCATGAACAGCGCTTCGCCGTCCTTCCACTCGTTGGCTTGACGGTCGAAGCTGCGCGGCGTCGATGCGATCGTGAAGTTCGCGACGGGCAGGCCGTTCTGCGTGTAGCGCAGCTCGGGGTCCGCCGTGAGGTTTCCCACGACCGTGATGATGGTCTCGCCGGCCATGAGCCTTAGGCCTTCGCAGCCTTGCGGGCGGCCTTGGCCTCAGCGCGCTCCTTCTCGGCGGCGACCTGAGCGATCGCCTCCTCGGCGCGGAGGACCTTGGTACGCATGATCTGCTCGTTCAGCTTGAGCTGACGGTCGAGCTCCTTCGTCGCGTCGCTCGTGCCGGTGAAGTTGACGACGGCGTAGATGCCCTCGTTCTTCTTCTGGATCTCGTAGGCGAGACGGCGCTTGCCCCAGACGTCGACGTTGTCAATGGTGCCACCGTCTGCGGTGATGACCTTGAGGAAACCGTCGAGCTTGGGAGCGACCTGGCGCTCGTCGATCTCGGGGTCGAGGATGACCATGAGTTCGTACTGGTGGATGTGCGTCACTAACCCACCTCCTTCGGACTAGAACGGATGCCGAGCATTTCCCGGCATCAGGAGGGTTGATGCACGTGTCCGCTGATTCCGCGCATGAGCGCAGACGGACAACCACAACAGTCTAGCGGATGACCGGCCCGGCCACGGACGCCGCCATCCGGCTCCCCGCCTCCGCCGCCGCGGCGGCCAACTCCGGTGGGCCGACGACCTCGAACGGCACATCGAACCGCAGTGCCCAGGCGAGCACCCCCGCCCACGACCACGACCCGACCCGCACGACGCACGTGCCGTCCGGGCGCTCCGCGAGCTCGGCGTCGCCGAGCCACGGCGCGATCCGCCGAGCCGGCAGCGGCAGGGCGATCTCTCCCGTCACGGGCCACCGGTCCGCCGTCTCGGATCCCTTGAACCTGGCCGCGAGATACGTCTGCGCATCCCCCGTCGGGATCTCGCGCGGCTCGAACGGGACCCCGCCGCCCTGGCGGGGCCGCAGCCGGTCGAGCCGGAGGATGCGCCAGTCCGCGGCATCCCTGTCCCACGCGACGACGTACCAGCGTCCGTCCCGAGCGACGACGGCGTGCGGTTCCGCGTGCCGGGCGGGTCGATCGGCGTCGTCGCCGTAGTCGAAGCGGAGCGTCCGGCGCTCGCGTGCGGCGACGCTCACCGCTTCGAGCGCGGCGGTCGCGACCGGCTCGGCCGGCGGCCCCGTCTCGAACCGGATCCCGTCGATGCGGTGGCGCAGGTGCGACGGCATGACCTGCCGCAGCGTCGCGAGGGCTCGGGCCGCGGCATCCGTGATGTCGACTCCGGATGCCGACTGCAGCGCGACGGCGATGGCCACGGCCTGCTCGTCGTCGAAGAGAAGGGGTGGCAGTTCGTCGCCCGGGCTCAGTCGGTACCCGCCGTACGGGCCCTTCGCCGCCGTGATCGCGTAACCGAGCTCCCGCAGCCGGTCGACGTCCCGGCGGACCGTGCGGACGGTCACCCCGAGCCGGTCGGCGAGTTCCTGGCCTCCCCAGTCGCGGCGCGACTGCAGGACGGACAGCAGATCCAGCATCCGGTGCGACGGCGACGACATTCCTCCATCCTGCTCGAGAAGCGGACAGAAACGGTCCTCTACGCGGCGAAGAGTGGATTCCGGCAGACAGCCACCGACCGAAGGACCACCATGACCCTCTCCACCACCACGCACCTCAACTTCCACGGCGACGCCCGCGCCGCGCTCGACTTCTACGGCGACGTGTTCGACGGCACCGTCTCGGTGACGACGTACGCGCAGGTCGGCATGCCCGCCGAGGCGCCCGGCGCCGAGAAGGTCGTGTTCGGCATCCTCGTCGCAGCGGACGGCTTCCGCCTCATGGCGTACGACGTCCCGGGCGAGACGCGGGGCGCCGAGGCCGTGGCCGGATCGACCCGCCGCGAGAACGGTGCCACGATCACCGACCGCGCCTTCTTCGTCTCGCTGCAGGGCGACACCCTCGACGAGGTCGCCGCGCGCTGGGAATCCCTCGCCGACGGCGCGACGGTCATCGAGCCGCTCGCCGCGTCGCCGTGGAGCGCCGGCTTCGGCATGCTCACCGACCGCTTCGGCGTGACGTGGGTCGTCGACGTGCGCGCGGCCCACGCCGGCTGACACCCGGCCGCAGGCACAGAACGTGCACCCGACGCCACCCCGCGAGCAGGATCTCTCGCGGGGTGGCGCTTTCGGTACCGTGGCCGCATGAGCACCCCCGCCTTCGACGCGCGACCTCTGACCGACCCCGTCGACGGGGCCACGGCGCGGGCGTACCGCAAGCACCTCCTGTCGACGGGACGCGCGCCGAAGACCGCCGGCTGGGCCGCGGGATGCCTCATCGTCGCCGTCGTCGGGGTCTTCGGCCTCGTCGTCGTCAACCTCGTCTTCCGACTCGTGTTCGCCCCGTTCTTCGAGGGGTCACCGCCCGAGGGCGCCGGGTCGATCGCGATCATCCTCGTGGTCGGCCTCATCGCCGCCGGCCTGACCGCCCTCATCGTGAAGGCGTACCGCAACGGCGGCGTGCGCTGGTACCGACTCGACCAGTTCGCCCGGGCGAACGGCATGACCTGGTACCCGCAGGCATCCAACCCGCCGCTGCCGGGGATGATCTTCTCGCTCGGCAGTTCGCGCACGGCGACGGACATCCTCCGCGGCGAGCAGCCCCGCCTGGTCGAGTTCGGGAACTACCGGTACACGACCGGGTCGGGCAAGAACCGCACCACCCACCGCTGGGGCTACGTCGCGATACGTCTCGGCACCCCGCTGCCCCACATCGTGCTGGATGCCGAGGGCAACAACACCTTCCTGGGCACGAACCTGCCGCAGACGTTCGACAAGCACCAGCGGCTCAGCCTCGAGGGCGACTTCGACAAATACTTCTCGCTCTACTGCCCGGAGGGCTACGAGCAGGACGCGCTCTACCTCTTCACGCCCGACATCATGGCGAGGTTCATCGACAACGCCGCGCAGCTCGATGTCGAGATCGTCGACGACTGGCTGTTCCTGTACGGCAAGCGCGACTTCTCCACCCTCGATCCGCGGACGTGGGGATGGCTGTTCTCCGTCGTCGGTGCACTGATGGACAAGCTCGCGCAGTGGGAGCGGTGGCGGGACGACCGGTTGGCGATGCCCGCCGCCGGCGCAGCGGCATCCGGTGTCGTCGGCGGCGCCGCGAGCGGAACATCGCCCGACGGGGTGGCGGGCGCCCTCCCGTTCGCGCCGCCGGTCGAGGCGCTCCGCCCGCCGCCGGGCGTCGCCCCGAGCGGTCGCCGACTGAAGACGGCCGTGCCGTGGGCGACCATCCTGATCGGCGGAGCGATCGTGATCGTCTGGTTCGCGCTGCAGAGCGGGGTGTTCGGGGCGATCTTCAGTCGATGACGGCGGTCGCCAGGACGGATCGGCGCGGGCGCACGATGGGGTCCTGATAGCGCGCGGGCGTCACCGTGATGTCGCTGCCCGCGTCGGACCACGACTCGGCGCCGCGGCGGCCGAGCACCTTGCGGGCCGTCAGGATGCCCCAGACGAGAGGGGCGCCGACGGCGAGCGCGACGGCTCCGAGAACCGAGTGATCTTCCGCGCCGAGGACGGCCTTGCGCTGCCACGCCTCGTGAAGGCGCCCGCCGCGGGCGATCGGCACGACGCGCGGCGCGAGCGCACCCCGGCGGCGCATGTCGACGAGCCGTTCGACGTCCGACCACCACGTCGATTCGATCGCGTCGTGGAAGTAGTTGTCGGCCAGCCATGCGGTGTGGGGATGCCGGAACCGCCGAGCGATCACATCGTCGGCGCCCCCCTGCACGCCGCTCCGACTGAAGACGGTGTTGAGGTGGTTCTTCGAGACCCCGAACGTCGTGAGCGCGATGACGGGCAGGCCCATCGCCATCGCCTCGATCGCGGCCGTGGAACTGACCGTGACGAGCCCTTCCGCGGTCTCGAGCGCCCGAGACATCGGCTCGTGCGAGAAGACGAGGTTGTCGGGCCGATCGCGCAGGAGATCGGTCAGTTCGGTGCGCTCGAAGTGCGTCTCGGCCTCGCCGAGGTCGGGCCGGCTGCGCAGCTTGAGGACCACGCGCCGGGTCGGGTCGGCGAGGGCTGCGGCGCGGAGGATCTCGGCGAGCTGGCGCCGTTCCTCAGGCTCGCGCGGCACGATCGCCTGCGCGGCGAAGACGAGGTCGGTACCGCCCATGGCCTCGTGGGCGGGGCGGGCGAACGGCAGGGTGGCCAGACCGAAGCGCATCGTGAGCCCGAGCCGGTCCGCCAGCTGCCGGAACGCGCGCAGCTCGCGCTTCGAGTGGACGACCATCAGGTCGCAGTGCCGGCGGTAGAGCGCCGCACCGCGCTGAGCCGGGATCGACATCCCGGGCAGACCCGAGACGACCACCGGGCGCGGCGTGACCCGGTCGATCTGACGCATCACGAGGCGCACGAACGGACCGCGGCCGCCGATGACGACGACGTCGGGGCGGTCCTTCGCCAGCCAGGCGGCGATGTCGTCGTAGGCCACGCGGGTGACCGCCTCGGGACGGATGCCGGTGCCCGCCAACGCCGCATGCTCCTGCGTCACGCTCACCACGAGCGGGGTCTGCACGAGCAGCAGGTGCGGATCGGCGGACGGCGCGGAGTCGATGAGCGCCGCCGACCACTTCACGAAGGAGTCGGCGTCGGCGATCGCGACGACGCGCAGGCGTCCCGGACGGTCACCGCGCATGATCATGCCGGGACGCGGCGCAGCTTCGCCATCGGAGCCAGCTCGCCGTCGTAGATGCGCTTGACGCCATCTCCGAGAGCCGTCTCGATGACACGGATGTCGCGGACCAGGTGCTCGAGGCCGGTCGGCTCGAGCGATGCCGCGTGGTCCGAGCCCCACATCGTGCGGTCGAGAGTGATGTGACGCTCCACCGCGACGGCGCCGAGAGCGACGGCGGCGAGGGAGATCTGCAGGCCCCGCTCGTGACCGGAGTAGCCGACGGGGATGCCGGCGTACCGGTCGCGGAGCGAGGCGATCATCTTGATGTTCGCCTCTTCGGGCTCCATCGGGTAGGTCGACGTGGCGTGCATCAGCACGGTGCGGTCGGTGCCGAGCACCTCGAGCGCACGGTCGATCTGATCGATGGTCGACATCCCGGTCGACAGGATGACCGGCTTGCCCGTGGCCCGGAGGGCCTCGAGGAGCTCGATGTCGGTGAGGCTCGCGGAGGCGACCTTGTGGGCGACGACGCCGAGGTCTTCGAGGAAGTCGACGCTCGGCACGTCCCACGGCGACGCGAACCAGTCCAGCCCGCGCATCGTGGCGTGGTCGCCGATCTCGACGTACTGGTCGCGGTCGAACTCGACGCGGTAGCGGTACTCGAGGTAGGTCATGGTGCCCCACGGCGTCTCGCGCATCGTGTCGCGCATGTGCGCCGGAGTGGCGATCTCAGGGGTGCGCTTCTGGAACTTGACGGCGTTCGCGCCGGCGTCGGCGGCGACGTCGATCAGCCGCTTGGCGAGCTCGACGTCGCCGTTGTGGTTGAGGCCGATCTCGGCGATGACGTACACGGGGTGTCCGCCGCCGAGTACGTGGTTTCCGATGGTCACCGTCATGGCGAGTCCTTTCGTCGTTACTCCTCTCAGGGTGGGTTCCGACCGTGAATGACGGATGAACCCCCGATGGCGAGGACCGGACGACTGACTGTCGGATGCGTGCGGTCAGCGCGCGGCGAGCACACGATCGGCGAGTTCCCGCACCGCACCGTGGCCACCGCGGCGCGTCAGGACGACGCGTGCGGCCGCCACGACCTCGGGCTGCGCATCGGCGACGGCGACCGGCCAGCCGACGAGCGCCATGGCGGCGAGGTCGTTCACGTCGTTTCCGAGATACGCCGTGTCGGCGAGGTCGACCCCGCGGTCAGCCGCCCACTGCCGCAGCACGGATGCCTTGTCCGCCACGCCGTGGACGACCTCGATCTGCAGCTTCTCGGCCCGCGCCCGCACCACGGCGTTCTGCTCCGTCGAGAGGATCAGGATCGGCACCCCCGCACGGCGCAACAGCGCGACGCCCATGCCGTCGGAGCGGCTCACCCTCACGTGCTCGGTGCCGGCGGCATCCACCCATGCGGAGTCGTCGGTGTGGACACCGTCGAAGTCCGTCACGACCACCGTCGCGGCGATCGGCTCGGCGGGCGCCACGAGGTGAGCGAGCGCCTGGGCGGTGCGCAGCTGGGCGGGGTCGTCGATCTCGATCGACGTCGCCTCGGGCACTTCGACGATCTCGGTGCGGCCGAAGAAACGGTGCCGCGCGCGACGGAAACCGTCGGTCGTGAAGACGTAGAACGCGCCGGTCTCGACGTAGTGCGGCTCCCGCTCCTGTCGGCGGGGACGATGCGCCGCGTCGTGACCGAGAGCGGATGCGGCGCCGTCGGCATCCCGCCGCCAGACGAACTCGTAGCTCTCCCGTGCCGAGAAGGCGCTGTCGGCGCTGCCGCCGCGAACCGCTGCGATGCCGGCGCCCAGGGCGTCGGCCGGGATGAAGGGGCTCGTCGCCTGCAGGAACGCCGTCACCCGCGGCGCGATGCCGTCATCGGCGAGGACGTCGAGGGCGTGCAGGAGTGCACTCTCGGAGCTCGCCGTGTCGCCCGAGATGTCGGCCGGGCGGGCGATGACACGGGCGCCGGCGGCGCGTGCGGCGGCGGCGATCGCCTCGTCGTCGGTGGAGACCACGACGAGGTCGACGGCTCCGGACGCGTGCGCCGCCCGCACGGCACGGACGACGAGCGGCACCCCGCCCACGCGCGCCACGTTCTTGCCCGGCACCCCTTTCGACCCACCTCGGGCGGGAATGATCGCGATCGTCTCGACGGTGCCTGCCACGGTCATCCTCCTCGAAGGGCCTTCCAGGCCCGCTTGCCGCGGCGGCGAGCGCCGCGAAGAGCGAGCTGGATCTCGGTGATCCGACTCGCGCCGCTCTGCGCCCCGAGGGCGCGGGCGAACAGTCCGGGTCTGGCACCGCCCGGCAGGCCGAGCGAGCTCAGCCGGGTGCGGGCGAAGTAGCGGTGCCGCTCGTCGGCGGGCGCCTCGGTGAGGAACTCCTCTGCGCGAGGGCGCAGGTGCGCGGCGATCACCGGCTGCATCGCGAAGCCGACCGCGTCGACGAGGTGCTGCATCCGCTCTCCCCGGTACGGCGAATCGGCGCGGGTGAGCGCGTCGATGATCGTGACCGGGATGCGGTTGCCGTTCTCATAGGGCGTGAGCCGCTGCAGCAGCAGCTCGGTGCCGACGGCGGCGATGGGGAGTCCGGTCAGCGCCTGCAGTGTCGGGAGGGCGGTCGAGAATCCCGCGACCGCGCCGACGAACGGGGCTCGCAGCGCCAGGACCTCGGCGGGGGTGCCGCCGCGGAACACGGTGAACCGCACGCCGCGACTCTCCGCGTGCGCGGCGAGGTCGTCGATCAGCGCGGGTGCGGCGGACGGATGCGGCTTGAACACGATCGCGCCGGGCGTCCACTCGAGCGCGCGGTCGATCATGTCGCACTGCATCTGCAGTTCCTCGTCGGCGGTGATGAGCTTCAGCGCCGAGAGGTATTGGCCCAGGACGAGCGCGGGCCGATCGAGATCGCCGAGCGCGTCGATGGCGGGATCGTCGGTCGCGGCGGCCACCTCGTCGACGACGGCGCGGAGAGCCGTCGCCGGGACGGGCAACCGGTCGGTGCCGGCGAACAGCAGCGGCTCGACCCCGGGGACGGTGTCGGCGTAGACGACGCCGACCACACGACCGGCGACCGTGTGCGGCCACCGGTTGCGGATGGGCGAATAGGTCATCAGACCGTCGCCGACGATCGATACGGGCGCGCCCATGAAGACGTCGATGAACACGCGCGACGGCGCGACCTGAGGGCTCTGCAGGAACAGCTCGACCGCGTGGTCGCCGATCCCCCAGGCCTGTCGGAGCAGCCGCTCGAGCACGGGCGCCTCGCCGACGGTGACCCGCCAGTGCGGCGGCCGCTCCGGCGCGAGCAGCTCGTTGAGGTCGATCACGCGGTCGAACCGGGACCGCAACGCCGCCAGGTGCGGGGCGTCGACGATGCCGTCGCCGGCCTCGGGGATGATCGCGGCGTTGACGGCGACCAGGATGCGACCCGACGACGAGGCGGGGAGGGCACCGGCATCCATCGCGGCCACCGCCGTCATGAGACCGTATGCCGAGTTGAGGACGAAGATCTGGGTCATGCGCTGCGGACCTCGCGCACGAGGCGCGCAAGGATGCGGCGTCGCCGATCCGACAGGCGCGACAGAGCGGGGTCGATCTGGTCCGCGGGAATGGCGCGGAGGAGATCGCGGATGCCGCTGCGCAGCGCCGTGCGGTCGGCGGTCGACATCGCCCGCGCGCGGAACAGGTGGTACGCGCAGACCGACATCGTCGTGGTGGCGATCTTCGGCAGGAACCTGTCGGCGTCGTGGTCGTCTTCGACGACACGGATCGCCTCGGCGAAGGCAGGGAGGAAGTCGAGTTGGCGGCGGTCGAGGACCTGGGTCAGCGAGGTCGTGACGCCGCGGCGGTACAGGATGGCGGGCGCGTCGACGACGGCGAATGATGCCGCCCGCAGATGGAGCCGCCAGATCCACGGTCGGTCCTCCGCCGTGAACAGTCCGGGCTCGAAGTGGGCGAGACCCTGATCCAGGATGCGGCGATGGAACATTCCCGCCCAGGCATAGGGGTAGTCGACCATGGTGGTCTCGTCCGCGGGCAGGATCGCCTCGCGCGGCGACACCGCCCGTCCGCGCCACGCGTGCGGCGCCCTCATCAACCGGCGGCGGCCGTCCGTGTCGGTCACGTGGTCGGTGCGTACGAAGTCGCATTCCAGCCGGCGCATCGAGGCGATGAGGCTCTCGAGGCGCTCGGGATGCATCCAGTCGTCGCCGTCGACGAAGCAGAAGAACTCGGTGTCCACGCGCTCGAGTCCCTGGTTGCGGGCTGCGGCGAGTCCGACGGGCTGCGGATTGGAGATGATCTCCACGTGGGGCATGTCGCGGGCGAAGTGCTGGACCTGCACACGGGTGTCGTCCGTCGAGCCGTCGTCGATGACCACCAGCCGTAGCCGGCCGGGGTCCTGGAACTGGCGTCCGAGAGTCGTGACGGTCGTGCCGATGTAGGGACCCGCGTCTTTCGCCGGAAGGATGACGGTCACGATCGGAGAGGACACGTCGCGATACAAACAAGTGGTCGTGACCGGGAGGTTGCTCCCGGGTGAACGGTCGCTGACCTCGTTCGCGTCGTAGCACAGCAGTACCCCTCGGTCCACGGTTCGAGCTGCTCGGACTCCTCGGCTACCGTTGTCGATCGTCGGGGGGCGCGTCGTCATGGTGCGTGTCCTCGCACACCGCAGACCAAGGAGACCCACATGTCACGTACGCACACCATCTCCGCCGGCTTCGCCGTCGCAACGCTGGCACTGTTCGCCCTGACCGGGTGCGGCTCGGCCGAATCGGGCACCACCACCAACCCCGCGCCGGTCAGCTCCGCTCCCGCCGCCCAGTCCCCGTCCGCTGACGCCGAGGCGCCTACCGGCGACCAGACCACGGCCGAGGCCTGCTCCATCCTGCAGTCCGACATGACCGACCTGTCGAGCGAGATCAACGCCGCGAGCGGCGAGGTCAACAGCGCGATCCAGTCCGGCGACACGAGCGCCGTCCGCGACACCCTCTCCGAGATCGGCGGGAAGATCGACGACGTCTCGGGCAAGATCACCAACCCCGAGGTCTCCGAGGCGTTCGACGCGTACGCCACGGCCTGGGGCAGCTTCGAGAAGACCTTCGCCGAGATCAGCGACGCGGTCGACGCCAAGGACCAGGCTGCGCTGCAGTCCGCCGCCGGCGACATCAACACGGGCGTCACGGCGTTCACCGACGCCGCAGGCAAGATCGGCGAAGCCTGCAACGGCTGAGTCCCCTGTTCGCACGGCGCCCCTCGTCCCTCGGACGGGGGGCGCCGTGCGTCAGGCGAGCCCGAAGGCGACGAGCTCGTCGGCGGTCAGCATCCGGGATCGGATGAGGAACCGCATCCCGGTCGGTCCTTCGACGCTGAACCCCGCGCCGCGCCCGGGCACGACGTCGATCGTGAGATGCGTGTATTTCCAGTACTCGAACTGGGATGCCGACATGTAGACCTCGATCGGATCGTCGATGCCCGCGTCGATCTCGCCGAGCTTCACGTCTCCCGGTCCGGTGAGGAACATCCCGATCGGGAAGCACATGGGACTGCTGCCGTCGCAGCATCCGCCGGACTGATGGAACATCAGGGGTCCGTGCTGCGCGGTGAGGGTGCGCAGCAGAGCCGCCGCCTCGTCCGAGACGGCGACCCTGCTGTAGGTGGTGTCGGTCATGGGGTGTCGGCTCAGAAGAAGCCCATCGCGCCCTCGGCGTAGGACACGAGCAGGTTCTTCGTCTGCTGGTAGTGGTCGAGCATCTTGAGGTGGTTCTCGCGACCGATGCCGGACTGCTTGTACCCGCCGAACGCGGCGTGCGCGGGGTACTGGTGATACGTGTTCGTCCAGACGCGACCCGCCTCGATCGCCCGTCCCGCACGGTAGGCGGTGGCGCCGGAGCGGCTCCAGACGCCCGCACCGAGGCCGTACAGGGTGTCGTTGGCGATCGAGATGGCGTCGTCGAAGTCGTCGAAGCTCGTCACCGAGAGCACCGGGCCGAAGATCTCCTCCTGGAAGATGCGCATGTCGTTCGTGCCCTCGAACACGGTCGGCGCGACGTAGTACCCGCCGCTGAGCTCGCCGCCGAGGTCGACCCGCTCGCCGCCGGTGAGCAGTTTCGCGCCGCCCTGCTTGCCGATGTCGATGTAGCTGAGGATCTTCTCGAGCTGATCGTTGGATGCCTGGGCTCCGATCATCGTGGCCGGGTCGAGGGGATTGCCCTGCACGACCTTGCCGACGCGCTCGAGACCGTCCGAGAGGAACGAGTCGTAGATCGAGCGTTGGATGAGCGACCGAGACGGACACGTGCAGACCTCGCCCTGGTTGAGGGCGAACATCGTGAAGCCCTCGAGCGCCTTGTCGTAGTACGCGTCGTCGGTGCGGCTGGCGACGTCCTCGAAGAACAGGTTCGGGCTCTTGCCTCCGAGCTCGAGGGTGACGGGGATCAGGTTCTGCGAGGCGTACTGCATGATGAGGCGCCCGGTCGTCGTCTCACCGGTGAACGCGATCTTGCGGATGCGCTTGTGCGAGGCGAGCGGGGCGCCCGCTTCGATGCCGAACCCGTTGACGATGTTCACGACGCCCGCGGGCAGCAAGTCGCCGATGATCTCGAACAGGAACAGGATGGATGCCGGGGTCTGCTCGGCCGGCTTCAGCACGACGCAGTTGCCCGCCGCGAGGGCGGGGGCGAGCTTCCACGTGGCCATGAGGATCGGGAAGTTCCAGGGGATGATCTGCCCCACCACTCCCAGCGGCTCGTGGAAGTGATAGGCCACCGTGTCCTCGTCGAGCTGGCTGAGCGTGCCCTCCTGTGCACGGAGGACGCCCGCGAAGTAGCGGAAGTGGTCGGCGGCGAGCGGGATGTCGGCGGCCAGCGTCTCGCGGACGGGCTTGCCGTTCTCCCACGTCTCGGCGACGGCGATCTTCTCGAGGTTCTGCTCGATGCGGTCGGCGATCTTGTTGAGGATGACGGCGCGCTCGGCGGGCGTCGTCTTCCGCCACGACGCGAACGCCTGCCAGGCGACGTCCACGGCGCGGTCGATGTCCTCGACGGTGCCGCGGCCGACCTCGCAGAACGGCTTGCCGGTGACGGGGGTGATGTTCTCGAAGTACTGGCCCTTCACGGGCTCGACGAACTCGCCCCCGATGTAGTGGCCGTACCGCGCACGGTACTCGGCGACCGAGCCCCGCTGGCCGGGTGCGGCGTAGGCGCTCGAGACGCCCTCTTCGACGATGGTCATGCTGTCTCCTTCGACGGACATGGATGCGGCGTCCTCGCCGCGGATCGGATTGCCCGCACGCTACGCCGCCCGAGGTTGCATCGGGTTGCGCGGGCCGGGCGGGGCGACCGCGCGGATGCAATAGATCTCGCGCGACACGCCGCGCCCCGGCATCCGATCCCGGCGTGTCGCGTCGGATCCCTTGCATCCGCGGACACCCGCAAGCGCGCCAGCCCCGCGGAGCGCGTCAGCCCAGCGCTTCGATGCGGGCGACGAGGCCAGCGCGGCGCGGCGACCGGGCCGGCAGCATCCCGAGGCAGAGGCGCAGCACCTCGGCATCCTCGGATCCCTCGGCCGTGTCGGCGTAGGCGAGGAGGACGTCCACGCCCGCCTCGGTGAGGAGCGTCTCGCGCAGGGTCGCGCGGACGGATTCGCGGAGCGCGTCCACCCCGGGGGCGACGGACTCGGGCAGGACGGCGCCCGGGTAGGCGGCGAGCGCGACCCGGTGCGCACCGCGCCCGAGGAGCGACACGACGTGCTGCACGTCGGTCTCGAGCTCGGCGGGCAGCCGGTAGGGGCGCGACAGCGGCACGAGGTGAGGCGCGCGCTTCTCGAGCACCTTCCGCAGCCGCACCATCTCGGGTCGCAGGGTCTCGACGGCCGGCTCGCCGTAGACGAGCCCCGCCAGGGCGTCGGCCGACAGCCCCTCCCGGTGGGTCGCGAGCATGAGCAGGATCTCGGCGTGCCGGGCACTGAGCTCGACGACGGATGCCGCGGCATCCCCGGCCGTCTCGAGCAGGGCACGGTCGCGCCCGAGCACCCGCAGGGTCGCGTGAGGGCACGTCGCGGGGCGCGTCGGCCGGCGCCGGGGCGTCGCCGCCCGGGAGCGCAGGCGTCCGACGAGCAGTTCGCTCTCGATGGCGCGGGCCGTGGCGTCGACGAGCAGCTGCGCCTGAGGGGTCACGGCCTCCGACCCGCCGGTGACGTCGATGACGCCGAGCAGACGCTGCGTCTCGGGGTCGTGGACAGGCGCAGCGGTGCACGACCACGGCTGCACGTACCGGTTGAAGTGCTCCGCCTGTCGGATCTGCACGGCGCGGTCGAGGGCGAGGGCCGTTCCCGGCGCGGAGGTGCCGACGGATGCCTCGGCCCAATCCGCACCCGCGACGAAACCCATGTCGCCGGTGAGCGTGCGGATGCCGCGGTCGCCCTCGACCCAGAGGAGGCGGCCCGAGGCATCCCCGACCGCGACGACGACGCCGGAATCCTCTGCGGAGCCGGGGAGCAGCAGCGAGCGCACCATCTCCATGACACCCGCCAGGGGGTGCGCGCGTCGGTACGCCTCGAGTTCGTCGGCGGTCATGTCGAGCCGCGGCAGGCCTTCGGCGGCGGCATCCGAGGCGAGCGAGCGACGCCACGACTCGCGAACCAGCGGACGGACGTCGGCGAGACGCGGATCCCCGGTGTTCCCCGCGAGGAGCTCTTCGTGAGCGCGCTCGATCAGCAGGCGCGAGGTGGCGGGGGCGACCTCTACCCGTGCGGACCACGGCGAGCTCATGGGGCTCCGATCATCGTCGAAGGAGCGATGCCGGCCAGTCTAGGTCGGGCTGCCGCGCGGCGACAGGCTCAGCGACGGAGGAGGTTGCCGTCTGCCCATTCGCCGAGCTGGGTCAGGATCGGTGCCAGGCGGCACCCCGCCTCGGTCAGCGCGTACGTGACCGCGACCGGCGGGCCCGGTTCGACCTGGCGCGCGATCAGGCCGGCGTCGGAGAGCTCGGTGAGTCGGTCCGACAGGACGGCGTCGCTGATGCCCGAGACGGCACGGCGCACTCCCGAGAACGAGAGCTCGCCCTCACCGAGGACGTCGAGGATCATGCCGTTCCAGCGTTTGCCGAGGATCGAGAACGCGTGCGAGACCGCGGCGTCGCACTGTCGCGCGTCGTGATCATCGGCCATGGATACATCGTAGGCGTGCTAGCGTTCACGAAGCCGCTATGTTTTCCATAGTCACTCTGATCGGAGAAGCACATGACCCTGTTCCGTCTCGATGCCAGCATCCTGCCCGCCACGTCCGCCAGCCGCGAGCTCGGCGACCTCGTCGAGGCGGAGTGGCTCGCCGCCCACCCGTCCTCCACCGTCGTGCGGCGCGATGTCGCCGCCGACCCGATCGTCGCGACCGCGTGGCGGGACTCGGTGACCGCCGGCTTCACGCCGGTCGAGGACCTGACCGACGGACAGCGTGAGGCGATCGCGCTCCGCACGCGTCTCGCTGACGAGCTGATCGATGCCGATGCGCTGCTGTTCACCGTGCCCCTCTACAACTACGGCGTCTCGCAGCACGTGAAGACCTGGTTCGACCTCGCCTACACGGATCCCCGGATCGACCCGCAGGGGACGGCGCTGCGCGGCAAGCCGGCGACCCTCGTGACCGTCCTCGGCGGCAACTACGAGCCCGGCAGCCCGCGCGAGGGCTGGGACCACTCGACCGGGTGGCTCCGCCGCGTGTTCGAGGACGTCTGGGGTCTCGAGCTCACCGTCGTCCACCGCCCCTTCACACTGGTGGGCGTCAATCCGGCGCTCGATGCCTTCACCGACGCCGCGGCCGAGCTCAAGGCCGGCGCGGAGCAGGCCGCGGTCGACGCCGGTCGTGCCCTCGCGGCATCCCGCGCCGCCTGAGACGGCCCTCGCCCGTCACGACTCGCCGCACGGCGGTGCAGATCGTGACGGGCGAACGACCCCACGGTGCCGCCGCTCCCGCATCATGGACGCATGGCATCCGCGAAGAGCGTCACCGGCACCGTCGTCCGTCGCCTCACCCGGTGGGGCACGGCATCCGTCCTCGTCGGCGGCGCGCTCGCGCTGGTCCCCCGGACCCGCGCGTTCGGCGTGCAGACGCTGATGTGGGGGGCCATCGACGCGGGTCTCGCGGCGTTCACCCGCCGGCAGCAGGCCGTCCCGAAGAAACGGATGCTGCGCCGCATCCTGCTCGTGAACGCGGCACTCGACGTGGGCTACGTCGCGACCGGCGCTCACCTCGCCGCGCGGACCCCTTCGTTCGGCGGTCGCCTGGGCGCGGCCGATGCCCGCGGACACGGCCTGGCGATCGTCATCCAGGGCGCGGCCCTGTTCGTCATCGACCTGACGGCGGCCCGGCGCCTCTGACACGGCCCTTGCGCCGCTCGCCCCGGCCGTGTAAAGGTTGCTTTACAGTAAAGGGACCTTGACACCTGGGAGAGCATCATGACGAACACCGACGGGACCGCGCCGAACATCGACCGCACCCGCTGGGGACGCCTCCGCGGCGGCAGCAGCACTCCCGCGATGGCGATCGCGATCCCGGGCGGCCTCGTCCTCGCCGTCCTGGTCGGCGTCATCGCCGCCGCGATGTGGGATGCCCCCACCCCGCCCGTCGTCGTGGGCATCGGCTTCACGGTCGTCACCCTCCCCGCGCTCGTCGGCCTGGTCTGGGCGTTCCTGGTCGATCGCAACACGCTGCGCGGCGCGATCGACCGGCCCGAGGAGTCCGTCGAAGGCGCCTGGTACGACAAGGCCGCGCAGGGTGCCTTCTCGGACATCCTCCTCATCGTCGGGCTCGGCACGGCGTTCCTCGCCATCACCGGCATCCGGATCGACGTGCTCATCGCCCTCATCGGCGTCCTTCTCGTCGCGATGGGCAGCTTCACCGTCCGCTACCTCGTCGCGCGGCGCCGGGGCTGAGGGTGCGGAACACACTGCCTGCGCTGCGACAGGACCGGGGCTGGTCGCAGCAACGCCTCGCGGACGAGCTCGGCGTCTCGCGTCAGACGATCATCTCGATCGAACGCGGCCGATTCGACCCGAGCCTGCCGCTCGCGTTCCGCATCGCGCGTCTGTTCGAGGCGTCGATCGAGGCCGTGTTCGAGCCCGACGACGTCGAGTGAGTCAGGCTCGCGCGGCCCACCAGTCACGCAGGCGCTGCTCGGCGACCTCCGGCTCGACGACGCCCTCATCGAGGCGGATGTCGAGCAGGAACCGGTACGCCTCGCCCACCTCGCGACCGGGGCGGATGCCGAGGACCTCCTGGATCCGGTTGCCGTCCAGCGCCGGGCGCATCGCCTCGAGCTGCTCCTGCTCGGCGAGCTGCGCGATCCGCGTCTCGATGTCGTCGTAGGCCGAGCGCAGCCGACCCGCCTTGCGCTTGTTCCGGGTGGTCACGTCTGCCCGCGTGAGGATGTGCAGCCGTTCGAGCTGCTCACCCGCGTCGCGGACGTAGCGTCGGACGGCCGAATCGGTCCAGGCGCCCTCGGCGTACCCGAAGAAGCGCAGGTGCTGCTCGATGAGCTGACACACGGCATCCGTCGTCGCGCCGTCGAACTTGAGGGCCTGCAGGCGCTTGCGTGCCATGCGGGCGCCCTTGACGTCGTGGTGATGGAAGCTGACGGCGCCGCCCGGCTCCAGCTTGCGCGTCGCCGGCTTGCCGATGTCGTGCAGGAGCGCCGCGAGGCGCAGCGTCACGTCAGGCGCCGCGCCCGGGTGCCGCTGCCTCTCGAGGTCGATCGCCTGCGCGAGCACCGTGAGTGAGTGCTCGTAGACGTCCTTGTGGTGGTGGTGCTCGTCGACCTCGAGCCGCAACGCGGGGACCTCGGGCAGGAACAGTTCCATGAGGCCGGTATCGACGAGCAGACGGATGCCGCGGTCCGGCGCGTCGGTCGCGAGAAGCTTCACCAGCTCGCCCTGCACGCGCTCGGGGCTCACGATCGACAGGCTCGGTGCCAGGCGGGTCATGGCCTCGAGGGTGGCCGGATGCACGTCCATGCCGAGCTGGCTCGCGAAGCGCGCGGCGCGCAGCATCCGGAGCGGGTCGTCGCCGAAGCTGACGTCGGGGTCGGTCGGGGTGCGGAGCGACTCGCCGACGAGGTCCTCGACGCCGCCGGTCGGGTCGACGAGGGAGGGACCGGGGATCCGCAGCGCCATCGCGTTGACCGTGAAATCACGCCTGACCAGGTCTTGCTCGAGCGTGTCGCCGAACTCGACGGTGGGCTTGCGGGTCGTGCCGTCGTAGCTGTCGGCCCGGTACGTCGTGATCTCGACCTGCTCGCCGCGGACCTTCGCACCGATCGTGCCGAACGCGCGACCGATGTCCCACGTCGCCGTCGAGAGGGGTTTCACGATGCGCAGGATGTCGTCGGGGCGCGCGTTCGTCGTGTAGTCGAGGTCGTTCACCCTGCGGCCGAGCAGCGCGTCGCGGACGGGTCCGCCGACGATCGCGAGCTCGTACCCGGCATCCGCGAACGCACGGGCGAGCGCGGCCGACACGGGAGCCTCGGCGAGCGCGCCCAGGCGCGCGAGACCCTCGGCCATGTTCAGCATGCCTACGAGCCTACCGAGCGTCGCCGGGGGCTCCGGTGGGTGTGCCCCACCCCGCGCGCCGGCCGGTCAGACCAAGCGCAGGAACCCGGTGAACACGAGCTCGCGCACGCGCGGCAGCAGGTCGGCGCGGAGAGCCCCGGCATCCACCTCGAGCAGGTCGGCGATCGCGTCGATCAGCACGCCCAGCGGCAGGTCGCCGTCGGATGCCCCCACGAGGGCCGCGAGCGCGGGGTCGACGTTCAGCACGCGCCCGAAACCGCCGCCCTGGTGCAGCTCGATGACCGACGGCTCCTCCGCGCCCGGGCGGTGGTGACGGGCCTCGGTGACGTCCGGGCCCACGATGACGGTCGTGTCGGCGAGCGCGTCGTCGTCGAGCAGTCCGAGCCGGTCCCACGCGGCGAGCGCCTCGCCGAGGTGCGTCCCGAGAGCCCCGCCCACCGGCTGGGTGACCCGCTCGTAGCGGGCGAGGGACGGCATCCCGATCGGCGTACGCCGCAGCAGCAGGTACCCGAACCAGACCGAGGTCACGCCGCGTTCCGCGAAGTCGGCGAGCCACGCGTCGATCAGGCGCGCGTAGTCGGGGCTGCCGGGGGTCGTGCCGCCGTCTCGCACCCACAGCTCCGCGTACGCGAGCGGGTCGAGGCGTTCGCGTTCCACGATCCACGCGTCGAGCGGGTGAGCGGATGCCGCAACCCACGCCCGCACGCGCTCGAGACCGTCGGCGTCCTCCCGGTACTCCCAGTTGCCGAGCAGTTGCGCCGTGCCGCCGGGGGCGAGGACGTCGCCCACGCCCGAGACGAACGCGGCGACGAGGTCGTCGCCCGCGAAACCGGCATCGCGGTACTCGTACTCGGGCACCCCGGCGACGCGCGGCGTGATGACGAACGGCGGATTCGAGACGACGCGGTCGAACTCCTCGCCGGCAACCGGTTCGAACAGGCTGCCGTGGCGCACTTCGACCCCGTCGACGTCGTTGAGGGCTGCATTGAGCAGGGTGAACTGCAGCGCGCGCTCCGAGACGTCCGTGGCGACGACGCGCGGTGCGCTCCGCCGAGCACGCAGGGCCTGGATGCCGCATCCGGTCCCCAAATCGAGCACGCGCTGCGCGGGGGTGTCGAGCTGCAGTCCCGCGAGCGTGAGCGAGGCGCCTCCGACCCCCAGCACGTGTCCCGTCGGCAGGGCGCCGCCGAGCGCCGCCTCGTCGAGGTCGCTCACGATCCACCACTGACCGGAACCCCCGGCATCCGCGTACCCCTGCGGGCGCAGCAGCGCGGTCGGGGTGACCGTGTCGGCGCCGAGCCGCACGAGACCCAGCCGCTCGAGGCCCGCCGCCCCGGCCGTGGCCAGGGCGGCGTCGACGTCGGTGACGGACGCCGGGTCACCGAGGAAGAGGAGTCGGCACAGCACCGCGAGCGCGTCGGCGCGGTCCGCGAGGCCCCGGCGGGCGGGAGCGAGCAGCCCGCGGCCGATCGCGTCGTCGGCGATCGCCCCCCACGCCGCCCGCACCGCGTCAGCCGTGTAGCCCGCCGCGGCGAGGTCCGCGCGGAGCGCGACGATCGAAGACGGGTCGGGATGCCGGGAGTCGCTCACCCTCCCATTCAACCGGCCCTCGCACGCAATCAGGGGCTCTGCAGGCAGTGACCCTAGAATCGCTCCCGATGGTGCGGTCATGGATCGCACGGGAATCGACCTCTTCATGACCTTCATCTCGCCTGTTCCGGGCCGACGTCCGCCGCGCCGACCGCGCTGGCTGCGTGCGGCGACCGCGGCGAGCGCGGCCATCGCCCTCGCTGCTCCCGCCCCTGCCGCCTTCGCCGCGGTGGACGGTACCGACGACGACGAGGCGATCACCGCGGTCCTGGCGCCGGCGAACGACGGTGTGCTCTCGGCATCCGCCCCCCTCACGCTCACCCTCTCCGCCGGCAACCCCGGCACGGACGCCCTCGCGGCCGGCCAGGCGACGTTCGAGATCGGCACGCGCGCGCTGACCACCAGCGACACCGTCGATTCCTGGCTCGAGCGCGGCGCGGCGGCGGTGCCGTTCGACGCGGTCGGTGAGACCGACGTGCCGGCCGTCGCAGGACAGCAGTCGACCTCGGTGTCGGTCACCGTCGACCCCGACGAGCCCGCGGTCCAGGACCTCGGCCCCGGGGTCTACCCGGCTCGTGTCGTCTACCGCACCGGTGACGAGACCCTCCGCGCGCAGACGGTCGTCGTCGTGCCGCGGACGGGCGAGCCGGTGCGCGGTGCGGGTGTCGTCGTCCCGATCACGGCAGGACCGCAGGCGACCGGCGCGCTCGGCGCCGATGCCCTTCGCGAACTGACGGCGGAGGACGGCGATCTGCGGCAGCAGCTCGACGCCGTCTCCGGAACCGACGCGATCCTCGCCGTCGACCCCGCCATCACCGCGTCGATCCGCGCGCTCGGCAAGGCCGCGCCCGCCGATGCCGTGACGTGGCTCGATGAGTTGATGGCCCTTCCGAACGACCGTTTCGCGCTGCAGTACGGCGATGCCGACCTCGCCGCGCAGGTCGGCGCGGGAGCGACGGCCCCGGCGCGCTTGACCTCGTTCGCGGCGTACCTCGACACGGCGAACTTCGAGGCCGACACCGGCGCCGGCGGAGCGACGCCCGCCCCCAGCCCGACTCCCGGCGCACCCGTGGTGCCCACTCTCGACGAGCTCTTCGACGTCGGAGCCGATCGCGGTTCCATGTTCTGGCCCGCGACCGGAACGGCCGGCGCCGAGACCGCCGCCGCCCTGGGCGCCTTGACCGGCACCGACGACACCCCCGTCACGCTGCTGCCGAGCTCGGTTGTCGGATCGGATGCCGCGGCCCACGCCACCGCCGGAGGCGCCGATCTGCTCGTCTACGACGAGGGGCTCTCGTCGCTCCTCGCACAGGCGTCGACCACGGCAGACGCCGCCGAACGTGCCGACATCCTCGCGGAATACACAGCGCGCGCCGCACTGACGGCGCCCACCGGCCCGCTCCTGGTCACCGTGGATCGCGCGACGGGCCGCTCCGAAGCGGCGCTCCGCGACGCGATCCGCGCGGCGACGGCGCTCCCCTCGTGGTCCACCACCGACCTCGGCGCTCTGCTCGCCACCGATCCGACGGCCGTCGCCCTGACCTCCGTCGCCCCCGACGCCGACCGCGTCGCAGTGATCACCGAGTTCCGCGACGCGCAGACCGGCCTCTCGCGCATCGCCGGCGTCCTCGAGGATCCCTCGCTCCTCGCTTCCTCCGAACGGGCGACAGAGCTGCAACTCCTCGGCAACGCGTGGCTCGGTGATCGTGAGGGGTGGGATGCCGCGATCCAGACGCAGCGCGAACGCATCGCGACCTGGACCGACGGCGTCGCCCTCGTCCCCGGCGGTCCCATCACCCTCGCGGGCTCGTCCGCACCGCTCGTCTTCACGGTCCGCAACGATCTGCCGTGGCCGGCCCGTCTCGACCTGCTCGCCTCGCCGGGCGACGCCCGCCTGGTGATCGAATCCCGCACCGAGGTGGAGATCGGCGCCCAGCAGACCAGTCGCGTCGCGATCCCCGTCTCGGCCCTCGTCGGCAGCGGCGAGTCCTCGGTCCAGCTCCAGCTGCGCACCCGCGCCGGTGTCGACATCGGTCCCGGTGAAACGATCCGCGTCTCGGTGCGTGCCGAATGGGAGGCGGTCTCCGTCATCATCCTCAGCGCCCTCGTCAGCGTCCTCCTCGTCTTCGGTGTCGTCCGCACCATCCGACGACGCCGACGGATGGTGGTGGCCGCCTGATGGCCGGCCTCGGCCGCGCGAGCGCCACCGTCGCCGCCGGGACCATGGCGTCCCGGATCACCGGCCTCATCCGCAACATCGTCCTGACCATCGCGCTAGGCACCGTCGGAGCGAAGGCGGCCGACTCCTTCGCCATCGCGAACCAGCTGCCGAACTCCGTCTTCGCGCTCATCTCCTCCGGCCTGCTCGCCGGGGTGATCGTCCCGCAGATCGTCAAGGCGGTGAAGACCCACGACGACCGGGGCGACGCCTTCGTGTCGAAACTCCTGACGCTGGGCGTGCTCGCCCTGCTGGTCGTCACGGCGGTCGCCGTGATCGCCGCCCCCCTGCTGGTCGAGATCTACGCGGGCGAGTTCACGGAAGAGGCGAAGACCCTGACTCTCGCCCTCGCGTACTGGTGCCTCCCGCAACTGCTCTTCTACGGCTTGTACGCGCTCGTCGGCGAGATCCTCAATGCGAACCGCGTCTTCGGCCCGTTCGCGTGGTCTCCGATCGTGAACAACGTGATCTCCATCGCCGGCTTCGGTGTCTTCATCGCGCTCTTCGGCACGTACGAAGCCGCCACGGGCTGGACCGCGGGGATGATCGCGTTGATGGGTGGCACCGCGACCCTCGGCATCGTCGTGCAGGCCGGCATCCTCTTCCTGTTCTGGCGACGCGCAGGCCTCCACGTGCGGCCTGACTTCCGGTGGCGGGGCATCGGTCTCCGCCAGATCGGCCGACTGGCCGGCTGGACCTTCCTCATGGTCGTCGTCGGCCAGGTCGCCGGGGCGTTCCAGGTCAACATCGTGGGCGCCGCGTCGGGCCCCGCAGCCGCCGGAGCGACCCTGCAGAACGCCTGGCTGCTGTTCATGCTCCCGTTCTCCGTGATCGTTTTGTCGCTGGGCACGCCTTACTACACGAAGCTCAGCGAGCACGTGGCAGAGGGACGGACGGATGCCGTCACCGCCGACCTGTCCTCCCTCACCCGCACGGTCGGCATCTTCATGGTCGGCATCCTCGCCGCCATGTCCGTCGCCGCCGTGCCGCTCTCGCGTCTGTTCACCCCTACGCCCGAGAAGGCGATCGCCTTCGCCTTCGTGCTCGGCGCCTATCTCGTCGCTCTCCTGCCCTTGTCGTTCCAGTTCGGCATCCAACGCACGTTCTACGCTCTGAAGGACACGCGCACGCCGTTCTTCTACACCCTGGTGCAGGCCGCGATGGTCATCGCTACGGCCGTGACCGCCTCCGCCCTGCTGAGTGCCGGCATCCTCCCGCTCACCTGGCTCGCCGTTGCCATCGCCCTCGGGCAGTCCGTCGCCAACATCGTGCAGTTCGCTCTCGCCGTGTCACTTCTGCGACGCAAGATCGGCCCGCTCGGGCTCGGCGGTGCGTTCCGCGGCATCCTGCGCTTCCTGCTCGCGGCGGTCCCCGCCGCGGCGGCCGGGTGGGGCGTCTTCCTTCTCTTCGGCGGCGTGCACGGCTGGACCGTCTCCGACCGCTTCCTCGGCTTCCTCGGCGCCGCACTCATCGGCGGCACCACCCTCGTCGTGTACGCCGCCATCCTCGCGGCGTTCCGCACTCCCGAGCTCGCCACGGCGGGCCGCGCGCTCCGACGTTTCCTGCCCGGCCGCTGACACGGGCCCGCGTCCCCAGGCGACGTGGAATGCCACGCGACTAGCATTGGTTGGACGTGTCGGGGCGAGGAATTTCGCCCCGATGGAGAAGGGATTCATCGTGCGCAAGGTCATCATCATCGGCTCGGGCCCCGCGGGGTACACCGCGGCCATCTACGCAGCCCGCGCGAACCTGTCGCCCCTCGTGGTGGCGAGTTCGGTCGAGGCCGGCGGTGAGCTGATGAACACCACCGAGGTCGAGAACTTCCCCGGGTTCCCCGAGGGCGTCATGGGCCCGGACCTCATGGCCAAGATGCAGGAGCAGGCCGAGAAGTTCGGTGCCGAGGTCGTCTACGACGACGTCGTCTCGCTCGACGTCTCCGGCGACATCAAGAGCGTCACCCTCGGACGCGGCGAGACCCACGAGGCTGAGGCCATCGTCTTCGCCACCGGCTCCGCTCCCCGCAAGATCGGCATCGAGGGCGAAACCCGTCTGTCGGGTCGCGGCGTCTCGTACTGTGCGACGTGCGACGGCTTCTTCTTCCGCGAGAAGGTCATCGCCGTCGTCGGCGGCGGCGACTCCGCAATGGAAGAGGCGACGTTCCTCACCAAGTTCGCCTCGAAGGTCTACGTGATCCACCGTCGCGGCGAGCTCCGCGCCTCGAAGATCATGCAGGACCGCGCGAAGGCGAACGAGAAGATCGAGTTCGTCTGGAACAGCGAGGTCATCGACGTGCTCGGTGAGGATGCCGTGACCGGCGTGCGCCTCCGTGACACCGTCGACGGCTCCGAGCGCGACCTGGCCCTCGACGGCGTGTTCGTCGCCATCGGCTACGACCCCCGCACCCACCTCGTGCACAACGTCCTCGACATCACCGAGCACGGCACGGTCTGGGTCGACGGCCGCACCTCGAAGACGTCGGTCGCCGGTGTCTTCGCCGCCGGCGACGTCATCGACCCGACCTACCGCCAGGCGGTCACCGCCGCCGGCAGCGGTACGGTCGCCGCCCTCGACCTCGAGCACTACCTCGCCGCCCGCGGTGACGCCGGGGCGCCGGCCGAGGACGCCTCGATCATCGACGGCCTGCCGACCCCGGCCTGACCGCGGAACAATTCCGGCATCCGCCGCGTTTTCCCACCTGACACGATCGTGTCGACCCCTAAGGAGACAGACATATGACCGCCAAGGCAACGAGCGAGAGCACCTGGCAGCAGGACGTCATCGACGCCGAAGGCCCCGTTCTGGTGGACTTCTGGGCCGAGTGGTGCGGACCCTGTCGCATGGTCGGGCCCATCCTCGACGAGATCCAGACCGAGAACCCCGAGAAGATCACGGTTCTGAAGCTCAACGTCGACGAGAACCCGCAGCTCGCCATGCAGTACCAGATCACGTCGATCCCGGCGATGAAGGTCTTCAACAAGGGTGAGGTTGAGAAGACGATCATCGGTGCGAAGCCGAAGTTCGCCCTTCAGCAGGACCTCGCCGACTACATCGGCTGAGACACCGCTTCACGAAGGACCCGCGCGACTCCGGTCGCCGGGTCCTTCGTCGTTTCACCCGGTCAACGCGAGAAACGCCGACGCCATCGCGCCCAGACCGAGTCCCGGCGGGCCGGGTGCAACTGCCGCCACACCATCCGGCCGGCCGGAGTTCGCTCGACGTGCTCGGCACCGGGCAGAGCGTCGATGTCGACGGTCCCCCGAACGATCCGGCCCACCTCGGTGGGCAGCCGGAACGCTCCGACAACGGCGTCGATCAGTGCGTCGTCGTTGTCCCGCGTGAGCGTCTCCTCGATCTCGTTCCGCTCCGCTCCGAGTTCTGCGAGCGCGGCATCCCGGTCGACCGTTCGTCCGAGGGCGCTCGACGACGACTGCCGGCCGCGCCCCAGCATCCGTTCGATGTTCGCGATCTGGCCGCGTGCACGGGACACCGGTCGCCATCGCGCCTGCCAGCTGAACGTGAGATTCGGGATGCCGAGCATCTGAGCGTCGTGCGACCCGACCGCTCCGCGCATCGCGTCGCGGCTCCAGACCTCCACCGTCAGCGAATCGCCGACAGCGGTGACGGCGACGACCGGACGCTGCGCACTCGGCCAGTAGTCCTGCGGTTCCCCGTGTGCCTGCAGAACCCACCGCCCATCGATCGCGATGACGCTGACAGAGGCCTCGAGTTGCGCGGCGAAATCAGGCCGTCGCGCCGGGTCCCCCGTCACGCCACCGCCGATCACGTACACACGCCGCCGCGGCGGCATCTCCGCGTCGCGCGTCGGCTCCGGTCGAGCGGATGCCGCCACGAAACACACGTCTGATTCGAGCGTGACGTCCGCCGACCACTCGCCCGCGAGCGATTCGACGACTCCTGAGGCGGATTCCACCGTCGGCTGTCGCCCCTCGATCGAGACGAGGACGTCGCCGGCGTCGTTCACCGCCGCCCGGGCGGCCGTCCGCCCCGCCACCACACCCACCACGCCGAGCACACCGCGACGGGCGAGGGAATCGGCAACGACGTCGACCGTGATGTCATCGGAGGCTCGGATATCGAGAGAGGCGATCCGGATGTCGCGTGGCACGGCCCAAGCCTACGTATCGCCGGTGAACGGCGATGTTTCACGTGGAACGGTCAGGACGCGCGGACGGACAGATCCCAGGTGCGGTGTGGCTCGCTGCCGAGTAGTCGCCACACAGCCGGGCTCAGCGCAGGGTAATCCAGCGCGATCTGGCGCAGAACCCGGTAATTGCGCGCCTGCGTCGGCCGCTGACCGCCGTCGGAGGCGATGTTCTCCGCCCGAAGTGTCAGGACGACCAACTCGTCGACCGTGGGGAGGTCCTCCATGAAGGCCCAGGGATCCTCACCGTCGCGAAGACGCTCTTCGACGAGCACAGAGAGCTCGTCCGCGGCCTCGGCACGCAACACCTCGAGGCTGGCGCGACGAGGGAGGTTCGGGCTGTCACTCACTCATCCAGCCTACGCTCGACCCCTGGGAAGGAGGGCCGCTGAGCTGCGGATCAGGCTCCGCCGAACTCCGTTTCACCCAGTTCGCCGAGGATTCGGTTCAGGTCCTGGATGGTGGCGAAATCAATGCTGATCTGCCCTTTTCGCGCAGACAGCGAGATCTTCACCTTGGTGTTGAGTCGGTCCCCCAGCCGCTCTGCCACGTCGTCGAGGTGCGCGCGACGCGTTCCCGCCTTCGGGAGCGGCCGCACCCGGTTGCCGATCGTCTTAGCCGCCGCCTCGGCGGCGCGAACCGACAGATCCTCGTTGACGATCTTGTCGGCGAGCCGGGCCATGGTGTCGGTGTCCTCGACCGACAGGATGGCGCGGGCATGTCCCGCGCTGAGAACACCGGCGGCCACACGCTGCTGCACCGGGACCGGCAGCTTCAGCAGACGGATCGTGTTGCTGATCTGCGGACGCGATCGTCCGATGCGCGTCGCGAGCTCCTCCTGGGTGATCCCGAAGTCCTCGAGCAGCTGCTGATACGCGGATGCCTCTTCCAGAGGATTCAGCTGGGACCGGTGGAGGTTCTCCAACAGCGCGTCACGAAGGAGGTTCTCATCCTCCGTCTCGCGCAGGACAGCCGGAATCGCGGTCAGTCCTGCCTCGCGAGCAGCGCGCGTGCGCCGCTCGCCCATGATGAGCTCGAACTCACCGTCGTCGTTGCGGCGAACGACCACGGGCTGGAGCACACCGAACTCGCGAACACTGTGGACCAGCTCCGCGAGATCATCCGCATCGAAGTTGGTACGCGGCTGACGCGGGTTCGGGACGATGGCGTTCGGATCGACCTCGATGAGGCGCGTACCGGGGACCGCCACCAGGTCATCGGCCGGCGATGCGGCGGCGGCATCCGTCCCCGACTCAGTCTTCGTCGCCGCGGCATCCGACAGGGATGCGCCCGGGAAGAACACGTCCACGGGTCGCGCTTCTGAGGAGTCCTGGGTGGGGATGAGGGCACCGATGCCGCGGCCCAATCCGGTTCTCTTAGCCATCAGTGGGCTCCTTCGTCTGATTTCTGCTGGTGACCGCGCCGAACGATCTCGACGGCGGCCTCGCGATACGCGACCGCACCGATGGACTGGCCGTCATAGGCGATGACTGTCTGACCGAAGCTCGGCGCCTCGGAGATGCGGACCGAACGCGGGATGACCGTGGTGAGCACCGTCTCGGGGAAATGTGTGCGCACTTCATCCGCCACCTGCTGTGCCAGGCGGGTGCGACCGTCGTACATCGTCAGCAGGATCGTCGACAGGTGCAGTGACGTGTTCAGATGCTTCTGGATCATCGTCACACTGCCGAGCAGCTGGCTCAGTCCTTCGAGCGCGTAATACTCGCACTGGATCGGGATGAGGACCTCCGTCGCAGCCGTGAAGGCGTTGATCGTGAGGAGTCCGAGCGACGGCGGGCAGTCGATGAAGATGAAATCCACGTGGTTGTCGCGCAGGTACGTGTCCAGAGCCGTCCGCAGACGGTGTTCGCGTGCCACCTTGGACACCAACTCGATCTCGGCGCCCGCGAGGTTGATCGTGGAGGGCGCGCACAGGAGGTTGGGCGATTCCGGACTCGTCTGGATGACGTCGGCGAGCGGCTCCTCATCGATGAGGACGTCGTAGATACTCGCAACGTCGGCGCTGTGCGGGATGCCGAGTGCCGTCGAGGCGTTCCCCTGCGGATCCAGGTCGATCACGAGCACACGGGCGCCGACTGAAGCCAGCCCCGCAGCGAGGTTGACGGTGGTCGTGGTCTTTCCCACGCCACCCTTCTGGTTCGACACCGTCAGGACGCGGGTCGTGCCGTCGAACTCGACGTGCACGTCTGCCAGCGCTTTCCGACGCGACGTGAGATCTGCGAGTTCACGCGCGATCGGGCTGTCGTCGAAAGAGAAGGGTGCGGGAGAGGTCTTGTTCTCCGAATCCGGCACCTGTTACTCCTGTCGTGTCGAGGACCATCCCACTGTAGTCGAGGCCTCCCCCGACCGCGGACGGTCATGATATTTCACGTGAAACGAGCCGGTTCGATCCGAGTGTGTTTCACGTGAAACGGAATCCAGTCACCGCGCCAGGCGGTGATGTTCCACGTGAAACATCGTGTCAGCGCACGGTGGCGCGGATGACGCGGGTGGGCTCATCGACAACCGCATCGCCGACCGGCTCGATCCGCACGTGGGAGAGCCGGAACTTCCGGATCACCTTCTCGGCCGCCGTGATCTCATTCGCAGCATTCGCACCCTTCAAAAGGATGAGCTCGCCGCCATCACGGACCAACGGGGCAGTGATCGGGATGAGGGTGCGGAACGCACTGACCGCGCGTGCAGTGACGGCATCCAGAACCGGACCTTCCGCCCACTCCTCGCCGCGGCCACGAACGATCTCGACGTTGTCGAGATCCAGATCATTCGTCTGCTCTGTCAGCCACGCGATACGACGTTCCATCGGCTCGACGAGAACCCAGCGCACATCCGGCCGTGCGATCGCGAGCACGAGGCCGGGCAGTCCCGCACCCGATCCGATGTCACCGACTCGAGCGCCGGCCGTGAACAGGGGTGCGGCAACCGCACTGTTCAGAATGTGACGCGTCCAGATGCGGGGGAGCTCGAGCGGGCCGATGAGCCCACGCTCCTCACCCTGCGCGATCAGCGCGTCGGTGAACCGCCGTGCCAGGTCGATTCGCTCACCGAAGACGGATGCCGCGCCTGCCGGCTCGACCTCGGGTGTTTCACGTGAAACGTCAGGCACGACGGAGAACCGTGTGACGGTCTGCACCCTCGCCGTACGACTCCGACACCAGACCGTGCTCGGCGGCGATGTCGTGGATCAGCTTGCGCTCATAGCTGGACATGGGCGGGAGGGATGCCTGCGACGCACCGTCATCGAGACGTTCGACCGCTCGTTCGACGAGCTTCTGCAACTGTCCGCGACGCGCATCACGAGAACCGCCGACGTCGAGGATCAGTCGCGAGAAGCGTCCGGTCTTCGTCTGCACGGCGATGCGGGTGAGCTCCTGCAGAGCCTGGACCGTGTCGGGGTCGGCGAGCAGCGACAGTGCGTCGGCCTGCTCGTTCTCGACCGACACGTAGGCACGGCCTGCGCGAACGTCGAGAGTCAGGTCGCCATCGATGTCGGCGATGTCGAGGATCCCCTCGACGAAGTCCGCCGCGATGTCGCCTTCCTGCTCGAGCTCGTCGACGGTGGGCTCAGGACGCGCGCTGGGGTTCTGTTCAGTGGTCGTCATCATCGTGATCCTTCGCTTCCGTCAGGACGTGCCGTCCTGCTTGCCCTTCTGAGCCTGCTTCTTCGCACGGTTCTTGCTCACGGGCTGCTGCCGCTTGGGGGCTGCCGCCTTCGCGCGCTCCGCCTCTTCGAGCAGTCGCCGCTGCTCGGCCTCGTACTTGGCCATCGGGATGACCTTGCCGGTGGCGTCGAGCGCCTTCCCCTTCTTGGCCAGGCGCTCCTCGCGGGCCTTGGCGGCCTCCGAGCCCGGCGTCGGAAGGTTACGGATGACGATGAACTGCTGGACCATGGTCCAGATGTTCGACGTGAACCAGTACATGACCACGCCGAGGGGGAAGAAGACACCCGAGAAGATGAAGGCGAGGGGGAGGACGTAGAGCATGATGCGCTGCATCTGGTACGCCTGGCCGGTCTTGGCCTCGGGGGAGAGGTTCTTCGAGATGATCTGCAGCTGCGTGAAGAACTGCGACAGGATCATCAGGATGACGAGGATCACAAGGATCACGACCGTCGCCGTCTGATTCGTGTTGATCGCATCGATCATGTTGACGTGCAGCGGAGCCACACCGAAGAGTTCGGCGTTGTAGAACTCGCGCGTCAGGATGGGGTTGAGCAGCCCGGTACCGCCGACGCCCCACTCCGCGTGTCGCTTGACCTCACTGAGCGTGTAGAACATGCCGAGGAGGATCGGCATCTGCACGAGCAGGGGAAGACAGCTCGACAACGGTGACGTGCCGTGCTTCTTGTACATCGCCATGGTCTCGCGACTCATGGCCTCGCGAGAGAGCTGGTCGCGCTTACCCCGGTAGCGCTCCTGGATCTTGCGCATCTCGGGCGCGAGTTCCATCATCTTCCGCTGGCTCTTGATCTGCCGAACGAAGAGCGGGATCAGCGCGGCACGCACCACGATGACGAGGCCGACGATGGACAAAACCCAGGTCAGACCGGCATCCGGCTGCAGCCCGATCGACGTGAAGACCCAGTGCCAGAAGACGAGGATCGCCTCGACGACGAACTTGAAGGGCCAGAGGATGGTGCTGAAGAAGTCCAGTCCGCCCGGTTTCGGGGTCGTCGGGTTCGGAAGCGGAGGCAGGGTCGCCGCGGCGGCGAAGAGATCCACCAAGGATCAGTCCTTTCTGCGGGGCACGACGAAGCCGTGCGAAGTCAGGTCGTGCCGGAAGTGCGTGTGGGCGGGAACGTCGTCGATGCCGCCCGCTGCCCACGGGTGGCATCGCGCGAGGCGGGAGGCTGCGAGAGCCGAGCCCTTGATCACACCGTGCTGTTGCACCGCGCCGAGCGCGTAGGCCGAACACGAGGGATAGTACTTGCACACATCGCCGTACACCTGGGAGATGGTGGCCCGGTATCCGTGCAAAAAACCGATGACGGCGTTGCGGGGGAGAAGCAGAACGGATGCCGGCAGTGCCGCGGCATCCATCACCGCTTCTCCTCGCGTGTACGAGGGGAGTGGTGCGGAGCTCACGCGGCGGCCTTCCGCTCGAGGCACCGGACCACTTCGGTTCGGAGATCCGAATAGTCGGCGGATGCCGCTGACGGCAGCACGCGGATCACCACGTCGGCACCCGGTCGCACGTCGGCGAGAGCCTCAGCGCAGATCGCTTTCAGGCGGCGCCGGACGGTATTGCGCACGACAGCGCCCCCCACGCGCTTGCTCACGATGAAGCCGAAGCGTGGGGGGCGCTGCTCAGACGTGCTGACCACATGGGTCACGGTGTGCGCTGCCGCACAGCGAGAACCTCCGCGGACGACGGAACGGTAGTCCGCCCCGCGGGTGATGCGATTCCCGCGCGCCAGCACCGTGTGGCGTCAGGCCGAGAGCTCGGTGCGCCCCTTGGCGCGACGAGCCGAGAGGATGGCGCGGCCGGCGCGCGTGTGCATGCGGGCGCGGAAGCCGTGCTTCTTGGCGCGGCGGCGGTTGTTGGGCTGGAACGTGCGCTTGCTCATGAAGATCACTCCGGGAAGGCGGGGTCACCCGAACGCTCGAGACCGGGGACACAGGTACATGGGGGACCCACGCCGAAAAGGCGCAAGTCAACCGACCTAGGATACGTCGAGATTCCTGAGATCCCAAACCGGGACGCCGACCGGCCATTATCCACCGATGCCGGAAGCGGCCTGGCGACGACACGCGGGCCGGTTCTACAGTGGGTTTTGCCTTGCGGAGCCCTGATGACTAGCGTGATCCGGACACTTATCCACAGGTTGTGCACAGACCCGTACACACCATTGTCCACACCCCGGGAGGGTCATGTCCGAGCACGAACTTCCAGATGTCCCCGTCTGGAGCGCTGTGCTCGACGTGCTGGCCCAGGACGACCGCGTGACACCGCAGCTGCACGGGTTCGTGAACCTCGCCGTCGCGCAGGGCGTGATGAGCGGCACCCTCTACCTCGATGTGCCGAACGATCTGACCGCGGGTCAGTTCAACAAGCGTCTGCGCGGGCCGATCATGGAGGCCCTCGCCCAGGTGGATGCCGAGCCGGCGGCGAGCACATTCCGTGTCGTGGTCAATCCCGAACTGGGTGACGCGCACCTCACCGCCCCGGTCCCCGTCCAGTCGGCGCTCGCGCCGACACCCTCGGCGCCGACGCGGCCCGGAGCGGACGACTACGCGGAGCAGGCGGCCCCGGCATCCCGCAACGACACCCGACTGAACCCGAAGTACACGTTCGACAGCTTCGTCATCGGGCAGTCCAACCGCTTCGCCCACGCCGCCGCCGTCGCGGTCGCCGAGGCGCCCGCCAAGGCCTACAACCCCCTCTTCATCTACGGAGACTCGGGGCTCGGGAAGACCCACCTGCTGCACGCGATCGGCGATTACGCCATCAACCTCTACACGGGCATCAAGGTCCGGTACGTCTCGAGCGAGGAGTTCACGAACGACTTCATCAACTCGATCGTGAACAACCGCGCCTCCGCGTTCCAGGCCCGCTACCGGGATGTCGACATCCTCCTGATCGACGACATCCAGTTCCTGCAGGGTCGCGCCGAGACGCAGGAGGCGTTCTTCCACACCTTCAACCAGCTGCACGACCACGACAAGCAGGTCGTGATCACGAGCGATGTGCCGCCGCGACACCTCACCGGGTTCGAGGACCGGATGCGGAGCCGCTTCGAGTGGGGCCTCATCACCGACGTGCAGGCTCCCGACCTCGAGACCCGTATCGCGATCCTCCGGAAGAAGGCGCAGTCCGAACGCCTGCAGGTCCCCGACGAAGTGCTCGAGTACATCGCGACGAAGGTGTCGAGCAACATCCGCGAGCTCGAGGGCGCCCTCATCCGCGTCTCGGCGTTCGCGAGTCTCAACCGGTCGAACCTCGACATCTCACTCGCGCAGACCGTCCTCCGCGACATCGTCGACCAGGATGACGCGAACGTCATCTCGCCGACCGACATCATCTCCGCCACAGCGCAGTACTTCCGCCTCACGGTGGACGACCTCTACGGCTCGAGCCGCTCGCAGTCGGTCGCGACCGCCCGCCAGATCGCCATGTACCTGTGCCGTGAGCGCACGAGCCTGTCGTTGCCGAAGATCGGTCAGCTCTTCGGCAACCGGGACCACACGACGGTGATGTACGCCTACAAGAAGATCAGCGAGCTCATGAAGGAGCGGCGCTCGATCTACAACCAGGTGTCCGAGATCACCTCGCAACTCGGCCGTTCGGCACGCTGACGCTCGCACACACCCACGCTGAAGCTCGCACACGCCCGAGTGTTCCGGCGTACTTGACACGCCTCCGGGCAGACCCTCACAATGCGGTTTCCCACAGTGTGGAAAGCCTGTGGATAACTGTGCGGTGGCGGCCCTCGAATGTGAACGAACGGCGACAACCTGTGGATGACGGTCTGAACCGAGCATCGACGGCCCCAACGTTCTCCCGCGTGTTTCCGCAGTCTCTGCACAAGTTACACGGATGTGGTTCCGGCTCGACGACTGGGATCCACCGACTTATCCACAGTTTCCACAACTGTTAACAAGAAGACAGAGAACTATCTAATGAGAGCCAGATCCGATCACACCCACGGGGAGCGGTCGGCGGCCGACGGCTCGTCATCGGTGCTTCCGGACCCGCTCCTCGTGGGCACTAGCATGAGAGGGCCCATCTCGCCGTCAAGGGAGCATCAGTGAAGTTCCACGTCAACCGCGATGTATTCAGCGAAGCCGTGTCGTTCGTCGTGAAACTGCTCCCGCAGCGGAACCCTCAGCCGATCCTGGCTGGTGTCCTCATCGAGGCCAGTGACGAAGGCCTCTCGCTGGCCGCATTCGATTACGAGGCATCCGCCCGTACCCGTATCGACGCCACCGTCGACGAGCCGGGCACGATCCTCGTCCACGGCCGCCTGCTCTCCGAGATCGCCAGCCGTCTTCCCAACGCCCCGATCCAGATCACGCAGGATGCCGACGGTGAGATCGTCCTGACCTGCGGATCCGCGCGCTTCACGCTGTCGGCGATGCCGGTGGCCGAATACCCGGCGATCCCGGAGGTGTCGGGAGAATCCGGACTCGTCCCGGGCGACGACTTCTCGACCGCGATCGCGCAGGTCGCCTTCGCGGCATCCCGTGATGACGTCACCCCCGTGCTCACCGGCGTCCAGCTCGAGGTGACGGGCAACGAGCTGAGCCTCGTCGCGACCGACCGCTACCGCGTCGCACTCCGCGAGATCAACTTCGACAGCGGAGCCGTCGCCCGCGAAGAGGCGACCACCGCACTCGTGCCGGCTCGCACGTTGACCGAGGTCGGCAAGACCTTCGCCCACTCCGGCGACATCCAGGTGTCGTTCTCGGGGTCGGGCGACCGCGAGATCATCGCCTTCACGGCGGGCAACAAGACCGTCACGTCGCTCCTGATCAAGGGCAACTTCCCCCCGGTCCGGCGGCTTTTTCCCGCGCAGACCGAGCACTACGCCGTCGTCAACACCGCCGACCTCGCCGAGGCCGTCCGTCGCGTCTCGCTCGTGCTCGACCGTTCCGCGCCGCTGCGTTTCACGTTCTCCGACGAGGGTGTGTCGATGGATGCCGCCGGCACCGAGCAGGCGCGCGCGACCGAATCGGTCGATGCGACGCTCGCCGGTGACGAGGTCACGCTGGGTCTGAACCCGCAGTACCTGCTCGAGGCCCTCGGCGCGGTGAAGAGCGAGTTCACGCGTGTGACGTTCACCTCGAGCGAGAACGCCAACAAGCTCAGCCCGGTTCTCATCACGCCGCAGACCTCGGGCACGCCCGAGACGTTCAAGTACCTGCTGCAGCCGAACCTGCTGCTGCGCTGACCCCGTCGTCCGTCCACCTCGAGGCGTGTCGGTGCCTCGAAGGAGGGTGATCTGATGATCGTGGAGCATCTGAGTCTCGTCGACTTCCGCAATTACGCGTCGGCCGAAGTGAGCCTCGTCGCCGGCCCCAACGTCTTCGTCGGTCGGAACGGTCAGGGCAAGACGAACCTGGCCGAGGCGATCGGTTATTTCGCCACCCTCGGCTCGCACCGCGTCTCGCAGGATGCACCGATGGTCCGGTACGGAGCGGATGCCGCCTTCGTCCGCGCGCGTCTCGGCTACGGCGACCGGCGCATTCAGCTCGAAGCGCAGCTGAACCGCTCCGGATCGAACAAGGCGCGTGTCAACGGCTCGTCCGTGCGTACCTCCGAACTCCCGCGCTATGCGCAGGTCGTCCTCTTCGCGCCCGAGGACCTGCAGATCGTTCGAGGTGACCCGTCGGCCCGCCGCAGGTTCGCCGATCAGTTGCTCGTGCAACGCTCGCCCCGCATGAGCGGCGTGCTCGGCGACTACGACCGCGTGCTGAAGCAGCGAACCGCGCTCCTGAAATCCGCGCGGGCCCGTGGGCTCAAGGCCGAGCAGCTCACGACGCTCGACGTATGGGACGACAAACTGATCTCGCTCGGCACCGAGATCATCCTCGCTCGGCTGCGACTGGCGGAGGATCTGGCGCAGCCCATGCGGGACGCCTACGAGGCGATCGCCGGTGCGGATCACGACCCGAAGCTCGAGTGGGTGCTCACCGTCGAGGGCGCGGATCCCGAGGACGACGCATCCGCTGTCGGACAAGCCGGTTCCGCCGTCGGCGCCGAGGCGATCGCGGCATCCTTCCGCGCAGGACTCACCGCCAAGCGCTCGCAGGAGCTCGAGCGTGGAGTGACGCTCGTCGGGCCGCACCGTGACGATCTCCTGCTTCGGCTGCGCGGTCTGCCGGTGAAGGGCTACGCGTCGCACGGCGAATCGTGGTCGACCGCACTGTCGTTGCGGTTGTCGTCCGCGCAGCTCCTACGCGACCAGTTGCGGCTCGGCGACCCGATCGTCATCCTCGACGACGTCTTCGCCGAACTCGACGCGGATCGACGCGCGCGACTGGCCGGCGTGGTGGCGGATTTCGAGCAGGTCATCGTGACGGCCGCCGTCGAAGGCGACGTCCCCGAAGCGCTCCGAGTGCGGACCGTCCGAGTCGAAGCGGGCACGATCGTGACGGATGCCGATGTCTGATCCCGCCGGCATCCCGGAGACGGTCGCGACGTACATGCGCCTGCGCGGACTCGAGCCGTCGGCCGCCAAGAAGCGCCGCAAGCGCCGCCGGAACGACGACGACGAGAACCAGCCGTTCACGTCGGGACGCGATCCGAAGGGGGTCGGCGATCTGCTCGCGGACCTGACCCGTCAGTCCGGGTGGGATGCGCAGCTCGCGAAGGAGGACCTCGTCCTCCAGTGGGCCCAGGTCGCCGGCGAGGAGACCGCCCGTCACGCGGATCCCGTCGCGCTCAGCGACGGCGTCCTCACCGTGCAGTGCGATTCGACGGCGTGGGCGAAGAACCTGCACCTCATGCGGTCGACCATCGTCACGGAGCTCATCCGACGATTCCCCGAGGCCGGCGTCGAATCGGTGCGTTTCGTGGGGCCGGACGTCCCCTCATGGAAATGGGGCCCCAGAGCCGTTCCAGGGCGGGGCCCTCGCGATACCTACGGGTGAGGCACGTCCCGCACCATCCGGGAAGCTTTCACGCGCTCACAGCGCCGTTCAGCCGCTCATCGCGCCCCCTTTCCGATAGACTGGGGAGAAGGCCTGAACGATGGATGTGGAGCGCACGAAACCGATGACGTCAGAAACCCCCGACACCGTTCCCGAAGAACCCGAAACTCCCGCCGAACCCCGGATTCCCGCCGAATACGGCGCCTCCGAGATTCAGGTGCTCGAGGGTCTCGAAGCGGTTCGCAAGCGGCCCGGCATGTACATCGGATCGACCGGTGAGCGCGGCCTCCACCACCTCGTGTACGAAATCGTCGACAACTCGGTCGATGAAGCCCTCGCGGGCTACTGCGACACGATCCACGTGACGATCCTCGAAGACGGCGGGCTCCGCGTCGTCGACAACGGTCGCGGCATCCCCGTCGACCCGCACTCGTCCGACCCGAGCAAGTCGACCGTCGAGGTCGTGCTCACCGTCCTCCACGCCGGCGGAAAGTTCGGTGGCGGCGGATACGCGGTCTCCGGTGGTCTCCACGGCGTCGGCTCCTCTGTCGTGAACGCCCTGTCGACGCGGTTCGAGGTCGAGATCGCGCGCCAGGGTCACGTGTGGCGTCAGACCTTCTCAGGCGGCGGCAAGCCCGAGGCGCCGTTGGCGAAGGGCGAGGAGAGCGACAAGACCGGCACGACCATCACGTTCTGGCCGGACGGGTCGATCTTCGAGGCGACGGACTTCGACTACAACACCCTGCGCACACGCTTCCAGCAGACCGCGTTCCTCAACAAGGGCCTCCGCATCACCCTCACGGACGAGCGTCCCGAGGCCCTCGACGTCGTCGACCTGCCCGAGGGCGGGTCCGAGACGGCCCAGCGCCACGACGACTTCCTGTACGAGCGCGGCCTCGTCGATTACGTCGAGTACCTCAACAAGGTCCGCAAGGCCGAGGTGATCAACGACGAGATCATCGAGATCGAGTCCGAGGACACCGTCCGCCACATCTCGCTCGAGCTCGCGATGCAGTGGACCGCGGGATACACCGAGAACGTCTTCACCTTCGCGAACACGATCAACACGCACGAGGGCGGTACCCACGAAGAGGGTTTCCGCGCCGCGATGACGATGTACATCAACCGCTACGCGAAGGAGAAGGGCCTTCTCAAGGAGAAGGACGAGAACCTCGCCGGTGAGGACATCCGCGAAGGACTCACCGCGGTCATCTCCGTGAAGCTCGCCGAGCCGCAGTTCGAGGGCCAGACGAAGACCAAGCTCGGCAACACCGAGGCGAAGGCCTTCGTGCAGAAGGTCGTCGGCGACCAGCTCATGGACTGGCTCGACCGCAACCCGCAGCAGGCCAAGCTCATCATCACGAAGGCGATCGAAGCGGCGACGGCGCGCATGGCCGCCCGCAAGGCGCGCGAGACCGCGCGTCGCAAGAGCGTCTTCGAGTCGGCATCCATGCCCGAGAAGCTCAAGGACTGCACGAGCAAGGACCCGTCGATCAGCGAGATCTTCCTCGTGGAGGGCGACTCCGCCGGCGGCTCGGCGGTCTCGGGTCGCGACCCGGAGCGGCAGGCGATCCTGTCGCTGCGCGGCAAGATCCTCAACGTCGAGAAGGCACGCCTCGATCGAGCGCTCGGCAACGCCGAGATCCAGGCGATGATCCAGGCGTTCGGCGCCGGCATCGGCCCGGACTTCGACATCGCGAAGGCCCGGTACCACAAGGTCGTCCTGATGGCCGATGCCGACGTCGACGGCCAGCACATCACGACCCTCCTCTTGACGCTGCTCTTCCGCTACATGCGCGGACTCGTCGAGGCCGGCTACGTCTACCTGGCGCAGCCGCCGCTGTACCGCTTGAAGTGGTCGAACGCTCCTCACGAGTACGTCTACAGCGACGCCGAGCGCGACGCGCTGATGCGCGACGGGCTGGCGGCGGGCCGCCGCATCCCGAAGGACAACGGCGTGCAGCGCTACAAGGGTCTCGGCGAGATGAACGCCAAGGAGCTGTGGGAGACGACGATGGACCCCGAGACGCGCACGCTGCGTCAGGTCACCATCGACGACGCCGCGGCGGCCGACGAGATCTTCTCCGTGCTGATGGGCGAGGACGTCGAGGCGAGGCGCGGGTTCATCCAGCGCAACGCCAAGGACGTGCGGTTCCTGGACATCTGAGTCCGCCGCATCCGCCCCTGCACTCCCACGACGACGAACGAAGACTGAGAGAACATGGCTGACGAAGAGCGTCCCGACCCGACTGCCGGCTACCAGCACGGCAACATCGACCAGGTCGACCTCCAGGTCGAGATGCAGCGGAGCTACCTCGACTACGCGATGAGCGTGATCGTGGGGCGTGCGCTGCCGCGCGTCGAGGACGGCCTCAAGCCCGTCCACCGCCGTGTCATCTACGGCATGTACGACGGCGGCTACCGTCCCGACAAGAGCTACTCGAAGTGCGCTCGCGTCGTCGGCGAGGTCATGGGTCAGTACCACCCGCACGGTGACAGCGCGATCTACGACGCCCTCGTCCGACTCGTCCAGCCGTGGTCGCTGCGCTACCCGCTCGCCGACGGTCAGGGCAACTTCGGCTCCCCCGGCAACATGGGTGCCGCCGCCCCGCGGTACACCGAGACGAAGATGGCTCAGCTCGCGCTCGAGATGGTGCGCGACATCGACGAGGACACCGTCGACTTCGAGGACAACTACGACGGCCGCACGCGCGAGCCGGTCGTCCTCCCCTCCCGCTTCCCGAACCTGCTGGTCAACGGCTCGGTCGGCATCGCGGTCGGCATGGCCACGAACATCCCGCCGCACAACCTCCGCGAGGTGGCCGACGGCGTGATGTGGGCGCTGCAGAATCCGGATGCCTCTCGCGAAGAGCTCCTCGATGCGCTCATCGAGCGCATTCCCGGGCCCGACTTCCCCACCGGTGCGCAGATCCTCGGCACCAAGGGCATCCGCGAGGCGTACCGCACCGGCCGCGGATCGATCACGATGCGCGCCGTTGTGAACGTCGAGGAGATCCAGAACCGCACGTGCCTGGTGATCACGGAGCTCCCGTACCAGGTCAACCCCGACAACGTCGCGGCGAAGATCACCGCACTCGTGCGCGAGGGCAAGCTCAGCGGCATCGCCGACATCCGCGACGAGACGAGCGACCGCACGGGTCAGCGGCTCGTCATCGTGTTGAAGCGGGATGCCGTCGCGAAGGTCGTCCTCAACAACCTGTACAAGCACACGCAGCTGCAGGAGAACTTCGGCGCGAACATGCTCGCGATCGTCGACGGCGTGCCCCGCACGCTGCCGATCGACGGTTTCATCAGCTACTGGCTGACGCACCAGTTCGAGGTCATCGTCCGTCGCACCCGCTACCGGTTGCGCGAGGCCGAGAAGCGCATGCACATCCTGCGCGGGTACCTCAAGGCGCTCGATGCGCTCGACGAGGTCATCGCCCTCATCCGCCGCTCCCCCACGGTCGACGAGGCGCGCGAGGGACTGAAGTCGCTCCTCGACGTCGACGACGCGCAGGCCGATGCGATCCTCACGATGCAGCTGCGCCGACTGGCGGCCCTCGAGCGCCAGAAGATCGTCGACGAGGCGACCGAGCTCGAGCTCAAGATCGCCGACCTCAACGACATCCTCGCCTCGCGCGACCGCCAGAGCGCGATCATCGGCGACGAGCTCGGCGAGATCGTCGCGAAGTTCGGCGACGAGCGCCGCACGCACATCCTGCACGGATACGACGGCGACATGTCGATGGAGGACCTGATCCCCGAAGAGGAGATCGTCGTCACCGTCACGCGCAACGGGTACGTCAAGCGCACGCGCAGCGACAACTACCGCTCGCAGCATCGCGGAGGCAAGGGAGTGAAGGGTGCGCAGCTGCGCGCCGACGACATCGTCGAGCACTTCTTCGTGTCGACAACGCACCACTGGCTCCTGTTCTTCACGACCAAGGGTCGCGTCTACCGCGCGAAGGGCTACGAGCTCCCCGAGGGCGGGCGCGACGCGAAGGGTCAGCACGTCGCCAACCTCCTGGCGCTCCAGCCGGGTGAAGACGTCGCGCAGATCCTCGACATCCGCGACTACGCCGCCGCCGAGTACCTCGTGCTCGCCACACGCGACGGCAAGATCAAGAAGACGGCCCTCACCGAATACGACACCAACCGTCAGGGCGGCATCATCGCGATCCGTCTGCGCGGTCAGGACGAGGAGAACGGCGACGAGCTCGTCAGCGCGATGCTCGTCGACTCGACCGACGACCTGCTGCTCGTCTCGCGGCTCGGCATGTCGCTGCGCTTCACGGCGAGCGACGAGTCCCTGCGTCCCATGGGTCGCTCCACGGAGGGTGTGAAGGGCATGTCCTTCCGCGACGGCGACAGCCTGCTGTCGGCATCCGTCGTCCGTGATGAGGGCTTCGTCTTCGTCGTCACCCAGGGCGGGTACGCCAAGCGCACGGCGGTCGATCAATACCGCGTGCAGGGCCGTGGTGGCCTTGGCATCAAGGTCGCCAAGCTGCACGACGACCGCGGCGAGCTCGCCGGCGGTCTGATCGTCAGCGCGGACGACGAGGTCCTCGTGGTTCTTGCCAGCGGCAAGGTGGTACGCTCGGCCGTTGCTGAGGTGCCTGCCAAGGGCCGCGACACGATGGGCGTGGTCTTCGCCCGGCCCGACGACGACGACCGGATCCTCGCGATCGCCCGCAACGGCGAGCGTGGACTGGCCGAAGCCGTGGCCGACGCGGAAGCCCCGGCCGATCCCGCAGCCGCCTCGGCTCCTGAGACCACCGAAGAGAGTGACGCATGAGCTCTGTTGCCGACAAACTCGCCAAGAAGTCCTCGAGCCGGACGACCGCCAAGCAGGTCCGCCTCCGCCTCGTCTACGTCGACTTCTGGTCGGCCGTAAAGCTGTCGTTCCTGGCTGCGGTCGCCCTCGCGATCGTCACGGTGGTCTCGACTCTGCTGATCTACCTCGTGATCAGCTCGACGAACCTGATCGGCCAGGTCGACCAGCTCCTCGGTGCCGTCAACGGTGAGAACTCCTTCACCCTGTCGTCGGTGATCAACCTTCCGCAGGTGATGGCGTTTGCTGCCGTCGTGGCGATCCTCAACCTCATCGTCGTGACGGTGCTGGGCGCGGTCATGGCCGGGATCTACAACCTCATGGTCAAGGTCACCGGCGGCCTGCTGGTCGGCTTCACCTCGAACTGAGTCGGATGCCGCGGCATCCCGTCACGCGACGGAGGTGCCCAGCAGCAGACCCAGCGCCCACGTGACGGCGAGGGCGAGCGCCCCGCCGACGACGAGGCGGGTGACGGCGCGACGCTTGCCGGCGCCGCCGAGGCGGGCCGAAATCGTCCCGGTCAACGCGAGCGCGATGAGCACGGCGACGAACGTCGTCGGGACGCGCCATTCCGCCGGTGGGAGGACGATCGCGAGGAACGGCAGCAGGGCGCCCAGCGTGAACGCGATCGCCGACGACACGGCGGCCTGCCACGGGCTCGTGAGGTCGTCCGGGTCGATGCCGAGCTCGATGTCCAGGTGAGCGCCCAGCGCGTCGTGCGCGGTGAGCTCTTCGGCCACCTTGAGTGCCGTCTCCTCTGACAGTCCCTTCTCGCGGTACAGCTCCGCGAGTTCCGCCAGTTCCTGGTCGGGCATCTCGGCGAGCTCGCGCTTCTCCTTCTCGATGAGGGCGCGCTCGGTGTCGCGCTGGCTGCTCACCGAGACGTACTCGCCGAGGGCCATCGAGATCGCCCCACCGACGAGCGCGGCCGAGGAGGCCGTGATGATGGGACCGAGCTCGGTCGTCGCGCCGGCGACGCCGACGGCGACGGCCGCGACGGAGACGATCCCGTCGTTCGCTCCGAGCACTCCGGCGCGCAGCCAGTTGAGTCGCTGCCCGAGGCCAGCTCCCTGCGGTTCGGTGTGGAACGTCGTGCTCATGAGCCCAGTGAATCAGAACGAGCGGATGCCGCGGCCCACCCGTCGCTCGGATTCGTCAAACAGGCCCATCGTCGGGTAAAGTCTTGGAGGTTGCAGGCGTGAGCCGGCAACGACGGGGCTATAGCTCAGGCGGTTAGAGCGCTTCACTGATAATGAAGAGGTCCCAGGTTCAAGTCCTGGTAGCCCCACCGTCACCGCACCGGGGGCCTTAGCTCAGTTGGTAGAGCGCCTGCTTTGCAAGCAGGATGTCAGGAGTTCGAATCTCCTAGGCTCCACAGTACGAACGCCGGAATCCGCATCGGATGCCGGCGTTCTGTCGTTCTGTGATCGTTTCGTTGCCGGATCTTGCGGCTTTCTTGCGGTGGCCTTGCGCCTTCGTTGCGGCGAGGCGGCGACGATGATCGTGTCGCCGAAAGAACCGATGACCCGAATCTCGGATCCTTCGATGAGCACAGGCTCCCGCGGGGGACGCGGAGCATGTTCGCGACATTCGCCTGGGGCGCGTGGCTGGGGAGCCCGCGCTCCAGGCAGTCGCGCGCCCACCGGCATCCGCTCCCACTAGGGTGAACGCGTGGACATCCGCGTCGCTGCCTACGCCGTCATCACCGACGGAGACCGCATTCTTCTCGCCCATTGGAACAGCCCCACGCGTCCGGCGTGGACGATGCCGGGCGGCGGATTGGATCCCGGTGAGGATCCGATGGATGCCGCGGTGCGGGAGGTCCTGGAGGAGACGGGGTTCCACGTGGAACTCGACGGCATCCTGGGGACGGACTCGCAGGTGATCGCCGAGAAGGACCGATTCCACGGCAGCGGACCGATCCAGGCGCTGCGGATCGTCTACCGCGCGCACGTCGTCGGTGGCGCGCTCCGGAATGAAGAGGACGGCTCGACGGACGAGGCCGCATGGTTCCCCGTCCGCGACGTCCCCTCCCTCACCCGGGTCGGGCTCGTCGACACGGCGATGCGGATGGCGGGCCTGGTCGCCTGACCGCGACCCGGTCGGGTCACTGAATCGTCTTGATGTAGGCGAGCACGTCGTCCACGCGCTCGGGGCAGAACGTGACCGGCCCCATCCCGACCATCCCGGACGCGCTCTCGCTGTCGAGGAATGTGCCGGCCGTGACGATGAAGTTGTCGATCGCATCCTTCATCGGCAGAGTCTCCAGATCTGCGCACAACTCCCGCGAGATCGCGAGGGCCTTGGTGATGTCGACGTCGGGGAATTCCTTGGCCGTGTACTGCTTGAAGGCCTCGACGAGCTTGGGCTCGTCTCCCGGACAATACGTCTCGACGGCGGGCGTCACGATGATGTCGACCGCGTCTTCGCCGTACTGCTTCCGGATCTTGTCGTTGAAGACCCCGTACCCCAAGATGTAGCCCTTGTCGTCGTCGTACAGGTCCTCGCAGAGCTGATGCACCATCGGGATGAGCGTCTCCATGTCGGCCTCGGGCAGCTTCGCCGTGACCTCGGCCGTGAAGGCGGCGTCTTCTGCCGACACCGTCGGTGTGGGAGTGGAGGACGGCGACGCCGACGGGGACGCCGTCGTGCCGGCAGCCGGACCCGTCGCCGTCGGAGCGCCGGAACAACCGACCAGGGTGAGCGCGGTCACGATCACTGCGAGGGCGGGTAACAGGCTGCGCGAGACGGCGGAAGTCATGACTTCATGCTGGTGCACGCCCCCGCTGAAGATAAAGGCTGGCGCCGGGCACCCCGCGTCCCCTAAAGAGGGGTCAGGCCCGTCGTTCGCTCATCGGCTGCGAGATGTCGTCGACGACGGCGTCATAGGAGCGGATGAGGTCATCCGCGTCGACGAAGAGACTGAACCCGTGCGCCCCGGCGCCCATCGCGATCCGTTTGCCGACGATGCTCGCATCGGCGTAGACAGGCCAGGCGGTCGTGCTGCCGACCGGTGTGATGGTCCCGCGCTCGAATCCCGTCGCGGCAAGCGCCAGCTCGGGTTCGGGGAGTCGCAGCTTGTTCACCCCGACGACGGCGCGCAGCTTCGGCCAGGAGATGGCACGGTCCCCCGGGATGAGGGCGAACAGGTACGTGTCGTCGCTGCGTTTCACGACGAGGGTCTTGACGATGTCGGATGCCGCGAGTCCGAGCAGCTCCGCGGCCTCGTCGAGGCTCCCCGCCGCCGGACGAGCCACGAACTCCACCGAAAAAGACCGGGAGCGCGCCGCTTCAGCGACGCGCTCCGACGGTACGGGCGTGGATTCACGCATCCGGTGCGCGCAGCGGGTCGTCCGCCACCCACAGCTCGTCGTCAGCACGAAGCGTCTGCCACGCGGCGTAGAGGACACCGGCCGTGGCGGCGACACCGAAGATGATGGCGAGGACGCCACCGGCGCCGAGGCCCTTCTTCTCGGGGACCGACAGCTTCTTGGTGGCCTTCTTGCCGGCCTTGGCAGCATTCTTGCGGAACGAGTCGGCGTCGAACCCTCCCAGGCCCTTGCCCTTGGAGAGGCGGTGGCGCTGGTCGTTGGCGACATCCCACACCGACATCGCGGTGCCGACGACCGCGCCGGCGGCGGGAACGATCGCGCCGTTCAGCACCTTGCGGCCGGTCTCGACGCCACGGTCGACGTACGGTGCGGCGTAGCGCTCGTAGGAGTCCTTGGCGGCAGGCACGACGTGGTCGTGGTTGTACTTGCCGAGCTGGCGACCCGCCTCGCGGGCGACGTCACCGGCCTGACCGACGAGCACCTGCTGTGACTCCCACAGGTTCGCAGCCTGCTTCTGCAGCTTGCGGAGTTCCTTCTTGGTCTTGCGGTTGAGGCTCACGGGGCCCTCCCTTTTCGGGGTTCATCCGGGGACGTAGTGGGTCCATACTGCCAGACGCATTCAGGCGGCGCGGGGGGTTGCAAGTGAGAGGATGATGAGTATGCCGATTCACTCCGCTGTCGCAACACTGCACACCAACCACGGCGACATCGTCGTCAACCTGTTCGGCGATCAGGCGCCGCGCACCGTCAAGAACTTCATCGGTCTGGCCGACGGATCCCAGGCCTGGACGCACCCCGCCACGGGCAAGCCCGGCGAGGGCCCCCTGTACACCGATGTGATCTTCCACCGCATCATCCCCGGCTTCATGATCCAGGGCGGCGACCCGCTCGGTCAGGGCGTCGGCGGACCCGGATACAACTTCGACGACGAGATCAGCCCCGAGCTGACCTTCGGCACGCCCTACCTCCTCGCCATGGCGAACGCGGGCCTCCGCCGCAACGCCATCACCGGCAAGGCCGAGGGCACCAACGGCTCGCAGTTCTTCATCACGACCGACCCGACTCCGTGGCTCAACGGCAAGCACACGATCTTCGGTGAGGTCGCCGACGACGCCTCGCGCGCCGTGGTCGACGCCATCGCCGCCGTTCCGACCGGAGCGCAGGACCGTCCGGTCGAGCCCGTCGTGATCTCGTCGATCGACATCACCGAGGCCTGACCCCTTCGTGACCTCAGCCGACCCCCGGACCAATCCGGACAACTTCTGCTACCGGCATCCCGACCGTAAGAGCTTCGTGCTCTGCCAGCGGTGCCTCCGCACCATCTGCCCCGAGTGCCAGACGCCGCTTCCTGTCGGCGTCATCTGCCCGGAGTGCCTGGCGGAGCAGCAGAAGGGGGCGCGGTCGGCTGAGGTGAAGCGGATGCCGGGGCGGTTCGCGCGCAAGATGCGCAGCGACCGCCCCGTCGTCACCTACGCGATCGTCATCTTCACGATCGCGATGTACCTCGTGCAGCTCATCCCGGTCGTGGGAGGGACGGTCACGAGTGCGCTCGCGTTCGTGCCCGCTTACTCGGTGCCGGGGACGGGTCTGCCGTACGAGCCGTGGCGGATGCTCACGGTCGCCTTCGTCCATTCGACCCCGCTCCCCTTCCACGTCGCGCTCAACATGTTGGCGCTGTGGGCGCTCGGCCGGAGTCTCGAGCCGCTGCTCGGCAAGGCGCGCTTCGTCGCGCTCTACGCACTCAGCGCGATCGGTGGTTCTGCCCTGGTCGCACTCATCGCGCCGGGTACCTTCGTCGTCGGCGCCTCGGGTGCCGTGTGGGGGCTTCTCACCGCGATGCTGATCATCGGTCGCAACCTCGGCGTGAACATCCTGCCGATCGCGATCCTGCTCGGGATCAACCTGGTCTTCTCGTTCGTGGGCTCCGGTGTGTCCTGGCAGTCGCACATCGGCGGCGGCCTGGTGGGCCTGCTCATCGGGTTTATCTTCTCGAGGACGCGCGCGCAGAAGCGTCAGCCGTTGCAGGCAGCGCTGCTCGTCGCTGTCGGTGTGGGTCTCGTCGCGGTGACCGCAACGGTGCCGGCTCTGCTGTACCTCTGAGTTATCCACAGATTCATCCCCAGGCTGGGGATGAATCACACCGGTGTAATTCCTGTCGGTGGGATGCCGCGGCTCAGCGCCAGCGCGTCGTCATCAAGAAGCCGACGAAGGCGATGCCGAAACCGATCGCGAGGTTCCACGGACCGATGTCGGGGATCGGGAAGGCCTGGCCGCTCAGGTAGAAGACGATGATCCAGACGAGGCCGATGAGCATCAGCCCGATCATGATCGGCTTGAACCAGACCGGGTTGGGGGCGGCGTCGCCCTCGGGCTGGACCAGTCGGTCCTCGTCCTTGTCTCCACGTGCCATGGCGAGAAGTCTACCTGCCAGCCCTGTTTCAGCCTGCGCTGGCTAAACTCCGATCGTGACCGCCTCCTCGCCCACGGAGCACCAGACCCGACGCACTCGTCGGAACCGTCCTCGCCCACGCACCACCGTCCTGAGCGTTGTCGGTGAGATCCTGCTGACGCTGGGTGTCGTGACCCTCCTCTACGTCACGTGGCACACGTGGATCGGTGACGCGATCGTGCAGGGCGAACAGCATGCGGCCGCGCAGGCGCTGGCTGATCAGTGGGCCGCCGAGGGCGACCCGACCCCCGGCGCCTCGGCCCCCGCGACGCCGGCGCCGGACGACCCGGCGGCGATCCCGATCCTGGGCGATCAGAAGCACGCCGAGGTGTTCGGCATCATGAAGGTGCCGCGCTTCGGCAAGGACTGGCAGTTCAAGATCGCCTCCGGCATCTCGCGCCCCGACATCCTCGACCGCGGTGAGATCGGGCATTACCCCGACACCGCCATGCCCGGCGCGGAGGGCAACACGGTCTACGCCGCGCACCGCTGGACCTCGGGTGCGCCGTTCGATCCGATCGACCGGCTCGTCATCGGCGACGCCATCGTCATCCAGACCAAGGCCGGCTGGTACACGTACCGCTTCCGGTCCCTCGAATACGTGCAGGACACCCAGATCCAGGTGCTCCTGCCTGTCCCCAACAAAGAAGGCGTCGCCGCGAACGGTCGTTACCTGACGCTCACGAGCTGCGCGCCGAAGCTGAACTCCCTGGAGCGCATCATCGCCTACGCCGTCTTCGACGAGTTCACTCCCACGGCCGCCGGTCCGCCGGCCGCGCTGACCGCCGGGGTGGGTGCCTGATGTACGCGGCATTGTGGCGGGTGCTCCCGGGTCCGTGGTGGGTACGGGTGCTGATCCTGCTGGTCCTCGCGGCCATCATCTTGTATCTGCTCTACTTCTACGTCTTCCCCTGGGTGTTCCAGACGGTGTGGCCCAGCGAGGAGTCCACCGTCGGCGGCGGCGGGTGAGCGGCGGCATCCGGGTACTGGTCGTCGACAACCATGACAGTTTCGTCCACACCCTGATCGGCTACCTCGCAGAGCTCGGGGCCGAGGTCGACATGGTCGAGTCGGATGCCGCCGATGCCGTCGACCGCGTCGGTGCAGCCGACGCCGTGCTCATCTCTCCCGGTCCCGGTACCCCCGAGGGTGCGGGCGCGTCGATCGCCATCGTGGAGCGGTGCGCGAGCACGGCCACCCCGCTCCTCGGGGTGTGCCTGGGACACCAGGCGATCGCGGTCGCCTTCGGCGGGGTCGTCTCGCATGCGGCCGATCTGATGCACGGGCGGACGTCGCTCGTGCACCACGACGGTTCCGGTGTCTTCTCGGGTCTGCCGCGGCCGTTCACCGCCACTCGGTACCACTCGCTCGCCGTGGGGCGCGCGTCGCTGCCCGTCGATCTGCGGGTCACGGCGTGGACCGACTCCGGCACCGTCATGGGCCTGGCCCATCGGTCACTGCCGATCGAGGGGGTGCAGTTCCACCCCGAGAGCGTCCTCACCGAAGGCGGTTACCAGCTGCTCGGTACCTGGCTGGAGGGCGTCGGACTGCCGGATGCCGCGCGTCGGGGTGCGCGCTTGAGCCCGCATCGGGCGGTCGGCTGAGCCTGAGCGGTCAGCCGCTGCAGGTCGTGAGGGTGATCTCGGACCCGACCGGCACCTCGCCGATCGCGGACTGCACCTTCACCATCCGCGGGTCGGTCGCGGGGCACGACGGATCCTCCTGCACCACCGGATCGAGGTTGTACTGGTCGGACTCGAGGATCTCAACGGCCTTGTCGACCGTGTAGTTGAGCGCGAAGTCCTCGACGGTGACCGTGCCGGTGGCGACGACCAGGTCGACCGCGCTCCCCTTCGGGATCTCCTGCCCGTCGGTCACCGCGGCGCCGTTCACCGACCCGCTGATCACAACGTCGGCCGCCAGCCGCGGATCGTTGCGCCGGGTGATCGAGCCGAGCTTCAGGCCGGCCTGCTCGAGCGAGGACGTGACCTCCGAGACGGTGAGATTCGCGAGCGCGGGGACGGCTGCCTTCTCGACGCCCTGCGACACGTAGACCGTCACCTGCTCGCCGGGTGCGACCGTGGTCCCTGCAACGGGATCGGTGCGGACGACGGCGCCTTCGGGCACGTCGGCGCTCGTCTCGTCGACCTGCTGCGGAACGAGTTTGGCCTTGTCGATCACCTGCTCCGCGCGGTCCCAGGTCATGGTGACGACGTCGGGCACCGTCAGGGCGTTGGGTGTGACCGTGCCCTCGTCGGGTCGGAGCGTGTTCACCCAGATGAAGACGGAGACCAGCAGCACCGCGAGCATCGCGATGCCCGCCCACACCCACGCGACCGGCGGTCCCGACTGGGTGCGGCGCATCGTGTCGTCGCTCGTGAGCTGACGCAGCGACCGCGCCGTCTCGGCGGCCTGCTTCGGATCGGGGCCGTAGAGCTCGTTGCTGAGCGATTCGACGCGGCGCTTGCTCGGAGCCTTGCGTCCGGTCGCGGCCGCAAGGGCGTCGCGGAACGCGACGGCCGTCTGCGGACGCTGGAACGGATCCTTCGCGAGCGCGCGGAGCACCAGGGCGTCGAGCGAGCGCGGGACGGTGTCGACCAGCTCGGACGGCGGAACGGGAGCCTCGGAGACGTGCTGGTACGCGACGGCGATCGGGTTCTCGCCGCGGAACGGCGGCTGCCCGGTGAGCAGCTCGTACAGGACGATCCCCGCCGAGTAGATGTCTGCGCGGGCGTCGACCGGGTCGCCCTTGGCCATCTCGGGCGAGAAGTACGACGCGGTCCCGATGATCGCCGTGGTCTCGGCGACCGTCGACGACGAGTCCGACACCGCGCGCGCGATGCCGAAGTCCATGACCTTCACCTGACCGGCATCCGTCACCATGACGTTGCCGGGTTTGATGTCGCGGTGGACGACGCCGGCGCGATGCGAGTACTCGAGCGCCTCGAGGATGCCGTCGGTGTACCGCAGCGCGTCCTCGAGCGGAACCGGGCCGTCGCTGATGATGTCCTTCAGCAGGTGCCCGGTGACGAGCTCCATGACGATGTACGGCTCGGGATGCGGCTGGCCCGCGGCATCCGTCCTCGTCTCCTCGCCGGCGTCGTAGACACGGACGATCGCGGGGTGCGACATGCGCGACGCCGACTGCGCCTCGAGCCGGAACCGCGTGCGGAAGGCGCTGTCTGCGGCCAGGTCGGCCTCGAGGATCTTGATGGCGACCGGACGACCGAGGGTCAGGTCCTGTCCGCGGTACACGGAAGCCATGCCACCCCGGCCGATGAGGTCATCGACTCGGTAGCGGCCCGACAGCACGCGTGACGTAACGGACACTTCACTCCCCGGAATGGAACCCGGACAGCCTATCCGACCGTGTTCGAAAGCCCGCTGAATGCGGTCGTGATCAGCCGTCGCTGCCGTTGCCGCCGCCGTCGCCACCGTCAGCGGGAGGGGTCTCCTCCTGAGCGGGGACGATGGATGCCGCAGCCTCCGACGACTCTCCCGAGACCCGTTCGGTGCCCTCGCCGTTGCAGGTGACGTTGTAGGTGACCGAAAGGGCCTGACTGTTCGTGCCGACGACGACCTCCTGCGGACGGTCGCCGATCGCGAAGCTCGCGGTCGACTCGCCGTTCTTCTGGAAGACGCCCCCCGAGAGGGTCATCGTGTAGCTCGTGGCCTGCGGTGCGCCGGCGGGGCAGGTGTAGCTGTCCCACATGATCCGCACGGTCGACCCGGCGGTGACGGTTCCGTCGTCGTTGCCGCCCTGGATGCTCGGCGCTGCGGGCGTCTCCATCTGAGCCGTCTTGTCGTAGTACAGCAGGGTGATCTCACGATCGAACTGCACGTTGCCCGTGGGGTTGATGCTGTAGACCGTGCCGACCTGGTCGTCGGTGTTCGCCTGGTCGCCGCGCTCGCAGACGACGTTGGCGAATCCGTTGTCGTTGAGGATCTGCCTCGCGTCTTCGCACGACTTGCCCTCGATGTCGAAGGACTCGGGATCGGCCGAGGTCGGCGCCGCGGGCGTCGACGGCGGCGGCGAGGACGGCGGCGGGCTGGAGACCGGGGCCGGGCTGCTGGGCGGCGGCGTGGCCGGTCCCGTCTCGCCGGTCGGTTGGAAGAGGGTGACGAGGGCACCGATCAGCACGACGGCCAGCAGGACGATGAGGGCCACGAGGGGCCAGGTCCACGGGCTGCGCTTCTTCTTGGCGGGCTGCGAGCGAGCGGGCTGCTCGGTCGCGAGGGCGGCCGTCCCGGTTCCGACGCCTGAGGCTGCGCCGACGCCGGCGGCTGCTCCGGCCGCGCCCGCAGAGGGGAGCAGGCGGGTCGTCGCGTCGGTGCCGTTGTTGGACGTCAGGAGCTGCGTGAAGGCATCCGGTGACACGGCGCCGGCGATCGCCGGAACGATTGCGGCCGCGCCGGCGACATCGCCGCGGCGGAGTGCACCTGCCGCGCGGGCGACGGCCGAGGTCGACGCCGGACGCTCGTCGGGCTTCTTCGCGATCATGCTCATCACGAAGCGCTGCACGGGCTCCGAGATCGTGTCGGGAAGCGGCGGCGGGGTGTCGTTGATCTGCGCCATCGCGATCGCGACCTGCGATTCGCCCGTGAATGGGCGTCGGCCGGCCAGCAGCTCGTACGCGACGATGCCGAGCGAGTAGATGTCGGTCGAGGGGGATGCCGCGTGACCCGACGCCTGCTCGGGCGAGAGGTACTGGACCGTGCCCATGACCTGACCGGTCGCGGTGAGGGGCACCTGATCGGCGATGCGCGCGATGCCGAAGTCGGTGATCTTCACGCGACCGTCGGGCGTGATGAGCAGGTTGCCGGGCTTGATGTCGCGGTGGACGAGGCCTGCGGCGTGGGCGGCCTGCAGCGCCGAGGCGGTCTGCGCGACGATGTCGAGCGTCTTGTCGGTCGACAGCGCGCCCTCGCGCTCAAGGATCGTCGACAGGGCTTCGCCGGGGACGAGTTCCATGACGAGGAACGCGGAGCCGTTCTCCTCGCCGTAGTCGAACACGCTGGCGATGCCTTCGTGGTTGACGAGCGCGGCGTGGCGGGCCTCGGCGCGGAAACGCTCGAGGAACCCGGGGTCGCCCATGTACTCGTCTTTGAGGATCTTGATGGCGACGGTACGCCCGATGACGTGGTCGGTGGCCTCCCAGACCTCGCCCATGCCGCCGATCGCGATCCGCGAAGCCAGTTCGTACCGTCCGCCGAAGCTCACACCCTGCGTCGGTCTCATTCGCTCAGCACCGCCTCAATCACTTTCTTCGCGATCGGGGCCGCGATCCCGTTGCTCGTTCCGTTCTGGCCGAGCCCACCACCGTTCTCCACCATCACCGTGACGACCACCTTGGGGTCCTCCGCGGGGGCGAAACCGGTGAACCACAGCGTGTACGGGTCCCCCGGATCGTGCTCCGCCGTTCCGGTCTTCCCGGCGACGTCGACTCCGTCTATTCTCGCACCCGACGCGGCGCCGTTTTTGACATTGCCGATCATCAGCTGCGTCATCGTCTGGGCCACCTCGGGCGACACGGCCCGGCCGAACTCGGTGTCGGCGGGCTCGTCCTGAACCGTCAGGTCCGACGCGACGACGCGGTCGACCATGCGCGGGTTCATGACGACGCCGTCGTTCGCGATCCCCGCGGCGACCATGGCCATCTGCAGCGGCGTCGCGCGGACATCCGTCTGGCCGATGCCGCTCAGCGCGGTCTGCGGCTCATCGAAGCCCTCGCGGTAGCTGGACGCGGTCACGTCGAGCGGGATCTCGAAGGCCGAGTTGAACCCGAACTTCTGCGCCTGCTCGCGGATCGCGTCGGTGCCGAGTTCGAGCGCGAGCTCGGCCATGGGGATGTTGCAGCTGAGCCGCAAGGCTGTCTCGAGCGTCGTCTTCTCGCCCGGACCGCACGTGCCGCGATCGAAGTTGTGCAGGACGTTCGTCGTTCCGGGGAGCGTGAAGGTGGCGGGGTTGTCGAACGTCGAGTCCGGCGTGTACTTGCCCGACGCGAGCGCCGCCGAGGCGACCACGAGCTTGAAGGTCGACCCGGGGGGCTCGGTCTCGCGCGTCACCCGGTTGGTGAGGGGACGCAGCGGGTCGGCCTGCAGCTTCTGATCCGCTGCGTTCACGGACGAGCTGTTGTGCGAGGCGAGCAGGTTCGTGTCGTAGCTGGGGCTCGTGGCCATCGCGAGGATGCGGCCGGTGTCGGGCTCCATCGCGACGACCGCGCCCTCGAGACCGTCGAGCGCGTCGTAGGCGACCTTCTGGACCTTCGGGTCGAGCGAGAGGAGGACGTTCGATCCGCGCGCCGGCTGACCGCTGACGATCTGGTCGAGACGGGTCAGGAACTGCTGGCTTCCCGTTCCGGCGAGGGCCGCGTTCATGGCGTACTCCATGCCCGTCGACGAGCGGAGGACGGGGTTGATGAACCCCGTCACGGGTGCCCACATCTCGGCATCCGGGTACGTCCGGATCCAGCTGTAGACGTCGTCGCTCGGCTTCGACGAGGCGATCGCCGTGCTGCCCGCGTAGACCGTGCCGCGCTGCACCTCGTACGAGTCGTACAGGGTGCGGCGGTTCTCCCGGTTCTCGTTGAGCTGACCGGCGAGGGCCACCTGGATGACACTCGTCGCCGCGAACAGGCTGAGGAACATGAAGAGCACGACGACGCTCAGTCGGCGGAGTTGCTTGGTCATCCGATCACCACCCGGGGCCTGGAGCGAACCGCATCCGAGATCCGGAGGAGGATCGCGATGATGAGGAAGTTCGCGATGAGCGACGAACCGCCCGCCGCGAGGAACGGCATGGTCAGACCCGTGAGCGGGATGACGCGGGTGACACCGCCGACCATGATGAACACCTGCAGGGCGAGCGTGAACGAGAGCCCGGTCGCGAGGAGCTTGCCGAAGTCGTCCTGACCGGCGATGCCGATGCGGATGCCGCGGCTCACGAACACCATGTAGAGCGCGAGGATCGCGAACACACCGACGAGGCCGAGCTCTTCACCGAGGCTCGGCAGGATGTAGTCGTTGTGCGCGAGCGGTGTCAGGTCGGGGCGGCCGAGGCCCCATCCGGTGCCGATCAGTCCGCCGTGCGCGAGACCGAAGATGCCCGACACGAGCTGGTAGCTGCTGCCGTTGATGTAGTCGGGGTTGAACGCGTCGAGCCAGTTCGAGAAGCGGGACCCGACGTAGGGCAGGATCCGCGATGCGACGATCGCGCCGCCCGCTGCGAGGAGGACCCCGAGGATCGCCCAGCTGGCCTTGCCCGTCGCGACGTAGAGCATCGCGATGAACATCCCGAAGATCAGGATGCCGGTGCCGAGGTCGCGCTGCAGGACGATGATCCCGAGCGAGACCCCCCAGATGATCAGCAGGGGGCCGAGCTGGCGGGCCTTCGGCCACGTGATGCCGAGGAACTTCGTGCCGACGGAGCTGAGCGCCTCGCGGGTGCGCACGAGGTACCCCGCGAAGAAGACGGCGAGGCAGATCTTCGCCAGTTCACCGGGCTGGAACGAGAAGACGCCGCCGATCGACACCCAGACGTCCGCGCCGGCCTTGATGCCGAGCCCCGGCACGAAGGGAAGCAGGAGCAGCAGGATGCCGCTGAGGCCGAACACGTAGGTGTAGCGGAAGAGGACGCGGTAGTTGCGGAGGAAGATGACGATGAGGATCGCGCCGGCGATGGCGATTGCCGCCCACACGAGCTGACGGAAACCGAGCGATCCCCAGCCCGCACGGTCCTCTGCGATGTCGAGGCGGTAGATCATCGCGATCCCGAGACCGGTCAGCAGGGTCGCAATCGGCAGGACGAACGGGTCCGCGTCGCGCGCGCAGATCCGGGTGACGATGTGCATGGCGAAGGCGAGTCCGGCCAGGCCGCCGCAGTACGAGAGGAACGTCGGGTCGATTTGGTCGCGGGTGCCCAGCTGGACGAGGATGACCGCGACGGTCGTCACGACGATGGCGAACAGGAGCAGCCCCAGCTCGCGGTTGCGCTGGGTGGCCGGCATCCGCAGTTTGCGCAGTGCCTTGATGACCGTGGTGTCGGTCTCTACCGAGGCTGTCATGGGGTCCCCTGGCGGAGGTTGTCGACGATCGCCTGCGCGTCGGCGAGGGATCGTGCGGAGATGGTCTGCTCGACCGACTGCCGCTCGAGGGCGTCCAGGTCGGCGAGGAGGATGTTCGTGTCCTCGTACGGTGTCGACAGTGAGATCGGGCCGATGTCCTGCTGGATGCCCCGGTAGATCACGACGCTGTCGTCGTCGGCGCCGATGAAGTACCGCGTCTGCGTCCAGGCGTAGCCGGCGAACACACCGGCGGCGATGACCGCGATGATCGCGAGGAAGCCGACGAACCACCAGACGCGACGGCGCCGGGCACGACGGCGGTCCTCCTCGATGAGTTCCTCGAGGTACTCCGCCGCCGGCTCGAAGTGGCTCGGCTCGTTGGCCGCCTGGCGCCCGGTCTGGAACCAGCCGGTACGCGCCGGTCGCGCGACGGGGATCTCGATGCCCTTCGGCGTCGCGGCGGAACCGACGATCGTCGCGGTCCCGCTGTACATCGGATGCCGCCCGCCCACGTCCACGAGGACGATCGTGACGTTGTCGGGGGCACCGGCATCCAACGCCAGCTTCAAGAGCATGTCGGCGGTGCGGCCTGGGGCGAGGTCCTGCCGGAGGACCTTGGCGGTCTGCGCATCGTCGACGACGCCGCAGAGACCGTCGGAGCAGATCAGCCAGCGGTCGCCGGGCTGGGTCTGCATGATGAAGGCGTCGACCTCGGGGTCGGTGCCCATGTCGCCGAGGACGCGCATGAGGACGGAGCGCCGCGGGTGGTACCGCGCTTCTTCGGGCGTGATGCGTCCCGAGTCGACGAGACGCTGCACGAAGGTGTGGTCCGTCGTGATCTGAGTGAGCACGCCGTCGCGGAAGAGGTAGACGCGCGAGTCGCCGATGTGGGCGATGACGGCGTACTCGTCGACCATGAGGACGGCGCTGACCGTCGTTCCCATACCGGCCAGCTCGGGACGCTCGGCGACCGTGTCGACGAGGACGTGCGCCGCATCCACGATCGACTCGCGGAGTTCGCGCTCGGCCTCGGCCGGAGTCGGGAAGCCGTGGTCGAGGCCTTCGAGGTGGTGGACGGCGATGCTCGAGGCGATGTCGCCACCGGCGTGGCCTCCCATGCCGTCGGCGACGACGAACAGGTTCGAGCCGGAGAAGCCCGAGTCCTGATTGTTGGACCGGACCTTCCCGGTATGGGAGATCGCGGCGCTCGAACCCTCGAAGACCATCGGTGCGGGCCGTTACTTCCGCAGCTCGAACGTCGTGGCGCCGACCTTGATGGGCGCTCCGACGATCACGGGGACGGGAGAGGCGACGCGCTCGCCGTCGTGCCAGGTGCCGTTGGTGGAATCGAGGTCCTGCACCATCCACTGCTCGCCCCAGAGGACGAGGCGCGCGTGGTGGCTCGAGGTGTAGTCATCGCGGATGACGAGACCAGATTCGCTCGAGCGGCCGATCGTCAAGGGCTCGTCGCCGAGGGGGAGTTCGAGACCCGCCTTCGGACCGCTCGTGATGACGATGCGGGAGACCGTGGTGCGGGTAGCCTTCTGCGGCCCGCTGGGGGCGGCGGGCCGGCTGGTGATCGGCGAGACGATCGACGTCTCGGCGTTGGCCGGCGCGGTCGCCACGGGGCCGGGCGCGGCGGCGACGGGCTCGGGCATCTTGCGGACCTTGACGCCGAACAGGTCGGCGCGCAGCGAGTAGACCACCGCGAAGACGAAGAACCACAGCAGGATCAGGAACCCGATCTGCAGCAGAAGGAGTGTCAGTTCACTCATGCCTGGCCTCCGATGTCGAACATGCGGGTCGCGGGATCCTGCGGCCGCGGCGGGATGCGGGAGGCCTGCGCCACGACGCGGAAGGTGATGCGCGTGCGCCCGATGGTGACGACGGAATCCGGCTCCAGGGCCGCCTCCGAGACCTTCACTCCGTTGAGCTGCGTTCCGTTGGTGGAGCCGAGATCGCGGACCATGGCGCGACGGCCGTCCCAGAGGATCTCGACGTGCCGGCGGCTCGTGCCGGCGTCGGAGATCGTGATGTCGGCATCCGTCCCCCGGCCGATGACCGTGCGGCTGGCCGTGAGGGGGTGCTGGGTACCGTCGATCTCGACGACGCCGTGCCACGAGACGTCGTCGACGCTCGCGGAGGCGGAATCGACGCGGACCGTACCGGTGCTGAGCGACTCGTCGGGGTTGATCCGCAGCGACACGGGCCCGGCGAAGCTGTACTGCTGGCTCTTCGCGTGGGCTTCGACCAGCTGCAGCAGCTCGTCGTGCAGGGCACGGCCCAGCGTCCCCATGCGTTCGTGGTCCGCCGGCGCGAGCCGGACGACCAGTGTGTTGGGAACGAGGATGCGGTCGCGCGAGACGACGGCGGCCTTCGCGTCGAGCTCGGCCCGCAGTGCGGAGGCGATCTCGACAGGCTGCACACCGCTGCGGAAGGTCTTGGCGAACGCACCGTTCACGGCGCGCTCGATTCCCTTCTCGAAGCTGTCAAGTAGTCCCACGGGGCTCCTCAGGCAGTCTGGACCGGTGCTCACATGCTAGTTGTCGACCCTGGCAGGGTCTGGGGAACAAGGCTGCGGCTGTTTCTCCGGCGGGCTCGCGCCATGATATCCTCGGAAAGTTGATCCCGTGGCGACACGGGTTCGCGCGAGTGGCGGAATAGGCAGACGCGCTGGCTTCAGGTGCCAGTGCCCGAAAGGGCGTGGGGGTTCAACTCCCCCCTCGCGCACAGACAGTGCGACACGAAGCCGGTCGGTGGTGAGAACCCCGACCGGCTTCGTCGTTCGCGGCGCCGGGTCAGGCGGGCGAGTCGCCCAACTGGTCGCTCATCGCCGCAGTGCTGCGGCGGATCTCGAGATAGATGTCACGGACGCTGCCTGAGGTGCCGAGCTCGGCACGACGGGCCCACTCGTCGAAGGCCAGCCGGACGATGAAGAAGATGATCCCGATGGCTGCACGGGCGGTGAGGATGTCGGGATCCGAGCCAGCGGCATCCACGGCGACTCCGGTCAGAGCGTCCACCTGTTCGGCCTCGGTACGGAGGGCGAGCGCGAGCAGGGTCGGCTCGTGGCCTATGAGGCGGCGGATGCGCAGCGCGCGCTCGTGCTCATCCGGTCGGGAGTCGAACTGGGCGATCTGCGCGAGCCAGCTGCTCTCGAGTGCCCGCAGCAGCGGTGTGCCGCTGCCGATCGCCTCGCTCACCGCGGTCAGCATCGACTCCGATTCCTCGGGCGTGGGGAGGACGGCCGCCTCTTTGGTCGCGAAGTAGCGGAAGAACGTCCGGGGTGAGGTGCCGGCGCGGCGCGCGATGTCGTCGACGGTCGTCCCGCCGACGCCGTGCTTCTCGAACAGGTCGATCGCCGCATCCGACAATTCGCGCTGCGTCTCGCGGCGGCGCCGCTCGCGGAGACCTCCGGGGGCGGGCTCCTCACCAGTCGCGTCGCCGCGGGAATACCCGTTCATCCGATCATTGTTGCACTGATCGTCAAATATGCACTGACCGCCAAAATGGCAGTGAGTGTCACTTATGATGGACCAGGACGACCCGTCCCCACCGACCTCGAAAGCGCCCCATGACCCTCAGCGACTCCCGCCCCGACACGGCGCCCTCCCCGACGATCTCCGCAGCCCCCGCGAAGACCGGACCCGTCATCGCGCTCCTCGTCGTCGCGGCCTTCGTCGTCATCCTCAACGAGACGATCATGGGCGTCGCGTTGCCGAGCCTGATGGTCGACCTCGACATCACGGCGGCCACCGCGCAGTGGCTGACGACAGGCTTCCTTCTCACGATGGCGGTCGTCATCCCGCTGACCGGGACGCTCCTCGCACGCTTCACCGTGCGCCAGGTGTTCTTCACCGCGATGACGCTTTTCGCGATCGGCACGCTCATCGCGGCCCTGGCGCCGGGGTTCGGGATGCTGCTGGTCGGCCGCATCGTCCAGGCGTCGGGCACCGCGATCATGATGCCGCTGCTCTTCACCACGGTCCTCAACGTGGTGCCTCCGACGCACCGCGGGCGGATGATGGGCGTCATCAGCATCGTGATCGCCGTCGCACCGGCGATCGGCCCCACGGTCTCGGGGCTCATCCTGTCGGCCTTGGACTGGCGGTGGATGTTCTGGCTGGTCCTTCCGATCGCGCTCGTCGCCATCGCCCTCGGCGCACTGTGGGTGCGCAACGTCACCGAGACGAGGGACGCGCGTTTCGACATCCCGTCCGTCGTCCTGTCGGCCCTGGGCTTCGGCGGTCTCATCTTCGGACTCAGCTCCATCGGCGAGTCGGCTTCGGGTCACGCCCCGGTTCCCGTGTGGATCCCGATGATCGTCGGCGCGGCATCGCTCATCGCGTTCGTCGTCCGTCAGCTGGTGTTGCAGAGGACGGATGCCGCTCTCCTCGACCTGCGGACCTTCCGGTCGCGCTCGTTCAGCCTCGCCGTCGTCCTCGTCATCGTGGTCATGTCGGCGCTCTTCGGCTCGCTGATCCTGCTGCCCATCTACCTGCAGCAGGTCCTCTCGCTCGACACCCTGACCGTCGGACTCATGCTGCTGCCCGGCGGCGTACTGATGGGCATCATCGCTCCCGTCGTCGGGTCGCTCTTCGACCGCTTCGGACCGCGGCCGCTGGTCCTTCCCGGAATGGTCGTCGCGGCGGCGGCGCTGTGGGGCATGACGACCTTCGGCGAAGGCACGTCGGTCTCCTGGATCATCGCGGTGCACATGGCTCTGAACCTGGGTCTCGGCTTCGTCTTCACGCCGCTGCTCACGTCGGCTTTGGGATCCCTTCCGCAGCGCTTGTACTCGCACGGCAGCGCAACGGTCAGCACCCTGCAGCAGGTCGCCGGAGCGGCCGGTACCGCCTTGTTCATCACCCTCATGTCGGTCGGTGGCGCTGCCGCGGCGGCATCCGGTGCCGATCCGGTCGGTGCCGTCGCATCGGGCGTGCACACCGCTTTCTTCGTCGGCGCGGTGGTCGCATCCGTGGCCGTCGTGCTGGCTGCGTTCGTGCGGAAGCCCGTCAGTGAGTCGCAGGCACAGGACGCCGTGCGCTGAGGAGGTTCCGGGGATCGCCCGGTTCCCTCTCACGCTCGGGCCCTCAGACGGTCGTCCGTCGCGCGTAGGCTCTTGAGGTGGGTGCATCGCGTGGCCGGATCTGGACCGGGGTCATCCGTGTCGCACCCTACGACCGCGATCACACGGTGGCGATCCGTGCCGCGATCAGCGTCGGCGTCCCCCTGCTCGTCCTCTGCGCGATGGGCCGGCTCGATCTCAGCATCTACGCGAGTTTCGGAGCCTTCGCCTCGCTCTACGGGCGCACCGATCCGATCGGCGATCGCGTCAGGATGCAGGCGGCCGCGGGCGCGGTCCTGGTCACCGCCATGCTCATCGGCACGGCCACGTCAGTCGCCCAGCTGGCGGCGCCGTGGGCGATCGTCGTCGTGTCGGCGGTCGCCTCGGTCGTCACCCTGCTCGCGTACTCGGCCCAGTGGCATCCGCCGGGAGCGCTGTTCATCGTGTTCGCCGCGGGGGCGACGGCATCCGTTCCCGCCGATGCCACACGGCTGATCGACGTCCTCGCTGTGGGTCTCGCGGCCGTGGTCTTCTCGATCCTCATCACACTCGTGTACGAGGCAGTCTCGGCCCGAGGGCTTCCGCGCCTGGCGCGAACGAAGAACTGCATCGCCGTCGGCGCTGTGGCCACGGAGATGGCCGTCACGGTGGCGGTGGCGACGCTCCTCGGCGGGATCGCGGGGCTTCTGCTCCTGGATTCCCACTGGTACTGGGCGATGGTCGGCGCGGTCGCGGCGGTGAGCGGTCCGCACGTGAAGGCGCGCATCATCCGCGGACTGCAGCGGCTCATCGGGACCGCGCTCGGAGTTCTGGTGGCAGCAGCCATCCTCGCCCTGGGCGTGCCTCCCCTCGGGGTCATCCTGATCGCCGTCGGTCTGCAGGCGACTGCCGAACTGTTCGTGGGTCGCAACTACGCAATCGCGATGATCTTCATCACGCCGCTCGCGCTGTTGATGGTCCAGCTCGCGGCACCGACCACCGTCGGCGTGCTGCTGAGCGACCGACTGGGGGAGACGCTCATCGGCATCGTTGCGGGAACAGCCGTCGCCGTCGTCTCGGCGTTCGTCCGGAGCCGTCGGGCGGCCCGCTGATCTCGCGCCGGGCTCTACCCGGGCGCCTCCCACAGTTCGATCTCGAGTCCCTCCGGGTCGACGATCCGGACGAACCGGCCGTACTCCGTCTCCCACTCCGGGCGGGTTTGGACCGGGACCCCGGCGCCCTCCAGACGCGCGACGAGGGCGTCGAGCTCGCTCACCCGAAGATTCAGCATGAACGGCTGGTCCGCCCCGAAGTAGTCGCTGTCGGCGGAGAACGGCGCGAAGACGGTCATCCCGGCATCCTGCTGCCAGACGGCTCCCTGGCCTTCGGCGCCGGCATCGATGCCGAGGTGTCGGCGATACCACTCCGCCCGTGCCTGCGGATGACGACTGCGGAAGAAGAGCCCGCCGATCCCTAGTACGCTCACGCGGCCGAGCATACTCACGCGCCCGGGGCCTGGTCCGCCCTGATAGCAGGTCAGCCCTGATAACCGATGAGCCAGGCGACCCCGAAGCGGTCGGTCACGGTGCCGTCATGGTCGCCCCACGCGCGCAGCTGCAGCGGATCGATGACGCTGCCGCCGTCGGCGAGCGTCGCGAACCAGGTCTCGAGCTCCGCCGGCTCGGTGGTGCCCAGGAGAGAGAACATGACGCCGCGCAGTTCCAGCGGCGGATCGCCCGGCACACCGTCGGCGGCGAACAGCTCGACGCGCCCGCTCAGCATTCCGTGCGCGATGAAGTCGCTCGGCCCGTCCTCCCGTCCGAAATCTCCGAAGGTGTGCAGCACCAGGTCACCGCCGAAGACCTCCTGATAGAAGGTGAGCGCATCGCGCGCGACGCCGGGGAAGTGGAGATACGGAGTGAGTCCGGTCATCCGGTCACGCTATTGGGCGGATCCTCTCCGCGGAAGCCCTGCCTCGACGCCATCGGTCCACGTGAGCCATCCGCCGTCGAGGTTGCGGACGTCGTGACCGAGCTGCTGCAGGAGGCGGCTGGCCGTGTGTCCTCGCTGGCCCACCTTGCAGTGGACGATGAGCGGCGCAGCGGGGAGCTCGCCGTGCCGCTCGCGGAGCTCGTCGAGCGGGAGCAGGATCGAGCCGGGGATCGAGCCGGCATCGTGCTCGCCGGCCGTGCGGACGTCGACCACGACGGCGCCGGCCGCGCGGGCGGCATCCACCTCGTGCCACTGGATCGTGCGATCGGCGCCCGTCGCCAGGTTCTCGGCGACGTACCCGGCCATGTTGATCGCGTCCTTCGCCGACCCGTACTGCGGTGCGTAGGCGAGTTCGAGTTGGGTCAGAGCGGATGCCGTGAGCCCGGTCGTCATCGCGACGGCCAGGACGTCGAGCCGCTTGTCGACGCCGGCCCGCCCGACGATCTGAGCGCCGAGGAGGAGGTCGGTCTCGGGGTCGATGAGGAGCTTCATCGCCATCTGCTCCGCGCCGGGGTAGTAGGTCGCGTGAGAGAAGGGATGCGTGTGAACGACCCGATGCGGCCGGGATGCCGCGACGAGTCGGCGTTCGCTCCAGCCGACGAGCCCGACGGTGAGACCGAGCACCCCGACGATGGTCGTGCCGAGGGCGGGAGTCACGGCCGGGGTGGGTGCGCCGGCGATGTCGTCGGCTGCGGCGCGCCCGTGGCGGTTCGCGAGACCCGCCATCGTGACGAGGGTCGCCTGCCCGTCGAGGTGATCGGTCTTCTCGACCGCGTCGCCGACGGCCCACACCACCGGGATGTTCGTGCGGTGCCGCTCGTCGACGGCGATGCCGCCCGTCGCCCCGAGCGCGATCCCGGCGGCCTCGGCGATCCGCACGTCGGGACGGACGCCGCGAGCGTCGACGACCAGATCGGCGGGCACCCGGGTGCCGTCGGAGAGCGTGACAGCCTCCGTGTCGACGCTCGATACCGTGACACCGGTGCGGAGGTCGACGCCGGCGTCGGCGAGTGCGCGATGGACGGGCGACACCATCTCGGGGTCGAGAGGGCTGAGCACCTGGCGTCCTCGCTGGACGAGCGTCACGTGCGCGCCGCGGGCGACGAGGTTCTCGACCGCCTCGATGCCGATGAACCCGGCCCCCGCGACGACCGCTCGAGGCGACGCGACATCGGCGAGGGCATCGGTGATCGCGTCGACGTCTTCGACGCTGCGCAGGGTGACCACAGGCATCCCGTCACCGGGGAGGCGATCGACTGCCGTCGCACCCATAGCGAGGACGAGGTCGTCGAACGGTTCGACCCGCTCGTCGCCGGCGTCGAGGTCGCGAACGGTGACGGTCCGCGCGGCCACATCGATCGCGACGACCTCGTGGCGGACGCGGACCTGCAGCGCGAAGCGCGCGGCGAGGGATGCCGGTGTCTGCAGCAGCAGCGAGGAGCGATCCTCGATCACTCCGCCCACGTGATAGGGGAGTCCGCAGTTCGCGAAAGAGACGTAGGAGCCGCGCTCGAAGACCACGATCTCGCGGTGTTCGTCGAGCCGGCGGAGTCGGGTCGCCGCGGACATGCCGGCGGCGACGCCACCGATGATGATGGTGCGCATACCTCTGACTATACCCCGGGGGGTATTAAGACATGTCGCGGGCTTGTCATATTGGTCACCGATCGGTGTCTTGCGGGCAACGTTTGTGTCACCTTCCTACGGAGGGGGTGACTGTACAGGTTGCGGGGGCTAGGTTGGGGAAGGACCGGCGGACGTGTCGCCGGCAACAATCAGTAAGGCAGTTCATGAGCGTCAGCGGTACCGTCAAGTGGTTCAACTCGGAAAAGGGCTTCGGGTTCATCGCCCCCGATGAAGGCGGCGCCGACGTCTTCGCCCACTACTCAGCCATCGAATCTTCGGGCTACCGCTCGCTGGAAGAGAACCAGCGAGTCGAGTTCGACATCGCCCAGGGCCCTAAGGGCCTGCAGGCGGAGAACATTCGCCCCGTCTGAGGTTTTACACCTCAGCAGTGAGGAGCAGGCGGCGGAGTTCGGCCATCGTGTCGACCGCCGCCTGCGCCCCTTCACTCTCGTGGGGCCAACTAAAGCCCCACCGTACGAAAATGACGGGGACGCCGTTCGCGGCGGCCCCGTCGACGTCGTGATGGCGGTCTCCGATGAGGACCGGGCGGCTCGTGTCCGCCCCCGCCGCCTTCAGGCGGCGCAGTGCCTCGGCGACGATGTCCGCCTTCGTGGCGAGTGTCATCTCGTCCGGAGTCGCACCGGCCATGGCCTGCATGTGCTCTGACAGACGGAAGTGCTCCATGAGCGCGACCACCTGCACCTCGGGCTTCGAGCTCGCGGTCGCCTGCGCGATGCCGGCTGCCGCGACATCCGCGATCAGCTCCCCGACTCCCGGGTAGAGCTCCACGTTCGCGGTGTAGCCGTCGGCCTTGCCGAGAGCCCGGTAGTAGGCGACCGTCTCGGTGGCCTGTTCCGGCGTCATCCCGACGTTCTTCTGGAACGAGTCGTACATCGGCGGACCGATCCAGTGGACCAGTTCCGCGCGCGTCGGCGCCGCGTACCCGAAGTGGGTGAGGCAGCGGTCGAGGCGGCTCAGGATGCCGACGGACGCGTCGACGATCGTGCCGTCCACGTCCCAGAGGATGCAGGACCAGGGGGAGCTCGTCGTCATGCGTCCAGCCTACGGGGACGGATGCCGCGGGTAGGCTCGTCGCCGTGCGTCTCGTCATCGCCCGCTGCTCCGTCGACTACACCGGTCGCCTGAACACGCATCTGCCCCCCGCCACCCGTCTCATCATGGTGAAGGCGGACGGTACGGTCGCGTTCCACCGCGACATCCAGCACCAACCGCTGAACTGGATGAGCCCGCCGTGCACCCTGACGGTGATCGAGCCCGGCGAGGACGACATCGACGTCGTCGAGAAGTGGCGCGTCACCCACGCCAAGACCGGCGACGAGCTCACCATCCGCATCTACGAGGTGCTCCACGACTCGTCGCACGAACTCGGCGTCGATCCCGGTCTCGTGAAGGACGGCGTCGAGGCCGACCTGCAGCGGCTGCTCGCCGAGCAGGTCGGCGTGATCGGCGAGAACCTGACTCTCGTGCGACGCGAGTTCCCCACGGCGATCGGTCCGGTCGACCTCCTGCTGCGCAACCCCGAAGGCGGCACGATCGCGGTCGAGGTCAAGCGCCGCGGCGACATCGACGGTGTCGAGCAGCTGACGCGCTACCTCGAACTTCTCGGGCGCGACCCGCACCTCGCCCCTGTCACAGGGGTGTTCGCTGCGCAGGAGATCAAGCCGCAGGCGAAGGTCCTGGCGACCGATCGCGGCATCCGCTGCGTCACCCTGGACTACGACGAGATGAAGGGCATCGAGTCAGGGGCGCCCCGCCTCTTCTGATCCCCGTCAGTGGCTGGTGCCGCGCGTGCCCGGCAGCGGCTTCGCCGCACCGGAGGCGAACCCTGACGCGGCCACCAGCGCCGCGATGATGAACAGCGTGTTCAGCAGACCGATGTGCGTGCTGATCAGGCCGAGGACCGGCGGGCCGCACAGGAACGCGACGTAGCCGATCGTCGCCGCCGCGCTCACTCGTGCCGCCGCGCGGGCCGGATCGTCGGCCGCCGCCGACATCCCGAGCGGGAAGCCGAGCGAGGCGCCGATGCCCCACAGGGCCGCGCCGACGAACACGAGCGGCAGGTTCGGCGCCAGGATGAACAGCAGGATGCCGGCCACCGCCGTCACGGCGAGGACCCGGAGCGTCGCGACCCGGCCGAAGCGGTCGACGAGCGGGCCGCCGAAGACGCGCACGACCGTCATGGCGATCGAGAACACCGTCAGGGCTGCCGCGCCGAGCGCGAAACCGCCCTTGTGATCCTCGCTCACGCCGAGGGCGAGCCAGTCGTTCGCGCCGCCTTCGGCGAACGCCATGCCGAGCATGACGACACCGAGGACGTAGGTGCGCGGCTCGCGCCACGCCGACAGTGCGGTCGCGAGTCGGTTGCGCCACCCCGTGGGTGCGTCCTCGGGCGAACCGAACTCCCGGTGCGGCACGTAGCGGAAGGCGACGAATGCGAGGACCACGATCGAGATCGCGATCACGGCGGTGTGGGGGAACACCGCGAGCCGCGCACTCGCGGCCAAGGCGCCGATGCCGGCACCGATCACGGTGCCGAGGCTGAAGAACGCATGGAACAGCGGCAGGATCGTCTTCTTCACCTCGACCTCGATCGCGGCACCGTCGACGTTCATGAGGACGTCGAGGGTGCCGTTGCCGAAACCGAACAGGGCGAGCCCGATGAGGACGAGGGGGAGCGACGGGATGACGTCGGTGCCGACGCCGATGAGGAAGAGCCCTACCGACAGGACGAGCATGACCGCGAGCATGCCGCGTCGGGTACCGATGCGTGCCGCGATCATCGAGGAGACCGAGAGGCCGATGATCGAGGCCGCACCCATGCCGAGCAGCAGGAGCCCGATCGTGGCGTTGTCGATGTCGAGCGCCGCCTTGATGGACGGAACCCGTGACGCCCACGTGGCGATGCTCAGACCGCTCGCGGTGAAGATCGCGAACACGGCGAGACGCCAGGTCCACAGGCGTGCGGAGGTGAGCTCGAGGGTCATGACGGTCACTCTAGCGGGATCTCCGAATCGATTCGACAAACGGATTCCGGCGGCTACGATCGAAAACATGAGCAGCCGCCGAGCGACGATCTCGGATGTCGCGCGCGAAGCCGGAGTGTCGGCCTCCACGGCATCGGTCGTCTTCAGCGGCAAGGTCGCCGTCTCGGACACGACCCGCGCGAAGGTGATGCAGGCCGCCGACGCGCTGGGCTATACAGGCCCCGATCCTCGCGCCGCCTCCCTGCGCACCGGCCGGGCCGGCGTCGTCGCGGTGCTGTTCCGCGAACGTCTCGGCGTCGCGTTCCGCGACCCCGTGACGACCGCCATGATGGACGGCCTCACCGACGCGCTCGGTCCTATCGGCGCCGGCATCCTGCTCCTCACCGACGAGGGGCCCGCCGAGTCCGGCCCTACGCTCACGACCGCCCCGCTCGACGCGGCGATCCTGCTCGGCTGCAACGAGATTCTGCAGTCCTCGGTCGACGTCCTCCGTCGACGGGGCATCCCGGTCGTCGTGATCGAGGGGGATGCCGGATCCGACGTTCCCCGCGTCCTGCTCGACAACGTTGATGCGCAGCGCGCCGCGGCCGAGCACGTGCGCTCCCTGGGCCACGACGACGTGGCGCTCGTCACGCTGTCCACCGACGCCACGCGGGCCCGCGGCTTCATCGACGATTCCGCCCTGATCACCGTCGAGGTCACCCGCGACCGCCTGCGCGGCGCGCGAGCGGTCTTCCCCGACGCGCCGGCGTACGCGGTCAGCGAGAGCTCGATCGACGAGGGCCTCGCCGCGGGCCGGGTCCTGCTCGCCGGTGATCGACCGACCGCCATCATGGCGCAGAGCGACCTGCTCGCAGCCGGAGTCATCCGCGCAGCCGAAGAGGCCGGCCTGCGTGTGCCCGAGGACCTCAGCGTGACCGGTTTCGACGGCATCACGGTCGACGGTCTCGCGCCGTACGCCCTCACGACCCTCGAGCAGGATTCCCTCGCGAAGGGTCGCGCTGCGGGCGAGGCGGTTGTGGCGATGCTCGACGGGCGGGATCCGGCATCGGTCACCCTGACGTGCACATTCCGCCGGGGGAACACAACCGGTCCGTTAACGGTCTGACCTGAGAGGCAACCGGGCGCCGCCTTTGCCTCAGCCGGTAGACTGAAATCCTCGACCCCCGATTGCGCAGAGGAGGCCAGGTTGCTGATCCTCCTCGCGGCGTTCGCGCTCGTCCCCCTGGTTCTGCCGACGCTCGTCGCCCGGTTGGGATCGCGCACCTTCCTCGTCGCCGCTCTCGTGCCGATCGCGGCGTTCCTCCACACGGCGATGCAGGCGCCGCAGGTCCTCTCGGGTGATATCCCGTTCGAGACATACGTCTGGATCCCCGATCTCGACGTCCAGCTCTCGATGCGGATGGACGTTCTCTCGTGGGTCATGGCGCTCATCGTCACCGGCGTCGGTGCGCTCGTGATGATCTACTGCCGCTGGTACTTCGCCGGCAAGCGCGAGGGCCTCGCGACGTTCTCCGCGGTCCTCCTCGCCTTCGCCGGCGCGATGTACGGACTCGTGCTCACCGACGACATCGTCGTGCTCATCATGCTGTGGGAGGTCACGAGCGTCCTCTCGTACCTGCTCATCGGGTTCTATCACCGCCGCGGCGCGAGCCGGCGCGCCGCCCTGCAAGCGCTGCTCGTGACGACCCTCGGCGGACTCGTCATGCTGATCGGCGTCGTCATGCTCGTCGTCCTCTACGGCACGACCAGCATCACCACGATGATCGAGACCGGACCCGTCTTCCAGGGCGGCGAAGCGGTCGCGCTGGATGCAGCGATCGTCATGCTCCTGGTGGGCGCCCTCAGCAAATCGGCCATCTTCCCGTTCCACTTCTGGCTGCCCGGCGCCATGGCCGCGCCGACACCGGTCAGCGCCTACCTGCACGCGGCGGCCATGGTGAAGGCCGGCATCTATCTCATCGCCCGGTTCGCGCCCGCGTTCGCCGACACCGACCCCTGGCGCCCGATCGTCATCGGCCTCGGGGTCTTCACGATGGTGCTCGGTGGCTTCCAGGCTCTCCGCGAATCCGACCTCAAGCGCATCCTCGCCTTCGGCACCGTCAGCCAGCTCGGCATGCTGACGGTCGTCCTCGGCTACGGCGAACGCAACAGCGCGCTCGCCGGCCTCGCTCTGCTCGTGGGCCACGCCCTCTTCAAGTCCGCGTTGTTCCTCATCGTCGGCGTGATCGACCGGCAGCTCAGCACCCGAGACATCACGGAGTTGTCGGGGGTGGGGCGGCAGGCCCCGACCCTCGCCACGTTCTCGATCATCGCGATCGCGTCGATGGCCGGCGTCGCCCCGACGGTCGGCTTCGTCGCGAAGGAGGCGGCTCTCACGTCCTTCCTCGAGGGCGGCGCGTCTCCCGCGGCCCTCATCCCGCTGATCGGCATCCTCGGCGGGTCGGCGCTCACGGCGGCGTACGGCATCCGTTTCGTGTGGGGCGCCTTCTGGACGAAGAAGGATGCCTCGGGCTCGCCGCGCGAGCGCACCGAGTGGCCCGACCCGCCCATCGGCTTCCTCGTGGCCCCGGTCGTCCTCAGCGGTCTGACGATGGTCGCCGGCCTTGCGGCGCCCGTGCTCGATTCGGCCCTCGCCGGTTATGCCGACGGCATCCCGCTCGACGACAACGGCACGGCGTACCACCTCGCCCTCTGGCACGGGTGGGAACCGGCGCTCTTCCTGTCGCTGGGGTCGATCGCGCTGGGTGCAGTCTTCTTCTGGGCGACGCAGCGGCGTCCGCTCTCGGCGCGCATGCTGCCGTTCACGGCGAACGACATCTACAACCTGGCGCTGCGCGGCATCGCGAAGCTCTCGGTCTGGACGACGTCGCTGACCCAACGCGGATCGCTGCCCTTCTACGTCGGCACGATCTTCGTCGTCTTCATCGCTGCCGAGGCCACCGCGCTGGCGGCGACGACCGAATGGCGCATCGCGGTCGACGCCTGGCAGAGCCCGGCGCAGCTGCTCGCCGCTCCCGTCATGATCCTGGCGGGCATCGTGGCGATCCGGGCGCGCAAGCGCTACACGGGCGTCGTGCTCGTCTCGGTGACCGGTCTCGGCATGGTGCTGCTGTTCGCGACCAGCGGTGCACCGGACCTCGCGCTCACGCAGATCCTCGTCGAGACGGTGACGCTCATCGCGTTCGCGCTCGTCCTCCGCCGCATCCCGGCTCGCCTGGGAGACCACAACGCCTCGGTGCTCCCGGTCGTCCGCGCCGTCATCGGCATCGGCGTCGGCGTCACGATGGCGGCGGTCGCCCTCATCGCGACGGGTGCACGCGTCGCCGACCCGGTCTCGGGCCCGTTCCCCGACCTCGCCTACGAGATCGGGCACGGCAAGAACGTCGTCAACGTGACCCTCGTGGACCTCCGCGGGTGGGACACGATGGGCGAGCTGTCGGTGCTCATCCTCGCGGCGACGGGCGTGGCATCCCTCGTGTTCGTCACCAACCGCTCCGACAGCCGCGTCCTGCCGTCGCTCCCGTCGAGCACGGGTCGCAGCCGTCGCCCGCTCGTCGAGACGGCCGACGGTCCTCGCCCCCGCTCGACCGCACCGGGGTCGACCCGGCAGGCATGGCTCGTGGGCGGGCTCAAGGTGAAGCCCGAGAACCGGTCGCTGCTGCTCGAGGTGATCGTCCGCGTCCTCTTCCACTCGATCATCGTCGTGTCGGTCTATCTGCTCTTCGCCGGCCACAACCTGCCCGGCGGCGGATTCGCGGGCGGCCTGGTCGCCGGTATGGCCCTCGTCATGCGCTACGTCGCGGGAGGGCGGTGGGAGCTGGGTGCGGCCGCGCCGACGGATGCCGGTCGGCTGCTGGGAGCGGGCATGGTCCTCGCGCTGTCGTGCGCGATCGTGCCGCTCTTCTTCGGCGCCGCACCCCTCACGAGCACGTTCTGGGAGGCGAACATCCCGGTCATCGGTCACGTCGAGTTCGTCACGTCGACGATCTTCGACGTCGGCGTGTACCTGGTCGTCATCGGTCTCGTGCTCGACGTGCTGCGCTCACTGGGCGCTGAGGTCGACCGCCAGACGCAGGCGCAGCGGGATCGGGTGAGCGCATGACCGTCTCGCTCGTCCTCGTCATCATCATGGGTGCGCTGTTCGCCGCCGGGGTCTACGCGATGCTCGAGCGCAGCCTCACGCGCGTCCTCATCGGCTTCCTGCTGCTGGGCAACGCGGCCAATCTCTTCCTCCTGATCGTCATGGGCGCGCCGGGCGTCGCCCCCTTCTTCGGCAGCACCACCGAGGGCGAGACCTTCAGCGATCCGCTTCCGCAGGCCCTCTCACTGACGGCCATCGTCATCACGTTCGCGATCTCGTCCTTCCTGCTCGCCCTGATCTACCGGTCGTGGCAGCTCGGGCAGGCCGACACGGTCGCCGATGACGAGGCCGACCGCGAGGTGCGCGAGCGCGGCGCCCGCGACGAGGAGACGATGGACGACGAGATCACCGAAGAGGATGACGACGCCACGACCGACTTCATCGGGACGGAGACCTCCCCCATCCTGATCCTCCATGCGCAGGACATCGCCGAACTTCGCGACGACGCGGGCCTCGACAAGCCGGGAGGCCACCGGTGAGCGCACTCGTCCCCCTCCTCGTCACCCTGCCGCTGCTCGGCGCGGGCATTGCGCTGATCTTCGGTCGGCGCCGGCGCGTGCAGGTGGGCGTCTCGATCGTCACCCTCACCGTGGCCGCCGCCATCGCCGCCGTGCTGCTCTACTACGTCGACGTGAGCGGGATGCCGCTGGCCGTCTCGGTCGGCGGGTGGCCGATCCCGTTCGGCATCGTCCTCTACGTCGACCGACTGGCCGCACTGCTCGTGCTCGTCTCGAGCATCGTGCTCCTCGCGGTCCTGCTCTTCTCCGTCGGACAGGGTGCCGCCGACGGCGACGAGGAGACGCCGGTCTCGATCTTCCACCCGTCGTACCTGATCCTCGCCGCGGGCATCTTCAACGCGTTCATCGCCGGTGATCTCTTCAACCTCTACGTAGGCTTCGAGATCCTGCTCGTCGCCTCGTACGTGCTGATCACGCTGGGGTCGACGGAGTCCCGCATCCGCACCGGCGTCGTCTACATCGTCGTCTCGCTGGTCTCGTCGATCCTGTTCCTCGCCGCGATCGCGGCGATCTACGGCGCCCTCGGCACGGTCAACATGGCGCAGCTGGCCGACCGGATGGGGGAGCTCCCCGATGAGGTGCAGCTCGTCCTGCACCTCATGCTGCTGCTGGCCTTCAGCATCAAGGCCGCCGTCTTCCCGCTGTCGTTCTGGCTGCCCGACTCGTACCCGACCGCGCCGGCTCCCGTCACCGCGGTGTTCGCGGGATTGCTGACCAAGGTCGGCGTCTACGCGATGATCCGCACCGAGACGCAGATCTTCCGCGACAACGACGTGAATCAGCTGCTGCTGATCGTCGCGCTCGCCACCATGATCGTCGGCATCCTCGGCGCCGTCGCACAGGCCGAACTCAAGCGCATCCTGTCGTTCACGCTCGTGAGTCACATCGGGTACATGGTCTTCGGGCTCGCGATCGCGACGCCCGAATCGCTTGGCGCGACGGTCTACTACATGGTCCACCACATCGTCGTGCAGACGACGCTCTTCCTCGCAGTGGGGCTCGTCGAGCGTCGCGCGGGATCGACCTCGATCCTCAAGGTCAAGGGCCTCATGCGGGCAGCGCCCCTGCTGGCGGTGCTCTACTTCATCCCGGCGATCAACCTCGGCGGCCTGCCGCCCTTCTCGGGTTTCATCGGCAAGTACGCGCTGTTCGACGCGGCCGCCGCGGTGGGCACACCGATCATGTACGCCCTGATCGTCGCGGGGATCGTGACGTCGCTCCTCACCCTGTACGCCCTCATGCGCGCGTGGAACCTGTCGTTCTGGCGCGAGGAGGAGGACGCGAACGAGGAGTCCGGCGTCATCGACCGCATCTCGTACCTCGACGACGCTCCCGCCGCCGGTGTGCAGACCGAGCGTCGCGTCATCCCGAAGATCATGACGGCCTCCACGACGGGCATGGTCGCGGTCACGATCGCCCTCACCGTCTTCGCCGGGCCGCTCTACCACCTGTGCGCGAGCATGGGAGCGTCACTGTTGGACCCCGTGAGCCTCACCCAGCTGCAGGACGAGGTGAACGGTGGGAACTGACATCCGACGGAGTGCGCTGACCGGCATCTGGCGGCAGCTGCCGTTCTTCCTGTGGCTCATCGCCCTCTGGATGCTGCTGTGGGGGCAGTTCACGGTGCTCGCCTTCCTCACCGGCGTCGTCGTGGCCGTCTTCGTCACGAGCGTCTTCCGTCTGCCCCCCGTCGAACTGTCGGGACGCCTCAACCCGTGGTGGCTGCTCATCTTCCTGCTCCAGTTCCTGGGCGCGGTCGTGAAGGGCTCCCTCGTCGTCGCGTGGCAGGTCGTCTCGCCGCGCAGTCAGCCCGGCGTCTCGGTCGTCGCCGTCCCGCTCGTGACCGACGACGACCTGATCATGGCGCACGTCGGGGTCACGGCATCCCTCATCCCGGGCTCGCTCGTCCTCGAGACCGACCGTGACCGACGGATCCTGTACCTGCACGTCCTCGGAGCGTCGACGGATGCCGAGGTCGAGGCGCAGCGTCGCTTGGTGCAGCGGTGGGAGGCCCGGCTCGTTCGGGCCGTCGGGTCGCGGGCCCAGCTCGGCGCCATCCGCGCATCCCAGGCGGACGTCCGGACCTCCGTGAAGGGAGAGCGCTCGTGACCGCCGTCCTCATCGTCGTGATCAGCGCCGTCTTCGGCGTGGCCGCGCTGCTCACGGTTTGGCGCATCATCGTCGGCCCGTCGATCCTCGACCGCGCCGTCGCCTCGGACGTCCTGCTGACGCTGCTCATCTGCGCCCTCGGGGCCGAGATGGCGATCAACCACCACACCCGCACGCTGCCGGTGCTCCTCATCGTCGCCGCGGTCGGCGTCTTCGGGTCGGTCTCGATCGCCCGCTTCGTCGCTCGTCGCGACTCGGAGGTCGACCGATGACCGAGATCCTCCACGTCGTGTCGCTGCTGCTGATCCTCGCCGGGGCCCTCCTCTGCCTCACTGCCGCGATCGGTCTGCTGCGGTTCCGCGACGTCCCGACCCGTCTGCACGCCGCGACCAAGCCGCAGGTGCTCGGCCTGTTGCTCATCGCGATCGCCGTCGGACTCGAGCTGCAGTCCTGGCCGGTCGTCGCCTTCCTCGTCCCGGTGCTGCTCATCCAGTTCGCGACCGCACCGCTGTCGGCGCACATGGTCGGCCGGCAGGCGTACCGCAACGGCACGATCGACCGCCGGAACCTGCACGTCGACGAACTCGCCGACGCGAAGGAGACCCCGCCGGGAGCGGGCGGCTGACCCTCAGCCGATGAGGCTCGGCTGCAGGTCGCGCATGGTGCGCCGGAACGTCATCCGGGTCACGCCGGCCATGGCGACCAGCAGCGCGCCGACCAGCCACGTCGCGAGGACCGCCGCATCCGTCCATGCCCTGCCGGCGACACCGCCGTACATCACCTGCCGCATCGCGTCGACGACGAACCCCATCGGCAGCACGTGGTGGAGCGCCGCGAGCGGTGCCGGCAGCGTCTGCCACGGGAACGTGCCGCCGGCCGTAACGAGCTGCAGCACCATGAGGACGAGTCCGACGAACTGGCCGACCGACCCCAGCCAGACGTTGAGCGCGAGGATGATCGCCGCGAACGTCGCCGAGGCGAGCAGCAGGATGCCGAGGGTCGGCAGCGGATGCGTGAACGAGAACCCCAGGGCGATCGAGAGCACGCCGAACAGCGACACCATCTGCACCGCGCCGAGGGCGGCCGGCGTCAGCCAGCCGGCGAGGGTGACGCGGATGGGGGAGCGGAGCGCCGTGACCGCCCGCTTCGAGATCGGCTTCACGATGAGGAAGAGCGCGTAGATGCCGATCCAGCCGGCGAGGGCGGCGAAGAAGGGCGCGAGACCGGCGCCGTAATTCTGCGCCTGGGTGAGGGAGTCCTCGGCGATCCCGACCGGGTCGGAGAGCGTCGCGGCCTGCGCCTTGCGGGTGTCGGCGCTGTCGTCGGGGAGCTTCTCGGCACCCGCGCGGAGGGCGTCGCGCAGCGTGGCCGCGCCGTCGTCGAGCTTGTGGATGCCGGTCGCCAGGGTGTGCGCCCCGTCATTGAGCTTGTGGGCACCGCTGTCGGCGCTCGCGACGCCGTCGGCGAGCGTGTGCGCTCCGGTCGCCGCGGTGGCGGCACCCGCGGCGAGCTTCGCGCTGCCGCGGGCGACCTGGGCGGCGCCGTTGTCGAGCGCGTCGATCTGGGCGACGGCCTGCTGGACGCGGGAGTCGAGTTCACCCACCCGCCTGCCGATCGGATCGACGACCTCGAGGACGTCCGCGATCTGCGCGTCGTCGAGCCCGCGCTTCTTCAGGGCGGCCGTGAGGTCCTTGCGCACGGTCGGCACGGCGGACGAGACGCGGTCGGCGGCCGATCCCACGCGGTCGGCGACACTGCGCAGCTTCGCTGTGCCTCCGGAGACCTGCTCGGCGCCCGACGTGAGCGAGGAGAGGCCGCTCGAGAGCGTGTCGACGCCCGACGCGAGCGACGCGGCGCCCGTGCGGAGCTTCGACGTCCCCGCGGCGAGGGTCCCGGCGCCGTCGGCGAGGGTGTCGGCGCCGTCACCGGCGCTTCCGAGCCCGTCGGTGAGCTTTCCCGCGCCGTCGGCGGCGTCGATGAGCTTGACGCGGACGGTGTTCAGGGCGTCGAGCATGGTCAGGCCGGCCTCGCGGACCACCTTCTCCGTGACGGTGGTCCGGATCCGCTGGACCGCCTGCGACCCGATGGTCGAGGCGAGGTAGTTGTTAGCGTCGTTCGTCGTCAGGTCGATCTCGGCCTGACGCGGGTCCTTCGACGAGATGGAGGCGACGGCGGAGGTGAAGTCGGCAGGCAGTGTGACGGCGAAGTCGAAAGTGCCGTCGTCGAGGCCCCGGTGGGCACCGGCGGCATCCACCTCATGCCAGTCGAAGCTGCCGTCCTCGATCAACGAGTCGGCGACCTCGTCGCCGAGGTTGCGGTCGGCGCCGTTGAGCGAGGCGCCGTCGTCCTGCACGACGAGGGCGACCGGCACCTCCGACAGGTTTCCGTACGGGTCCTGGTTCGCCCACAGGTACAGGCCGCCGTAGAGGACGGGCACGAGGATGAGCGCGATCAGTGCGATGACCCGCATGCGCGTCGAGGTGAGGCGACGCAGCTCGGCCGCGAACAGAGCGGGGATCTTCACGAGAGGATGCCTTCGGTAGACGTGGGGGTGAGCGGGCGGCGCCGGGGGCGAAGCGCCGAGGTGGGCCGGATGCGGGGCCTGCCGACGCGGCCGCGGGGGGCCGGCGGTTCGGCCTCGAGCGCGGTCGCGGCGGCGGTGCCGGCGATGACCAGGACCGCGAAGCCGCGCGCGGCGAAGTCCTCGGCGATGCGCTGCCAGTGCCGCGGGTCGCCGCCGTGACGGTCGGGCGAGACGAGGACGAGCGCCTCGATCCCGCGGCGCAGGGCGGCGAGTTCGAGCAGCATCCGGATGCGGTCGTCCGCCTCGAGCTGTCCGATGGGCGTGCGGGCGAGCGTCCGCCAGCCGTGGTCGTCGAGCCACCGGCGCGCCGAGAGCGGATCGGCACGGCGCCCGGCGAACATCAGCTCCTCCTCCACCACGCCGACGACGGCGATGTCGGGCGCTGGGTCGTTGACGTCGGGGGCGTCGACGAGCGCGACGACCTTCCGCATCCGGCGAGGGCTGTGGCGGCCGTCGATCGTGACGGTTCCGGTGGCGGGGCGCATGCGGCCGCTCGCGATGAGACCGAGCACGGAGGGCCGCTGCTCGGTCTCGGCGGTGGTGAGGGTGACGCGGCCGGAGGCGAAGGCGAGCCGGGTCGACGGCAGGACGCCGCCGTTGCGTCCCTTCGAGACGTCGTCGAGCACGATCTTCATGCGCGGGCTCCTTCCAGCACCTCGTCGGCTTCGCGCCAGCCGAGACCGGCGACCCCGAGGATCGTCCGCACCGCGACCGAGGCGGCTTCGGGGCGGCCGGTGTCGAGCCGGGTGATGACGGTGCGGGCCGCCTCTTCGACGAGCCGGGCGACCGTGGCCGCGGGCATGTCGGTGCGGATCGTGCCTTCGTCGCGCCCCCGCGTGACGATCGCGAGCACCCGGCGGCGGACGGGGGTCAGCACCGCGGCGGTCTCCTCGATGTGCGAATCGTCGAGGGCGACGGTCGCGGCGAACTGCACGTCGGCTGCGCCGTCCCAGAGCGCCAGGGCGAGGCGGGCGAGGGCGAGAGGGGCGGGACCGCTGTCGTCGACGCCGTCGGCGAGGGCGTTGAACCGCTCCGCGCCGCCGAGGATCATGGCGCGCAGCAGCGCGTCACGGTCGTCGAAGTGCCCGTAGAGCGCGCGTCGGCTGAGCCCTGCGGCGCGCGCGATGGCGTCGATCGGGGCGTGGGGGTCGCGGGCGATGGTGGCCGCCGCCGCCGCGAGGATGTCGGCGCGGTTCGACGCGGCATCCTTTCGCGGACGACGCGGCGATGCGGTCGTGGTCACCCCACGATCGTACGAAGTTGCACAGTCGTGTGCAACTTAATTCAGCGACCTCTCAGTCGGCGCCGAAGTCGAAGGATGCCGAGTCGCCCGACTCGTCGATGGCACCCGCCAGCTCGTCGACCTCACCGGTGTTCCCCGTGATGGCCGCAGCGCCGCCCTGCTCGAGCTCGCCGACGAGCTCGGCCGTGGCGCCGCCGATCATGCCGAGCGACACGAAGTGCTCGAGGCGCGCGCGGGAGTCGGCGATGTCGAGGTTGCGCATCGTGAGCTGCCCGATGCGGTCGGTGGGACCGAAGGCGGCGTCGCCGACGCGCTCCATCGAGAGCTTCTCGGGGGAGTACGAGAGGTTGCGGCTCTCGGTGTTCAGGATCGTGTAGTCCTCGCCGCGGCGCAGGCGCAGCGTCACCGTGCCGCTGATGGCGGAGCCGACCCAGCGCTGGATCGACTCGCGCAGCATGAACGACTGCGGCTCGAGCCAGCGGCCCTCGTACATGAGGCGGCCCAGGCGCCGACCCTGCTCGTGGTAGGTCGCGAGGGTGTCCTCGTTGAGGATGCCGTTGACCAGGCGCTCGTACGCGATGAACAGCAGCGCCATGCCCGGCGCCTCGTAGATGCCGCGGGACTTCGCCTCGATGATGCGGTTCTCGATCTGGTCGCTCATGCCGAGGCCGTGGCGCCCGCCGATCTCGTTCGCGGCCATGACCAGAGCCACGGCATCCGAGTACTCGACACCGTTGATCGCGACGGGGCGACCGGCTTCGAACGTGACCGAGACGTCCTCGGTCTCGATCTCGACGGCCGGGTCCCAGAAGCGCACGCCCATGATGGGTTCGACGATCTCGAGCGAGACGTCGAGGTGCTCGAGGGTCTTGGCCTCGTGGGTCGCGCCCCAGATGTTCGCGTCGGTGGAGTACGCCTTCTCGACCGAGTCGCGGTACGGGAAGCCGTGCGCGACGAGCCACTCGCTCATCTCGGTGCGGCCGCCCAGCTCGGTGACGAAGTCGGCATCCAGCCACGGCTTGTAGATGCGCAGGGCGGGGTTGGCGAGCAGCCCGTAGCGGTAGAACCGCTCGATGTCGTTGCCCTTGTAGGTGGAGCCGTCGCCCCAGATGTCGACGCCGTCCTCCTTCATGGCCCGGACGAGCATCGTGCCGGTGACGGCACGGCCGATCGGGGTGGTGTTGAAGTAGGTGCGTCCGCCCGAGCGGATGTGGAAGGCGCCGCACGAGAGGGCGACGAGGCCCTCCTCGACCATCATCGGCTTGCAGTCGATGAGGCGGGAGCCCTCGGCGCCGTACTGCAGGGCACGGCCGGGGATCGACGCGATGTCGTCCTCGTCGTACTGACCGAGGTCGCCGGTGTAGGTGAAGGGGACGGCGCCCTTGTCGCGCATCCAGGCGACGGCGACCGAGGTGTCTAGACCCCCCGAGAAGGCGATGCCGACGCGCTCGCCGACGGGCAGGGACTGAAGGACCTTCGACATGGTCCCCATCCTATCGAGGGGGCCGTGCCGCGATCGGCGCGGTTACGCGGGGGACCGTGTGGCGGAGATCCGCCCGACGCGCCGTGGGGCGGATGCCGGGACCCGGCGCGGCGGCCGGGATCTCCGCCGTTCGCTCGACGGCGGATGTGAGTGCTCACATCCGTGGAGGCGGGCGACGGAGGGGGACGTGGATGTCCTTCGGTGGTGGCACCCGCGTTACGCAAATGTTATCGCTCACAATCTAGCGCCGCGAGAAATGTGAAGGCTAACATTCGAGCAACCGGAGGCCACGGCGGCCCGGAACACCGGCGGTCAGCCGGACCCGAACAAGGAGGTTTTGGGATGAAGAAGACTGCTTTCGCAGCAGCGGCCATGCTGGGGGCACTGGCACTCGTCGTCACCGGATGCGCGGGCAACGGCGCACCCGGCGCAGGGGGCAACGGGGGTGGCGGCGACCTGATCACGGTCGGGTTCGCACAGACCGGTTGCGAGTCCGGATGGCGCGCAGCCAACACCGAGTCGATGAAGAAGGCGTTCTCGGAGGAGAACGGGTTCAAGCTGACGTTCAACGCGGCGGACAACAAGCAGGAGGCGCAGATCTCCGCCGTCCGCAACTTCATCAACCAGGGCGTCGACGCCATCGTCATCGCGCCGATCACGGTCGACGGCTGGGACGACGTCCTGAAGGAAGCGAAGGATGCCGGCATCCCGGTGATCCTCGAAGACCGCACGGTCTCGGCGAGTGACGACCTCTACGCCTCGTGGGTCGGTCTCGACTTCGAGCAGGAGGGTCGCACCGCGGGCGAGTGGGTCAAGGAGAACTTCGACGGCAAGGGCGCGAACCTGGTCGTCCTCGAGGGCACGACGGGTTCGTCCGCCGCGCTCGACCGTGCCACCGGCTTCGACGAGGCCATCAAGGGCACGGACGTGAAGGTGCTCGACTCGCAGACGGGTGACTTCACCCGTGACGGCGGCAAGAAGGTCATGGAGGGCTACCTCCAGAAGTACGGCAAGGACATCAACGTCCTCTTCGCGCACAACGACGACATGGGCCTGGGTGCTCTCGACGCCATCAAGGCGGCAGGTCTGACCCCCGGCAAGGACATCCAGATCGTCACCATCGACGCGGTGAAGGACGGCATGACCGCCCTGGCGAACGGCGAGTTCAACTTCATCGTCGAGTGCAACCCGCTCCTGGGAGAGAAGGCCGCCGACCTCGTCAAGTCCGTCGTCGACGGCAAGTCGGTCGAGAAGCGCACGATCGTCGAAGACCAGTCGTTCACGCAGGAGCAGGCCGCCGAGGTCCTCGACTCCCGCCCCTACTGATCGATCGCCACCCTCACGATCCTCAACGATCACCGAACCACCGCCGGGGACCGGATTCCGGTCCCCGGCGGTCATCACGGAAAGGCGCGCCTCATGGTCGATGTCGCAGCCACGCCGGCCTCGCCGGCCACCGCCCCGCAGCACGACGAGGTCGTGCGGATGCGGGACGTCACCATCCGGTTCCCCGGGGTCCTCGCGCTGGACCGGGTCGATCTGACGCTCCGCGCCGGCGAGGTCCACACCCTCATGGGCGAGAACGGCGCCGGCAAATCGACGCTCATCAAAGCGCTCACGGGCGTCTACGCCATCAACGGCGGGACGATCGAGGTCGCCGGCGAGCAGCGCGTCTTCCGCTCGACCGCCGACGCAGAGGCATCCGGGATCTCCACGGTCTACCAGGAGGTCAACCTCTGCACGAACCTGTCGGTCGGTGAGAACGTCATGCTGGGCCGCGAGGTGCGGCGGGCCGGCTTCATCGACTGGCGCGCGACCCACCGCGAGGCGACGCGCTACCTCGCGGCCCTCGGGCTCGACATCGACCCGCGCTCGGCCCTGTCGTCGCACTCCATCGCGGTGCAGCAGCTCGTCGCCATCAGCCGCGCGACGGTCGCCGACGCCCGCGTGCTCGTCCTCGACGAGCCGACCTCGAGCCTCGACCGCAGCGAGGTCGAGCAGCTCTTCACCGTCGTCCGGGGTCTCCGTGACCGCGGCGTCGCCATCCTCTTCGTCACGCACTTCCTCGACCAGGTCTACGAGATCTCCGACCGCCTCACGGTCCTCCGCAACGGTCAGCTGGTGGGGGAGTACCTGCCGGCCGAGCTGCCGCGCGGCGAACTCATCGCGAAGATGATCGGCCGCCAGCTCGACGAACTCGAGGCTCTCTCGCGCGCGTCCGAGCGCGAGATCGACCGCACCGCGACCCCGGTCCTGCGGGTGGCGGGCCTCGGCCGCAAGAACGTCATCGAACCCGTCGACATGGAGGTGTACGAGGGCGAGGTCGTCGGCATCGCGGGTCTGCTGGGCTCCGGCCGCAGCGAACTCGTCCGCCTCGTCTACGGCGCCGACCGCGCCGACGCCGGTACGCACGAAGTGCGGGGGGATGCCGCGCGCATCACGAACCCGCGGAACGCGATCGACAAGCGCATCGCCTTCTCGAGCGAGGACCGTCGCGCCGAGGGGATCATCGCCGACCTCACCGTGGCCGAGAACATCGTGCTCGGCATCCAGGCCAAGCGGGGCGCCATGCGTCCCATCGGCCGCACCGAGCGGGACGCCATCGTCGCCGAGTACATCTCGGCGCTCGGCGTCCGCCCCGCCGACCCGAACGCGCTCGTGCGCAACCTCTCGGGCGGCAACCAGCAGAAGGTGCTGCTCGCCCGATGGCTCGCCACCGCGCCGCAGCTGATCATCCTCGACGAGCCGACGCGCGGCATCGACGTCGGCGCCAAGGCCGACATCCAGCGCAAGGTCACCGAGCTGGCGGCGGAAGGCCTCTCGGTCGTCTTCATCTCCTCGGAGCTCGAGGAGGTGGTCCGCATCGCCCAGCGCATCGTGGTGCTGCGCGACCGTTCTAAGATCGGCGAACTGGACGCCACCGACGTGACGGTCGACGATCTGGTCGCCCTCATCGCGCAAGAGTCCGGCGAGACGACGTCGTCTCGCCTCAACCCGGAGACAGCGGCATGAACCCGACCCTCAAGCGCTTCCTGGCGCACCGCCTCGTCTGGCCGATCGCGGCACTGCTCGTGCTCGTCATCGTCAACACGATCGCGCGGCCGTCCTTCATCTCGATCACGGTGCAGAACGGTCAGCTGTACGGCCCGCTGCTCGACATCCTGCGCAACAGCGCACCGCTCATGCTCGTCGCGCTCGGCATGACGCTCGTGATCGCGACGCGCGGCATCGACCTCTCGGTGGGAGCCATCATGGCGGTCTCGGGGGCGGTGGCCCTGACCGTCATCTCGAACTCCTCGTCGCCGGGGGACCTGTCGACCGTGCTCATCGCGATCGCGCTCGCCGTCTTCGTGGCGCTGCTGCTGGGGGTGTGGAACGGCTTCCTCGTCGCGGTCGTCGGCGTTCAGCCGATCATCGCGACCCTCGTGCTCATGCTCGCCGGTCGCGGTGTCGCCCTCCTCATCACGGGCGGCTTCATCACGACCATCACGAGCGCGCCGTACCGCTTCATGGCGCAGGGCTACCTGGTGGGCCTGCCGTTCGCCTTCTACGTCTCGGTCGTCGCGATCGTCATCGTCGCGGTGCTGCAGCGTCGCACCGCGCTCGGCGTCCTCACCGAGGCCGTCGGCATCAACCCCGAGGCCAGCCGCCTCGCGGGCGTGCGGTCGCGCGGCATCATCTGGGGCGCGTACGCGGCGAGCGGCCTGCTCGCCGGATTCGCCGGCATCCTCTATTCGTCGAACATCATGGCGGCCGACGCCAACGCGGCGGGCCTCTACATCGAGCTCGACGCGATCCTCGCCGTCGTCCTCGGCGGCACGAGCCTCATGGGCGGCAAGTTCACGATCGCGGGCACCGTCGTCGGCGTCTTCACGATCCAGACGCTGAAGTCGACGATCACCTTCCTCGGCGTCCCGCCGGCGGTCAGCCCGCTGTTCCTCGCGATCGTCGTCGTCATCGTCGTGCTCGTCCAGTCCCCGCGAACGCGGTCGCTGGTCGCGAAGGGGGTCGATGCCGTCCGAGGCGGCGGCCGTCGCACCGTGGAGGTGGCCTCGTGAGCGCCGTCACCGCAGACCTCGGTCGCACCGGCGGGTTCGCCGACACGATCCAGCGCTTCCGCAGCCGGCACGCCTCGTGGGTGCCCGTGTTCGCCGCCGTCGTCATCCTCGTCGCGATGCTCATCGGGGCGCAGGCCTACTTCGGCAACTTCGTCACCCCGCGTGTGCTGTCGGCGCTCCTGCTCGACAACGCGTACCTGCTGATCCTCGCGGTCGGCATGACCTTCGTCATCCTCACCGGCGGCATCGACCTGTCGGTCGGCGCGGTCATGGCGTTCACCGGGATGCTGGGGGCGAGCATGCTGAGCCAGGGCACACCGGTCGCGATCGTCATCCCGGTCATGCTCGTCCTCGGTGCGCTGATGGGACTGTTCGTCGGGGTGCTCGTGCAGTACTTCGGGGTGCAGCCGTTCATCGCCTCGCTCGCGGCGATGTTCGCGGCGCGGGGGCTCGCGTTCATGGTGAGCCTCTCGTCGATCCGCGTCGAGGAGCCGGCGATCCTGTGGCTCCAGTCGACCCGCATGCAGGGCGGCCCCGGCAGCTTCTACCTGACACCGACCGGCATCCTCGCGCTCGTCGTGGTGGTCGTCGGCATCCTGATCCTGCAGTTCACCCGGTTCGGACGCACGATCTACGCGATCGGCGGCAACGAGCAGTCGGCACGCCTCATGGGCCTGCCGGTCGTGCGGACGAAGCTGCTGGCGTACGTCATCAGCGGGGTGTGCGCGGGGCTCGCGGGTGTCGTCTTCACGGCGTACACCGGGGCGTCCTACCCGCTGAACGGCATCGGGACCGAGCTCGACACCATCGCCGCGGTGGTGATCGGCGGCACGCTGCTCACGGGCGGCAGCGGGTTCGTGCTCGGCTCGATGATCGGCGTGTTCGTCTACGGCACCATCAAGACGGCGATCTCGTTCCTCGGCGTCGACCAGTCCTGGACGCGCATCACGATCGGCGCGCTGCTGCTCGTCTTCGTGGTCGTGCAGCGCCTGCTGGTCGCGCGGACGGCGCGAACGTCACGGTGATGTCAGGCGTGAACCTCGGGGGAGGCTCACCGCGGGCATGATGGTCCGTATGGATGCGCGCGAAGCAGCGGTCGCGCCGGTCGTGGAAGTGACCGGCGCGACCGTTCGCTTCGGCGCCGAGACGGTGCTCGACGCCGTCGACTTCCGGCTGCTGCCGGGCGAGGTCCACTCGCTCATGGGCGAGAACGGGGCGGGCAAGTCGACGCTCATCAAGGCGATCACGGGGGCGCTCCGCCCGGACGCCGGGACGATCCGCGTCGGCGGAGAGCCGGTGCACTTCGCCTCGCCCGCCGATGCCCTCGCGGCCGGGATCAGCGCGGTCTACCAGGAGATCGATCTGCTCCCGAACCTGTCGGTCGGCGAGAACGTGCTGCTGGGGCGCGAGAGTCGACGCTTCGGAGCGATCGACTGGCGTGAGACCCATCGCCGAGCGGGGGCGATCCTCGAGGGCCTCGGACTCGACATCGACCCGCGGACGCGCCTGTCAGGTCATTCGCTCGCCGTGCAGCAGCTCGTCGCGATCGCCCGCGCGATCTCGGTCGACGCGCGTGTCGTCGTGCTCGACGAACCGACCTCGAGCCTCGACCTCGATGAGGTCGCCGAGCTCTTCCGCGTCATCCGCGAGCTGACCGTGCGCGGGGTCGCGGTGCTGTTCGTCTCGCACTTCCTCGACCAGGTCTACGAGATCTGCGACCGCATCACGGTCCTCCGCGGCGGGCGCCTCATCGGCGAGTACGTCCCCGCCGAGCTCCTGCGCATCGACCTCGTCGAGAAGATGCTGGGTCGCGGTGCCGACGAGATGGACGTCCACCAGAGGGAGGATGCCGCGGCATCCGTCCCCGTCGCGCTCGCCGGACGGGGACTCGCCTCGGGTACCGGGCTCACCGACGCGACCGTGTCGATCGGCGAGGGCGAGGTCGTCGGGCTCGCGGGGCTGCTCGGGTCGGGCCGCAGCGAACTGGCGCGTGCCCTCACGGGCGTGGACCGACCGGATGCCGGTGTCCTCGAGGTCCGTGGTGCTCCCGCCCACCTGCCGACCCCGCGCCGGGCGATCGGTCAGGGCATCGTCTACTCGTCCGAGAACCGCCGGACCGAGGGGATCATCGGCGAGCTCAGCGTGCAGGACAACATCACCCTCGCGCTGCAGGCCGATCGCGGCATCCTGCACCGGCTCGGCAGCGCGCGCCGCCGGGAGCTCGCGATGAGCTGGATCGAGGCTCTCGACATCCGCCCCGCCGACCCCGACCGGCCGGCCGGCACGCTGTCGGGCGGCAACCAGCAGAAGGTGCTGCTCGCTCGGCTGCTCGCCCTGTCACCGCGCGTCCTGGTGCTCGACGAGCCGACCCGCGGCATCGACGTCGGAGCGAAGGTCGAGATCCAGCGGCTCGTCGCCGACCTCGCCGACAACGGACTGTCGGTGCTGTTCATCTCGGCCGAGCTCGAAGAGGTGCTGCGCGTCTCGAACCGCATCGCCGTCATGCGCGCGGGCCGCCTCGTCGACACGATCCCGGCCGACTCGTTGACCGTGGACTCGCTGCTCGCGCTCGTCGCCCGCCCCGAGGACGAGTCGTGAGCGACGAGCGCGGCGCGAAGTCCGCGAACATCTTCGACGTCGCGCGTCTGGCGGGGGTCTCGCACCAGACGGTGTCGCGGGTCCTCAACGACCTGCCGAACGTGCGGCCCGCGACGCGGGCCCGGGTCGAGCAGGCGATGGCGCAACTGCGCTACAGCCCGTCGCCGGCCGCCCGCGCGCTCGTCACCAAGCGCACGCGGACGATCGGCCTCGTCACCCCCGGCACGGCGGACTTCGGGCCGACGTCCATCGCCATGCACTTCAACGTCGCCGCGCGCGTGGAGCGGTACTCCGTCGACTCGGTGACCGCGCCCGACACGGATGCCGCCAGCATCCGCTCGGTCGTCGAGGGACTGCTCCGCCAGCGCGTCGACGCGATCGTCCTGGTCGTGACGGACCTGGGTGTCCTCGAGGTCGTGCGCGGGCTCGACCTCGGTGTGCCGATGGTCGCCGCGGCGGCGACCCAGCGGCGTCACCCGCAGCTCGTGTCCATCGACCAGTACCGGGGGGCGCGGGCGGCCGTCCGGCACCTCGCGGAGCTGGGGCACCGCCGCATCCTCCACATCGCGGGCCCGCCCCGCAATCCCGACGCGATCGAACGCATCCGAGGCTGGCGCGACGAGCTCGCGGCGCGTCAGCTCGCGGTCGCGGAGCCGCCGCACGGCGACTGGACGGCGGCCAGCGGTGCCGAGATCGGCCGGACCCTCGACGTCGCCCGAGGGGATGCGGTCTTCGCGGGCAACGACCACATGGCGATCGGCCTGCTCTCCGCCCTTCGCGCGCGAGGGCTGCAGGTGCCGGAGGACGTCGCCGTCGTGGGCTTCGACGACGTGCCCGAGGCGGCCTACCTCTCGCCGCCGCTGACGACGGTGCGGCAGGATTTCCGCGCCCTCGGCGAGCTGATGATGCAGAAGGTGCTCCTCGCCGTCGAAGAGCCCGACGGCCTCACCGAGGACACTCCGCTCCCGACGCACCTGATCGTGCGGGAGTCGTCCCGCCGCTGAGCGTCGGCTCAGGCCGGGGCGGGGACCCGAGGCGCGCGGGTGCGCAGGCGCCCGACCCCGACGACGAGCGAACCGACGACGACGAACGCTGTCGAGATCCCGACGACGTACGCGCCGACCCCGCCCCACCCGTTGATGCCGTTCGGGTCGAGGAACGGATAGGGGTACCAGAACGCCACCCCGTCGGTCGGGTCGATCACGAGGGGTCCGCGCACGAGCGTGTACCCGATCCAGGCGATCGGGACGGCGAGGATCGCGATCACCGCGCGCCATGGAAGGGCCCGACGGGTGGGGGCGAGGAACAGGTCGAGCAGCAGGAACAGCGGTGCGACGACGTGCACGATCTCGTTCGCCCAGGCGACGTGATCATCCGACGTCGGATAGCCGCGCAGCAGCAGGTTGTAGACGACGCCCGTGATGAACAGGTAGCTCGTCGCGGCGGCGAGTCCGAGCGCGACCCCCGCCGGCTCGCGCTGCTCGTGGTGCGGCCGCATCCAGAACCAGACGACAGCGGCCAACAGGGCGAGGGCCCCGACGATGTTCGACAGGATCGTGAAGAAGCTGAAGAAGTTGGCGATCGTCGTCGCGACGTCGCGGTCCTGCGAGATCGCGGTGCGGACGGTCGTGATGAATTGGGCCACGACGGCGACCGTGATGGTGGCCGCCGCGACGAGCCTCAGTGCCGACCACACCGTCGGCCACGTTCGGGTACGCATGACCGAACCCTAGCGCGCGCCGCGCCGCCTCAGGCGGCGCCTTCCCGCGGGTGCGTTCCGCGTCCCCATCGGGCTCCCGCGCGGAAGATCCCGGCCCCGATCGCGACGACGGCGAGGACAGCGGCAAGGCCCAGCATCCCGGTGACGACGTCCCACATCGTCAGCCGGATCAGCCACACGATCGTCCACACCGTCGCGGCGGCGCCGATGCTGCGGGCGACGGCGCGAGCACGCACGATCGCCGCCAGGAGGGCGAGCACCCAGACGGCACCTGCCAGGAAACCGGTGAACTCCTCCGTCAGGACCCGCAGCCAGATCGCGCGCGACGGGCTGCCGGGCGGCACCTCGAAGAAGAGGTGGAAGAAGACGAGGATGCCGGTCGTCATCGCCGCGGTCGCAGCCGCCGCGAGACGGGCCCGGACCGGGGCGAGCAGGGCGAGGAGGGCGAAGACCGTCATCGTCACCGTCGTGATCGCGCGGGGACCGGCGAGCGGGTCGAGCTGGGCGTAGACGAACGCCCCGGCGCCGGCCACGGCCGTGGCCGCGAGGGCGATGCGCGCCGCCCGCGCGGCGCCGCACAGGATCAGGACGAACGCGATCACCCACAGCCCGGCGGGCACGAGTCCCGGGCTCGCCTGCAGGTCGAGGTTCTGTCCCTCGGCGGGGAGGCGCCAATCCACGCGTTCGCCGAACCCGCTGAACACGGCGAACATCACGGCGAGGGCGAACCCGGTGGCCGCGGATGCCGTGGCGAGGGCTTCGCGGGCGGGGTGCGGCATCCACCCCAGGATGCGGACGGCGAGGCCGCTCCGCATCAGCGCGATGCGCTCGCCGCGGGAGGGTTCGTCTCGTCCCCGCGCCTCGGCTTCGTCGAGCAGCGTGCCGAGCATGGCCTCGCCGTGCCGGTCGCGCCACGAGGAGGGGTACGCGCGGAGCGCGCGGCGCCAGGGGGTGTCGTCGATCGTGGTCACAGGGCGCCTCCGAACGCGGGGCGCAGCGCGAGGCGGCGTCGGGCTTCCGCCACGGTCACCTCGCGTCGGGCGACCTCCTCGGCGAGCAGATCGACCCCGCTGGGGGTGAGTTCGACGTACCGGCGGACGCGCCCCTGCACCCGCTCCTCGCGGGCGATGCGGATCGTGCCCTCCTTCTCGAGGCGGTCGAGGGCGGCGTAGAGGGTCGCGACCTTCAGGCGGACGTGGCCGCGGGAGACGCGGTCGACCTCTTCGATCAGCGCGTAGCCGTGCTTGGGGCCGTCGGCCAGAGCCGTCAGCATGAGGAACGTCGGTTCCCGCATCTCCTGCGTCATGGGGCGACCATACTCTGACAGACAGAGTATCCGCCACCCTCCGTCGGCTCCCGACACCCGGCCCGATAGGATGGGGTGTAACCGTCCGATAAACGGGGGAGAGCCCATGCCAGGCATCGTGATCGTCGGAGTTCAATGGGGAGACGAGGGCAAGGGCAAAGCCACCGACCTCCTGGGTGAGCGCACCGACTGGGTCGTCAAGTTCAACGGCGGCAACAACGCCGGCCACACCGTGGTGATCGGCGACGAGAAGTACGCCCTGCACCTGCTGCCCAGCGGCATCTTGTCGCCCGGCGTCAACGCCGTCATCGGCAACGGCGTCGTCATCGACCTCGAGGTGCTCTTCGCCGAGCTCGGCGCCCTGCAGGCCCGCGGCCTCGACGTCTCGCGGCTCAAGGTCAGCGCGAGTGCGCACATCATCACGCAGTACCACCGCACCCTCGACAAGGTGACCGAGCGCTTCCTCGGCAAGAAGATGATCGGCACGACCGGTCGCGGCATCGGCCCGACCTACGCCGACAAGATCAACCGCACCGGCATCCGCGTGCAGGACCTCTTCGACGAGAACATCCTGCGCCAGAAGGTCGAAGGCGCGCTCGATCAGAAGAACCACCTGCTGGTGAAGGTCTTCAACCGTCGCGCCATCACGGTCGACGAGGTCGTCGAGGATCTGCTCTCGTACGCCGAGCGCCTGCGCCCGATGGTCGCCGACACCGGGCTGATGCTCAGCAAGGCGCTGGATGCCGGTGACGTCGTCGTCTTCGAGGGCGGCCAGGCCACGATGCTCGACATCGATCACGGCACGTACCCGTTCGTCACGTCGTCGTCCGCCACGGCGGGCGGCGCCTCGACCGGCTCGGGTGTCGGTCCGAACCGCCTCGACCGCATCGTCGGCATCGTGAAGGCGTACACGACCCGTGTCGGCTCCGGTCCCTTCCCGACCGAGCTCTTCGACGAGAACGGCGACTTCCTGCGCTCACGCGGCTTCGAGTTCGGCACGACGACCGGCCGTCCGCGCCGCGTCGGCTGGTACGACGCCCCGATCACGCGGTACGCGACGCGGATCAACGGCATCACCGACCTCGTGCTCACCAAGCTCGACATCCTCACCGGGCTGAAGGAGATCCCCGTCTGCGTCGCCTACGACGTCGACGGCGAGCGGTTCGACGAGGTTCCGGTCAACCAGACCGACTTCCACCACGCGACGCCGATCCTCGAGAACTTCCCCGGCTGGGATGAGGACATCTCGACCGCCCGCACCTTCGAGGACCTGCCGCAGACCGCGCAGGACTACGTGCTGGCGCTCGAGAAGATGAGCGGCACGCGCATCTCGGTGATCGGCGTCGGCGCCGCGCGCGACGCGGTCATCGTGCGCCACGACCTGCTCGACTGACCCGTGCGGTTCCTGCTCGGCGGGTACTCCGCCGACATGGGCGGGTCGGCGACGGGCATCGGACTGCTGGATGCCGGTGGCCCCGACTCCCCGCTCGCGAGCGGTCCGCTCGGGGTGGGCCCTGACGTCGTCGCGGCGGAATCGCCGTCGTGGATCGCGCGGCATCCGTCCCTCGACGTCGTGTACGCGGCGCTCGAGGGCCGGGGCACCGTGCGCGCCTACCGGCGCACGGGTGACACCGCCTACGCTCCGCTCGGTGCCGAGGTCGCCGTCGGCGAGAGTCCCTGCCACGTCCTCGCGCTCGAGGACGCGCTGATCGTCTCCTGCTACGGCGACGGCGGTGTCGTCCGGGTTGCGCTGGCGGCCGACGGGCGACCCGGCGCCGCGCGACGGTGGACGGATGCCGCCGCGGGCGACCCGGCATCCGATCTCGCCGCGGCGGCTCGGGCCCTGCGTGCAGCCGTCGGCGCGGAGTACGCGGACGTCGTGCCCTACGCCGACGAGACCGAGCCCGAGCCCGACGCTGCACCCGACTCGTCGGCGCGACCCTCGCACGCGCACCAGGCGGCATCCCTCCCCGGCGGACTGGTCGCGACGACCGACACCGGCCTCGACCTCGTGCGCTTCTGGCGCGGCGGCCGCGAGATACAGCGCCTCGACCTGCCGGCAGGGACGGGGCCTCGGCACCTGCGCCCGCACCCGAGCGGGCACATCTACGTCGTGACCGAGCACTCCGGCGAGGTCTTCGCCCTGGCCCCCGACGCGTCCGGATCCTGGCGGCTCGTCGGCGGCGCGCAGCTCGGCGCCTACCCGGGGGATGCCGGGGCCGAGCTCGCGATGTCGCGGGACGGCGTGTTCCTCTATGCGGGGCTGCGCGGGAGCGACACCATCGCGACCGTCCGGGTGCGCGGCGGCGGCGAGATGCTGCAGCCCGTCGCGCTCGCCGAGTGCGGCACCGTCTGGCCCCGCCACCACGTCGTCGCCCGTGACACCGTGCTGGTCGCAGGTCAGCGTGCCGACGAGATCGTCTCGCTCGCGATCGACGAGCGGACGGGTGTCCCGGGCCGCGTGCGGCACCGGACAATAGCACCGGCACCGACGGCCCTCCTAGCCTTTCCGGCGTGATCCGGCGGCCCGGTAACGTGTCGGCTCGGAGGGGTTCATGAGCGCGGGCGGACGGACGAGGGCGGGCAGGTCCGTGGGGCCCAACCTCGACGGCTTCACCGTGCTCGTCTCGACCCTCGGCCTCGTCGTCGCCGCCATCATCGGTCTCGCGTACGCGGATGCCGGCGATTTCGAGTTCGATCGGATCGGGGCCGGCGGGGGTGGCGGCGACTACGCCCTCTCGCCCTGGACGAACCCTGATCCCGTCGTCGCGGACGAGAGCGACGCCGACACGTACCGCGGCCCGGACGGCGCCGTCATCCGGCTGACGGGTCTCGACGTCGACACCCCGATCGTCCTCACCCCCGCGGAAGACACCCGCGTCAGCGCCGTCTGGGTCACGGGTGCCGATGGCCGCATCGTCACGGAGGGCGAGGGGGGTGAGCCGCCCCGCTTCTCGACGCTGTGGGACGGTCAGATCGTCATCCTCGTCGAGCAGCCCGACGTCGAACTGTGGATCGACGGCTCCGGCGACGAGCCGTGGGAGGCGTCGCTGCGCTTCGACCGGGGACTGCGCGCCGACGACGTCCTCTCGAGCTCGCAGACCCTCATGTTCACCCACGACGGCGGCGCGACGACGGCGCGCGTGAGCGCACGCGGCGGTGACAACCTCTCGATCCAGGCCGTGACCGCCCACGGCAGCGAACGACCGCTCACCGAGGATTCGCCGTTCGACCGGTCGATCGCCTGGCGCGACGCGCCGCTCGTGCTCTTCTACATCGAGTCCTGGCACGACACGGCCTGGCGGATCGAGTTCGCGACCAACGCCGGATCCACGCCGACCCCGACCCCGGAGGGGACGCCATGACGACCGCGGATGCCCGGATCCGGCGCTTCTCGACGATCACGTTCCTCGCGGGGTCGGTCGTCGCGGTCGTCTTGGCGTTCATCGTCGTGCCGTTCGTGGGCATCAACCCCGCCACGGGGGAGTTGCTGCTCGACGATCCGAACGAGTACGAGTACCGCCCGTGGGCGGACCCCGCCGCGCAGGAGGTCGGTCGCGACGGCGACACGCTGATCGGGGCCGCGGGCACCCGCTATCTGGACATCCCCGCGGGGGACGACGTCTGGGTGATCGGCCCGCTCACCGAGGGTCAGCAGGACTACCTCAGCATCCATCAGCAGATCGACGCCGACGCGAGTACCGCCGACGATCGTCCGGCTTACATCGGCCTCGTGAGCGGGTCGCGGTCGCTCACGTTCGTGGCCGGCGACGACGCGAGCCGTCTCTGGTTCGCCCCTCGGCTGACGGACTGGAGCGCGACGGTCACCCGCGAGACTCCCACGCCCGTCGACGGTGCGACGGTGTCGGGCGAGGGATCTGCCCTCCTCGTCTACGACGGCGAGGCCCTCAGCGCGCGGTTCGTCTACGCCGGTGACGGTTTCTTCGGCGTCGAGGCCGTCTACCCCGGCGAGGCCGCCCTCGACGTCGTGCAGGGGTTCGACGCCGTCGACACGAGATCGTCCTGGCCGCCGAGCGACCGGGTCGTCCTCCGCGTCGACTCCGACGAGGGATCGGGGAAGTGGACGATCCGCTTCGACGAACCGGCATCCGACTCACCATGACCACCACACGAAAAGGAACCGACGTGACCTTCGACGCCACGCTGGATGCGGCCTTCAAGGCCCGTCTGCCCCTGCTGTACCTCGAGACGGCCGAGGAGGTCCGGGCGGTGGCCGCGATCACGGATGCCGCGCACGCCCAGCGCAACCGTCGCCGCGTCTGGACGTGGACGTCGGCGCTCGGGCTCATCGACCCTGACGGCAAGAGCGTCTCGAACACGACGAACCCCGCGCGGGCGCTGCAGCACGCGGCGGGGGTGACCGACCCGAGCGTCTTCATCTTCTGCGACCTGCACGCCTACTTCGGCGGCGAGCACCGGCAGGGCGACCCTGCGATCGTGCGGACGGTGCGCGAGACCGCACTCGAGTTCCGCCACGGCGACGTGTCGCGGACGCTCGTCGTCACGGCGCCGGTGCGGGTGATCCCGCCCGAGCTCGACGAGCTGACCCACCTGTTCGACTTCCCGTTGCCGACCGCCGCGGAGATCCGCGATCTCCTCGACACGATGATCGAGAACAACTCGGGTGACATCCGTGTCGACGCCGACGACGCAGCGCGGGAATCGCTCGTCCAGGCCGCGCTCGGCCTCACGATGGCCGAAGCCGAGAACGCCTTCGCGCAGGCGATGGTGAACGACGGCAAGCTGACGGGCGACGACATCCGCGTCGTGCTGCACGAGAAGCGCCAGGTGGTGCGCAAGTCCGGCGTGCTCGAGTTCGTCACGGGCGACCTCGACCTCGACGATGTCGGCGGCCTCAACAACCTGAAGCGCTGGCTCGAGCGCCGCAACGGGTCGTGGCTGCCGAGCGCACACGAGTACGGGCTGCCCTCGCCGAAGGGCGTGCTGATCACGGGCGTCCCCGGTTGCGGCAAGTCGATGACCGCGAAGGCGACGGCGGCCTCGTGGGGGCTGCCGCTGCTGCGGCTCGACATCGGCCGGATCTTCTCGGGCCTCGTCGGCTCGAGCGAGCAGAACCTGCGGACGGCCATCGCGACCGCCGAGGCGGTGGCCCCCTGCATCCTGTGGGTCGACGAGATCGAGAAGGGCTTCTCGAACACCACGGGGCAGGGAGACTCGGGCACGACGGCACGCGTGTTCGGCACGTTCCTGACCTGGATGCAGGAGAAGAAGCACCCCGTCTTCGTCGTCGCGACCGCGAACAACATCGACGCCCTCCCGCCCGAGTTCATGCGCAAGGGGCGCTTCGACGAGATCTTCTTCGTCGACCTGCCCACGACCGTCGAGCGCGAGGTCATCTGGTCGCTGCAGCTCGCCGCGCACGCGACCCCGGCCAACGGGCTCGACGCGATCGCGAACGATGAGGCGGCCGTCGCCGCCCTCGTCGCCGCGAGCGAGAACCACTCGGGCGCCGAGATCGAGCAGGCCGTGGTCGCCGCCCTGTACGAGGGCTTCAGCGGCCGGAAGACGATCACCACCGATGTCGTCACCCGCGTCGTCGAGACGATGATCCCTCTCGCGGTCACGCAGGCCGAGGAGGTCCAGCGCATCCGCGCCTGGGCCGCCCAGCGCGCCGTCGGCGCGACCGGGACCGAAGACCTCGACGCGCACGACGTCACCGCGAGCGGCACGGAGACCCACGGGGCCCTGTCGTCGCGTCGCGGCGGTCGTACCGTGGACTACTGACCGGTCGAGACACGCAGGAACGGGAGTCGGACATGAAGAAGCTCGTGGTGCAGTTGCGCTCCGACGGGTCGGTCGCGGCCGAGACCTTCGGGATGACGGGGGCCGAGTGCCTCGATTACATCGAGCAGCTCGAGGCGCTGCTCGACGCCGAAACGGCCTCGTCGCAGTTCACCGAGGACTACACGCGCGTCGCGTCGGCGGCATCCGATTCCCTCGTGCAGGAGGATCGGGACCGGTGATCGTCACCCAGTCGCTCGGCGTCGGCGGGGAGGGCAGCCTCCTCGGGACGACGTCGCCCCCGCGCGGCGGTGCAGCGCTGCGGTGGTCGCGTTTCGTGCCGGCCACCGCGGCCGAGGGCCCGGGGCTGCGGGCGGCGGTGTGGGTGCAGGGGTGTTCGGTCCGCTGCCCCGGATGCTTCAACCCGCACATGTGGGCCGAGCGGGGGGCGCTGCTCGATGACCCCGCCGATCTCGCGTCGCGGTGGGTCGAGGACGCACGTGCCGCCGGCGCCGACGGCGTGACACTCCTCGGCGGCGAGCCGTTCGATCAGGCCGACGCGCTCGCCACGGTCGCCGAGGCGTTCCGCGACGCGGGACTCGGCGTCATGGCGTTCTCGGGGTACACGCTGGACCGTTTGCAGGCCTGGGCCGCGGAGCGCGACGGCGTCGCGCGCCTGCTCGCCGCGACCGACCTGCTGTGCGACGGACCGTACCTCGCCGACCTCCCCGACACGCGCCGGCCGTGGATCGGGTCGCAGAACCAGTCGATCCGCGCCCTCACGCCCCGGTACGCCGCGGAGGTCGACCGCATCGCGCGCGACGGCGGCCGGGACGCCCTCGAAGTGCGCATCTCCGCCGACGGCGCCGTCGCCGTCAACGGGTGGGCGACGGATGCCGCGCTCGCCGACCTGCTGGACGATCTGGGCGTGCGCGGTGACCGCGTGGCATCCATCAGAAAGGGAACCTCCCGATGAGCATCTCGCTGATCCTCCTCCCCGCCGCCCTCGCCGCCGCCGCGGCCGTCGGCGGTACGGGCGCCCTCGGCGCGATCGCCCTGAACTCGCGGGCGACGTCCGGCCCCCGCGGCGAGTCGGAGGCCGTCCCGATCGCCGTGCAGACCCGCATGAAGGACCCCGACCTGCTCGCGGCCGCGCTCGCCGACCTGGGCGGGGCGGATGCCGCGCTCGTCGACGGGGTGCTGACGGCGACGATCGACGGCGTCGAGATCGTCATGTCGCGGACCGACGACGGGGTCTGGGGCGCCCACCTGTCGCGGCTCGACGGCCACGAGGTGACCGAGGCCGAGGCGACCGCCCTCATGATGCGAGTGGATGCCGCCTACGCCCGTCACGTACAGCGTGCGGTCGCCGAGCGCATCCGCTCCCGCGCCGATCAGGCGGGGTTCGAACTCGTCTCCGAGACGCGCGACGAGGATGACACCGTGACGATGGTGCTGAACGTGCGGGACTACGCGTGAGCACGCCCGCCCGCGACGGCGGGGTGCCGAGCTGGGGCTGGCTGCTCGGCGTCAGTTCGTGGCTCCTCCTCGTCTTCTTCGGGCCGGGGTCGGCGTGGATCGGCTTCCTCATCGTGGGGCTGGTCTCTCGTCGACGTGCCGCGTTCGTGGCGACCGCCGTGAGCGGGCTGTTGTACATCTCCGTGATCACCGAGCTCTGGGGCGGGCTGACCAGCATGGTCAACGCGGTCGCCCACCTCGGGGGCATCGTCTTCGCACTCATCCTGAACCCCGGGTGGCTGCGGTCGCGGTGGGAGGCCCGCACGTCGCGGGGAGCGGCGCGAACATCGACCCACGGCTCGCGCGGACGGCGATCCACCCAGCGGTCCTCGAAGCGCGCCACGACCGCGGCATCCTCCGGCTCGGCCCGCTCTGCGGCCTCGACCCGCTCCGCGGCTCCGACGCGCTCGACCGAGGCGACGCGCCTGGCCGCCTCGGTCGGCGCGTCGTCCGCCGACCTGCTGCAGACGGCGGAGCCGGCCGAACCCGTCGACGTGCAGAACGCGACGGCGGACGAGCTGGCCGAGCTGCCGGGCCTCTCCCGCACCAAGGCACGTCGCGCCGTGCGGACGCGCGGCAAGAACGGCGGGTTCACCTCGCTCGAGGACTTCGGCGAGGCCGCCGGCCTGCAGCCGCACGAGATCGTCCGACTGCGATCGGTGGCGACCTGCTCGCCCCGGCCCCGCGGCGAACGCCGGTTCGGCCGACGGGTGGATCTCTGACCGACGCTTTTCCAACGTTGCAATTCGGTCGCGCGGGGTCCAGGATCGGGGGCATGGCCGACTCCCCTCTCGAGCCCCTCGACCCGGCATCCCTCCCCCCTCGGGTCGACGTCAGCGACAACTCGGCGGCGATCGCCGCGGTGCAGGACGTCATCGACGCCGGCCCGTACGACGCGACGTGGGAATCGCTGCGGGCGTACGAACCGCCGCTCTGGTACCGCGATGCGAAGTTCGGGATCTTCATCCACTGGGGCATCCCCTCGGTCCCCGCCCAGGGCGAGTGGTACTCGCGCACGATGTACCTCGAAGCCGATCGCGCGTTCGAGCACCACCGCGCGACCTACGGGCCGCACGATCAGTTCGGGTACAAGGACTTCATCCCCTCGTTCACGATGGACCGCTTCGACCCGGCCGAGTGGGCCGAGGTGTTCCGCCGCGCGGGCGCCCAGTTCGTCGTGCCCGTCGCCGAGCACCACGACGGGTTCGCGATGTACGACACCGACCGGTCGCGGTGGAGCGCGGCCCAGATGGGGCCCAGACGCGACGTGTTCGGCGACCTCATGACGGCCGTCGACGACGCGTGGATGGTGCGCGGGGCCTCCTCGCACCGTGCCGAGCACTGGTTCTTCCAGAACGGCGGGATGCGGTTCGACTCCGACGTCCGCGATGCGCGCTTCTTCGACCTGTACGGGCCCGCCCAGCGCGAGGAGACCGCGCCGAACGAGCTCTTCCTCGAGGACTGGCTGCTGCGCACCGTCGAGATCATCGACAAATACCGGCCGCAGGTGCTGTGGTTCGATTGGTGGCTCGAGCAGCCCGCCTTCGAGCCCTACATCCGCATGCTCGCGGCGTATTACTACAACCGTGCGGCCGAGTGGGGCCGCGGCGTCGTCATCAACTACAAGTGGACGGCGTTCGCCGAGGGGAGCGCGGTCTACGACATCGAACGCGGGGCGATGCCCGGCATCCGCCCCGACGTGTGGCAGAACGACAGTTCGGTCGGCAAGACGTCGTGGGGCTGGATCGAGGACCACGACTACAAGAGCGTCGACGACCTGATCGGCGAACTCGTCGACGTCGTCGCAAAGAACGGCAACCTGCTGCTGAACATCGGGCCGAAGGCCGACGGCACGATCGCCCCGGCCGAGCGCGAGATGCTCGAGGGGATCGGCGACTGGCTCACCGTCAACGGCGAGGCGATCTTCGGGACCCGGCCCTGGCTCATCCCCGGCGAGGGACCCACCGAGGTCGTCGCGGGGTCGATGATCGACGACGCGTTCGCGCCGTACACGTCCGAGGACGTCCGCTTCACGACCCGCACCGACGTCACCGGCGACTACGTCTACGCGACGGTGCTCCGCTGGCCCGAGGACGGCGTCGCGTCGATCCGCTCGTGGGGACGCTCGAGCGGTCTGCTCGGACGCCGCATCGCGGAGCTCACGGTGCTCGGCGCGGGCTCGGCCGAATGGACCCAGGATGCCGACGCCCTCCGCGTCACGCTGCCCGAGACACCGCCGTCCGCCGTCGGGGTCGTCGTGAAGCTCTGGCTCGAGCCCGTGCACGAGCCGGCGCGCAAGGACTTCCTGCACGGCTGAGTCTCATCACCGACCGCGGTACTCTCGTCGCCGGAGGAATCATGACCGACCCGAACGTCCAGCTGCAGACCCTGCGATCCAGCATCGACAACATCGACGCCGCCCTCGTGTTCATGCTCGCCGAGCGATTCCGCTGCACGAAGCAGGTCGGCGTCCTCAAGGCGGAGCACGGCATGCCGGCATCCGATCCTTCGCGCGAGGAGCAGCAGACCGCGCGCCTGCGACGCCTCGCCGAAGAGGCGGACCTCGACCCCGAGTTCGCCGAGAAGTGGTTCAACTTCGTCGTCGCCGAGGTCATCCGACACCACACCGAGGCCGCCGAAGAGCGCTGACGGACGGGTCCTCGACGCGACCCGCCAGCGGATGCAACAGTTTCGGCGGCGACACGCCAATCAGGCGAGGGATGCCGCGGCGCGCCGCGCGGAATCTATTGCATCCGCTGACGCTGTACCCGCAGCCAGCGGACGCCGTGCGGCGCGAGCTCGAGGCCGTCGGTCAGATCCACGGCGGCATCCGTGACGACGTCGATCGCTGTCGCCTCGAACCCCGAGAGCGTCTCTCGGCCGACCGTCACCGCGTCGTCCCCCACGTTCGCGAGCACGAGCACGACGCCGGCGCCGACGCGTTGGAACCCGACCACCGACGGATGCGGCGTGTGGAACGGCGTCAGTGGATTGCCCGCGAACTCGGGCGTCCGGCGGCGGGCCGCGATGAGCGCGGTGAGCCGGGCGTGGATGCGCCCCGCGACCGTGGCGGTGTCGTGCCGCGCGGCGAACGCCGCGGCATCCGCTGCGGGACGGTGCACCCAGCGGCTGTCGCCGGCGTGCGCGGGGTCGTCGAGGTACGAGTGATCGTTGAGCTGCCCGAGCTCGTCACCGAGATAGAGCAGAGGGATGCCGCCGGTCGACAGCGCGAGCGCATGCGCCAGGATGACGCGGTCCTCGCCGCCCGGGTCGCCAGCCTCGACGCCGGCGAGGGACGCCGTGGTCCCCGCGACGCGGGCGTCGCCGGTCTTCGGGTTCTCCTGGAACGGCACGCCGCGCGAGAACGTGCCGTCGAAGCGCCCCACGTAGAAGTCGTTGAGGAACCGGCGGTGCGAGTAACCGTCGATGCCGAGGGTCGCGGCATCCTCGTCGGCGAAGGTCCAGCCGATGTCGTCGTGGCTGCGGACGTAGTTCACCCACGCGGTGCCGGCGGGCAGGGCGTGCCGCTCGTCGAGCGCCTTCTGCAGGAGGCGTCCGTCGCGGGTCGCCAGCGCCTCCCAGCCGAGCGCCATCTGCAGCGGGTTGTAGGAGAGCTGGCACTCGTCGGGCGAGATGTAGGTGATGACCTCGTCCGGGTGCACGATGGCCTCGGATTTGAAGAGCACCGACGGGGCACCGAGGGCGAGGACCTGGTTGAACGCCTGCAGCAGCAGGTGCGCCTCGGGAAGCGATTCACAGGTGGTGCCGAGCCGCTTCCAGATGAACGCGACGGCGTCCATGCGGAGCACCTCGACGCCCTGGTTCGCGAGGAACAGCATCTCGCCCGCCATGGCGCGGAAGACCGCCGGGTTCGCATAGTTGAGGTCCCACTGGAAGTGGTAGAACGTCGCCCAGATCCAGCGGCCGTCGGGCAGCTGCACGAACGCGCCGGGGTGGTCGTCGGGGAAGATCTCGCGGACCGTCTGCTCGTAGAGATCGGGCATCGTGCGGTCGGGGAAGATCAGGTAGAAGTCCTCGTACCCGGGGACGCCGGCGATCGCCTTCTGCGCCCACTCGTGCTCGTTGCTCGTGTGATTGAAGATGAAGTCCACGACGAGCGAGATCCCCGCCCCGCGCAGCTCCGCCGACAGGGCGGCGAGGTCCTCCATCGTGCCGAGGCGGTCGTCGACCGCGCGGTAGCTCGACACCGCGTAGCCGCCGTCGTTGTTGCCCTCGGGGGAATCGAACAGCGGCATCAGGTGCAGGTAGGTGAGACCCAGCTCCTGGAAGTACGGGATGCGATCCCGGATGCCGCGGAGGGACCCCGCGTAGCGGTCGACGTAGCAGACGCCGCCAAGCATCTTCTCCGACAGGAACCAGTACGGGTCGGCGAGGCGTCGCCGGTCGAGGGCCTTGAGATCGGCGGGGCGGTCGCGCCAGCTCGCGGCGGCGGCGGCGATGACGTCGGCAAGGGCCTCCTGGCCGTCCTCGCGCTCGCCGTAGAGCTGCAGGAACAGGCCGTGCAGGACGGGGAACACGTCGTCGAGGCGAGCGTCGAACTCCGGGTCGGGTCGGCCTGACGCAGCGGATGCGGCGGCGACGGCGGCATCCCTGTCATTCTGCGTACCCGGTGTCAGACGTGCCATCGTGCTCCCCACCGCCCTGTCGAGTGGATCGAATCGTATCGCGGCCGGGGATCGCGCCAGGCGATCCCCGGCCGCGGCCGTCGGAGGGTGTCGTCCTCAGGCGATGGCTCGTCGGAGCGTCCCGTACGAGACGGCCGACAGAGCGGCGGTGACGAGGACGAGTGCACCCGTCAGGGCGATCGGGGTCAGCGAGCCGAACCAGGTGAACACCGGACCCCAGGCATCCATCCGTCCGACGATCCAGAGGCCGCCGACGAGGACCAGCCCGAGTCCGATCAGCAGGACGGTGAGGATGAGGTTGCCCCAGCGCTTGTAGACGGTCGCGAAGAAGAAGCCGACGACGAAGAACAGCATCGCGACGACGGCGAAGAACAGCCCTGCCACGAGCGGCCCCTGCGACCAGATCCAGGTGAGGCGGAACATGTAGGCGTTCATGCCCCACCCGCGCGTGGCCTGCTCGATGAACCCGCCGATGACGAAGATCACAGCGAGACCGACGGAGGTCAGCGCGGCGGTCAGGAGCGTGCCGAGGTAGAACTCTCGCCGCGTCACGCTCATGGCCTGCGAGAACGGGAAGCTCAGGGTGAGTGCCTGGACGCCCACGGCCAGGAAGTACCAGAGCGGAGCCTGCGCTCCGCCGCCGAACATCGTCGTGGTGTCGATGGCGCTCGTCGAGAGCATGCCGAAGATGAGGAGACTGATGGCGAGCGTGCCGCCCAGCACGATCAGCGGCACCCAGATGAAGGTGGCGCGGTTGACGAGCTGCATGCGCACGACGTTGAGGGTGCGGTTCATCGGAGTGCTCCTTCGTCGGTGTGGACGGCGTTCTGCGTCTGCCGCACGATGAGCTGCTGCAGCGAGACCGGCAGGACGTCGAGGCCCGCCAGCGAGAGCTCGGCGCGGTCCTCGGAGCTCAGCGCGCCGAGGAGGGTGGCGCTCGTGGTGCGTCCGAGGCTCTCGCGGTGGATGACCTCGCGACCCGCGACGAACTCCTCGACCACGGAGGTCTCGCCGACGATCGTCGACGCGCGTCCCCGGATGGACTCGGTGTCCTCGTCCATGACGATGCGGCCGGCGTCGATGACGAGGACCTTCTCGAGGAGGTTGGCGACCTCGTCGATCAAGTGGCTGGAGAGGATGATCGTGCGCGGGTGCTCGGCGTAGTCCTCGAGGAGGCGGTCGTAGAAGATCTGGCGGGCGACGGCATCCAACCCCAGGTACGGCTCGTCGAAGAAGGTGACCTCGGCGCGGGCGGCGATGCCGATGATGACGCCGACGGCCGAGAGCTGGCCGCGCGAGAGCTTCTTGATGCGCGTCTTCATCGGCAGGCGGAACTCGCGGATCAGCCGGTCGGCGGCCCCCTGGTCCCAATTCGGGTAGAACAGCCGGGCGATGCGGAAGGCGTGCGTCGGCGTCGCGTCGTCGGGGTACTTCTGGCTCTCGCGCACGAAGCACATCCGACTGAGGACGGCGGCGTTCTCGTAGGGGGCCTCCCCGAAGACGCGGACATCGCCCGCGGTGGCGAAGTTCTGCGCCGTGAGGATCGACATCACGGTCGTTTTGCCTGCGCCGTTGCGGCCGAGGAGGCCATAGATGGCGTCGCGCTCGATCGTGAACGAGATGTCATCCACGGCGGTGGTGTCGCGGTAACGCTTGGTGAGGTTCTTCACCTCGATGACGGCGGTCATCGTGACGTTCCTTTCGTGGTCGTGGCGCGCTCGGTCAGCAGGCGCGCGAGGTCATCGGGGCCGAGGCCGAGCTTGCGTGCCTCGGCGATCAGGGGGTCGAGGTAGCGGTCGGCGAAGGCCGAACGCCGTTCGGTGAGGAGCAGCTCGCGAGCGCCGTCGGCGACGAACATGCCGATGCCGCGGCGCTTCACGAGGACGCCTTTGTCGGTGAGCATCGCGATTCCCTTCGCCGCGGTGGCCGGATTGATGCGGTGGAAGGCCGCCAGCTCATTCGTCGACGGAGCCTGCTCCTGCTCGGACAGGCTGCCGTCGATGATCGAGTCCTCGACGCTCTCTGCGATCTGCAGGAAGAGCGGGCGTCCTTCGTCGACCATTCCGACTCCGCGTTCTCGTTCGTTGGTTAGTTACATGAGTAGGTAACCACTGAACCTCGACGCTGTCAACAGCCGGATGCGACGAATCCCGCGACCCCTGATGGGTGCCGCGGGGTTCGTCGTCAGAGAAGTCAGCCCCGGATCAGCCCCGGACGGCGGCGCCGACCCGGCGCACGATCTGTTCCAGGATCGGTCGCGGCGTCGCGAAGATCAGCCGGGTGAAACCCGTGCCGGCGACGCCGCACATCGACCCCTCGGTCAGCGCCACGCCGGCTTCGCGGGTGAGGAGCTCGGCGGGGCGATCGCCGAGCCCGGCCGCGCGGAGGTCGATCCACCCGACGTACGTCCCCTCGGGCTTCGGCATCCATGCGTCGGGGATCTCCTCGGCGACGAGGTCGAGCAGGGTGTCGCGGTTGTGCTCGAGGTAGGGCACGAGGTCGGCGAGCCAGGGGTCGCCTTCGCGGTAAGCCGTGGCGTTCGCGATGGCGCCGAGATTGCTGGTTCCGTGCCCGGCGAACGGGCCGAGCCTCTCCCAGGTCTCGCGGTCGGCGTCGTTCGTGAGCACGAGCTGCGCGCACTTGAGCCCGGGGAGGTTCCACGCCTTCGAGGCGCTCATCGCCGTGATCGTGTGCGCGGCCGCGGCGCGGGAGACCGTCGCATAGGGGGTGTGGGTCGATCCGCTGTAGACGAGAGGCGCCCAGATCTCGTCGGAGAAGACGCGCCCGCCGTTGCGTTCCACAACCTCCGAGATCGCGATCAGCTCGTCCCGCGAGAACACGCGGCCGACGGGGTTGTAGGGGTTGCAGAGCAGCAGGAGGTTCCCGCCGTCGTCGAAGGCGCGCTGCAGGGCATCGAGATCGAACTCGTACCGCCCGTCGCGGACGGCGAGCGGCACCTCGATGACGTCGCGTCCGCGCATCGGGGGCACGAAGAGGAACGGCATGTACGACGGCGTGGGCACGATGATCTTCGAGCCCGGCGCGGAGCAGTGCTCCATGGCCAGCTCGAGTCCCATGATCACGTCGGGAACCGGCTGGACGTCGGATGCCGCGACCTGCCAGCCGTACCGCCGCGCCACGAACTCGGCGGTCGCCTCGGACAGATCGGAGCTGATCCCCCTGGGCATGTACCCGAACGACCCGGCGTCGACCGCGCGGTGGAGAGCCGCCGTGATCGCGGGATCGATCCCGAAGTCCATCTCGGCGACGAAGGCACCCAGTGACCCGTCGTCGGCCGACCACTTCGTGGCGCCCGTCGACCTCAGGTGGTCGATCGTCGTGGCGTCGATGCGTCGGGCGAAATCGCTCATGCGTGGTGCTCCTCATTCCGGGTGGACTCCCTCCACTCTGCACCCCCGCGGGCGTGGACGGGGTGCTCTCGCGGCGGGTGCGCGCGCGTGATATCCGCGCTTCGGGAGGAGGTCAAGGGGGTGGCTCGATTTGATCCACGTCAACCGACTTCGTTACCGTCGAACGTGGGCCTCGTGCCCTCGACGACCAGTCCGCGGCCGTTCGAGCCGGCGCCTCAGGGCGTGGTGACGAGCGGACGTATGGTCGGCGGTCTGGGCGATGGACCCGATGTTCGTCGCCGAAGCTCTGCACTCGAGTGAGGTTTCGCTCGTGCGGATGCCGGTGATCGCCACCCGGGCGCTACCGATGCGGACGCGTGCGCGCCCGCCGAGGGAAGCACGTGACAACTGCCGCTGTCGAAGCGAAGAATCTGTTCAAAGTCTTCGGACGCAATCCCGGCCAGGCGGTCAAGCGCCTGAAGGCCGGGGAACCCCGAGACCAGGTCCGCGATGCCGGGACCGCCGCCGTCATCGACGCGAGCTTCCGCGTCGAGCGGGGCGAGATCTTCGTGATCATGGGCCTGTCGGGCTCGGGGAAGTCCACCATCATCCGCATGCTCAACGGGCTGCACGACGCGACCGGCGGAGAGGTGCTCGTGCACGGCGAGCCGATCACCGGCATCCCGGCCGCGAAGCTCCGCGGCATCCGTCGTGAGCGCATCGCCATGGTGTTCCAGCACTTCGCGCTGCTGCCGCACCGCACGGTGGCGGCGAACGTCGCCTACCCGCTCGAACTGCAGGGCGTCGGCAAGGCCGAGCGGCTCGCGAAGGCCGAGGAGATCCTCGGGCTCGTCGGCCTCGAGGGCTGGGGCGACAAGCTGCCGTCGGCCCTGTCGGGAGGCATGCAGCAGCGCGTCGGCATCGCCCGTGCGCTCGCCGCCGACACCGACATCCTGCTCATGGACGAGGCGTTCAGCGCGCTCGACCCGCTCATCCGTCGCGAGATGCAGGAGCAGCTGCTCGAGCTGCAGCACAAGCTGCAGAAGACGATCATCTTCATCACGCACGACCTCAACGAGGCGATGTTCCTCGGCGACCGGATCGCGGTCATGCGGGACGGCCGCATCGTGCAGATCGGCACGCCGGAGGACATCCTCACCGACCCCGCCAACGACTACGTCGAGCAGTTCGTGCAGGACGTCGACCGCGCTCGCGTCCTCACCGCCGCCAACGTCATGGAGCGTCCGGGTTCCGTCTCGGTGACGGATGCCGCCGGCCCCCGCCGGGCTCTGCGCACCATGCGCGACGCCCGCATGGCCGCCGTCTACGTGACGGACCGCAGCCGCAAGCTCATCGGCATGGTGAGCGACCGCGACGCGCTCAAGCTGGTCCGCCGCGGCGAGAGCTCGCTGGCCTCCGCGCTCCGGCCGGTGCCGCAGGCCGTCGGCCAGGACGACGTCCTCATGGACCTCTTCGTCCCCGCTGCCGAGTCGCCGCTGCCGCTCGCGGTGACGGATGCCGAGGGTCGCCTCGTCGGCGTCATCCCGCGCATCACGCTGCTCACCGCGCTCGGCCCGTCGACGACCGAGACGACGGAGATCCCCGTGATCCTCGACCCGGTGCCCGGCTCCGTGATCGATGAGGCACTGGCCGGCGGCGCGGTCGACGGACCGGCCACCGAGAAGGAGGAGGTGCGCTGATGGGTGGTTTCCGCATCCCGATCGGTGAGTGGGCCGAAGCAGGCGTGGCGTGGATCCGCGACACGCTCGGCTGGCTGCTGTCCGGTGTCTCGGCCGTCGTCGGCTGGTTCGTCGACGCGCTCGCGAACGGTCTCCTGTCGTTGCCCATCGTCGCCGTGATCGTGATCTTCGCGGCGCTCGCCTGGGTGCTCCGTTCGTGGCGCTTCGCGATCGGCACGGTCGTCGGCTTCGTCCTCATCCTCGGGGTCGGCCAGTGGGTGACCTCGATGCAGACGCTCGCGCTCGTCCTGGTCGCGGCGATCATCGCCGTCGTCATCGCCGTGCCCCTCGGCATCGCCGCGGCCCGCAACGACACGTTCAGCGCGATCCTCCGCCCCGTGCTCGACCTCATGCAGAGCATGCCGGCGTTCGTCTACCTGATCCCCGCCATCGTGTTCTTCAGCATCGGCGTCGTGCCCGGTGTCGTCGCGACCGTCATCTTCGCGCTGCCCCCGGGCGTGCGTCTGACCGAGCTCGGCATCCGCGGCGTCGACAGCGAGACGGTCGAGGCCGGCCACGCGTTCGGTGCGACCCCGGGCCAGATCCTCCGCGGCGTGCAGCTGCCGCTCGCGATGCCGAGCATCATGGCCGGCGTCAACCAGCTGATCATGCTGGCCCTGTCGATGGCGGTCATCGCCGGTATCGCCGGCGCCGACGGCCTCGGCAAGGAGATCGTCCAGGCCATGTCGACCGTCGACATCGCCAAGGGCGTCGAGGCCGGCCTCAGCGTCGTCATCCTCGCCGTCTACCTCGACCGCCTGACGGGAGCCCTCGGCGCTCTGAAGACGCAGCGCGGCTCGCTGCTCGGTGCGATCGCGCGTCGTCGCGCACCGAAGGACGCTCGCGTCTCGACCCCGACTCCCGCACCGGAGCCCGTGGGCGTCTGACCCACCTGACCTGCTCGATACGGAACCAGCAATCACATACGGAAGGCACACATGAACAAGCGACACCTGACCGGCATCCTCGCGATCGGCGCTGCGGCATCCCTCGCCCTGGCCGGCTGCGCGACCGGCAACGACGTCGAGAACGGCGGCGGATCCAACGGGGGTGGCGAGGGCGACCTCGGCACCATCACGCTCGGCTACCTGCCCTCGTGGACCGACGGCCTCAGCACCGCGTACCTGCTCCAGGACCAGCTCGAGAAGGTCGGCTACACGGTCAAGATGCAGGAGCTCACCGAGGCGGGACCGCTCTACGCCGGTCTCGCGCAGGGTGACGTCGACATCTACCCGTCGGCCTGGCCCGAGCTGACCCACAAGTCCTACATGGACCAGTACAAGGACCAGATCGAGGACCTCGGTGCGTACTACGAGGGCGCGAAGCTGACGATCGCGGTGCCCGACTACGTCGACATCGACTCGATCGATGAGCTGAAGGCGAACGCGAGCCGCTTCGGCGGCAAGATCTACGGCATCGAGCCCGGCGCTGGTCTGACGAAGCAGACGCAGGAGTCGATGCTGCCCGAGTACGGGCTGGAGGACACCTACCAGCTCGTCACGTCGTCGACGGCGGCGATGCTCACCGAGCTCGACAGCGCCGAGGCCGCGCAGCGCGACATCGTCGTGACGTCGTGGCGTCCGTTCTGGGCCAACGACAAGTACAACCTGAAGGACCTCGAGGACCCGAAGGGCGCGATGGGCGAGGCTGAGGCCCTGCACTTCCTCGCGACCGACGGCTTCAAGGAGGAGAACCCCGAGGCGGCGAAGCTCATCGCCGGCATCAAGCTGGACGATGAGGAGTACGCGAGCCTCGAGGACACCGTCGTCAATAAGTACGGCGAGGGCAAGTACGCCGATGCCATCGACGAGTGGCTGACGAAGAACCCCGACGCCTACGACACGATCGTCACCGACTGATCGGTCGGTGAGGTCACGGGGATCCGGCTTCGGCCGGGTCCCCGTTGTCGTTCGGGCGCTCGGTCAGCGGCTGGGCGACCTTCTTCTCGAGCACCTCGACCGCCTCATCCGACAGGGCGATGAGCCCGTCGATCTCCTCGCGAACGCGCTGATAGGCGAGGTGGCGTTCCGCCGGCGTCGCGGCGTCATCGGTGGCGACGGCGAGCATGCGGGATGCCGTCGCGAGCCGTTTGCGCTCGGCATCCGTCAGTCCCGAGTCACGGGTGCGACGCGCTTCGCGCTCGGCGAGGTCGAAGGCGACCTCGAAGTCGGTGACGGCCCGGCGGTACTCGGCGACCTGCTCGGCCGTGGGCTTCGAGCCGTCGGCGGGGCGGGCGCGGTCGGCGATCTTCTTGGCGCGGAGGAACCCGGCGGTGAGGGGGTCGCGCCCGTTGCTCATCGACGGGAACGCGATGAGCTTGGCGACGTCGAGCTCGTAGTCGAGCCAGCGGTGCGTGACCTCGTCGTGGACGGCGCGCAGGTCGTCGGCCTGGTCCGCGACGGACTGCGAGGGGGCGTCGATCTCGGCGGCGGAGGCCGACCCGATGCCGCGCTTGGCCGCCGCGCGCGCCGCCGTGAGTTCGGCTTTGGCCTTCATGATCTCGAGGCGCTGCTTGTGTCGCCGCTTCGACGACGCGGCGAACGATCCGCTCGCCGCGGAGGCGAGCCCGAACAGCGGGAACACGAGCCACCAGTAGTGGCCCGCGAATTGCCAGAAATCGGTCACTCGCTACACCTTACGGGCGGTGCTGGTCGCGGTCGCGACCGTCCCGCCGTGAGCGGTAGGCGTCCAGAGCGGATGCCGCGCCCTCGGCGGCACGCGAGATCCCGTCCACCGAGCGGGCGATCGCCTCGGTCGCGACGATCGTCCAGCGGGCAGCGGTCGAGTGGTCCGCGGGGGCGTCGTCGGGTCGGTGTCCGGCGAGGCGCCAGGCCTCCTGCTCCGCGGCGGCGAACGCGCGCCCGGTGTCGTCGACGGCAGCCCGGTAGGTCGAGAACTGCTCGGGCGTCAGGGTGGCGGTGGCGGATGCCGGGCGGTGCTCGCGGGCGATTCCCTCGAGGCGCAGGAACTCGGCCGTGGCGGGGACGCGCACGTCGCTGAGCGCGGGGAAGGCGAGGCGGCGGGCGGCATCCGTCTCGTACTCCATCCAGCGTGCGGCGATCGCGTCGTGCGCGGCCATGAGGCGCGCGAGGGGGAGGTGCTTCGGGTCGGTGCCGCGGGCGGGGACGGCGGCGCGCTCGGCGCCGACGCGGGCGCGGGCGACGCGGATGGTCGCGATCGCCGCGGCTTTGGCGCGCTGCGCCGTCTCGAGTGCGCGCCGCGCGGTGCGGACGTCGTCGGGGTGGGCGCGGCCGACGGCGCGTTCGGCCTCGGCGCGGGTGAGTTCCGCCTGCGCGACGCGCGCTGCGGCGCGCGCGCTGACCGCGTCGGATCGGGCCTGCTGCAGCTCATGCTGGGCGGCCGTGAGCCCGAGGCGCCGGGCGCGGGTCGTCCGGCCGCGGCGGACGCCGACGAACCCGACCGCGCCGGCACCTGCGGCGGCGGGTGCGACCCACCAGAACTCCGCCAGCGCGGCTCCGACCCCCACGATCCAGAGCTGCATGCCGCCATGCTAGCCGCGACGGATGGTCGCGTTCCCAGGGATCGGATGTCGGGATGTCGCTCGGGCTCGCTACGCTCTGCCGCATGGGCACATGGAGCGAGGAACCGTTCGGCAACGACACCGCCGCGGACTGGGCGTGGGAACTCGACGAGGCGGACTCGTGGGCTTTCGTCACCGACGTCCTGCAGGGCTACGCGGCGGGTGATGAGGACGACGCGGACCGCGACGCCATCGCCGTCGCGGCGGCCGCCGTGGTCGCACACGGTTCCGGTCTTCCGCTCTCGGAGGAGGAGGACGCCGAGTCGGTGGAAGGCTTCCTCGCGCGGGTCGGCGCGCCGCCGACATCCGTCGTGGCACTGGCGCGCGCCGCGCTCGACAAGGTCGGCGGCGACTCCGAGCTCGCCGAACTCTGGGATGAGTCCGACGAGATCGACGACTGGCGGGCGACCCTCGCGCGGCTGCGGGACGCGCTCCCCGCCTGACGCGCGTCAGCGCACCCGCTGGGCGCCCGAGAAGCGCGTGACGACGCCGGGATGCCGTGCGGGCATCGCGAGCACCGAGTCCGGCGCGCGGTCGGCGAGGTCGGGGAAGCCGGCATCCGCCAGCAGGCCGTCGTCGAGACGCTCGACCTCGGCGCGCACCAGCGGCCACGGCTCGTGCTCGTTGGCGGCCCAGATCGTGCGGCCGAGGTGCCGCTCGTGGAAGCCCCAGCGTGCCGTGAGGAAGCGGCTCAGATCGTCGTCGACGACCTCGGTCCCCGGGACGACGCGGATGCGGGTGCGCGTCCGGTCACCGAACCCCGGATGCCGCCGCGAGGCGTACTCGAGCGCGTCGCCGTCCGTTCGCATCGCGGCCTTCGCCCAGCGGTACGGCAGGCCGAAGACGGCACGCGCGCCGAGGACCGGCAGGAGGTGCTCGGCCTCGAGGGTCTGGAAGACGACGCCGCGGCGGCCGTCGGCATCCTTCGCGTAGGTGCGGACGTTGATCTCGACGAACCGGCCGACGAAGGGGACCGGGCGCAGCGGCAGGAAGCGGAACTCACTGAGGACGAACGGAATCAGCCCGACCCACGCCGACCCGTCGAAGAGGTCGGGTTCAGTTCCGGGCGGCAGGTGGGGTTCGACCCGTGCCGGATCGACCCGCCAGTGCAGGAAGCAGGCGCCGCTCCAGCGCTGCTGCAGCACCGCGCGACCCGGCAGGGCAGGCGCGGTGGCATCCATGGTCCGGGTCAGCCGAACAGCAGGGTGAGGACGGTCGCGCCGCCGCCCACGAGCACCATCGCGACGATGACGGTCCACGCGACCACCTTCGTGCGGGCGCGCTTGCGCCCGACGAAGTCGGCGTATTCCGGGTCGTCGCTCACGCGGTGGCCTCGTCGACGATGGCTCCGAAGGCGGCGGGAAGCGTCGCCTTCGAGACCTGACGGAGCTCGGCGACGGGGACGGTGAAGACACCCTGGATCTCGAGGGCCGCCTGCTCGCCCTCGGCGGCGTCGTCGGTCACGCCGATGCGGAGCACGGGGTAGCCGCGTCCCTCGCAAAGGCCCCGGAACTTCACGTCCTCCTCGCGCGGCACCGACACGATGACGCGGCCGGTCGACTCGCTGAACAGGGCGGTCGCGGCATCCACACCGTCGCGCTCCATGATCTCGCGGAGCCACACGCGGGCGCCGACGCCGAACCGGGTCGTCGCCTCGGCGAGAGCCTGACCGAGGCCGCCGGCCGACAGGTCGTGCGCGCTCGAGACGAGCATCTCGTCGCGCGCGGCCTGCAGCAGGCCCGCGAGGGTCTTCTCGCCGGCGAGGTCGACCTTCGGCGGGCGACCGCCGAGGTGGTCGTGGATCGTGTCGGCCCAGGCCGAGCCGTCGAGCTCGGTGGAGGTCGTACCGAGCAGGTAGATGTTCTCGCCAGCATCCTGCCAGCCGCTGGGGATGCGGCGCGAGACGTCGTCCATGATGCCGAGCACGCCCACGACGGGGGTCGGGAAGATGGGCTGGTCGCCGGTCTGGTTGTAGAAGCTGACGTTGCCGCCCGTGACGGGGACGCCGAGTTCGAAGCAGGCGTCGGCGAGACCGTCGACGGTCTGCCCGAACTGCCACATGACCTCGGGGTTCTCGGGGCTGCCGAAGTTGAGGCAGTCGGTGACGGCGGTGGGCTCGGCGCCCGTGACGGCGACGTTGCGGTACGCCTCGGCGAGGGCGAGCTGCGCACCCGCGTACGGGTCGAGCTGGCAGTAACGGCCGTTGCAGTCGGTTGCGATCGCGAAGCCGAGACCCGACTCCTCGTCGACGCGGATCATGCCGGCGTCGTCGGGGAAGCTGAGGGCCGTGTTGCCCATGACGTAGTAGTCGTACTGGTTGGTGACCCAGGACGTGTCGGCGAGGTTCGGGCTGCCGAGGAGCTTCAGGAACTGCTCGCGCAGCACCTCGGGGTCATCGCTGCGCTCGAGGGACGCGGCGGAGTCCTCGCGGAGCGCGTCGATCCAGGTCGGGTAGGCGACGGGACGCTCGTAGACGGGGCCGTCGACCGCGACGGTCGAGGGGTCGACGTCGACGATCTGCTCGCCGTGCCAGAAGATCTGCAGGCGGCCGTCTCCGGTGACCTCGCCGAGGACGCTCGTCTCGACATCCCACTTCTGGACGACGGCGAGGAACGCGTCGAGCTTCTCGGGAGCGACGATCGCCATCATGCGCTCCTGGCTCTCGCTCATGAGGATCTCCTCGGGCGTGAGCGACGGGTCGCGCAGCAGCACCTTCTCGAGGTCGACCTTCATGCCCGAGCCGCCGTTGGCGGCCAGCTCGCTCGTCGCGCACGAGATTCCGGCGGCGCCGAGGTCCTGGATGGCCTCGACGAGCTCGCCCTGGTAGAGCTCGAGGCAGCACTCGATGAGCACCTTCTCGGCGAACGGGTCGCCGACCTGCACGGCGGGACGCTTGGTGGGGCCGCCGTCGGCGAAGGTGTCGGACGCCAGGATCGAGGCGCCGCCGATGCCGTCGCCGCCGGTGCGGGCGCCGAACAGGACGACCTTGTTGCCGGCGCCGGTGGCGTTGGCGAGCTTGATGTCCTCGTGGCGGAGGACGCCGACCGCGAGCGCGTTGACGAGCGGGTTGCCCTGGTAGACCTTGTCGAAGACGGTCTCGCCGCCGATGTTCGGCAGGCCGAGGCAGTTCGCGTAGAAGCTGATGCCGCTGACGACGCCGTGCACGACGCGGGCGGTGTCGGGGTCGTCGATGTCGCCGAAGCGCAGCTGGTCCATGACCGCGACGGGGCGCGCGCCCATCGAGATGATGTCGCGGACGATGCCGCCGACGCCGGTCGCGGCGCCCTGGAACGGCTCGATGTAGCTCGGGTGGTTGTGGGACTCGACCTTGAAGGTGACGGCCCAGCCCTCCCCCACGTCGACGACGCCGGCGTTCTGGCCCATGCCGACCATGAGCCGTTCCTTCATCTCGTCCGAGACCTTCTGGCCGAAGCGGCGCAGGTAGATCTTCGAGGACTTGTAGGAGCAGTGCTCGCTCCACATGACGGAGTACATCGCCAGCTCGCCCGAGGTGGGGCGCCGGCCGAGGATCTCGCGGATCTTGTCGTACTCATCGGGCTTCAGGCCGAGGGCGCCGTAGGGCTGCTCCCGCTCCGGCGTGGCGATGGCGTTCTCGACGGTGTCTGCGACGGAGGGGGTGACTGGGGTGCTCACGCGGCTGGGCTCCAAGACTCGGGATGCCGGGGGACGCCCTCATCCTATCGGCGGGGCACCGGCATCCCGTCGTGTCTGCGAGGGCCGCGCTCCGATACGCTGACGCCGTCAGCTCGACGAGCGCTCCTGGGGGAATCATGTCGATACGTCACTCGCGGCGCCGGCTCATCGTCGCTGCCGTCGTCGTCGCCGTGGCGATGACACCCGTGCTGTCGGGATGCAGTCAGGTCGCGCTCGCGGTCGCGGGCGCGATGGTGCGGGCGCAGGAGGCGCCGCCGCAGCCGCCTGTGGAGGTGGAGGACACCGACAACGACATGGCGTTCCAATACCTCGGAGTGGGCGACTGCTTCGACGATCCCTACGCCGAGGGTGGGATGGCCGGCGACGGCCCGTGGCCGGTCCTGCTCATCCCATGCGACGATCCGCACTCATTCGAGTTGTACGCGAAGAGCGACCTCGGGGCATCCCACTTCCCCGATGCGATGTCGCCGACGGCGGAGTTCCCCGGCGACGACGAGGTCGGCGAGGCGGCGGACGAGGTCTGTTATGACGCGTTCGACGATTTCGTCGGCGAATCGTATGAGGATTCGACCCTCGACTACTGGTACTACCCGCCTGTCGCCGAGTCGTGGGCGCACGGCGACCGGCTGGTCCGATGCGCGGTCGGCTACGACGACGAGACGATCTCTTGGAGCGTGGAGGGCTCGGGTCGCACCGCCTCGTGACGGCTCCGATACTCTGACGCCATCAGTTCGATGCGTACTCCTGGGGGACCCATGTCGACACATCGCCGACGCTCGCTTGCGCTCGGAGCGGTGGGGGTGGTCGTCGCGGTCCCCTTGCTGTCCGGCTGCTCGGAAGCCGCGCTCTACCAGCTTTCGGGCGCGGTCTACCGTGACACCTCCGGCGTGATCACGGTCGGCGGTGAACTCGACGTGTTCGATCTCGTCGCGGGGGATTGCTTCGACGAATCGGACGCCGTGCATCCTCGGGCCACGGAGGATTCGGTGTACGTCGTGCGGGCGATCCCGTGCGGCGACCCGCACACCTACGAGGTCTACCACGTGTTCGTGCTTCCCGCCGGTGACTATCCCGGTGAGGACGGGACAGCGACAGCGGCCGATGAGGGCTGTCTGCCGGCTTTCGAAGACTTCGTCGGACAACCCTGGGAGGACTCCCTACTCGAGTACTCGTTCTACACGCCGACCGAGAGCGGGTGGGACGGCATCGATAAGGACCGCATGGTGCAGTGCTTCATCGGTGACGAGGGCGTGAGCGTGACGGGCAGCGCCGCCGACGACGGCCGTCAGTCGTCCTGAGAGTCGTCCGGGTCGGAGTCGATGACGCCGATGCCCACGGCGTGGTGACTGGGCTCGCCATCCTGCGGAGTCGAGGCCTTCGGCTCCTCGCCGGGCTCCTTCGCGACGCTGGGCTCCTCGAGTTCCTCCGTGTCGGGCATCTCTTCGGGGTCGTCGTGCGTGGTGCCGTCGTTGTCAGCCATGAGGGCTCCTTCCGTTGCACCCCACTCTGGAGGGCGGATGCCGGTGCCGCGACGGTCTTGACGGTCGCCGGGTCGGTGGGTAGGCCTACGCTGACCGGATGGATTCGATCGAGCGGTTGCGTGCGCGCGAGCGGGAGCTGCAGGCGCAGTTGGCCCGGCTCGATGCCGACGATGCGGCGTTGCGCGTCGACCGATCGGATGCGACGGCCGACGACGAGCACGACCCCGAGGGTTCGACACTGTCGGGGGAGTGGCAGCGGGTCGATGCGTTGCGCTCGTCGACCCGTGACGAACTGGCGCAGGTCGCGGCGGCGCTCTCGCGAGTGGATGCCGGCACCTACGGGGTGTGCGAACGGTGCGGTCGTCCGATCCCCGAGGCCCGGCTGGAGGTTCGGCCGCAGGCGACGATGTGCGTCGCGTGTGCGTCTCTCGACTGAGGCGCGGCGGAGCGGTTCAGAAGGGTGCGGGGTCGCCGGGGTATGTGGCGGCAGGTGTGAAGGCGACGGCCGGGGTGGGTGCGTCTTCGCGATAGATCCTGCCGAGGGGTGAGGTCCATTCGAGGACACCACCCTTCAGTTGTCGCACTTTCCAGGCGGTGAACTGCTCCATCGAATGATGCCGTTGGCATAGGTGGGCGAGGTTGGACAGTTCTGTCCGCCCGCCGAGCGCATGATCGTGGGTGTGGTCGACCTCGCACCGGATCGCGGCGACCCGGCAGCCGGGGAACCGGCAGTGCTGGTCGCGGGCTTGCAGGAATCTGCGCATCCCGGACGGCACCCGGTAGGAGTCGGTTGAGACGGTGACTCCGGTGGTGGGGTCGTGGAACAGGCGCTCCCAGATCTGCGTCGCCCCGGCGAGCGTGCGGGCGGTTGCGGGATCGATGGGGGAGCGGCCGGTCAGGTCGCACGGCCCGTCGTCGGCACCGGCGAGTGTGGCGGCCGGCACGAGCACCTGAACCCGCGCGCGGATCGCGCCTAGCGGCCCGGCGCTCGTGTCACGAGTGTCATCAAGCGCTGGTGTCCCCGCGAGGAGAAGGTCGGCGAACACGTCCGCGCGGACCTGATCGGTGGTGCGCGCATCGGTCGCGGCGACGTCGGCGTTCTCGCCCGTGCTGCGATCGTCCCGAGTATCGATGATCGCCCGCGCCTGCTGCGTCAGCCGGTCGTGGATCCCTTCAGCAATCACGGTTGGGAGGGTCGCTATCAGGTCCGACATTCCGTCCCGCCCGGGGATCAACCGCACGCACCGCCCCGCGGCCGCCTCCTCGTGCCGTTCGGCGAAGGTCCGTGGATGCATCCGGTGGGCGAGGATCTCCAGCTCACCTCGAACCCGGTTCGGTGTCTCACCTTCGCACCGTTCGATCGCGACCTTCTCGAACTCCGCCCATAACTCTGCGGGCAGGTTCAGCCCGGTCTCGACTATCGCCTTCACATGCCCGCGCACGATCCGGCCGGACTCCCACGCCGCCACCGCCGCCGGGAACCCCTCGATCGTCACCCGGGCTTCCCCGATGCGGCGTTGCACTGTCCGGTCGGTGGTCCGCATCGCCCCGGCGACTTCGGCTGAGATCGACCGCAGCACCATGTCGTGGAGGGTCACTTTCGCGTTCGGGTGCGCGCCCTGCTCCTCGGCCAACCGACCCGCCGCGGCGAGTACTCGAAGCTCCCGGATCTGTGCGCGAGCGAGTTCGACAGCAACGTCCTCGACGTCCGCAACGATCCCCGCGATGGTGGCGAGATACGCCTCACCACCGGGGTTTTCCATCGCTTCCGTCATACCTGCACTCTGCCACCAACCTCCGACATCGAGACCCCGAAAACCAACGAGATCACGCGCCGCGAACAGGCCCGCAGATGAGAAACGTCTCACCCGTGAAAGGCCCCGCACCGAAGAACACGATGGCGACGCACTGGCTGACGTCTCATAATGGCGGGGTGACGGACGAGACTGACCCGTGGGGGCTCGACGACCTCGACGGCATCGCGAACACCCTCATCACGCACCGCATCGGCGAGTGGGAGGTCATGATCGGCGGTGGGCCCGACAGGTACGTCCTCACCGCGCAGAACCCGTCGGGAACGCGCATCGTCAACGCGATCTCGCCGGCCGCTGCGGCGACGGAGGACGACGACGATGACGATGACGACACGATCGATCTGACCGTCGGAGACCAGGCGATCGACTACCCCCGCGAGTACGTGCTCGATCGCAGCGAGGTGCTGGACGCCATCGAGGACCTTCAGACCGGGCAATTTCCGACCGACCGATGGGGCATCACGGGCGACGCCTGACCCTCACGGGTTGCACGCCGCGCACGTCGCGGGGTCTGCGGCCGAGACGGCCCGAGTCCGCAGCTCGCGCTCGTCGCACACAGCGCACCCGTGGACGTCCGCGCTGATCTGCGCGGTCGGCTCAGCACGCGGCGCCGCGCGGCACGTCCACGAGCCCGAACCCCGGGCATCCGCAGGAGTGCCGCCCTCATCCACGACAGGCGGCGGAGCGTGCGCCGGTGCTCCGGGTTGAGGTGCCCACAGAGGTCCGGTTCGAGGACGCTGGCTCCGCGGCGCACCAGCGCGAGAACGGATGCCTCGTCTTACAGTCCCTCTCACAACTGACCCTCGCTCCGCGCGAAGACAGCCTGGTGCGGAAAACCGATGCGAGCGAGATACCCGCGCCTGCTGCTCACATTCGACCGTCCGCGCCGGCGCGACATCCGCGTATGTCCGGAGGTCCTGCGAGACGTGGATGCCGCGGCTGAGGTCGACGAACACGGCCACCTCTTTCGTGCACCATCGGCCCGAAGCCTCCAAACTAATACCCAGGGGGGTATAGTGAGTGGCACTTCGACGAGAACGAGAGGATGCCGACATGGATGAGGCTGCACAGGTCGGCGATCCGGACACGCACGATGCCGAGGCGAAGCGCAAGGTGGTCAATCGCCTCAAGCGCGCGCAGGGCCAGCTCGCCGCAGTGATCACCGCGGTCGAGGGGGATGCCTCGTGCCGCGACGTCGTCCAGCAGCTCGCCGCCGTGTCCAAAGCGCTCGATCGAGCCGGGTTCCTTGTCATCTCGACGGCGTTGCGGGAGTGCCTGACCGACCCCGACGGATCCGCCGACCTGGACCCCGATGAGCTGGAGAAGCTCTTCCTCTCCCTGGCCTGATCGGCCCGCCGACACCGGGACCTCTTGACGCGAGGCATCCGCTGTTCTAACGTACAACCAAATGGTTGCACAAACGGAGCTCAGCGATGATCAGATCGATCGCGTCTTCCACGCCCTGGCGACGGCGACGCGGCGCGACATCCTGCGTCGCACGCTCGAACGCGAGCAGTCCGTCTCCGCGCTCGCCGCGGACTACGACATGTCGTTCGCAGCCGTCCAGAAGCACGTCGCCGTCCTGGAGGCGGCGGAACTGGTCGTCAAGCGCGCCGAGGGCCGCGAGCGTCTCGTCCGAGCGGACCCCGACATGATCGCCCGCGCCCGTGCGCTGCTCGGCCGCTACGAAGACCTCTGGCGCTCCCGCGTCGACCGACTCGACGCACTGCTGGCCGAGCCCGAGCACTGACCGATCCACGAAGGAGTGAGACATGCCCGTCACCGACATCACCACCGACACCGAGAACCTCACCATGACGCTCACGGCCGACGTCGACGCCCCCGTCGGCCGGCTGTGGCGTGCGTTCACGCAGCCGCGACAGCTCGAGCGGTTCTGGGGCCCTCCAGGGTGGCCGGCCACCTTCACCGCCTTCGACTTCACGGTCGGCGGTCACGCGCACTACGCGATGACGAGCCCGACGGGCGAGACCTCCCGCGGCACGTGGGAGTTCCTCGCGATCGACGAGGGCCGCGGCTTCGAGGTCCTCGACGCGTTCGCCGACGAGAACGGCGAGCCGCTCGCCGAGTTCCCGTCCATGCGGATGCGCTTCTCGTTCGACGAGACCGCGACCGGTTCGCGGCTCTCGAACATCACGTACTTCACCTCGGTCGAGGCGCTCGAGCAGGTCGTCGCGATGGGCGCCGTCGAGGGGTCGCGCCTGGCGATGAGCCAGCTCGACACCGTGCTCCACGACCTGCGCGACTGGTTCCAGGGCAAGGGGACGAACGTCGAGCTGCTCGACGACGTCCACGTCCGCATCACCCGCCTCGTCGACGGTCCGCGCGAGCTCGTGTGGCGCGCTCACAACGATCCCGACCTGATGAAGAAGTGGATGCTGGGGCCCGACGGGTGGTCGATGGTCGAGTGCGTCGTCGGCCAGCACTATCGGACGGTGTGGGAACAGGACGGTCAACCCGAGACACGCTTCGGCTTCGAGGGCGAGACCCTGCTCCTCGACGAGCCGCGCCGCTCGGTCAGCACCGAGAAGATGATCGGCATGGAGGGTCCGTCGACGACGAACGACCTGCAGTTCTACGAGGAGGACGGCGCGACGCTGCTGACGCTCCTCATCGAGTACCCCGACAAAGAGACCCGCGACATGATCCTCGCCACCGGCATGGCCGACGGCATGGAAGCGTCCTACGCTCGACTCGAGCGCGAGGTGCTGCAGGCGGCGTGACGCGCCTCCGAGACGACGCCCTCGTCCGCCGGCTCAGGCCCGGGCGAGGGCGTCCTCGAGTGCGACCCACGCGAGCATCGCGCACTTGACGCGGGCCGAGAACTTCGACACCCCCGACAACGCTGCGGCGTCGGCGAAGGTCTCCTCGTCGAGCGGAATCGTGCCGCGCGAGCGCAGCGCTTCGCGGAACCCGTCGATGAGCTTCACGGCGTCCTCGCGCGGCAGGCCGGCGTCGCCGCCGTCCTCCTCGATCAGCGCGGCGAGCATCGACGCGGACGCCTGCGAGATCGAGCAGCCCGAGCCCTCCCACGACAGGTCGACGATGCGCTCACCGGCCTCGTCGACGCGCACCCGCAGGGTGATGTCGTCGCCGCACATCGGGTTGTGCTGGTGCGAGCTCGCCGTGCGGCCCTCTTCCGGAGTCAGGCCCTGCCCGTGGGGGTGCTTCGAGTGGTCCAGGATGAGCTCCTGGTACAGCGAGTCGAGACCGTTCATTCGTTCACTCCGAAGTAGGACCGGATGCCGCTGACGGCATCGATCAGGGCATCGACATCGGCGTCGGTGTTGTACAGGGCGGCCGAGGCGCGGACGGATGCCGTCACGCCGAACCGTCGGTGCAGGGGAGCGGCGCAGTGGTGTCCGACGCGGACGGCGATGCCCTGCGCATCGAGGAACTGGCCGGCGTCGTGCGCGTGCACGCCGTCGACGACGAAGCTCCAGAGGCCCACGCGCTCGGCGCCCTCGGCGTCTCCGAGCAGACGGATGCCGGGGATGTCGACGAGCCCTTCGCGCATCCGGGCCGCGAGCCGGGCCTCGTGCGCGTGGACGGCGGTGATGCCGGCATCCTCCAGGTACGACACGGCGGCCGCGAGGCCGATCGCGGGACCGATCGGCTGCGTGCCCGCCTCGAACCGCTGCGGCGGCGGCAGGTAGCCGGCCTCGTCGAGCGTCACGGTCGTGATCATCGACCCGCCGGTGAGGAACGGCGGCAGAGCCTCGAGCACGTCGCTGCGGCCGTACAGGCCGCCGACGCCGTACGGGCCGAGCATCTTGTGCCCGCTGAACACGGCGAGATCGACGCCCATGGCGGGCAGGTCGAGCCGCATGTGCGGCGCCGACTGGCAGGCGTCGAGCACCGTCAGCGCGCCGACCTCCTGCGCGAGGGCGACGATCTCGGCGACCGGGTTCACGATCCCGAGCACGTTCGACACGTGCGAGAACGCGACGATCCGCGTGCGCTCGCCGATGATCTGCGCGGCGGCATCCAGGTCGAGCCGGCCGTCGTCCTGCACGGGGATGTGCCGCAGCACGGCGCCGGTGCGCGCGGCGAGCTCCTGCCACGGGATGAGGTTCGCGTGGTGCTCGGCCTCGGTCGCGACGATCTCGTCGCCGGGCTGCAGCGCGAACCGAGCGGATGCCGGTGCCCCCCGCCCGAGCGTCGCGTTGCCGATCGAGTAGGCCACGAGGTTGAGCCCCTGCGTCGCACCGCTCGTCCAGGCGAGCTGCTCCTCGCGGGCGCCGACGAAGCGCGCGACGGCGGCCCGGGCATCCTCGAACAGGTCCGTCGCCTCGGCGGCGAGCGTGTGCGCACCGCGGTGGACGGCGGCATTGCTGCGGGTCAGGAAATCGTATTCGGCCTGCAGCACCTGACGCGGCTTCTGGCTCGTCGCAGCGGAATCGAGGTACACGAACGGATGCCCGTTGACCTCCTGCTGGAGGATCGGGAAGTCCTCGCGCAACCGGGTGGCGTCGAGCGTGGCGGGCTCGGACAGGGCGGGAGAAGTCACCCCCCTAGGCTACGCCGGTGGCGGGTCACCGGGTCGGCCGGCCCGGTCGGTCAGAAGTCGTAGTACGGACGGTAGGAGATGGACACGACCGTCTCGTCCGCGGGGTCGGTGTCGACCCAGGGTGAGTACCCGTCGAGCTCTCCGTTCTCCCCCGCCCCGTCGGCGCGGTCGATGGCGAAGAAGAAGCGCGGCTCGCCGTCCGGCATCGCGAGCTCCTTGTCCGGTCCGAGGGCGCGGACCTCGTCGGCGGTCAGGCCGATCGCCAGGTCGAACTCGGGCGTCACGGCGACGCCGTCCACGGCCTGGCCCGTCATCCTCACGTACGACGGGATGGAGTACTCGTCCCGGGACTTCCCGCCCTCGGTCGGGATCATGTCGAAGTAGGTGAAGCCGTCCCACTCGTACGACGTGTAGTCGGGGAAGTGCGTGCCGTCGCCTTCGTAGACCGACTCCGACGGCTCCGAACCGAACGCGTCGGTGAGCGCGGACACCGCTCCTGCGGCATCGTCGCGCCAGCCGTAGGCGAAGAGCTCCGACCCGTCGTCGGCGACGATCGTGAAGCCCTCCTCTCCCAGCGCGACCTCGTTCGCCGTCGGTTCCTCCGCCTCGGTCGGCGTCGGGCTGGGCGTGACGGACGGAGTGGACGCCTCGGGCGTCGGAGACCCTGGCGCAGGGGCGGCAGTGGGTTCCGGCATCCGATTCATCAGGAGGACGATCGCGACGACGGCGGCGATTGCGAGCGCGCCCGCCAAGGTCAGCAGCGGGATGAGGTTGCGGGGGCGGCGGGACTCGGCCATTCCGTCATCGTGGCAGGGCGACCGTCATAACTCCATCAGTTGTCGGAATGCTCTACCAAACCGTAATGACGCTGGTCGATCCGGCCGCCGCGGTCGTCGCCGGGGAGCGGGCGCGAGCGCCGGCCGTAGACGATCTCGGACGAGTCGAGCAGCCACGGCACGAGGGTCACGGTCACGCCGTGGACCATCATCAGCTGCTGCGCGATGCGCCGCGCACGACGGTTGTGCAGCGGCGTCTCCCACCAGTGGCCCACGATGTACTGCGGCAGGTAGACGGTGACGACCGACGGCCCGTGCTTCTCGCGGTACTTCTCGATGAACCCGATCAGCGGAGACGCGTAGTGACGGTAGGGCGAGTCGACGACGACGAGGGGCACCGGCATCCGGTGATACTCCCAATCGGCCTTCAGCTCGGCGATGTCGTCGGAGGTGACCGCGACGTGGACGGCGAGCGTCTTCTCGTGCTTGGCGGCGAGGGCGTAGTCGATCGCCTTCGCGACGGGCTTCTGCAGTTTGCCGACCAGGATGATCGCGAGGTCGCCCGACGAGCCGTACTTGACCGTGTCGTCCATCTCGATCTCGTGCTCGACGTCGCGGTAGTACCGGTTGACGCCGATCATGAGGAACGCGAGGACGGGCATGGCGAGGAAGACGAGCCAGGCACCGTGGGTGAACTTCGTCACCGTCACGATCGCGAGGACCGCGACGGTGAACGCCGCGCCGACGGTGTTGATGACGAGGCCCGAGTACGCCGCGCGCCGCTCGGGGGTGTTCCCCTTCAGCAGCTTCAGTTCACGCCGCCAGTGGCGGACCATGCCGATCTGGCCCAGGGAGAACGACACGAACACACCGATGATGTAGAGCTGGATGAGGGTCGTCAGGTTGGCCTGGAAGACCACGAGGATCGCGATGGCCGCACCGCCGAGGATCAGCATCCCGTTCGAGAAGACCAGACGGTCGCCGCGCGAGTTCAGCGCCTTCGGCGCGTAGCTGTCGCGGGCGAGGACCGAGCCGAGCAGGGGGAACCCGTTGAACGCCGTGTTGGCGGCGAGCAGCAGGACGCACGCCGTCGCCGCCTGGATGATGAAGAAGAAGATCGAATCGCCGCCGAACGTCGCCGCGGCGACCTGCGCCATGAGGCTCGGCTGGGGGCCCGACGCGCAGTCGAACCCGATGAGCGAGCACGGGTTCTCGGCGTAGTGGACGTTCGCGACCAGGGCGAGCGTCGTGAGTCCGGCGAAGAGCACGATCGCGATCCCGCCCATGAGCACCAGGGTCGTCTGCGCGTTCTTGACCTTCGGGGCGCGGAAGGCGGGCACGCCGTTGCTCACGGCCTCGACACCGGTCAGGGCGGAGCATCCGCTCGAAAAGGCACGCAGTAGCAGCAGGACGAAGGCGACCTGCGACAGGCTCTCGGGCTCGACCGTGTATGCCGCGCTCGACGCGACGGGCGCGTCGCCCATGAGCCAGCGGAACAGTCCGGTGCCGATCATGACGGCGACCGAGCCGATGAAGACGTACGTCGGGATCGCGAACGCCTGCGAGGCTTCGCGGACGCCGCGCAGGTTCACGATGACCAGCAGGATGACGAAGCCCACCGCGAGCTCGACGCGCCACGGGTCGAGGACGGGGAGCGCGGAGATGATGTTGTCGACACCCGACGACACCGAGACGGCGACGGTCAGGACGTAGTCGACGAGGAGCGCCGACCCGACGACCACACCCGCCTTCTCGCCGAGGTTGGTGCGGGCGACCTCGTAGTCGCCACCGCCCGACGGATAGGCCTTGATGAGCTGCCGGTAGCTGAGCACGACGACGATGAGGAGCACGACGACGGCCGCAGCCACCGGGGGCGCGAAGGCCATGAACGCGGTGCCGCCGATGAGCAGGATCATCAGCAGTTCCTGCGGTGCGTAGGCCACCGACGAGAGCGCGTCGGAGGCGAAGATCGGCAGCGCGCGCTTCTTCGGCAGCAGCTGCGCGTCGAGCTTCTCGGAGTCGAGCGGCTCACCGATCAGCATCCGTTTGACGGCGGGGGAGGAGGCCGCGTTCGGATCGCGGCTGTCAGTGGTCACGGCGGGCGACATTACGCCTCCCGCGAACCCGCCGCAACGCGGGCGGGTCGCGCCGTGTTCCCTAGACTCGCGCCATGAGTGGACAGGTCTTCCCCGCGGTCGTCGCGATCCTCTTCGGCGCGGTGGCGGGGCTGGTCCTCTTCGTGCCCGTCGTCGCCCTCAGCTACCGTCGCCGGGGCCGCCTCAGCGTCGGCCGTTTGGGGTTCTGGGCGGCATCCCTCGTCTACTTCCTGGCGATCTGGAGTTACACCCTCCTCCCGATCCCCGCCTCGGACGATTACCGGTGCGCGGGTGCAGTCCTGTCGCTCGCGCCGACCGTCGACGACGTCGTGGGGGCGTTCGCCGACGGGTCGCCCCTCACCGACGTCCGCCTGCTGCAGGTTGTCTTCAACGTCCTCCTCTTCGTCCCCCTCGGCTTCCTCATCCGGGTCGTGGGGCGTCGCGGTGTCGTCCTCGGCGTGCTGGCGGGACTCGTGCTGTCGCTGTTCATCGAGACGACCCAGCTCACCGGCGTCTGGGGGATCTTCCCGTGCGGCTACCGCCTCTTCGACGTCGGCGACCTGCTGACCAACACGCTCGGAGCCCTCATCGGGTCGGTGCTCGGGCTCATCGTCCCGGCGCGGCTCCGCGGCGTCGAGAAGGCAGCGGATGCCGGGGCTCCCCGCCCCGTCACGCGCGGACGTCGCCTCCTCGGCGCCGTCTGCGACGTGCTGGGCGCGGCCATCCTGGCCGGGGCCGCGGGCACGGTCGTGCAGTTGTTCCTGCAGTTCGCGCTCCGACGCGAGGACCTCGTGTCGGACGGGGTCATCGCCGACGTCACGTCGGGATGGGTGCCGATCGTGGTCTGGCTCGGCGTGACCCTCGCGACGGGACGCACGGTCGGCGATCTGTGCGTCGAGCTGCGCTACGACGGCGGGCGGTTCCCCGAGCCGGTGGGCCGCCTGCTCCGCTTCACGGGCGGGATCGGCGGCTACCTCCTGCTCGGCGAGCTCGGGGCCGTCGGCGGCATCCTCGTCGTCGCGTTCGTCGTGGCGTGGCTCGTGCTGCTGTTCACGACGCCCGCAGGGCGGGGCCTACCGGGACTGATCAGCGGCCGTCAGCTCGTCGACGCGCGTGCGAGCGAGCCGGTCGCTCACTGACCCCGGGCGCGGAACGTGTACGTGATCGACGCGACCTTCTGCGTCGCGTCGTCCGACTCGACGAAGGCGCTGAACTCGCGCTTGCCGTTGCTGTAGAACGTGCCGCGGCCCTCGCCGAAGGTGAGGCGCACGTGGCCGTTGGTGAGCGCGAACTCGTCGAACGGACCCTTGCTCCGCGCCTGGTCGAGGGTGTCGCCCACAGCGACGCCGAACTCGTTCGTCACCTGGACGGACTGCGGCAGCCCGGAGGTCACGGTGACCCACGTCGGTGCGGGGACCTCGCTGCGCGAGCGGCCGCCGTCGCCGAGGAACACGTCGTACAAGCGGAAGCCGGGCCACACGTAGATGTCGTAGGCCCAGTTCTCTGCGTCGCCGTTGACGAAGTCCTCCTTCGGCGCCGTGCCGAAGGCCTTGGTCAACGCGGCGATCGCCGGGCCAGAGTCGTCCGCCCACGTGTGGGTGAACGTGCCGTCCGCGGTCTTCACCGTGAAACCCGAGCCGTTCAGGGCGATGGTGGATGCCGCGGCGGGAGGCTCCGGCGCGGGCGTCTCCGACGGCTGCGGGTCCTGCGGTGTCGAGGGTGCCGGCTGCGGTGCGGACTGCGAGCTCTGCGCCGGAGCGGGCGCCGCCGTGGTCGGCTCGGTCGCGCGCACGAGATACACGCTGACGACGACGATGACGGCGACGAGCAGGACGCCGGCGACGGCGCCGAGGATCATCGGGACCCGGTTGGGGTTCTCGCGGCGCTCGGGCTCGCGGTGCTCCTGCGGGTCGAGGGGGGCGAAGGGCAGCCAGTCGTCGTTGCTCATGTGAGGAACTCCCGCGCGGCGACGGTCAGGGCGTCGACGCCGCGCTCGATGGTCGGGTGGAGAACGGGGGCGAAGAACGGGGAGTGGTTCGTCGGGATGTCGCGCGAGATCGTGCCGGCAGCGGCGGCATCCGCGTACTGCTGCGGGTCGACACCGCCCCAGAACCAGTAGACGAGCGGGGCGCCGGCCTCGCGGGCGAACCACGAGACGTCCTCGCTGCCGGTGAACATGCCGGGGTCGACGACCGTCCCCTCGCCGAATGCGCGGTCCATCGCCGCCGTCAGTCGGGCGGTCGCGTCCGCGTCGTTGATGGTCGGCGGCAGGGTGTGGAGGGTCGTGATCGTCGGCTCCTGCTCGGCGCCGGATGCCGCGGCCTCGGCGCGGACGACGCGCTCGACGCGGGCGAGGATGTCGGACCGCGCCGCGTCGTCCGGGTAGCGCAGGCTCAACTCGAGGGTCGCTTCGGCCGGGATGATGTTGTTCTTCAGGCCGGCGTGGATCGAGCCGACGGTGACGACGGCCATCTCGCGGGGGTCGACTTCGCGCGAGACGACGGTCTGCAGGCGCATGACGGTCGCCGCCGCCATGACGATCGGGTCGATCGTCGAATGCGGGCGCGAGCCGTGTCCGCCGCGGCCGTGGAGGGTGACGGTGATGCCGTCGGATGCCGCCATCTGCGTGCCCGGGCGCACACCGATCGTGCCGGCGGGCAACGGGGTGAGGTGCTGTCCGAGCACGATGTCGGGCTTCGGGTACCGGTCGAGGACGCCGTCGGCGATCATCGCCTGCGCGCCGGCGCCGTACTCCTCGGCGGGCTGGAAGACGGCGACGACCGTGCCGGACCACTCGCCGCGGGTCGCCTGCAGCTTCTCGAGCGCGCCCAGCATCGCCGTCACGTGCATGTCGTGGCCGCACGCGTGCATGACCGGGACGTCCTGCCCGGCGGGGTCGACGCCTCGGGCCGTGCTCGCGTAGGGGAGCCCGGTCTGCTCGGGGACGGGGAGGCCGTCCATGTCGGCGCGCAGCCAGACGACGGGGCCGTCGCCGCTGCGGATCACGGTGACGACGCCGGTGCGGCCGACGCCCTCCTCGTAGTCGAGGCCGAGCGCTGCGAGCTCGCGCGTGATGACGCCGGCCGTGCGGGTCTCCTGGAACGAGAGTTCCGGGTGCCGGTGCAGATCGGTGTAGATCGCTTCGAGATCGAGGGGCATACCTTCGAGCCTACGGCGAGGGACGGCCTGCTACCTCAGCGAGTCCTCCACGGGGAGCGCTCGTCGAGGTGCGCTCGACCAGCCGGAAGGCCAGATCGCCGATCTCGTCGCGGCCGTCGATGGCCGCGAGGACGGCATTCGCTGCGCGCTCACCCTGCTCGTGCGGGAACTGCGCGACCGTCGTCAGACCGAAGAAGTCGCCCATCTCATGCCCGTCGACGCCGACGACCGACAGGTCCCCCGGCACGTCGAGGCCCCGGTCGCGCGCGGCGAAGAGGGCGCCGAAGGCGATCTCGTCGGATGCCGCGAAGATCGCCGTCGGCGGATCGTCGCGCTCCAGCAGGGCGAGCGCTGCGCGATGGCCGCCCTCGATCGTGAAGTCCGCGGCGGCGAAGGGGGCGTCGGGGATGCCGGCATCCGCCATCGCCGAGGCGAACCCGTGACGACGCAGCGACGGGATGTCGAGTCCCGGATCGCCCGCGTACCCCGCACCGATGTGGGCGATGCGCCGGTGGCCGAGGCCCAGCAGGTGCTCGGTCGCGGCGCGGGCGACGGCGAGCTCGTCGACGCGCAGGGCGGGGAACCGCGAGGTCGTCGCGCTGAGACCCACCACGGGCAGCTCGAGCGCCAGCATCCGGTCCACCTCGTCATCGGCGAGCGTGACGGACAGGACGATGAGCCCGTCGACCCGGCCGCGGCGCAGCGACGTGTCGAGCACGCCGTCGCGCTGCGCGCGGTCGTCGCTCATGCTGTACAGCGTCATGTCGTAGCCCTCGGGCGCCAGGCGACTCGCGATGCCGTCGAGGACGTTGGCGAAGAACCACCGGTCGAGCAGCGGCACGACGACACCGACGTTCGAGGCGCGGCCCGTCGCGAGAGCGGATGCCGCGGCCGACACCACGTAGCCGAGGTCGGCCGCGGCGGCGCGGACGCGGGCGCGGGTCGCATCCGAGATGCGCCCGCGTCCGCTCAGCGCACGGGAGACGGTCGCCGCCGACACGCCTGCGGCGCGGGCGACGTCGTCGATGCCGGTCACGTCAGTCCGCGGCGATCCACACCGTGGTGTCGGCCGGCAACTCGCGACCCGCGAACGCGTCGCTCTCGACCAGCAGCGTGCCCTTGGGGAGCGCGACCGGGGTCGTGCCGACGTTGGCGACGACGGTGACGTCGCCGTTGCGGAACGCGATGACGTCGTCGCCGTAGCCGTCCAGCCACTCGAGTGATCCCGCACCCAGCTCGTGGGCGCGACGGGTCGCGAGGAGCGTGCGGTACAGCCACAGCGTCGAATCCGGCTGGTCCTCCTGCACGTCGCGGGCCAGAGCGGTCCACTCGTCCGGCTGGGGCAGCCAGCTCTCGCCGGTCGGGCTGAAGCCGAACGCGCCCTGATCGGCGGTCCAGGGCAGCGGGACGCGGCATCCGTCACGCCCGTAGCGCTCGCCGTTCGTGCGGAACCAGGTCGGGTCCTCGCGGACGTCGTCGGGCAGCTCCATCGCCTCGGGAAGGCCGAGCTCCTCGCCCTGGTACAGGTACGACGAGCCGGGAAGGGCGAGCATGAGCGCCGTCGCCGCGCGGGCGCGACGCAGGCCTGCGGCCGGGTCGGGCTTGCCGGGCGTGTTCGGCCCGACGCCGTGGCCCTGCGGGTGGCCGGGCATCGCGAGTCGGGTCGCGTGGCGGATGACGTCGTGGTTCGAGAGCACCCAGGTCGCCGGGGCCCCGACGGCGGGGAAGGCGCGCAGGGACTCGCTGATGATCTCGCGCAGCTGAGCGGCATCCCATTCGCTCATCGCATAGGGGAAGTTGAAGGCCTGGTGCATCTCGTCGGAGCGGACCCACTTGGCGGTCTCGTCGACGGTCGGGAGCCACGCCTCGGCGCAGAGCGCACGGTCGCCCTCGTACTCGTCGAGCACGCGGTGCCACTCGCGCCACACCTGGTGGACGCCCTCCTGGCCCCAGTAGGGCACCGGCTCGGCGCCGCCCATCGAGTCGGCCTCGGCCGGCGGGGTGTAGTCGGGCAGGCCGTCGGCCTTGATGAGGCCGTGCGCCACGTCGACGCGGAAGCCGTCGACGCCGCGGTCGAGCCAGAAGCGGAGCGTCTTCTCGAACGCGGCACGCACCTCGGGATTGTTCCAGTCGAAGTCGGGCTGCGAGCTGTCGAACAGGTGCAGGTACCACTGGCCGTCCGGGATGCGGGTCCAGGCCGGACCGCCGAAGACGGACTCCCAGTTGTTGGGCGGCAGTTCGCCGTTCTCGCCCTGGCCGTCGCGGAACATGTAGCGGGCGCGCTCCGGGCTGCCGGGGGCGGCGGCGAGGGCCTGCTGGAACCAGACGTGCTTGTCGGAGGAGTGGTTCGGGACGAGATCGATGATGACCCGGATGCCGCGGGTGTGCGCCGCCTCGAGCATGTCGTCGAAGTCGCCCAGGGTGCCGAAGAGCGGGTCGACGTCGCGGTAGTCGGCGACGTCGTAGCCGGCATCCTTCTGCGGCGAGGTGAAGAAGGGGCTCAGCCACACGGCGTCGACGCCGAGCGAGGCGAGGTCGTCGAGGTGCGACGTGATGCCGGGCAGGTCGCCGATGCCGTCGCCCGAGGCATCCGCGAAGGAGCGGGGGTAGATCTGGTAGATGACGGCGGTGCGCCACCACTCGGCGCCGGGGCGGCTCTCGCCGATCGGTGCCAGCGTCGACGTGGCGGTCGGGGAGGGGGTCGAAGTCATGCGCGCCAGCCTAGCGCAAGCGCTTGCGCACGGTGCATCAGGCAGGGCGAGTACTCTCGACCCAGTGAATCCCGACGCACTCGCCCGAGCCGAATCGCTCATCGCGACGATCCCCGACTTCCCCGAACCCGGCATCCTCTTCCGCGACATCTCGCCGCTGCTGGCCGACCCGGCGGCGCTGCGCACCATCGCGATGGCCATGGCCGAGCCGTTCGTCGGCTCGTTCGACGTGGTCGCCGGCGTCGAGGCGCGCGGCTTCCTGCTGGCGGGCGCGATCGCGATCGCCTCGGGCACGGGTCTCGCCCCGATCCGCAAGGCGGGCAAGCTGCCGCGCCCCGCCGGCTCGGTGAGCTACGACCTCGAGTACGGCAGCGCGACGATCGAGATGACGGACGACCTCTCCTCGGGCGCCCGCGTCCTGCTCGTCGACGACGTCCTCGCCACCGGCGGCACGCTCCGCGCCGGACAGCAGCTGCTCGAGCAGCTCGGCTACAGCCTTGCCGGTACGTCCGTGCTGATGGAGCTCACTGCGCTCGAGGGCCGCTCCGTCTGCGGTCCCGTGCACAGCGTGTTCACCGTCTGATCAGGTCCGGATCACGACGTTCTCGGGCTCCTCGCCCGCGAGCAGGTGCCCGATCTGCCGACGCAGCAACCGTACGATCCGCGGGTGCATCGCGTCGGTCGCGCCCCCGACGTGCGGCGCGATGACGACGCCGTCGAGCGTCCAGAGCGGGTGATCCGCGGGCAGCGGCTCGGGGTCGGTGACGTCGAGGGCCGCACGGATGCCGCGGCTGCGGACGTGGGCGACGAGGGCGTCCGTGTCGATCAGCGACCCGCGTCCCACGTTCACGACGAGGGCGCCGTCGGGCAGAGCGGCGAGGAACGCGTCGTCGATGATGTGCCGCGTCCGGTCGCCGCCGGGGAGCGAGGCCACGACGATGTCGACGTCCGGAAGCAGCTCCGGTAGCTCGTCGACGCTGTGCACACGGATACCGTCCTCGTCGCGCGCGCTCGAGGCGACCGGCACCAGTTCGACCTCGAAGGGGGCGAGGCGCGCCGCGATCGCCTTGCCGACGCCACCGTATCCGAGCAGCATGACGCGCCGGTCGGCGAGTCCGGTGGCCTGGAAGGGGGCCCAGTCGCCCGTCGCCTGGGCGCGGACGAACCGGTCGATGCCGCGCTGCGCCGTCAGCGTGAGAGCGACGGCGAGCTCGGCGGTGGCCGCCTCGTGCACGGTCGCCGCGTTCGCGAAGACCGAGCCGGCGGGCAGCCGGTCCTCGATGCCCTCGTACCCGATCGCCTGCCCCTGCACGAGTCCGACCTCGACGCCCTCCAACAGGGGGAGCGGGCTGCCCTTCGACATGTACGGCGGGACGACGACGTCGATGCGCGGGCGGGGGGAGGGGGCATCCATCTTCCAGACGAACACATCGGCCCCCTCGATGTCCGAGAGGTCCTCGGCGAGGCGGGCGGAGGGGACGCTGACGCTGATCGAAGCCATGCGTTCGAGGCTATCGCCCGGCCCGGGGCCTCGGCCCGCGTCGCGGTCAGGACACCTAGGCTGGTTCGATGCCTGAAAACCCCCGCGGCGACGCCGATGCCTTCGTCCGCGTGCGCGGGGCGAACGAGAACAACCTGCGACACGTCGACGTCGACGTCCCCCGCGACGCGATCGTCGCCTTCACGGGCGTCTCGGGCTCGGGCAAGTCGTCGCTCGCGTTCGGCACCATCTTCACCGAGGCGCAGCGCCGGTACCTCGAGTCGGTCGCGCCGTACGCGCGGCGGCTGATCCAGCAGGGTCACGACCCGCACGTCGAGTCGATCACGGGGCTCCCGCCGGCCGTCGCACTGCAGCAGCGGCGGGGCGCGCCGAGTTCGCGCTCCAGCGTGGGGACCGTCACCACCCTGTCGAACTCGCTGCGCATGCTGTTCTCGCGCGCGGGCACCTTCCCGGCCGGTTTCACGACACGCCTCGACTCCGACGCATTCTCGCCGAACACGGCCGCCGGCGCCTGCCCCGAGTGCCACGGTGTCGGCGTCGCGCATACCGTGACCGAGGACACCCTCGTGCCCGACCCGTCGCTGAGCATCCGCGACGGCGCGATCGCCGCCTGGCCGGGGGCGTGGCAGGCCAAGAACCTCCGCGACATCACGATCGCCCTCGGCTACGACGTCGATCGCCCGTGGCGCGAGCTCGACCAGGCCGACCGCGACTGGCTCCTGTTCACCGACGAGCAGCCCGTGGTGCAGATCACGCCGCAGCGCGACCGCGTTGCGAAGCCCTACAAGGGCACGTTCTGGAGCGCGAAGAAGTTCGTCTTCCACACCCTCGCCGACTCGCAGAGCGCGTCGATGCGCAGCCGCGTGCTCGGCTTCGTCCGCACCGGCGTCTGCCCGCTCTGCGGCGGCACGGGCCTGCGCCGCGAGGCGCTCGCCGTCACGTTCGCGGGGCACTCGATCGCCGAGCTGAACGCCCTGCCGATCCGCGAACTCGCCGAGGTCCTGCGTCCGACGACGCGGATCCGGGATGCTGCACCCGCCCTCCCGACCACCGCATCCGGTGAGCGCACCGACGTCGCCGTGGCCATCACGACCGACCTCGTCGCCCGCATCCAGGTGCTCCTCGACCTGGGTCTCGGCTACCTCGGACTCGGCCGGGTGACGACGACCCTCTCGCCCGGCGAGATGCAGCGGCTGCGCCTGGCGACCCAGCTGAGGTCGGGACTGTTCGGCGTCGTCTACGTCCTCGATGAGCCGTCGGCGGGGCTCCACCCCGACGACGCGGCTCCGCTCCTCGACGTGCTCGAGCAGCTCCGCGCCTCGGGCAACTCGGTCTTCGTCGTCGAGCACAACATGGACGTCGTCCGTCGCGCCGACTGGATCGTCGACGTCGGTCCCGGCGCGGGTGAGGCCGGCGGCGCCGTCCTGTACTCCGGCGAGGTCGCGGGCCTGGCCGGAGTAGAGGACTCGGCGACGCGCCCGTTCCTGTTCCCCGACGAGAGCGCAGCCGTGCGCCGCGAGCGCAGGGAGGCCACCGGCATCCTCTCGCTCCAGGGCGTCTCGCTGCACAACCTCGACGGCCTCGACGTGGAGATCCCCCTCGGCGTGTTCACCGCGGTGACCGGTGTCTCGGGCTCGGGCAAGTCGACGCTGGTGAGTCGGGTGCTCCGCCAGGTGGTCGAGCGGCACGTGCGCGGCGACGTCGACGAGACGGATGCCGACGACGCAGCGCTCGACGCCGACGACCCGTCCGAGCGCATCGCCGAGGCGACGCTCCCGTCGTCGTCGACCGACACCCTGCGCGTCGGCTCGGTCACCGGGATGGACGGCGTCGACCGCCTCGTGCGGGTCGACCAGAAGCCGATCGGTCGGACCCCGCGGTCGAACCTCGCGACGTACACGGGCCTGTTCGACGCCGTCCGCACCGTGTTCGCCGCGACCGACCTCGCACGCGAACGCGGTTACGCGCCCGGCCGGTTCTCGTTCAACGTCGCGGGCGGCCGCTGCGAGACGTGCCTCGGCGAGGGGTACGTCTCGGTCGAACTCCTCTTTTTGCCCGGCAGCTACGGCCGGTGCCCGACGTGCCACGGCGCGCGTTACAACCCCGAGACCCTCGAGGTGACCTACGACGGCAAGAACATCGCCGACGTGCTCGGGATGACGGTCGACGAGGCGGCACCGTTCCTCGCGGCGGTGCCCGCGGCATCCCGGAGTCTCCGGACCCTGCAGGACGTCGGCCTCGGCTACCTGCGCCTCGGCCAGCCGGCGACCGAGCTCTCGGGCGGCGAGGCCCAGCGGATCAAGCTCGCGACGGAGCTGCAGCGCGCGCGGCGCGGCCACACGCTGTACCTGCTCGACGAGCCGACGACCGGTCTGCACCCCTCCGACGTCCGGCTGCTGCTCGCGCAGCTGCACGCCCTCGTCGATTCGGGCGACACCGTCGTCGTGGTCGAGCACGAGATGGACGTCGTCGCGGCGGCCGACTGGGTCATCGACCTCGGTCCGTCTGGCGGGGATGCCGGAGGTCGCATCGTCGCGCAGGGGACGCCCGAAGCCGTCGCGGCAGCGCCCGACAGCCGCACGGGCCCGCACCTCGCCCGCAGGCTCGGCGGCTGAGCCGGGTCAGGCCGCGGAGTGCACCACGGCCGAGACGGCCGCGGTGAAGAAGCGCAGTCCGTCCACGCCGGAGCGCATCGCCGCGGCGGTGTCGGGGCCGAAGCCCGGCTCGATCGCGTGCTCCGGGTGCGGCATGAGTCCGACGACGTTGCCGCGTTCGTTCGTGAGTCCCGCGATGTCGTCCATCGACCCGTTCGGGTTGACGCCCGCGTACCGGAACGCGACGAGGTTCTCGCCCTGGATGCGGGCGAGCGTCTCGTCGGAGGCGATGTAGCCGCCGTCGGCGTTCTTGAGCGGGATGACGATCTCCTGGCCGCGGCGGAATTCGTTCGTCCAGGCGGTGTCGGCGTTCTCGACCACCAGGCGCTGGTCGCGGCGGATGAACTGCTGGTGCGCGTTGCGGATCAGGCCGCCCGGCAGGAGGTGGGCCTCGACGAGCATCTGGAAGCCGTTGCAGATGCCGAGGATCGGCATGCCCTTGGCCGCGGCATCCTTCACCTCGGACATGATCGGCGCGAGCGCCGCGATCGCCCCGGCGCGCAGATAGTCGCCGTAGCTGAAGCCGCCGGGCAGGACGAGGGCGTCGACGCCCTCGAGGTCGTGCGAGCCGTGCCAGAGGGCGACGGGCTCGGCGCCGGCGAGGCGGACGGCGCGACGCGCGTCGCCGTCGTCCAGCGAGCCGGGGAAGGTGATGACCCCGACGCGGACGGTCACTCGACGACCTCGATGCCCACGACGTCCTCGATCACGGAGTTCGAGAGGATCTCCTCGGCGATCGTGCGGACCGCGGCGAGGGTCTGCTCGTCGGCCGACTCGACGGTGAGCTCGAACCGCTTGCCGATGCGGACGTCCCCGAATCCGGCGTGGCCGAGGCGCTGCAGCGCTCCGGAGACGGCCTTCCCCTGCGGGTCCAGAAGCTCGGCCTTGGGCATGACGTCGACGACGATGGTGGGCATCAGAAAGCTCCGGGATGTCGCGGGCAGGGGTGCGCGACCAGTCTAGAGCCCGCGGACGCAGCGCACCGTCCGCGGGCGTCGTGTGCTGTGACCAAACCGTGATGGCGATGGTGGGAGCGCTCCCTTGACAGTCGTGGGAGCGATCCCATAGCGTCAGACCCACTCGATGAGAGCGCTCCCATGGGGATGACCCTGCACCTCGCTCTCGCCACACCACAAAGGAGTGTTCTGTGAACGCACGCGCCCTGCGCCGCGTCGGTCTGATCGCCGGCGTCGCCACCACTTCCGCTCTCGTCCTCGCCGGCTGCGCCGGCGGCGGCGACCAGGGCGGCACCGGAGCCGAAGGCGAGAAGGTCACGCTGACCATCGCGACCTTCAACAACTTCGGCTACACCGACGAGTTCCTCCAGAAGTACGAGGACGCCAACCCGGGCGTCACGATCGTCCACAACAAGGCGGCCGAGTCCGGCGACGCCCGCAAGAACTTCTTCCAGAAGCTCGGCAAGGGCGGGCTCGCCGACATCGAGGCCGTCGAGGTCGACTGGCTCAGCGAGGCCATGCAGTACTCCGACCTGCTCGCTCCCGTCCCCGACGACCTCAAGGGTCGTTGGCTCGACTGGAAGGAGAAGGCGGCGACCGACCCCGAGGGCAACCTCATCGGCTACGGAACCGACATCGGTCCGCAGGCGATCTGCTACCGCTCCGACCTCTTCGAGGCCGCCGGCCTCCCGTCCGAGCCCGCCGAGGTCGAGGCGCTGTTCGACGGCGACTGGAACAACTATTTCGACGTCGCCGACAAGTACCGCGAAGCATCGGGCAAGTCGATGATCGACTCGGCGAACTCGGTCCTGCAGGGCATCGTCAACCAGATCGAGTACACCTACGACAAGCCCGACGGCTCCGTCATCGCCACCTCGAACCCCGAGATCGCCGACGCCTACAAGAGCGTCATCGAGCGCGCCGTCCCCAACTCGGCATACTCCGCTCAGTGGGGCGACGACTGGATCGCGTCCTTCCAGGGCGACGATTTCGCGACCGTGCTGTGCCCCGGCTGGATGCAGGGCATCATCTCGGGCTACGCACCCGACCAGAAGAACTGGAAGATCGCCAACACGTTCCCGAACGGCGGCGGCAACTGGGGTGGTTCGTACCTGACCATCCCGGCCAACGGAAAGCACGTCGAGGAAGCGCAGAAGCTCGCCGCGTGGCTGTCCGCACCGGAGCAGCAGGTCGAGGCGTTCGTGAACGTCGGAGCCTTCCCCAGCCAGGTCGACGCGTACGAGAACGCAGACCTGCAGGGGTACGTGAACGACTACTACAACGGTGCGAAGACCGGCCAGATCGGCGCCGACCGCGCCGAGGCCGTCACGGTCCTCCCGTTCAAGAGCGCGAACTACTTCAAGTACCACGACGCGCTGCAGAACGCCGTGAACCGCGTCTTCGACAAGTCGGAGTCCGAGGATGCCGCGTGGAAGACCTGGGTCGCCGAGGTCGAGGCCTTCTGATCCGTCCCTGACCGGGATGCCGGCCGCGCTTGCGGCGGCCGGCATCCCCCCCATCGCTCGACCACGACGGAGACGCCACGTGACCACCACCGACATCCGACCACAGACCTCCGTGGAGGACCGCCCGGCCGCCGGGGGTCGTCCGATCCGTGTGCTCTCGTTCCGCCAGCGGCTGAGCCGGTGGGACGTGAAGGTCTCGCCCTACCTCTACATCTCGCCGTTCTTCATCCTGTTCGCGATCGTGGGCCTGTTCCCGATCGGGTTCACCGCCGTGATCTCGTTCCAGGAGTGGGACCTGATCCGCAACTCCGGCACCTTCGTCGGGTTCGATCAGTACGCCTGGATCCTGAACGACCCGAAGTTCTGGGTCGCCCTCCGCAACACCTTCAGCATCTTCCTGCTCTCGACCGTCCCCCAGCTGCTGCTCGCGGTGTTCATCGCCGCGATGCTCGACCGCAACATCCGCGCCAAGACGTTCTGGCGGATGAGCGTGCTGCTCCCGTTCGTCATGGCCCCCGTCGCCGTCGCCCTGATCTTCAGCAACATGTTCGGCGACGTCCACGGCCTCGTGAACAACGCGCTGAGCACCATCGGGCTCGACCCGATCGCCTGGCACAAGGACCCGTTCTGGAGCCACGTCGCGATCGCCACCATGGTCAACTTCCGCTGGACCGGCTACAACGCCCTCATCCTGCTGGCGGCCATGCAGGCGGTGCCGCGCGAGTACTACGAGGCGGCCACGGTCGACGGCGCCGGCGCGTTCCGCCAGTTCGTCAGCATCACGCTGCCCTCGCTCCGCCCGACCCTCATCTTCGTGATCATCACCTCGACGATCGGCGGTCTGCAGATCTTCGACGAGCCGCGCATGTTCGACAACACCGGCGAGGGCGGACCCGCCCAGCAGTGGCTGACGATCACGCTGTACCTCTACAACATCGGCTGGGGCGAGTTCAATTTCGGTCGCGCCGCCGCCCTTGCGTGGATCCTCTTCATCATCATCGTGGTGATCGGTCTCGCGAACCTCCTCATCACCCGCCGCCTCGTCCGCGACGAGGGCGGCCGTGGCGTGAGAACGCCCCGCCGCGCACGGAAGGACACCGCACGATGACCACCGTCAGCGAGCCGCCCCTGGCCATCGTCGAAGAGAACATCCCGAACGCCGCCCGCCGTCGGCGCGGGGAGCGCACCACCCGCATCCGCGGCGTCCGTGCCGGCTTCTGGGTCTACGTCGGGCTCGGCGTCGTCGCCGTGTCGGCGATCTTCCCCTACTACTGGTCGTTCCTCATCGGTTCGGGTGACCAGTTCACGATCAACGACCCGAACATGTCGTGGATCCCCGGCGCGAACTTCGTGACGAATGCCCTCTCGGTCATGAACGACCCGGCCGTCAACTTCTGGCTGGCCCTGTGGAACTCGGTCTTCAGCTCGACGCTGATCGCGGCATCCGTCGTCGTCTTCTCGACGCTCGCAGGCTGGGCGTTCGCGAAGCTGCGCTTCCGCGGCAGCAAGTTCCTGCTCGCCTTCGTCGTGGCCACCATGGCCGTTCCGATGCAGTTGGGCGTCGTGCCGCTGTACATCCTGTTCGCCGACCTCGGCTGGACGGGCACCATCGGCGCGATCATCATCCCGGCCCTCACGAGCGCCTTCGGCGTGTTCTGGATGACCCAGTACATCGGCCAGACGGTTCCCGATGAGCTCATCGAGGCGGCCCGCGTCGACGGCGCGAGTCAGATCCGCACCTTCTGGACGGTCGGTGTCACCGCAGCGCGGCCCGCCGCGGCCATGCTCTTCCTCTTCACCTTCGTCGGGGCGTGGAACCAGTTCTTCTGGCCCTTCATCGTGCTCGACCGGCAGAGCCCGACCCTCCCGGTCGCGCTGTCGCTCCTGCAGGCGAACTACTTCGTCGACTACTCGATCGTCCTCGCCGGTGTCCTGCTGGCCACCGTGCCGCTGATCCTGCTGTTCGTCTTCGCCGGCAAGCAGCTCGTCAGCGGCATCATGGCCGGCGCGGTCAAGGGCTGAGGGTCATCCCGTGAACGTGCTTTCGCAGGAGTACTCTGCCCCCGTGCCCGCTCGAACCCCGCGTCCTTTCCCGACCGACTTCCTCTTCGGAGCGGCGACCGCCGCCTACCAGATCGAGGGAGCCGCCTTCGAAGAAGGTCGTACCGCGTCGATCTGGGACGCGTTCAGCCGCGTGCCGGGCGCCGTCATCGGCGCCGACAACGGCGACGTCGCGTGCGATCACTACCACCGCTACCGTGGCGACGTCGCCCTCATGAAGGAGCTCGGCCTCGACACGTATCGGTTCTCGACGTCATGGTCGCGCGTGCGTCCCGACGGCGGCCCGGTCAACCCGAAGGGCATCGACTTCTACGAGCGTCTCGTCGACGAGCTCCTGGGCGCGGGCATCCGTCCCTGGCTCACGCTCTACCACTGGGATCTGCCGCAGGCGCTCGAGGAGCAGGGCGGGTGGACGGCGCGCGAGACGAGCGAGCGGTTCGCGGAGTACGCACTCTCGGTGCACGACGCCCTGGGGGACCGGGTCACCGATTGGACGACCCTCAACGAGCCGTGGTGCTCGTCGTTCCTCAGCTACACGGGAGGGATCCACGCCCCCGGCCGGTTCAGCATCGGTGACGGGATGCTGGCATCCCACCACCTGCTGCGCGGACACGGTCTCGTGGTCGACGAGCTGCGCCGCCGCGATCCCGCGCTGAACCTCGGCATCACGCTGAACCTCACGGTCGCCGAGGCGGCCGATCCGGCGAAGGCCGAGGACGTCGACGCCGCACGCCGGATCGACGGCCAGTTCAACCGTTGGTTCCTCGATCCGATCTTCCGCGGGAGCTACCCGGCCGACATCGTCGAGGACATCCGCGCCGTCGATCCCGAGGCCGTCGCGCGGTTCGAGGCATCCGTCCATCACGGCGACCTCGAGACGATCTCGCGGCCACTCGACGCGCTGGGCGTCAACTACTACCACGGCGAGTTCGTCGGCGGCACCGCCCCGGCCGACCCGCCGTTGCCGGGCGATGCGCCGACCGACCGCGTGGTGGGTTCGCCGTGGCCGGCGGGCGACGGCATCCACTGGTACGAGCGCGGACTCCCTCGCACGGCGATGCACTGGGAGGTGCAACCCGCCGGGCTCACGGTGCTGCTCGAGCGGGTGTGGGACGAGTACGCGAAGGATGCCGGTACCGCCCTGTTCGTGACCGAGAACGGCGCGGCCTACGACGACGAGAGGGTCGTCGAGGGCGGCGAGGTCCGGGTGCACGACGCGGACCGCGTCGAGTTCCTGCGCGGCCACCTCGCGGCGATCCTCGACGCCGCCGACGCCGGTGTCGACGTGCGCGGCTACTTCTACTGGTCACTCATGGACAACTTCGAGTGGGCGTGGGGGTACGACAAGAGGTTCGGGCTGATCCGGGTCGACTACGCCACGCAGGAGCGGACGTTCAAGGACAGTGCTCTGGAGTATCGTCGGGTCATCGCTGCCCGAGCGATCGAATGACAGCACTCTCCGAGGTGGCCGTGCCCGATACCCTTCACTCTCCGGTGACGATCGAAGAAGTCGCCGCGGCGGCGGGGGTCTCCCGGTCCACCGTCTCGCGCGTCGTCAACGGATCGACGGCCGTCAGCCCTGCCGCGCTCGAGGCCGTCCGCCGTGCGATCGACGAGCTCAACTACGTGCCCAACCGCGCGGCGCGGTCGCTGGCGAGCCGCGCGACGATGGCGATCGCCCTCGTCGTCCCCGAGGACACGACCCGGTTCTTCGGTGACCCGTTCTTCGCGGCCATCGTGACGGGCATCAACAAGCGCGTCTCGAAGTCGGACTACGTCCTCAACCTGATCATCGCGAGCGATGATCCGAACGACAAGGCGACGGAGTACCTCCGCAGCGGCGCCGTCGACGGCGCCATCATCGTCTCGCACCACACGAGCGACGCCTTCATCGACCGGATCGCCGCGGCCGTGCCCGTCGTCTACGGCGGCCGTCCCGTGCGGGAGCGGGAGCGGGACTACTACGTCGACGTCGACAATGTCGAGGGTGGCCGGCTCGCGACGCAGCACCTGCTCGACCAAGGCCGCACCCGCCTCGCGACGATCACCGGCCCCACGACGATGCCCGGCGGCATCGACCGTCTGACGGGCTTCCTCGAAGCGCTGGATGCCGCGGGCCTGGCGCCCGTCGCGGTCGAGGACGGCGACTTCACCGCCGCGGCGGGGGCCGCGGCCGTCCGGCGGATCCTCGACTCCGGTGCGGCGTTCGACGGCCTCTTCGCGGCGAGCGACCTCATGGCGCGGGGGATCCTCGTCGAGCTCGCTCGTGCGGGACTCCGCGTCCCCGAGGACGTTGCGATCGTCGGGTACGACGATTCGCCGGTCGCTACGTCGGTCTCACCGACCCTGACGACGGTGCGGCAGCCGTCGCTCCAGCAGGGCGAGGTCATGGCGGACGTGCTGCTGACCTTGTTGGCGGGCGGTCTCCCGCCGCGCGAGACGCTGCTCGAGACGCAGCTCGTGGTCCGCGAGTCCGCCTGAGGGTTCCTGCGCCGGGCGCGCCGGCTTGCGCGTCGGGCTACCGGACGGCGGCGTGGAGGACGTTGCGCCACGGGTCGGTGAACGACACCGTGCGTCCGTCGTCGGCGATCTGCACGCCGTGGTGACTCAAGCGCTCGCCGAGCTCACCGAGGCTGTCCTGATCGGGCAGGGCCAGGTCGACCCGACCGAGACCGAGGGCGGGCATCCGCGGCCCCGCGCCGCGAGAGTTCCAGACGTTCATCGCCATGTGGTGGTGGTAGCCGCCCGCGCTCACGAAGAGCGCTGAGCCGCCGAGCTCGGCCGTCACGTCGAAGCCGAGCGCGTCGACGTAGAACTCTCGCGCGGTCCGCACGTCACCGACCGAGAGGTGGACGTGACCGACGGATGCCGCATCATCGGCGCTCGCGCCCTGGGTCGCGGCATCCGTCAGGTGTTCGCGGAGGAAGGCATTGGGGTCGAGGTAGAGGGTGTCCATCTCGACCTGGCCGTGGGTCCACGACCAGGCGGTGCGCTCGCGGTCCCAGTAGAGCTCGATGCCGTTGCCCTCGGGGTCGGTGGCATAGAAGGCCTGACTCACGAGGTGGTCGGCGCTGCCGGTGAACGACTGCGGAGCGTGCTGCGCGAGCGAGAACAGCGCGGCGGCCAGTGCCGTCTGCGATTCGAAGAGGATCGCGGTGTGGAACAGGCCCGCGGCGCCGGCGGGTGCGTGGCGGAGCGACGGCTCGTGACGGAGGACGACGATCGGGCGCCCGGCGCGGCCCAGCGTGACGGTGTCGCCCGCCGCGTCGAGCACCGCGAGCGTGACGACGTCACGGTAGTACCGCGTCATCCCGTCGAGGTCGCCGACGAGCAAGGTGACCGCGCCCATCGAGGTGGCGGGGGCGAGCCGGTCGAGCGCGGACGTATTCATGTGAATATGCAACGCGGCCGCGACCGGCGTTGTTCCCGTCAGTCCGGGTCGCCGCCGAGCTGTCCGATCGGGACGATGGGACCGCCGTCATCCGCTCCGGTCTTGCGGGCCCGGGCGATCGCATTGCCGGCGTGATAGATCACGAGCGCTGCCACGGTACCGAGGACGATACCGCCGAACTGCAGCTGACCGAGGTCCATCGTGAAGTTCGCGATCGCGATGACGAAGGCGACCGCGACCGTGTACTGGTTGACCGGGCGCGAGAAGTCGACCTGGTTGTCGACCCAGATCTTGATGCCGATGACGCCGATGAGGCCGTAGAGCGCCGTCGTGACGCCGCCGATCACGCCGCTCGGGATCGTGAAGAGCACAGCACCGACGACGGGCGAGAACGACAGCAGCACGGCGATGATGCCGGCCACCCAGTACGCCGCCGTCGAGTAGATGCGGGTCGCGGCCATGACGCCGATGTTCTCGCCGTAGGTGGTCGTGCCCGAGCCGCCGAACGCGCCGGCGAGGGTCGTCGCAAGGCCGTCGGCGAGAAGGGCGCGGCCGGTCCGCTTGTTGACCGTGGGGTCGCCGGTCATGGTCGCGACGCCGCGCACGTGGCCGACGTTCTCGGCCACGAGGACGAGGACGACGGGCAGGAACATCGGCAGGAGGCCCCACGCGACCGGATCGCCGAAGGAGGGCAGGTGGAAGGTCGGAAGGCCGATCCACTGCCCCTGGTCGATCAGCGTGGTGACGCCCGAGAAGTCGACTTTGCCCATGATGAGCGCGGCGATGTAACCGACGACGACGCCGAGGAAGATCGAGACGCGTCCGAGGATGCCGCGGAACAGCACCGCGAACAGGATGCACGCGACCAGGGTGATGGTCGCGAGCACGGCGTCGGTCTTGAAGTTGTTCCACGCGGCCGGCGCGAGGTTGAGACCGATGAGGGCGACGATCGCGCCCGACACGACGGGCGGCATGAGCTTCTCGAGCCACCGCGTTCCCGTCGCCTGCACGAGGAAGCCGATGCCGGCGAGCAGGATGCCGGCGACGAACACGCCGACGAGCGCCTGGCCGATCTGCTCCGGGCTGTCGAGCGGCTTGCCCTGGCCCGGGCCGAAGGCGGTGATCGGCGCGATGAACGCGAACGACGAGCCGAGGTAGCTGGGCAGCTTGTTGCGCGTGAGGAGCAGGAACAGGAGCGTGCCGAGTCCCGAGAACAGCAGCGTGGTGCTGACGGGGAACCCGGTCAGCAGCGGCACCAGGAACGTCGCGCCGAACATGGCCACGACGTGCTGTGCGCCGATCGCGATCGTGCTGCCCCAGCCGAGACGCTCGCTCGGGGTGACGACGGCTCCGGGGGCGACGCGGCGTCCGTCGCCGTGAAGGGTCCAGATGGGCATGCGCGTGCTCCTCAGATGGTGGGGGATGCCTGGGGTCAGGCTACCTGGGAGCAGGCTGTACGTGCGGCAGCGACGCTGTCAGGACGTGAGGCGTTCCAGGAGTTCGCGATACTTGGCCGCGGTCTGCTCGACGACGTCGGCCGGCACGGCAGGAGGCGTTCCCTCTTTGTTCCAGTTCGCCGCGAGCCAGTCGCGGACGATCTGCTTGTCGAAGCTCGCCATGCGTTCGGCCGGCGTCGAGCCGGTGCGCCAGGTCTCGCCATCCCAGTACCGCGACGAGTCGCTCGTGAGGACCTCGTCGGCGAGGGTGAGGACGCCGTCGGCGTCGTAGCCGAACTCGAACTTCGTGTCGGCGAGGATCAGTCCCTTCGCCTCGGCGAGGGCGGCGGCGCGGCGGTAGATCTCGAGCGACGCGTCGCGCAGCGCGGCCGCGCGGGCCTCGCCGACGAGCTCGACGCTGCGCTCGAACGAGATGTTCTCGTCGTGCTCGCCGAGCGGTGCCTTGTACGCGGGGGTGTAGATCGGCTCGGGCAGGCGATCCCCGTTGTGCAGGCCCGAAGGGAGCGGGATGCCGCAGACCGTGCCGTCGGCCTGATACTCGGCCCACCCCGACCCGGTGAGGTACCCGCGCACGACGCACTCGATCGGCTGCATGTCGAGTTCGCGGACCACCATGGCGCGGCCGGCGACCTCGGCGGGCGGCTCGACGCCCTCGATCAGATGATTCGGGATCGGCCGGCCGCCGTCGGCACCCGCGAGCTGAGCGAACCACCACAGGCTCAAGCGCGTGAGGAGCTCGCCCTTGCCCGGGATGCCGGGGTCGAGCACCTGGTCGAAGGCGCTGACGCGATCGCTGGCGACCACGAGCATCCGTCCGTCCGTGCCGTCGGCGGGGCGGTAGAGGTCCCGGACCTTGCCCGAGTACACGTGGGTCCATCCGGGCAGGGCAGTCGCGGCATCCGTCACCCGGCCATTATCGCGGGCGGCGCGCGCCCGTGCGTACCCTGTCGTCATGCGCCGCCCGCTCCTCGCCCTGACCGCCCTCGCGCTGTCGCTCGGTCTGAGCGGCTGCATCTCCACGACGGGGGTGGACGACGCGGCGCCCTCGCCGAGTCCGTCGATGCCGGTGTCGTCCGCGCCGTCGCCGTCCTCGACTCCGTCCCCGTCTGCGTCCCCGCAGGCCGAGGCGCCGGCGGATCCTTCGTACGGGGTCCCCGTCGAGAGCCCGCTCGAGGCGAGTCGCCTCGTGTTCAACGGCGACGCGGTCGGCGTCGAGCCTGAGACGGCCCTGAACGTCGCGGCCAGCGCCGTGCGCGGCCAGGAGTACACCCTCGAGTTCGATTGCATCCCGCGGGACGCGACCATCACCCTCTCGCTGAGTCCCGCGGCGGGCGAGGACGAGCCGCCCGTGACGATCAAGGGGCCAGTCAACATCACGCAGGGGTGCGGTGCCCCGGGGCGTCTGACGGGCATCACCGTCGATCGGATGGTCGGCATCCAGATCACGGCGATCACCGACGGCGTGGATCGGGCCTGGGCCATCCTGCACGTGGCCGACTGACGACTGCAGCGTGGTCCCGAACAGGCGTATAGTCCACATGGACTAATCGCTCGGAGGGAGCCCCATGACGGATGCCGTCTCGCGGCTCACCCCCACCGCGATCATGCTCCTCGCGATGCTGCACGAGGACGACATGCACACCTACGAGATGGTGCGCCTGCTGCGCGAGCGCCGAGCCGATCGCATGATCGCCCTGACGCACGGCACGATCTACCACACGGTCGCCCGCCTCGAGCGGCAGGGCCACATCGCCGAGGTCGGCAGCGACCGCGCCGGCAACCGGCCCGAACGCACGACGTACACGTTGACGGATGCCGGTGACACCGCGCTCCTCGTCTGGATCCGTCGCGAGCTGGTCTCGATCGACGACCCCGAGCGGTTCCGGATCGCGCTCACCGAGGCGCACAACCTCGGCCGGGACGAGGTGATCGCGCTGCTGGCGGAGCGACGCGGGCGGCTCGCGGCATCCTTCGACGCTCACGAGAACGCCCGGGAGTCCGCGATCGCGCACGGGTCCCACCCCCAGTTCCTCATCGAAGTCCACCGGCAGGCCGCCCTGCTCGCCGCCGACATCGCCTGGCTCGACGAAGCGGTCGAGTTCATCCGTCGTCCCGACACTGTCTGGGGTGTCGTCGACATCCCCGTCACCGACCGCTATCTGGCACAGAGAGAATCCGCACGCACATGAGCGAGAGCACGACCACCGTCCGCACGCCGGGCGCACCCCCCGCCCCATCGAATCCGTGGCCCGCCCTCTGGGCGCTCGTCCTCGGGTTCTTCATGATCCTCGTCGACACCACGATCGTCTCGGTCGCGAACCCCGCCATCAAGGCGGCCCTCGACCCGTCGACGAGCAACCTCGACAACGTCGTGTGGGTCACGTCCGCCTACCTCCTGACGTACGCCGTGCCGCTGCTGGTCACCGGACGCCTCGGCGATCGGTTCGGGCCGAAGAACATCTACCTCATCGGGCTCGCGATCTTCACGCTCGCCTCGCTCGCCTGCGGCCTGTCGGGTTCGCTCGAGATGCTGATCCTCGCGCGCGCCGCGCAGGGCCTGGGCGCCGCGCTCATGACGCCGCAGACGATGGCCGTCATCACCCGCACCTTCCCCGCCGAGCGGCGCGGAGCGGCCATGGGCCTCTGGGGTGCGACCGCCGGTGTCGCCACCCTCGTCGGACCGCTCGCGGGCGGGCTGCTCGTCGACGGCTTCGGCTGGGAATGGATCTTCTTCGTCAACATCCCGGTCGGCATCATCGCCTTCGTCCTCGCCGTGCGGCTCGTCCCGCAGCTCGAGACGCATCCGCACCGCTTCGACGTCCTCGGCGTGGTCCTGAGCGCGGTCGCCCTGTTCCTCATCGTCTTCGGACTGCAGGAGGGTCAGCACTACGAGTGGGCCGCGTGGGTCTGGGTCATGATCGTCGCCGGCGTTGCCGTGCTCGCGGTCTTCGTGTGGACGCAGGCGCGCACCAAAAGCGAACCCCTCGTGCCGCTCGAGCTGTTCCGCGACCGGAACTTCGCGATCTCGAACCTCGCGATCGCCGCCGTCGGTTTCACCGTCACGAGCATGGCGCTGCCGATGGCTTTCTTCACGCAGCTCGCCCGCGGTCTCACCCCGACCGAGTCGGCGCTGCTGCTCATCCCGATGGCGGTGCTGTCGGGTGTGCTCGCACCCTTCGCGGGTCGCATCCTCGATCGCGTCGACCCGCGCGTGCTGCTCGTTCCCGGCCTGTCGCTCATGGTGATCGGGCTCATCGGATACGTGCTCCTCATGAACACCGAGGCGCCCGTCCTGCTGCTGCTCATCCCCTCGGCCATCATCGGCGTCGCTAACGCCGGCATGTGGGGACCGCTCGCGACCACCGCAACCCGCAACCTCCCGCCGAAGCAGGCGGGCGCCGGTTCGGGCATCTACAACACGACGCGCACGATCGGTTCGGTCATCGGCTCCGCCGCGATCGCCGCCGTCATGCAGGCGCGCCTCGAGGCGAACCTGCCCGGTGCCGGAGATGCCGCCGGCGGCGACTTCGGAGGCGGTGGCGGGATGCCGCCCGCCGTCGCCGAGGGATTCTCGACCGCCATGGGTCAGGCCATGCTGCTGCCGGCCGCCGTCATCGCGGTGGGCGTCGTGCTGGTGCTGTTCCTGCGCCGCCCGGCGCACCTCGCGAAGCGCTGAGGTTCGCCTAGTTCGAGGCGCTGAGCGCGATGTCGCGGCGGTAGTGCGCCCCCTCGAGCGAGATCTGCTCGAGGGCGGCGTACGCCCGGCCGCGCGCATCGGCGAGGTCCTTGCCGACGGCCACGACGTTCAGGACGCGGCCGCCGGTCGCGACGAGTCCGCCGTCGGCGCTCTTCGTCGCCGCGTGGGCGAGGTGGACGCCGTCGACGGATGCCGCGGCATCCGTTCCCGTGAGGGGGCGACCCGTGATCGGCTGCTCGGGGTATCCCTCGCTGGCCAGCACGACGGTGACGGCTGCCTCGGCTGAGAACTCGGGAGCGGGCTCCGACTCGAGCGTGCCGCTCGCGGCGGCGAGCAGCAGCCGCGACAGCGGGGTCGTCAGCCGGGGGAGGACGACCTGGGTCTCGGGGTCGCCGAAGCGCGCGTTGAACTCGATGACCTTCACGCCGGCGTCGGTCAGGATGAGCCCGGCGTAGAGCAGTCCGATGAACGGGGTGCCCTCGGCATCCAGCTGACGGATGACGGGTTCGGCGACCTCGGCGGTGACCTGCGCGACGAACGCCTCTTCGCTGCCGAAGCGGTCGGTCAGCCAGGGGAGGGGCGAGTACGCACCCATGCCGCCCGTGTTGGGGCCCTCATCGCCGTCGAGCGCGCGCTTGAAGTCCTGCGCGGGACTGAGCGCGCGGACGGTGTCACCGTCGCTCAGGAAGAAGAGCGAAACCTCGGGACCGGCGAGGAACTCCTCGACGAGCACGGGGCCGCTCGGCAGGTACGTGTCGGCGTGGGCGAGGGCCGCCTCGCGGTCGGACGTGACGATGACGCCCTTGCCGGCAGCGAGTCCGTCGGCCTTCACGACGTAGGGGGCGCCGTACTCGTCGATCGCGGCGGCGACCTCGTCGCGGGTCTGCGCGCGCGCCGCGCGTCCGGTCGGGACACCGGCGGCATCCATGATCCGCTTCGCGAACGCCTTCGACCCCTCCATCTGCGCGGCAGCCTTGCCAGGTCCGAAGACGGGGATGCCGCGCTCGCGCAGTGCATCGGCGACGCCCGCGACGAGGGGCGCTTCGGGGCCGATCACGACGAGGTCGATGTGCTCCTCGTTGGCAAAGGCGGTGACGGCCGCGGGGTCGTTCTGGTCGAGGTTCCCGACGAGAGTCGCGTCGGCGGCGATGCCGGCGTTGCCGGGGGCCGCGAAGATCTCGTGCCCGGCGCCTTCGGCGACCAGAGCGAGGATGATGGCGTGCTCGCGCGCGCCCGAGCCGAGGACCAGGATCTTCACCCCGCCAGACTACCGAGCGCCGCCCGCGCGTTACGGTGGCATCCATGGCCCGCACCATCACCACCGGAGACGGGCGCGACGCGCTCGCCGCCGTCGCCGCCGGCGGGGCGGCGCGCACCGACCTCGCCACCGCCGTCCGCTATCTGCTGCAACTGCTCGTCGAGAAGGCGCCCGGCAACTCGGTCGAAGTGCGCGTCCCTCCCTTCGGTGCCGTGCAGGTGGTCGAGGGACCGCGCCACACGCGCGGTACCCCTCCGAACGTGATCGAGACGGATGCCGCGACCTGGATCGCGCTCGCGACGGGCCAGACCGCCTGGGCCGACGCCGTCACGGCCGGCTCCGTCCGCGCGTCGGGCGTGCGCGCCAACCTCGACGGGCTCCTGCCGCTCCGCCCCTGACATCTCCGCACCCGCCCGCCGGTACGATCGCCTGCGGAGAGGAACCGCATGCAGGCACGACACCTCGGGGTGGACGCGCGATCGGCGATCCTCGTGATCGCACTGGCGGCCGCTCTCCTCCCCGTCACCGCGCTCCCCGCCCAGGCCGCGCCCCGCACGTGCACCGTCTCGCAGGCGACGGCGGTGTGGGATGCCGGTGGCTCCGACGTGCAGGCGAGCGGGTCCCTCGCTGCCGCTGACGGGATCCTCACCTTCGACAAAGGCACGGGCGTGCTCGAGCCGGTGGCTCCGTCGGGCAGCGCCAGCTTCGACGGCACGCTCGCGTACACGAGTGCAGCCGGCGTGAAGACGACCCTCTCCGCGCCGACCCTCGTCATCGACGGCGACCAGGGATCCCTCCTCTTCGACGTGCAACCCGAGGGCGCCGACCAGATGCCGCAGGCTCCGCTGGCGACGGTCGATCTGCGGGCCGCCGCGGTCTCGGAGTCGGGCGACACCGTCAACCTCGACGGCGTGGGCGCGGCGACCGAGTTGACCGCCGAGGGCCGCGATGTCCTCTGGTCGGGAGTCGCCGGCACGTTCGACCTGACCGTCGTCGCCACCTGCACGACCGCCGAGCCCGCCGTGGCGCCGGCCGGTGACGAAGCGGATGCCGGGGGCACCGGCATCCTGGTCCCGGTCGTCGTGGTGGGGATCGCGGCCCTTCTCGCCGCCCTGCTGGCCGTCGGGTCGGTGCAGCGGCGAAAGCGCAACAGCGCCCGCTCGGCGCAGCCCGAGCCGATCGTCGACCCGCTTCCCTGAGGCGCGGGTGGACAATGGGAGCATGGCCGAGCATTCCGAATCGCACGTCGAGTCCGCTGAGCTGCGTCGGAGTCCCAAGTTCGCCGCCTTCTTCGGCGTCGGCGCTGCCCTCGGCATCCTCGTCGCCCTCATCCTGACCTTCGCCTTCGGTGACGGTCAGATCAGCGAGAGCACGGGCGCGACCTACTCGCAGAGTCAGGTGTTCGGCTTCCTCCTGCTCGGCTGCGTGCCCGCCGGAGTCGCGCTCGGCGGCGTCATCGCGCTGATTTTCGACCGCGTCCTTGCGCGTCGACACCGGACGGTGCGCATCGAGCGGGAACGCGTCGAAGAGTCCGACTGATCAGGCGAGTTCGGCGATGATCGGCTGGATCGCCGGGTCGAAGGCCGCGACGTCGCCGCGCAGGCCGTCGGTGACCGCGATCGTGAGGGAACCGATCCACCACACGCCCCGCTGCGTCAGTGGGAGCACCTGCACGTTGAGCTCGAACGAGTGCGCGCGCCGACCGACGCGTCGCTCGTGCTCGGCGATCGCGCTCGCATAGGCGCGGTAGCTGCTGGCCGACCCCGACCGGGCCTGCGCGGCGTATCGCTCGCTCGCCCAGTTCGCGTAGGCGACGGCGTCCCCCGCCAGCGGAGCCATGGCCGCCCGCAGCTCGTCGAACCCCTCGACGGGCAGCACGGCGAGCGTCTCGAACCCGTCGACCAGGTCGAGCGGGACGGGGGAGGGATGCGCCTGCGGCTCGACCGACATCGCCCAGTACGCGAGCCATTGCCGCTGCAGCACCGCCGCGTCATCGTCGTCGACGGGCTGCGCGGCGGGAGCGCCCCGCAGGTGCGGCAGCTCTTCGGGAGCGCGGATGCCGAGCGCCTGGCGCACGAACAGCGCGACGATCACCGTCGCGCTCGCGTCCTCCCGTACGACCCACTCGGGCCGTTCAGCCCCGCTCATGGCGACATCCTATGGCTCCCCTGTGGTCGGCGTCCCGTGGCGACGATGGCGGATCACCCTGTCCGGTGGCCGGTAGGCTGTGCGGGTGGCCTCCACCCCCACCAATCCCTATTCCGCTGCCGGCGTCGACACCGCGGCGGGAGACCTCGCCGTCGAGTTGATGAAATCGGCCGTCCGTCGAACCCACGGCCCTGAGGTCCTCGGGGGTGTGGGCGGCTTCGCCGGCCTCTTCGACGCATCCGCTCTGCTCGGCTACGCCAAGCCGCTGCTTGCGACCTCGACCGACGGCGTCGGCACGAAGGTCGCCATCGCGCAGGCGATCGACAAGCACGACACGATCGGCCAGGACCTGGTCGGCATGGTCGTCGACGACATCGTCGTGGTCGGGGCGAAGCCCCTCTTCATGACGGACTACATCGCGACGGGCAAGGTCTTCCCCGAGCGGATCGCCGACATCGTCCGCGGCATCGCCGACGGCTGCTCCGCCACCGGAACAGCCCTCGTCGGCGGCGAGACGGCGGAGCACCCCGGCCTCCTCGGCATCAACGACTACGACGTCGCGGGCGCGGCGACGGGTGTCGTCGAAGCGGATGCCGTCCTCGGTGCCGACCGCGTGCGTTCGGGCGACGTCGTGCTGGCCCTCGCCTCGAGCGGCCCGCACTCGAACGGCTACTCGCTCATCCGCCACATCATCGCGAACGCCGGCATCGGCTACGGCGACAACGCCGCCGACTTCGGCCGGACGTGGGGCGAGGAGCTCCTCGAGCCGACGCGCCTCTACACGTCGCCGCTGCTGCGCGCGATCGACGCGCACCCCCGGGCGATCCACTCCCTCAGCCACGTGACCGGCGGCGGCATCGCCGCCAACCTCGCGCGCGTGCTGCCGGTCGGCACCTGGGTCGACGTCGACCGCTCCACCTGGTCGCCGTCACCCGTGTTCCGCGTCCTCGCCGACATCGGCGGGCTGACACTCGAGCAGACCGAGGGCACCTGGAACCTCGGCGTCGGCTTCCTCGCAGTCGTCTCCGCCGAGACCGCCGAAGCCGCGGCATCCACCCTCTCTGCAGAGGGCATCCACACCTGGCAGGTCGGGACGGTGTCAGACACGACGCTGCCCGCCGGCGACTACGAGCAGGGCGCGAAGGGCGTCGACGGGGGCGCAGTGCGCCTGGTCGGCTCCTACGCAGAAACGGACTGAGCTACACCTATGTGCGGAATCGTCGGCGTCGTCGCTCAGGGACCCGCCAACCAAGAGGTCTACGACGCCCTGCTGCTGCTGCAGCACCGCGGGCAGGATTCGACCGGCATCGCGACCGCCGAGGCCAGCGGCATCTTCCACATCGCGAAGAACCGCGGCATGGTCCGCGAGGCGTTCCGCACCCGCGACATGCGCTCGCTGCTCGGCACGATCGGCCTCGGCCACGTCCGCTACGCGACGAAGGGCACCGCCTCGAACGAGGAGGAGGCGCAGCCGTTCTACGTCAACGCCCCGTACGGCATCGTCCTCGTCCACAACGGCAACCTGACGAACACGCGCGAGCTCACCGAGGAGCTCTTCCGCACCGACCGTCGTCACCTCAACACGAGCTCCGACACCGAGCTGCTCGTGAACGTCCTCGCGAACGAGCTGCAGCAGGTCATCTCGGGCCTCGAGCTCGACCACGAGCAGATCTTCGAGGCCGTCACGCGCGTCCACCAGCGCGTCGAGGGCTCGTACGCCGCGATCGCCCTCATCGCCGGCTACGGGCTGCTGTCCTTCCGTGATCCCTTCGGCATCCGCCCCCTGATCCTCGGCACCCGGAAGGCCGAGAACGGCCGGTACGAGTGGACGGTCGCCTCCGAGTCGCTCGTCCTCGAGAACGCCGGCTTCGAGGTCGTCCGCGACGTCGAGCCGGGCGAGGCCGTGTTCATCGACCTCGAGGGAAACCTGTTCACGCAGCAGGTCGCGCCGAGCCCTCAGCTCGTGCCGTGCTCGTTCGAGTACGTCTACCTCGCGCGTCCCGACTCGGTCATGAACGGCATCTCGGTCTACGAGGCGCGTTTGCGCATGGGCGAGCGCCTCGCCGACACGATCGCGAAGTACACCCCCGAGGGGTCGATCGACGTCGTCATGCCGATCCCCGACTCGTCTCGTCCCGCCGCGATGCAGGTCGCGCGCAAGCTCGGCATCGAGTACCGCGAGGGCTTCTACAAGAACCGCTACATCGGCCGGACGTTCATCATGCCGGGGCAGGCGATCCGCAAGAAGAGCGTGCGCCAGAAGCTCAATGCGATGTCGACCGAGTTCAAGGGCAAGAACGTCCTCCTCATCGACGACTCGATCGTGCGCGGCACGACCTCGAAGGAGATCATCCAGATGGCTCGGGATGCCGGGGCCAAGTCGGTGACGTTCGCCTCCGCCGCGCCGCCCATCCGCTTCCCCCACGTCTACGGCATCAACATGCCGTCGCGTCACGAACTCGTCGCCTACAACCGGACGATCCCCGAGATCGCCGAGGAACTCGGCTGCGACTACCTCGTCTACCAGGAGATCGACGACCTCAAGGCGGCGATCCTCGAGGGCGCGCCCGACGTCGAAGACCTCGACATGAGCTGCTTCGACGGCCGGTACGTCACGGGAACCGTGAGTGACGAGTACCTCGCCTGGGTCGAGGGCACGCAGGAGTCCTGAGCCGCCTAGGCTGAATCGGTGACGTCCTCCGATCTCATCGCCGTGCGACGGGGTCGGATCCTCGCCCTCGTCGGCATCGTCCTGCTCGCGTTCTCGCTACGGTCGGCGGTCGCGTCGCTGTCGCCCCTGTTCGATGCGATCGGCGAGGACTTCGACCTTCCCGCCGCCGTCCTCGGTCTCATCGGCACCGTGCCGCCGCTCTGCTTCGCGGTGTTCGGTCTGCTCGCCTCGGGGTTCGAGCGCCGTTTCGGCTTGGAGCGCACGACCCTCGTCGCGCTCGGGGTCGTCGGACTCGGGCTCGTCGCCCGGGCCGCAGCGATCGACGCGTCCGGGCTGCTCCTCGGGTCGGCCCTGATCTTCGCCGGCGTCGGTGTCGGCAACGTCCTCGTGCCCGCGCTCGTGAAGAAGTACTTCGCCGACCGCATCGGCCTGCTCACGACCGTCTACACGACGACCATGGCACTCTCGACCTTCCTGCCCCCGCTGATCGCGGTGCCCATCGCGGATGCCGCGGGCTGGCGCGTCTCGCTCGGGCTCTGGGCCGTCTTCGCCCTGGCCGGGCTCGCGCCGTGGATCGTGCTGGCACTCCAGGCCCGGCGGCTCGCGGCGGCCGCCGACGTCGACCTCGCGCCGGTCAGCACCCGTGTCTTCGGGAGGATGTGGCGTCTCCCCACCGCGTGGGCGCTCGCCACCACGTTCTTCGCATCGAGCGCTGTCGCGTACACGTCGTTCGCGTGGCTGCCCAAGATCCTCGTCGACACGGCGGGGGTCACCCCGCAGGTCGCCGGCGTCCTGCTCTCGCTGTTCGCGCTGATCGGTCTGCCGGCGTCGCTCGTCGTGCCGGCGCTCGTCGCACGCCGCGACATCGTGCTGCCGCTGTTCGTCATCGCGTCGGCGTGCGGGGTGCTCGGCGCGGGCGGGCTGCTGGTGGCCCCGGCATCCGCCCCCTGGTTGTGGGTGTCGCTGCTGGGCACGCTGCCGCTGCTGTTCCCGTTGGTGCTGACCTCGGTGGGTCTTCGCACGCGCACGCACGATGCGACCGTCGCGCTCAGCGCATTCGCGCAGAGCCTCGGCTACGGCGTGACGATGTTCATCCCGCTGAGCATCGGGCTGCTGCACGACGCGAGCGGGTCATGGACGGCGCCCCTCGTCATCCTCATCGTGATCTCGCTGCTCGCACTCCCGGCCGGCGTCGTGATCGCGCGACGGAAGACGGTCGAACAGGAGTGGGAACAGCGCCACGGATCGTGGTGAGTACGACCCGGGGAGGTCAGGCCTTCTCGAGCGACGGCGAGGAGGGTTCGGACTCGTCGTCCTCGTCATCCTCATCGGCGTACTGATCGGCCCACTTGTCCTCGTACTGCTCGTCACCAGGCGCGCCGAGCTCCCGCTCGAGCGCGTTGATGTTCAAGCTGTAGGTGTCGTACTTCAGCTCACGGGCGATCTTGGTGTTCTTCGCCTTTTGACGGCCACGCCCCATGCGTAACCCCCTCATTTCACGAGTGCGGGCTTGGTCCGGCAGCCCGACGCAGTCACAGTCCGGCAGAGGCCGGGAAGAGTAGCATTCAGGGTACCACGGAGCGTTCCCACCGCCCTCGCGGGCGGCGAGCAGGAAGGTGATCTGCCATGTCCGATGCCGCGTCGCAGCCGACCGCCCGTCGCCCTCATCGGCCCGTCATCGTGGGGATCGTGCCGCGGCAACCGTCCCGGGTGCTGCGCGAGGCCGCCCACTACGCCCGGCTGCACGGGGCGTCGCTGCTCGCCGTCCACGTCGATGTCACCCGATTCGTCTCCTACGAGGACCCCGACGGGTACGTCCACACCGCGCCCATCAACTTGGACGCGGTCCCCGGCGAGGCGCTCGAGTCCCAGCTCCGCGACGAGGCCGCACGTGCGCTCGAGGGCGTCGACATCGCGTGGCAGCTCGAGATGCTCGCCGGGGACCCGGCGTTGGCGATGAAGGATCTCGCCGACCGCACCGAGGCGCGACTGATCGTCGTGGGCACCCGCAAGCGCGGGATCGGCGACTCGATCCGGGAGTTCTTCACCGGCTCGGTTGCTGCACGGCTGGCTCACCGTCAGCCCCGACCGGTCCTCGTCGTCCCCACCGGCGAACCGGTGAAGGACGACGAGGACCCGTGGCGCGAACGGCAGTCCTGGCCCGAGGAGCTCTGGCCCGGGGCCTGATCAGCCCCGCGTCGCCCGGCGGACGGCCTCGGCCGCGTCGTCGAGAGCGACCTTGAGGTCGTCGATGACGGATGCCGCGAGGTCGCCGCCCCGCGCGACATGACTGCGGAGGTCGGCGCGCAGCTCGGCACGGAACTCCGCCAGCAGCTCGTCGGCGCGGCGCACCTGTTCACGGGCGGCCGAGCGCGGATCCGGCGCCGCGGGCTGCGTTGGAGAGGACGAGGGCTGGGATGCCGCGGCGAGATCGGCCTGCAGGCTGCGCATGGCCTCGCGGACACCGGCACGCACCTCGTCGGCGATGAGGCGCACGCTGTCGGCGAGACCCGCTTCGATTCCGGCGAGATCACCCGAACGGGCCGAGACTTCGGCGCGACCGGCATCCGTGATCTCGTAGACGGTCTTGCGGCCGTCCACCGTCTTCGTGACGAGCCCCTCCTCTTCGAGCTTCGAGAGGCGCGGGTAGACGGTGCCGGCGCTCGGCGTGTAGGTGCCTCCGGTGCGGTCCGACAGCGCCTGCATGAGGTCGTAGCCGTGTCGAGGCGCCTCGTCGAGCAGGCTCAGCAGGTAGAGGCGCAGATCACCGTGCGAGAAGACGGGGGGCATGTCAGTACTCCTCGGCGACGGGCGCGTCGTCGGAGATCGCGGCGGTGACCCGACGGATGACGGTGACGTCGCCCGACACCGTGTTGGCGCGCACCTCGGCGAACGAGCCGCTGAGCTCGCCGACGGTTCCGGTGTAGTTCGAGCCGATCCCGCTCTGCGAGCGGTCGATGCCGTCGACGTGGAGCTTTCCGCTGACGGTGCGGAGGGTGTACTTCGCGGCCACGGCCTCGTCGAGGCGCAGAGTCGCGGCTCCGCTCACGGTGTTGAACGACACGTTCTGGGTGGGGCCGCTGGAGTCGATGAGGACGGCTCCGCTGACCGTATCGGCGAAGGCGGTGCGGATCGTGCCGACCGCGGTGACGGCGCCCGAGACGGCATTGGCGTTGAGCGTCCCGGTGAGCCCGCGCATCTGCACGTCGCCCGAGACGGAGTTCGCCGTCACGTCGCCGGTGAGACCGTCGACGATGATGTCGCCCGAGACGGTGTTCAGCTTCGCGTCGGAGGTGAGTCCGGCGACGAGTGCGCTCGCGCTCACGACGCCGAGGGTGAGGGCGATGTCCCGGGGGACCGCGATGCTGATCTCGGCCTGAGGGCCGCCGCTGCCGAAGTTGCGGAAGGACGTGAGGAAGTTGTCCCAGCGCAGCTGCGCGTGGTCGATCTCGATCGCGCCGTCCTGAGCCTCGATGCGCAGTTCCTTCTGCGTGACCGAGTGCACCTCGATGCGGACGCCCGGTTCGTCATGGGCGACGACGTCGATCTGACCGCCGACGAGTCCCACTTTGAGTCGACGGATGCCGTCGAGGTCGATGATGCGGGTCTCCCCGGGCTGGACCAGCCACTTCTCGAGAGTCATGTTGTCTCCTGCGAATGAGCGCGAATCAAGATATATCGCGTTGGAAGGACGATAACACGATATATCTCGAGTGTCGAGATGGTCAGCGACGGTGCGCACTTGACCTTGACGCGGCGTCAACTCTTAGCGTGATCTCCATGACGCGCGAATGGTCGATCCAGCAGCTCGCCCGGCTCGCCGGGACGACGAGCCGAACGCTCCGCCACTACGACCACGTCGGTCTGCTGCCGGCGACGCGGGTCGGGTCGGGCGGCTACCGGTTCTACGACGCCGCCGCCCTGCGTCGACTGCAACGCATCCTGCTGCTGCGCGAGTGGGGTCTCGGCCTGCCGCGCATCGCCGAGATGCTCGCCGACGACGTCCCCGAGGAGCAGGCGCTGAGCGCCCACCTCGAGCTGCTCGAATCCGAGCGGGATCGCATCGAGCGGCAGATCGCCGCCGTCGCGTCGACCCTCGACGCGAGAAGAAGAGGAGAGGAACCCATGGCCGAGACCATGTTCGACGGCTTCGATCACACCGCCCACCGACAGGAGGTCACCGACCGCTGGGGCGCGGACGCGTACGCACGATCAGACGCCTGGTGGCGCGGGATGCCGTCCGCCGAGAAGAAGCAGTGGCAGGACGACACGGCGCAGCTCGGCCAGGAATGGGCACGCGCGGCGGAGCGCGGCATCCGTCCCGACTCCGATGAGGCGCAGGAGCTCGCGGCGCGGCACGTCGCGTGGCTCCGCACGATTCCGGGGACACCCGCATCCGAGGGTGGAGACGTTCGCGGCTACGTCCTCGGGCTCGCCGACATGTACGTGGCGGACGACCGTTTCGCGACGAACTACGGCGGAGCCACCGGTGCAGCCTTCGTCAGGGAGGCGCTCCGCCATCACGTCGGCGCGTGATCGGATGCCGGACGTGACGAGGCCCCCTCTACCGTGGTCGGGAGGGGGCCTCGATGCGCTCCTGGGGGAGAGCGCCGCTGACGCACCTGGGGGAGTGCGTCAGACGATCAGGCGTTCTTGCGGAGTACTCGCAGCAAGAATGCGATCAGAGCGATGACACCAACGATGATGGCGACCCACAGCAGGAACTGGAGGCCTTCCGTGATGCCACCCACGATCGCCAAAACGATGGCGATCACGATGATGATGATGAGTGCGAGGTTCATTGGAGGCTCCCTCTGTTTGTCTCCGTTGTCCGCCGGGGCGGGGGTGACGCGGGTGTGCGTCTAGACATTGTTATCAGCGTTCTTTCAGGTGATCACAGGCCCTTGACAGGTTGGCCCTGCGGTGACATAACGTGGCCGCACGCGGGCGATCCTTACCCGCGATCGACACGTGAGGCGGATGCACCATGCCGGCAGGACGCGGCTCGAACAGCCTGAAAGACCCCGAGCTCTACGAGGAGCTCCGCGCCGACGGTGCCTCGAAGGAGAAGGCCGCCCGCATCTCCAACGCGGCGGCTCGCGACGGCCGGAAGGCGGTCGGGAAGCGCGGCGGCGCAGCCGGCGACTACGAGGACTGGACGGTGGCCGACCTTCGTGCGCGAGCGAAGGAGCTCGGCCTCAGCGGGTACTCCCGGGCGCGCAAGGCCGACCTCATCGACATGCTCCGATCGCACTGACGTGCCTCGCCTGAAGCGGGTGCGGCCCGGTGTCGACCTCGGCTACCGCCGACTGCGTTCGGGCACCGGGTTCCGATACCTGGATGCCGACGGCAATCCCCTCCCGAAGGAGGAGGCCGAACGGGTCCGCGCCCTCGTGCTGCCGCCGGCCTGGCAGGACGTGTGGATCTGCGCCGACGCGAACGGCCACGTGCAGGCTACCGGCGTCGACGAGGCGGGGCGGGTGCAGTACCGCTACCACCCGCAGTGGACCGCGGGTCGGGACAAGGGCAAGTACGCGCGTGCGCTGCAGCTCGCCGAGGCTCTGCCGCGAGCGCGCGGCCGGGTGACGACATCGCTCCGCCGACAGGACATCGATCAGGAGCGTGTGCTCGCCGCCGCGTTCCGGCTTCTCGACCTCGCCGCGCCGCGCGTGGGCGCCGAGCGCTACCTCGTGAAGCACGGCAGCCGGGGACTCACGACCCTCCTGCGCCGGGACGCCGTCGTCGAGGGCACTGTGGTCTCCCTCCGCTTCCCCGGTAAGAGCGGTCAGCGACAGGAGATGGAGGTCGACGATGTCGACCTCGCAGCGGCCGTCGAACTGCTCGTGGGCGGGCGGCCCGCCTCGCCGCTGCTCGCCTATCTGCGCGGGCGGCGGCGCGTCGCTCTCAGCCCTCGCGACGTCAATCTCTACGTCCGATCCATGACCGGCGGAACCTTCACGGCGAAGGACTTCCGGACGCTCCGCGGGACGATCACCGCGGCCGACGCCCTCGCGCGGATCGGCCCCACGACGAAGAAGAGCGAACTCGCGCGCGCCGAGGTGCTCGCGGTGAAGGTGACCGCCGAGGCGCTCGGCAACACCCCCTCGGTCGCCCGCAGCTCGTACATCGATCCGCGCGTGTTCGACCGGTACCGTCGCGGCATCCTCCTCGACACCTCGGTGTCGCCCGAATCCGCCATCCGGACGCTCATCCTGTCCTGACACGCCCTCCCAGCCTCGGGCCCTGCGGCGCGTGGGATACTTGCGCGCATCCCCGCACCGCCCCCTGCACTGTGGAAATGGGCCTTCGTTGTCTCACCTCGCCGTCCTGAGCCTCAAGAACCGTGCGCTCATCGCCCTCATCACGATCGTCGCCGCGATCTTCGGGGGCCTCGCTCTCACGAGCCTCAAGCAGGAGCTGATCCCGCCGATCCAGCTGCCGCAGCTGTCGATCCTGACGACCTACCCGGGTGCCTCACCCGACGTCGTCAACAACGATGTGTCGACGCCCATCGAGCAGGCGATCCAGGCGGTCCCCGACCTCGAGTCCACATCGTCGACGAGCACGACGAACGCGTCGATCGTCCAGGCATCCTTCGCGTACGGCACCGACCTCGCGACGGCCGAGCAGAAGATCCTGCAGGCGATCAACCGGATCGATTCGCTGCCTGACGGCCTCGACACCAACGTCCTCGCCTTCTCGACCGACGACCTCCCGGTCATCTCGCTCGCCGTGACGGGGTACGACGACGAGGCCGCCGTCCAGGACCGCCTGGAGAACGCGGTCATCCCCGACGTCGAGGACCTCGACGGGGTCGCGGCCGCCCAGATCGTCGGTGGCCGGACGTCCCGCGTCACGATCACGCCCGACCAGGAGAAGCTCGCGGCCGCCGGGTACACCCAGACGGCGATCACCGACGCGCTCGACCAGAACGGCACACTCTTCCCCGGCGGCACGGTTTCGGAGGGCGACCAGACCCTCACGGTGCAGACGGGCACGAAGCTCGACTCCGTCGACGGCATCGCCGCACTCCCGCTCGTCCCGACCAACGCCGACCAGATCGCCGCCGGCGCACTCACGGTCGGCGACGTCGCCACGGTCGTGCTCGACACCGACCCGGTCACCTCGATCTCGCGCGTCGACGGCAAACCCGCCCTCACCGTGTCGATCACGAAGCTGCCGGCCGCCAACACCGTCGACGTCTCGCACCTCGTCCGCGATTCGCTCACGAAGATCAAGGACGACCTCGGCAACGGCGCGACCGTGACGGTCGTGTTCGACCAGGCCCCCTACATCGAGCAGTCGATCGAGGCCCTCGCTCAGGAGGGCCTGCTCGGCCTCGCGTTCGCGGTCGTCGTCATCCTGATCTTCCTGCTGTCGGTGCGGTCGACCCTCGTCACCGCCATCTCGATCCCGACGAGCGTGCTCATCACGTTCATCGGCATCCAGGCCTTCGGCTACTCGCTCAACATCCTGACGCTCGGCGCGCTCACGATCGCGATCGGCCGCGTCGTCGACGACTCCATCGTCGTCATCGAGAACATCAAGCGGCACTACGTCGGCGACGCCGACAAGCTGGCCTCGATCCGCCTGGCGGTGCGCGAGGTCGCGGCGGCGATCACGGCATCCACTCTCACGACCGTCGCCGTCTTCCTCCCCATCGCCTTCGTCGGCGACCTCACGGGCGAGCTCTTCCGTCCGTTCGCCCTGACCGTCACCATCGCGATGCTCGCCTCGCTGTTCGTCGCGCTCACGATCGTCCCGGTGCTCGCGTACTGGTTCCTGCGGCCGGGAAAGCCGGTCCTGGATACCGCGGGCCGGGTCGTCGATCCCGAGGACCCGACCGCCCCGCCGAGCCGCCTGCAGAAGTCGTACCTGCCGGTGCTGCGCTGGACGCTCCGCCACTCCGTCGTCACCCTGCTGCTCGCCGTCCTCGTACTCGGCGGCACGATCCTCGCCGTGCCGCTCATGAAGGTCAACTTCCTGGGCGATTCGGGCCAGAACACGTTCACCGTGACCCAGAACATCGGCGCGACGGCGAGCCTCAGCAGCCAGGACGCCGCCGCGAAGCGCGTCGAAGCGGTACTCCTCGACGTCGACGGCGTCGACACCGTCCAGACCTCCATCGGCTCCTCAGGTTCCGCGCTCCGCGACGCCTTCTCGGGCGGCGGCACGGGCATCACCTACTCGATCACGACCGACCCCGACGCCGATCAGGAGCAGATCCGGACCGACGTGCAGAAGGCCGTCGCCGACCTGAAGGATGCCGGTGACGTCACCGTCGCCGCTGCACAGGGCGGCTTCGGCTCGAGCGACATCGAGGTCGACATCACGGCGCCCGACGCCGGGGTCCTCCGCGACGCGACCGACAAGGTGGTCGCCCAGCTGAAGGACGCCGACGGCGTCGACCAGGTCGACTCGAACCTGTCGGCATCCCTCCCCTTCGTCTCGGTCGCCGTCGACCGCGACAAGGCAGCGGAACTCGGGCTCTCCGAGGTCGCGGTCGGCGGTCTCGTCTCGAACACGATGCAGCCCCGTCAGATCGGCACCGTCGAGATCGACGACTCGACCCTCACCGTCTACCTGCAGGCGTCCGAGATCCCGAAGACCATCGCGCAACTGCGGGCGCTCGAAATCGCCAGCGCGTCGGGTCCGATCCGGCTCGACGAGGTCGCCACCGTGACACAGTCCGAAGGCCCGTCCTCGATCACGAGCGAGCGCGGTCAGCGGACGGCGACCGTCACGGTCACCCCGTCGAGCGACGACCTCAACGCCGCCAACGCCACCGTGACCGCGGCGCTCGCCGACGCGAAGCTCCCGCAGGGAGCGGACGCGGAGGTCGGCGGTGTCGTCACGCAGCAGCAGGATGCCTTCGCGCAGCTGGGGCTCGCGATCCTCGCCGCCATCCTGATCGTCTACATCGTGATGGTCGCGACCTTCAAGTCGCTGCGCCAGCCGATCCTGCTGCTCGTCTCGGTCCCGTTCGCGGCGACCGGCGCGATTCTGCTGCAGATCGCCTCGGGCGTGCCGCTGGGGGTCGCCTCGCTCATCGGAGTGCTGATGCTCGTCGGCATCGTCGTGACGAACGCGATCGTCCTCATCGACCTCGTCAACCAGTACCGCGAGAAGGGACTGTCGACGCCGGAGGCGGTGCTCGCCGGTGGCGCTCGCCGTCTGCGGCCCATCCTCATGACGGCCCTCGCGACGATCTTCGCGCTCACGCCGATGGCGCTCGGCATCACCGGGCACGGCGGCTTCATCTCGCAGCCGCTCGCGATCGTCGTGATCGGCGGCCTCGTGTCGTCCACGGTGCTGACCCTGCTGGTGCTGCCGGCGCTCTACAACCTCGTCGAAGGCGCCAAGGAGCGTCGCGCCGCGAAGCGCGGCGACGTGGTGCCGGCGGTCGCCGGTGCGTCGGCGGGCACCCCGGCGCCGCTCACGCGTCGCGCGCGACGGGATGCGGCATCCGCTGCCGTCACCGGTGCGGCGGCCGCCGACACGGCGCTCGTCATCGAGGAGTCGCCGGACGTCGAGATCCCGATGGACGCGTCGTCTGCCGTCGAGGAACCCAAAACGGACGAGCCGCGGCGCGAGGAGTGAGGGTCAGTCGGCCTCGGTGAGGTCGACACCCCACTCGAGCGTCCAGATCTCGCCGGGCGCGAGTCGGCGGAGGCTTCTGCCGGAGTTGAACGCGTCGGCGGGCGCTGTCATCGGTTCGATCGCGACGGCGACGTCGTGGCCGGGGAACCGGTCGGTCGTGAACACCTGCACGTACTCGAAGCCTTCGCCGGCCCACACCGTCAGACGCCGTGAATCGGGTGCGACGAGATGAGCCTCGATGCGGCCGCCCCGCCGGGGGAGCCCGGCGAACGCGACGTCGAGCGACAGGTCGCCGACGCGGCGCGGTGAGCTCAGGTCGTGGTCGTCGTCGACGGGCTCCTCGGCGACCGGGATGTTCTGCTCGTCGAGACGGAACCACGTGCGCGCCTCGAGCTGCAGCGACAGGTCGGCAGTGTCGACGTCCGAGATGCGGAAGTAGGGGTGGGTCCCGACGGCGACGGGCGCATCGCCGTCTCCGACGTTCGTGATCGCGTGCGTGACGCGCAGGCCGCGCCCCTCGATCGCGTAGGTCACCCGATTCTCGAGGTGGTACGGGTACCCCGTCTGCGGGAACACGTCGGCTCGCAGGGTGAGGGCGGCATCCGTCTGCTGTTCGGCCCGGTACGACGCGAACCGCAGCAGCCCGTGCGACGCGTTGCCGAACTTCGGCTCGGTGATCGCGAGCTGGCGGAGCTCGCCGTCGTCCTCCCAACGGCCGTCGCGGATGCGGTTCGGCCACGGCACGAGGACGATGCCGGATGCCGCGGGTGTCGGCACGTCGTCGGGGTAGTCCGGCACGAGATCGACATCGCCGACGCGCAGCGCACGGAGCGCGGCGCCGACCTCGGTGATCTCCGCGGAGACGTCGGCGGCGTGGAGGCTGAAGCGGGTTCCGGTGGGGTCGGCGGCCATGCGGCCAGCGTATCCGCGCGGCGGCTTCTCAGGTGGGGCGGGTATCGTGGAGCAGTCGGCGGAGGACACCGCGCTGTGCGCGGGCATCCTGTGTAGTCCTCGGGGCCGATCTCGAAACCCGATCCGCGGTTTCGGAACCAGTAACTGGAATGGCCCCCGGCCGACGGAAGTCCGGGTATCACCGTGCGTGGCGCACGGCGCTGTTTCGTGCGAGAACTCAGAAAGCACACGCATGCCCAAGAACAAGAAGCCGGCCGGCGGCCGCGCGCAGAACTTCGAACCCCGCTACGGCAAGAAGACCTCCTACCAGGACGCGAAGCGTCGCCCGGGTCAGGCCTCCGCCGGAACCACCGGCAGCAAGAGCCCCAAGCACCGCGGCTTCCGCGCCGCCGAGGAGTCGGCACCCGCGAAGGGCCGCTGGACCGAGCAGGACCGCGCCGGCCGGGCCGAAGCCCGCGGCATCCGCTCGAACAGCCGCGGCGACCGCGGTTTCGACGACCGTCCCCGTCGCGACGCCGAGGGCGAGCGCCCGCGTTTCGACCGCGCCGAGCGTCCCCGTTTCGATCGTTCCGGTGGTGCTGAGCGTCCGCGTTTCGATCGGAACGAGCGTCCGGCTCGTTCGTTCGATGACCGTCCGCGTCGCGACGACCGCACCGAGCGTCCCCGTTTCGACCGCAGCGATCGTCCGGCGCGCAGCTTCGACGACCGTCCGCGTCGGGATGACCGCGCCGAGCGTCCCCGTTTCGATCGTTCCGGTGGTGCTGAGCGGCCGCGTTTCGACCGGAACGAGCGTCCGGCTCGGTCGTTCGATGACCGTCCGCGTCGCGACGACCGCACCGAGCGCCCCCGTTTCGACCGCACCGAGCGTCCGGCGCGCAGCTTCGACGACCGTCCGCGTCGGGATGACCGGACCGAGCGTCCGCGTTTCGACCGCAACGACCGCCCGCAGCGCGATGACCGTCCCCGTCGTGATGACCGGACCGAGCGTCCGCGTTTCGACCGGAACGAGCGTCCGGCGCGTTCGTTCGATGACCGTCCGCGTCGTGATGACCGGACGGAGCGTCCGCGTTTCGACCGCAACGACCGCCCGCAGCGCGACGACCGTCCCCGCCGGGACGACCGGCCCCGCCGCGACGAGCGGCCCCGCCGCGACGAGCGAGCGAACCGGTCGGATTGGCAGGCTGCCGAGAAGTCGAAGGCGCACCAGGACCACGTCGACGTCGTGCACGAGCGTCTCCAGGCCGAGGCGGTGGATGCCGCATCCGTCGAGCAGGCTTCGTTCAGCGACCTCGGCCTCGGCCAGAACATCGTCCGGACCCTCGAGGGCCTCGGCGCCACGAGCCCGTTCCCGATCCAGGCGGCCACGGTCCGCCCGATCCTCGACGGCCGTGACGTCCTCGCCCGTGGCCGCACCGGCTCGGGCAAGACGATCGCCTTCGGCGCTCCGCTCGTCGAGCGCGTGCTGCGCGGTCAGGCCGGCAAGCGCCGCGCCTGGGGCCGTTCGCCGCAGGCCCTGATCCTCGCGCCGACGCGCGAGCTCGCGCTGCAGATCGACCGCACCGTGCAGGAGCTCGCGCAGAGCGTGGGACTGTTCACGACGCAGGTCTACGGCGGCGTGCCGCAGGGCCGTCAGGTCGGCGCGCTCAAGAAGGGCGTCGACATCGTCATCGGCACTCCCGGCCGCATCGAGGACCTCGAGAAGCAGGGCAAGCTCGACCTGTCGGAGGTCGGCATCGTCGTCCTCGACGAGGCGGACCACATGAGCGAGCTGGGCTTCCTCGAGCCGATGCAGCGCATCCTCCGTCTCGTGCAGGACGACGCGCAGAAGTTGCTCTTCTCCGCCACGCTCGACCGAGAGGTCGCCGCGCTCGTCGACGAGTTCCTCGTGAACCCGGCCGTCTACGAGGTCGCCGGCGAGACGCAGGAGACCAGCACGATCGACCACCGCGTGCTCGTGATCGACCACCGCGACAAGGCCGAGATCCTGACCTCGCTGGTCGACCGCGACGGCAAGACGCTCGTCTTCACCCGCACGCGCGCCTACTCCGAGATGCTCGTCGAGCAGTTCGAGGATGCCGGGATCGCCGCCGTCGCCCTTCACGGCGACCTCAACCAGGCCAAGCGCACGCGCAACCTGCAGCGCCTGACCGACGGCAAGGTGAACGTGCTCGTCGCGACCGATGTCGCAGCCCGCGGCATCCACGTCGACGACATCGACCTGGTCGTCCAGGCCGACGCGCCCGACGAGTACAAGACGTACACCCACCGCTCCGGCCGCACCGGTCGCGCGGGCCGCGCGGGCACGGTCGTCACCCTCATCACGCGTCAGCGTCGTCGGCGCATGACCGAAATGCTCGAGCGCGCCGAGATCGACGCGCCGTTCGACGAGGCGCGCGCCGGCGACGACGTGCTCGAAGAGATCACGGGTCGTCAGGCCGCGAACGTCGACGCCTGAGATCGCTCACTAGGGTGGGCGGATGCCGATCGTCATCCGCCCACTCGGTGATCCCGACGTCGAGCCGGTCGTGTCGCTGTGGCACGCGGTCGGCCTGACGCGTCCCTGGAACGACCCGCACCGCGACATCGCGCGTGCCCGCGCCGTATGGCCCGACCTCTTGCTGGTCGCGTCCGACGGCGTTCGTGTCGTCGGATCGGTCGTGGCCGGCTACGACGGACACCGCGGGTGGCTGTACTACCTCGCAACCGATCCGGCGCGCCGCGGTGAGGGCATCGGACGGATGCTGGTCGCCGAAGCCGAGCGTCGACTCGAGGCACTCGGCTGTCCGAAGGTGATGCTCATGGTCCGTGAGGGCAACGACGCCGTCACCGACTTCTACGACACGCTCGGCTACGCCCGCGACGCGACCTCGGTCCTCGGCAAGCGCCTGATCCCGGACGACTGAGTCAGAACAGCATCGCGGATGCCTGTTCCCGGGTCGCGGTCTTCATCGCCGGCCCCGTGGTCCGCACCGGACCCGCTCCCCGCGGTGGGACGTCCTCCTCCTCGAGCCGGCCGTGCAGGCCGTGGCGCCGCAGCAGCGGCCGGACCCGCGCCGACAGCCAGGAGCGGTACCCCTTCGGCGCAGACACCGAGGCCCCCGGGTACAGGCCGCGGTAGGCGGGCACGAGGTCGGGGCATTCCCGCTCGAGCCATGCCCAGAACCACTCCTTCGCACCGGGTCGCAGGTGCAGTGCGCCGAACACGACACGACGGGCTCCGGATGCGGCGATCCGCGCGATCGCATCATCGAGGACATCGACCCCGTCGGTGAGGTGCGGCACGATCGGCATGAGGAAGACGGTCACCGAGAAACCGGCATCCGTCGCAGCCTTCACCGTGTCGAGCCGCGCCTGGAACGACGGGGCACCCGCTTCGAGGAGCTGTCGCAGCGGCTCGTGGGGGATCGCGATCGACATGGCGATGTGGATCGGGACGTGGGCCGCGGCATCCGTCAGCTGCGGCAGGTCGCGACGCAGCAGCGTGCCCTTCGTGAGGATCGAGAACGGCGTGCCGCTGGCCGTCAGCGCGTCGATGATGCCGGGCATCAGCGTGTAGCGCCCTTCGGCGCGTTGGTAGGGATCGGTGTTCGTGCCGAGGGCGACGGGCTCGTGTCGCCACGACGGCCTGGCGAGCTCGCGGGCGAGGACCTCAGCGACATTCACCTTGACGACGATCTGCGAATCGAAGTCCGCGCCCGCGTCGAGGTCGAGGTATGTGTGGGTGTTGCGAGCGAAGCAGTACGTGCAGGCGTGCGAGCAACCTCGATAGGGGTTCACGGTCCAGGAGAACGGCATTGCCGATCCGCTCGGAACGTGGTTGAGCGCGGACTTGGCGACGACTTCGTGGAAGGTCATCCCCGCGAAGTCCGGTGTCGTCACCGAGCGGACGAGCCCACCCATCGACTCGAGGCCGGGCAGCGCCGCGTCGTCGACCGTCGAGATGCCCTGCCCCTGCCACCGCATCTCCACAGTCGAACACATATACGAAAGACTGTCAACGACACACGCGAGATGATCGAACACCGGGGATGCCCACTGGTGACTGCGAGACTGGTCACGTGTCAGAGACGAGGAGCGCCGCCCGGCGACGGGTGCTCCGCAGGCGACGCCAGCGGCGTGCTCTCGTGCTCCTGACCCTCGCTGCGGCCGTGACGGTCGCGCTCGTGGTGGTCCTGTCTCGGGCGTTCGCGCCGGAGGACGCCGTCGCCGATCCGGCATCCGATCCCGCCGCGTCGCCACCCGCGGCTGAGGCTTCCCTGCCCGCGGCTTCCACGCCCGGGGCTGACCAGCCTGACCAGACCCCGCCGATCTGCGAGACGGATGCCGTCGTCACCGCACTCGACAGCGGCTCGGATCGGGACGTCATCGCGGCATTCGGCGGCGCCGAACCCTTCCGGGCAGCCGTCGCCGAGGGGGAGGCGCCCTGCATCGACCTGCACGAGGCGGGGCGCCTCTGGGTGGTCGCGAACAAGAGGCATCCGCTGAGCCCCATCGACCACTGGCCCACGCCGCAGGCGCGACCGCAGGGCCTTCGGATCGTCGCGGGCGGGTGGCTGCTCGACCAGACCGCCGCCGCTCTCGACGAGCTGTCCGCGGACCTCGGCGCCGCCGGAGCCGGCAAGATCGGTGTGAGCAGCGGCTTCCGCCCCTATGACAACCAGGTCGAGACGTACAACCGCCACGTCGCCAACCGCGGCAAGGCCGCCGCAGACCTCCGTAGCGCTCGCCCGGGGCACAGCGAGCATCAGACGGGACTCGCGGTCGACGTCGTCGCCTGTGACTCCGGATGCGGAGACCACGACGGCTTCGGCGGGACCCCGCAGTCCGACTGGATCGTCGAGAACGCCTGGCGCTACGGCTTCATCGTCCGCTACGAAGAGGGCCACACGCCGACCACCGGGTACTCCGCCGAACCGTGGCACCTGCGCTTCATCGGCCGCGAATTGGCCGCCGCGTATGCGGACGGCGGGTTCCATACCCTCGAGGACTTCTTCGGCCTCGAGCCCGCGCCCGACTACGGCTGAGGTTCCTGGTCGACGGGCAGCCAGAGCTCGCACGTCGCGGACGAGAAGTCGTCGGCGCGATCGAGGACGGCGACGATCGACGGCCCCGGTCGCAGTCGCCACGGGTTCGCCGGGAACCAGTCGGTCGCCGTCGCCGCCCACGTCGACTGCAGCGCCTGCGGGTAGGCGCCGCTCGTGCGGAACACCGCCCACGTCCCGGCGGGTACGTCGACGACATCGAGGTCCGCGGGAACCGTGCTGCCCTCGGCGCGAGCGACCCCGTGCAGATAGGTCAGCTTGCTGCCCTCGGTGTAGTCGGGGTCGACGTCGGCGCTGACCTGCAGCAGGCCGGCCGGATCGGTGTCGCTCAGCCCCTTCAGTCGCGCGTGCTCGGTCGCGGGGAGCGCGGCGATGTGCGCCTGGATGGCGGGGTTCACCCCGCGATGCATGAGCGGCACGCGTGCCGCTCGCCCGATCAGGCGGAAGGCCGGTCGTTCGACGATGCGGGTGTCCATGGGGATGCTCCCTTCTACGGTCAGGCGCAACCTGAGCCGGGGTTGTGTGCGGAGGGGGCCTCCGTCGCGCCGTGCGACGGAAGGGGCGATGCCGTGCACCGCCCGGAACGCCCGGGCGAACGCCTCGGTCGAGCCGTAGCCGTAGCGCACCGCGATCGTCAGCAGGTCTTCGCCCCCGACCACCTCGCCTGCCGCCGCGGTCATCCGTCGCCGCCGGACGTACTCCGACAGCGGCATCCCCGCCAGCGACGAGAACATCCGGCGGAGGTGGTACTCCGTCGTGCCGTGCGTCCGGGCCACTGCGCCGACATCCAGCTCGTCGCCGAGATGCGCCTCGATGTGCTCGACCGTGCGGGTGAGTGCGGTGATCACGGTGTCTCCCTCCGGCATCCACTCTCCTCTTCGTTTTGCGACGATGCCCGATATCTGCGGACCGGAACGGTCGGCTGAGCCGCGGAACTGAGTCGCGCCCACCCTGGCATCCGATCCCACGACGCGCGTACAGTGGAGGCTGGCGACGCCGCCACGAGCGCAGCGTCGCGCGAGTGTGAGAGCACTGACACGAAGGGGGTCCGCGCATGGAGCGGAACATCTACGACGAGGATCATGAGGCGTTCCGCGACGTCGTCAAGGAGTTCGTCAAGCGGTACGTCACGAACGAGAAGCGCGAACAGTGGGATGCCGCGGGCGAGATCGACCGCGCCACGATGCTCGCGGCGGGCGAGGCCGGCGTCATCGGCCTGAGCGTCCCCGAGGAGTTCGGCGGCGCGGGCATGCTGCAGGACTACCGCTTCCGCACCGTCGTCAACGAGGAGATCATCCGCGCCGGCGCGGGTTCGCTCGCCGGCGCCTTCGGCATCCAGGACGACCTCGCCGTGCCGTACCTCGTGCACATGGGCACGCAGGAGCAGAAGCAGAAGTGGCTGCCGCGCATGGCGACCGGCGAAATCCTCGGCGCGCTCGCGATGACCGAGCCCGGCGCGGGCTCGGACCTGCGCGGCATCTCGACCACGGCGAAGAAGACCGACGGCGGGTACATCGTCAACGGCGCGAAGACGTTCATCTCGTCGGGGACGACGTCCGACATCTTCGTCGTCTTCGTCAAGACGGGCGAGGGCAACCGCCCCGACGCCTTCTCGCTCCTGCTGCTCGAGGCCGACATGGCCGGGTTCGACCACGGTAAGAAGCTGCACAAGATGGGCTTCCAGGGTCACGACACCGCCGAGCTCAGCTTCACCGACGTCTTCGTGCCCGATGAGAACCTCATCGGCGGCGAGGAGGGCAAGGGCTTCATCCAGCTGATGATGAACCTGCCGCTCGAGCGCCTGTCGATCGGCGTTGCCGGCGCGGCCGCCGCGCAGGCCGGTGTCGAATGGACCATCGCGTACACGAAGGACCGCGAGGCCTTCGGTCAGCGGATTATCGACTTCCAGAACACGCGCTTCGCGATGGCCGACCTCGTCACGACGGTCGACGTCATGTGGGCCTACATCGACCGCGCGATCGCCCTCTACGGCGAGAACAAGCTCTCGGCGGAGGATGCCGCCCAGGTCAAGTTCTGGGCCACCGAGCGTGAGTGGGAGGTGCTCGACGCCTGCGTCCAGCTGCACGGCGGCTACGGCTACATCATGGAGTACCCGATCGCGCGCGCGTTCCTCGATGCCCGCGTGCACCGCATCTACGGCGGCACGAACGAGATCATGCGCGATATCGTCTCGCGCCGTATCGCCGGCAAGCGCTGAGTCCCGAAGGCTGCCTTTAGTCGCGTCTTAGGCGCGATTAAGGGAGGCGGGGTGTCATCGACGCATGCGCACTCGACACCTCCGCCTCACTCTCTCGCTCGCCCTCGTCTCGGTCGGCGCCCTCGTTCTGGCGGGATGCGTCGCGCCGGCCGTCGAGGAGGGGGGAGAGGGGACGGATGCCGCCGGCGCCGCGACCTCGACGGCCAGCTTCTGGGACTCCTCGACGGTGCATGCGATCTCGGTCGACGTGGATGAGGATGCGCTCGCCCAGCTTCTGAAGACGTACGAGAGCACGGGTGACAAGGAGTGGATCGAGGTCACCGTCACGATCGATGGCCAGGTCTACGAGCGCGCGGGGCTGAAGCTGAAAGGCAATTCGTCGCTGAAGAGCGTCACGAGCGATGACGACCCCAGCGGCATCCCGTGGGTCATCCGGCTCGACAAGTTCGTCGACGACCAGAACCACGAGGGCATCACCGAGTTCGTCGTCCGGGGCAACAGCTCCGAGACGTCGCTCAACGAAGCCGTCGCACTCGATCTCCTCGACCGGGCGGGGCTCGCCAGCGAGCAGGCCGCGGCCACGCGGTTCACGATCGGGGGGTCCACGTCGTTGCGCCTCGTCGTCGAGAACCCGGGCGAAAGCTGGAACGAGTCCACCCTCGGCGCGACCTCGCTCTACAAGGCCGAGTCGGGCGGGGATTACTCCTACCGCGGCGACGACGCGGAGTCCTACACGGACGTCTTCGATCAGGAGGCGGGCGAAGACGATCTCAGTCCGCTCATCTCGTTCCTGGAGTTCATCAACGATTCCGACGACGACACGTTCAGCGCCGAGCTGTCGGAGCACCTCGATGTGACGGAGTTCGCCACCTACCTCGCGTTCCAGGACCTCGTCGACAACTTCGACGACATCGACGGGCCGGGCAACAACTCCTACCTCGCCTACGATGCGGACACCGACCTGATGACCGTCGTCAACTGGGACCTCAATCTCGCCTTCGGCGCCTCACCAGGGGGTGCCGGGGCAGGCGGTGCCCGCGGTGACGGGACGGCGATGCCCGACCGTGGTGACGCGGGAGCGCCCGAGGGCGATGCCGGGGCGAACCGACCCGCCCGGCCGGACGATACCGGTGGTGTCGCCGGGCCGGAGATGGGCGGAGGCGGGGGTCGCGGTGGCTCCAACATCCTGGCCACGCGCTTCCTCGCCGACGAGGACTTCCACGCGCTGTACGAGAGCGAGCTGGAGAGACTGCGCGACCTCTTCTACGGATCAGGGGCCGCGGAGGAGATCCTCCAGACGTGGTCGGACGCGCTCGTGGCCGGTGCCGGCGACCTCGTCGACGCCGACGTCATCGCCTCGGATGCTGCGGACCTGACGGCATCCTTCGAACGCCTCGCTGACTGACGCGTACCGAGGTCCCGATCGGGCCGGAAACGACGCGCTGTTTCCCGGCCCGATCGGGACCTCGATCGCGTGCGGCCTCCTACTTGGCGACGAGCGTCGTCTCGAAGCTGTAGAGGTCGGGGCGGTAGCAGTGGTGGCCGTACTCGAAGGCGCGGCCCGAGTCGTCGAACGCGACGCGCTCCATCGTGAGGACGGGCCCCGCGGTCTCGATGTCGAGGAGTTCGCCCTCGTCGCCGCGCGCGCTGCGGGCGCCGATCTTCTGCTTGGCGACGCGGATGGTGATGCCGCGCGCGCGAAGGATCTCGTAGAGGCCGTGCTCCTCGAGCTGCTCGCGGGTGATGTCGGCGAACTCCGGCGGCAGGTAGTTCTCGAGCACGGCGACGGGCACTCCGTCGGTGCTCCGCTGCCGACGGACGAAGAGGACGTCATCGCCGGGTGTCAGGCCGAGGCTGTGGGCGACGACGTCGGTGGCCGGGATGACCTCGTGCCCGAGGACGCGGGTCGCGGGGACGTGCGAGGAGTTCTTGAGGTCCTCGTAGAGGCTCGTCAGCTCGACCGCTCGCGTCACCTGCCCTTGGACGACCTGCGTGCCGATGCCCCGGCGTCGCACGAGGAGGCCCTTGTCGACGAGCTCCTGGATCGCACGTCGGATGGTGGGGCGGGAGAGGCCGAGGCGCTGGCCGATCGCGATCTCGTTCTCGAGGCGTCCGCCGGCCGGGATCGCGCCGGAGTGAATGGCGGCCTCGAGCCGACTGGACACCTGGAAATACAGCGGCACGGGACCGGTGCGGTCGAGGTCGGTGAAGAGTTCCGCGGGCCAGTAGGTGTCGGCATCGACCACAGCCCTCACACTCCTTCTGATGGATGACGGGTGTCGTCGGCGTTTGTACCGACAACATCACGTGACAGGCTAACGGCACATCCGTCCTGGCTTCCGGATTTGTCTATGTGTTATTGTTAGGACATGTTCGCGCCTCGAGACACGACCGCCGGATGACCTCTCGCGCCACCGCCCCCGAGGTCCTGTCGCTCGGCCGTCTCGGCGTCGACATCTACCCGCTGCAGATCGGTGTCGGCCTCGAAGAGGTCTCGTCGTTCGGCAAGTTCCTCGGCGGAAGCGCGGCCAACGTCGCCGTCGCAGCCGCCCGCTACGGGCACGACGTCTCGCTCGTCTCGCGCGTCGGCGATGACCCGTTCGGCCGCTACCTCCGCGCCGAACTGGACCGCCTCTCGGTCGACCCGACGCTCGTCGCCGTCGACGGCACCTACAAGACGCCGCTCACCGTCTGCGAGATCTTCCCGCCCGACGACTTCCCGCTGTACTTCTACCGCGAACCGAAGGCGCCGGACCTCGAGGTGACGCCCGACCAGCTGCCGGACGACGTGCTGGTGGAGGCATCCATCTTCTGGCTCACGGTCACCGGCCTCAGCCAGGAGCCGAGCCGCTCCACCCACTTCGACGCCCTGCGTCGCCGCGGCCGCGCGCGCCACACCGTCCTCGACCTCGACTACCGGCCCATGTTCTGGCCCGACCCCGCCGAGGCGAGCGCGCAGGTGTCCGCCGCCCTCGAGCACGTGACGGTCGCCGTGGGCAACCGCGAGGAGTGCGAGGTCGCCGTCGGCGAGACCGACCCGATGCGGGCGGCCGACGCCCTGCTCGAGCGCGGCGTCGAGCTCGCGATCGTGAAGCAGGGACCCGAGGGCGTCCTCGCGAAGACCCGCACCGAGACCGTCGTCGCGCCGCCGCATCCCGTCGACGTGGTCAACGGGCTCGGCGCCGGGGACGCGTTCGGCGGTGCCCTCTGTCACGGCCTGCTGCTCGGCTGGGACTTGGAGCGGATCCTCCGCTTCGCGAATGCGGCCGGCGCCATCGTGGCGTCGCGCCTGGAATGTTCGACGGCGATGCCGACGACCGACGAGGTCGAGGCGATCCTGAGCGCGGGGAGCGCGACATGAGCGACCGAGTCATCAGCGAGGCCGCCTTCGCGCGTCTGCGCGAGCTGCGCGCCTTCGACCCCGAGGCGATCCGGCACGCTGTCGCGACCCGCACCCGGCGCCACCTCGACACCGGCGACGGCCGCCTCTTCATCGTCGCTGCGGATCACCCCGCCCGCGGTGCACTGGCCGTGGGGTCGGATGCCGCGGCCATGGCCGACCGCTACGAACTGATCGAGCGCCTCGCCATCGCGCTCAGCCGCCCCGGGGTCGACGGTGTCCTCGGCACCCCCGATGTGATCGACGACCTCGCCGCCCTGGGCCTGCTCGACGGCAAGATCGTCGTCGGCTCGATGAACCGCGGCGGCCTCCGGGGATCCTCCTTCGAGATGGACGACCGCTACGGCGCGTACGACGTGCCCTCGATGATCTCCGCGAACCTGGACTTCGCGAAGGTGCTCATGCGCATCAACCTCGAGGACCCGGCGACGGCCGCGACCCTCGAGGCGACGGCGCACGCCGTGACCGCGGCGGCGGGCGCCGGCATCCCGATCATGCTCGAGCCGTTCATGAGCTCGTGGCGAGACGGCCGCATCGTCAACGACCTGTCGACGGATGCCGTGGTCCTGTCGGTCGCGATCGCGTCGGGCCTCGGCGGGTCGAGCGCGTACACGTGGATGAAGCTGCCCGTCGTGCCCGACATGGAGCGGGTCATGGCGGCCACGACCCTCCCGACACTGCTTCTCGGCGGGGACTCGGGGGAGGACCCCGACACCACCTTCGCCTCATGGCAGGATGCCCTCGCGCTCCCCGGTGTCCGCGGACTCACCGTCGGCCGGACCCTCCTCTACCCGCCCGACGGCGACACCGCGGCTGCGGTCGACATCGCGGCCGGTCTCGTCCACTCCTCCCTCGTCACGAAGGAACACTCATGAGCACCCTCTCCACCCAGACCCGCGTCATCGGCCACTGGATCGGCGGCGCGCACCGTGCCTCGACGAGCGGGCGGACGGCTCCGGTGTACAACCCGGCGACGGGCGCGGTGCAGGCAGAGGTCGCCCTGGCCGACCAGGCCGAGATCGACGAGGCGATCGCCGCGGCCGAAGAGGGCTTCCGCGTGTGGTCCGCGTTCTCGATCGCGAAGCGTCAGGGCGTGCTCTTCGCGTTCCGCGAGCTGCTGAACGCACGCAAGGGCGAGCTGGCCGAGCTCATCACGAGCGAGCACGGCAAGGTCGTCTCCGACGCCATGGGCGAGATCCTCCGCGGCCAGGAGGTCGTCGAGCTCGCAACAGGGTTCCCGCACCTCATCAAGGGCGCGTACTCCGAGAACGCGTCGACCGGCGTCGACGTCTTCTCGATCAAACAGCCCCTCGGCGTCGTCGGCGTCATCTCGCCCTTCAACTTCCCCGTCATGGTGCCGCTCTGGTTCGCCCCGATCGCGATCGCAGCCGGCAACGCGGTCGTCCTCAAGCCCAGCGAGAAGGACCCGTCGGCCGCGCTCTGGCTCGCCGAGCTGTGGGCGGAGGCGGGCTTGCCGGCTGGCGTCTTCACGGTGCTGCAGGGCGACAAGCTCGCCGTCGACGGGCTGCTGCACAGCCCCGTCGTGCAGTCGATCTCGTTCGTCGGCTCGACTCCGATCGCGCAGTACATCTACGAGACCGCATCGCGCAACGGCAAGCGCGTGCAGGCCCTCGGCGGCGCGAAGAACCACATGCTCGTGCTCCCCGACGCCGACCTCGACCTCGTCGCCGACCAGGCGGTCAACGCGGGCTTCGGCGCGGCGGGCGAGCGGTGCATGGCGATCAGCGTCGTCCTCGCCGTCGAGCCGGTCGCCGACGAGCTGATCGCCAAGGTGAGCGAGCGCATCGCGAAGCTCCGTATCGGCAACGGCGCGGGCCAGGACGGCGTCGAGCCCGACATGGGGCCGCTCATCACCGACGTCCACCGCGACAAGGTGTCCTCCTACGTCGACATCGCCGAGGCCGACGGCGCGACGGTCGTCGTCGACGGCCGTGGGTTCACGGTCGACGGCCACGAGGACGGGTTCTTCTTCGGACCCACCCTCCTCGACCACGTCCCGACGACCTCCCGCGCCTACACGGAGGAGATCTTCGGACCCGTCCTCTCGGTCGTCCGCGTCGAGAGCTACGACGAGGGCCTCGCGCTCATCAACTCGGGCGAGTTCGGCAACGGCACCGCGATCTTCACCAACGACGGCGGCGCCGCGCGCCGGTTCCAGCACGAGGTGCAGGTCGGCATGATCGGCATCAACGTGCCGATCCCCGTCCCCGTCGCGTACCACTCGTTCGGCGGCTGGAAGAAGTCGCTGTTCGGCGACGCGAAAGCGTACGGTGTCCACGGGTTCGACTTCTTCACCCGTGAGAAGGCGATCACCAGCCGGTGGCTCGACCCCGCCACGCGTGCCCTCGGCGAGCACGGCGGCATCAACCTCGGCTTCCCCCAGAACACCTGATCGCACGCCGCCCGGCGGCGGCATCCCGAGAGCGCGAAGATGAGCATCGAGAACACCTGGTTCCACCGCCGCGGCGACCTCGCCGCAGACGGCTGGGAGAGCGTCGTCGACCGGGGCACCCCCGGCTGGCAGCACACCGGCATCCGTGTCGCCGACCTCGCGGACGGCGATGCCGTCGAGCTGGCCGAGACCGACGTCGAGCGCATCATCGTGCCGCTCGCGGGCTCGTTCGAGGTCGACCATGCAGACGGCGACGACAGTGCACGGACGACGCTGCAGGGTCGTCGGTCGGTCTTCGACGGCCCGACCGACGTGCTCTACCTGCCGGTCGGACGGACGGCGACGCTCACAGGACGCGGTCGCGTGGCCGTCGCGGAGGCCCCGGCATCCGTCCGCCTTCCGTGGCGCCACATCGCCGCGGCGGAGACCCCCGTCGAGCTGCGCGGCGCGGGATCGTCGAGCCGACAGGTGCACAACTTCGGGACGCCGCAGGCGCTGGATGCCGACCGCCTGATCGTCTGCGAAGTGATCACCCCGGCCGACAACTGGTCGTCGTACCCGCCGCACAAGCACGACGAGCATGTCCCGGGGCACGAGTCGCGCCTCGAGGAGATCTACTACTTCGAGTCGGCGCCGGTCGCGGGGTCGGCGGCCGCCGAGGACAGTGCCTTCGGGATGTTCAGCACCTACTCCTCGCCCGCGGGCGAAATCGACATCGCCGCGATGGTGCGGACGGGCGACATCGCCCTCGTGCCCTACGGCTACCACGGCCCCGCCGTCGCCGCGCCGGGCTACGACCTGTACTACCTGAACGTCATGGCCGGGCCCGACCCCGACCGGGCGTGGCTCATCAGCGACGACCCCGCGCACGCGTGGGTCCGCGACACCTGGACGGAGCAGGACGTCGATCCGCGGCTCCCGTACCCGACCGAGGAAGGCCGATCCTGATGGCAGAGACGAAGCGGATGACGGTCAGCCAGGCGCTCATCGAGTTCCTGGCCCACCAGTGGACGGTCGACGGCGACGTGCGCGAGCGCACGATCCCCGGGGTCTTCGGCATCTTCGGTCACGGCAACGTCGCCGGCATCGGCCAGGCGCTCACTCAGCTGAACGTCCACGATCCCGACCTCATGCCGTATCACCAGGCCCGCAACGAGCAGGCGATGGTGCACCAGGCCGTCGGCTACGCGCGGATGCACCGTCGCCGCGGCACGTATGCGGCCGCGGCATCCGTCGGTCCGGGCGCGGCCAACATGCTCACGGGAGCCGCGCTCGCCACGACCAACCGCCTTCCCGCGCTGCTCCTGCCGAGCGACACGTTCGCGACCCGCGTCGCCGACCCCGTGCTGCAGCAGCTCGAGCAGCCGTGGGACATCGGGCTCACGGTGAACGACGCGTTCCGCCCGCTCTCCAAGTTCTTCGACCGCGTGCAGCGCCCCGAGCAGCTCTACTCGATCGCGCTCGCCGCGATGCGGGTCCTCACCGACCCCGCCGAGACCGGAGCCGTCACGATCGCCCTCCCCGAGGACGTCCAGGCCGAGGCGCTCGATGTGCCCATCGAGTTCCTGCAGGACCGCGAGTGGCACATCCGCCGTCCGCTCCCCGAACGCGGACCTCTCGAGCGCGCGGTCGCCGCGATCCGCTCGGCGAAGACCCCGTTCATCGTGGCCGGCGGTGGGGTCATCTACTCCGAGGCGGAGGAGCAGCTCCGCGCGTTCGTCGAGGCCACCGGCATCCCCGTCGGCACGACCCAGGCCGGCGGCGGATCCCTCGCGTGGGACCACCCGCAGTACCTCGGCGGCGTCGGGGCGACGGGCTCGCTCGCGGCCAACCGCCTCGCGGCCGAGGCCGACGTCGTCATCGGGATCGGTACCCGCTACAGCGACTTCACCACCGCGTCGCGGACGGCCTTCCAGAACCCGGACGTCGTCTTCGTCAACATCAACGTCGCCGCCTTCGACGCCTACAAGCACGGCTCGGAGCTGCCCGTCATCGCCGATGCCCGCGAAGCGCTCGTCGCGCTCACGCGGGACCTCGAGGGCTTCCGCGTCACGGCCGACCACGCCGAGCGGATCGCCCGACAGAAGGCGGAGTGGGACGAGATCGTCGACCGCGCGTTCGCGCCGTCGGGTGCCGACCGCCCGGGGCAGCCCGAGATCATCCACGCCGTTCACGCCGCGACCGACCCACGCGACGTCATCGTGCAGGCGGCCGGATCACTGCCCGGCGACCTCCACAAGCTGTGGCGCGTGCGCGACCCCCTCGGCTACCACGTCGAATACGCGTTCTCGTGCATGGGCTACGAGATCGCCGGCGGGCTCGGTGCGAAGCGCGGGCTCGTCGCCGCGGGGGATGACCGCGACGTCGTCGTCATGGTGGGCGACGGGTCGTACCTGATGCTCAACAGCGAGCTCGTCACGGCGGTCGCCGAGGGCATCAAGATCATCGTGATCCTCATCCAGAACCACGGCTTCGCCTCGATCGGTCACCTCTCCGAGACGGTCGGGTCGCAGCGCTTCGGCACGCAGTACCGCACCTACGACCCCGCCGCGAAGAACTTCCAGGGTGGCGACGTCCTCCCCGTCGACCTCGCCATGAACGCGCGCAGCTACGGCCTCGACGTGGTCGAGATCGCGGAAGGACCGGATGCCGCGGCGAACCTGACTGCCGCCGTCGCCGCCGCGAAGGCATCCGATCGGTCGACGTTCATCCACATCAACAGCGATCCGCTCGTCTACGCACCCGACAACGCCGGGTGGTGGGACGTGCCCGTCCCGGAGGTGTCGTCCATCGAGTCCACGCAGCAGGCCCGCGAGGCCTACGTCGGCGAACGCGCCGCGCAGCGCCCCCTCCTCGGCGGAGGTCAGCGATGAAGGCGGTCGTCGCCGGCGCTCCGGTCAGCTTCGGTGTCTTCGAGCTCACCCCGGAGGGCGCCGAGACGATCTCGGCCGACGCGATGATGGCGGCGCTCGCCGAGGCGGACTACGCCGGCATCGACCTGGGCCCCCTCGGGTTCCTCGGTGAGGATGCCGCCCTCCGGGGCCGCCTCGAGCGGTTCGGCCTCGGGCTCGCCGGTGGTTGGGTCCAGCTGCCGTTCTCAGACGACGAGGCCTTCGCCGCCGCCCTGCCCGACCTGCGCGCAGCGCTCCGCCAGTTCTCGGCGGGTGCCGAGGCCGGCGCCGGCCCCCTGCCGCTTCCGACGCTCGCCGACGACGGGTCGTCGCTCCGCCGCGGTGCCCCGGGTCGCGGCGCCGAGGTCGACCGGCTCGACACGGATGCCTGGGGCCGCCTCACCGACAACGTCGCCCGCGCCGCGCGCATCGTCCGGGGCGCCGGCTTCGAGCCGACGTTCCACCACCACGCGGGGACCTTCGTCGAGTCGCCCGACGAGATCGACCGGTTCGTCGCCGACACCGACGTCGACCTCACCCTCGACACCGGTCACCTCTTCATCGCGGGCGGCGACCCGCTCGCCGCCGTCGAGCGCTGGGGCGACCGCATCAACCACCTGCACCTCAAGGACGTCGACCTCGCCGCGCTCCGACGGGTCCTCGCCGCAGGCGGGGGGATGCCGGAGGTCTGGTCGGGCGGCTCGTTCGTCGCCTTCGGCCAGGGCGACATCGACCTCGCGTCGGTGATGTCGGCCCTCGACGCCCGCAGCTATGAAGGCTGGGTCGTCGTCGAGCAGGACGTGCTCAACGGACCCGATGTCGCCCTCGACACCTTCGTCACCGCCCGCTCCGCCGATCAGATCACCAACCGCAACGCCCTGCGCGCGTGGGTGTGACCGCTTTCCCTCTCTCGACGAACAGGAACGACATGACCGCCACCCCCGTCCGCTTCGGACTCTTCGGCTCCGGACGCATCGGCCAGGTGCACGCCGCGAGCATCGCCGCATCCCCCGACGCCGAGCTGGCCTGGATCGCCGACCCGTTCATCGACGGCGCCGAGCGTCTGGCCGCCCAGTACGGCGGAAAGACCACGACCGATCCCGCCGAGGTGTTCGCCTCGGGTGAGGTCGACGCCGTGCTCGTCGCCTCGCCGACCCCGACGCACGTCGACCTGATCCGCGCCGCGGTGGAGGCCGGCATCCCCGTCCTCTGCGAGAAGCCGATCGATCTCGACATCGCCCGCGTCGAGGCGCTCCGTCCCGTGGTCGCCGCCGCCGGTGTGCCCGTCGCGCTCGGGTTCAACCGCCGGTTCGACCCCGGCTTCCACACGGCGCGTTCGCGCGTCGCTGCGGGCGAGATCGGCCGCCTCGAGCAGCTGACGATCATCAGCCGCGATCCGTCGGCGCCGCCGGCGTCGTACGTCGCCGTGTCGGGCGGCATCTTCCGCGACATGACGATCCACGACTTCGACATGGCGCGCTACTTCCTGCCCGACATCGTGCAGGTCACCGCCTTCGGCACGACGACCTTCGACGACGGCGCCCGCGAGCACGGCGACTTCGACACGACCACCGCCATCCTCAAATCCGCCTCGGGTGCGCTCGTCACGATCATCAACTCGCGCCACAGCACGACCGGGTACGACCAGCGCATCGAGGCCTACGGCAGCGACGGCGACCTGACCGTCGCCAACCAGGGCACGAGCCTCGTGAGCCTGTCGAACGCGAACGGTGTCGCCGCCGGTGCGCCGTTCGAGGCATCCATGGTCACGCGCTACACCCCTTCGTACCGGGCCGAGCTGGCGGAGTTCCTCAAGCTGGTGCGCGGCGAGGAGTCCGCGAGCCCGACGTTCGACGACGGCCGCGCCGCGCTGCTTTTGGCAGACGCGGCGCAGCGCTCGGCGACCGAGGGTGTGTCGGTCGCCGTCGACCTGACCTGACGTCGTAATGAGGTCCCGATCGGGCCGGGTGAGCGCACGCGTTTCCCGGCCGGATCGGGACCTCGCCGTCGCTGCCCCGTACGATCGACCCTCGTGAGGGATGCCGTCGACGACCGCCGCTCGTGGGTGTTCCCCGTCGTTGCCCTCGGGGCGGGACTCGCCCTGTTCGCCCTCGCCGTGGCGGTCGTCCTGGCGGCGTCCGACCTGGACATCTGGTCGATCCTGCTGGCTGTCGTCGGCGGATGGGCGCTCAGTGCCGCTTTCGTCGGCGCGGTCGAGCGTCTCGGTGCGGCGGGCCTGATCGTCCACGTCGTCGTCGCGATCGCGGCGGGAGCCGTGCTCGCCACCGTCGGCTCGTGGGGCGGCCCGCAGGGCACCCCGGTGCTGCGCGCCGTCGTCGTCGCCGGCGGGATCGCTCTCGCCCCGGCATCCGCGTGGATCTGGATCGCCCTCCTCGGACGCGTCCTCGGCCGCATCCGGGTCGGGCGGCGACCATCGCCGCCGTCGACTCTCGATTGGCGTGCTGCGCCGGCGGGAGGCGCCGCCGTGGAGGTCCGCGCGGTGTCGATGTCGATGCGTGGCCTCGCTGCGGGGATCGTCCTCGCGATCATCGCCGCCGCCGTCCCCGTCATCGCCGTGCTGATCGGCCTCTCGGACGTCTTCCCCCGGCTCGGGCCCCGCTCCCTCGTCGTCCTGGTCGCGCTTCCCTTCGCGGGGCTCGCCTACCTCGCTCTGTGGGCCGTCGTCCAGCGCCGGTCGGCGACATACACGATCACGTTCGGCGCCTCTGACGTGCGCATCGCGAACGCCGGGCGCGAGGAGCGGTTCGCCTACCGCGACATCGATCTGCTCCGCTGGCGCGAGCGCGGCGAGTACGCGCGCCTCGAGGTGCGGACCGCCACGACGGACCGCACTCTGCTCGTGGGACTCACCCGCACCCCCGCCCTGCCACCCCTGTCGCGGCGGACGGTCGGCCTGCTCGAGGCCGAGGGGCTCACCGCGCAGGTCTCGCGCGACCGCGCGCTCACGACCTACCGGCGCTGAGCCGCTGTCGAAGTCCCGTTCGGGCCGGGAATGCGCGCCCGTTTCCCGGCCCGATCGGGACCTCGCCCCTCCTCAGGCCTCGGACGGTACGGGATGCGGCTGCTCCCGCATGCCCCACGGCGAGCCGTAGCCCTCGGGCTTCGGCGCGGCGAGCAGCTCGAGGAACGGCTTCGCGTCGAACGCCTCGGGACCGAGCACGCCCGTCCCCGACCACGTGCCCCGGGCGAGCAGCTCGAACGCGATGACGGGGTTGATCGCCGTCTGCCAGACGACGGCCTGCGAGTTGTCCTCGCGCATCGTCTGCTCGTTGTCGGCCACGTGGTACAGGTACGTCGAGCGCGGCTGCCCGTCCTTGCCGGTTCCCGTCACCCACACGCCGGCGCACGTCTTGCCGCTCATCTTGTCGCCGATGGTGGCCGGGTCGGGGAGGGCCGCCGCCACGACGTCGCGCGGTGAGACCTGCACCCCCTTCACGGTCAGCGGGTCGGTCTTGTCGAGGCCGAGCTTGTTGAGCACCCGCAGCACCTCGATGAACTCGTCGCCGAGGCCGTACTTGAATGTCACGCGCTTGGCCTTGGTCCACCGCGGCATGAGGAGCACCTCCTCGTGCTCGACGTTGACGCACTCGACCGGGCCGATCCCGTCGGGGAAGTCGAACACCTCCGGCTCGCTGAAGGGCTCGGTGACGTACCAGCCCTTGCCCTCCTCATAGATCACGGGCGGGTTCAGGCACTCCTCGATCGTCGTCCAGATCGAGAACGACGGCGCGAAGTCGTACCCCGCGACGACGAGGTTCGCGCCGTCGCGCACGCCCAACTCGTCGATCTCGTCGAACAGCTCATCCTCCGCGTAGCGCGCGAAGACGTCCGACAGGCCCGGCTCGACGCCGATCCCGACGAGCGCCAGGCGCCCGGCATCCTGCCACTCCTGCTCCTTCGCGAACTGCGCGTCGCCGAGCTTGACGCCCACCTCCTCATACGGGCGATCCGGATGCCGCTGCGACAGGCTCATGGCCATGTCGAGGTACGTCGCCCCGGCCGCGAACGCGCCGTCGAAGATCGGCATGACGAACCGCGGGTCGACGGCGTTCAGCACGTGGGTGGCGGAGTGCTCGCGGAGGAGGGATGCCACGGACTCGGCGTTCGAGGCATCCACCTGCGCCGCGGCGAAGCGCTCGTCACCGAGCTCGTCCACGAGCGCCTGCGGACGGGCCGGGTCGTAGTCGGCGATGACGACGGTCTCGAAGAAGTCGCGGCGGCGGAGGATGCGGGCGGCGGCACTGCCGACACCGCCCGCGCCGATGATGAGGATGCGCATGCGGAGGGTTCCTTTCGGGCGGTCAGATGCCGCCGTCGATCGAACGGGGGAGCGAGCTGGTGTCGTCGGGGACGAGGACGGGGGTGTCGCGGTTGAGGCTCTCGCCGCGGAAGAACCGCTTGGCCCGAGGGAAGAAGAACCAGACGACCATGAGGACCGCGCCCAGCGCGAGCGCCCCGATGCCGACCACGAACGTCGAGCCGACCCCGAGCAGCGTGCCGTAGTAGCTGTAGTCGGGGGCGAGCATGTCGATCGCCGACTGGATGAACGCGTACGTCAGCATGAGCGCGCCGATGAGCGGGAACAGCCCCTTGAAGAAGAAGTCGCGCGCCGAGCGGAAGAGGTCGGCCCGGAAGTACCAGACGCACGCGTACCCCGTGATGGCGTAGTAGAAGGCGATCGCGAGGCCGAGGGAGAGGATCGTGTCCTGCAGGATCGCGTCGCTGATCGTCGTCATCACGACGTAGTAGACGATCGCGACGACGCCCATGACGAGCGTCGAGAACGACGGGGTCCGGTAGTCGGGGTGGACGTCCTTGAACTTCGCGGGCAGCGCCCGGTAGACGCCCATCGCGAGGGTGCCGCGGGCGGTCGGGAGGATCGTGGTCTGCGTCGACGACACGGCCGAGATGAGCACCGCCACCACCAGAAGCCACCCCCACGGACCGAGCAGTCCGTCGCGGATGCCGAGGAAGAAGTCGTCGGCGTTCTCGGGATTGCCGAGCCCGCCGCCCTCTTCGCCGATGCCCGCGTACATCATCGCGGCGATCGTGACTGAGACGTAGGTGACGAGCAGGAGCACGCAGGTGAGCAGGGCCGCCAGTCCCGGGATGCGCTTGGGGTCCTTCGTCTCCTCGTTGAGGGCGAGGCACGTGTCCCAGCCCCAGTAGATGAAGATCGCGAGCAGGATCGCCTCGACGAACCCGCCCCAGTCGCCGAAGGCGAACGGGTTCAGCCACTCCCAGCTGAACGGCGTCGCCGCCGGTGCGTCGCCGGCGAAGAACTGCGTCAGGGCGGCGATGACGAAGACGATGAGGGCGAGGTACTGGATGCCGAGCAGCACGTTCTGGATGCGCTCGCCGATCTCGACACCGCGCCACGAGATCCAGGTCATCGCCGCGATGAAAGCGACGGCGACGACGATGATGCGCCAGTCGTTCTGCTCCTCGAACTCCTGCCCGAGGAGCGCCCAGAAGTACACCGAGCCGACCTGGGCGAGGTTCGCGAGCACGATCATGCCGGCGATCGCGACGCCCCACCCGCCCATCCAGCCGACCCACGGCCCGAACGCCTTGGTCGCCCACGTGAACGCCGTCCCGCAGTCGGGGACGGCGTTGTTGAGCTCGCGGTAGGCGAAGGCGATGAGCAGCATCGGGATGAACGCGATCACGAACGCGATCGGCGCCTGCCCGCCGACGGCGAGGACGACGTAGCCGAGCGTCGCGACGAGCGAATAGACCGGCGCGGTCGAGGCGAGACCGATGACGGTCGAGCCCCAGAGGCCGAGCGTGCCGGCGGCGAGCCCCTTGCCGTCCGGCCGGGTCAGGTGAACGGGTGTCGTGGTCACGCGGGCCTCCTCAGAAACGCGAGCCGCTCCCGCGATCGGGTGCGGCCTGCGGCATCGGGAGCGTCGGGCCCTGCGGGAAAGTTGCCTCACAGTAGCACCGGGTTCCTCGCGGCACGAGACCCGATTTCAGGAGGCCCGAGGAGCCCGCCGTCGCGCCAGCCTGGCCACACCGGCGGCCCGCAGCCGGTCGGCGATGAGGATGCCGGCCCATGTCCCCACCACGCAGCTGACGGCGCAGAGGCCGATGAACAGCACCACGAGCAGCGGACTCATCGACCACAGGTCGAACGACTGGGCAGCGAGGATCGGATACCCGATGCCGATGGCCGCACCACCGGCGTAGTGCAGCCAGGTCGACCAGCGCCGGTAGAGCGTCACCAGGAACGGGAGCTCGGGGAAGAGCGACCAGAAGACGGTCGTCGCGACGGCCGAGATCGTCCAGAACGGAGTGAGGACGAGACCGGAGATCACTCCGACGAGCAGTCCAGCGAACGGGCGGTTGAGGAGGCGCAGCGCGATGACCGCCGGCATGACCCACAGGCCCGCGATAGCGACGCTCGCGAAGGGGACGGTGGCGAACAAGCCGAGCGACACCCACCATCCGACGGCGAGCACGATCCCCGAGGCGACACCGATCGCGGCGCACGTGAGCAGGTAGGCGGTGGTGATCTTTCCCATGTCAGTGTCCCGTCGTCGAGCGCCAGTAGCCGATGAAGCTGATCGCCGCCTTGTCGACGCCCTGCGCGACGAGGTGGCGGCGGGCGGAGGTCGGCAGGTGCTGCTCGCCGACGATGAAGTGGTGGGCGCCCGGGGCGGGGGCGTGGCGCTCGAGCGCGGCGAGGGCGAGGGAGCCGGGTGCGGCATCCGCGTCGCGCACGAGCCAGCGCACGTCGACGCCGGCCGGGGCGTCGAAGTCGAGTGCGTCCTCGGCGCTCGGCGCCTCGATCAGGGCGACGCCGGTGGCGGATGCCGGCAGCGAGGCGCAGATGCCGGCCACCGCGGGGGCGCCCGTCTCGTCGGCGACGAGCACGACGCGATCGACTCCGCGGGCGGGGTTGAACCCGAGGCCCTCGTCGATGATGACGACGCTCTCGCCCGGTTGCGCGCGCTCCGCCCATCCCGACGCTGGACCCGAGGCATCCCCCTGCCCGTGCAGGACGAAGTCGACATCGATCTCGGCGCCACGGGAAGCGGATGCCGGGCGGTACGCACGCACGGTGTAGTTGCGCATGACGGGGCGGACTCCCTCGGGGATGCGGAGGAACCGGAGGTAGCCCAGCAGCCCGTTCGCCTTGGCCGGGATGCGGTCGAGGCCCTCCTCGCCGCCGACGGGCAGGAACAGGCGGAACCACTGGTCGTAGCCGCGGAAGGTGAAGCGGTCGATCTCACCGCCGCCGAGGGTGACGCGCATCCAGTGCGGGGCGATGCGCTCGGTGCGCACGACGGTGAGATGCAGGAGCTCCTGCATCTCGGGCTTCACGAGTGCGCTGGCGCGGGCCATCGGCATCCTTTCATCACAGGGTCCAGGGAAAGAGGGCGATGAGAATCACGGCAGACGCGATCCACAGCGCGCCCGTGAAGACGGTGTCGCGCCGACGCCAGGGCAGGAGGTATCGCTCGGTGCGGTCCGGGTGGGCGCCGAACGCACGAGCGTCCATCGCGAGCGCGACGCGCTCGGCGTGACGGATCGCCCCTGCCAGCAGCGGCACGATGTAGCCCCACCACCGCGCGATCGCCGCGAACGGGCCGCGGCCGGCGTGCGCGCCCCGCACGCGGTGCGCCTGGCGGATGACCTCGAGCTCGTACCCGAAGCGCGGCACGAACCGGAAGGCAGCGAGGGCCGTGTAACCGATGCGATAGGGCACCCGCAACTGCTGAACGAGCGCGCGGACGAGGTCAGGTCCGGTCGTCGTGAGCCCGGCGACGAATCCGAGGGCGAGGATCGCGGCCAGCCGGAGCCCGGTCGCGAGTCCGATCTGGACTGCGCCGAGGTAGAGAGTCCAGTCGCCGACGGAGAGGAGCGGCGCCGACCGGTCGACCCGCGCGGGGTCGGCCCAGAGTGACAGTGCCAAGCCGACCACGGCGGCCCCGACCGGGACCGCGACGAACAGCAGTAGCGAGATACGGCCGGTCAGGCGCGCCCCCGCGAGCACAAGCACGTACGCCAGGCCGAGGAAGGCGGCCGGGGTCGCGAGGTCCCGCGCGAAGATCAGCAGCAGCATGGCGGGGAGCGGCCCGGCAAGCTTCGCCAACGGGCTCAGCTGTGCGAGGAATCCGCGTGAGGGTGCCTCGACGGCGTACGGATCGATCGTGGCGGTCACCGGAGCGCCGCCTCGAGGTCGTCGAGGCGGGTGACTCCGGCGAGGGACGGATGCCGCCTCACGCCGCGCAGTGCGGCGGCGAGCGGCGGGATGCGCAGGCCCGATCGGCGCAGCAGCGCCTCGTCAGCGAACACGTCCCGTGTGGGGGCGTCGGCGACGATGCGCCCGTCGCCGACGACGACCGTACGGGTCGCGTACTCCGAGACGAGCTGCATGTCGTGAGTGACGACGATGATTGTGGTGCCGTCGTCGTTGAGCCCCTGCAGTAGTCGCAGGAGCTCGTCGGCGCGGGCGCGGTCCTGCCCGAAGGTCGGTTCATCGAGCGTGAGGATCGGGGCGCCGCCGACCAGCGCGGTCCCCACCGACAGCCGCCGCTTCTGGCCACCCGAGAGCAGGAACGGATGGACGTCGGCCTTGCCTTCGAGCCCGAATCTCGTAAGGACCTCCATCGTCCGCTCGCGGATGGCCTCGTCCGTGAGGTGCCGACCGTGAAGCCCGTGAGCCAGCTCATCGAAGACCGTGTGTGCGATGAACTGGTGCTCGGGGTTCTGGAACACGAACCCGATGCGTCTCGAGAGGTCGCGGAGCGGGATGCGCGCGGCATCCGTCCCCGCCACCTGCACCGCGCCGCGTGGCGGCGGGATGACCCCCGCGATCGCCTGCAGCAGGCTCGTCTTTCCGGCCCCGTTCTCTCCGACGACCGCGACGAACTCGCCCGCGGTGATCGTGAGGTCGACGTCGTGGAGCACCTCGCGTCGGCCGCGGCGGAGGGTGAGCCCCCGCACCTCGATCACCGGGCGTGCAGAGTGCAGGTCTAGGCGCAGGTCGGTGGCCCGTTCCGGGCCGTCCGGCGCCGCTGAACCTGCACTGGGCACGGGAGGGGCGGTCGCCTCGAGCGTCTCGCGCAGTTCGGTCGGGGTCAGCGGAAGGCGGGGGAGGTTCCAGCCCGCTCGGCGCAGCGCGAGGGCTGCCGTCGCCGACACGGGGAGCCACACGCCGAGCGCGTGCAGTTCCTCGGCGCGCTCGCGGAGGACGTCGTCGACGGTGCCGTCGGCGATCGTGCGACCGTCGGCGTCGAGCACCACGACCCGGTCGGTGAGCGTGACGGCGGCGTCGAGGTTGTGCTCGACGAGGAGGATCGATCGCCCGTCCGCGACGACGGCGGCGAGAGCATCGTAGACATCCTCGATGCCGGCCGGATCGAGGTTGGCGGTCGGTTCATCGAGGACGAGCAGGTCGGAGCCGAGCGCCAGGGCGCTCGCGATGGCGAGACGCTGCTTGCCCCCACCTGACAGGCGGTCGGGGTTCTCGTGGCGCCTCTCCCACAGGCCCATCCGACGCAGCGCTGCCTCGGTGCGGGCGAGGACCTCGTCGACCGGGAGCCGCAGGTTCTCGGGGCCGAAGGCGACGTCGTCGAGGACGGTGCCCGTGATGAGCTGCGCGTCCGGGTCTTGGAAGACCATGCCCACGCGCGAAGCGAGCGTGGCCACGGGCGTCGTCGTCGCGTCGAGGCCCGCGACCGACACCGTGCCTGTCAGTTCGGCCGGCACTGCCTGGGGGATCAGCCCGTTCGTCGCGAGGGCGAGGGTGGACTTTCCCGATCCGCTCGGCCCGAGGAGGAGCACGACCTCACCCGGTGCGACTTCGAACGAGACGGATGCCGGTACCGCGGTGTGCGCGCCGTCGTGCACGATCGCGACATCGCGGACACGGAGGAGCGCCGGCGGCGTTCCCGGGGCGAGCGGGACGTCGGGCGCGCCGGGGTCGGCAGAGGTCACGGGAGTCCAAACGAGGGAGGGGTACTCCCAAGTTAGCCTACCCTTACCTACGGGTGACGGTCGGTCGTGCGACACCCGCCCGACGCAGACCCGAGCCCACGCCGAGGCCGGCGGCGGTCCAGGCGACGGGCCCGAAGATCGACACCACGAAGTACGCGATCTGCGCCCAGGTGGGGAGCACTGTGAGGTCGGCGGCGACCGCCACCACCCCGGCCACCACGACCCCGATGACGACAGCCGAGACGTAGAAGCGCCAGCGTCCCCAGACGCGGTAACGGGTGAGGGCAGCCACTCCCTCCTGAATGGCACCGAACAGCAGTGCGGTGCCGAGGAAGCGTCCGATCCAGGCCGGGTTCACGGAGCTCGCGACCAGCGCGGCCAGCACATGCGTCGTGAGGGCGACGAGGGGCATCCGGAAAACCTGCTGCGCGATGATGCCTGGCAACACGTGCGAGCCGAGCACGGCGCCGTACGCCCAGGGCGCCAGGGCGAGGACCGCGGGTGTCACGAGCCCGGCTACTCCGCCGAGGATGCCTGTGGCCACGCCGAGCGCCGCGCACACGAGCAGGACGCGCGTGGAGAGCAGGGGGATTCGGGCCACGGATCCAAGGCTATCCGCGGGCGAGCGGGGCCCGGGCCGTGCAAAACCGCGGGCGCCGAGTCAGGTGCGACGGCGCCGTTTCGTCAACCGCACGGTCGGCAGCGGCGGCGCGGGTATCCGCTCGTCGCCGTGCGTGACGACGTGTCCGAAACGCGGCGAGTCCGCCTCCCACTCGTCACGTGCGGCGACGATCTCCTCGTGGCTGCGCCCGACGAAGTTCCACCACATGACGATGTCGCTCTCGAACGGTTCGCCGCCGAGCACGAAGACCGTGACGTCGGTCGGTGCCTCGATCTCGATGACCTCTCGTGCGAGGCCCAGGTAGAGCAGGTCGTGGTCGCCGAGCGTCACGGACTCCTCGTCTCCGGCGTGGACGAGAGGAGCCCCGTCGACCCCGACGAGGGCGTGCTCCCACGCGGGGTTCAGTGGAATCCGCACCCGGGCCCCCGCGGGGATGAAGACCTCCGCGCCGACGATCGGCGTGTACATCGTGGCGGGAGAGTGGATGCCGGCGAGCTCGCCGACCACGACGACCGCCGCTGCGCCGTCGCCCAGGTCCACGACGGGAAGGTCGGTGTGTCTCTCGAAATCGGGCCCGCCGTGGCGGCGCGACTCGGGGAGCGCGACCCAGAGCTGGAGGGCGTCGGTGACGGTGGGCTCGTCGCCCATCGAGTACTCGGAGTGGGCGATGCCCGCCCCGCTGGTCATGATGTTCAGCTGCCCGCGCTTGATGACGACGTCGGAGCCGATCGTGTCGCGGTGGCGGGTCTCGCCCGCGAAGGGCCACGTGACGGTCTGCAGCCCGATGTGCGGGTGGGGTTCGACGCGCATCGTCGTCACCTGAGGGCCGAACCGATCGAGGAAGCACCAGGCGCCGACCATCGGCAGCTCGCGCTGCGGCAGGGCGCGGTGCACCTGCATGCCGCGGACGCCGCCGAGGGGGACTTCGCGCGCGGTCAGCAGCAGTGCGCGCGGGCCGTCACAGGATGCCGGGGCGTCGACGGTCTCGGTCGGGTCGGCGTCGAGGCGGGTCATCCCTCACTCCGCGTCGGGGGAGGCGACCGTGAGGCCGGGGACGTCGTGCTCCGAGAGGTAGCCCGCGACGAACGGGCACTCGGGGACGACCGTCGCGTGCCGGTCGGCGAGGTCCGACAGGGCGTCGGCGACGAGGGTCGAGCCGAGACCCTGACCCTTGTAGGCCGGGTCGATCTTGGTGTGGGGCATCACGGTGCGGCCCGCGTCGTCGGTCGTGAAGAGCGTGTAACCCGCCACCGCCCCGTCGACGTGGATCTCGTAGCGGTTCTTCTCATCGTTGCGCGTGACCGTCGGTGCGGCGTCGTGTGCCACAGGGACCCCCTCTGTCGTGTGGATCAACCGTAAGCGGCGTGACTGCCTTCCCGCCAGGACTGGACAGCGCGAGGTCCGACCGCTCGTCGCGCCGACCGTGCCGCTCGTCGCAGCGCCCATCGACCGCGCCCGGGGGAGCGGCATCCGTCTTCCTACCCTGACGTGTACGCAAAGACGCGCCCGAAGGAGTCGCCCATGTCTGCACCGTCGCGCCGTGGCAAGGCCGCCACGCTCGAACCCGATCCCTCCCTTCCCCCCGTCGCCCTCACCGAGGAGCAGAAGACCAAGGACGGCCGCTGGACGCCGCTGAAGATCGTCGTCTGGGCGCTCATCGCCCTCGCCGGTGGTCTCGGCTGGACGATGCTCGCGATCGTCCGCGGTGAGACCGTCAACGCGATCTGGTTCGTGTTCGCCGCCGTCGCGACGTACCTGATCGGCTACCGCTTCTATTCGAAGGTCATCGAGAAGCATCTGCTGCGCCCCGACGACCGTCGGGCCACCCCGGCAGAGGTGAAGCAGGATGGCAAGGACTACGTCCCCACCGACCGTCGCGTCCTCTACGGCCACCACTTCGCCGCCATCGCCGGTGCCGGCCCGCTCGTCGGTCCCGTGCTCGCGGCGCAGATGGGCTTCCTCCCCGGCACCATCTGGATCATCGTCGGCGTCGTGCTCGCGGGCGCCGTGCAGGACTACACCGTCCTGTTCTTCTCGATGCGCCGCGGTGGCCGGACGATCGGTCAGATGGCCCGCCAGGAGCTCGGCCGCATCGGCGGCACCGCCGCGATCGTCGCGTCGCTGCTGATCATGCTGATCATCGTCGCGATCCTCGCCCTCGTCGTCGTCAACGCGCTCGGCGAGAGCCCGTGGGGCGTCTTCTCGGTGTCGATGACGATCCCGATCGCCCTGTTCATGGGCTTGTACCTGCGGTACCTCCGCCCCGGCAAGGTCACCGAGGTCTCGATCATCGGCTTCGTCCTGCTGATCGCGGCGATCGTCGCCGGCGGCTGGGTCGCCGAGACCGCGTGGGGTCAGGAGTTCCTGCACCTCGACCGCAGCGTCATCGCGTGGGGCATCATCATCTACGGCTTCATCGCCGCGGTCCTCCCCGTCTGGCTGCTGCTGGCACCCCGCGACTACCTGTCGACGTTCATGAAGATCGGTGTCATCGTGATGCTGGCCGGGGCGATCGTCCTCGTCCGTCCCGAGATCACCGTCCCCGCCGTCACCGACTTCGCGATCGCAGGAACCGGGCCGGTGTTCGCAGGTCCCCTGTTCCCGTTCCTGTTCGTGACGATCGCGTGCGGTGCCCTCTCGGGCTTCCACGCGCTCATCGCGTCGGGCACGACCCCCAAGCTCGTCGAGAAGGAGCGCCAGACGCGCTTCATCGGCTACGGCGGCATGATCATGGAGTCCTTCGTCGCGATCATGGCCCTCGTCGCCGCGATCTCGATCGACCAGGGCATCTACTACGCGATGAACGCATCGGCGGCCTCGACGATGGGCACGGTGGAGGGCGCGGTCGCGTTCGTGAACTCGCTCGGCATCACCGGGGTGAACCTCACCCCCGACATGCTGACGAGCACCGCGGCGGCGGTCGGCGAGGAGTCGATCGTCTCGCGTACCGGTGGTGCGCCGACCCTCGCGCTCGGTCTCGCGCACATCATGCAGCAGGCCCTCGGCGGCCAGGCGATGATGGCGTTCTGGTACCACTTCGCGATCATGTTCGAGGCGCTGTTCATCCTCACGGCGGTGGATGCCGGGACCCGCGTCGCGCGCTTCATGCTGCAGGACTCGATCGGCCACTGGGTCCCCAAGTTCCGCGACGTCTCGTGGCGTCCGGGCGTCTGGATCACGACGGCGATCATGGTCGCCGGCTGGGGAGCGATCCTCATCCTCGGCGTCACCGACCCCCTCGGCGGCATCAACACGTTCTTCCCGCTCTTCGGCATCGCCAACCAGCTGCTCGCCGCGATCGCGCTCGCCGTGGTCCTCGCGATCATCGCGAAGCGCGGCCCGTCGTACGTCCGGTGGCTGTGGATCGTCGCCCTGCCGCTCGCGTTCGCGGCGGTCGTGACGATCACCGCGTCGGCGTACAAGATCTTCTCGCCGAACCCGGCGATCGGATACTGGTCGAACCACTTCCGCTACCGCGACGCGCTCGCTCAGGGCGACACGACGCTCGGCGAGCCGGCGGTCATGGAGGCCGTTATCCGCAACACCTTCGTGCAGGGCACCCTGTCGATCGTGTTCGTGACCCTCGCGATCATCGTGATCATCGCCGCCGTGTGCGTCACGATCGCCGCGATCCGCCGTGGCGGTGGCGAGAACCACGAGGACGAGGCGGTGCCCTCGCGCCGCTTCGCTCCCGCCGGGTTCATCGGCACGGCTGCCGAGCGCGAGCTCGAGAAGCAGTGGGAGCCGATCCTCGCCGACGAGCGCACCGCGAACAGGCACTGACATGAGTACACGGACGGATGCCGCGGTCTCGCCGATGCGGGCGATGCTCGACCTCGTGCTGCGGGCGGGTCGCGGCATCCGCTGGTACGTGACGACCCTCATGGGCGACACGGCGTACGCGACGTACGTCGCGCACCACCGCCGGGTGCACCCGGATGAGGAGCCCATGACCGAGCGGCAGTTCTGGCGTCAGAAGATGGACGACCAGGACCGCAACCCGGGCGCCCGCTGCTGCTGACGCCCGCGATCTAGGCTCGTCGCATGACCGATGCCGTCGTCCTCGCCGCTCTGCTCGGCGTGGTCGGCGGCATCGTGCTGTCCGCCCTGCTGCTCCTCGCCCGCCGCTACGCCCGGGGCGCGGGAGGGCTCGGCAGCGAGGCCGAGGAGGCCACGTACCGGGCCCTCCACCAGGCGAGCCTCGCGGCGCCCTACCTGCGCGGCGGGCTCGCAACCCCCGACGTCGCGCGCGCCGCGCGGCACCTGCGGGCCGTGCTCGGCAGCCCCGCCGTCATGCTCGTGGTCGGCGACGTCGTCGTCGCCCGAGACGGACAGACCGAGGGACTGGAGGCTGCGGCGCACCGCATCGCGGCGCAGGTCGCCGAGACCGGCAAGCGCCGCGTCTTCCCGCGCGCCGAGGGCGGGGACGGGCTCGAAGCCGTCGGCGCGCCGATCCGTGTGGACGGCGCCGTCGCGGGCGTGCTGGTCGCCTTCGCCGCCCCCGTGCGGGCCGCGCTCGTCCGCGCGGCGGGGGAGGTCGCCGAGTGGTGCGCCGCGCAGGCGACGCTCGGGGAGTTGGATGCCTCGCGCGCTGCACTCGCCGAAGCCGACCTGCGTGCGCTCCGGCAGCAGATCTCGCCGCACTTCATCTACAACGCGCTCACCGCGATCGCTTCGTTCATCACGACCGATCCGCCGCGCGCACGCGAGCTGGTGCTGGAGTTCGCCGACTTCACGCGGTATTCGTTCCGGCGCCAGGGGGAGTTCACGACGCTGGCGGAAGAGCTCCGCAGCATCCACTCCTATCTCGAACTCGAGCGGGCGCGCTTCGGCGACCGCCTCACCGTGACGCTGCGGATCTCGCCCGAGACGCTGTCCACCGTCATCCCGTTCCTGTCGGTGCAGCCGCTCGTCGAGAACGCCGTCCGACACGGGCTCGAGCCGGGGGAGGGCGGGGGGACGATCCTCATCGCCTCGGAGGATGCCGCGACCCACACCGAGATCACGGTCGAGGACGACGGCGCGGGCATGGACCCGGACGAGCTGCACGCGCTCCTGACGCGTGCCGGCGATGCGGCGAACGTGGGCCTGCGGAACGTCGACACCCGGCTCCGGCAGCTCTACGGAGCCGAGGGCGGACTCGTCGTCGAGACGAACACGGGCGCCGGTACCCTCGTGCGCATGCGGATCCCGAAATCGCAGCCGCACCACCTGACGCGAGGCGAGGAGTGAGCGTCGTGATCGACGTCCTGGTCGCCGACGACGAGAAGCCCGCGCTCGACGAGCTCGCCTTCCTGCTGCGCGGCGACGACCGCATCGGAGAGGTGCTCACGGCGTCGTCGGGAGCCGAGGCGCTGCGCCTGCTCACCGAGAGGCCGGTCGCGGCGGCTTTCCTCGACATCCACATGCCCGGGCTCTCGGGTCTCGACCTCGCGACCGCGCTGAGCGCGCTGGCGTCCCCGCCGGCTGTCGTCTTCGTGACCGCGGACGACGCGCACGCCGTCGACGCGTTCGAGCTGCGCGCGCTCGACTACCTGCTGAAGCCCGTGCGCCTCGAACGGCTGCGCCGCGCCGTCGACCGCATCGCGCAGAACGACCGTCCCACCGAGTCCGACGAGGTGCTGCCCGTCACCGTCGGCTCCGCCGTGCGGTTCGTGCACCGCCGCGACGTCCGCTGGGTGCGCGCCGAGGGCGACTACACCCGCCTGCACACCGACGGCGACTCCGGGCACCTCGTCCGCATCCCGATCTCGGAACTCGAGTCCCGGTGGGCGGATGCCGGTTTCGTCCGGATCCATCGCTCGTTCCTCGTGCGCGCGGCATCCGTCACCGAGGTCCGACTCGCGGGAGCGGAACCGGCCGTCTGGGTCGGCGAGACCGCGCTGCCGGTGAGCCGGCGCCTGCTCCCGGCCGTCCGTGACGCCCTCGTCGGCCGGAGCGGGTCGTGAGCGCTCAGCGTGTGCGTGTCACCGCCGGGGCGGGGCGTCCGGGGGCGCCGACCCGCGGCATCGCGCTGCCGGGCACGCCCGTCGACGATGCCGAGGCCGCGTACGCGAGAGCGCTCCGCCGCTCGCAGCTGCGGCTGGCCGTGGGGACCGTCCTCGGGTTCGTGACCGTCGCCGCCGTCCTGCTCGCGGTGCTGGCGCTCGTTCCCGAGCTCGACGAGATCGCGCTGCTCGGCGTTCCGCTGTCGTGGTTGCTGCACGCGTTCGGGTTCTACCCCGTGATCGCCGGGTTCGCGATCCTCTACGTCCGCGGCGCCAACCGCAACGAGCGGCGCTGGCGGGCGCTCCGGGACGAGGAGGCGTGAACGCGCTGCTCGACCTCGTCGCGGTCGCGGCCGTCGTCGGCGCGACGGTCCTCATCGGCGCGTACGGCCTGCGGATCTCGCGGACCACGAGCGACTTCTTCGTGGCATCCCGCACCGTCAGGCCCGTCTGGAACGCCTCTGCGATCAGCGGGGAGTACCTCTCGGCCGGGACTTTCCTCGGCCTGTCGGGACTCGTCCTGCTGAGCGGTGCCGAGGGGTTCTGGTTCCCCATCGGGTACGCCGCCGGCTACCTGCTCGTGCTGCTGTTCGTCGCGGCGCCGCTGCGTCGGAGCGGTGCCTACACGATCCCCGACTTCATCGAGGCGCGGCTCGAGTCCCGGGCGTCCCGGAGGGTGACGAGCGCCGCGTGCCTGCTCATCGGCTGGCTGTACATCGTGCCGCAGCTCCACGGCGCCGGCATCACGCTGCAGGTCGTGGCCGACGTCCCGCCGTGGGTCGGCGCCGTGCTCGTGGCGGTCCTGGTCGCAGCCGCCGCCGCGGCCGGCGGCATGCGGGCGATCACCTACGTGCAGGCGTTCCAGTACTGGCTCAAACTCACGGCGCTGCTCGTGCCCGCCGTGCTCATCGTGTTCGCGGTCGGCGGGGGTGCGCGCGAGATCGACCCGCTCGTAGTCTTCCCCGCCGAGGCCGGGCCCTCGGGGCTCGACGCCTACGCCGCGGGATCGCTGCTGCTCGCACTGCTCCTCGGCACGATGGGCCTTCCTCACGTGCTCGTGCGGTTCTACACGAGCCCCACGGGCGGGTCGGCGCGGCGGACCACGGTGCTCGTCATCGTGATGGTCAGCGCCTTCTACGCCGTGTCGAGCGTGATCGGGCTGCTCGCGCGGGTCGTCGCCCCCGATCTCGCCCAGCCGGACGTCGCCGACACCGTCGCACTCGTCCTGCCCGCGCGAGTGTTCCCCGGTCTCGCGGGGGAGCTCCTCACCGCGCTCGTCGTCGCGGGCGCGTTCGCCGCGTTCCTCGCGACCTCGGCGGGCCTCACGGTGTCGCTCGCCGGTGTCATCAGCCAGGACGTGTTCTCGGGATCGGTCCGCTCCTTCCGGCTGTCGGCCGTCCTCGTCGCCCTCGTGCCGCTCGCCATCGCCCTGCTGACCCAGCCGGCAGGACTCGTGGCCTCGGTCGGCGTCGTCTTCGTGTTCGCGGCATCCGCTCTGTCCCCCGTCCTGCTGCTGTCGATCTGGTGGTCGCGGCTGACGGCGCGCGGCGCGGTGGCGGGCATGGTGACCGGTGCGGTCGCGTGCGGCCTCGCGTTCGTCGTGCACGCGGCGGTCGGCGGAGTCGGCGTCGCCGCTCCGCTGCTTGCGCAGCCCGCCGCGTGGACCATCCCGCTGGCCACCGTCGTCACGGTCGTCGTCTCGCTCACCGACCGCGCCGGCGCACCCGTGCGAGCCGCCGCCTACCTCGCGAGACTGCACACGCCCGGGCGCGGCTGAGGCGCGCGTGTAGGCGAGGGCGCGTGTCGGGCGATCCGGTGCGCCTCTCCACGCGTTCGGTAGCCCCGCTGCCACGCATTCGGTAGCCCGCGCTGCCACGCGTTCGGTATTCAGTCTCGGTGCCGACCTGTGACGGGTGGATGCCCGAAATGCGGTGCGGCGCGGCCTTATGAGCATCCGCCGAGACTGAATACGGAACACCGAGCCCGGCGCACAACGGCCGGTGCAGGCGCAGAATGTCTGTGTGCGTCGGAGGAGATGGTCCGTACTCGCCACCGTGATGGCCGCGTCGATCCTTGCAGGGTGTGCCGCCTCTCCCACGGGGTCCTCGTCGCCGTCCGTCGCACCCTCCCCCGGGACGTCGCCATCGGCGCCCTCTCCCGCCACGTCGCCCTCGGCGGTTCCATCGCCGTCCCGGACGCCGGACCCGATCGACGCGCTCTCGCTCGAGCAGCGCGTCGGCCAGCTCTTCATGGTCGGGACCCCCGCGACCACGGCGTCGCCGACGACCCTGGCCGCCGTCCGCGACCGGCACGCCGGCGGCATCTTCCTGAGCGGGCGATCGCACGCGGGCGTCTCCGGCACGTCGGAGCTGGTCGCACGGTTCACGGCACTCGACCATCCCGAGGGGGCTCCGCTCTGGGTCGCGACCGACCAGGAGGGCGGCGAGGTCCAGGTGCTGCGCGGGCCGGGGTTCGATGCGATGCCCTACGGCATCCGCCAGGCCGACCTGCCGTCCGAGCAGCTGCAGGCGAGGGCCGAGGCATGGGGGCGCGAGCTCGCCGACGCGGGAGTGAACCTCGATCTCGCCCCCGTCGCCGACATCGTCACGAGCGAGGCGACCCGCTTCGACAACCCGCCGATCGGCGGGTACGGCCGCCAGTACGGCTACGACGCATCGACCGTCGCCGACAAGGCGGGTGCCTTCGCCGAGGGGATGCGGGATGCCGGCATCCTCCCCACGTTCAAGCACTTCCCGGGCCTCGGCCACGTGTCCGCGAACACCGACACGACGGCCGACGTCGTCGACAGGGCGGTGACGCCGGACGGTCCGGACGTCGACCTCTACCGGCCGCTCACTGCGGCGGGTCCGTCGGCGGTGATGGTCTCGTCGGCGATCTACGACCGGATCGACGGATCCACCCCGGCGGTGTTCTCGCCGAAGGTCGTGGGACTCCTGCGGAGCGAGGTCGGCTTCGACGGTGTGGTGTTCTCGGACGACCTCTCGGGCGCGGTGGCCGTGTCGGCCTGGTCGCCCGCCGACCGCGCCGTGAGGGCGATCTCGGCCGGCGTCGACGTGGTGCTCGTCTCGGCGAAGCCGTCGGTGTTCCCCGCGATGTACGACGCGGTGCTCGCGAAGGCGAAGGCCGACCCGCAGTTCGCCGCTCAGGTCGACGCCGCCGCCGCTCGCGTGCTCGCGGCGAAGGCCGACATGCCCTGACGCACTCGGCCCTGTGCCGAGTGCAGGGCGAGACGCCCCTGCGGAGCCGTTCGAGGGCGTGCGGGGTCGATCGGACCTGCACTGGGCACGCCGTCCCGCCGCCGGTGGGGCAGACTCGAGGGATGACCTCGACGCTCCGGGACCGCATTCCGGCGGGGTCGACCCCCGACGCCGTCTACGAGGGCTTCCTCGAGTGGACGATCGAGCGCAGCATCGACCTGTACCCCGCGCAGGACGAGGCGGTGCTCGAGCTCGCGTCCGGATCGCACGTGATCCTCGCGACGCCGACCGGCACGGGCAAGTCCCTCGTCGCGGTCGCGGCACACGCGGCATCCCTCGCCCGTGGCGGCCGCACGTACTACACGGCTCCCATCAAAGCCCTCGTCAGCGAGAAGTTCTTCGCCCTCGTCGACATCTTCGGACCGGATGCCGTGGGCATGGTCACGGGCGATTCGTCGGTGAACCCCGACGCGCCGATCATCTGCTGCACCGCCGAGATCCTGGCGAACGTCGCACTGCGCCTCGGCCCCGACGCAGAGATCGACCAGGTCGTGATGGACGAGTTCCACTACTACGGCGACCCCGACCGCGGATGGGCGTGGCAGGTGCCGCTGCTGCTCCTCCCGGAGGCGCAGTTCCTGCTGATGTCGGCGACCCTCGGCGACGTCACGGCCATCAAGACCGACCTCGAACGCCGCACCGAGCGAGCGGTCGCGCACATCGCGGGCGTCGAGCGCCCGGTGCCGCTCGACTACTCCTATGCCCGGCGGCCCGTGCACGAGGTGGTGGAGGGGCTGCTCGAGAACCGCGAGACGCCGGTCTACATCGTCCACTTCTCGCAGGCCGCGGCGCTCGAGCGGGCGCAGGCGCTGTCGAGCGTGAAGCTCACGACCCGCGAGCAGCGCGACGAGATCGCCGACGCCATCGGCGGGTTCCGGTTCACGACCGGATTCGGCAAGACGCTGTCGCGGCTGGTGCGCGCCGGCATCGGCGTCCATCACGCCGGAATGCTGCCGCGGTACCGGCGGCTCGTCGAGACGCTCGCGCAGCGCGGGCTCCTCCGCGTGATCTGCGGCACCGACACCCTCGGCGTCGGCATCAACGTGCCCATCCGCACCGTGCTGATCACGGCGCTGTCGAAGTACGACGGCACGAAGATGCGGCAGCTGTCGGCGCGTGAGTTCCACCAGATCGCCGGCCGCGCGGGGCGGGCGGGGTACGACACGCACGGCAGCGTCGTCGTGTTGGCCCCGGAGTGGGAGATCGAGAACGCCGTCGCCCTCGCGAAGGCCGGCGACGATGCCGCCAAGCGCAAGAAGATCGTCCGCAAGAAGGCGCCGACGGGGGTCGTGAACTGGGGCGAGGGCTCGTTCGAGCGGCTGGTCGCGGCGGAGCCCGAGCCGCTGTCGCCGCAGCTGAAGCTGACCTCGGCGATGCTCATCAACGTCATCGGACGCGGCGGTGACGTGTTCGCGAACGTCCGCTCCCTCGTCTTCGACAACCACGAACCGCGCGCCCGGCAGTACGAGCTGGCCCGCCGGGCGATCGCGCTGTTCCGCACCCTCACGGCGGCGGACATCGTCGTGGCGGACGCCGAGGGCATCCGTCTCACCGTCGACCTGCAGCCGAACTTCGCGCTCAACCAGCCGCTGTCGCCGTTCGCGCTCGCCGCGATCGACCTGCTGTCCCCGGACGACAGTGAGACGGGCACGGGTCACTACGCGCTCGACGTGGTGAGCGTGATCGAGTCGACGCTCGACGAGCCGCGCGCGATCCTGTCGCAGCAGGAGTACAAGGCGCGCGGCGAGGCGGTCGGCGCGATGAAGCGCGACGGCATCGAGTACGACGAGCGCATGGAGCTGCTCGAGTCGGTGACGTGGCCGAAGCCGCTCGCCGAGTTGCTGGCGCAGGCGTACGAGACGTTCGCGTCGAGCCAGCCGTGGGTGCGGGACTTCGAGCTGTCGCCGAAGTCGGTCGTCCGCGACATGTTCGAGCGGGCGATGTCGTTCGGCGAGTTCGTGTCGTTCTACCAGCTGGGCCGCAGTGAGGGCCTGGTGCTGCGGTACCTGTCCGATGCGTACCGGGCGATCCGTCAGACGGTTCCCGCCGAGGCCCGCACCGACGAGTTGCTCGATCTCATCGAGTGGCTCGGTGAGTTGGTGCGGCAGGTCGACTCGAGCCTCGTCGACGAGTGGAACGCGCTCATCAACCCCGCCGCAGACCCCGAGGCGCCGGTCGTTCCGCCCGCGCCGCCGTCGATCATCGCGAACCGGCGCGCGTTCGTCGTGCTGGTGCGCAACGAGATGTTCCGGCGGGTGCAGCTCGCCGCGCTGCAGAACGACGACGCGCTGGTCGAATTGGATCCGGATGCCGGTTGGCCCGAGATCCTCGACCGGTACTTCGACGACCACGACGAGATCCTGACGGGCGGCGCCGCGCGCAGTCCCGCCCTGTGTGTGTTCGACGAGTCGGATGCCGCGAACGGCATATGGCGCGTCGAGCAGATCATCGACGACCCGGCGGGCGACCACGACTGGCGGATCCGCGCAGAGGTGGACCTCGAGGCATCCGTCGAGGAGGGCGCTGCGGTCGTGCGAGTGACCGAGGTCGTGAGGCTCTAGGCCTCGCGGGCCCAGTCGCCGCCGTCGCGGGTGAAGACGATGCGGGCGTGGCGGCGGTCGGGCGAGCCCTGCCAGAACTCGATGCGCTCGGGGACGAGACGCCAGAGCGCCCATTCGCCGGGTTCGAGGAGTGCACCGGCGGGGCTGCCGGCGATGTCGGCCGCGCTTTCGGCTGGTGCGGCCTCGTGCACGGTTCCGCGCACGCGCACCGCGCGCATGACCGGTTGCCACCAGAAGTTCAGTGCGGCGGCGGGATTGTCGGCGAGCTGGCGCCCCTTCGCGGAGGAGCGCGGGCCGGCGAACTCCCACCCGTCGGCGCTGACGCCCTTGAGGATGAGGGTCCGTGCGTCCGGGCGGCCGGCGGCATCCGCCGTCGCGAGGGTCGCGGCACGCACTTCGGGGATGCCGGCGTCGGCGGAGGCGCGGATCCAGCGGTCGAAGAGGTCGTGAGGGTCGGCCGGGAGGTCGAACAGATCGAGGGGCGGCGGTGTTCCGATGAGGGACGGTTGGTCGCGAAGCCAGCGCGTGAGCTCGTTCATGTCTTCATCCTGCTCCCTCGCGGGGTGTCGGCCGGTCCGGGCAGACTGGGCGGGTGACGACGTATCTGGCCTTCTTGCGGGCGATCAACCTCGGTGCGAAGCGGGTGTTCCCGAAGGAGGACATCCGCCGTGTCGTCGAGGCGGCGGGGTTCGAGGGTGTCGAGACGCACATCAACACGGGGAACGTGCGCTTCGATTCGCGGATGCGGTCGCGCGAACGGATCGAGCAGACGCTGGAGCAGGCGTTCGCCGCCGACCGGGGATTCGAGGTGCCGACGATCGTCTACTCCGCTGCGGAGTTCCGAGAGGTCGCTCGGCAGACCCATGAGTTGGCCGAGGCCAATCCGGGGCTCGCCCGTCACTACGTGTATCTGCTGAAGGACGAGCCCGCGGCGTCGCAGACCGCCGACATCGAGGCGCGGGCCGATGAGCGCGGCCGGATGCTGGTGCGGGGGCGCGCGGCGCATGCGCTGCTGCAGCCCGGGTATCAGGACGGGGCGGTCGACCCGCTGGGCGCGGCGAAGCTGCTGGGCGTGGCGACGAACCGGAACGTGAACGTGATCGGCACGCTGGCCGAGAAATGGGCCGGAGCGTGAGCGTGGTGGTCCGCGAACCGCAGCTGACGGATGCCGCGGCGGTCGCAGCCCTGCACGTGGCCGCCTGGCGTGAGACGTACGGGCATCTCCTCCCCGCGAGCTATTTCACCGACGAGGTGGCGGAGCGTCGGCTGCGGATGTGGACGCAGATCCTCTCCGACCGACGGCCGGCGCATGCCGTCCGTATCGCCGAGGAGGACGACGAGCTGATCGGGTTCGCGATGTCCGGTGAGTCGGATGCCGGTGGCCGTCAGCTGTACATGCTCTACGTCCTGGCGGCGCATCACGGGACGGGTCCGGGTCAGGCGTTGTTCGAGGCGGTGCTGGCCGACGGGCCCGCGTCGTTGTGGGTGGCGCGGGAGAATCCGCGTGCGATCGCGTTCTACCGGCGCAACGGCTTCGCGTTCGACGGTGCGGAGCAGTCCGACCCGGGGACGCCCGGCATCGTCGAAGCCCGGATGGTGCGGTGATGCTCGGGGTGGAGGCTGTGCTGTCGGCACTGAATGAGGCGGACCCGTACGGGCTGCAGCCGGGATCGCCGGCGGGTGTGCCGGTGGACGAGTACGCGCGTGAGGCGCGCGACATCGCCGAGATCCTGGCGCAGCAGGGACGCGTCTCGCAGGACGACGTCGACGGCATCTGGGAGTCGTGGTTCAACGAACCTCTCGTCGACGTGATCGGGATCGCCGGGGTCACCGCGCTCGTCGCACGGATGAACAGCCTCAGAACGGTGGTGGGTCGGTGGTGAACTGCGGGATGCGCCGTTCGGGCTTTACGAGGTAGATCCGGCCGGCGGGTGAGGTCCATTCAAGCGCCCCGCCGGGTTTGGCTGTGACCTGCCAGTCGGTGTGGTGTTTGAGGGTGTGGTGCCCGCGGCAGAGGGGTGCGAGGTTGGTGGCGTCGGTGTGTCCGCCGTGGTGCCAGTCGACGGTGTGGTCGATGTCGCACCGATCCGCCGGGATCCCGCAGCCGGGGGCCATGCACCGGGCGGCCCGCCACGCGACGAGCCGGCGAAGGTCTGCGGGAGGCCGGTACTGCTCACGGCCGACGGACAGGACGACCCCGGTGTCGGGGTGGGTGAGGACCCGCATCCACCCGGATGCCGCCCCGCACAACTCCCGCGCACGGTCGAGCGGGATCGGGCCGACACCGTCGACCTGCGCGGCAGAGCCGTCACCCGTCAGGAGCGTGAGAGCGGGGACGGTGACCGTGACGGTCGGGCGGATGCCGCGCACCGTGTCGGGAAGGGATTCGGTCTCCCCGTCGATCAGCAGGTCGCCGAACACGTCGGCACGTTTCTGGTCCAGCGAACGCTCATCATCGAGGGTGTTCGCGATAGCGGTGAGCCTGCCGTGGATCGCGTGCGCTTCGACCGCGGGGAGATGCGCGGTCAGCCACGCCATCCCATCCACGCCGGGTTCGACGCGAACGTGCCTGCGGGCGACCGCATCAGAGTGACGTTCCGCGATGGTCGCTTCACGCTCCCGGTCCACAATCCGTTTCACCGCGCGGCGGAACGGCCCGGTCGGCATCTCCTCCGCGAGCGCGAGTACCTCGCGGACCAGCTCATCCCGGACGATCTCGAGCTCATCGAGACCGTCGACGATGATAGTCGCGTGGGTGTCGGTGATATCCGCGTGGCTCATCGACTCCCACACCGCCGGGTACCGCTTCACCAACGCCCGCCCGACCACCATAAGACGTCCCGCGGCGTGCTCGCTGATCCGCAACGCCGACGCGACTTCGAGCCGCACCGACCGTTCCACCAGCACCGACGCACCCTCATCCCGGGTCGCCGCGCGGATCGCGTCATCCCACAACTCGACGATGCACGCATACCGCTGCGCCGCATGGATCGTCGCCATATCCGCGCTCAACACAACCCAGTCCAGGGTCGTCGGGATCCCCTCGGGGACCTCATCGACATACGGGGAAGGGCTGGACATACTCCCAGACTAGAAGGGGGTTCCGACATCGGTTCCGACACCGGCCCGCCCCCCGGCACCCGTTACCGTGACGTCGTGCGCTGCAGGTTGAGACTGGCCAGAGAGGATCCCGACATGACGAAACCCGTATCCGTCCGGCCGTATCGCGAGTCGGATGCCGAAGGCTGCACGGTCGCATCGAGGATGAAGCCGACCTCCGTGCCCGCTACTCGCGCGTCCACGTCTGCCGTCGGTACGTCCGCGAGCTCACGCCCCGCTGATCGCCGCTGCGCCTCGCCCCGGATCCGGGCCCCGCCCGCGTCTCGTCCCTTGGCGGCGAGACTACACGTGTGCGACGAGACTGCGCCCACGCGCCGCATCCTCGTCGCTCGGGTGCAGTCTCGCGAAACGTTCGCCCCTCCTCCCCATCCTCGCAAGAGCGCCGGGGCTCTCCACATCCGCAGACCGTGTCGGATGCCGCGGCTAGGGTTGACCGGGTGAATGACGGCGGATGGCAGAACGACCCCTACGCCGATCTCGTGTGGGATCCCGACGACGTTCCGCCGCCGGACGACTTCGACTCGCCGCCGCCGCCCGACCCGCGGTACGACGACTACGCCGCGTCCGTCGCCCGCGCCACGCGCTCCGAACCCACCCGCGCCCAGCCCACCCGCCCCGCGGCCCCGCAGCAGCGCACCTCCGCACCCCCGGCATCCGTCCTCCGTCTCGAACGGCGCGACCACGTCGGCGACGACCCGGTCAAGGTGCTCACCGAGGTCTTCGGCTACACGGCGTTCCGCGGCGATCAGGGTGACATCGTCTCGCACGTCATCGCGGGCGGCGACGCGGTCGTCCTCATGCCCACCGGTGGCGGCAAGTCGATCACGTACCAGGTGCCTGCGCTCGTCCGTCCCGGCACGGGCCTCGTCGTCAGCCCCCTCATCGCGCTCATGCACGACCAGGTCGACGCGCTCATCGCCAACGGCGTCCGCGCCGCCTTCCTGAACTCCACGCAGAGCCCGGCCGAGCGCGCCGGTGTCGAGCAGGCGCTCCTCGACGGTGAACTCGACCTCATCTACGTCGCCCCCGAGCGGCTGTCCGTCCCCGCGACGACCGCGCTCCTGCAGCGCGCCCAGCTCAGTGTCATCGCGATCGACGAGGCGCACTGCGTGTCGCAGTGGGGTCACGACTTCCGCCCCGACTACCTCGCTCTCGGCGACCTCGCCGAACGGTTCCCCGGCGTTCCGCGCATGGCGCTCACGGCCACCGCGACGCGCGCCACGCACACCGAGCTCACCGAGCGTCTGCACCTGCCCGATGCGCGCCACTTCGTCGCGAGCTTCGACCGGCCGAACATCCAGTACCGCATCGAGCCCAAGGTCGACATGCGTCGCCAGCTCGTACAGTTCGTCCGCTCCCAGCCCGAGGGCTCCGCCGGCATCGTGTACGCGCTGAGCCGCAAGTCCGTCGAGCAGACGGCGGAGTATCTGCGGACGCAGGGTCTCGACGCCCTGGCCTATCACGCCGGGTTGGATGCCTCGATCCGCGCCCGGCACCAGTCCCGATTCCTGCGCGAAGACGGCGTCGTCATGGTCGCCACGATCGCGTTCGGCATGGGCATCGACAAGCCCGACGTCCGCTTCGTCGCGCACATCGACCTGCCCAAGTCCGTCGAGGGCTACTACCAGGAGACCGGTCGCGCCGGCCGCGACGGCGAGCCCGCGGTCGCCTGGATGGCCTACGGCCTCGGCGACGTTGTGCAGCAGCGCCGTCTCATCGACCAGTCGCCCGGTGACCGCACCTACAAGATGCGCATGGGGCAGCACCTCGACGCGATGCTCGGCCTCTGCGAGACGGTTTCGTGCCGACGCCAGAACCTCCTGAACTACTTCGGACAGTCGTCGGATGCCTGTGGCAACTGCGACACCTGCCTCACCAAACCCGACACCTGGGACGGCCTCATCGCCGCGCAGAAGCTCCTCTCGACGATCGTGCGACTGCAGCGGGAGCGGAATCAGGCGTTCGGCGCCGGGCACCTCATCGACATCGTCCGCGGCGCCTCGACCGAGCGCATCCGCCAGCAGGGGCACGACAAGCTCTCGACCTATGGGATCGGGAACGACCTGTCCGAACAGGACTGGCGCTCGGTCGTGAGGCAGCTCCTGGCCCGCGGCATCCTGGTCGCACAGGGTGAGTACGGTGTCCTGACGGTCGGCGAGGCCGGCGCGGCGGTGCTCCGCGGCGCGGAGCCGGTGCCGCTGCGCCGCGACGTCCTCGGCCGCACCGGCGGCGGATCGACTCGCGCGAAGAAGCAGTCGGCCGCCGACGCGCTGCCCGAGGGTGACCGCGACCTCTTCGAGGCGCTCCGAGCGTGGCGTGCCGAGCAGGCGAAAGAGCAGGGCGTTCCCGCGTACATCGTCTTCGGCGATGCGACCCTGCGCGCCCTCGCCGAGCACCGTCCGACGACGGTCGCCGACCTCGACGGCATCACCGGCATCGGTGCGAAGAAGCGCGAGGCGTACGGCGAGGCCGTCGTCGCCGTCATCGCCAAAGCCTGAGCGAGTCTGAGCCGAGCCGGATCAGCCCTCCCGCAGCGCCCGCGTCATGCGGGAGAGCACGTCGAACGCCTGAGCGCGCTCGTGCGCAGACAGCTCGGCCAGCATCCGATCCTCCACGGCTTTGACCACGGCACTCGCGTGCTCCCGACGCCGCTGCCCGGCGTCGGTCAGCGTGACCGGCAGCACACGACCCTCCACCGCCGTTGTCGGCCTCGTCACAAGACCCTCGCGCTCCAGCGTCTGCAGGAGGACGTTCATGCTCTGCCGTGTCACGAAAGCGCCCCGAGCGAGATCCGAGTTCGACGACCCGGGACGCTGCGCGAGGATCTCGAGGCACGAGTACGCGGTCACGGTCAGCTCGAGCGGGCGGAGGGCGTCCTCCATAGCGACCCGCAGCGCGGTCGCCGCTTCCTTCAGGAGATAGCCGAGCGACGTCGGCAGATCGATCTCGTCGGACTGGACCATGTCAGTATTCTGACATACACTCATCCGTGTCAGATAACTGACACGCGAAAGGATGCCTCATGCCCGCCATCGGACCCGACTTCATCTCCCTGCAGGTCAGCGACCTCGACGCTTCGCAGCGCTTCTACGAGCACTACCTCGGCCTCGTCCGCTCACCCGCCGGACCTCCCCACGCCGTCGTGTTCGACACCGCACCGATCGCCTTCGCACTGCGCGACATCGTGCCCGGCACCGACCTCGCCTCGGCCGCCCACCCCGGAATGGGAGCTGCGATCTGGCTGCGCACGACCGACGTTCAGGACGTCCACGACGCGCTCGCCGCAGATGGCCACGAGATCGTCGCAGCGCCCATCGACGGTCCGTTCGGCCGGACGTTCACGTTCGCCGACCCGGACGGCTACCGGATCACCCTGCACGACAAGGCCTGAACCCCATCACCTCCACACGTCAGGGGCGACCCGCACATCGGCGCCCGTCCGCGCCGACTCGTCGATCGCGAGACCCAGCAGGTGATCCTGGCAGGCGTCGGCCAGCGGATAGGGCTCCGCGCCGTCGCCGCAGGCCCATTGCCCGGTGAGCTCGAGCAACGACGCGACCGCGATGTCGTCCTCCGACAGGCGTGTTCCGACCCACGGGTTGCGGTAGACGATCCGCCCCTCGAAGGCGGCGGACACGACGTCGTTGCCTTCGAGGTTCAGGTCGACACCCGTCCGGCGGTAGGTGATCGGCGAGGTGATCACCTCGGTGCCCTCGAACCGGCGCACGGTGTCGTCGGTGAGTTCGCCGTGCGAGCCGCGGAGGACGATGCGCCGCGACAGGATCGGGTTCCACCACTGGTTGTCGACGAAGTCGTACAGGCCCATCCGACCATCGCCGAAGTCGAGTGTCGCAATCGTCGTCGTCCGATCCTTCGGCGAGACGTCGTCCGACCATCCGGCCGGCGTCAGTGGATCGACGAGTGGTGCGGTGAACGTCCGGGCCGACACCGTCGCCTCGGCCATGCCGGCATCCAGGAACGTCCGGATCATCGAGGTCGCGTGGTACAGATGCGTCGACGAGACCTGCACCCCGCCGATGGTTCCGAGCGCCCCCGAGCGCACCACCTCGAGGCGGGCGGCGTGCCCCGGCATGAGCATGTACTGCTCCGCCACCTGCACGAGCCGGCTCGCCCCGACGTCGTGCCACAGCTTCCGCAGGCCGTCGGCATCGGGCGCCGGCGGCGTCTCGGCGAGCACGCGCACTCCATGCTCCACGAGTTCGGTGACGACCCCCGGCATCGCCGGCCAGCTCACGGACGCGATCACGAAGTCTGGTCGCGCCGCGAGCAGGTCGTCGAGCGATCGATGCACCGGCACGTCCCACCCGGCGACTCGGGCAGCCGACGCATCGGACCGGGCGAGCACGCCCACCGCCTGCAGCCGTTCGGGTGCCGCCGCGGCGATGCGAAGGAAGAACTCCGAACGCCACCCCGTGCCGATGATCGCGAATCGTGTCGGCTCTGCCATGGGACCCCTTCGTCGTGACGCTCCGAAGCGGGGCGCCCCCGGCATCCTTCAGGTATGCCGCACAGGGGTCAACCCCGGTGCCTCACTCGCCGGCGCCGAGCTTGCCGGTCAGCCGGCCGTGGAAGGCGGATGCCGTGTCGTTCAACCCGACGATCGTCACCGTCGTCCCCATCCGCTCGTATTTGTTGACGATCGCGTCGAGGGCGGCGACGGTCGAGGCGTCCCACACGTGCGAGCGGGACATGTCGATCACGACGTTCGCCGGGTCGTCCGGGTACGAGAACTGCGTCGTCAGATCGTTGCTCGAGGCGAAGAACAGCTCCCCGTCGACCGCGTAGTGGGCGGTGGATGCCTCGGCATCCACCGTTCGCGTGACGGTCACGAAGTGCGCGACTCGACGGGCGAACATGATCATCGCTGCGATCACGCCGAGGACGACGCCGATCGCGAGGTTGTGGGTCCAGACGGTCGCGACGACGGTGATGAGCATGACGGCGGTCTCGCTCTTGGGCATCCGGCGGAGCGTCGCGGGGCGGATGCTGTGCCAGTCGAACGTGCCGATGCAGACCATGATCATGACCGCGACGAGGGCGGCCATCGGGATGATCGCCACGACGTCGCCGAGCGCGAGCACGAGGATGAGCAGGAACAGGCCGGCGAGGAACGTCGAGATGCGCGTGCGAGCCCCTGAGGCCTTCACGTTGATCATTGTCTGACCGATCATCGCGCAGCCGCCCATGCCGCCGAAGGCGCCCGACAGGATGTTCGCGGCGCCCTGACCCAGCGATTCGCGGGTCTTCGAGGAGTGAGTGTCGGTGAGGTCGTCGACGAGCTTGGCGGTCATGAGCGACTCGAGCAGTCCGACGACGGCCATCGCGAGGGCGAACGGGCCGATGATCTGCAGCGTCTCGAGCGTGAGCGGCACGTTCGGGATGAACAGGGACGGCAGGCTCTCGGGGAGCTCGCCCTGGTCGCCGACGGTCGGGACGTTCCACGCGAAGACGACGACGGCCGCGGTCAGCAGCACGATCGCGACCAGGGGAGCGGGCACGGCTTTGGTGAGCCGCGGCATCGCGTAGAGGATGGCCAGGCCGACGGCGAGCAGCGGCCAGACGAGCCAGGGGATGCCGTCGCCGAACAGCTGCGGCAGCTGGGCGAGGAAGATCAGGATCGCGAGCGCGTTGACGAAGCCGACCATGACGCTGCGGGGGATGAAGCGCATGAGCTTCGCGACGCCCACGAGCCCGAGGACGATCTGGATGACGCCGCCGAGGAGGACGGTCGCGATGAAGTAGTCCATCCCGTACTCGCGGACGACGGGCGCGATGACGAGCGCGACGGCGCCGGTCGCCGCGGTGATCATCGCGGGGCGACCGCCGAGGAACGCGATCGCGACGGCCATGATGAACGACGAGAAGAGCCCGACCCGGGGATCGACGCCCGCGATGATCGAGAACGCGATCGCCTCGGGGATGAGCGCGAGCGCGACGACGAGTCCGGCGAGGACTTCGCGGGTCAGCAGGCGCGGACTGCGGAGGGCCTGCAGCACCGTCGGTTCGATGCGGGGGCGCCCGGGAGCGGTGGTGGTCATGATGACTCCGTCGGGGAGGGGTGTGCGCAGGCCCGAGGGCGGCGCGGAAGAATGGAGGGCGCGAAGATCGCGCACGACCAAACCTAACGTAACGTGAGGTTTGCTGTCCACTCGGAGGGAACCGGATGACCGACGACACAATGCGCATCGGCGAGGTCGCCGAGCGGACCGAGCTCTCGTTCCGCACCCTCCGCCACTACGACGAGATCGGCCTGGTCACCCCGTCCGCGCGGACCGACGGCGGCTTCCGTCTCTACACGGAGGGCGACGTCGCCCGCATCCTGCTCATCCGTCGCATGAAGCCGCTCGGCTTCACCCTCGACGAGATGCGGGAACTCCTCGAGGTCGTCGACGCGATGGCGGGCGACGCCGACGACCCGCAGATCCGTGCCCGTCTCGACGGCGTCCGCGCCGAGGCCGCGGCCCGGCGCGAGAAGCTGCGCCGTCAGGTCGAGATGGCCGACGAGTTCCTCGACCAGCTCGAACGGATCTGACGGGTCTCAGACCGCGGTGACCTCGACGACGACCGACTGCTGAGGATTCTGCACGGGCGGACGCAGGCCGACGACGGCGAGCTGACGGCCGGTCAGCACGGTGTCGCCGTGCGCCCACTCGAGCGGCGACTGCGCGGGAATCTCGACGATCCCGCCGGGAGTGACGAGCTGCACCCGGTAGACGCGATCCGCCTCGAGTCCCGGCAGTCGCACGCGGCCCGCCGGCGACGAGATGAGCGTCTGCGTCTGCGTGATCGTGAAGAAGGCGGATGCCGCGTCCTCCGCGACGACCCCGCGGACGTCGAGTCCGGGGTCGGCGACGTCCGCGTTCACCAGGCGGCCCGTGGCGACGAGGGGGCGCACCCGCTTGGCCAGGGCGACCCACGCGCCGACGGTCGCGGCATCCGTCTCGGACAGGGTCGTGACGTCCCATTCGATGCCGAAGTGGCCGAACAGAGCCACGGCGCCGCTGAGGCTGAGCGATACGGTGCGGCCGGTGGAGTGCACGTGCGGGGTGGTGAGGTGCATGCCCATCATCTCTGGCGGGACGACGAGCGCGGTGTAGCGCTGGTTCTCGAGGCGCTCGACGGGGTCGAGGCAGTCGCTCGTCCAGATGCGGTCGGTGCGGTCGAGGATGCCGAGGTCGACGCGCGCGCCGCCCGAGGCGCAGCTCTCGATCTCGAGGCCGGGGTGGGCGGCCTTGAGTTCGTCGATCAGGCGGTAGACGGCGAGGGTCTGCGCATGGACGCGGGCCGCACCGCCGGGGCCGGCGGCGGCGTCGACGAGGTCGCGGTTGTGGTCCCACTTGACGTACGAGATCGGGTACGCGGCGAGAATGTCGGAGATGACCTGGCGGATGTACGCGTACGCCTCGGGGTGCGCGAGGTTCAGCACCTGCTGCTGACGCGCGGACGGCGGTAGGTCGGTGCGCCCGCGGAGGATCCAGTCGGGGTGCGAACGGGCGAGGTCGCTGTCGGGGTTGACCATCTCGGGCTCGAACCAGAGGCCGAACTCCATCCCCTTCGCGACGACGTGGTCGGCGATGGGATGCAGGCCGTCGGGCCAGACGGTGTCGTCGACGTACCAGTCGCCGAGGCCCGCGGTGTCGTCGCGGCGGTGACGGAACCAGCCGTCGTCGAGGACGTAGCGCTCCACGCCGATCTCGGCCGCCGCATCGGCGAGGGCGATGAGCTTGGGCAGGCGGTGGTCGAAGTAGACCGCCTCCCACGTGTTGAGGGTGATCGGCCGGGGGCGGCTCGGGTGCTGAGGGCGTGCTCGCCACTCCTCGTGGAATCGCACCGCGAGCTCATCCAGCCCGTCTCCCCAGGAGCCGAGCAGTTCGGGCGAGGAGATCTCCTCGCCCTGCGCGAGACGGATCTCGCCGGGCAGGTAGAGCTCGCCCGCCCCGAGGAAGGACTCGCCCGTCGGCATCCGCTCCGCGAAGATCCGGGAGTTGCCGCTCCAGGCGAGGTGCGCGCCGTGCACGGTGCCGCGCTCGAACCCGAACCCGGGCGTCCCGGCGGCCAACAGCAGGGTGAAGTCCGCCCCCGGACGGCCGCGACGCGACTCCCTCACGTGCGTGCCGAACGTGAGCTCATGGCGTTGCGCCGAGCGCTCCCGCAGGTGGCGCCCCGTCGTGTCGAGGATCTCGGTCGCGTCCCACGGCAGCGGCAGCGTCGTGTGCAGGGCCTGCACCGTGTAGACACCCGCACCGTCGTTGCGGACCGTCGTCCGGGCCCGCACGAGACCGGATGCCGTGACCCGCAGCTCGTACCGGGCCGACAGCTGCATCTCGCTGTCCGTGAAGTGCAGCTCGAGGGTGTCCTCGGTCGCCCGCAGGTCGGTCAGCGCGAAGAGGGCGCCGACGTCCTCGCCGTCGCGGTGACCCTCGAGGGTCGGCGTTCCCGCCCAGCCGGATGCCGCGGTTCCGACCACGCCGAGGCGCACCGTGCGGTCGAGCCCGCCCGAGACCCGCTGCAGACGCGAGGCGGTCGCGAGCGAGACGAGCGTCTCGTGCGGAGCATCGCCGAGATCCGCGCCCCAGTGGGCGATGGCCGGGGCGGTGTCGGGGTGCAGGTCGACGACGACGCTGGTGCCGCCGGAACGGAGGTGGATGACGGTCTCGTCAGAGGGGAGAACGGGCATTCCTCAAGTCTGGCAGTCGGCATCCGTGAACGTGCACACACCGGGCGTCTTCCGCCCGTCTGGACGCCCCGGAACACCCCGGGTGTAGGCGCCGCACAAGTCGCACGGACCACGTCGGAGGCCACGCTTGTCTCCCCTCCACAATGCAGTTGGTGAACAGTTGGAGGACTCCTACCGTGAAGGTCGAACTTCCCTGTCCCGTCGCCCCGACCGGGCGTCCTCAGAAAGGCCAGTGATGACCGACACCGTCGTCCGCTCCTCCACTCCCGCCGTCGACAAGCGCACCCCCGCCGGAGGCGCTCCGACCGCGCCGCACAGCGCCGACGAAGCGCACGAGCCCCGCATCGACATCGACGCCGTGGGCGCGATGCTCCGTGGCACCTGGGGCGAGACCCGCCTGACCGTCCGCGAGCTCCTCAAGGACCCCGCCTACTGGCGTGTCGACGGCCAGAGCGTCGCCGAGCATCGCGAGCGCGTCATGGGTCAGGTCAGGTTGCTGGCGAAGAACAGCGGCTCCACGCGTGCGCTCCCGAAGGAGTACGGCGGCGACGAGGACAACGGTGCCAACCTCGCCGGCTTCGAGGAGCTCGTCGTCGCCGACCCGAGCATGCAGATCAAGGCGGGTGTGCAGTGGGGCCTGTTCGGCTCGGCCGTCCTGCAGCTGGGCACCAAGGAGCACCACGACAGGTGGATCCCCGACATCCGCGACGCCAAGCTCCCCGGCGCCTTCGCCATGACCGAGATCGGCCACGGGTCGGATGTCGCGGCGATCGGCACGACGGCCACGTACGACCCCGAGACCGAAGAGTTCGTCATCCACACGCCGTTCCGCGCGGCGTGGAAGGACTACCTCGGCAACGCCGCCGTCTACGGCCAGGCCGCGACCGTGTTCGCGCAGCTCATCACGAAGGGCGTGAACCACGGCGTGCACTGCTTCTTCGTCCCCATCCGCACGACCGACGGCGAGCTGCTCCCCGGCGTGCAGAGCGAGGACGACGGCGTCAAGGGCGGGCTGAACGGCATCGACAACGGCCGCCTCGCCTTCGATCACGTGCGTGTTCCCCGGACGAACCTGCTCAACCGCTACGGCGACGTCGCTCCCGATGGCACCTACTCGAGCCCGATCGAGAGCACCGGACGCCGCTTCTTCACGATGCTCGGCGCCCTCGTGCAGGGCCGTGTCTCGCTCGACGGCTCGGCCACGATCGCGTCCTCGCTCGCCCTGCACATCGCGCTGACGTACGCCAACCAGCGCCGCCAGTTCGACTCGGGCGCGGGCACCGACGAGGTCGTGCTGCTCGACTACGGCAAGCACCAGCGGCGCCTCCTGCCCCTGCTCGCCCAGAACTACGCGCAGTACTTCGCGCACGACGAGCTGCTCCGCACCTTCGACGGCGTCTTCAGCGGCAGAGTCGACACCCCGGCCGAGCGGGAGAACCTCGAGACCCTCGCCGCCGCTCTCAAGCCCCTCAGCACGTGGAACGCCCTGAACACGATCCAGGAGGCCCGCGAGGCCTGCGGCGGGTCGGGCTTCATGGCCGAGAACCGCCTCGTCGGACTCCGCTCGGACCTCGACGTCTACGTGACCTTCGAGGGCGACAACAACGTCCTCCTGCAGCTCGTCGGCAAGCGTCTGCTCGCCGACTTCGCGAAGCAGTTCAAGGGGGCGGATGCCGCCACCCTCGCCAAGTTCGCGGTCGGCCAGACGGCGGGCAACATCTTCCACGGTGCGGGCCTGCGGAGGCTCGGTCAGACTGTCGCCGACTTCGGGTCGACCGCCCGCTCGGTCGAGCTCGGTCTGCGCGCCGAACAGCAGCACGAGCTGCTCGCCGGACGCGTCGAGCAGATGGTCGCCGACATCGCGGGGGCGCTGCGCCCGGCATCCAAACTGCCTTCCGACAAAGCTGCCGCGCTGTTCAACCAGCACCAGGCCGAGCTCATCGAAGCGGCGCGGGCGCACGGCGAGCTGCTGCAGTGGGAGGCGTTCTCGGATGCCGTGAAGGGCACCGAGAACGAGAGCACGCGTCAGGTCCTCACCTGGCTGCGCGACCTCTTCGGTCTGCACCTCATCGAGAAGCACCTCGCGTGGCACCTCATCAACGGGCGGCTGTCGACTCAGCGCGGCGCGGCGGTGTCGAAGTACATCGACCGGCTGTGCGCGCGACTGCGTCCGCACGCGCAGGACCTCGTCGATGCGTTCGGCTTCGCCCCCGAGCACGTGCGGGCTCCCATCGCGTCGGGCGTCGAGCGTCAGCGTCAGGACGAGGCCCGCGCGCACTACGCGGACCTCGCGGCGCGCGGCGAGGCGCCTATCCCGGAGAAGTCGCTCAAGAAGAAGAAGTGAGCGTCGGAGGCCGTCGGTAGCCTGAGCGCGTGGACATGCGACTCGGGCCCGACGGCCTTCTTCGTTGCGGCTGGGTCGGGGACGACGCCGAGTATCGGAGATACCACGACGAGGAGTGGGGCCGCCCGCTGCGCGGCGATCGCGCTCTCTTCGAGAAGATGAGCCTCGAAGGGTTCCAGGCGGGGCTCTCGTGGATCACGATCCTCCGCAAGCGCCCGCGCTTCCGCGAGGTGTTCGCCGGCTTCGAGCCCGCGACCGTGGCCGCCTTCGACGAGTCCGACGTCGAGCGGCTCATGGGTGACGCGGGCATCATCCGCAATCGGGCGAAGATCCTCGCCACCATCGGCAACGCGCGGCTCGTCACCGAGATGGCCCCCGGCGAGCTCGACGCGTTCATGTGGTCGTTCGCCCCGGCATCCCATCGCCGGCCGTCCTCATTCGCCGAGGTCCCCGCAACGACGACGGAGTCCGACGCGATGTCCCAGGCCCTCCGCAAGAGGGGGTTCCGATTCGTCGGCTCCACGACGATGTACGCGCTCATGCAGTCCTCGGGCATGGTCGACGACCACGTCGCCCGATGCCACCGCGCCGCAGGCTGACGACGCTGCAGAAGTGGGGAGGAGTCCCCATGGGCGACTCCTCGTCGAATCGGTAGCGTCGATGCCGATCGGGGGTGACGATGAGCGACGTGCAGTTGGACCTGGCGGAGTTGGCCGCAGCCAGGGACCGTGCGATCGCCGCATACGACACCTTCTCGTCGGCGGATGCGGTGAGCGGGGACCTCGCCGACCTCACCGGCGAGGCACGGCTGGCGGGCAAGGTCCGAGACTTCGCGGCGAACTGGGACTACAACCGCGGAAATCTCGAAGACCAGCTCGTCACCGTCCGCGATCTGCTCACGGCGATCGTCGACTCCTTCACGGAGCTCGACGCAGAGGGGGGACGCCAGCCGTGAGCGCGTTGTCGGTGGAGTTCGAGGATCTCTTCGACTGCCGTCCCGACGACCTCGAGGGTCGGGCTCGGGACCTGGGCCGGACGGCCGAGGCGATCGCTTCGGCGGCCCTCGCGCTCCGGCACCTCGTGCAGCAGCAGCACAGCCTGTCGACGGATGCCGCGGGCACCGCCTCGAGCGAGGCTGCCGCCGGACTGCAACGCGCGCAGGATCGATATCAGGGGACGTCGACTGCGCTCGTGACCTACGCGGTGGAGTTGGGGGACATCCAGCGCGAGGCGCGCGCGGCCATCGAGGAGGGTGACGCGCACCTCAGTCAGATCCCGCTGCAGGAGGCGGAGGTCCACGACCTCGAGAACGCGCTCACGCTCGCCATCGCGAAGGGCGAGTCGACGAGCACCATCGAGGACCGCCTGGGGGAGGCGCGCTCGGCTCTCAGCACCGCGATGGGGGGCGCCGAGGATGCACGACAGGCCCTCAACTCGGCGCGGCGGCGGCTGTGGGACGCCGCCGACCGCGCCGGCGAACAGATAGCCACGGCGATCGAGGAGGGCGCCGACTCCTTCGGCGACAACTGGAACCAGTTCTGGGATGGCGTCGGCGAGGTGTTCGCCATCGTCCGGGACTGGGCCGAAGGGGTGCTCGCGGCGATCGTCTTCGAGCTGGCGGAGCTGGTCAGCGCCCTCGTCTCGGCCGCGGTCGTCGCGGTGATGATCCTCGTCGGCGTGCTGGTGCTCGGCTTCGTCTACCTGACGCTGGGCGGCGCGGGCCTGCTCCTGCTCATCGCTCTCGTCTCGGCATCCCTCATATCGATGGCGATCCGCGAGCTCATGGCGCCACCGGTCGTGCAGCGCACGGACCGCTTCGAGGTGTCCGACGAGCTCGAACCCCGCGACTACCGCGACCTGTTCGGCGAACTGGCCGCGCAGGACGGTGCCGGCGGCGAGGAGTACACCGAGATCCGGGTCGTGGCTGTGCGGGACGGGTCCGGCGAGACCGTCGCCTGGCGTGTCCAGCTGCCGAGCACACAGCAGTGGTCGCCCTCCAACACCGACGGGGCGCTCAACGACCTCCGCACCGACGTGATGCTGTCGATGTTCCCCGAGCTGCAGACGCAGTACGAGCAGGCCGCCTGGCAGGCGATGACGGATGCCGGTGTCTTCCAGAGCGACGCCCCGATCATGTTCACCGGGTGGTCGCTCGGCGGCATGATGGCGGGCGAGATGGCGACGGATCCACGGGTGTCGGACCGTGTCGAGTCCGTCGTGACGGCAGGCTCGGCGATCGACAAGCACTACAGCGACATGCCTCCCGACGTCCGTGTGACGCAGTTCAACAACGGCATCGATCCGGTGCACACGCTCGAGTTCTTCGGGCTCGGAATCGAGGACTACGTCCGGCTGGACCAGGACTGGCAGACGTACCGGCCGCTCAGCTGGCCGATGCACGATGCCACGATGTACGGCGATGCCGCCGAGCGGTATCTGCCCGAACCGCGGCCCGGGGACGACATCTTCTTCGCGGGTGCGGGAGACTCGGGCAGCGAAGAGGTCTACGTCGCCGAGTACACCCGAGGATCGTGAGGTTCGCATGCCCCGTCAGCGCCGCCCCCTGACCGTGTTCGCCGTCGCGGCGATCACGCTCTGCGCTGGAGCGCTCGGCCTCTCCGGATGCGCCGCATCCGCGGACCCCGACACGGCGGGGCTCGAAAGCGAGCTCGCGTCGGTCGGGGGAGTCAACGGCGCGTTCGTGTGGACGACGCATCCGAACGCACCGTGGGTGACCCACGTGCAGGTGATGCTGTTCCTCGACGACCCTTCGGATGCCGGAGTCGTCGACGCCGTGCGCGCCGCCGCCCCCGTGCTGTCGGCCGATGATGCCGTCGCCGACGCGGATGCGGTGGCGCTGACGTTCATCGACGGTCAGCGTGGCGACTACACGGCCCGCGGTGAGGCGAACCGCGACGTCATCGGCCTCGCGTCCGAGATCGCGTCCACCCTCGGTGTGACCGATGCCGGCAAGCGTCAGCTGCTCGTCTCGCCCGACGAACTGCGGGCGCTCGCCGGCACGGAGTGAGCGTGATGGCATGGCTCGCCTTCCCCCTGCCGGGCACCTGGCTCGCGATAGATCCGCGAGACGAAGAAGCATCCTTCGACCGAGTGGATGCCGCGGTCCGCGACGTCGTGGGAGTCGCGGACGATGCCGCCGCGGCCCGCCGGCGGCTGCGCGATCAGCTCCGGACCGTGGTCGGGTCGGCCCGGGCGTCGGAGGCGCAGGGCGTCTTCCTCTGCCTCGAGGTCGCGCCGGGGGTGCGGTTGCCCGCGACGCTCACGGTGCACGCGCTCTCGGCGATGTCCATGACCCCCGCGATCGGCACCGCGTCGGCCGCCGTGCTCGACACCCTTCATCGCAGCCTCCAGACGCTGGAGGTGGCGGGGATCGACACCGCCGTTCGCGTACCGGCGCCCGACGGGGGAGCGCTGCGGATCCACCGGCGGGTAGACGAGACGGTCGACGGCGCGCCCGTCGAGGCGCCACCCGTCGAGACGCCAGTGCAGCGGCTCGAGGTCGATTACTGGTTCGCCGTCCCCAGCTCCAAGCGCGTCGTGCTCGCGAGCTTCGCGGCGCCGCTCGGCCACCTGCACGACGCGATGCTGAACCTTTTCGACTCGATCGCCGCGGCCGCGAGGTTCGAGTCCGGCGCGCCGAGTCTTGCCCCGTGAGGTCTGCTCCCGGGATCATGTGGAGACGGCGACCGGGAGGCAGACATGACGGGGTACGAGATCACCGAGATCGGCGGGCTCGACCAGTGGCGCGACCACTTCGGCGGCTTCGCGCCGGCGCGCTCGCGTGACGGTCGACGCGTCGTCGATCACGAGCTGGCGATGCAGTACATCGGGTTGACCGCCAACGCCCTCGAACCGGGGGAGCAGGCCGGCTACTGGCACACCCACTCCGAGGTCGAGGAGCTCTACGTCTTCCTCCAGGGTCGGGGTCAGATGGGACTCGACGACGACCTCGTCGAGGTCGGTCCAGGCTCCGTCGTTCGCGTCGGCCAGGGCGTGTGGCGCACGTGGCGCGCCCACCCCGAGAGCCCCGGTCAGCTCCGCTGGCTGTGCATCCGCGCCGGCGGGGAGGAGCTCCCCGAGGTGCCGTCGGATTCGGCGCGGGCCGAGCGGCCGATGCCGTGGTCCGCGCCGGAGGCGTGAGTCGTGGCATCCGATCGTCACGTCGCCGACGCGCACGACGTCATCCGCGTCGTCGGGGCGCGTGAGAACAACCTCAAGGACGTCGACGTCGAGATCCCCAAGCGACGCCTGACGGTGTTCACCGGGGTGAGCGGATCGGGCAAGTCCTCGCTCGTGTTCGGCACGATCGCCGTCGAGTCCCAGCGCCTCATCAACGAGACGTACCCGACCTTCGTGCAGCAGTTCATGGCGCAGCTGAGCCGCCCCGACGTCGACGGACTCGAGAACATCAGTCCCGCGATCATCGTCGACCAGGAGCGCATGGGGGCCAACGCGCGGTCGACGGTCGGCACCGTGACCGACGCCTACGCCATGCTCCGCCTGCTCTTCAGCCGCCTCGGCGAGCCGCACATCGGATCGCCGCAGGCTTTCTCGTTCAACATCCCCTCCGCGCCGGGATCCGACACCGTCACCGGTGGCATGTGCCCACGCTGCGAGGGGCTCGGCGAGGTGAGCGACGTCGACCTCGACGAACTCTTCGACAGCTCGAAGTCCCTGTCGGAAGGCGCGATCACCGTGCCCGGCTACAACGTCGACGGCTGGATGGTGCGCATTTTCACCGAGTCCGGGTTCCTGGATGCTGCCAAACCGATCGCGTCGTATTCGCCACAGGAGCGCGCGGACTTCCTCTACAAGGAGCCCACCAAGGTGAAGCTCCAGAACATGAACATGACCTACGAGGGTCTCGTTCCGAAGATCACGAAGTCGTTCCTGCAGAAGGATCGCGAGGCTCTGCAGCCGCACATCCGTGCGTTCGTCGATCGGGCGGTCAAGTTCCTGCCGTGCCCGGAGTGCGGCGGCAGCCGTCTCAACGCCGGCGCCCGCTCGTCGAAGATCGGTGGGGTCCACATCGCCGAGGTCTCCGCGATGCAGATCACCGATCTGTCGGCCTGGCTCGACAGCGTCGACCCGACGTCGATCGGTCCGCTGCTGTCGTCGCTCAAACGGGTCATCGCCTCGTTCATCGACATCGGCCTCGGCTACCTGTCGCTCGACCGCTCGTCGGGGACGCTGTCGGGCGGCGAGGCGCAGCGCACGAAGATGATCCGTCATCTCGGTTCCGCGCTGACCGACGTGACCTATGTCTTCGACGAGCCCACCGCGGGCCTTCACCCGCACGACATCCAGCGGATGAACGACCTGCTCCTGCTGCTGCGCGACAAGGGCAACACCGTGCTCGTCGTCGAGCACAAGCCCGAGGTCATCGCGATCGCCGACCACGTCGTCGACCTGGGACCGCAGGCGGGCTCGCGCGGCGGGCAGATCATGTACGAGGGGGATGTCGCGGGTCTCCGCGCCTCCGGCACGCTCACGGGCCGGCACCTCGACCACCGCGCGGCGCTCAAGACGAGCACGCGCACCGCGACCGGCTCGCTGCCGATCCGCGGTGCGACCCAGCACAACCTCACGGGCGTCGACGTCGACATCCCGCTCGGCGTGCTGACCGTCGTCACGGGTGTCGCCGGCTCGGGCAAGTCGTCCCTCATCCACGGGAACGTCCCCGGGTTCGATGACGTCGTCGTCGTCGACCAATCGCCCATCAAGGGTTCGCGCCGGTCGAGCCCCGCGACGTACACCGGCGTGCTCGACGCGATCCGGACCGCGTTCGCCAAGGCCAACGGCGTGAAGGCCTCGCTGTTCAGCGCGAACTCCGAGGGCGCGTGCCCCGCGTGCAAGGGGCTCGGCGTGATCATCACGAACCTGGGCTACACCCAGAGTGTCGAGACGCGCTGCGAGGTGTGCGACGGGTCCGGGTTCAGCGACGCCGTCCTGGAGTACACCCTCGACGGCAAGAACATCGCCGAGGTCCTCGCGATGTCGGCCGAGGAGGCCCACGGCTTCACGACGGGGTCGGCCAAGACGACGCTCGCCCGGATGATCGACGTCGGCCTCGGCTACATCACGCTCGGTCAGGCGCTCAACACCCTCTCCGGAGGCGAGCGCCAGCGGCTGAAGCTCGCGATCGCCATGGCGAAGAAGGGGGCGGTGTACGTCCTCGACGAGCCGACCACGGGTCTGCACCTCGCCGACGTCGACAACCTGCTGTCGCTTCTCGACCGGTTGGTGGATGCCGGCAACTCCGTCATCGTCATCGAGCACCATCAGGCGGTCATGGCGCACGCCGACCACCTCATCGACCTCGGTCCGGGCGCGGGACGGGACGGCGGACGGGTCGTGTTCGAAGGGACGCCGGCGGCACTGGTGAAGGAGCGGTCGACGCTGACGGGAGAGCACCTCGCACGGTACGTCGGCGCGGTCTGAACCGCCTCGGCACGGCTGAACCCACGAGCATAGATGGGGAGAACTCCCCACGTCACGCGCTCGCCCGATATTCGTCTCTCGCTTAGTCTTTATGGCGTCCACACGCCGTGGCAGTCGGTCTTCTCACCGGCCGCCACGGTTCTGCATGCATGACTGCCTCGGGGGAAGTCAGAACACTCATGAAGTCGTTCACCTGGCTGCGTTCTCGGCCCAAGACGTTCGCCTCGATCGGTGCGGTGACGGCCGCGGTTGTCGCTGTCAGCGTCCTCGCCCTGACCTACGACGGTGAGCCGACGACCGAGGTCGAGCTCAACGACGGCGGTGTCTGGCTCACCAAGCAGACGAGCTTGCTCGTCGGACACTTCAACAACGAGTCGCGCGTGCTCGACGGGGGTCTTCGCACGCTGTCGGCGGACTACGACATCCAGCAGGCCGGCAACCGGGTCCTCGTCACGGACGAAGCAGAGAACACCGCCACGGCGATCGACCCGTCACGGGTCGTTCTCTCGGACAGCGCCGACATCCCCTCGGGCGCGAACGTGGTGCTCGGCGGCCCCACCGTCGCGACGATCGACGAGGACGGCGCCCTGCGCGCCGCCCCCTTCACCTCGATCGCCGCGGTCGGCAAGGAAGCCGGCGATCCGATCGCGAAGCTCGGTCGCGGCGCCGCGGTGACCGTCAGCACCGCCGGCGTCGTCTACGCCGTCTCGGCGAAGTCCGGCAAGATCTTCGCCTACGGCCCCAACGCCGAGGGCACCTACGTGCAGACCGCCGAGCGCGAGCTGGAGGGCATCGATAAGGACGACGAGCTCTCGATCACCTCCGTTGGCGGAGTCAGCGTGGTCCTCGACCAGACCACCTCGATGCTCTACTCGACCGACGGCCTCCAGGCCGAAGTGCCGGGCGACGCGGTTCTCCAGCAGCCCTCCAACGCGACCGACACCGTGACGCTCGCGACGCCGTCGCAGCTCGTCCGCGTGCCCCTGGGCGGCGGCGACCTCGTGACGAAGGATGCCGGCAGCGGCGGCGGTGCCCCGGCTCAGCCGGTGTACGTCGCGGGCTGCGCGTACGGTGCCTGGTCGGGCACCGGCGCCTTCGTGCGCGACTGCACGGGCGACGGCGACGACGTGCAGAAGACCATCAAGGGTGTCAAGAAGTCCAGCCAGCTCCGGTTCCGCGTGAACCGGGACGTTGTCGTCCTGAACGACATCTTCGGCGGATCGGCGTGGATGGCGAGCGACGCACTGCAGCAGGTCGACAACTGGGAGGACATCACTCCTCCCGAGGGCGAGGGTGAGGAAGAGGAGGAGACGACGGAGGAGACCATCCAGTCGACCCTCCCCGAGCGCACCGAACAGAACACGGCTCCCGTCGCCGAGAACGACCGCTACGGCGTCCGTCCGGGTCGCACAACGGTCCTCCCGGTCCTCGAGAACGACCTCGACGCCGACGGCGACGTCCTCGTTGCGAAGGTGGTCACGCCGCCGTCGGTCGGGAAGGTGACGCCGATCTACGACGGCACCGCCCTGCAGATCGCCATGCCCGATGACGCGAGCGGAACCACCTCGTTCACCTATGAGGTCTCCGACGGTCGCGGCGGCAAGGACTCGGCGCGCGTCGCGCTCACCGTCCGGCCGTTGAGCGAGAACTCCCCGCCGGTCCAGAAGCGCAAGACCGCGATCACCGTGGAGACGGGCGGCGTGGTCTCCTACAACGTGCTGACTGATTGGGTAGACCCCGACGGGGACGACATCTTCCTGCAATCTGTCACTCCCGACGGTGGCGACGAAGCCGAGTTCACCTCCGACGGCCAGATCACCTATCGCGCGATCGGCGGCACGCAGGGTCGGAAGGACGTTCCGGTCTCGGTGTCGGACGGAAGCGACTCCGCCGTAGGCGTCGCGCGGTACGACATCCGTCCGCTCGGAACCACCCTCCCTGTCACGAACGCGGATCACGTCGTGACCCGCCCCGACCGTCCGGTCACCGTTCGCCCGCTGACGAACGATACGAGCACCGGCAACGAGCAGCTCCGCCTCACCCGTGTCGACGACGTCGAAGGCGGCACTGTGACGCGCGACTATCCCGACAAGTCGTTCACGTTCCAGTCCGCCAAGATCGGCACGTACTACGCCACCTACCTCGCCTCGGCCGGACCGAACTCGGCTCCCGGCATCGTGCGCATCGATGTGCTCCCCGAAGAGGATGCCGACGTCGCGCCGATCGCCGTCCGTGACGTCGCCCTCCTGCCGGCCGGTGGCGACGTGCTCGTCAATGTGCTGGGCAACGACACCGACCCGGCGGGCGGCGTTCTGGTCGTTCAGTCCGTGACCGTCGATGAGGACGCGGGTGTGGCCGCGGCCGTGCTCGGGCATGAGACCATCCGCGTCAGCGACCAGGCGTCGCTCGACAAGCAGGTCCGCTTGACGTACACGATCTCGAACGGATCGCAGTCGGCCGACGGCGAGATCATCGTCATCCCAGTGCCGGCTCCGGAGAAGCTCCGCCCCCCCATCGCCGTCGACGACGAGGTCGTCGTGCGTACCGGCGACGTCGTGACCATTCCGGTGATGGACAACGACTACAGCCCGAACAACGACGAGATCCACATCTCGCCCGAACTCGTGCCGCCGCTCGTCGACGATGCGGACGGCGACCTGTTCGTCTCCGAGGACACGCTGCGCTTCCGCGCCGGGTCGGAGCCGAAGACGGTCAACGCGACATATGAGGTCGAGGACTCCAGCGGCCAACGCGACGCCGGTTACGTCACGATCCGGATCCTGCCCCGCGACGACACGTCGAACGCCGCGCCGCGACCGCGCGACGTGACGGTCCGCACGCTCAGCGGGTCGGCTGTCACGGTTCCCGTCGACCTGAACGGGATCGACGCGGACGGCGATTCCGTCGAGCTCGTGGGTCTCGCATCCTCGCCGAAGAAGGGCCGGGTGTCTGCCATCGAGGCCGACTCCTTCACTTACACCGCTTTCGAAGATGCGGTGGGTGTCGATCGGTTCCAGTACCGGGTACGCGACGCTCTCGGTAAGGAGGCGACAGCATCCGTCCAGATCGGCATCGCCCCGGCCCCGACGACCAACCAGGCTCCTTACGCGGTGCGCGACACGATCACGATGCGGCCTGGGCGCACGGTCGCCGTCGACGTGCTGAAGAACGACTCCGACCCCGACGGCGACAAGTTCACGTTCGCCAAGAACGCGGTGGAGGTCCCCGACGTCGCGGGGCTCAGCGCGAAGGTCTCGGGACAGCAGTTGCTCATCACGGCGCCTGAGAAGCCGATGCAGACGAGTGTCATCTACACGATCGCCGACGAGCGCGGGCTCCGCGCGACGACGTCCGTGCAGATCACGGTCGACCCCGATGTCCCTCTCGCCCGTCCGATCGCTCGAGACGATCGCGTCCTCCCCGACCAGGTGAAGGAAGACGGCACCGTGACGGTCGATGTCCTCGCCAACGACGATGACCCCGACGGCACAAGATCTGCCCTTGAGGTATCGCTTGGCAAGGGCGGCGACAATGCGCGTGTCGGATCGGGCGGTCGTGTCAGCCTGACCGTCACCGACCAGCGTCAGCTCATCACGTATCTCGTCAAGGATGAGGACGACCAGGTCTCTGCAGCATTCATCCACGTTCCGGCGCTCGTTGATCTTCCCCCCACCCTTCTCTCGACCGAGGGCGTGACTGTCAAGAGCGGGGAGTCGATCGACCTGCCCCTGTCGAAGTACGTACGTGCTTCGGGCGGCGGCAACGTCGTGATCACCGAGACCGAGAAGGTCTCGGCGGCGCACAGCAACGGCGCGAGCCTCGTGAAGGACGAGTCGACGCTCACCTACACCTCCGCGGAGCGTTACTTCGGATCGGACGCGCTCACGTTCGAAGTCACCGACGGCTCCGGGCCCGATGATGACACCGGCCGCAAGGCGACGTTGACCATCCCGATCACGGTGCTGCCGCCGGACAACGAGCCGCCCACGATGACGGGCGCGTCGATCTCCGTCGCGCCCGGCGAGGAGGCGACGACTCTCGGCCTGCGGGAGCTGGCTTCGGATCCCGACCCGGGCGATATGGAGAAACTGACGTTCTCCCTCGCCTCCGACGCGCCATCCGGTGTCAACGCGTCGATCGACGGACAGACTTTGCAGGTATCCGCGCAACCTGACGTGGATAAGGGCACGCGGTTCTCGCTGACCGTCCGTGTCACCGATGGGGAGACGGACCCCGTCGAAGCAAACATCCAGGTTACGGTCACCGCGTCGACCCGCGAGCTGCCGTCGGTCAACGACGATGTCGTCAAACAGGCGGACCAGGGCGAGACCGTGTCGGTGAACGCATTGAACAACGACGTCAACCCGTTCCCTGAGAAGGCCCTCCAGATCGTGAACACACAGATCGAGACGGGCGATGTCACGAGCGTGAGGGTGTCCGGCCCGAACGTGAATGTGACGACGTCGAAAGAGTTCGTCGGGAACGTGGTCGTCCGCTACACGGTCCAGGACGCGACAGGAGACGCCGACCGGCGTGTCGACGGACGCATCCGCATCACCGTTCAGGGGCGGCCTGAGGCGCCCGGTAAGCCGACCGTGACCACGGTACGGAGCCGGACCGTGGTTCTCAGCTGGACCCCGCCCGCGGACAACGGTCGTCGGATATCGGGCTACACGGTCACCTCGACCGCGGGTGGCTACACCCGGGAATGTCCCTCCACGACGTGCACCCTCGACGGGCTGACGAACAACGTCGAGTACAACTTCGTCGTCACAGCGACCAACAGCGTCGGCGAGTCCGATCCGTCGGTGCCGTCGGAGACCGCGCGTCCGGATGTGCGTCCCGACCAGCCGGCGCCCCCGGCGCTGGCGTTCGGTGATCGTAGTCTCGACGTCACGTGGAAGACACCACGTACTGAGGGGTCGCCGGTCGAGAGCTTCACTCTCGAGATCTCACCCGCACCGCCCTCCGGCGTCGCGCAGAAAACAGGCGTGACCGGGAACAAGCTGAAGTGGGACGGGCTGCAGAACGGTACGGAGTACCAAGTACGGGTCCGCGCCCACAACCGCGCACCCGAGCCTTCCGACTTCTCGCAGTGGTCCGCGGGAGAGATCCCTGCCGCACCGCCGGCGGCGGCGGGCGCTCCGACGGTGGCCCGTCTCGAGCCGGTCGGGGGCCGTGCTCAGATGCGCGTGTCCTGGAACCAGCCTGCGGAGAACGGCGACGCGATCGCCGCCTACGAGTTGCGAGTCATCCGCGGCGGCAGCGTCGTCCAGAAGATCTCGGTACCGGCAGGTCAGACGAGCCAGGCCGTCGTCGTCGACACCTCCCAGACCAACTACACCTACACCGTGCGGGCGCGCAACAAAGCAGGGTGGGGCAAGCTGAGTCCTGAATCCGCTCCGCGCCGTGCCTTCACGCCGCCGGGTGCTCCGTCTGGTGTCACCGCGGGCGAGGGCGACAACCAGGTCACGGTCCAGTGGCAGCCGGCCGCGTCGAACGGTGCCACCGCGAACGAGATCCAGTACCAGTACAACGTGAACGGCAGCGGATGGCGTGCCGATTGGGTCGCGGGCGGCGGTTCAGGGACGTCCGGCACGATCGGCAACGGCGTCGTCAACAACAACGGCTCGTACACGGTCCAGATCCGGGCCGTGGCCACCGCGGACGGCACGACCTACGAGGGACCCGCGTCGGCGGCCTCCAACCAGGTCGCCCCGTACGGGCAGATCGGTAATCCGTCGGCCAGCGCATCGCGGGCGGGCGACGGGCGGACGATCTCGATGAGCTGGTCGTCGCCCGCCCCCAACGGGCGGCCTGTCACGACCGAGATCCGCACCGGTGACGGCCGAGGATGGCGTGTCGTCGCGGCCTCGGGCACCGAGAACTACGACGTCGGGTACAGCACGACGCGGACGATCGAAGTGCGAACGAGCGCTGCGGGCAGCCAGACCACCACCGCGCAAGCGAGTGCGACGACCGTCGACGCGCCGCCGCCACCGCAACCGCAGGTCTGGGTGACGAAGGGAGACGGTGGGCCGGAGGCATGCGTCAACGGCTGCTACTACTTCGTGGTCAACACCAAGAACTTCCCAGGGGGAAGCTATCGGATCGACTGCAACGCGACGGGCGACCCCAGGTTCAACGACTACAACGGTCCGTTCAACGTCCCTTCCGACGGCTCGGTCCAGATCACGTGCTGGCACGGATCGGACAACGTGGATGTCTGGGTGGACATCCTCGGCTGGGGAGGCGACGTGGACACCGAGAAACGCTTCTGGGCCAAGTAGGACCAACGAACACGATGAAGATGACGAAGAAGGACTGAACGAATGAGCATGACCCCTGAACAGGCGGCCTGGTTCCGCGACACGTTCACGCGACTCGTCGACAACGTCGACCAGGCGCTGATGGGCAAGCGCGAGGTCGTGGGCCTCGTGCTGGCGGCGATGCTCGCCGAAGGTCACGTCCTCCTCGAGGACGCGCCGGGCACGGGCAAGACGAGCCTCGCGAAGGCACTCGCGGCGAGCGTGCAGGGGTCGTCGACCCGCATCCAGTTCACGCCGGACCTGCTGCCCTCGGACGTGACGGGCGTCACGATCTACGACCAGCAGAACCACAAGTTCGAGTTCCACAAGGGTCCCGTGTTCGCCTCGATCGTCCTCGCCGACGAGATCAACCGCGCCTCGCCGAAGACGCAGTCGGCGCTCCTCGAGGTCATGGAGGAGTCCCGCGTGACGGTCGACGGCGTGCCGCACGAGGTGGGTCGACCGTTCCTCGTCATCGCGACGCAGAACCCCATCGAGCAAGCGGGAACGTACAAGCTCCCCGAGGCGCAGCTCGACCGCTTCATGATCAAGACCTCGATCGGCTACCCGTCTCTCGCCGTCGCCGAGCGGATCCTCGCCGGCGACGTCGACCGCAACCCGTCGGGCAAGCTGAGCCCCGTCATCACGACGAAGGCCGTCGCCGACATGGCCGACCTGGCCGCCACCGTCCACGTCGACCCGGCCGTCGCGCGCTACGCCGCGCAGCTCGTCGAGTCGACCCGCGAATCGGATGCCACGAAGCTCGGCGTCTCGGTCCGTGGCGCGATCTCGATGATGCGGATCGCGCGTGTGGTCGCGGCATCCCAGGGTCGTCACTACGTCATCCCCGATGACGTGAAGGCGCTGGCGGCACCTGTCTGGACCCACCGTCTCGTCCTCGACCCCGAGGCCGAGTTCTCGGGGACGACGTCCGAGTCGGTCATCGAGCGCGCCCTCGGCCAGGTCGAGGCGCCTCTCGCGAGGGCGTCCGCCGAATGACGATGACGCCGGAGACGGTCGCCGAGGCGCCGGACGCGCCCGGCCCCTCCGGCGCGCCCGCGGGCACCGCACCGGACGCCGCCGAGGACACGGCGCTGCTCGCGCCCCGCGAAGCGACGCGGTGGGAGAAGCTGCGAGAGGATGCCGGGGTGTGGGCGCGCCGCGCAGGTTCCCGCGCGCGGATCATCGCCGAGGTGATCCAGCTCACCGGATGGGTGGTCATCGCCGCCGCGATCATCCTCTGGATCACGGCATTCTCGCTCGGCTGGCAGGAGGCGTTCGTCGCGGCGATCGTGGCGACGGTGCTGGCGCTCCTATGCATCGTCTTCCTCTTCGGGCGGACCGCGTACGAGGTCGACCTCGACCTCACCCGCACGCGCGTCGTGGTGGGCGAGCGGGCCGTCGGTGCGCTGAAGCTCGCGAACCTCACGTCCCGCTCGCTGCTGCCCTCCGAGATCGTCCTGCCGGTCGGTTCCGGTCGCGGCGTCTTCCAGGTGCCGCGGCTTCAGGCGGGGGAGGAGCACGAGGAGCTCTTCGCCATCCCGACGACCCACCGCGGCGTGCTCGCCGTCGGTCCGGTGAGCGTCCTCCGCGGCGACCCGCTGGGTCTGTTCGAACGCACGCACGACCGCCGTCAGGCCGTCGACCTTTTCGTACACCCGCGGACGCTGCCGCTCGAGGGGCTCTCGCTCGGGCAGATGCGCGACCTCGAGGGCCTGCCCGATCAGCACCTCGCCCGTGACGACGTCTCGTTCCACGCGCTGCGCGAGTACCAGCCCGGCGACGATCTGCGCCACGTGCACTGGAAGTCCACGGCGCGCACCGGCACGCTCATGGTGCGCGAGTACGAGCAGACCCGTCGCTCGCACTTCGTCGTGGCGCTGTCGACGCACCCCGGCGAGTACCGCGACCCCGAGGAGTTCGAGACCGCGATCTCCGTCGCCGGCTCCGTGGGCCTGCGCGCCCTCCGCGACTCGCGCACCCTGGACGTGCGCACGTCGGCCGGCAAGATCCGTGCCGAGACCGGTCGCCGGTACCTCGACTCGCTCTCCGCGCTCGAGAGCACGAAGCCGCGCGACGGCGGGATCGTCGCGCTCGCCGGCATCCTGGCCGCGCACTCCCCGGATGCCGCCGTCGCGGTCCTGCTCTGCGGGTCGACGGTCGACGCCGGACAGCTGCGCCTCGCCTGCTCGCGCGTGCCCTTCGGCGTGCGGACCCTCGCGATCATCGCCGACAGTCGCCTCGAATCGCCGGTCCTCCGCCGCGTGGGCGACGCTGATGTCGTCGCCCTCGGCCACCTCGATCAGCTTCCCAACGCCCTCCGCAAGGTCCTCTCGTGAACCGGCTCGCCTTCTTTCTGCTGCCGGGTGCGACCTGGCGGCGTCTCGTCGCCGACATCGCCGCCGTCGTGCTCCTGCTCGGCGTCGGGATCGTCGGGTTCGCCGCGACCTTCGACGGCCCGGCCTACCTCCTCGCGGCGATCGGCGCGCTCGTGTTCGGCCTGGCTCTCGCATGGGCGGGCGCCCGGTGGCGCTGGGGCATCCTGTCCCTCGCCGGGGCGACGATCGCGCTCTACTTCCTGCTCGGCGGTGCGCTGGCACTGCCGAACACGACCTTCCTCGGCGTCGTGCCGACCCTCGAGACGTGGCGCCAGCTGGCGCTCGGCGCCGTCACCTCGTGGAAGGACCTCCTCACGACGGTGCCGCCGGTCGACCCGGGCGACGGCCACCTGATCGTCCCGTTCCTGATGACCCTCGTCGCGACGGTGCTCACGGCGTCCCTCGCGCTGCGCCTGCGTCGCGCGGCGTGGGCGCTGATCCCGGCATCCGTCTACATCGCCGGTGAGATCCTCCTCGGCACGGCGCAGACCGTGGCGCCGATCGTGCAGGGCGCCCTCTTCGTCGTCGTCGCCGTCGTGTGGCTCGCGCTGCGCACCATGTGGAGCCCGGAGCGCACGGCCGTCGAGGCCGCGACCCCCGGAGCCGACGCCTCGCGCGCCGCTCGGCTGCGCCGTCTGGTGTCGGGCGGGATCGTCCTGGCCCTCGCGACGGGTGCAGGGGCTGCGGTCGCGGCGACCGCCAGCCCGCCCACCCAGCGGTACATCCTGCGCGACTTCGTCGTCCCGCCCTTCGACATCCACGACTACGCGAGCCCGCTGCAGTCCTGGCGGAAGTATGTCCGCGACTTCAAGACCGACCAGCTGTTCACCGTCAGCGGGCTGCCGAAAGACGGCCGCGTGCGCCTCGCGACGATGGACGCCTACGACGGCGTCGTCTACAACGTCGCCGAGGACGGCGCCGGATCCTCGAGCGCCTTCACCTCGATCCGGTCGAACATGTCGCCCGAGGCGACCGGCACCGAGACCAAGGTGCGCGTCGACATCGAGGAGCTGTCCGGCGTGTGGCTCCCCTCCGTCGGATCCGCGCGCGACATCGAGTTCCAGGGCGACCGGGCGACCGACCTCCGCCGCGGCGCCCACTTCAACGATGCGACCGGCACCGCGGTGGTCACCTCGGGCGTCCAGTCCGGCGACGCGTACACGATCGACACGATCATCCCGCCCGTGATCAAGGACGAGCAGCTCGCCGAGACGCCCTTCGCTCCGCTGAAGATGCCCAAGCAGACCGGCATCCCGCAGGCGCTCAGCGAGATCGCCTCGGATGCGACGGAGGACGCCGAGACGCCCATCGACCAGGCGCGCGCGCTCGAGAGCTACCTGAAGACCGACGGATACTTCAGCCACGGTCTCGCCGATGACGTGTACTCGCCGTCCGGTCACGGCTCGGCACGCATCTCGATGCTCGTGAACAACGACCAGATGGTGGGCGACGACGAGCAGTACGCCGTCACGATGGCGCTCATGGCCACCCAGCTCGGCATGCCTGCCCGTGTCGTCATGGGCTGGCATCCCGATGAGGGGGAGAAGGATGCCGGGGGTGTCTTCACCGCGACGGGCGAGAACATGCACGCCTGGGTCGAGATCGCTTTCGAGGGCAAGGGGTGGATCCCCTTCGACCCGACTCCCGACGAGGACAACGAGCCGAGCCAGCAGAACACGAAGCCGCGCGCCAACCCGAAGCCGCAGGTGCTGCAGCCGCCGCCGCCCGCGCAGGAACCGGCCGATCAGCCGCCGGCACTCGCCGAGGAGCGCGACCAGGATGAGGACGAGGAGCCCGGCCCGGACTGGCTCGGACCCCTGCTCCTCTGGACCGGCGTGGGACTCGGCGGCATCCTGCTGCTGATGTCGCCGTTCCTGGTGATCGGGGGGCTCAAGGCGGCTCGTCGCACCCGGCGACTGCGCGCGGAGCGCACCGCCGACCGCGTGTCGGGCGGCTGGGACGAGCTGGTCGACCGCGCTGTCGACTACCGCGTGGCCGTGCCTCCCGGATCGACCCGCGCCGAGAGCGCAACGGTCGTCGGCGACGCGTTCGACGGTTCTCGCGTCGCGACACTCGCGCAGCAGGCCGACGCCGAGGTGTACGGCCCCGGTGACCCGACCCCTGAGGACGTCGACGCCTTCTGGCGCGAGGTCGACGAGATCGTCGCGGGCATGGCCGGCGGGGCCACGTTCTGGCAGCGTCTTCGGGCCCGGCTGAGCCTGCGATCGCTCCGACGCAGTCGGGCGGGTCGATCGGTGCGCCGGCGATGACCGTGGGTGCCCCCGCGACGATGCCTCACCGCGTCGGCGCCGTCGTCATCGACTCCGTCATCGGGGCGGCGGTCGTCGCCGCGGTCACGGGGGGCGTCCTGGCCGCGTCCGTCCTGTCGGCCGGCATCGTGGGGATCCTGGTCCTGCTTCCCGCCGTGGCGGGCACCTCGCTCGCCTGGTTCCTCGTCCACACCGCCCTGCAGGGCGGCCGGGGCTCGATCGGCATGCGCGTCATGGGGCTGCGGCTCGAGCGGGCCGACGAGGGCGACGGGCGGCTCGGCTTCGGCCGCGCACTCGGGCGCAACCTCGTGTGGACGCTCACCTGCAGTGTCGTCGTCGGTCTCTTCTCACCTCTGTTCGACTCGTCGCGGTGGCGGCGTGGATGGCACGACCTGGCTGTGGGGGCCGTCATCGTCCACCCGGCCGACGTCCTGGCGGTGACGCCCGCCGCGCCGGTCGAGCCTGCGCTCGCTGCACGGATCGAACCCGCGCCCGTCCTCATCCCGCAGACCGCGGCGGCCGCGGCGGCGCCAGATCCCCGGCCCGTCGTCTCGGCGGCGGCCACCGGCCACGGCGACCCCCTCCCTGCGCCGTCGTGGGCTCCGGCATCCGTTCCGGCGAACCGGCCGATCCCGCGGACGCTGCCGGTCGACGTGATCTCGACCGTCCCCGGAGTGCCGCACCGCGACGGCCGGCCCGCATCGGCCGAACGGGTCTCGCCGCCCGTGATCGCGATCCTGCGCTGGGATGACGGGACGCGGCACACGATCTACGAGCCGACGCTGTTCGGTCGGGGGCCCGGCCAGCAGGAGGGGCGGCGCAGCACACCCGTCCGCGACGAGACCCTGTCGCTGTCGAAGACGCACTTCGAGGTCGGCGCCGACGAGCGGGGCTCGTGGGTCGTCGACCGTCACTCGCTCAACGGCGTCGTGATCGTCCGTGCCGGTCAGCCGCAGCGGCTCGTCCCGGGTGAACCGGCGCGCATCTGGTCGGGCGACGTCCTCGAACTCGGCGATCGACGACTGACGGTGGAGTCCGCGCGATGATCGCGATGGACGTGCAAGTCGGGGCGGCGACGCACCCGGGCCTCCGTCGACGCGTGAACGAGGACTCCCACCTGGCGGAGTATCCGCTCTTCCTCGTCGCCGACGGCATGGGCGGCCACGATGCGGGCGCCGCGGCGAGCTCCGCCGTCGTGGCCGAGTTCCGCGCCCTCGTCGGTCAGGACTCCGTCGGGATCGACGGGATGCGGGCGGTCCTCGCGCGTGCCCGCGCCGCCGTGCACCGCATCGGTCACGAGGGGCGGGCCGCCGGCACCACCCTCACCGGTGTCGCGGTCACCGAAGTCGGCGGCCACGGATACTGGCTCACCGTCAACGTGGGCGACTCTCGCACCTACCGCTTCGCGGACGGTGAGCTCGAGCAGATCAGCGTCGACCACTCCGTCGTGCAGGAGCTCATCGACGCGGGCGAGCTGACCGGCGAAGCCGCCGGACGGGATTCGCGCCGCAACGAGATCACCCGGGCGATCGGCGCGGGCAGCGGCGGCGAGGCGGACTTCTGGCTCATCGCGGCCGAGCCGGGCGATCGCATGCTGATCTGCTCTGACGGCCTGTCGGGCGAGGTTCCCGAGGACCGCATCAGCGACATCCTCCGAGAGGTCGTCGACCCGCAGGATGCCGCGACCCGCCTCGTGCACGAAGCGATGCTCCACGGCGGTCGCGACAACATCACGGCCGTGGTGGTCGATGCCGTCCGCGTGGCGGGGCAGGATGATGATGCGTACGACACGGCTCCCGCGGGGGGCGCGTCGTACGCCGAAGAGGACACACGGCCGCGAGCAGCGGCAGGAGGAGACGCCTGATGCGCGCAGTGCGATATCGGCCCGACGGCGCCCCGGAAGCCTGGCGTGCCGCCGTGACCGGCTCGGCGCTCGCCGTGCTGCCCCCGGCTGTGACCCCGCACGCCGTCGAGGGTGTGTGGCGCCGGCTCGAGAACGGCGGGATCGGCGCCGTCCTCGAATCCCTCACAGGGGCGTTCGGCACGTCGCTCGCGGCGATCCCGCCGTTCGGTCTCGCCGTCGCGGAGGGCGACGGGGTGCGCGTCGCAGTCCGCGGTCCGGTGACCCTCGTCGTCGAGACCGCCGACGGCGTCGATGCGGTCTCGGGTGCCGGCGTCGCGACGTGGACCGAGAGGTTCCTGCCGGGCGTCATCCGCGTGAGCGTCGACCTCGGGACAGCCGCGGATGCCGACCTGTTGCCGATCGAGTCGGGCGTCGTCCCCGTCGCCGAGATCATCTTCGACGTCGCAGAGCACGAGACCGCCGCGCCGGTCGCAGCGCCCGTGACGGCGGGGGAGCCCCTCGCCGAGCCGGAGCCGGAACCAGTCGCCGAGCCCGAGCCGGAGCCTGTCGCCGAGCCGGAGCCCGAGCTCGAGCCCGAGCCCGCACCGGAGCCCGAGCCCGAGCCGGAGCCGGAGCCGGAGCCGGAGGCATCCGCTGTGGCACCCGACGATCTGGGCGAGACCGTCGCCTCGCCGCGCACGCTGGCGAAGGAACCTGAACCGGAATCGGAGCCGGAGACCGAGACGCCGGGGCTGGTCACGGGGGTTCCACCGATCCACACGCTCGGTGGCTCGCCCGTCTCGGTCCCCGTGCCGCACGATGCGCCGCGGCCGCCGGACCCCGGCGAGACGATCTCCGGGCCGGATGAGGACGCCGTCCTCGGGGCGACGATCGTGAGTTCCCGGGTGGCGCCGCAGGGCACCGCGCCCGTCCCCGCCCTGCCCCCGTTCGTGCCGCCGCACCCCGCGCCGCCCCTCCCACCGGTTGCGGATGCGTCGGCGCTGGGCGACCACGACGGTGCGACCGTATCCGTCGCCGAAGCGCGCGCGATGCGGTCGGCATCCTTCGATTCGATCGAGGACGTGCCGCCGCGGAGCCCGTCGCGGGGCCGCATCCGCCTCGCCGACGGCCGCGTCGTCGAACTCGAGCGCACAGTCATCATCGGCCGCCGACCGCGCTCGACGCGACCGGCCGAGAACGAGCTGCCGACCCTCGTCGCCGTGGACGGCCCACAGCACGACATCTCGCGCAACCATGTCGAGATCCGCGCGGAGGGTGAGCACGTGCTCGCCGTCGACCTCGCGAGCACGAACGGCACCGTCCTGCTCCGGGGCGGCCACGACCCGGTGCGGCTGCACCCGAACGAGCCCACCATGGTGATCGACGGCGACGTGCTCGACCTCGGCGACGGCGTCACCCTGACCTTCGAGGACCTTCCGTGAGCTCGAAGCGAGCCCCCGCCGCGCCACCGGAGCTTCCCGGCTTCTCCTACGTCCAGGTGCTCGGCTCCGGCGGATTCGCCGACGTCTACCTGTACGAGCAGGCGTTGCCCAGGCGTCGCGTCGCCGTCAAAGTGCTCCTCGCCGACAAGATGACGAGCGGCGCGGCCGAGCAGTTCCAGGCCGAGGCGAATGTCATGGCGATGCTCTCAACGCATCCCGCGATCGTCACGATCTACCAGGCCGGTGTCGCCGGCGACGGCAGGTCGTATCTCGTCATGGAGTACTGCTCCAAGCCGAACCTGCAGGTCCGCGCCCGCTCGGCCCCCATCTCGGTGGCCGAGGCGCTGCGCGTCGGTATCCAGGTCGCGGCGGCGGTCGAGACCGCTCATCGTGCGGGCATCCTGCACCGCGACATCAAGCCGGCGAACATCCTCGTCACCGAGTACAACAGGCCCGCCCTCACCGACTTCGGCATCGCGACGACGGCGGACGGCATGGATCCGTCTGCGGGGATGTCGATCCCGTGGTCGCCGCCCGAGTCCTTCGCGGACGCGCCGGACTTCACCGTGCGCTCGGACGTGTGGGCGCTGGGGGCGTCGGTCTACAACCTGCTCGCGGGACGGTCGCCGTTCGAGGTGCCCGGTGGACGCAACGGCGGCGCGGACCTGATCCGCCGGATCGAATCCGAGCCACTCGCCCGCCTCGAGCGGGCCGACGTCCCCGCGTCGCTCTTCCAGGTGCTCGAACGGGCGATGTCCAAGCGCCCGACCGACCGTTTCGAGTCGGCCGTCGCGTTCGCCCGTGCGCTGCAGAAGGTGCAGATCGAGCTGGCCCACTCGGTCACCCCGATCGACATCCTCGACGACGCCCCGCCCGTCGAGGAGCAGGAGAAGGAGGGCGAGCTCACCCGCGTCCGCGGCATCGTCAGCATCGACCCGCACACCTCGCCGGCGGCAGGGCCCACGTGGGAGCGGACCGCCCTCGCGGCAGGTCTCGCGACCGGGACGGATGCCACGCAGCACCGCGACACCTCGGGGTGGGCCCCCGCCGCCACGGCTTCCGCGACGGGCGTCGACTCGACCGTCCTGCGACCGCCGACCGCGATCCCGCCGTCGGCCCCCGCCGCTGCGGTGTCCGAGCCGGATGACGGCACGATCGTCCGGGGGTCGCAGCGGATCGCCGCCGGCGAGACCCCGCCGGCGACATCACCGACCGCGCCGCCGGTGCCGGCCGGTGAGACCGTCGGTCAGACGGCCGCGCCGGCTCGGTCGCGTCGGGGGCTGTGGGTCGGGCTCATCGCCGCTGCCGTGGTCGTCGTCGTGGTGGTCGGCGCGGTGGTCCTCGCATCGCTGCTCGCGCCGCCCGCGACGGAGGCGAAGCCCGCGCAGTCCTCGGCCCCGACTCCGAAACCCCAGGAACCCGACGCGGAGTTCATCGCGGCGCCGACCGACGGGTCGAGCCGCATCCAGAACGGCAAGGCGGTCTTCCGGTGGGTCAACCCCGACCCGCAGGACGGCGACACCTACCTGTGGCAGCAGGTGCGCCTCGACGGCGCTGAAGCCACCCCCGCGAACGCCCCCAAGGCGCGCGTGTCCGTTCCTCTCGGGGACGAGACCCAGATCTGCATCGACGTCAGCGTGCGCCGCGAGAACGGCGCGACGAGCGACCCGCTGCGCATCTGCGCGACATCCTGACGGCGGGGATCAGCCCCGGTCGAGCACCTTCACGATGACCGACCGGCGGCGGAGCTCCGCGACCGTGCGGGTCTCCTCGTGCGCGTCGCGGCCGAGGGCCTTCACGTCGGTGACGACGAGCACGTCGCCGGCGCCGAGGCGCCCGAACAGGCGTGTGAGACGTTCCTCCCAGGTCTCGCCGATGTCGGGGGCGGGATGCCGGAACCCCTCGATCGGCACGCCGAACTGCGCGAGCGCGTCACGCTGGGCGACGACGCTCGGCATGTCGGGCCGCGAGACGACGAGCCCCACGAGTCGTGAGCCGGCGGGGAGCGCCAGCCACCACTCCGGGCTGGGGTGCAGGGCGGCGAAGCCGGGGGCATCCGTCGTCGGATCGTCGGGGATCGCGATGAGGCGCGATTCCGCGTAGTCCCCGGGTGCCGGTTCGTCCGCGTGTGCGTCCACTGTGATCTCCTCCGCGAGCGACGATGCGGTCAGCCCCGTCGCAGTCCATTGTGACCGATCGCCCCATTCTGGCCGACGCGCGACCGTCCCGAACACGGTTCGCGGCACGAATGCAACCCGTGTGCCGTGACGTCCGGGGCGGAGTACGGTCCCGGGCATGACCTTCAACCCGAATGCCGACGTGCGGGGCAAGAGCGCGACTCGCCGCGGGGGCCGCGGCGCCGTCGTCGCCGGCGGGGCCGGAGTCGGCGTCATCGGCATCGCCGTCCTGCTGATCAGCCTCTTCACCGGTCAGGACTTCAGCGGGCTCCTGGGCGGGTCGCCCGGCGGGGGCACCGGCTCCGAGGGCGAAGCGCTGCAGAACTGCACGACAGGCGCCGACGCGAACAACGACGACGCGTGCCGACTCGACGCAGGCGAGGAGGTCATCAACTCGTACTGGCAGAACGCAGTCGAGGGGTACCGCGCACCCGATCTCGTGCTCGTGGAGCAGCAGACGTCATCGCCCTGCGGCACGGCATCCAATCAGACCGGTCCGTTCTACTGCCCCACCGACGAGACCGTCTACATCGATCCGACGTTCTGGTCGATCCTCCGGAACCAGCTCGGCGCCGAGGGAGGCGAGTTCGCACAGCTGTACGTGCTCGCGCACGAGTACGGCCACCACGTGCAGCACCTCACCGGGATCTTCGAGGACCACCCGCGCGACGGGACCGGCGAGGACAGCAACGCGGTCCGCACCGAGCTGCAAGCCGACTGCTTCGCCGGGGCGTGGGCGGCTGAGGCGCCGAATCAGAAGGATGCCTCCGGTCAGTCCTTCCTGCAGAAGCCGACGCAGGCCCAGATCGACGATGCCCTGTCCGCGGCATCCGCCGTCGGCGACGATCACATCCAGCAGCAGTCCGGACGTGTGAACCCCGAGAGCTGGACGCACGGGTCGAGCGAGCAGCGCCAGCGCTGGTTCATGGCCGGATACACGGGCGGATCCGGCGCCTGCGACACCTTCTCCGTCTCGGGCCAGCAGCTCTGAGAGGCCGGTCCGGGAGCCACCTGATAGGCTGAAGGGGTTGCGGCGCCTTTCCTGGTGCCCCTCGCGTCGTAGAACGCATCATCCGCTGCCGATCCATCGATCGTCGCTGGCGACTCCTTCTCACGGCGAACCCGTCTGCGCACTCGCACTCGGGACACCGATCCGGGCGATCACGCCCGAGTTAGTTCTCTCATGACTGAACCCACGTTCGGCACGCTCGGCGTGCCCGCTCCCCTCGTCGCCGCTCTGGCTGCCGACGGCAAGACCACCGCGTTCCCGATCCAGATCGACACGCTCCCCGACACGCTCGCCGGTCGCGACGTGCTCGGCCGCGGTCGCACCGGCTCGGGCAAGACCCTCGCCTTCTCGATCCCCATGGTCGCCCGCCTCGGGCAGGAGCTCGCCGGCGGCACCCGCCGCCGCGGCCGCATCCTCGGCCTCGTGCTCGCCCCGACCCGCGAGCTCGCGACGCAGATCGACCGCGTGCTCGCTCCGCTGGCAGCCGCCTACGGGATGAAGACCGCCACCGTCTTCGGCGGTGTGAACCAGAACCGTCAGGTCGAGGCCATCCGCGCCGGCGCCGACATCGTCGTGGCCTGCCCGGGCCGCCTCGAGGACCTCATGCAGCAGAAGCTCGTGAGCCTCGACGCCGTCGAGATCACCGTCATCGACGAGGCCGACCACATGGCCGACCTCGGCTTCCTGCCCGGGGTCACCCGCATCCTGAACGCGACCCCGCAGGGTTCGCAGCGCCTGCTGTTCAGCGCCACGCTCGACAACGGCGTGGACAGGCTGGTCAGCCGCTTCCTGCAGAACGAGGTGCTCCACTCGGTCGACGAGGCGCACTCGCCCGTCACCGCCATGACCCACCACGTGTTCCACGTGCCCGGCTCCGACGAGAAGAAGGAGCTCGTGCGCTTCCTCGCCTCGGGCACCGGCCGTCGCATCCTGTTCCTTCGCACCAAGCACGCCGCGAAGAAGCTCGCCAAGCAGCTGACCTCGCAGGGCATCCCGTCGGTCGACCTGCACGGCAACCTGTCGCAGCCGCAGCGCGACCGCAACCTCGCCGCGTTCTCCGCCGGCACCGCCCGTGTGCTCGTCGCGACCGACGTCGCCGCCCGCGGTGTGCACGTCGACAACGTCGAGCTCGTCGTCCACGTCGACCCGCCCATGGAGCACAAGGCGTACCTGCACCGTTCGGGCCGCACCGCCCGCGCCGGCGCCGAGGGCGCCGTCGTCACGATCGTCCTGCCCGAGCAGCGTCGCGACGTCGACTCGCTGCTGCGCAAGGCCGCGATCTCCGTCACGCCCGAGACCGTGACCGTGGCATCCGCCTCGGTCGTCGAGCTCGTCGGCGAGGTCGCCGCGCACGTCACCCCGGCACCCGAGCAGCCGCAGACCCGCGGCGGCGGTCAGAGCCAGGGCGCGAACGCGCAGCGCAAGCGCGCCGCCCGCGAGGGCCAGGGCGACCGCGGTCGCTCCGGCCAGGGCGGCGGACGCGGCGAGGGTGGCCGTGGCCGTGGCCAGGGTCGTGCCGCCGATTCGACGCGCCGCTCCGCCGACGCGCCGCGCCGTGACGGCCAGCCCGCTCGCACCGCCGGCTCCGGCCAGACCGCGTCGCACGGCGCGCCCAAGGCCGCCCCGGCCGGCGGCGCTCGTCGCACCGGTCGTCGCGCCAGCGGTGGCGGTGCGCTCACCGTCGGGTCGGTCGTCCGCCAGAACGGTGCCGGCCGCCGCAGCGGTCGCTGACCCGCAGCATCCAGGTCGAGAGCCGCACCCCGTCCACAGGGGTGCGGCTCTCGCCGTCTGTCCCGCACGACGGTGGGCGGGACAGGTCTCGAAAAGTCCGGGGCTCAGCCGGCGGCATCCATCAGCGGATCGATGACGGCGCCGGTGACGGTGACCATGCGACCGGTGATCGAGGCGACGCGGAAGACGGTCGCCTGCGGCGGGGTCGAGGCGTCGAGGGGGAGGATGACAACCTCCACCCGGTAGTCGCCGACGGTCAGGATGCCGTGGCCGGGCGCATCGGCGAGGACCACATAGGTCCGCGCTCGAGCCCGCGCCCAGTCCTGCTCGGCGCGGGAGGAGGCTCTCGGGTCACGGGAGCGGGGGAAGATGCGGCGCAGCGGCGGAGGGTCGAGTCCGCTGGTCGGTCCGCCCAACACCCGCAGGGGGTAGAGGGCGAGGACCTGGCCGACGAACAGTTCGATGACTTCGTCGGGACCCTCGGATCGCGCGCTGTCGTCGCGCGCCGTGGTCACGCCGACTCGGAACGCAGCTCGCGGTCGTACAGCGTCTCGGCTGAGGCGACCTCGAGCGCACGACGCAGCTGGGTGCTCGAGGTGTGCGCCGTGTACGGGAAGTAGACGACCTCGACCCCGACCTCGGCGAACTCCCGTTCGAGACGGTTGCCCTTCTCGGTGCCGCGCCAGTCGTCGCCTTTGAAGAAGTGCGTGAAACCGACCTCGCGCCACACGGCCAGCTTGTCGGGCACGCGCTCGATGTGGACGTGATCCACGAAGCGGATGCCGCGCACGATGTCGGCGCGCTCAGCCGTCGGGATGAACGGGTCGACGCCCTTCACCTCGTGCAGCATCTCGTCGCTGACTACACCGGCGACGAGCATGTCGCAGTTGTCCCTCGCGTGGCGAAGGATGTTCAGATGTCCCACGTGGAACAGATCGAACGCCCCCGCGGCGTAACCGATACGCACAGTCATAGCAAGCTCCCCAGCCAGCTAAATCGAGCCCCAACTCGAACCGAGCCCCCAAAGCCCGATGCGGAGGACACTACACCACGACGCCCCCGGGCGTCACGATCCGGTGCGGGGGCGGTACTCGAGCACGGCGCGCTCGAAGGCGTCGCGATGGTGGGCACCCGCCGCCGCCCACTCGCGACGGGACAGATCCGGTCTCGCGCCGCGCATTCGAGAGTCGTTCCAGGCCCGCTCGATGTCATCCGCGGAGATCTCACCCTCGAACGTGTGGACCCAGCCGGGACCGCACTCCTCGGCGAGCGCACGGTTGACGGCGTTCTCGGGGACGAGCACCGGCCGGTCGAGCGACAGGGCCGCCAGAGCGGTTCCACTGTTGTGCATGTGCCGGTAGGGCAGCACGATGAGCTCCGACGCGCGGATCGCCGTCACGAAATCGGGCTCGTCGAGGAAGCGCGCATCGATCGATATCCGGTCGTCGGATGCCGCTGCCGCACGGAGACCGTCGAGGATTTCGGACGACGACGGCTTGCCGGCGACGTGCAGGCTCACTCCTGCCCGGTCCCACTCCTTGAACGCCTCGACGAGGTCTTCGACCCCCTTGTACCGGCGGATCAAGCCGACGTAGCCGACCCGTCCGGCCACGCTGGGCGAGGGCTCCCGTACAGCGAACCAGTCGCGGTAATGCCCGTGCGGGATGGTGACCTGTGGCACGCCGGCGCGAGCAGGGGTGAGGTCGTTGAGAGCGATGTCGAGCGTGGTCGCCCGATCGATCCCGCTCAGGACGACGTGGTCGAACCATGAGATGCCCTGAGGTCTTTCCACATTGTGCAGGGTCCTGACGACGGGTGTTCGCGTCACGAGCCACCGTAGAACCGTGAGCGCCGCGAGCGTTCGCCGCGCCGCGCGGCCGAGCGCTTTGTGACCGTCGACCATCAGCTCCGGCCAGTGGGCGTGAACGACGTCGTACTTCCCCAGCAGTGCGGTGCGGTAGTCGAACGTCAGGGTCGTGAGGCCCGGGGTCGCCCTCAGGCTGGCGTGGAGCTGCGCGATGTACGGGTTCGTGGTGACCTTCGGTGTACCGAAGGTCTCGAGCACGCGGATCGAGGGTGGATCCGTCGCGCGCAATGCGGTTCGGTACCAGCCGTCGACGAGGGCGGGGAGGCGATGGGCGGACCAGCGATCGTGGGGGCGACCGCCCGCGGTGGCTGCCGCGACGAGCTGGTGCGCGACGGCGCCGGGGAGGTCGCCCCGTAGATCGGCGATGTAGGCGTTGTCTCCCGCGAGCAGAGGCGGCCCACCCAGCGGCAAACACACGACCGGGCATCCCATGGTGCTCGCCTCTGCCGCGACCCATCCGGCCTGGTCATGCATCGACGGGAAGACGAACGCCTCGGCGCGCGCGATCGCATCGAGGACCTCCGGACGCGGTCGGTGACCGGCGAAGGCGACGCGGTCGTCGAGTCCCAGCCGGCTCCTCAGCCGTTCGAGTCGACGGCGTTCGTACCCGTCGCCGAAGATCGTGAGCGTCCAGTCCGCCGCCTGCGGGCGGGCGAGCGCCTCGATGGCGATCGCGGCTCCCTTCCAGGCGAGCAGCCGACCGGCGAAGACAGCGTGCCGTGGCTGCACGGCCGAGGTCACCCGGGCGGGCAGGTCATCCAGGCAGGCATTGGGTTCGACGACGACAGCGTCGTTGAAAGGCTGGAACATGCGGCCGACGTCCGGATTCTGAGCGACGATGAGCGACGCGCGTTTCGCGACCGGCGCCGCCCACAGACGGCGGAAGATGGTGGTCGTCAGGCTCCGGACGAGTTCGGTGAGCGTTCCCCTGACACCGAGCCACCGGCTCAGATGCCGGATCGGGAGGGTGCTCGACCCTCCTACGGGCCCCCAGACGAGGGGTACGTCGCGCAGAGCGGTCAGGCCGCACGGCATCCAGTCGTTCGCGAAGGTCACGTGGTGTGCGACATCGAAGCGCGTGACGTCGTGCAAGGATCGCGCCCGCCGTCCGAGAGCGCGCTGCCAGAGGGGGTAGTACCAATACAGGTCCCAGCCTCGGCGCTTGCGGCGCACGACCTTCGGCGGCAGATCGAGGTAGGCGACATGGAGGCGTCGGCGCAGAGCGGCATCCGTCGCGAGGGCCGCGTCGATGGCCTCTCGGAATCGGGGCCGCGTGATGACCCAGACGTCGTGGGTGCGCGCCGCCGCGGTGGCGACCTGCCAGCCTGCGCTCGCTTCCGGTTCCGATACCGGACCGCACGCGTAGGCGCTGATCAGCACGCGAAGCCGTCCCTCGCGCGCACGATCGTCGATGTGTTCCACACGTCCCCCATCACCGTGGATAGACCGCGCCCGTCATCTCCCCAGACAGGCGTGGTGAAGGAATACTAACGACACCACGCGATTTGCACGTCATACTGTCCGTGGGGAGGGCGCTTTCAGTGCCCGCGAACGTCCGGCTACTTGGGGGTGGCGCGAATGACTTCGCTCGTGGGGGAAACGAGTACGGTGCGACCGGGGACACGCGGTGTCCGCGTCGTGATGCCGGTGCACAACGCTGCGGATTACGTGGTCGCCGCGCTGGAGAGCGTGCTGGCGGACCTGCCCGGGGATGGGGAGGTCGTCGTCGTCGACGACGGCTCCCGAGACGGCAGTGGGCAGCTCGTGGACGAGATCGTGCGGCGCGACGATCGGGTCGTCCTGCTGCGCAACGATGAACCGACCGGGGTGTCGCGCGCCCTGAACCGCGGGATGACGTTCGAGAACTGTCCGGAATTCGTCGCCGTCGCGGAGCACGACGATCTCGTGCTCCCCGGGCGCTTCGCCGCCCAGCTCGCGGCATTGCGGTCGGATGCCTCACTCGGAGCCGTCTCCGGTGAGGGCCGGTACCTCGGGCCGACGGGCCGGATCGCAGGACGTGTATCGGTCGGGCCGCGGACGGATGCCGAGTTCCACCGCATGCGCGACGAGGGTCGGGAGATCCTCATTCCTCACCCCGCGATCATGTATCGGCGAGACGCCGTGGTCGCTGCAGGACTGTACGACGCCGAGTTCGACGCGGCGCAGGACCTCGAGATCGTCAACCGGCTCGTCTACTCCGCCGGGTGGCAGGTGCGCACTCTTGCGGAGCCGCACGTGCTCTACCGGATCCACGACACATCGATGTCGTTCTCCCACATCGCTGCGCAGCGGATGATGACGCGCTACATCGTCTACCGCAACCACGCCCAGCTCGAGGGGGGAGCTTTCGTCTCCTTCGCCGAGTGGCGGGAGGCGAACCGCCCCGACCGGCGAACCCGGTGGCGGTGGTACCGGAAGGACACCGGTGCGCTGCGATATCGCCAGGCAGGGCTCGCGTGGCTCAACCGGCGACCCGTCGCCTTCGCGGCCAACATGGTCGCGGCCAGCGTGCTGCACCCGCGCTGGGTGCTGATGAAGCTCCGTGTGGCACGCGGCCGATGACCCCCTCCGCATCGATCGATAGAACACCGCCGGCGGTGATGGTCGCCGTGCCGACCTACCGCCGACCGGACGACCTGCGACGACTTGTCCGCTCTCTCGATCCCGTCGTCGTGTACGCCACGACTGTGGGCGCGGCATCCCGGGTGGACATCCTCGTCATCGACAACGACCCGGATGCGTCGGGGCTCGCCGTTCTCCCCGATGACGCCCCCGTGATCCGGGTGCACGAGAGGTCGCCCGGCGTCGCCGCTGCCCGCAATCGAGCCCTCGACGAGAGCATCGGTCACGACGTGCTGGTCTTCATCGACGACGACGAAACGCCCGCGGCGAGCGATTGGCTGGCACGTCTTCTGGAGACAGCGCGGGACCATCGTGCCGACGCGGTCGCCGGCCCCGTGCTGACGGTGGTCGACGGCGGGATTGACCCGTGGATCGAGGTGGGCGGCTTCTTCGCGCGTCGTCACACCCGCGGCATCCTCACCGGCGAGGTCATTCAGCGTGCGGCGACGAACAACCTGTTGCTGGACCTCGCCATCGTGAGAGCGAGCGGAGTCCGGTTCGACGACAGATTCGGCCGCACGGGTGGTGAGGACTCGCTGTTCACCAGCCAGTTGCACCGGGCAGGAGCGCGCATGGTGTGGTGTGCCGAGGCGCTCGTCCTCGACCACCTGCCCGAGACACGGCGGACCCGGGCGCATGCGCTGGGGCGCGTTCGGGGCATGTCCGCGGCCGGTGTGCGGGTCGGACTCATCCTGGCTCCCACCCGCAGCGGGCGCACCGTGGTCCGCGCGAAGGCGACCCTCGCGGGGGTCGCCCGCATCGCCGCGGGCGTCGCCCGGACCGCGACCGGCGCGCTCGTTCGCTCGGAGCGGCTGGATGCCACGGGTCGCCGGGACACCATGCGGGGTGTCGGGGCGTTGGAAGGCGCCGCCGGACACATCCGCATCCACTACGGAGAACCTGTGCGAGGAGCAAGCCGATGACGACGACGGGTTCGACTCCGCCCACTCTCCCCGAGACCCTCGCTCGCCTGCGCGGCGCTCAGAAAGGGCATGCTCGGGGCGCCCCGGCCTACTCGGTGTACGTCAACCGACGGATCGGGCGGTTGTTCGCCGCCGTCGCCTATCGCTGGGGGCTCACTCCCAATCAGGTGACGATGGTGAGCGCCCTGCACACGTTCGCCGGCATCGCGGTGATCGCGACCGTGCCTCCCTCGTGGTGGGCAGGAGTCGTCGTCGCAGCACTGCTCGTGGCCGGGTACGCCTGGGACTCGGCCGACGGTCAGGTCGCTCGCCTGCGCGGCGGTGGCTCGATAGCCGGTGAGTGGCTCGACCACTTCGTGGACGCGGTCAAGATCGCCAGCCTGCATCTGGCCGTGCTCGTCGGGCTCTATCGGTTCGGTGACGTCGACGAGGTGGTCCTGCTCGTCCCGATCGGCTTTTCGGTCGTCGCCACGGCGACCTTCTTCGGGATGATCCTCAACGACCTCCTCAAGGCGGCTCGAGGTGTCGCGTCCACCCACGCTCGCGCCGGCGGTACCTTCGCTCGTTCGATGCTCCTGCTGCCGACGGATTTCGGTGTGTTGTGCCTCGCCTTCGTGCTGTGGGGCGCGTCGCCGCTTTTCCTCCTGGTCTACGGTGCACTGTTCGCGGTCAACGCTCTGTTCCTGTGCGCTGCTGCCGTCAAGTGGTTCAGAGAGATGCGCCGTGTCGACTGAAGGTGATGTGTGGGCCGTCGTGGTCGTCAATTACGGATCGAGTGCGCTGCTGGCCAGGAATCTCGTCGCGACCGCCGCGGAGGCGGACCCCGACCTCGTCGTGGTGGTCGACAATCCGACGACCGCCGCAGAGCGGGAATGCATGCGCGAACTCGCGGAGCGGGAGCGGTGGGTCCTCGTGGAGCCCACCGCGAACACGGGATTCGGCGGCGGAGTCAATCTCGGGGTGGCAGCGGCGATCGAGCGCGGAGCGACGGGCTTTCTGCTGCTGAACCCCGACGCGCGCATGGACGGGAACGCCGTGAGCGCGCTTCGCGAGGGGACCGTCGGTGCGCCGATGACCCTGTGCGCCCCTCGCATCATCACGCCCGCAGGGGCGGTCTGGTTCGCGGGTGCCGACGTGTCGCTCGTCGACGGCCGCACCCGCGGGCACTCCTCGCGCGCGAAGCACAGTGGCGAGGAGTCGTGGGAGTGGCTCACGGGGGCATGCCTGTGGCTCACCGTGACCTTGTGGGCCGCGGCCGGGGGGTTCGATGAGGAGTACTTCCTCTACTGGGAGGATGTCGATTTCTCGCGTCGAGTGGTGCTCGCGGGGGGAGGCCTCCGACTGATCGACGACGCTGTGGCGGTCCACGACGAGGGCGCGACCCATCGGTCGCGTCGCCAGAGCGACCGCAGCAAGTCCGAGACGTACTACTACTTCAACATCCGGAATCGGATGCTGTTCGCCACCCGATTCCTCGACGAAGAGGGAGTACGGCGCTGGCGTGCCGAGGTGACGGCGTCGGCCCGCGAGGTCATCCTCCGGGGCGGACGCGCACAGCTGCTTCGATCGCTTGCGCCGTGGCGGGCCTACGTGCGCGGCTCTCGGGATGCGCGCCGGATCGCCGATGGGACGGTGACGGCGAAGGCGATGTGAATGTCGGGCCGAACGGTTAGTATCTGGCTGAATCGTGCGACACGTCCACTGGGGAGGACGGCACGTTCTTTGGGGAGGACGTCATCACAATGAAAGACGACGAAGCGTTCGCGCGCGACCGCGACGAGTTCGAGAGGGTGCTGGGGGAGGAGCCGCGACGTCCACGTCGGTGGATCGTCGTAGCCGCAGCGATCGCAGGCGTGGCGGTGATCGGCATCGCAGTCGCCATCGCCGTCGGAGGACTCGGGAGCAGCCAGGTCTCGGCGGCACCGGGCGGGGCGAAGGAGTCCACGGCGTCGACGCCGGCGGACGATCCGGACCCGGCGGAGACGCCGAGCGGTTCCGCGGTTCCTCCGGCATCGAACGTGACGCCGACACCGGATCCCGAGGTCGACGAGGGCTCGACGGAGTCGGAACCGGATGCCCGCGAGACGCTGCCACCCGCAGAACTGACGGAGCCCGTGGCGGTGGACGGTGGCCCGCTCGTGTCGGTCAGTTCCATCCAGAGCGTGACCGGTGAAGCCGTTCTGCCCGGTGAGGTGAGCGGCCCCGCCGTGCGGATCGCGGTCGATGTCAAGAACACGACGGAGAAGCCGATCGAACTCACCGCGGCCATCGTGACTCTCTACACCGGCAACGACGATCTGCAGGCCAGCCCGGTGTCGAAGCCGGCAGGGAAGGCATTCCCGGCAGAGGTCGCGCCGGGAGAAGTCGCCCGGGGCGCCTTCGTTTTCGAGCTGCCGAAGGACCAGCGCGACGGTGTACGAGTCGAAGTCGATCTCTCGCTTTCCGAACCCCTGATCGCCTTCGAAGGCGACATCGGGTGAACGCGTAGGGGTCGAATCTGAAAAACAGTTCGCGCGCGGCACCGCTTATGGCGTATGTTGTGCGAGAAATCCTTTGGGGGGATTTCTGGGGACCCGGCGGCACGACGCATTCTGCGTGTGTGCTGGCGCGTATATAGGGGATGCAAATCGTGGGGACGATTTCTGCGGGCCGTGCGGCTCTGTCGATGATGATTGCGACTGTCGTCGCGGCTGGGCTCACGCTGGGGGTGGTGCCGGCAGCGGCTGAAGCTGCTGATCCACCCGTGGCGGCTGCGTCCGATGCCCTGCCTGAGACGGTGTCGGCGGACTCGTTGCCGACGGTCCAGATCGACGGAGGCGTGGTGTGGTCCCAGGTCATCGTGGGGAACACGGTCTACGCGGCCGGACAGTTCTCGAATGCGCGACCGGCGGGAGCTGCACCCGGGACCAGCCTCACTGCGCGTGGCAACATCCTCGCGTACAACCTGACGACGGGCGCGTTGATCACCTCCTTCGCGCCGACGTTCAACAACCGGATCAATGATCTCGCCGCCTCGCCGGACGGGACGAAGCTGTACGTCACCGGCTCGTTCACGCAGGTCAACGGTCAGACCCGGCAGCGCTTCGCCGTGCTCGACATCCCGAGCGGCAACCTCGTGTCGGGAACAGTCGGCCTCAACAACATCGGCAAGGCGGTCTACGCCACCTCGAACGGTGTCTTCGTCGGTGGCTACTTCACCTCGGTGTCGAGCCAGCCGCGACAGCGAATCGTGAAGCTGAACGCCGCGGCGACGGCTGTCCAGCCCTTCGCGGTTCCGGTCGACAACGGTCAGGTGCAGAGCATCGTCGTGAACGGCGCCGGTGACCGCGTCGCTCTCTCGGGCAACTTCACCTCGGTCGGCGGTGGAGACACCCCCGGGTTCGGTCTGTATCTGGCCGATGCCACCTCCGGTGCCGGGTTGCCTCTCCCTGCGAACACCCAGGTGCGCAACGCCGGCGACGCCGCCGGATTCATGAGTTTGGCAACCGACGGGACGAAGTTCTACGGGTCCGGCTGGCACTACGGCGGCACGGGCAATGTCGAGGGCACGTTCGCCGTGAACTGGACGGATGGTTCGGTTGCCTGGATCGAGGACTGCCACGGGGACACCTACGACATCGCCATCGTGGGCAAGATCGCCTACTCCGCCAGCCACAAGCACTACTGCGGCAACAGCGGCGGATTCCCGCAGACGGACCCGTGGTCCTTCTACCACTCCACCGCATGGACCACCGATGCTCGCGGAACCAACACCGGTGACATCTACGGGTACCCGGACCACCCGGGTACGCCACGTCCCGAGCTGCTCAACTGGTTCCCGCAGACCACGCCCGGCACATTCACCGGCACGAGCCAGGCGGTGTGGACGGTCACCGGCAACTCCGATTACGTCATCTACGGCGGCGAGTTCCCGAGCGTCAACGGCACCCGCCAGCAGGGCCTCGTTCGATACGCCGTCCGCTCGATCGCGCCGAACAAGCAAGGACCTCGCTTGTCCGCTGACGCGTGGAACTTCTCGGCGAAGTCCTTCGCCGCGGGTGAAGTCCGCGTCAAGTACCCCACCAACTGGGACCGGGACGACACCACGCTGACCTATCGCGTCTACCGCGATTCCGAGTCTTCGGCGCCCATCTCCGAGAAGACCGTCTCGACGGTGTTCTGGAAGCCTCAGTCGCAGACGTTCACCGACTCCGGGCTCACGGCGGGAAGCTCCCATCGGTATCGGGTCGTCGCCTCCGACCCCTACGGCAACGTCGCGAAGTCGAGCTGGATCACCGTGACGGTGTCGGACGCGGTCCTCAGCGACTACGCGGACGACGTCCTGAAGGATGATGCCGCGCACTACTGGCGGCTCTCCGACCCCGACAACGCGACCGCCAGCGACTGGGCCGGCACGTCGGACCTCACGGTCAACGGCGCTGTGGAGTCTTCCGCAGGAGCGATCTCGTCGGACGCTGACACGGCGAAGACGTTCTCGAACGGTGCGTTCGCATCGATGACCGACTCCATCGAGGGGCCCACCACGTTTGCGGTGGAAGCCTGGGTCAAGACGACCTCGACCTCCGGCGGAAAGATCATCGGCTTCGGCAACAGTGCGACGGCGAACTCGGGAAGCTACGACCGTCACGTGTACATGGACAACGATGGACGGGTCTGGTTCGGCGTCTACCCCGGTGGCGTGAGGACCGTGAACTCCAACGCGGGATACAACGACGGCCAGTGGCATCACATCGTCGCGAGCATGGGCTCGGACGGGATGAAGCTCTACCTAGACGGCAAACGTGTCGCGCAACGCAGCGACACCACCACCGCGCAGGCGTACAACGGGTACTGGCGAGTCGGTGGGGACAACATCGGCGGGTGGCCGAACCAGCCGTCGTCGTCACACCTGAGCGGCACCATCGACGATGTCGCCGTGTACGGAACGCCGCTCACGCTCGCTGAGGTGCAGTCGCACTACCGCGCGTCCGGCCGCACGCTCGACGTGCCTGCTGCGCCGACCGACGCCTACGGTGCGATCGTCTACGAGGCCCAACCGGACATCTACTGGCGCTACAGCGAAACTTCGGGGACGAACGTCGCGGACAGCAGCACCTCGGGGTACGCCGGGGCGATCGCCGGCACGGTGACCCGCAACGCGCCGGGCGCGATCTCGGGGACGACGGACCCGGGCATCACCCTGTCCGGTGCATCGAACGTGTACTCCGTGGCTCAGTTCGGGACTCCCAGCGCCTACACGCTCGAGACCTGGTTCAAGACGACATCGACGCAGGGCGGCAAGATCATCGGCTTCGGCAACGCGCAGTCTGGCACGTCGTCCAGCTATGACCGGCATGTGTACATGCAGGACAACGGTCAACTCGTCTTCGGCACGTGGACCGGGCAGACGAACACGATCACGTCACCCAACGCCTACAACAACGGACAATGGCATCACCTTGTCGCGTCTCAGGGATCCGGCGGCATGGCCATGTACGTCGACGGAGTCCCCGTGGGGACCCATCCGCAGACGTCGGCGCAGGATTACGGCGGATACTGGCGCGTCGGCGGCGACACCACGTGGGGTTCATCGTCCGCGTTCCTCTCCGGGAATTACGACGAGACCGCGATCTACAGCCGTGTACTCAGCGCCGCCGAGGCAGCTCAGCACTTCACCGCGGGCACGACGGGTGAGGCGCCGAACATCGCGCCCACGGCTCAGTTCACCTACTCCCTCGATCACCTCAACGCGTCCTTCCAGGGCTCGGCGTCGTCGGACCCCGACGGCACGATCGCGGCGTATGCGTGGCAGTTCGGCGACGGCGAGACATCGACGGCGATCAGCCCGACGCACCGCTACGCCTCCGGCGGCGAGTACACGGTCAAGCTGACCGTGACCGACGACGATGGCGCCTCGCACACGTCGCAGGTGCCGATCACCGTCGTGGCCAACGCGGCGCCGACGGCTCAAGCCGCGTGGAGCGCGGTCGGTCTCGACGCGACCTTCTCGTCGTCCGGCTCGACCGACGCCGACGGCTCCATCGCCGCCTTCGAGTGGAACTTCGGCGACGGCAACACGGATGCCTCGCCGTCACCGAGCCACACCTACGCGCAAGCCGGGTCGTACACGGTCACCCTCAAGGTCACCGACGACGACGGTGCGACCGCGACGACATCGCTGGACGTCGTCGTCGCCGCACCGGTGAACTCCCCGCCGACCGCCGCCTTCACCCCCACCGTGACGGGCATGTCCGTGTCCGTCACCGGTGCGGCCTCATCCGATACGGACGGGACGATCTCCTCCTACGCGTGGGCGTTCGGCGATGGAGGCACCGCCAGCGGCGCTGCGGCTTCCCACACCTACGAGCGTTCCGGCGAGTACACGGTCACGCTCACCGTGACGGATGATGACGGTGCGACGGACGTGAAGACCGCGACCGTGACGATCGAAGCCCCATCCGCGTCGACCCCGCTGTTCTCGGATGACTTCTCGCGAACCGCTGCAACAGGGTGGGGAACCGCCGACGTCGGTGGCGCGTGGTCGCTCCGATCTGTCGCCAGCCGCTACTCGGTCTCGAACGGCAGCGGGAACCTCATTCTTCCGAAGGGTGCGACGGTGTACGCCGATGCGGCCTCGGTGAATGCGGATCGCGTGCGAGTGGATGCGACGTTCTCCGTCGACAAGCTCGCCGAGGGCACCTACGTCGCTGTCACCGGACGCCAGGTCGGTGCGGACTTCTACGTGCTCCGTGTCAGGGTCAGTGCCGACGGCACCGCTCGTCTGTTCATCCTGCGCAACAACTCGGTCGCGATCGGATCGTCGCTCTTGCTGCCGTTCGCGATTCAGCCCGGGCAGAAGTACCACGCCATGTTCGAGGTGGCGGGCACGTCACCCACGTCGCTGAAGGCGAAGGTCTGGGCCGCGACCGGCTCCGAGCCGGCTTGGCAGCGCGAGGCCACCGACGCGACGGCTGCGCTGCAGGCGCCGGGCCGGATCGGGGTCTTCGGGTTCCTCCCGTCCGCCGTGACGAACGACCCCGTGACGGTGTCCTTCGATCGCATCGTCGCGATGAACCCGGATGCTGTGGTTCCCCCGGCGGGCAACTCCGCACCCACTGCGGCGTTCACCCACACGAAGACGGGCTTGAAGGTCGACGTGAACGGTAGCGGTTCGACGGATGCCGACGGCAGTATCGCGTCGTATGCCTGGCAGTTCGGTGACCCCGCCGGGAGCACGGCCGTCGGAGCCACGGCTTCGCACACGTACACAGCGGCGGGGACCTACACCGTCCGGCTCACTGTCATGGACGACGACGGAGCGACCGCGACGGTGACCCACGATGTGACGGTGGATGCCCCGGCGGCCAACGTCGCGCCGACGGCCGCGTTCACGCGCACGGCTGCGGGACTGACGGTCGCTGTGGACGGCAGGACCTCGTCGGACTCCGACGGAACCATCGCCTCGTACGCCTGGACATTCGGTGACCCGGGTGCTGGCACGGCGACCGGATCGACGGCCTCCTACACATATGCAGCGGGGGGTACGTATTCGATCACCCTCACGGTCACCGATGATGACGGGGCGACGGACACCGAGACTCAAGAGGTCACGGTCGCTTCCCCGCCCGCGGGGGTGCTCTTCGCAGACACCTTCACCCGCACGACGACCGGTGGGTGGGGGACGTCCGACAGCGGCGCGGCGTGGACGACGCGAGGCGCGGCCACCCGTTTCGCCACGGCGGGAGGTGTGGGGACCCTGTCGGTGGGCGCGGGCACCTCGTTGTTCGCGGACACCCCCGTCATCGATAGCACCTCTACCAGGATCAGCGGCACGTTCACCGTCGACAAGGTCAACGAAGGCATGTATGTCGGCGTGATCGCCCGTCGGGTCGGGTCGACGCAATGGCTCATTCGTGCACGGATCGCGGCGGATGGAACCGTCAAGCTCAATGTCCTTCGCGGTGACAGCACGTCGGTCGGCGCTGCGGTCACGGTGACCGGGCTGACGATCGCTGCCGGGCAGACGTACCGTTTCGAGGTCGACACGAAGACGACCACAACGACATCGATCTCGGCGAGGATCTGGAACGCGTCCGACACCGCTCCGACCACGTGGCAGATCGAGCGGAGCGATGCGACTGCTGCACTCCAGGGTGCGGGTTCGGCGGGCGTGTACGGATACCTCCCGAGCGCCACGGCGAACGTCCCGGTCGCGCTGTCGTTCGACGACCTCCAGATCGTGGCGGCTCCGTGATCGTCGGATGCGTACGGGGAGGATGAGACCGGTCGCTGCCGAGAGACGTGTCGTGCAGCTGTACGAGGTGGTGAGAAGCGCTCATCTGGAGCGGGCTGCGGACATGAGTCCGCGGCCCGTCATCCTCTACCGTCGCACTCGCTACGACTTCGATCCGGTGCTGGCGGAGGCGACGAATCCGCAGCGTAAGAGCTTCTGGGGGGCCGTCGCCTTCGCACTTTCGACCGACATCGACGTGATCGAGGTGAACGAGCCGCTCTCGGGTGACTCATCCCTCCCGAGCGTCGCCTTCGTGGCCGCGGCGCGACTGCGGGCCGCAGCCCGGCGCCGGGAACGGCCCTCCGTGACCACCTACGCGATTGAGAACCTCCACCCGGCCGTGACCGTGCGCCACCTCCCCGTCAAGGCGAGGTGGCGGTATCGGCTCCGCCACCTCGTCACACCCCTGCTCTGGCGGTGGATCGATCGGATCGCGTATGGCACCTCGGCTGCCGAAGCGCTCTACACGAGCGTGTTCGGTGCCTCGGCCCGACAACCGGTCCGCGCGCTGATCCCGGCTTTGCCGACCCCGGCGCGCGCCGCAGAAGGGGTGCGCGATCGGGTCATCCTCTTCCTCGGCGACCTCTCCGAGCGCAAGGGCTTCCCTGATGTGATGTCCGCCTGGCCCGATGTCAGGGCTGCGGTCCCCGGCGCGCGGCTCGTCATCGTCGGCCGGGGAGCGGGGGCCGACGACGCCCTCACCCTCGCCGAGACCGACGAGCGGGTCACGGTCCTGATCGACCCGCCTCGTGCCGACATCGCGCACGTCTTGGGCGAGGCGAAAGTCCTGGCGCTCCCGTCACGACGCCGCCCCCTGTGGCGTGAGCAGGTGGGCCTCCCCATCGTCGAAGGTTTGGCGAACGGATGCCTCATCGTGACGACAGGGGAGACGGGGATTGCGGAGTGGCTATCCGCCCACGGGCACTGGGTCCTCTCCGAGCCGAGTGTGGGCGAGGACCTGTCGGCGGCGCTCGTCGCCGCGGTCACGAGCATCCGCTCTGTCGTCGAGGTTCACGCAGCCCTGCCTTCCGTGGACGGTAGACGCGCGGCGCAAGAGTGGATGCACGGGTCGCGAGCGACTACCTCCGCGTGATGACCTCGGCGACGCGCGCCGCAAGATGCGCAGTCGTGAAGCCACCCGTGACGTGGGCACTCGCTGCCTCGCCCGCAGCGGCGCCTGCGACAGGGTCCTCCAGCAACCTGAGTGCCTCGCTGGCCAAGGCGTCTGCGTCACCGACCTGGACCATTCGAGCGGCCGTGGTGCCGCCGAAGTAGTCGTCCATGCCGGGGGTGCGGGTGATCACGAGGGGCCGACCAGTGGCCATCGCCTCGAGTCCGACGGTCATACCCGATACGTGCAGGTTGGGCCGCGTCGCGATCACGACGACAGAGGCCCGAGCGTAGAGATCTCGCAATTCCGTGTGCGTGAGGTACGGGACGACGTTCACGCCCGCGGGCGGGTCGATGCTCGTCTTGCTCTGCACCACTATCTCGACGTCGGGTCGGACCTTCCGCAGCGTCGCCATCGCGCGGAGCAGGGTCTCGGGATCGCGATCTCGGTCACCACCGACACTCACGACGAGCGGGCGTATCGGGTAGGGGGCGTGCCGAAAGAAATCCTGGTCGACACCGAAGCGAACGTAATGCACCGGAGGAGCGCCCTCGCCGAGGAAGGCGGCGAGGGGTGCGACCTGCGCGTCGGAGAGTACCCAGAGCCCATCCATTCGCCGGAGTGCGCGGCGCAGGCTCGCGAATCGCCCTCCGCCCTGCCGTGCGACACCGTCCGTCAACCAGACCACGCCGGAGTATCGCGCGCTCAGGCGGGTGGTGGTCGCCAGGAGCGCACCAGCGTTCTCATCCCATGTCACACCCACGGGGTTCGATGCCCGCCGGCCCGGCGGCAGCACGGCGATGACGCGTCGCGCCACCCGCGTGATCGGTGTCGCAGCCGGCAGGTTCTTCGAGGTGACACCGGCGATGTGCGACTCGAGCCGATCGAGTCCATATGGCCATCGGTCGGGCGCTGATCCCGCCGCGTGACGCGCGGCCCACGTCTCCAGGTCTCGCTCTGCCGGATAGAAGACGACAGCGTCCGCACCGCTCCCCAAAGCCACGCTCACATCGTATGGCTCACGTACGGCGCACGGGTACGAACCTCGATCACCGGCCCAGGGCGGGTGAGAACGCGCCCGGCCGCTTCGTTCCCGCTGCGACGCCGATGGAGGCTGCGACGTCCGACGGCAACCCGGACAGCGAGGCGCGCGGTGAAGCGAGCACATCGCTGCGGACGGTCAACGAGGACGAGAGGATCGGCGTGCCTGTCCACAGTGCCGAATTCCTGTCGTTGCCCGTGAACGCCGTCAGCTCGGAAAGGGTCTTCACGCTTTTCGTGCCGTTGGCGCCGTTTGCCCAGCACGCGAGGTTGGCGGGGGTCGAGGAGTCTCGCCGGAAGTAGACGTTGCTGTCCATCGCCACTCCCACTCCAGCGCCGACGAGTCGGCGTTCGGAATCCTGGGCGAGGATGGGGCAGGTGCTCGAGTCGGTGCCGTAGGAGATGACGTTGTTGCGGACGGTCACGTCGTCGAGGAGCCACGGGATGATCGACTTCAGACCCGACACCGGCTGGCGCCGCTCGTCCTGAGCGAAGCTGAGCGCGCGGGTGGCGGCGTCGATGGTGTTGTTCCAGATGTCGACCTCGCCGCTGTTCATGATCTTGGCGCCGAGGACATTTCTCGAGAGATGGTTGTCGGCGATGATCGCGTTCTCGCTCAGCTCGATCTGAACGCCGGTGGTCGTGTTGTCGGAGACCGTGTTGCCTGTCACACGGATGTCGCGTGAGTTGACGTCGAACCAGACACCCGAGCCGATGTTGTCGGAGACGATGTTGCCATCCACCCGGACCCCGTCCGCTTCTGTGATCTTCACGCCACCCGCGGCAGGCGCCGGCTTGAAGCGCTGCGCGTTGTTGCGCGCGATGACCGAATCCGTCAGGGAGACATCCGCTGCCTTGTTGACGCCGAGTCCCATCAGTCCGTTGCCCGTCACTGTCAGACGACGGAAGTTCTTGACGTCGTTCCATGCGTAGACACCGATGGTCGCGTTGTCGCGCACCACCATGTTCTCGAGCGAGATGTCATCGACCTCTGCGGTCACCGCGCCCATCATGGAGACCGTCGTCGCATAGCGCTCGACACCGAATCCCCGAAGCGTCGTGTGCTTGCCCTGCACCTTGAACGCCCGGGCCAGGGTGCTGGCCTCCACGCGCCTGCCGTTCGGGTCGGAGCCGATCACCAGGCGTCGGCCGCCTTCGTCGACGAAGAAGGTGCCTGCGGTGACCGCGCTCGCCGAGCCGACCTGTCTCAGAGCCTGATCGTCGATCCACACCTGATCGGGGTACCCGGCGAGCGGATTGGTGTCGTCGACGAACCGCGAGGTGTCGTCCCGACCCGCTGTGAACGACACGGAGTGATCGAATCGGTGGGTCCACCCCGTCTTCACCCACGTGTTGCCCGACCTCACCCAGTCGGTCACCGGCGAACTGCCGTCGAACCAGACCGCCTCCCCCGGGTAGGCCTGGATCGTGAGCGCCTTGTTGAATCCGACGTAGACGTACTCCCGGTAGGTGCCGCCGCGGAGCACGATGGTCGAACCCGAAGGTGCCCGCGAGACGGCGTACGCGGCACTCCCGTACGGATCGTTCGCCGTTCCCGAGCCTGTCTGGGTGCCTCTCGGCGCGACGAAGATCGCGCGGGCAGGGACGGGGTAGCTGGTGCTGCCGACCGGCGCGCTCCCCACCGAACCGTTCGCCACAGGGGGCGTGGGGGGCGGAGTCGGGGTGGGCGTGGGGGACGCGGCATCCGAGATGTCGACGTCATCGATGCGCACGGTGTTCGAGGGGGAGCTCGACGACAGATAGGTCGAGATGGCGGGGTAGCCCGCCCGTGCGATGCGCTGCGCGCTGGCGTCGTCGAAGGACGCCTGCCACTCGGGCTTGGTCGCGCCATCCGTCCAGATCCTCGCGCGGATCTTCACGGGAGACGTCCCCGTCAGCGAGAACTCGGCGCGAACGTGCGCGCCGGCGGGGAGCTCCTTGATCGGTTTGAGAGAGCGGAGCACGACTTCCCGGCCACTCGAACCGTCGAAGCGGCTGATCCAGAGGTTCACCCCGCTTCTGCCGAAGCCCACGCGCGCCTGGTACGAATACTTGCCGTCCGAACGGAGTGCCAGTGAGATCGTCGATCCATTGCCCGTGGTGGTCGCCTTCTCGGGCCAGACGGTCGCACTGAGGATCGAGTCCGTGGCTGCGAGGGAACGGATCGACTGAACCGTCGCCGTTCCGGGCGCTTGCAGGACCGCGGCGGCCCCGTCGCGCACGCTCGTGACACGCGAAGAGGAGGTCGTCCACGCGGCCCCGGAGGTCGAGGTCCCCCAGCCGGTCGCGACAGTGCGGCTGAAGGAGTCGGTGACGCGTGTCGCTGCCGCTGCTCCAGTCGCGGTGAAGACGGAGCCGGCTGCGACGAGGCTGAGCGCGATGGCAGCAGCGGTCATCCGCAATCGGGAACGAGTGAGGGCTGGGGGGAGTGACATCTCGGCGTTCGCCTTCGGGTAGGGGGCGCGGACGGAGACTCATCAGAACATGGGGCGTGCCCGAGGCCTTTCGCCATGAGACACTTTTCATCTGCGCAGGGGTGCGTGGGGTGCGCGGTTGGGGCTGCGTCGGTGATGGGGGGTCATCGTGTTCGGATCAGTGTGGCGGCGCGAGTCGACGCTTCCGCAGGGTCGTGTCGACTGGGTCGACGCCGGCAAGGGGCTGGCGATCGCCCTCGTCGTCCTCTTCCACTCCGCACGATGGCTCGCCGGTGTGGCGGGTGATGTGTCGGGATGGATCTGGCTCAACGATGTCCTCGCGACGATGCGGATGCCGCTGTTCTTCACGCTGGCCGGTCTCTTCGCTGCCAAGTGGGCCTCGGTGCCGCTCGCTCAGCTGTGGAACTCGAAGCTTCGGCTGTTCGTCTGGGTCTTCCTGCTCTGGGAGCTGCTGGGGCTCGGACCGTACCTCCTCGGACAAACAGTTCACGGAGTCGAGATCAACCTGCGTCGAGAGGTCTTCGACACCGTGATCTCGCCCCTCGTCCCGCGATTCGAACTCTGGTTCATCTGGGCATTGGCTCTGTTCTTCCTCCTCAACAGGGCGCTGCGCCGGGTCCCTGCCGCCGTCACGATCCCGGTCGCGGCAGCGGCGTCCATCGTCGCGTTCACCGACGTCCTGCCCCTTCCGTCGCCCAGCTGGACCGGCGCCTGCAAGTACTACGTGTTCTTCCTGATAGGCATGGTGGGAAGGCGGGCTCTGTTCTCCTACGCCGCGCGAAGCGGGTGGCTTCTTCGCGGCCTGGTCTTCACCGGCTGGGCGGCGGCTGCATGGGCTGTGACCGTCTTCGACCTCGGGCGCATCCCGGGGGTGTATCCGGCGCTCGCCTGTCTGGGGGTGCTCGCGGGCATCGCCATCAGCCAGGTGTTGCAGCGTTCCGCGCTTGTCGTGCGGCTCGGATCGCGTACCTTGCCGGTCTACCTCGCGCACACGCCGATCGTCATCCTCCTGACTGCAGGCGTCGCGCTCGGGGAGAACATTGAGATCGTGCGGGCTGCCGCGCTGTTCTTGCCGCCGGTCACCGCATGCGTGGCGATTGCGCTGTCTCTCGGCCTCCACCGACTATCGACTCGCCCGCCCCTCAGGTTCCTCTTTGATCCCCCGCGAGGTCTCCTGGTGGCGCATCCTGCCGACCCGACGAGCGCTGCGCGATGACGGCTGCTACGGGCACGGCCAGCACGACCAACGCCAAGGGAAGGGTTTTCATCGCCGAGACAGCCGGGCTGAACGCGAGATCCCAGAGGAGCCGCGTGGCGAGGTAGATCGCCAGCGCTGTGCACGCACCCTCGCGGAGGGCGCGCTCCAGGCCGAGCCCTGCGATGGCCGCGATCACTGCGCACGCCATGAGTCCGGGTAGTCCGAACCACAGCCAGAAGTCGCCGAGCATCGAATGGACTTCGATTCCCCCGCCGAACATGAATCTGTCGACGTAATTGTTGTGCGGGTCGTACCCGATGGCAGCCATCGAGGACTTTGCCGCTGTGATGTCGGCGCGCGAGGCGACGATTCCTGATCCCAAGCCGAGCGGGTGGAGCCGAATGAGGGCCTCGGATGCCGCGATCTCGGGTCGGCCGCCCAGGAGAAGCGATCCCGACTCATCGATCTGTGCCTGTGTGCGATCCTTCGTCGCTTCTCCGAAGAACCCCTCGAGGATGGCGGCCTGCGCGAGGAAGAAGACGGCCACTCCGAAGAGGATGACGCCCACGATGTTGCCGGCACGCCGTCGTGTGGTCCCCGTCGCCCGGCCGATTCGCTGCCAGATCAAGACGACTGCGGCCAGCATGAGCATGGCCGTGTTGGATCGCGCGTCGTTCACGGCACCGATCGCTGCGAGCAGGATGACCACGACGAGTTGAGGCACGAATCGATCTCGGCGGGCAGCCAAGGCCAGGAGCAGGATCGTCAGGGGGATCGAGAAGGTGAACCTCCAGCTGACGTTGCCGCCGAGGTCGCCCGCGATTCCGAGGGCCATCCCGGCCCCGTACGTGATGGCCACGGTCGACAGTCCCACGAGCGTCCGGGCCCACAGGAGAGCTCCAACCGCCCCGAGCAGGCCGAGCGCGACGGCGCTGCGTTCGATGACCGCCGAAGGGAGGGAGGCGCGTTCTGCCGCCATCCACCAGGTGAGAAGCACTCCTGCCGCGGCGGCTACGACCAGAAGGGCCGCCAGGGCGACGAAGAGACGAGCGCGGCGAAGTAGGGGGAGCCACAGCGGTATCAGAAGGAGTCCGAGGGCGCCGCCGACCGGAACGTTGAAAGGAAGAGTGAGTCTCAGCCCGATGACGACGCACACGACCATCGCCACGACGGATTCAGCCGTCCACTTCCTCTGGAGGAAGGTGGTGCTGCTCGGAAGGACCGCGCGGGTGCTCACGCCCGCGCCTTCGTTCTCCCGCCTAGACGCTCGCTCTTGCGCCATCGTGATGGTTGCGACGTCGCGTAGGCATTGTCGTGGTACGGGCTCGAGTCGACACGCTTGACGGCGTTGAGAACGATGCCGAGAATCCGCGTGCGCGTGGATTCGAGCTCGTCCAGGGTGCGTCGGAGAGCCTGGCGCTTCGTGAAGCGGTGTCTGGCGACCACGAGGATGCCGTCGACGACGGGTGCGAGCCAGAGCGGGTCGCTCACGGCGAGGACGGGCGGGCTGTCGATCACGACCACGTCGAAGCGTGCACGTGCATCCTTGACCAGCTCTCGCAGGTGGTCGGACGTCAGAAGTTGGCCAGGATTCGGCGGGATGGTTCCGCTCGCGAGAACGCTGAGATTGCTCGTTCCCCAGTGCTGGATAGCCTCGCCGAAGCCGATGTCGCCCACCAGGATGGTCGTCACGCCGACGCCGCCCTCGAGCCCGGTCATCCTCGCGATCGAACCACGTCGGAGGTCGGCGTCGATGAGCAGAACCCGTTGGCCCTGTTCAGCAAGGATCAGAGCCGTCGAGAGGGCCACGGAGGACTTGCCCTCGTTGGAGGTCGCGGAGGTGACGAGGATGACGCTCGTGTCGCCGTCGACGTTGGCGAAGCGGAGTCCGGCGGCGACGCCGCGGATGGACTCGGCAGCCAGCCCTGTCTCTGCTCTGCGAACGGCATCGGGCAGTGTCGAGCCGCGTGCGACGCCGGTGACCTCGCCGAGCACCGGCGTCTCCGTTACCCCGGCGATGTCCTCGCGGGATTGAAGGCGGGTTGCGAGGAGCCGGCGGAGCCAGGCGTACACCATGCCGGCGACCAGGCCTGCGAGGGCGCCCACGATGATGAGCAGTCTCGTGTTGGGCGCGATGGGAACGCGTGACTCCGCGGCCGGGCTGATCGTCTCGATCCGGACGGCCGGGCCGGAAGTGTTCGTCTGCGGGGACAGCCCCTCGACGGCGTCAGCGAGCTCGGTGGCGATCGCGTTCGCGATCCTCGCAGTCCCCGAGGGCGACCCTCCGGTCACCGTGATGTTCAGGACGGCGGAGTCCAGGGGTGTTTCGACGGTGACCTGTCCGGCGAGGGCGCGTGGTGATATCGAGAGCCCGAGTCGATCGATCACCGGTTCGAGCACGACCGGAGACGTCGCCACCAGCGCGTAGGTGTTGACGAGGCTCTGAACGTAGCTCGACCCTTGAACGAGCTCGGCTGTGCTGTCGCCGCGCGCCGGAAGGACCAGGACGGATGACTGTGCGCGGTACACGTCGGTCTGCGTCTGCGCATAGCCGTATCCGATCGCGGCGCCCAGGAAAGCGAGTACGAGGATGGCCAGCCACTGCTTGCGCAGGGCGAGGAAGTAGTCGTTGAGGCTCACCGTGCAGTCCTCGATGCACCCGAGCGCACGTTCCCCGCGCGGACGACGTCATCCACCATGGCAGATCCCCCCAAGCATCCCGTCCGCCCCAACGGCCCCAGCGGACGCTTTTCCTCTCCGCATTCTACGGGGTCGCCTCCTCGTGCGATGTCGGAAGTGTGTGAATCGTGACGACGAGCGGTATCGTCTGACCTGGGGAATACGCAGACTTGGGGAGTCGCATGCGCACGAGTGGGTTTGGGGTCAGGCGTCTGGGGCGTCGGTTGTCCGAGGCCGTGGACGAGGTGTTCGCGCGAGGCGTCGGCGCGGTGCGAAAAGGGCCGCCCCGCAGCGTCGGTGTGGTGGGCATCTATCGGAACGCGGAGCCCATCCGCGCGGCCGTCACGGAGCTGAGGGCATCGCGCCACGAGGTGAAGATCCACCTCGGGGCCATGGGGGACGTCCCGGCGGCGATGCAGGCGGACACCGGCGCCGACCATCTCGTCGCCGGCAAGTTCCAGAATCTCAACGTCTTGGTGCGGGATCTGCCCGAGGTGGATTGGCTCGTGATCATCGATGACGACGTCGTCCTTCCGCACGGGTTCCTGGATCTCGCGATCGAAGTGTGCGAGCGGCTCGACCTCGCCCTCGCGCAGCCGGCGCAGACGCGGTTCAGCAACGCGAACTGGGCGGTTGCGAAGCGTCGTCTGCTGAGTGTCGCTCGAACCACGAGGTTCGTCGAGATCGGTCCGGTCACACTGGTGCGCGCGGATGCCGCACGGCTCCTGCTGCCGTTCCCGGCGGACCTTCGCTGGGGGTGGGGGCTGGACTTCCAGTGGGCCCGTCTCATGGAGGACGCCGGCCTGGCCATGGGAGTGATCGACGCAGCCGCCGTCGTGCACGCGAGCCGCAAGGTCGCGAGCACGTACTCCTGGGATGCTGCACAGGAGGAGGGGCGGGAGTTCCTTCGAGGCGTCGATCATCTGCCGAACGATGTGGCCAAGGGTCGAGGGCTTCGCACTTACCGCCTTCTGCCGCGCCGTCGATCGGCCGCGACGCTGATGGACGAGGCGGAACGCACCGCTCGTTCGACGTGACGGCGAACGGTCGCGCGGTAGGACTCGGGGGAGTGTCGTCGGAGGGCTTCGGCCCGGCTCCGTTCGACATCCGCTGTCACCGCCGCCCACGACTCCGAGAGTGCCCGGAGCTGGGCTGAGATGGCCTCCGGCTCGTCGACGGGCACCATGCGCGCCGTGGCGTACCTGTCGGCGGCCTCGCGCAGACCACTGGTGTCGGCGACGATGACCGGGCGCAGGCCGAGGACGGCCTCGACGGCCGTGTTGCCGAACGGCTCGTCGATCCGCGAAGGCACGACGATGACGTCCGACGCTGCGACATAGCTCCACACATCGGGCTGGAAGCCCGCGAAGCGGACCGACATCCTCCTCGGCGCGCGTGACGCTTGCTGCCTCAACTCCGCTCCGAACCACTCGTATCCGGGGAAGGTGTCGCCCACGAGCGTGACATCGACCGGAAGGCCTTCTCGGGCGAGCAGAGACGCCGCGGAGAGGACCAGATCAGGCCCTTTCCGAGGAGACAAGCGCCCCATGTACAGAACGCGGAGGGCCCCGTCGGTGTCGGCCCGAGGCGGCTCGGGCCGATCCGGGCCGACGACGCCGTTGAGGACGAGCTGCGCGCGGGAGGCGAGCTTCGGCAGCGCTTGTCGTATCGTCTCCTGGCTGAAACGACTGTTCACCAGCACTTCTTGAGCCAGCATGTGGGGCATGTACAGCATCCGGTTCACCAGGACACTCCCCGAGGCCTCGGCTTCGTGGACATGGCTGACGACCGGCACTCGGCGCAACCACGCGACCAGCGGCCACAGCGGGATGGTGATGGTGCTGACGTACACCGCGTCGGGTTTCACGCGGTGGATGAGCCGCCACGCCGAACCGAAACCGCGCAGGGCCTCTCTGACCAACCGCAACCACCCCGACGGTCGCAGGAGCGCCTTGCGGAGCACGAGGCCAGGAGCGATGACGACCTCAGCGCCGAGAGTGCGCAGCTCGTGGATCAGGGGACCGGCCGTGGGCACGACCACGACGACTCGTGCGCCGCCCTCGCGAAGCCCTGCAACGGACTCACGCAGCATCCGGTCGGAGCCGAACAACTCCGCCCCGGGGTGCGCCACGAGGACCGTTTGCAGCGTGGTCACAGCACTCCGGCCATCGTGAGGATCGACGTCATCGCTGTCGTTGCGGCTCGGGCATTGGGGGTCGGGTCATGCGACACGCGTTCGCCGCGTCGGGCGCGCACGGTCTCGGCCAGATCCTCGTCGCTGACGCCTTCGACGCGCGGGGGGACGGGGCACGCCGCGAAAGCCTCGGCGGTCTTCGCCACGCCGGGGGTGAGCACGGGGGTGCCGAACGAGCCCGCGACGATCGCTGCATGCATGCTCGTCGTGAAGACCACCCCCGCCGCGGCGAACACCGAGACGATCTCGTCCGCGTCGAGGCCGATGAGGGCGCCGACACCGGTTCGCTCGGCTGCCGCGGCCAGAGCGCGGTCCTCGCCGGAATAGGCGCCCAGTGAGAGGACAGCGACGGGGAGGCCGGCCAGAGACCGCAGGGCGGCTTCGATCCGGGCCTCAGGCCAGCCGTGGAACGCCGCGGCATGGAAGACGACGAGTGGCTCGTCGATGCCGAGTCGCCGACGGATGACCTGTCGGCCTCGGTCGGCTGAACCTTGGGGATCGGACAGTGCCGGGTGAGCGAAGACCATGTCGGGCGCCAGGACGATGCGCGAAGCGTCGACGCCCGCCGCCTGGAACTGCTGTGCGGCGTGTGACGTCCGCACCCACACGCCGCGCAGTCGAGTCACGACCGCTCGTGCTCGGGCATCGTGCGCCATCCGACGGGCTCCCACGGAGACCAGGACCGTCGGCGCGCCGCGGACCCAGTCGTCCTCCGGGAGCCACACTCCGGGGCCGGCGAGGAAGTGCCTTCGAGCGAACCACGCCGCTCGCAGTCGGAGGAGGCGCCCATGCCGTTCCGCCTCCGGTATGGCCATGTGGTCGAGAGCGACGGTGGTCGTATCGAAGCGCACGAGGTCCCCGCCGCCGACCAGCACAGCAGTGGCATCCGACCGCCTTATCTCGCGCAGTGGGCGGATCGGCTCGCCGGCCAGGGTGGTTCCCGCAAGAGGAGCGAAATGCGTGATCTCGGAGAGGAGCCCGATGCGGCGGAGCAGGTCAGCGGTCACACCCGGGTAGAGCTGATCGCCCCAGTTGGACACGGAGTAGTCGCCGACTTGTGCGAGCCTCACGGGCGAAGTGCGAACGGGCGCCTCTTCTGACAACACGTCACTGATGGCGGACTCCTGTCTCTCGTGTCTCGTCGACGAGCGCGGCGCGACGCGCGCGCTGCCGGACGAGGATCATGTTGGGCGCCAGCTGGCAGATGACGACGGCGACGATGGAGCCGATGAGCGGCCCGGGTGCACCGAGGCTCGGTGTGAGGGAGATCGTCAACCCCAGGTTCACGGGAAGGAGCACGAGCGCGCAGACCGCCTGGAAGGCGAGACCTCTCGGATCGGTGAGCGCCATACCGTACGGCTGCTTGACCGCTTGGACGACGATGAAGATGGCCCCTGCCACGAGGATCGGCCAGCCGAGATGGATGCGCCCACCCGAGGCGAGTTCGGCGAGCCACCCTGAGAGCGAGACGATGAGCGTTCCGCCGATGAGCGCGAGCGCCGCGAACATCCCGGCCATCGCGTGCGGCGAGAAGGGTGTGGCGGTTCCCGTGGCGCGAGCCCGGGCGAAGACCGGCCACAGGGACATTCCCGCCGTGGTGAGAACCCCGAGTGCCGGGCCGAACATCTGCATCGTCAAGCTGTACTCGGTCAGGTCATCGAGCGAGGCGAGATGGCTGAGCACCAGACGGTCCGAGGACATCGCGATAGGAAGGGCGATCATCTGCACGAGCATCGGCCATGCCACGTTGAGCACGCGCTCTCCGCGCACGCGGGGGCTGAAGCTCTGACGGATCGCGATGCCGATCGTGGGCGAGGTCCGGCGAACGGCGACGACGAAGGCGATGACGCTGACCAGGAAGGTGCCTGCGTACGACGCCACGGCGATGTAGCCGCCGCCCGCGCCGGCCGAGATCGTCAGCCAGAGCACGAGGAGGACGATCGGCGTCTGCAGGGCTCCCAGCAGGACGACGAGGGTGTTCAGGCCCAACGCGATCAGGATGCGCTGCCCGAAGGAGACGAGCAGATTGAGGGCGAGGATGGCGAGGCAGAGCGTCGCGGCGAGGGCCCCCGAATCCAGGCTCAACCCGTCGCCGAGCAGAGCGTCCCAGTACCCGAAGGCGTAGATGCCCACGGCGACCGTCAGAAGTACCAGCGCGCAACACGCCAGAAGGCGGATGCACGAGACGAGGACACCCCGGAAGTTCAGGTCTGTGCGGGGGTTTCCGGCTGCGGATGCGGCATTCAGGATCGCGGCGGACAGTCCCAGGTCTGCGAAGGGCAGAAGTGCCGCGATGCCGACCAGGAGCGTGTACTGGGCGTACGTCGCTTCACCGTAATTGTCGAGGATGAGTCGTGTGACGACGATGCCCAGGAGCGCGCTGAGCGGCATCACCGTCAGGCGAGCGATCGCGCTGCCGCCGACGGACGCGAGCATTCCTCGTCGCGTTCCGAGCCGGCGTGCGACGTCGACGTCGATGTCAGGCGACTCTTCGCTCGCGGCGTCGCTGCGGGCACGGACGGTTTCGGCGGCCGTCATGCGGCACCGCCGACGGTCCGGGGGCGAGCGGTGATGAGAGTTCTCCCGTGGGGAAGGCTCGGTGCGCGGAACAGCCAGGAGACACTCCAGTGGCGATTCGCCAGCGCCAGGGGGACGCCGCCGAGAAGTGCGGTGGCGCAGCAGACTCCGACGATCCACAGTCCGAGCGCATCGGCGGTCTGTCGGGCGATCACGCACGCAATGATCATCAGCGGGAAGTGCGTCAGGTAGAAGACCACGGAATTGCGACCGATCCACGCGATCCCGCGCCGGAGGGGGCTTTTCGATGCCCGACGACCGAGCGCGTGCGCGACGCGGATGCTGAGCGCGATGAGCGCGAGCTCGAAGACGATCGACGCGGGTGCGAACTCGAAGAAATGCGCTCCGGTCACCGCGGACAGCGTCACCGATGCCGCGGTGAAGGCCGCAGCGACGAGGCCGACGGCGCCGACGAGCGTGCGCGGTGCATTGAGGACGAACGGGATCAGCGTGCGGGCGTAGTGGCCGGCGAAGAAGAACACCGCGAAGAAGCAGATCTTCTGGGGCGAGGGATGCGGGATGAGGATCGCGCCGACGGTGAATGCCGGGAGTGCGATCCACCACGGCGCGCGGACGACCAGCGGGGCCACCAGGTTGTAGCCGAAGAGATAGAGGATGAACCACAGGTACCCCGCGCCGAACCACGACATCGGGTCGCTGATCGCCTCACCGGATCCGGGGAAGAGCGACAAGTAGACAGCGGCCCACAAGGCGTAGGGCCAGAGCAGATTCCTCACCTTGCCGACGGTGTAGACGGACGCGGGCTTGCGGAGCGAGCCCGCCAAGAGCAGCCCTGACAGGAACATGAGAGTCGGCATCCGCCAGGGCAGGAACGCTTCGTTCACAAGGAACAGCCAGGTCGGCATATCGAACCCGAATCGCACCGGGATGGACGATGCGTGCCAGACGATGAGGAGGAGTATGGCGGTGCCTCGAAGGGTGTCCATCCACTCGACGCGTCCCGTCGTCCGTGACGTCGGCGCCCACCCTGCCGTATGGCGTCCCGGCACATCATGACCCGGTGCGATGAGTGCGTTCCTCGCCCTCATCCGGTGCCCCTCAGGCTGTGCGCTCGGCTGTCGCGGCGAGCCCGGCGGCCTCGAGCGTGCATGGACTCCCCCTGGGCGAGACGCCTCGCCAGGTCTTCGTAATCGCTGGTCACGTCGTCCCACCGGAACGCTGCGGCAGCGCGCTCGCGGGCGTGCAGACCGAGTGCGGCGACCCTGACGGGATCGCTCTCGAGGGTGCTGAAGTGGCGGGTGGCCTCGGCGGCATCCGCGAAGAACAGGCCGTGCTCGTCGAGGGTCTCGTGGTTGAAGCCGACGTCGTAGGCGAGCACGGCGGTGCCGGCGCCCATGGCGCGCAGGAGCGAGGGGTTCGTCCCGCCGACCGAGTGCCCGTGCACGTACGACGTCGCGTGGAAGTACAGCGCGTCGAGCAGGTCCTGGTCGTACACGCCGCCCAGGAAGCGGATGCGGGGGTCGTCGCCGGCCGCGGCGCGGATGCGCTGCGTGTACTCGGCGGCGTACGGCGCCGAGCCGACCACGACGAGCGGAGTGGTCGCGGAGCTGGCCCGATAGCCGGCCACGATCTCGAGCACATGGTTCTCGGGCTCGAACCGCGCGACGACCAGGTGGTACCCGCCGGGGGTGAGATCGAGAGCGCGGACGCCGTCGGTCGGTGCACCGTCCAGGATGGGTGCTCCGTAGCGGATCAGCTCCGTCGGGACCCCGAACTCGCGGTCGTAGTACTCGCGGATGCCGGGGGCGTCCGCGATGAGGGCGTCGGCCGTCCGCACGCCGAACTCCTCCGCCCAGCGGTAGTAGGCCTTGCCGCGCCGGCCCCACTTCGAGCGCTTCCATTCGAGACCGTCCATGTGGAGGGCGGTCGGGATGCCGCGGGCACGCAGGACCGGGAGGAACGGCGAGTTCGCGGCGTTGAACACGAAGGCCGCATCCGTCCGCCGGCCGAACACGGCGTGCACGGCGGAGAGCCCGGTGTGGCTGAGGGTCTCGAGCTGCTTCACGGGGACGGCCGGAAGGTGGACGACCCTCATGCCGAGGTACTCCGAGGTCCGCGTCCTCGCGCCTCGCGAGTAGACCGTGATGTCGTGGCCGCGTTCGACGAGGCGACGACCGATCTCCTCGACCGCCGTCTCGAAGCCGCCGTAGCAGGCCGGCACCCCCCGGGTGCCGATCATCGCGATGTGGAGCGTCCGCGTCTCGAGGGTCTGCGTCCGGTGCCGACCGCGGTCGGCGTCGGTGTCGAGCGGGTGCGGGATTTCGATGACCATCAGTACGCTCCCTCACGTGTGACCATGACTTTGGCGGTTCGCCACATCAGGACGAGATCGGTCATGACGGTCCAGTTCTCGACATAGCGGAGGTCGAGGCGGACGCTCTCCTCCCAGGAGAGGTCGCTCCGTCCGCCGACCTGCCACGGTCCGGTGATGCCGGGCTTGATGTAGAGACGGCGGAAGACGGTTCCGTCGTAGGCGGTGACCTCGGCGGGCAGCGGCGGGCGCGGGCCGACGACGCTCATGTCGCCGCGCAGGACGTTCCAGAACTGCGGTACCTCGTCGAGCGAGAACCTCCGGAGGATCTGGCCGACGCGGGTGACCCGGGGGTCCTGCTTCAGTTTGAAGAGCGGGCCCGAGCCCTCGTTGCGGGCGAGCAGCGCGGCGAGCTCGGACTCGGCATCCACCCGCATCGTCCGGAACTTCAGCATCGCGAACTCGTGCCCGTCTCGGCCGACGCGCGCCTGGCGGAAGAAGACCGGGCCGCCGTCGTTCGTCTTGATGGCGAGAGCGATGACCGCGGCCACCGGAGCGAAGGCGAGGAGGGCGGTGGTCGATACCAGGATGTCCAGCGCCCGCTTGACGTAGAAGGAAGCCCCCTCGAAGGTCGGGATCTTCACGTGGATGAGCGGCATCCCCTCGACCGGCCGGAGCGACATCCGCGGTCCTGCGACGTCGGCGAGCCGGCTCGAGATCACGAGCTCGGCAGCCGTGCCCTCCAGTGACCAGGAGAGGCGCTTCACATACGTGGGATCGCCCGCCGGCTGGCTCGCGACGACGATCGTGTCGCTTCCGTAGATCTCCGACGCACGGAGGACGGCGTCCTCGCCGTGCATCACCGGGTAGTCGACGCCGTCGACGCTCACGCGCTCGCCGGCGCCTTCGAGGAGCGCGACCCCGACGACGAGGTAGCCGAGCTGGCCCGCGGGCCCGAGGGTGCGGATCGCGTACTCGACGTCATCCCGCGACCCGACGACGACGGTGCGCGAGGCGAACCTGCCCTCGGCGCGCTGCGCGACGAGCCACCGCCGCCATCCCCATCGCGAGAACAGGAGCGCGAGTGTCCCGAGGGGGAGAGCGGTGAACAGCTGCGCGCGGATCCCGCCCCACTCGAAGACGACGAACATGATCGCGAGAAGCCCGAACGCGAGCCCGGTCGCGTGAGCGACGCGGGCGTACTCGACCGAGCCCGAGCCGATGACGCTCGCCGACCGGGTGTTGAAGAGCATCAGCGCGACGAGCCAGAGCGTGCCGGTCGCGAGCGCGATCGCGATCGCGCTGTACGGGACCGGGGCGACGGCGCCCGATGCCGTCACGCGCACGGTCGCGAACGCGCAGGCCACTGCGACGATCGCCGTGTCGCTGGTTCGCAGCCGCACGCGGAAGCGACGCTCCCACTGCTGACGGCTGACCAGCGCGGCGGATGCCCGCGGCGCTTCGCCAGCCCACGTGCGCACGGTCGTCAGCGGGCTCAGCCCTGGCAGCGACAGGCCGGGCGAGATGCCCTCGACCGCGCTCATCGTGCGTCCCCACACACATCGGACGGTGTCCGCATCATGCCCCCAAGCAATGTGCGATCACTGCACCCGCCCCCAAGGCGGATGCATAGTTCCCCAATGAGCTTCGCGGTCCCCCAAGAACCTCCGCACGACCCCCCGGCCGCGCGATCCACTCGATGGCAACTGTAGCGTGCGACGAACGGTCGTGCGAGCGCGGGGCGTTAACTCGATGTAAACCGACGCGTCATGTCGTCAGAGCCCTGCGCCCGCGATCCCCGGCTGCGCCGCCGGGCGATTCGGCTCAGGCGCCGAAGGCGCGGGAGAGCGTCACGACGAGCGGGCCGATGCGGCCGTCGATCCGGAACCGGGCGAAGCCCTCCGACACCGCGCGTCCCGTGCGCGAGGTCACGAACCACGGCGGCTTCGGCAGCACCGAGAAGCGCCCGCGGCCGAGGGAGCGGGGGAAGGGACGGAACGGTCCGCGGACGACGCTCCGCTCGACCTCGTCCAGCAGGAGTGCGTTATGAACGATCCCGATGCCGCTCGGCGCGTCGTCGACGGTGCCGCCCGGGAACGCGCCCCACGTCGCCGTGGGGGTGAGGAACCCGAACGCCGTCCACGCGTTGATGGCCACCGTGCCGTAGCGCAGGCGAGCCATCGCCTCTTCGAACGGGGAGCCGAGGCGGTGCTGGGTGACGGGGTCTACGAGGACGTTCGCGCCGAGGGTTCCGGTGAGTCGTTCGTTCGCGTGCGCGACGGCGGCATCGACGAACGCGGCGCCGGTGCCGGGCAGGTCGACGATCCCGAGCACGGGGGCGAAGTACTCGGTCGTCTCGATCTCGCCGTCACCCACTGCGATCGCCCGCGTGCCGTCGGCGAACCACTCGGCATCGGGGTAGACCTCGCGCACGTGCTCGAGCCGCGCCGCCGCGTTCGGATACCAGACGGGCCGCTTCGGCGTCCGCGCGAAGGCGCGGCGCAGCTCGCGCTCGAAGTCCTCGCGCTGATCCCAGTCGCGGCTGAGGAGCACGACCTGACCGGCGATGCAGTTGTGCCCGCTGTTGTGCAGCCGCATCGTGGCGACGTGCTCGGCCTGGAACCGCAGATCGGCCTTCGTCCAGCGCCCCGGCACGACGATGATCGGCGACACGCCGCCGAGCTCGGCGGTGATCGGCACGCGCAGGCGATCGTCGCCGGAGCCGACGATGGCATGGAAGGTCGTCTCCGACCCGGTGATGTGGACGTGGTCGATCTCGGGATGCCGCGTCAGGTAGGCCCCGACGTCGCCGCCTCCGCTCACGACTGCGGCGAACCCGGCCTCGATGAGCGGCGCGAACGCCCGCTCGAACACCGGCACGAGCGCATCCTGCGTGGGGTTCACCTTCAGCAGTGCGACGCGCCCTTCGGCGAGCAGCTCATACAGCACGTCGAGGAAGGGGATCGAGGTCACGTTCCCCGCGCCCAGGACCAGGCCGACCCCGCCGCTGCGGAGCGGATGCCGCGAGGCGAGGCCCGCGGCGTCCCTCGCCTCGTGCGCGGTGACGCCCGGCTGCAACCAGACCTCGGTCGTGTAGCCCGAGAGGAGGATCCGGTCGGCGACGTTCAGCGGCGAGGTGTGGACGACGGTGCGACCGCCGGGCGCGGTGCCGGTGCGGACGCCGGCGAGCGGACTGCGCCCGCGGGCGAGCGCGTCGAGCGTCCCGATGTACGCGTCGAGCGCGACGATGGCGGCGTACGGGCCGGCGAGCCACTCTTCTCCGGCGAGCGGATGCCGCGGCTCGAGCCCTTTGCTCGCGGCGGCGATGCGCGCCCAATCGTCGGCGGCACCGGCGACGGCGGAGCGGATGCGCCGGAGCAGATCACGACGCCCGGCAGCGGTGAATGCGGTCCACTCGCTCGCACCGACGCGCAGCCGGGTGAGGGCGGAGTCGAGATCGGTGCGGGCCTCGGGGGAGAGCTCGTGCGGCGTGGCCGGTGACGTCGTCGTCATCGTCGCTGTGCCGGTGGACTCAGATGAGCGACAGTTCGCGGAGCTTCGCCGCGACGTCGTCGTTGCTGGGCTCGACGTGATGCGTGGCGTCGGGGTACACCACGACCGGGATGTTGGTGCGTCCGGAGATCTCACGGGCGATGTCGGCGGCGTCGGGCTCAGCCTCGAGGTCGACGTACCGGTAATCGACTCCGAGGCTGTCGAGCTGCGCCTTCGTGCGGCGGCAGTCGCGGCACCATTCGGCGCCGAACATCGTGATCTGAGTGGACGTGTCGGTCATCAGTCCAGGGTACGCCCGCCCGCTGCTGCGGGCTCGGATTCCTGGGCCGCGACGGCACGTATCGGCCGGCGCGGTGCGTAGACGACGAGTGCGTGGAAGACGAAGCGCAGGACGAAGGCGGCGACGAGCGTGAGAGCCGCGGCCAGCACGGCGGGGATGTGGGTGGCCTCGACGATGATCGACAGGACCGGGATGCGGATGATCGCTTCGAGGCCGTTGAAAGAGAACGACTTGAGGAACCGGGTGAGCATCCGCCCCGACTCGGACCTCATGTCGGCGAAGACGAGGTACTCGAGCAGCAGGAAGTTCGTGATGATCGTGATGACGCTCGCGACGATGGCCGCCGGCACGTAGTCCATCCCCAGTCGGATCAGACCCCACATGATGACGAGGTTCGCGATGGCGCCGAACCCGCCGACGAGGGCGAACGCCGACATCCGGCCGAAGCGCAGCATGGCGAGCTGGGTCAGGAAGCGGACGCCCTGCGTGAAGGTCGCCTTCGAGGTGCCGGCGTGGCGGGAGGCGAAGTCGAAGGGGACCTCGTCGACCCGCAGCTGACGTCGCGCGAGGACTTCGAGCAGGATCTTGAAGCCTCGAGGGCGGAGCGCGCCGACGTCGACGGCGTGGGTGTCGAGCAGGAAGAACCCGGTCATCGGGTCGGAGCAGTTCGCGAGCTTCCGCGGGAACATCGCCTTGGTCAGCGCGGTCGAGGCGCGCGAGACGGCGGTGCGGGTCGCATCGGCGAGGCCCTTCGACGTGCCCCCGGACGCGTAGCGCGAGGCGACGACGACGTCGACGTCGCCTCGGTCGGCCCGCTCGATCAGCCGGGGGATGTCTTCGGGCGGATGCTGCAGGTCGCCGTCCATGACGAGGCACCAGCGCGAGGTGGCCGCCTGGAATCCCGCGACGACCGCGCCGCCGAGGCCTGCATCGGCGTTCTCCCGGTGGATGAGGCGCACGGGGAACGGGGCGCCCTCCGCCGCGGCCGCGATGACCTGCGGGGTGTCGTCCGTCGAGTCGTCGACGAAGACGACCTCGAACACGCGCCCCTCGAGGCTCTCCCCGATGCGACGCAACAGCTCGTCGATGTTCGGACCCTCGTTGAAGGTCGGGACGATGATCGACAGATCCATGGCGGGGCTCGCGATGCTCGGCGGGCACGGGGACGTCTCAGCCTAGCCGGGACCGGGCGCACCGGACTGAGGATGTCCCCGGCGAACGACAGGGATCCGCTGACGGGGTCCCGGGCCGTCTGATAGACAGATCAGATGATCTGGGGGGATGCCGGTGCGCCGCGCACGCGTCGAGGCGCGAAGGCGGCCGTGATCGCGGCCGCGGTGGTGATGCTGTCGGCGGGATGCGTGTCGACGGTCGTGGAGCCCGCGGGAGAAGCCCGACCGACGGTGGAGGCGCCGGTGGTCGCGCCCGCGCCGGCGTCACCGACGGCCGAGCCGGCTTCGTCGGGCCCGTCGGTGATCGCGACGCAGGCGTTCTCGGGCACCGGGCCCGGCCCCGTCGCCCTCGACGTGCCGGCCGGCACCCAGTCGGTGCTCGTCCAGCTGACGTGCGACCCCGCGGAGCGATTCACGGCGGAGCTCGGCGACTCGATGATGCTCGGGCAGGCGCCGCAGTCCGGATCCTGCGATCCCGATCGCGTCCTCGCCTGGCCGTGGGAAGCCCGGTCGGCGCCGGAGCTCACGCTCGGCCTGGCCCCGGAGGCCGAGTGGGCGGCATCCGTCTCGTATTCATCGGCCCCGTTCCCGCAGGACGCCGCGCTCGCCGAGGAGTGCGAGCTGTTCTCGGGCGTCTACAGCCAGGTCACGAACGCCGACGAGGGCTACGGCTTCTACGCGGCCATCGGCGCCGACGAGTGGAACCGCCGGGTGGATGCCGCGGCGGATGCGGCGGACACGCTCGCCGCGTCGTCGACGACCACTCTCGCGCCGTACCTGCGGTCGATCCACACGGTTCTCGCGGAGCGCTCGCCGATCCCCGGTGGGATGACCGAGGTGCGGGAGTTCTGGGACGCCCAGAACCCGATCGCCGAGATCTGCGCGGTGAACCACAGCGAGGTGTACGTCCTCGCCGAATTCGGCGGCTGAGCGCTGAGCCCACGGAGTCGCGCCACGAGTGCTGCGGCCGGTAACCGAGCACCCGCTGCGCCTTCGCGGTCGAGAACAGCGAGTCGTTGACCCCGAGGTCGCCGCGGAGCTCGACGCCGGGGAACACCTCGGCGACCAGCTCGTCGTTCGGGCGGCTCATGACGGTGTCGGCCGCGGCGATGAGGAAGTGGTCGAAGCCGGGGCCGGCGACCTCGAGCGCGCGTTCGATGGCCTGCGATCCGTCGCGGGCGTCGATGTAGCTCCACAGGTTCCACTTGCGCTGCCGCGCGTCGGCGTCGAACGAGGGGAACTCCGCGTAGTCCTCGGGCCACATGACGTTCGAGAACCGGAGGGCTGTGATGGATGCCGCCGGGTACCACCGCGTCAGCTCGACGGCCATCTGCTCCTCGAGGTGCTTCACCAGGGAGTAGACCGATTCGGGTCGCGCCGGGTAGTCCTCGTCGACCGGGATGTAGGGCGGCGGCACGTCGAACGGCAGTCCCTGAACCGTCTCGCTCGAGGCGTAGACGATCTTCGTGATCCCGAGGCGGAGCGCCGCCCAGAACACGTTGAACGTGGTCGTGATGTTGTTGTGGAAGGTCGCGACATCGGGCCGGATGCCAGGGGCCGGGATCGCGGCGAGGTGGACGAGGGCGTCGATGCCGTCGTGCTGATCGCCCACGCCCGTCAGCGCGTCGACGACCTGTCCGTGGTCGGTGAGGTCGATCTGCACGAAGCCGGGGCCGCGGGTGCCGTGCTGGTCGAAGCCGATCACCTCGTGGCCGGCGGCGGTGAGTTCGCGGGCGACGACAGACCCGAGTTTTCCGGACGAACCGGTGACGGCGATGCGCATCCCGTCAGCATGGCACGCGCGTCGGACAGCGAGGGCCGTCACCACCCGTGGGTGTTGAGCCATTCGCGACGACGGGATGCCTCGGCATCCGTCTCGTCCTCGTCCGAGCTCACGTGCTCCTCGAGCAGGCCGTCCCCGAGGGGGACGAAGCGGTGGCAGACGGGACACAGGGCGCGGCCGTGCGGCCACCCGTCCGCGAGCGCGGCGGCGGGGGAGCCCGGCTCGCCGGACCCGGGGCAGCGGGACGGGTCGGCCGCGGCATCCGTCCACATGATCGTGCGGTGGCGGTGGAGGCCCGGGTGGTCGAGCGGGCGCGTGCAGCGGCGACCGGCGTTGCGACTGCGGCAGAAGCGGACTGTCATCAGTTGATGATCTCGCCACCGGACTCCTCGATGTCGGCGATGCGGCGCTTCCAGTCCGCGAGCGCCTCGGGACTCAGGCGGGGCCAGCCGGTCTCTTCACCCACGACGCGGAGCGGATCGGTGCTGCGATACGAGCGCGTGGGGTTGCCGGGGAACTTCTTGTCGGTCACGTTCGGGTCGTCCTCGAACGGGCCGGTCGGCTCGACGCGGTAGACCCGCGGCTCACCGTCGCCCGCCGCGAGCTCGGCGGCGAGGCCGGCGCCGTCGCGCTGCGCGGTGAAGTAGATGTGGTTCATCACGATCGACGGCCGGTAGTTCGAGCGTCGCCCCGCCGTGAGCAGATCGCCGACGTCGAGGTCGGCTTTCGTGCCGTGGAAGAAGGGACCGGTCTCGTCCGCTGCGCTCACCGCGCCAGGGTAGCGCGGCGGATCAGGCGTCGGAACGGGGCATCGGCGCGAGGCGCGTGAGCTGCGTGACGTGCCGCGGCTCGAGCTCGGCGATCGAGGCGACGCCGAGCAGCTTCATGGTGCGCTCGATCTCGCTGCGGAGGATCTCGATCGTCTTGTCGACGCCCGCCCGCCCGCCGGCCATGAGGCCGTAGAGGTAGGCGCGGCCGATCAGGGTGAACTTCGCGCCGAGCGCCATCGCGGCGACGATGTCGGCGCCGTTCATGATGCCGGTGTCGACCATGATCGTCGCGTCCTTGCCGACCTCGCGCACCACGGTGGGCAGCAGGTGGAAGGGGATCGGCGCCCGGTCGAGCTGGCGCCCACCGTGGTTCGACAGGATGATGCCGTCGACGCCGTGGTCGATGAGGCGCTTCGCGTCGGCGACGTTCTGCACACCCTTGATGACGATCTTGCCGGGCCAGATGCCGCGGATGATCTCGAGGTCCTCGTAGCTGATCGTCGGGTCCATCGCCGCGTTGAGCAGATCGCCGACGGTGCCGCCGGTGGCTGAGAGCGACGCGAACTCGAGCTTCGGCGTGGTGAGGAAGTCGATCCACCACCACGGCCGCGGGATCGCGTTGACGATCGTGCCGAGGGTGAGCTGCGGCGGGATCGAGAACCCGTTGCGCTTGTCGCGCAGACGCGCGCCGGCCACGGGGGTGTCGACGGTGAACTGCAGGGTGTCGAAACCGGCCTCGGCGGCGCGCTTCGCGAGCCCGTAGGAGATTTCGCGCTCGCGCATCACGTAGAGCTGGAACCAGTTGCGTCCGTGCGGGTTCGCCGCCTTCACGCCCTCGATCGAGGTCGTGCCGAGGGTCGACAGGGTGAATGGGATGCCGGCGGCCCCCGCCGCACCCGCGCCCGCGACCTCGCCCTCGGTCTGCATGAGCCGGGTGAACCCGGTCGGCGCGATGCCGAAGGGGAGCGCGGACGGTCCGCCGAGGATCTCGACGGACGTGTCGACGTTCTCGGCGGGCCGGAGGACGTCGGGGTGGAACTCGACGTCCTCAAACGCCTGGCGCGCGCGGGCGAGCGAGGTCTCGCCCTCCGCAGCGCCGTCGGTGTAGTCGAACGCGGCCTTGGGGGTGCGTCGCTTCGCGATCGTGCGGAGGTCCGCGATCGTGAACGCGGCATCCAGCCGTCGCTTCGTGCCGTTCAGCTCGGGCTTCTTGAACTGCATGAGCTCGAGCAGCTCGACCGGCTTCGGGAATTGACGCTGCACCATGGCAACCATCCTCCTCTGGAGTGATCCGACGCGGGCCGGGATTAACGCAGGAACGCGGCGGCGACGCCGGAGTCGACGGGGATGTGGAGCCCGGTCGTGCGTGAGAGTTCCGGTCCGGTCAGCACGTAGACGGCGTCGGCGACGTTCTCGGGGACGACCTCGCGCTTGAGGATCGTGCGGTTCGCGTAGAACTGGCCGAGGTCCTTCTCCTCGACGCCGTACGTGGCGGCGCGGTTGGCGCCCCAGCCGGCGGCGAAGATGCCCGAGCCGCGGACGACGCCGTCGGGGTTGATGCCGTTGACGCGCACGCCGTGCTCGCCGAGCTCGACGGCCAGCAGACGCACCTGGTGGGCCTGGTCGGCCTTGGTCGCCGAGTAGGCGATGTTGTTCGGGCCGGCGAAGACGGAGTTCTTCGACGAGATGTAGATCACGTCGCCGCCCATCTTCTGCTCGATGAGCGCCTTCGCGGCGGCCTTCGCGACGAGGAACGAGCCCTTCGCCATGACATCGTGCTGCAGGTCCCAGTCCTTCTCGGTGGTCTCGAGCAGCGGCTTCGACAGCGACAGGCCCGCGTTGTTGACGACGAGGTCGACACCGCCGAAGGCGAGGACGGTCGCATCGATCGCGGCCTGCACACCCGCGGCATCCGCCACGTTCGCGGCCACGCCGATGGCGACGTCCGTGCCGCCGAGCTCGGCGGCGGCGGCCTGTGCCTTCTCGAGGTCGAGGTCGGCGACGACGACGCACGCGCCTTCGGCGGCGAGACGGGTGGCGATGGCCTTGCCGATGCCCGAGGCCGCGCCCGTGACGAACGCGATGCGCCCCTGATGGGTCTTGGGCTTCGGCATCCGCTGCAGTTTCGCCTCTTCGAGCGCCCAGTACTCGATGCGGAACTTCTCGGCGTCGGAGATGGGGGAGTAGGTCGAGAGGGCCTCGGCGCCGCGCATGACGTTGATCGCGTTGACGTAGAACTCGCCGGCGACGCGGGCGGTCTGCTTGTTCGCGCCGTAGCTGAACATCCCGACGCCGGGGACGAGCACGATGAGCGGGTCGGCGCCGCGGATCGCGGGGGAGTCCGCCGTCGCGTGGGCGTCGTAATACGCCTGGTAGTCGGCGCGGTAGGCCTCGTGCAGGTCGCGCAGGCGCGCGATCGAGTCCTCGACGGACGCGGATGCCGGCAGGTCGAGGATGAGCGGCTTGACCTTCGTGCGGAGGAAGTGATCGGGGCAGCTCGTGCCGAGCTCCGCGAGGGCGGGAGCCTTCTCGGAGGCGAGGAAGTCGAGGACGACGTCGCTGTCGGTGTAGTGGCCGACCATCGGCTTGTCCGTCGACGCGAGCCCGCGGATCGTCGGGGCGAGCGCCGCGGCCTTCGCGTGACGCTCTTCCTCCGACAGCGCCTCGAAGCCGGAGCGGATGCCGCCGAAGGGCTGCGGCGCACCGTGGGCGTCGATGTGGGCCTGGGCGGTTTCGATGATCCAGAGGCTGTTGCGCTCCGCCTCTTCTGACGTGTCACCCCAGGCGGTGATGCCGTGTCCGCCGAGGATGCAGCCGATCGCGTCGGGGTTCTCGGCCTTGATGGCGGCGATGTCGAGGCCGAGCTGGAAGCCGGGGCGGCGCCACGGGACCCAGGCGACCTTCTCGCCGAAGATCTCGGCGGTCAGCTTCTCGCCGTCGGCGGCGGTCGCGATCGCGATGCCCGCGTCGGGGTGGAGGTGGTCGACGTGGGCGGCATCCACCAGTCCGTGCATGGCGGTGTCGATCGAGGGAGCCGCGCCGCCCTTGCCGTGCAGGCAGTAGTCGAAGGCGGCGACCATCTCGTCCTCGCGCTCGACGCCGGGGTAGACGTCGACGAGGGCGCGCATGCGGTCGAGGCGGAGGACGGCGAGCCCTTCCGGCTTCAGGGTGCCGAGGTCGCCGCCGGAGCCCTTGACCCACAGGAGCTCGACGGGCTCGCCGGTGACGGGGTCGGTGTCGGTGCCCTTGGCGGACGTGTTGCCGCCCGCGTAGTTGGTGACCCTGGGGTCGGATCCGAGGCGGTTGCTGCGCGCAATGAGTTCGGCGGCGGCCGTGGGCGTGGGGGACATCGACTCTCCTGCGAGGCTCAGACGTGAAAGATCTTGTGAAACCTTTCACAATCTAACAGGCTCAGCGGATGTCGACCAGCCCCCGGAAGGCGGAGAGCCGCTCGTCGGCGGGGTCGAGCTCGGTCACGAGCAGGTCGACGTCGGTCCAGGCGAGGGCGCGCGCGACGGCGAGGCGCTCGAGCTTCGACGAGTCCGCGAGCACGACGGTCTCGTCCGCACGCGTCGAGAGGACGCGCTTGACCTCGGCTTCTTCGAGGGTCGTCTCGCTCGTGCCGAACGACGGGTCGAGGGCGGCAGCGCTCGTGAAGAAGCGGTCGTAGTGGAAGCGGCTCGCGCTCTCGCACGCCTGCGCGCCGACGAAGCTTCCGGTGCGGGGTTCCAGGCGGCCGCCGAGGAGGATCGCGTCGATGGCAGGTCGCCCCTGAGCTGCGCGAAGGTTGTCGTACGAGTTCGTGACGACGAGCAGTTCGTCACTGTCGTCGAGGGTCGAGATGAGTGCGCCGACGGTGGAGGAGGCATCCATCGCCGCGGCACCGCCGTGGGGGAGCAGGTCGTGCGCCTTGCGGGCGATCTCGGCCTTGGCGCCGCCGCGCGCGGCGATCCGGGCGGTGAAGTCCTGCGGCACGATGGCGGCGACCGCGCCGCCGCGGACCCGCCGCGCGAGCCCTTCGCGGACGAGGTCGTCGAGGTCGCGCCGGACGGTCATCGCCGAGACGCCGAGCGCCTCGGCGGCCGGCTCGAGTCGGACGCTGCCGGACTCGGCGAGCATCTCGAGGAGGAGCGACCGCCGTTCGGCGCTGAGCAACTGCGGCATGCGATCAGGGTAACCGGGTGCCGCGGCGACCTTAGGCTCGAATGGTGAGCGAGCGTCCGGGGGTCATGTGCCCCACCTGCGGGGATCCGCTGCGGTTCGAGATCCTCGACGACGAGCGGTTCACGGTCGCGTGGTCGTGCCTCAACTGCGGGCTCGTGCGCGTGACAGAGCCGCGCTGAGTCAGCGCAGGCGTTCGGCTCGGTGTGCCTGCTCCCGCACCCATGACACGAACCGCTCGCGGTGCTCGCGGTGAGGTCCTGCGTCGTGGAGGAACCCGTCCAGGGCCTCGTCGAGCTCGTCACTCGGACCGGCATCCATCAAGAGGAGGGAACGGGCTTTCCACAACGGCCCGCCGGGTGAACGGGGTGAGCCGAATCCAAGGTCACCTTTCCTCACGCTGGCGAGCATGCCCTCCGGTGTGATCACCGAATCCAGGCGGGACCATCCCCCATCCGCCATCTGCTGCAGCATGTCTTGAACGGCCGTCGACGCCGATGCGTCGTCGTAGACGTCCCACCAGTCCGCGCGGATCGCACCCGGTGACGAGGGCTCGTATCGGTCGAAGTAGGGGCCCATGCCATTCGGGACCTTCCGCGGATCCACGGGATACCCCCGTGCTGCTTGCCACCGAAGGTATGGTTCCGGGACGACCGAGATGTTGAGCACGCACATCACGCGCGACGCCGTACTGGAAGAGGACGTCTGGACGTTCACGACGGCGACGTAGTCGGCTTCGCTCACCTTGCGCCACGTGGGCGCCGAGCCGCGATAGCCCTGCGCTCGCGCCGCGGGACCGAACTGATCACGAAGCGCTGTCCGCAGGTGGATCTGGGCAGTCACGACGTGATCATTTCAGAACCACGGCCGGGCTCGTGAGTTCGCAGAGCATCGCCCCAACTGGCCGCTTGCCGCGTTCCACCCGACGATGGATCTCGATGACCTCGAACCCGGCGGCGTCCAGCACGCGCTGCAGGTCGCTCGCGCGCCAGCGGTAGCCACGCGTGACCGCGTGGTCGAACGCCTCGGTCGCGTCGGCGTCGAAGTAGCCGAGCAGCAGGGATCCGCCGGGCCGCAGCACTCGCGCGAACTCGGCCAGCGGCACCTCGATATCGGACGGCTGGTGGTGGATCGTAGAGAACCAGGCGAGGATGCCGCCGATCGCGGCATCCGGTTCGTCGATCGCCTCGATACTCTCGACGTCGAACCGGGTGGCCGGGTGGGCAGCGCGGGCGTGGTCGATGAACTCCGGCACGAGGTCGATCCCGCGGATCTCGGCGCCCCGCTCCGCGAGGTGCTGCGTCCAGTGACCCGGCCCACAGCCGGCGTCGATGAGCCGACCGGATGCCGCAGTTCCCCACGTCTCGATGAGGTGGCGATCCGCGTGGTGCATCGCGCTCACGGATCCGAGCGCGTCCACGTACTCCGCTGCCCGGTGGGCGTAGGCGGCGGTCGTGCGGGTCATCCTGCGAGGCTATCGACCACGTCGGACCTGTGTCAGGATGCGGCGGTATGAGCACCGGCTACGACTGGACGATCCGCATCCCCGGTCCTGAGGCCGACCAGCTCACCAGCCACCAGCAGACCCTCCTGGATCTCGTGGAGGCGGAACTGCCCGCGTCTCGTGGAGAGCCGCACGACGTCTCGGCGCTCGAAGCTCGCGTGACGCCGATCGTCCACGAACTCGTTCGATCCGGACTCACCGCCGAGCAGATCGCCGACCACAGCCGGCTCCGCCCGGCCTTCGTGACGCGGATCGCCAGCGCCGATGCGTGAGACGATCCCGAAGTGAAGATCACCCAGGTCCGCAACGCCACTCTGCTGCTCGAGGTCGGCGGCATCCGCGTGCTCGTCGATCCCATGCTGGGGGCGAGGGGCTCGCAGCCCGGCTTCGCCAGTGAGCGCCGCAATCCGCTGGTCGACCTCGTCGTCCCGCTTGCGGATCTGCTGGCGCCAGACATCGTGGTGGTGACGCACACGCATTCCGATCATTGGGATGCCGCGGCCGCCGCGCTCCTGCCGCGTGAGGTTCCCGTTCTCGTCCAGCACGCCGAGGACGCCGCGGTGATCGGTGATGCCGGCTTCACTCAGGTGATCGTCCTCGACGAGCAGACGACGCTGGGCGGCGTGACCTTCACGCGCACGGGCGGGCAGCACGGCTCCGACGCGACGCTCGCCGCGGCCCCGCGACTGGGAGAGGTCATGGGGGTGGTCATCGCGCATTCCGCGGAGCCGACCCTCTACGTCGCCGGCGACACCGTCTACCACCCGGCCGTCGAGGCGGCGCTCGCCGCCCACCGGCCGGACGTCGTCGTCCTGAACACGGGCGAAGCCGTGCTCCCCGGCCTGGACCCGATCCTCATGGGCGCCGAGGACGTCGTGCGGGTGCACGGCCTCGCCCCCGACGCCCGCATCGTCGCCGTCCACATGGAGGCGCTCGACCACTGCACCGTGACCCGCGCCGATGTGCGCGCGACGGCAGAGGCGCAGGGAATCACCGCGGCCGTCCACGTTCCGGAGGACGGCGACACGCTGACTGTCTGATCAGCGGGGGCGCCCGAACGTCGGGATACGGTCGAGGACGACGGGCTGTTCCAGCCCGGTCCCGGCGACGCCAGACCGTCCCACCCGACGACGCTCCGGCTTCTGCCGCTGCCGCGGATCCGTGGCCAGTTCGCTCAGTACTCGCGCGCCCTTCGTGCGGTCTTCCCTCGCTCGAAGGAGCACCACCATGCCCTCGTCGACCCCGCCCCGTGCGGCCTCGGACACCACGATCGTGAAGACGGGGCGTCACAGGAAGCTTTGGTGGATCGCTCTCGCACTGGTCCTGGTGATCGCGATCATCGTCCTCTCGCCGATCATCTGCACCCTCGCCGTCGCCGTCGCGATCACCGCAGGAGTGTCGCTCGGCAAGAAGACCCCGACGTTCCTGCGGTTCAGGACGCCGGCCACCGCCGCACGTGCGCTGATCATCTCCGTCGTCGTCGCGCTGCTGTCATCCGGTATGGCGAACCTCGTCCTGCCGCGGGCGCACACGACGGTGGACGAGGCGCCCGTCGCCTTCGCGCCGGCATCTCCGGCCGCCGACGAGGCGGTCGCGGTCGGTGAAGATCAGCCGGAGTACGCGGCTCCGGCCGACACCGTCACGCCAGAGCCGGGTACCGCTCTGGCGGCCCTCGAGACCCTCGAGGTGAAGGGGCGTGCCCCCAAGACGGGCTACGACCGCGACGAGTTCGGACAGCGCTGGAAGGACATCGACCACAACGGATGCGGGCAGCGCGACGACGTCCTCGCCCGCGACCTCGCGGGCGTGCAGAAGGACGGGCGATGCGTCGTGACCTCGGGCATTCTGGACGATCCGTTCACGGGCGAGCGCGTCGCGTTCGAGCGCGGCGAGGACACCTCGTCGCTCGTGCAGATCGACCACGTCGTTCCCTTGTCGGATGCCTGGCAGAAGGGCGCGCAGCAACTCACCGCGCACCAGCGCGAGACCCTGGGGAACGACCCGCTCAACCTTCTCGCCGTCGACGGTGCCGCGAACGCGCAGAAGAACGACAGCGACGCCGCGACGTGGCTGCCGAAGAACACGGGGTTCCGGTGCGCCTACGTCGCGCGCCAGGTGTCGGTGAAGGTCGCGTACGAACTGTGGGTCACGTATGCCGAGCGCGACGCGCTCGAGCGCATCCTGACGGGGTGCCCGACGGAGCGACTGCTGACGTCGGACTACGCCGCGGACGCCATGGCGATCGCCGCCGAGCCCGCGGCGAAGCCCAGCCCGAGCATCGCGCCGGCGCCGAATCCGCAGCCCACGCATGAGTCGAAGCCCGCGCCTGCGCCCGCGAAGCCTGCGCCGCCGGCGGACGTGTACTACAAGAACTGCACCGCGGCCCGCGAAGCCGGGGCCGCTCCCGTGCGCCGAGGCGACCCTGGGTACGCGAAGCACCTCGACCGGGACGGCGACGGCGTCGGCTGCGAGTAGCGACGGTCGACAGACGAGTCGGTGGCGACCACACTGGTCGCATGGATCCCCTGACGAGCGCCGTGCTCTTCGTCACCGTGTTCGCCGCCGGCTCGTACGTCCTCTACTGGGTCGTCCGCAAGGCCGTCGCGCACGGCATCCAGGAAGCGCGTCGCGCCACGGAGGGTCAGCGGGTCGACGCGGGCTGAGCGGCCGGGGCTCGTCGCCCGGAAAAGGCGAAACCCCCGCGAATAGAAGCTTCGCGAGGGTTCCTAGAACCGTTGTAACGACGGTTCGTGTGGCTCCGACGGGCGTCGATCCCGTGACCTCACGATTTTCAGTTGTATGCGCCGGGCTTGCGGGTGCTCGCGAGTGCTCGTTTGCCGCGTGATTCCACGGGAGTCGTGCTCGTTGGTCATGGCTGGTTCTCGATGGTTTCAGCCGAGTTCCCGGCCCGGGACCGGCCCGGCAGGCGGCGCCGCGAGTCCGTGTCGGGCGCCTACGGTAGCCTTCGAAAAACCGACTTGGGGGAGGTTAATCGATGGCGACAGTCCGAACTCTCGACGCCTACAGTATCCACGGGCACCTCGCGGCGGGCTCGCCAGGAGAAGTGTTGCTTGACTATCCGAGCTTTTTCGACGCTCTGGCCGCGCGGGGGGTCGGCCGGTCCCTCAAGGTCGGAACTGAGACTGTGGGTCCAGTTGACTATGTTGACCTCGGTGGCCGAATGGCGTTCCGATTCATCTCGGGCAATGACGCTGAATCGGCGGAAGCATACGACCCGAGTACCGGCACGACCATTCCGGTGGAACTAGAGCGAGAGCGGTTCATCGTGAGTTCGGCGTGGGTCGTTGTCGATCCCGAGGCGCGAATCTTGATTCTTGAACGCAAACGGCCCGGAGTTCCGGTGTATCAACTTGAGCGGTATCTCAGTGGGTTCGGGCGAAACGAGGGCTTCGACCGATTGAGCGTTTCGCTAAACCCGGTACCTAGCCCCTCGTTCGTCGAGGAGATTCTTAGCTTCGACCGCATCCGCGAAGCATCCATCACGATCCGCCGCCCGAACCATAGCTTCACCGAGTCTGCAAGGGAGGCGGTTGCCCAGATTGCCCGTGACTCGAACGCAGGGAGTGCGACCGTCCAGGTGAACGCTGAGCGCAAGGAGTCTCTCGAGAAGGACTCCGGGATCGTCGCGGACATCGTCTCTTTCGCGAAGAGTCCCATCACACCAGTGCTGAACGCGGTCGTGAAGGGCTTTCGTGCCGGGTTCGGCAAGGAGCGGACGGTGTCGTTGAAGAAGCACCAGTTGAAAGCGACTGCAACGCTGCGCGACGCAGACTCTCCGAGGCAGCAACTCGAGGCCGTCGAAGCCTCAGCGATCGTCCTCATTAACCAGGCGAAAGAGGTCGAGGAGGACGGTCTCGAAGAGATCGACTGAGACCAGATGATTCAGGAAGGGGACGGTTAGTGCCGAAGAGAGAGCCGAATCCGTCCGTCTCGCCCGCCTCCGGCGCGGCTCGCGATCTGAGCGCGATCAACCAGATCGCACCTAGGCTGTCCTCCATCGTTCTGAGCGGTTCCAGTTTCTTCGCGCTGATGGCGTCCATCCTCGCGACGGGTGGCATTGTGCTGCTGCCAGTGCGGAGCACCCCGATTGCTGATATCGCGGGAGTGGGTCTTACCTACGCTTCCGTTTCCCTCGCAGCGTGCCTGAGTGGTCTCGTGCTTTCCTTAGCTCTGCCCGGGGAGCAGCGTCTTCGTCGTTGGGCGCGAATGAAGAGCGCAAGGTCGGGCAAGAGCTTGCTCAGCGACCTTGTTTTCACCTTCTTTTGGGCTTCGTGCTGTCAGCTTGGAGTGCTGCTCGTCTGTTTCGCAGCGATCTTGTTCGGTGGCCCCCTTCTCGTGGGCGAGCCGCAGCCCCTGCCCGTTTCGCACGTGACCGCCCTCTTCGCAGGTCTTTTCGTGGGCTTCTACTCCGTGGCTCAGCTGTATGTTGTGCTGCAGACGTTGGTGCAGGTCGGCGTGCTCGTCATCCTGGAAGAGCAACAAGATTGACTCGCGATCCCCGCTCCTAAGACCGACGTTGCTGGCTTCCCCAGCGGCGCGCTTCTCTCCCGATCGTGAGATTCTGCGGACTCGGACGCTCCCTATCTGCAGTGGGGAGGATCGTCAGCAAACGCCCGTCGAGATCATCCAGCCAGCGTCGGTCGAGCGCGCTCAGATAGTTGAGTTCGCGGGCGCTGGTGGAGACCTGGATTTCGTACTGAGGCGACACTGAGATGATCCCGCGGTCGTATGCAGCGTGATGGTTCCTGCACAGCGCCAGACCATTGTCGGTTTCGTCAGAGCTGCCTGGCCATGCAACGGGCACTATGTGAGCGCCTTCGATGAGGTCGAGTCCAAGTCCACAGATCGCGCATCGATTCCGATAAGCCGTTCTAATGCGGTGGCTGAAGTCCCAAGCCCGGAACGCGAGTTTCAGCCTTCGCTCGATGGTCGAGCGAACGTGTTCTCCTGTGTCCGGCGACGGAGGGCCAGATACCTCGGTTGGCGTTGTCCACTCGCCGGCCAGTTTTTGGCTCTCATGCAGTTCCTGAACATTGAGGCAGTACGCAGCCAGGAACTGGGGCCGGAATGCGACCACTACGTCGCCACTCGCTCGTGTTCCCGCGGCGAATCCACGCTCGGCTGCGCGGTTCATGACTTCCTCTCGCACCTGGAGGGAAGGAGAGTACGAGTTGCGATGATCATGGATCGTGGGATCCCACCCAACGAACACATGATGTTGCTCGCTCCAGCCGATGATGATCAGGACTTCACCGGCTCGAGGTGTGGGCAAGTAGGTCGTCAACTGAATGCGGAACTCATCCGGTGCACGTACCTGGCCACCTCCGTGCGTTACGTTCCACGCGTAGATCCGGATGAGCGCTGGTTCGGCTAGGCGGTTCCCTCCGATGGCGTATCGAAAGGGCTTCGCGGCCTCCTGCGGCAACGCGGTGATCGATAGGCCCGAAGCGACGAGACTCTTCTCGACCCACTCGTGCAACTCGTGCGGCGACAGCAGACGGTAGGACTCATCGGGGGCCACGGCGCTGACCCTACCGTGACTCGTCGTCGACCCGCTGGCGACGCTCCCGGGCAGGCGCAGCGACCGAAGGTACGCTCGGATGTGGCTGGCGGGCGATGTCGGAGCTTCCGCGTACCGTCACAGCATTCCCGCCGGTCAGTACGAAAGGTATCCCGTGATCAATGAGCTTCCTGTGATCGATCTTTTCGCAGGTGCGGGCGGCCTTGGTATAGGCGCGCAGCGCGCCGGTGCTGATCTGCGACTCTCCGTCGACAATGACTCGTACTCGTGCGAAACGATGGCGCAGAACCCGACGCTTCATGCCGGGCGCTCGATGGTTGGAGACGTGACTACCCTGACTGGTCGTCAGCTTCGCGCGGACGCCGGGCTGCGAGCGAGCGAGGATGTAGTCGTGATCGGGGGAGCACCCTGCCAACCGTTCAGCAAGGCGGCTTACTGGGTCGATAAGGGTGAAGAGGCTGCATACCGACGCGCGCGGGCCCGCGGAGAGGCCGCAGATCGCCCGAAGGAGACACCGGCTGCCCGTCCCGACAGTAGGCGCACACTGGTGCACGAGTTCTTGCGCCTTGTCCTCGAGACCGATGCGTCAGCGTTCGTGTTTGAGAACGTGCCGAGCATTCTCCACCCTCGTAATAAGCACATCTTCGAGGCACTACGCGCAGACGCGGAGGCAGCGGGCTATTTCACCCGGACCGTCGTTGCCACTGCAACGAACTACGGTGCGCCACAGTCGCGGCAGCGGGTCTTCTTGCTGGGCTCGCTCGAGCAGACACCTTCCGAGCCGGTGGTTACCCATGCGGAGACTCCGTCGATCGACTTGCTGAAGTGGCGCACGGCTGGTGACGCTCTCGCCGAGGTCGACCCAGTCCTTGTGTCACGCGACGTAGTCGCCGTCGAGGGTCGCTGGGCTCAACATCTGCGGGAGATTCCACCCGGAATGAACTACAAGTTCCATTCGGCATGGGCAGGGCACCCGAATCCAACTTTCGAGGCCGAGACGCGCTACTGGAACTTCTTGCTGAAGCTCTCCCCGGACCGGCCGTCGTGGACGATACCCGCTAGCCCGGGTCCGTGGACCGGGCCGTTCCATTGGGACAGCCGTCGCCTGTCGGTCGCTGAACTTGCTGCGCTGCAGTCGTTTCCGGCTGGGTACACGTTTGCAGGTCCTCGACGCGAGCAGGTGCGACAGATTGGCAACGCCGTGCCGTCAGTTATGGCCGAGGCGATGGTCGCGTCGGCCATGGCGTCAGTATCTCGCTCCGAGGTGGCCGCATGAACGCGCCTATGCGCGCTGTAAGTCTCTTCTCTGGTGCAGGCGGCCTCGACCTCGGGATGAGGGATGCCGGGTTCGAGATCGTCGCAGCGGTCGACACTGATGTTTACGCCGCCAAGAGTCATGAGCGGAACTTCCCAGAGACGGCATTTTTCAACGGCAGCATCTCGGACTTCACTCAGCAGAGAGTCACCGACATGGTGGGTGCGGCAAAACTCGAGGAGGTGGACTTGCTCGTCGGCGGCCCGCCTTGCCCGCCGTTCTCAAAGAGCAGGTTCTACCGCACGGACAAACCGCGCGCGATGGAGGATCCAGTCGGAGAGGTGACCATCTCTGGTTACCTGGAGACTCTTCGCTGGCTTCGCCCTAAGACGTTCCTGCTCGAGAACGTTGCGGGTATGGCGTTCAAGGTGCACAGAGAAACACTCGACCACATCATCGCGACCGCCGAGAGTTACGGATATCGCTGTGAATACCGGGTCCTGAACGCCGCCGACTATGGGGTTCCGCAGATTCGCCAGCGATTCTTCATCGTTGGAACACTCGGTCACGGCTTCGTCTGGCCGAGTCCGACACACGAAGACCCTTCGGGCGAGGGCGTTCTTCGACCCTGGGCTACCGCGGGCTCAGTTCTCGCGGATCTTGACACAGAAGAGAATGCGTCCGATGAGGGGCACGTTGCGGGGGGGAAACATCGGGACCTCCTGAAGCAGATCCCTCCAGGCGACAACTATCTCTTCTTCACTGCAAAACGCGGGCATCCGGATCCGCAGTTCGAGTGGCGCAAACGGTACTGGTCGTTTCTCCTGAAGCTAAGCCCGGACATGCCGTCGTGGACGATCCAGGCGCGGCGCTCAAACAACATGGGCCCGTTCCACTGGAGGAGTCGCATTCTGCGCATCGAGGAAGTCAAACGCATTCAGACATTCCCGGACGACTGGTTTCTAGCAGGCAACGTTGAGCAGCAATGGCGCCAGGTAGGAAACGCGGTACCTCCCAAACTGGCGAACGCGCTTGGGACTCAGTTGGCGGCGCACGTGCAGGAGTTGACTTCGGATCGGAAAGCGGCCTGATCAGTGCCCAAGCTTCCTGCACCCAATGAGTTCACGCCAGGTCAGCTGGGTTCTCCTGACGCTGTGTTCGAGATACTCGAGCATATTGACGGGATGAAGGGAAACCGAGCGCAAGTTGTCGAGTGGATACGCGGTAGATGGTTTGCGACCTCGGCTGCGAAACGCGCGCACGACCCGAACGCTCAACTCCATCAGCAACGGAAACGCGCGAGCAACGTCGTCACTGGTATGCAGCAGTACGGGCTCCTCGATACACCACGCGACCCGTTGGTGCTTACGGAGTTGGGCTCCAGAATGCTCGCCTTCGCGGCTGAGCCTGACGAGGGGCACCGATTGTTCACGAGCTTCCTCCTTCGTGAACGCTACGGGATGGAGCTGCTCCAAATCGCGCTTGACGTGCGGTCGCGCGATGGTGCCGTTACAAAGAAGCAGATAGACGATGAGTTGCGTGCCCGCGGGTATCAAGTGTCGACCAATAGTTCGTACGCGGGGAAGCTGCGACAGTGGCTCGAGCCCTCGGGGGTTGTCGACATGTACTGGAACGTCGATCACCAGATTCTTCTGGAGTTGGGTGGTGCCACTCCAGAAGAGATTCGAAGCTGGCGGGGTCTCACGCCTCCACAGCGGGCAATAGTTGAGGTCCTGAGAGTGAGAGGCCTCGGAAACCGTACGCCGGCTCAATCGGCGGAGGTACTCGAACTGCTTCGACAGCGCGGTATCGAGTTCAACGCGGGGCTTGTCGGCAAGCAGATCTATGAGCCTCTCGTTGCCGCTGGCTTCATCGAGAGGACGCTCAAGGAGGCTGGGCGGGGTGGCAAGGGGGGAACGGTTCAACTCACCCAGCGCGCGCTGGATCTTGACGTCGCACTCATCGATGGTCTTGAGCTTGGAGACGTTCCGGCGGACCTGCAGGCGGAGTTGAACCGTTCGACCGACAGCATTCTGGCGGACCTGGACTCAGCAGACACCGGAGTGAAGGGTGTCGCACTGGAATTGCTCGCGCTTCGGGTGGCTGCCGATGTCGGGCTCATGCCTGCTGAAATGCGGCTGCGCAGCGCGCAGACCGGTGGGGCAGAAGTCGACCTGGTCGCCGAGGGCGCACATCTCCATTTCTCCCGGTGGCTGTTCCAGTGCAAGAACCAAGTGGCACCGGTGTCTCTGACGGTGCTCGCGAAAGAGATCGGTATGGCCACGCTGTTGCGTGCGCAGGTAGTTGTCATCCTCACTACCGGGGCTTTTGCGAAGTCGGTTGTCGCTTACGCGCGGGAGGCGGCCGAGGCGACCGCAATTCAGATAGTGCTACTCGACGGCGATTCGTTGGCGAACTATCGCGCTAAGGGGCCAGCAGGATTACGGGCCGAACTGCATCAGTTCGCAGTAGGGGCGCTGCGCAGGAAACGACGTCAACTCGCCGAGGTGCCCAAAGAGTAGCTGGCCGGAGCATGGAGTTGCACAGCGCCGCGAGGAGCGCCCGGACCGCAGCGGAGCGAGGACCGGACGCACCGCAGGGGCGATGCGCAACGCCGGCCGGAGGTCGGCCTTGAACGAGTAAAGAAAGTTCTCACAGCTGCTCGTCGGATGAAGAACTGCGCGCGGCGGCCGGAGTTCCGGGGAAGACGAGCGGGCCGACTTCGATCCCTGTAGGGGCACCGAGGTTTATGTCTATGATGCTCCGCGCTCGCTCGGGAGTCAGCGATGTAAATGCCGAAGTCAGGTGCTCGATGGTTGCCCCTCCGTCGATTAACGCGCGGACTGAGTCCTCTACTTGATTTGTGTAGCGGCGGATTAGGCCTTGAGTAGAGGTGTTCTGCGCCTCGGCGATGGCGCCTACGCGCGGGCGCGGCTGGTGGATCTTGTGCGCGTACGCACTGAGTGCGCTGCGAAGGTCTCGAGATGCCGCCTGCACGCGCTCCGTAGCTTCGAGGGCGGCGACCAACCTGGGCTCCGCGTCCCCGACATCGCTTGGCCAAGGGATGCTGCGCAACTTGTCTTCGCCTGCTCGGACTTCCTCGGTGAACGCGCGGATGAGCGCGACAAAGGGTTCCGGGACGCGACCCCAGTTCGGGTGTTGAGCGACAGGTTCACTGCCGACGCGAGGGTCAGGCATGCCGTAACGCTACCGCACTTGTAACGACCCTGTTGTGCATCTCACATGCATTACACCAACAAACAAATGTTTGACAACGTTGGGAGTTGATGGGAATCTGGGGCCATCAAGTTCCAACCGAAAGGACAATGCAATGGCAATCCAGTCAGCAATCCCGGTCAGCTTCGACGCGTTCTTCCCGCGCGGCGCGTTTGTCGTCGGCGAGGTTGAGCCGATCGTCAAGTGGTCCGACGACGGCGAACGTCAGGGGCAGGACCTCGACAAGAACTCGGGGCATCCGCTCTGGCAGGTTCGCGTTATCGACGCGGACCCCGATGCGCGGAAAGGGCAGGGCGAAGTCACGGTCAAGATCGCGAGCATCTCCGAGCCTCAGTTGCCTCCAGAGCTCCACGGGCTGCCGTTTCGGCCTGCCGTGTTTGAGGGACTCACCGTGACGCCCTACGTCAAGGAGGGGCAGGGCCGCCCTCGCGTCGCCTACTCCCTCCGGGCGCGCGAGATGAAGCCGGCGCCTAAGCCGAAGGGCGCCGAGTGATGCGACCCGCCCTCCCGCGAGAGTTGCGCAGCTGGGGCGACGAGATCGGCCTCCTGTTCCGCCGCTGGTGGTGGATCGCCGCGCTCGTCCTGGTCCTGTCGTGGCTCCCTCCGGTGCCGGCCGTGCAGGTCGCGTTCACCGTGGGATGCCTCGCGGTGGCCGCCCTCCTATGCCTCTGGGTTGCGACCACGGCGCATCGGATGCCTCGACGGCCAGATGAGAAATGGAAGCGGGACGTCTCCCGTAACGTCCTTGCGAGTTGGACCGCAGTTGCGGCGAGGGTCGGTCTGGGCGTTTCGGGCTATGGCGGGAACGGCCCGGTGGTTCCCGCGATCAGCACACCTGTTTGGGACGGCTGGATTTGCGCCGTCTGCGTCTCTCTTCCTCAGGGCCTCGGTCGCGAGCACCTTCAAGCTCAGGCTGACCTCCTCGCGCAGGCGTTCGCTGCCCGCCGCGCGACCGTTCACGGCGAGCACATCGGTGCGCTGGTGCTGCGACTCGAGTACGCCGATGCGCTCGAGCATCCGTTCAGCCTCGAGTTGCCTGTCGCCTGGGACGGGAAGACCGTCCCCATGGGCAAGGATGCGACCGGCTCGCTGTGGTCGCTGCGACTCGGACCCCACACTCTCGTCGCGGGCTCATCTGGAAGCGGCAAAGCCTCCCTCGTCTGGGGTCTCCTCCTAGGTCTGGCCGAGCCGATTCATCGCGGCCTCGTTGAAGTCTGGGGGATCGACCGCAAGGGCGGAATGGAGCTCGCCCTCGGTCGCGCGTTGCTGACACGCTTCGCTGCCGACGCGGAGCGCTCGGTCATCCTTCTAGAGGATGCCGTCGCCGCCATGCAGCAGCGCGCGAGTGATCTGGCCGGCAAGACCCGGCAGCACACCCCGAGCATCGACAGCCCGACGGTCGTGGTGTTGATCGACGAACTCGCTGCGCTCACCGCGTACGAGACCGATCGCGATCTGCTTCGGCGGGCCAACGCCGCACTGGCGACGCTGGCCTCTCAGGGTCGGGCGGTCGGTTTCATCGTGTTCGCCTGCCTTCAAGATCCTCGCAAGGAGACGCTGCCCGCCCGGGGCCTGTTCACGCAGACCGTCGGCCTCCGCCTTCGCGACCGCATGGAGACGGCGATGGTGCTCGGGGATGGAGCTGTCGCCGCTGGAGCTCGCTGTCATGAGATCTCTCCCACGACGCCGGGTGTCGCGTACGTGCTGCCCGAGGACGGCAGCCCTCCGGAACGTGTGCGTGCCGGCTTGATCACCGACGACATGATCCGTGACGTCGCGTCCCGGTTTGCCGCACCGCGGCAAGTCCCTGTCGTCATTCCCGAAGCGCCCACGCCTGAAGAGCGTCAACCCCGCACGCCCCGAGCCCAGCGGCGCACCTCCCGAAAGGAATCAGCATCATGAACCGGCTCCCTGCCTTCGCACCCGTCCTCGTTTCTGGCGTCTGCGCAGCACTGGCACTCTCGGGCTGTGCCACACAGCCTGAAGCCACTCGCAGTGCGCCGAGTGATCTGGCGAGTGAAACGCGCCCGGCCTATCTCCTCGCCCCGTGCAACCTGGGGGAGAAGTGGGACCAGGCCCGGATGCTCAAGGTCGCGCGCTACGACGCCCCAGACGTCGACGACAGCCTGCTCGAGATCTATGGACCGGTCGTCGCCAACGGCTCGTGCACGGATGCCGACATCATCAGATGGCAGGAGCTTCGTCGATCCACCGGCGAAAGCGACCTCATCTGCCGCATCACCTACTACGACGATGACATCTCGGGTCTCACGTATCCGATCGGCTGCGCGGTCCCCGTCCTGGTGGTGACCGATGCGTCTCGATGAGTCTGTCGCGCGCCGACTCCGCAGCGACACGTACGACCGATGGATACACAACGTCGGCTCGACCGGCTACTGCCACAACCCGGTGCGGCTCGTCGGATCGTCGGCGACGCTTCACGAGGCAACCGGCGAGGTGTTTTCGGAGTACTCCTCGGCGAACGAACCGGACGGCATCACCTTCACCCGGTGCGGCAACCGCCGCGCGACGCGGTGCGAGTCGTGCAGCCACGAGTACAAGGGCGACACCTGGCACATGATCATGGCTGGCGCCGCGGGCGGCATGAAGGAAGTGCCCGAGGGCGTCGCCGAGCATCCGATGGTCTTCCTCACCCTCACGGCCCCGTCCTTCGGCGCCGTGCACACGACTGCGGCCGATCATCGTGCCGGCCTCTGCGAGCACGGTAATCCGAGAGGATGCAGGTGCCATCACGAGGCGGATGATCCCCGCCGCGGCGACGCTGTGTGTGCCGAGTGCTACGACTACGTTGGGCAGGTCACCTGGCAATATCACGCTCCCGAACTCTGGCGACGATTCACGATCGGTCTCCGGCGGGAGCTGGCCCGCTCACTCGGACTTACCCAGCGAGCCGCCGCCCGTGTCGTGCGCCTGCAGTTCGCCAAGGTCGCCGAGTTCCAGCGCCGCGGGGTCGTGCACTTCCATGCGATCGTCCGGATCGACGGCGTCCACCCTGAAGAGGCATACCCTGCGCCGCCCAGGCACGTCACGGCTGAACATCTCCTGCAGGCAATCAGTGCTGCCGTCCGCAAGACGCAGCTGGTCGCTGCTCCGCTCATGGGGGAGGAGCGAGGGCGGTCGCTTGCGTGGGGCAAGCAGTTCGATGCGCGAGCAATCGTGCGTCGAAACGATGACTACGGAAATCTAGGGGAGTCTAGTGAATCACTAGACTCCGGACCGCTCTCGGACAGGGCGGTCGCGGCTTACATCGCGAAGTACGCGACCAAAGCGACGGAAGACCTCGAGCCCACGGGCGCCGGCCGCGAACACATCAAGCGGATCAAGTCGACGGTGCGCGAGCTCGCCGCTGTCGTCGACCCTGAGGGGCCCTACGGCCAGCTGAACCGCTGGGACGGGATGCTCGGCTTCCGCGGTCACTTTTCCACCAAGTCGCGCCGCTACTCGGTCACTCTCGGCTCGCTCCGAGGCGCACGTCGGACGTGGCGTCTGAGGCATCTGCTCGCGAAAACGAAGCCGACTGACGACATTGATCCCTCCGAAGTGCTGGTCATCGGCTCTTGGGCATACGCGGGCATGGGCTGGCTCACGGACGGCGACAAAGCGCTCGCGAGAGAGGCCGCGGACGCTGCGCGCCAATGGCGACAGGACCGCGCACGAGATCGCAACACCTCAACTAACGAAAGGAGCACGTCATGACCACGAACGCTCTCGTCGAAGACCCGGAGACCGATGTCCTCGATCGCGCCGAGCCGAATGTCTACCTGACTCGACGCGAGGCGGCTGCGCTTTGTCGAGTTCCGCTGTCGACCTTTGACTCGCTGAGGCGGCAGAATCGATTCCCGTTCCCGGACGCGCACATGGGCAAGCACATGCTCTGGCGTGCGTCGACGGTGGCCGCGTTCCTCGAGGCAGGCGGTACCCGCCGTGTCGACTGAGCGGGGTGAGCGGATCGATCCGAAGACTCGGCGCCCGCTCCCTGAGGGCATCCGTTTTCGCAAGGATCGCGGGAAATACCAGGTCCGGGTCTGGGCGATCGGCCTGAATGGTGAGCAGCGCGAACGATCGTTTTACACCGAGACACTTGCGGAGGCGAAGAAGCTGCGCGCAGAGACGCTCACTCGCCGCCACCCCGACGGCGACATGACCCTCGCCCAGTGGCATTCGCGGCACTGGTCGGTCATCGCGGGCAGTGTGCGCGCCTCGACCGCGCGGGCCTACGAACGCGGCTGGCGCTTGCGCGTGATGCCGTGGCTCGGGCATGTGAAGCTCGAGAAGCTCACGGCGGGCGTCATCGAAGAGGCGATTGAAGGCTGGGAGGGCAGCGCTTCGACGCGGATTGACGCGCTCTCGGTGTTGAGTCGCCTACTGGATGGTGCAGTTCGTGCGCACATCGTGCCGCTGAATCAGGCGCGTCTTGCTCGTCGCCCCAAGTCCGAGTCGTCGACGAGCTTGCGATCGCGCGCGCTGACGGCAGCCGAGGTGCCAACGCTGCTCGCCGCGATCGATGACGCGCACTATCGGCGCTATATCGCCGCTCTCGTCTACACCGGTATGCGTGCCAATGAGGCAACGGCCTTGCGCATGGAAGACGTCGATCTTGCGCATCGTACGATCCATGTGCGCCGGGCATTCAGCATCGGCTCGGACGGTCGCGGAGTCGAGCTGACGCCGAAGAGCCACAAGGAGCGGGACGTGCCGATCCCGACGCCGCTGGTCGCTCCGCTGCGCGCCGCAATGGAAGGCAAGCGTCGCGGCGATCTCGTCTTCACGGGTCCTCGTGGGGGACGGATCAATGCCTCTAACGTGCGTCGCGCGATCGACTGGAAGACGCTCAGAGCGAAGCTGCACCGCGACGACCTGCGGCTTCACGACCTCCGCCACACGCTCGCCACGATGCTCTTCGATGCTGGTGCCTCAGCGAACGACGTCCAGGCGGTGCTCGGACACTCGAGCATGCAGATGACCGAGCGATACAGCCGCGCCCGATCGGACGTCGCCCGCCGTGCAGCGGCCGCCATCGATTCGCTCTTTGCGAAGGGGGAGTGATGGACGTCCACCAGCGGATCGAAGAGCTGCTCACCACCCCTGCGCGCTACGTCGTCCTCGCCAACGCACTGGGGGGAGTCGCGCAATTCGCTTCACCGCAACGCCGACGACTTCGCGGACGAGTTCGAGCTGACGCACCTCGAGCGCTCGGTCGCATACGTCGATGCGCTCGACGACATCTTTGAGCGCTGGCCGTGATTCTCGAATCTTGTTTGTCCGCGAAGGAGTGAAACCGAGGCCTATACGTATGAGGCGCAATCGCGCCCAACACAGAGAGGAACACAGCATGTCTACAGAATCCGCTCAGCCGTTGTCCCGGCTCGAACTCGTGTATACGCCGCTCGGCGACTACTTGCGCGGCGTAGATCCGGTGGAGGACGCAGTCCTGTCGTTTGCTGAGATCGAGGCCCTGATCGGTCGGCCACTGCCTGATCAGGCGCGGGTGAAGCCCTACTGGTGGGAGTCCATTCCCCGCCAGCCGCAGAGCAGAGCATGGCTCCGCGTCGATCGTCGGGCGGAAGCCGACCTCTCCGCGGAGACGGTCACCTTCGTCTGGGAGGTCTTCGTCAGAAACAACCCGATCGAGCGCATTCAGCGAATCCGATCCGACTGGCTGGGGTATGCCCGAACGTCGCTGGCGCACCCGCCGCGCTCGACCGACGATCCACATGTCGAGCTCGGGTGGTGGGAGCCGCATCAGGTCTACGTGCTCCATCTGCCTCAGTTCGCGCAGTTCAAAGTGGGCCTGACTCGAGTCGGCAGCAAGCGAATAGCCGCGGTGGGCGGCTCGGCCGCTGTCGTGGTCGACCGCATGACCCTCGCAAACAGATGGGCCGCACTCGTCATCGAGCATCACGTGCTCGATCTCGCTTGGGACGCGTGGCAGCGTCCTGACAGGTTCGCGTTTGGTGATCGGGGCGAGACAGAAAGGTGGAGCGATTGGCTCGTTCCTCCTCCTCTGTCAGCCATCCTTGGTTCACTGGCCGAGGACGTTCGGCTTCCCGGCTGGCACCTGAGCATCTTTCGGAGCGAGACATGAATGAGCATGCTGATGGGGCGAGCGGTGGGGCTGGCAAGGAATCTCGAGGTGGCTATGACCCTCGGTTCGCAACCGCGATAGATGCGGTGCGAGCTGCCGCGCGCGGCGACGTCTCGCGGGAAGAGCTGGTTCGCATACTGCTGTCCTGGAATTACGAGCCGCAGTACCGGACAACGGGTCTCGCCGACGACTGGGAGTTCCGCGACAACAGCTTCGAGGCTGTCGAGTATGCGTTCATCAACGACATCATCGATGAGGGCGACTACGACCGCATCGTCCGAACCCTCGATGGAGAGGGCTCCGAGACGAAGGGTGCCGGCGGACCGAGGTCGCCGTTGGCGTGAAGGGTGCGCTCGTCCTCACAGATCTTCGAGATCGACGCCGAAGCGGTCAGCGACGTCCTGAAGTGGCTCCGTGTCCATCCGAACACGGTCTCGTGAAATGCGCTGGGTCTCCCGGCCGTCGATGGTCTCGTTGATCTCCTCGAGCAGGCGGTCAATGCCGACGTTCCGGCCCGCCGCCAGCGTCGCGATCTCTGCGGCGGCCTCAGCAAGGGTGTACAGCCGCTGCCACGGGTGTTCGCCATGGCGGGCGACCGCGACCGTGTCGCGAGTGTAGGAGCGTGCGTCGCCGGCGACGAGCCACCGCTCCTGGCCTTCAGCGTTGAGGAAGAAGTCGACGATGCACTCTCCGCAGGGCATCTTGTACACGCCGGGTTCGGTCGGCGCGCTCTCAGTGGCATCGGCGATCAACTTCCGGATGATGCCATCCCAGTCCTCGTTCTGACCCTTGTCGCCCATCAGCTACCTCCTCACGCAGAACAGAGAAGCCTCTCATCAGAAATCCCGGATGTCTATCGCGGGCATGACAGGATCCACGCAGGCATCCAGTTCATGTCGTGACTCGTGGCGGCGTCATAGACATGCTGGCGTCGGCCGCGACAGGATCGAACTATGCCTGGATACAGCAGCAAGCACAGCTACGGAGCCTTCTTTAACGCCGGTGAACTAATGGACGGAAAGGTCGCCTGCCCGGCATGCGGCGAGTCGACCTTGCATCCCACAGGCCACGTCGCGAGCCTGGAGCCGACGAAGGAGTACTCCCCGAACGTCAGCCTCACCGCTTGGTGCGAATGTGGCCAAGCAGTGGTGATGGAGTTCGGAAACTACAAGGGGCATTTCGCCATCGACATCCGCGCCCTTGTGCGCACATAGATCGCGGCCCGACGGCGAGGTCATCGCCGTGAACCGTGTGACCCCTCAGTTCGACGACGGCGCTTGTGTCGTGGATGGATAACTCGGAGTTTTGAGGTACTCACGAGGCCACGGTCGTTGGCGTTTTGGCCAGCCTGCAAATGGAGACTGTCAGGCCGAGCATGTTCGAACCGCACGCGACGGCGACCGGCCCACGACCGGCCCAACCCACTTGGCAGTTCCCACCAGCGGCATCCGGTCGGAGCGCTTCGTCTAGATCCGCCCGCTCAACCTCCAGAGCTTTGCTCGGTGGCGAATCACGCAGAAAGCGGCGCTCACCAGGGAAAAGCAAAACCCCCGTGAGTAGAAGCCTCACGAGGGTTTCTGGGATGACGTAATGATCATCCGTGTGGCTCCGACGGGCGTCGATCCCGTGACCTCACGATTTTCAGTCGTGCGCTCTACCAACTGAGCTACAGAGCCGCATGGCATCAGAAGTGCCATGTCCTAGACGAAAGGCCCGTGAATTCAACAGAAGCTGAAGACAAGGGCCTGTCGCTCGGAGCGACCCTGACGGGACTTGAACCCGCGACCTCCGCCGTGACAGGGCGGCACGCTAACCAACTGCGCTACAGGGCCATGCTTATTAAATTGTGGGAGTGACCCCAACGGGATTCGAACCCGTGCTACCGCCGTGAAAGGGCGGCGTCCTAGGCCGCTAAACGATGGGGCCGAGCGACCCCGGGGGGATCACGCTTACCGAGGGTCAAGCATATGCGATCCCTCGCGAATGTGCGAATCGAGGGCGCGCCCACCGTTCCGATGGGGGAATCGGGGGCATGATGGCGGTGCCCGTCTCGGTCTCGACCTGTGACGAATGTGAACAGTGTTGCTACTGTGATGGGCGGATCAGCACGCCATCTGGCCGAGGGAAGGGTGTGTGCAGTGACCGACCTGCCCGAAGCGACCGGAGCCGACTGCGGCTGCGCGCCCACCGCCGAAGAGACGCGCTCGTTCTCGTCGCGCATCAGCCGGCGGAACGCCCTGGGCCTCGGCGTCCTCGGTGTGGCCGCGGCATCCACCGGTCTCGGCTTCGCCCTCCCGGCCTTCGCCGCCACGTCCTACCCCAGCTGGGATGACGTCCAGAAGGCGCGTCAGAACGAGGCGTCCAAGGGCACCGAGATCACCCGCATCCAGAACCTCATCTCGTCTCTCGAGAACGACGTCACCGTCAAGCAGGCCGAGGCCGAGCGCTTGGGCGCCGAATATCAGGACGCCCTGATCGCGTACGAAGACGCTGCAGCGCTTGCGGATCAGCGTCAGGCGCAGGCCGACGCCGAGGAGAAGCGCGCCAAGGCCGCCGCCGGCAAGCTCGGTGTGCTCGCCGCCGAGCAGTACCGCTCCGGCAAGGGTGATGCCACCCTCGAGCTCTTCTTCTCGGATTCCTCCGCGAGCGCCGACGACCTCCTCGGCCGCCTCGGCACGATGGATCGCCTCGTCGATGCCAACCGCGATGTCTATGCCGAAGCCGTCGGCGCGCGCGACAGCGCGAAGAGCCTCGCTGCGCAGGCGCAGGTCGCCCGCGACGAGCGTGACAAGCGCAAGGTCGAGGCCGAGCAGAAGATGCAGGCCGCTCAGGATGCCGCGCAGGCCGCACAGGCTGCTCTGGCCGCGCAGAACGAGCACCGCGAAGTGCTCGAGGCGCAGCTGCAGGCCCTGCAGGACACCACCGCGAAGACCGTCACCGCCTACAAGGCCGGCGTCGAGGCCGAGCGCAAGCGCCGTGAAGAGGCCGCCCGCAAGGCCCGCGAGGAGGCCGCTCGCCGGGCCCGCGAGGAGGAAGCGCGTCGCCTCGCAGAAGAGAAGCGTCGCCGCGAAGAAGAGGCCAAGAACAACAACAACGGCGGCGGATCCAGCGGCGGCGGATCGTCGTCGGGCGGTTCCTCCGGTGGCGGAAGCAGCAGCGGCGGCAGCGGTGGAGTCGTGCAGCCATCCGGCTGGGTGCGCCCCGCCCACGGCTACATCAGCTCCTGGTTCGGCGTCCGCGGCAGCATCTGCACGCCCAGCGGCTGCACGGCCAGCGGCCACCGCGGCATCGACTTCGCCAGCTCGTGCGGATCGCCCATCTACGCGGCTGCCTCCGGCACCGTCGTCTTCGCCGGCTACAGCGGCGGCTGGGGGAACTTCATCAAGGTGCGCCACAGCGACGGCACCATCACCGGCTACGCGCACATCATCGACGGCGGCTACGCAGTCGGATACGGCGACTACGTCCGTGCCGGCCAGACGATCGCCTACATCGGCAGCACCGGCGCCTCCACGGGCTGCCACCTGCACTTCGAGGTCTACCGCGGCGGCATCCGCGTCGACCCGGCACCCTTCCTGCGCGCCCGCGGCATCAGCGTCTGACGCTCAGCGTCCCGAAACGACGAAGGTCGGGTGCCGCGCGGCATCCGACCTTCGTCGTTGTGAGCCTCAGAGGCTGTTGGGCGCTTCACCTTCACCCTGCGTGCGGGTCTCGCCCTCGTGCTCGTCGAAGCGCGTGAAGGCCTCGGACACGAGACGCTCGGCCTCAGCGGCACCGGCCCACTCGTCGACCTTGACCCACTTGCCGGGCTCGAGGTCCTTATAGCGCTCGAAGAAGTGGCCGATCTCGCCCTTGGTCCACTCGTCGATGTCGTCGACGTCCTGGATGTGCGCCCAGCGCGGGTCCTTCGCGAGGACCGCGACGACCTTGTCGTCGCCGCCGGCCTCGTCGCTCATCTTGAGGACGGCGACGGGACGGACCTTGGCGAGCACGCCGGGGTAGATCTCGCGGTCGAGGAGGACGAGCACGTCGAGCGGGTCGCCGTCCTCGCCGAGCGTGTTCTCGAAGAAGCCGTAGTTCGCGGGGTACCCCATGGGGGTGAACAGAACGCGGTCGAGGAAGACGCGGCCCGTGCCGTGGTCGACCTCGTACTTCACGCGGCTGCCGCGCGGGATCTCGATGACGGCGTCGTACGCGCCCATACCTGTGCTCCTTTGAAAGTCCGGTGGGATGCGGGCACAAGCCTACTTGCGCGGGTGCGTGTGCCCAACGCAGGGTGAAACGCTCGTGGACGGCGGTCCCGGCCCGTCAGGGGGCGGTTTCTCCTGCGCTCGGCACGCCCGGTGGCGGAGGAGCGCTCGGTACGGTGGAGCGGTGCCGTCCCTGCATCCCGCCGTCGCCGAGGTCCGCCGTGCCGTCCGCTCCGCACTGACCGGCCTCCCGGAGGGGTCTGTCGTCATCGTCGGGCTCTCGGGCGGCGCCGATTCGCTCGCGCTCGCCGCGGCGGTCGGCTTCGAGGCGCCGAAGCTCGGGCTGCGCGCGGCATCCGTCACCGTCGACCACGGTCTGCAGCCGGACTCCGCCGAGGTCGCCTCGGCCGCTGCGCGTGCCGCCGCGACGCTCGGCCTCGATCCGCTCATCGTGCGGGTGGAGGTCGGCACCGAGGGCGGACCCGAAGCGGCGGCGCGCGATGCGCGATACGGCGTGCTGCGGGATGCCGCGCGCGACGTGCGTGCCGCGGCTGTGCTCCTCGGGCACACGCTGGACGACCAGGCCGAGACGGTGCTCCTGGGCTTGGCACGCGGATCCGGTGCGGGCAGCCTGCAGGGAATGGCAGCGGCATCCGATCTCGACGGCATCCCTCTGCTGCGACCCCTGCTCGAGGTGCGCCGCGCGACCACCCGGGACGCCTGCGCGGCGCGGGGACTCGAGCCGTGGGACGACCCGCACAACCGCGACCCGAAGTACGCGCGGGTGCGCGTCCGCGAGACGGTGCTGCCGATGCTCGAGGCCGAACTCGGACCCGGCATCGCCGAGGCACTGGTGCGCACGGCGGCGCAGCTGCGCGAGGACGCCGAGGCCTTCGACGAGATGATCGACGAGACGATCGAGGACATCGTCGAACCCGCCGAGGCCGGCATCGCGGTCTCGGTCGCCGCGCTCGCCGCCAACCCTCCCGCGCTCCGTCACCGCATCATCCGGCACGTGGTCGCCAGCGAGTTCCACGTCTCGCTCACCCGCACGCAGACGCTCGAGGTGGCGCGACTGGTCACCGAGTGGGCGGGGCAGGGGCCGATCGACCTGCCCGGATGCCGCGCCCGCCGCGCGGGCGCCCTGATCGAGTTCACGGGGGCCGGATCCGGTCTTTAGACTTCTGCAATGCGCGCAGCCGAGATCGCCGACCAGCTCACCGATGTCCTCGTCACCGAGGAGGAGATCCAGGCGAAGCTCGAAGAGCTCGCCCGTCGGGTGGAGGCGGACTACGAGGGCAAGGACCTGCTGCTCGTCGGTGTGCTGAAGGGCGCGGTCATGGTGATGGCCGACTTCGCCCGTTCGCTGAAGCGCCCCATGGAGATGGACTGGATGGCCGTGTCGTCCTACGGGGCCGGCACGAAGTCGAGCGGCGTCGTGCAGATCCGGAAGGACCTCGACACCGACATCTCGGGCAAGCACGTCCTGATCGTCGAGGACATCATCGACTCCGGCCTGACGCTGAGCTGGCTGCTCGAGAACTTCGCCTCGCGCGGCGCGGCCTCGATCGAGGTCCTCGCATTGCTCCGCAAGCCCGAGGCCGCGAAGGTCGAGATCGACTGCCGCTACGTCGGTTTCGACATCCCGGTCGAGTTCGTCGTCGGGTACGGATTGGACTTCGCGGAGAAGTACCGCAATCTCCGCGACGTGGCGGTCCTCGCGCCCCACGTCTACTCCTGAGTTCGCGCGGTACGCCCAAAACGAACGCACAGACCCCGCATAGCGCCGCGGGGGTAGCCTGAACGCACAATGAACGTCAAGAAGCTCTCCCGCAACCCGTTCCTCTACGTGGTGCTCATCGGCGTGCTCTTGATCATCGGCATGACGCTGATCTCGAACCTCACCGGCGCCAAGAGCATCACCACGCTGGAGGGCTTGAAGCTCCTCGACGGGTCGACGGTCTCGCAGGCCACGATCACCGACGGCGACAACCGCGTCGACCTCACGCTGGACAAGGCGTTCGAGGGTTCGACGAACGTGCAGTTCTACTACGTCACCGAACGTGCGGACGCGGTGGTGCAGGCCGTCGACTCGGCCGCCCCCAAGGACGGTTACAACGACGTCGTGCCGCAGACCAGCTGGTTCGGCAGCCTGATCTCGATCCTCCTGCCCATCCTCATCCTCGGTCTGCTCTTCTGGTGGCTGCTCTCGAGCGCCCAGGGCGGCGGCAGCAAGGTCATGCAGTTCGGCAAGTCGCGCGCCAAGCTCGTGACCAAGGAGACCCCGACGGTCACCTTCGCCGACGTGGCCGGCTCCGACGAGGCCATCGAGGAGATGCAGGAGATCAAGGACTTCCTGAAGGACCCGGCGAAGTTCCAGGCCGTCGGCGCCCGCATCCCGAAGGGCGTGCTGCTGTACGGCCCTCCCGGAACCGGTAAGACCCTGCTCGCGCGCGCCGTCGCCGGCGAGGCGGGCGTCCCGTTCTACTCGATCTCGGGTTCCGATTTCGTCGAGATGTTCGTGGGTGTCGGCGCGAGCCGCGTGCGCGACCTCTTCAAGGAGGCCAAGGAGAACGCTCCGGCCATCATCTTCATCGACGAGATCGACGCCGTCGGTCGCCACCGCGGCGCCGGAATGGGCGGCGGTCACGACGAGCGCGAGCAGACGCTCAACCAGATGCTCGTCGAGATGGACGGCTTCGACCCGAAGGTCTCGGTGCTCGTGATCGCGGCGACGAACCGCCCCGACATCCTCGACCCCGCGCTCCTCCGCCCGGGCCGCTTCGACCGCCAGATCGGCGTCGACGCGCCCGACCTGAAGGGTCGCCAGCGCATCCTCGAGGTGCACGGCCGCGGCAAGCCGCTCTCGCCCTCGGTCGACCTCGCCGTCATCGCGCGCAAGACGCCCGGCTTCACCGGCGCCGACCTGGCCAACGTCCTGAACGAGGCCGCGCTCCTGACCGCCCGCTCGAATGCCCAGCTCATCGACATGCGCGCCCTCGACGAAGCGATCGACCGTGTCATCGCCGGTCCGCAGCGTCGCACGCGCGTCATGAAGGACAAGGAGAAGCTGATCACGGCGTACCACGAGGGCGGCCACGCCCTCGCCGCCGCAGCGATGAACCACACCGACCCCGTCACGAAGGTCACGATCCTTCCCCGTGGCAAGGCGCTCGGGTACACGATGGTGCTGCCGCTCGACGACAAGTACTCCATCACCCGCAACGAGCTGCAGGACCAGCTGACGTATGCGATGGGCGGCCGCGTCGCCGAGGAGATCGTCTTCCACGACCCCACCACGGGTGCCTCGAACGACATCGAGAAGGCGACCGGCATCGCCCGCAAGATGGTCACCGAGTACGGCATGACCACCGACGTCGGGCCCGTGAAGCTCGGCTCGTCGTCGGGTGAGGTCTTCATGGGACGCGACATGGGTCACGGCCGCGACTTCAGCGAGCGCATCGCCGAGCGCGTCGACGCCCAGGTGCGCGGACTCATCGAGCAGGCGCACAACGAGGCGTACGAGGTGCTGAACGCGAACCGCGAGGTCCTCGACCGGCTCGCCCTGGCGCTGCTCGAGAAGGAGACGCTCGATCACCTCGAGCTCGCCGAGATCTTCAAGGACATCAAGCGCCTGCCGCCCCGGCCGCAGTGGCTCTCGAGCAGCGAGCGTCCCGTCTCGACGCTTCCGCCCGTCGAGGTGCCCCGTCGCGCCGAGGCTCCGGTCGCGGCGAACACCGAGGCCGAGCAGCCGGCCCCCGAGACCTCGCCGGCGCGCCACGCGACCGGGCAGGCTCGACCCGCGACGGCCTGAGGCGGCGCGCATGGCGGTCGACCGCGAGCGCGTCTCCGAACTGGTGCGGGAACTGCTCGTCGCCATCGGTGAAGACCCGGAACGTCCCGGCCTGAAGCTGACTCCGCAGCGCGTCGCGGACGCGTATGCGGAGTTCTTCTCGGGTGTGGGTGAGGATGCCGCAGCCCCGCTCGCGCACACGATCTCGGTCACGCGCGGTCCGGCGCCCGACACGCTCCCCTCCGGTGCGGTCATGCTCCGCGACATCCGGTTCCGCTCCGTCTGCGAGCACCACCTGCTGCCGTTCGCCGGGCACGCGCACGTCGCCTACCTTCCCGGCGAGCAGGTCGTGGGACTCGGCGCTCTGCCGAAGGTGATCGACATCCTCGCGGCGCGCCCGCAGGTGCAGGAGCGCCTGGGCGAGCAGGTCGCCGACGCGATCGCCGGCTCGATCGACACCCGCGGTGTGCTCGTCGTGCTCGACGCGGTGCACGAGTGCGTGACTATGCGCGGGGGACGGCAGCCCGCGGCATCCACTGTCACCATCGCCGCCCGCGGCGTGTTCACCGACCCCGTGGCGCGCGCCGAGGCGATCGCCCTGCTGACCGGCGGCCGGACATGACCCTCGTCATGGGCATCGTGAACGTCACGCCGGACTCGTTCAGCGATGGCGGACGGTACGCGACGCACGAGGCGGCGATCGCGCACGGCCGCGCCCTCCTCGCCGACGGGGCTGACCTGCTCGACATCGGCGGGGAGTCCACTCGTCCCGGCGCGACGCGGGTCGCGCAGGACGACGAGCAGGCGCGCATCCTGCCGGTCATCGAGACGCTCGCCGCCGACGGGGCGGTCATCAGCGTCGACACGATGAACGCGGGCACTGCCGCTGCCGCGGTCGCAGCCGGTGCCCGGATCGTGAACGACGTCTCGGGCGGCCTCGCCGACCCCGACATGCTCGCCGCCGTCGCCCGCACCGACGCGGACGTCGTCGTGCAGCACTGGCGCGGGCACTCCGACGACATGTACGGCACCGCCGTCTACGACGACATCGTCGCGGAGGTGGTCGGCGAACTCGCTGAGCGCGTCGCCGCCGCTCGGGCGGCCGGCATCCCGGATCACCGCATCATCGTCGACCCGGGCTTCGGCTTCGGCAAGACGCCCGAGCAGAACTGGCAGGTCGTCCGCGGCCTCGACGAGCTCGTCGGCGGTGGTCATCGCGTGCTCCTCGGCACGAGCCGTAAGCGGATGCTGGCGGTCGCCGCGTCCGGTGCAGGTATCGAGCTCAGCGGTGAGTCGGACCTCGACCTCGCCACGGCCGTCACGAGTGTCCTCGCCGCGCAGGCCGGCGCCTGGGCGGTGCGCGTGCACGACGTCGCCGCGACGCGTCTCGCCCTCGCCGTGCGGACCGCGTGGGAGGGTGAAGGATGACGACCGACGAGATCGCGATCACCGGCATCCGTGCCACCGGATTCCACGGCGTCTACGAGCACGAGCGCCGCGACGGGCAGGAGTTCGTCGCCGACCTGGTCCTGTCGCTGTCGTTGGCCCGCGCCGCGGCGACCGACGACGTCACCGACACCGTCCACTACGGGGAGGTCGCTGAGCGCGTCGCCGCGATCCTCGCGGGCGACCCCGTCGACCTCATCGAGACCGTCGCCGAGCGCATCGCGACCGCCGTCCTCACGGGCTGGTCGCTCGTCGACGCGGTCGCCGTCACCGTGCACAAACCCGCCGCGCCGATCCCGGTGCCGTTCGGCGATGTCGCCGTCACGGTGAGGCGGTCCCGCGCATGAGCCGCCGCCTGGCCGAGGGGATGCCGCAGAAGGAGCCGCGCGCGCACGGCCCCGCCCACCGCGCCGTCGTCGCCCTCGGCGCGAATCTGGGTCAGCGCGCCGACACCATCGCCGAGGCGATCGCCGACCTCGGCCGCCTGCCGATGACCGTGCTGGTCGCCGCGGCCGAGCCGATCGAGTCGGTCGCGATCACCCTCGGCGGGCCGGATGCCGACGCCCCCCGCTACCTGAACACGGTCGCGCTCATCGACACGCGTCTCGCCCCGTCGCTGCTCCTCGGCTATCTGCACGCGATCGAGGGCCGGCACGGCCGTGAGCGGCGCGAGCGGTGGGGGAGCCGCACCCTCGACCTCGACCTCATCACCTACGGCGACGTGCGTTCCGACGACCCGGCTCTCGTGCTGCCGCATCCCCGTGCCGCGGAACGCGACTTCGTGCTCGACCCGTGGCTGAGCATCGACCCCGACGCGGTGCTCCCCGGCGTGGGCACGGTCGCCGACCTGCGCGCCGCGTTGCCCGGAGGTGCGGGATGAGGCGTACGAACCCGCTCCTCCTCGTCGCGGTCGCCGTCGTTGCCGGCATCGCGGGGTTCTTCGTCGACCAGGTCCTCACGGGGATGGGGCAGCCGACCTTCACCCCGTCGCCGCTGTTACCGATCCTGCTCGTCGCGCTCGGTGCCGCCGTCGTCCTCGCTGCCATCCCGGTCCGCCGGGCGACAGCCGGAACCGCAGCACCCGTCGACCCCTTCCGAGCGCTCCGCATCGCGATGCTGGCCAAGGCGTCGAGCATCGTCGGAGCGCTCGTCGCCGGATTCGGCGGAGGGCTTCTCGCCTTCGTGCTCACACGACCCGTGTCGCCCTCGTTAGGCTCAACGGGTGCGGTGATCGCCGCGGTGGGGGGCGGGTTGCTCCTCGTCGCCGGTGCACTCGTCGCCGAACACCTGTGCACCATCCGGAAGGACGATGATGACGACCAGCCCGGACCCGACGAACCCGGCTACGGGCTCTCCCACTCCGACTGACGAGACGTTCACGAAGATCCTCGAACCGCGGGGTGCCTCGCGGCTCCCGCTGGGGAATGGCGCCTGGCGCCAGCTGTCGCGCAAGTACGTGATCGGGCAGGTCATCGGCTACGTCGTCGTGCTCCTGCTGATCGCGGCCGCGGTACTGACGCTCTGGCTCATGTTCGAAGCGACGTGGCCGTTCATCCCCGGCGGCATCCTTTTCGCGATCTTCCTCGTGACGCTCGTCGTCACACCGCGGCAGGCGCGGTCGATCGGCTATCAGCTGCGCGAGGACGACCTCGTCTTCCGACGCGGCATCCTGTGGCAGCGGATGGTGTCGGTCCCGTACGGCCGCCTCCAGCTCGTCGACATCACGCACGGCCCGCTCGATCGGATGCTGGGCATCGCCCAGTTGAAGCTCGTCACCGCGGCGGCATCCACCGGTGTGACGATCCCCGGCCTGCCGCAGCGCGACGCCGAACAGCTGCGCGACACGCTCATCGAGGTGGCTGAGACCCGGCGGACCGGTCTGTGAGCGATCTCGACCCCCAGCCCGCGCCGCTCGCGCAGGCGTCCGCTCCGCCGCCCGCCGCGGTCCGCTCCGAGATGAGCGACGGCGAATGGCACCGGATGCATCCCCTGTCGCCGCTCCTGCGCGGCGGGCTGACGCTCATCGTGATCATCGGCATCCTGGTCGCGAACCTCCGCGACCGACTGATCTCGTTCTTCCTGCCCGAGAACTTCCGCTACGGCGAGGAGGACCCGGTCGACTTCGTCTTGCAGAACGGCATCGCGGTGCAGGCCATCGTCGCCGTGGCGGTCGGCCTCGTCATCCTGATCGCCCTCTTCTGGACGGCCTGGCGCTTCCACACCTTCCGCATCACGGGCGACGAGGTCGAGGTGCGCAGCGGCGTGCTGTTCCGCACGCACCGTCGCGCACCGCTCGACCGCGTGCAGGGCGTCAACCTCACGCGCCCCGCCCTCGCCCGCCTCGTCGGACTCGCCAAGCTCGAGGTGGTCGGCGCCGGCCTCGACGCGAACGTCAAGCTCGAGTACCTGTCGACCCGCAACGCCGAGACGGTCCGCGGCGACATCCTGCGCCTCGCGTCGGGACACCGGACGAAGGATGCCGCTGGCCGCCCGGCATCCGCGGGCGGGCCGCTGACCTCTCGCGTGACCGCCGGGATCAGCGAGATCATCGACGGTGTCGACGACGACGGTGCCGAACCCGAGTCCATCGTGCGCGTGCCGATATCGCGTCTCATCCTCGCGGGGTTGTTGTCAGGCTCGACCATCTGGTTCGTGCTGGTCGTGGTGGCGGCGATCGTCGGGCTCGTGCTGCAACCGATCTGGATCATCCCCGCTCTCGGTGCGTCCATCCCCGCGGCGATCGGTTTCGGCGCGTACGCGGTGCGGCAGTTCATCAAGACGGTCCGCTACTCGATCGCGCCGTCGTCGGCGGGAGTGCGCGTCACCTTCGGTCTGCTCACGACGGTCACCGAGACGCTGCCCCCGGGTCGCGTGCACGCCGTCGACATCCGGCAGCCGCTGCTGTGGCGGTGGGGTGGCTGGTACCGGATCCGGGTGAACAAGCTCTCGGGCCGCTCGGCGAGCGACGCATCGGCAGCCCAGATGGGCGACGTGCTGCCCATCGGTACGCAGGCCGACGTCGAGCGGGTCCTGCGACTGCTGCTGCCGTCCCTCTCCGTCGACGCCGCGATGCTCGACGCGGGTCTCCGCGGTCCCCGCGAGGGTGACGGGTACGTCACGTCGCCTGCCCGGGCGCGGGTGATCGACCCGCTCACGTGGCGACGCAACGGCATCCTCGTCCTGCCGCAGGCGGTGCTGATGCGGACCGGCCGGCTGTGGCCGAAGCTCACGATCCTGCCGCTGGCCCGCATGCAGTCCGTGCGTCTCTCGCAGGGCCCGCTCGCGCGTCGCCTCGGGCTGGCCGCCATCACGGGACACACGGTCATGGGACCCGTGAACGGCACCATCGAGTCGATCGACCACGCTCGCGCCTACGAGCTGTGGCGGGCGATCACGGATGCCGCGGTGGCCGCGGCATCCGCCGAGAGCGCTCAGCCGACCGACGGGAACGCGGTCGAGGTGGAGTGGCCGGAAGCGGCTTCGGTCGCGCCGCCGCTCGCGCCCCCTGCGCCGGTGCCGCCCTTGTGGGTGCCGCCCGCCCCGCCGACGTCGCCGACGGAGGAGCGATGAACCGCGAGGGGCGCCTCGGTGTCGGCGTGATCGGCGCCGGGCGGGTCGGGCCCGTCATCGCCGCCGCTCTCGCGGGGGCCGGGCACGCGCTCACCGGGATCACGTCGGGATCGGACGATGACCGGGTCGAGGCGATCCTCCCCGAGGTGCCGAGGGTCAGCGCCGAAGAGGTCGTCCGACGCAGCGAACTCGTGGTCCTCGCCGTGCCGCACGACGAGCTGCCGGGGCTCGTGTCGGGCCTCGCCGAACTCGGTGCCTGGCAGGTGGGCCAGATCCTGATGCACACGGATGCCGCGCACGGCATACAGGTGCTCGCTCCCGCCGCGGCGCGGGGTGCCATACCCGTCGCCATCCATCCCGCCATCGCCTTCACGGGCACGTCGACGGACCTTCGCGCCCTCAAAGACGCGTACGCCGCCGTGACAGCGCCCGCCGCGGTCCTGCCGATCGCGCAAGCGCTCGCGGTCGAGATGGGGTGCGAACCGGTCGTGGTCGCCGACGCCGACCGTGCCGCATACGGCGAGGCGATCTCGACCGCGACGGCCTTCTCGTCGTCGATCGTGCAACAGTCGGCCGGCCTGCTCCGCGGCGCCGGCGTCGAGGATCCCTCGAGGTACCTCTCGGCGCTCGTCCACACGACGATCGACCGCGCGCTGAGTGACGCCGCCCCTGCGCTGGGCGACGGGCCGCTCCTCTCGTGAGCGACGTGGAGCTCGCCCGCATCCCCGCAGGCAGCGTCGAACTGCACGACGCTCGACGCCGGCGGCGGTGGACCGTCGCGCTCGAGCCCTTCGAGATCGGCGTCTACCCCGTCACGCAGGAGCAGCTGTCAGAGGTGATCGGGGTGGCGGCATCCGACCCCCGCCGTCCTGCCGTCGAGGTGAGCTGGCTGCGCGCCGTGCGGTTCTGCAACGCGCTGTCGGAGTGGGAGGGGCTCGATCCGGCCTATGCCGTCGACGGCGAAGAGGTGCGGTGGCACGTCGACAGCGACGGCTTCCGCCTGCCGACGGAGGCCGAGTGGGAGTACGCGTGCCGCGCCGGGTCGGCCGGCCCGCACTACGGTCCACTCCCCGAGGTGGCGTGGACCGCCGGTGACGGCGTGACCTCGCCGCAGCCGGTCGGCGGCAAGCTCCCCAACCTGAACGGGCTGTTCGACACCCTCGGCAACGTGTGGGAATGGTGCTGGGACTTCCTCGACACCGAGCGCTACGACGACTACCGGGTGTTCCGCGGTGGCGGCTTCGCTGACGACGCGTGGAACGTCCGCGCCGGCACCCGTCGCGGCGGCGGACCCCGCATGACGCACGACGATGTCGGGTTCCGCGTGGCGCGGGGCGGCTTCGATGCGGTCGACGCCGCACAGGGCTGGTCGGCCGCGTTCGACGCCGAGCGTGCGGCCGGCGGCGACCCCCGCCCGCCCGGCTGGACCCCGCGCCGCTGAGGCTGGGCCGGCGGGGTGATCGCGGATGCAAGGGATTGTGCGCGACACCCCGGGGTGGGATGCCGTGCCGCGGCGTGTCGGGGCGGATCTCTTGCATCCGCGCACACCTGGCGCACACCCGGCGCACACACCCCGCGCCCGCGCCGCCCGCGCCGAAACCGCCCGCAGCCCGTCGATAGACTGAAGGGTCGAATCCCCGAGGAGCCCCCGAACATGACCGACGCGTCCGCGCCCACGCCCGCCGAGACGACCGAAGAGGACGTCATCGAGCAGAAGGCGGTCCGTCTCGCGAAGCGGGAACGGCTGTTGAGCGAACGAGCGGATGCCGCGGGTGGCGCATACCCCGTGACCGTGCCCGTCACCGACACGATCTCAGCTCTGCGCGAGCGGTTCGCATCGCTCGAGGCGGGCGATGAGACCGGCGAGACCGCGTCGGTCGCCGGCCGGATCGTGTTCAGCCGCAACACCGGCAAGCTCTGCTTCGCAGCCCTGCAGTCCGGCGACGGCAGCCGCATCCAGGCGATGGTCTCCCTCGCCGAGGTGGGCGACGAGTCGCTGCAGGCGTGGAAGGAGCTCGTCGACCTCGGCGACCACGTCTCGGTCACCGGTCAGGTCATCTCCAGTCGCCGCGGCGAGCTGTCGATCATGGTCACCGACTGGACGATCGCCGCGAAGGCGCTGCTGCCGCTCCCGAACCTGCACTCCGAGCTGAGCGAGGAGAGCCGTGTGCGGTCGCGCTTCCTCGACCTGATCGTCCGCGACACCGCCCGCGAGACCGTCGTCGCCCGCGCCAAGGTGAACGCGTCGCTGCGGCGCACGTTCGACGCGCACGGCTTCCTCGAGGTCGAGACGCCGATGCTGCAGGTGCAGCACGGCGGTGCCGCCGCCCGCCCGTTCGTGACGCACTCGAACGCGTTCGACACCGAGCTGTTCCTCCGCATCGCGCCGGAGCTCTTCCTCAAGCGCGCCGTCGTCGGCGGCATCGACCGGGTCTACGAGATCAACCGCAACTTCCGCAACGAGGGCGCCGACTCCACCCACAGCCCCGAGTTCGCGATGCTCGAGGCCTACCAGTCCTACAGCGACTACAACGGCATCGCCGACCTGACGCAGGAGCTCATCCAGAACGCCGCGATCGCCGTCGCCGGCTCCACCACCGTCACGTGGGCCGACGGCACCGAGTACGACCTCGGCGGCCAATGGGACCGCATCTCGATGTACGAGTCGCTGTCGGATGCCGCCGGTCGCCGCATCACGCCCGAGACCTCGTTCGAGGAGCTCCAGACCTTCGCGGCCGAGTCGGGCGTCGAGGTGCCGGAGAAGATCGCCACCCACGGAAAGCTCGTCGAGGAGCTGTGGGAGCACTTCGTGAAGGGCGGCCTCGAGCGCCCGACATTCGTCATGGACTTCCCGCTCGACACCTCGCCCCTCGTGCGCGAGCACCGCACCATTCCCGGTGTCGTCGAGAAGTGGGACCTCTACGTCCGCGGCTTCGAGCTCGCGACCGGCTACTCCGAGCTCGTCGACCCCGTCATCCAGCGCGAGCGTTTCGTCGAGCAGGCGAAGCTCGCCGCGCGCGGCGACGACGAGGCGATGCGTGTCGACGAGGAGTTCCTGCGCGCGCTCGAGCACGGCATGCCGCCCACCGGTGGCATGGGCATGGGCATCGACCGCCTGCTGATGGCGATCACCGGCCTCGGCATCCGCGAGACGATCCTCTTCCCGCTCGTCAAGTGAGCGAGGGCGCGGGCGCACGACGATGCGTCCTCGCCAGCGGAACCGTCTCGGCGATCCGAGCCGACAGCGCGTCGACCTCCGCGGGGCGGAACCGGAGTGCCCGGAAGGTGCGCGGCATCCCTGCGTAGAAGCACACGTCGGCGACGAGCGGATGCCCCGCGAGCCGGCTCGTGCCCACGATGTGCACGGCCGCGGCGGACAGCACCGTCTGCCGTTGCACGACGTGACTGACGAGGAGGACGACCCGGTTGGAACCTGCGTCGACCCGCAGTCGTGAACAGAGGACGACCGTGACGGGCCAGGCGATCGCGAAGACGATCGCACCGGTCGCGAGGACGAGCAGCGGCGGCCACCCCAGCCACGCGGCGACCCAGCCGGCGAGGACGGCGGCAGCGATCAGCCCGGCGAGCAGAACGACACCCGTACCGATGGCTCGGGCACCCCGATCGCCGGTGAGCAGGCGCGTCGACGGGTCCTCGTCGAACGCCTCGTGCAGCAGGCGTTCCACGACCCGGCGGGGGAGCGACGGGAGGAGGAGGTTCGTGCCGAGCTGCGCGGCCGAGTCCGTCGTCAGAAGCGACAGTCGGACGCGTCCGAGCAGCGTCTCGACGAGGTTGCGCTGCAGCACGACGCCGATCGTCGTCGCCCGCGAGACGCTCCGGGTGTGGGTGGAGAACAGGCCGTAGGAGATCACGATCCGGTCGCCCGGCATCCGTCGCACCTCGAACGAGGCGTAGCGCACCACCGTCAGCACGAGGCCGAGCGCGACGATGCCGACGGCGATCGCCACCGCCCAGACGGCCGGGGGGAGCGGGAGCCACCGGGTGAGCGCCGCGTCGGCGCCGAACATGCCCAGCGTCTCGGACACCCCCAACGCCGCGCCACCGCCGATGAGGGCGAACTGGCCGTAGACGACGCTCGCGAGCAGCAGGTGCGTCAGCCGCACCCGGTAGAGCAGGATGCCGGGCGCCGGGCCCGTCTGCTCGGCGGTCACCTCGGCCTCAGCCGTCCCGAGCGCGTGCCCGGCGCGCGCCGTCACCTCGCGATGGAGGTCCTCGTCGACCGCCCACAGGTGGACCTTGGTCCGCTCGTCGCCGGCCTGAGACAGGGTGAGGACGCGCAGGTCCCATCGGGCGAAAGCCCAGGACTGCCTGCTGTCGACCGTTCCGATGTCGGCCCAGGCGAGGGACTGCTGGCGTCGCGTGAACGCACCGGTCGTCACCACCAGGTGCTCCGGGGTGAGCGCCACCCGGGTGAAGGTCCACCGCCAGACCGGTTCGCATACGAGAACGGCGATCAGGGGGCCGAGCGCCAGCCACGCCCAGGCGCCCGGCCACACGGCCGGTCCGAAGAGATAGACGGCGCCGGCGATGAAAGTGCCGACGAGTTTGGGAGAGGACTCCAGGTACGACGCCGGAAGGTAGCGCAGCGGAAGACGCCGGGGGACCTCGTCGGAGGGGACGGTCACCGCGCCGGCTCCGCCTGCGCTTGGAGCACGGTCGTGCGGATGCGCTCCGCCGCGCGCGGTTCGAGCGGGCCGAGGCCCTCGACCTCGGAGATGCACGTGAATCTCACGCTCACGGCGTCGAACGCGCGCAGCAGCGGCCCCTGCACGACCTCGACGTTCAGGATCTGGGCCGTCGCGATGACGGTGGTCCGCCGCCAGAGCCAGCCGCGCGTGATGTAGACGTAGTCGGCGGTCGCGGTGTAGCTCGTGTTCTCGACCTGCTTGCGGTTGAGCCAGGGCAGTTCGATCAGCAGGGAGACGACGGCGAGGATGCCGACGATCACCCAGAGCGCCGTGCGCCACCCTGGATCGGGGAGGAAGGCGATGGCGACGGCGAGCGCCGTGGTGACGAGGACCGTCGTCACGCCCTCGCGGACGTTGAGGTAGGTCAGGGCGCGGGGTGCCAGCACCGAGTCACCGCGGGTGCCGTGCGCCGGCGGGTATCCCGAGGACGGGGTGCTCGCGTGGACGGTCATGATCCCGATACTCCCGCACCGGCGGCGTCGGCGGGCATCCGTCCGGCGTGGATTCTCGGGAGATCGAAACCTCGGTGCGCGTAAACTGATCCCGCTTCATCTCGATCCGATTCGAAGCACCCCTGGCTGGCGTCTTGACCGAGACGCCAGCCAGACCCCTTTCCAGAGGGGGCGCCGGTCATTGCACGTCGGCCCGCTGATTGCGGGCGAATCCGATGGCGAGCGGGACGACCAGCCACAGCAGTCCGGCCGTCAGAGCCGGGCCGAGCTCGCCCGTGCCGCTGCCGGCCTCGGTGACGGCGGTCAGCCGGAACCACGAGCCGATGCCGTGCGGGATGAGCATGAGCAGCGGGTCGATCACGAATCCCTGCACGAGCGAGAACACGATGGCGATCGCGACGCGCTGCGTCGCCGCGCCGTACGCGATGCCCGACACGGTGCCGACGGCGGCGCTCCAGAGCAGGACCGCGATGCTCTCCGCATCCGCGTTCCACACGATGGTCGCCCCGGCCGCGAGCGCGAGGCCGGCGGTGAACACGACGGCCAGGACGGCGGCGATGGCGACGAGGACGGTGCACACGATGAGCGCCGTCAGCGCCTTGGCGAGGAAGACGATGTGCCGGCGCGGTTCGAGGGCGAACGTCGTCAGCACGTCTCGCGACTGCCAGTCGGCGGCCATGATGAAGATCGCCAGGATGGGGACGAACACGGTGACGGCCGCTCCCATGCCGAGGAGCGCGCCGGATATGCTCACCGATTCCGCGTCGACGAGCAGCGCGATCGCGGCGACACCGGCGCCGACGACGACCCAGAGCGCGGCGGTGAGGCCCAGCGCCCACCGCGTCCCCCGTGTCGTGCGGACGTTCCGCAGTTCGGCCCGCAGGCTGCGGCCGAAGCGGCCGGCCGTCTGCGGGGGGCTGTCAGCGAGGATCAAAGACGTCACCTTCCACTCGGTACTGGCCGCGCGTCAGGCGACGGTAGAGGTCGCTGATCGACTCGCGGTCCTCGGCGAGCTCGTCGAGCACGATGCGGTCGGCGATGCAGATCTCGCTGAGGGAGCGGGGGTCGATGCCTACCGAGAAGCGCCCGTCCTCGGGACGCACACTGAACGGGATGCCGCGGGTCGTGAGCGCGCGTCGCAGCAGGTCGGTGTCCGCAGCGGTCGCCGTCGCGTTCTTTTCGGCGGTGAGGTCGCCGACCTCGCCGGAGTAGCGGATGGCGCCCTCGCTGAGGACGACGATGCGATCGGCGAAGGTCTGGAGTTCCTGGAGGAGATGCGTCGAGACGAGGACGCAGCCGCCCGTCGTGTGCGCGTGATGGACCAGAGTCGATCGCAGCCAGTCGCCGGTCTCGATGTCGAGACCGTTCATGGGCTCGTCGAGGATGAGGTGTCGAGGCCGACCGACGAGCGCGACCGCGAGGGCGACCCGCTGCTTCATCCCGAGGGAGAGCGCGCCGAAGCGGCGACGTGCGGCAGAGGCCAGGCCGAGCGTGGCGATGAGTTCCCCGACCCGCTCGCGCGGTGAGCCGGTCAGGATGGCGGCCGTCGCGAGGGTGTCCTCGACACTGCGCCCGGGGTGGTGGGCGCCCGGGTCGAGAAGGGCTCCGACGGTACGGCCCGGCTGCGCGAGATCGCGGAAGAGGGCACCGTCGAACGTGGTCGATCCGGCGTCGGCGATCGTCAACCCGAGCATCGTGCGCATCGCGGTCGACTTGCCCGAGCCGTTGGGACCCAGCAGGCCCGTGACGGTGCCCGCGGGGATGTCGAAGGAGACGTCGTCGAGGACGCGCTTGACGCCGTACGTCTTCGAGACGCCCCTCACGCGGATGCCGGTGTCCGGTGTCTGCGGCATGGGTCGTCTCTCCTTCTCTTCTTACGTGGTCGTGGTGTCCCGATGGGACGGCGCGCACGTGGTGCCGTCCCATCGGGACAGATCTCAGCCGATGCCGAGGATCCGCAGGATGTAGTCGACGATCGTCGCGAACGAGATGCCCGCGTTGATCCACTCGAGCACGCGACGCCAGTTGTTGCGTGCCCACGCGGTGATGCGTCCGACCTGGCCGGCGACGGCACGGCCCCAGCGGCCGATGTTCGCGATGACCCACGCGATGAACCTCAGAACTGCCCCCATGATGTTTCCTCTCGATCCGTTGGTGTTTGTCAGTGACGCTGCGTTCGTGACCGCGATCGCAGCGCCGGAAGTGACGCTACCGACGGCTCGGGTCGCCGCTCTTGAGTCGAAAGGCCCCAGCGTTCGTGCGGGGGACGCAATCCGCATCCGCCTTTAGACGCAACGGGACCACCCGGGGTGCCGCCCCCGGATGGAATGCGCTCTCGCGCCGTATCGAGGTGCGCAGGCCGCGGCTAGGCTCCGAGGCGTTCCCACCCACATCGACGCGCGGCAGACACACGGTGCCCGTTCGTCCGCGACGTAAGGAATCCCATGGCTGACAAGAAGCGGACCGCCGCGGACGGCGCGGCATTCGCCGCACTCTTCATCGTCGCGCTGACGGTCAACATCTGCCTGGCCGTCTTCACCGACGTCGAGGTGATCCTGCGCTGGGGGATCACCGCCGTGGCCGGCATCGCCGCCGCGGCGACGGCCTACGCGATCGTGTCGCGCCGGAGCCGTTCGCGCAGCTGAGGGACGCCGCCCCGCTCAGGGGAGTCGGATGACGCCGGTGGTCGCGGCGTAGAGGAGGACCTGCACCCGATCGCGCACGCCCCACTTCGTCATGATCCGGCGCAGGTGCGACTTGACCGTCGCCTCGGACAGGAAGAGGTCCCGCCCGATCTCGGCGTTCGACATCCCCTTGGCGAGCAGCTCGAGGACGTCGAGCTCACGACGGGAGACCTGTTCCGCGGGGCTCAGTGTGACGGTGGGCTGACCCGCCTGCGCGCCGATCCGCCGGACGAGATCTCGGCCGGCGACCGACGACAGGACGAAGCCGCCGTGGTGCGCGCTGCGGACGGCCGCCGTGATGTGCTCCGGTTCGGAATCCTTCACGAGGAAGCCGACGGCGCCGACCCGGAGGGCGCCGGCCACCGTCTCGTCGGATCCGTAGGTCGTGATCGCGATGGTCCGTGCGGACGGCAGGTCGACCGACAACTGCTCGATCGCGCGGATGCCGTCGCCTCCCGGCATCCGGATGTCCATCAGGATCACGTCGGGCTTCAGTTCGAGGCTCAGGCGGACAGCGCTCGGTCCGTCGCTCGCCTCTCCTACGACCGTCATCCCCGGTTCTGCGTTCAAGAACACCTGGAGAGCCCGTCGGACGAGAGCCTCATCGTCGGCGATGAGAACTCGGATGGGGTCCATGCGATCAGCATAGGTGCCGGTTTTGCGTCTTGCGGTGACGGGATTGCGTCTTGAGCAGGAGCGTCCCCCGGCGCTCCTCGCGTCAGGATGGGCGCAGGGCGTGCCGGGAGCTCCTTCCGGCACGAAATCGAGATGGGGAGAGAAAGAATGTTCCGATGGATCCCGTTCGCGAGTCAGCCGACAAATCTGTGGACGCACCTGTGCCGGGTGCTGCGCATCTGCAACTGACCCGCGGCATGCACGGCGCGGGCGGAGCAGCCCGTGCCGTGCAGCGCGAGCTGTGGGACTACGTCCTCCCCCCGAAGGTCGCCCGCGCCATCCTGGCTCTGCTGCCCCTGCTCGCGGCGGTCGACGTCGTGTGGGCGCAGCTGACATCGGGGCCGTCGGTCTCGTGGCCGACGATCGCCGCCTCCGTGCTCACCAACGGCTCGATCATCGCGATGGCCTGGCGGCCCACGTGGGGAGCCATCGTCCTCGTGCTCGCCGGATTCGTCGCCGTCGTCGCGGGTCAGAGCGGTGAGTATCTGACCGCGGTCGCCATGAGCATCGGGGTCGTCTTCTACTGCTGCAGCGCCGTGTTCTCGACCGCGTACGGGGTCGCGGCCGTCGCTTGGGTGGCGGCGATCGCCACGGTGCCGCCGGGTCTCGACGTCGGCGGAGTGGTGGCCGTCTTCGTCGTCGGGCTCCTGTCGGCAACGGTCGGACGGGGCCTGCGTCGCGTCGTCCGCCGGAACGTCGTCCTCGCCTCGCAGGTCGACGCGCACGAGGCGCAGCTCGACGCGGCGCTGCTGGCGGAGCGCACCCGTATCGCCGACGAGCTCCACGACGTCATCGCGCACGAGATCTCCATCACCGTCATGCACGCCCGCGTCCTGGAGCGCACGGACGACCCCGAGATCCGCTCCAGCTCGCAGCGCGCGATCGTCGCGGCATCCGCTCAGGCGCTGACCGACACACGTCGCGTGCTGCAGCTCATCCACGGCAGGACGGGGACGGACGCCGTGACGGATGCCGGCGCCCCCGGCATCCGCCGAGAGATCGACTCCCTCGCCCAGAAGCTCCGCGACCTCGGGCACACGGTGCGGACGGAGGTCACCGGTGACGCGGCGCTCGCCGGCATCATCGAGACGACCCTCACCCGCGCCGCGCGGGAGGCGGTCACGAACATCGTGAAGCACGGCGCGCCGGCCATGACGATCGAGCTGTCGCTCGTGGTGACACCGCACACCGTCGTGCTGTCGGTGATCAACGATCCGCATCGCCCCGTGTCGGGTCAGCGCCCCGGTCCCGCATTCGGACTCGCCCGGCTTCGAGAGCGCGTCGAGGTGCTGAGCGGCACGTTCGCCGCAGGCCCTGACGAGGGTCGATGGCGCGTCCGCGTGGAGCTGCCCACGCGCTGATCAGCGTTTACGCCCGCGCCGACGCGCGTGTCAAGGTCTTGCCTTTTCGTCGCCTGAACCGGTTTAGTAGATCAGGTCCGCCACGAAGGAGTGACCGATGCCCCCCGAGACCCGCCCCACGATCGCGGATGTCGCGCGCGCGGCAGGCGTCAGCAAGGGCCTCGTCTCCTTCGCACTGAACGGTCGTCCCGGCGTCGCCGCCGAGACACGACAGCGCATCATGGACACCGCCGCCGAACTCGGCTGGACGCCGAGCCTGAGTGCCCGGTCCCTCAGCGTCGGGCGCGCCTTCGCCTGCGGACTGGTGATCGGGCGGAGCCCCGACGTCATCGCGGCCGACCCCTTCTTCCCCTCCTTCATCGCCGGGCTCGAAGACGAGTTCTCCGTCACCGGGCAGGCCCTCGTCCTCGCCGTCGCGAACCCGGGCCGTCAGGAGGAGGCCACCTACCGGGCGCTCGCCTCGGACCGACGCGTGGACGGCGTCATCCTCACCGACATCCGCGTCGCGGACCCGCGCATCGCGCTCCTCGCCGAAGTCGGGATCCCCGCCGTCACCCTCGGCGTCCCCGACGTCGCCTCGCCGTTCGCCTCGGTCTCGACGGACGACGGAGCCGGCATCCGTCTCGCCGTCGAGCACCTCGCCGGCCTCGGCCACCGCCGCGTCGGGCACGTCGCAGGGCCCTCCGGCATGCTCCACGCCCAACGCCGCCGCGACGCCTTCCTCGATGCCGCGGATGCCGCCGGCCTCGACGTCGTCGTCGTGGAGACCGACTTCAGCGCCGCCGACGGCGCGCGCGCCACGGCATCCCTCCTCGACGAGGGGACCCCGCCGACAGCCATCATCTACGCGAACGACAGCATGGCGGTCGCCGGCATGGGGATCGCCCACCAGCGCGGGCTGAGTGTGCCCGACGACCTCTCGATCACCGGATTCGACGACACCGAGATCGGCCGCTGGGTGCACCCCGCTCTCACGAGCGTCGCGACCGACGCCCGCGGCTGGGGCGTGGCCGCCGCGCGCACGCTGCTCGCCGCGATCGCCGGCGACGCGCCCACTCACCTCGACCTCCCCGATCCCACCCTCGCCGTCCGGGGTTCGACGGCACCTCCACGGGCGCGTGACGCGCGACCGACGACAGCAAGAGAGCACGAGTAACCGAACGAAGGAGCAGGACATGCAACGACGCATCCTCATCACGGCAGCCGGCGCAGCCGGTGTGCTGGCCCTCACCGCGTGCGGCGGCGGAGGCGGAGGTGGTGGCGGCGACCTCGAGAGCCGAGGCGACATCACCATCTGGTACTCCAACAACGAAGCCGAGATCGGCTGGGGCAAGAAGATGGTCGAGGCATGGAACGCCGACCACCCCGACGAGCAGGTCAAAGCGCAGGAGATCCCCGCCGGCGCCTCGAGCGAAGAGGTCATCGGGGCCGCGATCACCGCGGGCAACGCCCCGTGCCTCGTCTTCAACACCTCGCCCGCGGCGGTGCCGGGCTTCCAGCGCCAGGGGGGCCTCGTCGACCTGTCGACCTTCGAGGACGGCGACGACTACATCACGGCCCGCAGCGGCGACCTCGCCGACCAGTACCGCTCCGACGACGGCGATTTCTACCAGCTGCCGTGGAAGTCGAACCCGGTGATGATCTTCTACAACAAGGCCCTCTTCGAGAAGGCCGGGCTCGACCCCGAGAACCCGAAGCTGTCCACCTACGACGAGTTCCTCGAGACCGCCCGGACCCTCAAGGAGAAGGGCGTGTCCGAGTACGCGATCAACCCCGCCCCCACGAGCGAGTTCTTCCAGTCCTGGTTCGACTTCTACCCGCTCTACGCGGCGCAGACCGGAGGGACGCAGCTGCTCGAGGACGGCAAGGCGACGTTCGACGACGACAACGGCAAGGCCGTCGCCGACTTCTGGCGGACCCTCTACGAGGAGAAGCTCGCCGGCAACGAGCAGTACCAGGGCGACGCGTTCGCCGACGGGTACGCCGCCATGGCGATCGTGGGGCCGTGGGCGATCAGTGTGTACGGCGACTCGATCGAGTGGGGAGCCGTGCCGGTGCCGACGAAGGACGGCACCTCGGCGGGTGACACCTGGACGTTCAGCGACGCGAAGAACGTCGGCATGTTCACCGCGTGCAAGAGCAAGGGCACGGCCTGGGACGTCCTCAAGTTCGCCACCAGTGAGGAGCAGGACGGCGAGTGGCTGAAGGCCACCGGCCAGATGCCGCTGCGTCAGGACCTGACGGGTACCTATCCGGAGTACTTCGCCGACAACCCCGCCTACGAGCAGTTCGGCGATCAGGCCGCGCGCACCGTCGAGGTGCCCAACGTCGTCGGATCGGTGGAGATCTGGCAGGCCTTCCGTGACGGCTACTCGAAGTCGGTCATCTTCGGTGAGACGCCGGTCGATCAGTTCCTCTCCGACACCGCGGCAGAGGTCGACAAGCTGGCGGCGGGCTGAGATGACCGCCGTCGTCCCGGGTCGCGCCGGGTCCGATCCCGGCGCGACCCGCGGTGCCACCCCCGGGAAGGACGGGAAGGATGCCGCGCCTCGCCGCGGCATCCTCCACCGCCTCCTCGGCGCGCAGCCGCACGGGCTCCTCTTCTCGGCGCCCTACATCGTCTTCGTCCTGGTCGTCTTCGCCTACCCGGTGGTGTTCGCCGTCTGGATGTCGTTCCAGGACTACTTCTTCGCCGCCCCGGGGGCCGTGGTCGACCGGCCGTTCGTCGGCTTCGACAACTACGTCACGGCGCTCAGCGACCCCGAGGTCTGGCGGTCGTTCGGCAACGTCGGGATCTTCCTGATCATCAACGTGCCGCTGACGGTCGTGCTGTCGATCCTGCTGGCGACGGCGCTCGACCGCGTCACGAGGGCGCGGACCTTCTTCCGGGTGAGCTACTACGTGCCGTACGTCACGGCATCCGTCGCCGTCGTCGCGGTCTGGCTCTTCCTCTTCGCCCGCGGCGGACTCGTCAACAACGTGCTCGGACCGCTCGCGCCCGATCCGTCGTGGCTCGTGAACTCGTCGCTGGCGATGCCGACCATCGCGATCTTCGTGACGTGGAAGGGGCTCGGGTTCTACATCCTGCTCTACCTCGCCGCCCTCCAGAACGTGCCGCGCGAGCTGTACGAATCAGTGTCGATGGACGGCGGCGGGAAGATGCGGCAGTTCTTCTCGGTGACGGTGCCGAGCGTTCGGCCGGCGACGCTGCTCGTCGTCCTGCTCGCCACGATCACCGGGGCGAACCTCTTCACCGAGCCGTATCTGCTGACCGGTGGCGGCGGTCCCAACGGAGCCTCGACGTCGCCCGTGCTGCTCATGTACCAGCGCGGCATCGAGCAGCAGAACCCCGACGTCGCCGCCGCGATCGGCGTCGTACTGATCGTGTTCGTCCTGGCCATCGCTGCCCTGCAGCGCAAGCTCGTGGGAGGTGAGGAGCGATGAAGCGCGCACTCGGGTCGAAGATCGCGATGTACACGGCGCTGTCGATCGGTGCGCTCGCGTTCCTGTTCCCGTTCTTCTACATGATCGTCGGCTCGCTGCAGACGAACGTCGATCCGACGCCGGCGGGGGCGTTCCCCAACCCGGCGAATCTGACGCTCGACAACTACGCCGCCATCAACGGGCGCATCGACCTGCTGCAGGGGCTCGCCAACTCGGGCATCTTCACCGGCGGGGTGATCCTCGGCACGGTCGTCTTCGGCGTCCTGGCCGGATACGCCCTGGCGATCCTCCGCTGGCGGGGACGCGGGGCGACGTTCGCCCTCGCCCTCCTGGTGCAGGTCGTACCGTTCCAGCTGCTGATGATCCCGCTCTACGTCATGATCGCCCGGGATTACGGCCTGGCCGACAGCTACCTCGGCATGATCCTGCCGTTCTTCATCAACTCGACGGCGGTGGTGATCTTCCGGCAGTACTTCCTGCAGCTGCCCAAGGAGCTCTTCGACGCCGCGAGGATCGACGGCTCGAACGAGTTCCGTCTGCTGTGGAGCGTGGCGCTGCCCCTCGTGCGACCGGCGCTGCTGACGGTCGTGCTGCTGACCTTCATCGGGCCGTGGAACGAGTTCCTGTGGCCGTTCCTCATCACGAAGGATGCCGAGATGCAGCCGCTCGCGGTGTCTCTCGCGAATTTCATCTCGAACATCGCGGCATCCACCGCGAACCCGTTCGGGGCGATGATGGCCGGTGCCGTGGTGCTGGCCGGCCCCGCCGTCGTGCTGTTCCTCGTGTTCCAGCGCTACTTCACGTCCAACGACCTCGGATCCGGAGTGAAAGGTTGACCATGACCACCGAGACCCACGTGCCCTACCGACTCACCCGCATGGGGGTCGTGATGACCCCCGCCGCGGGCGATCCGAACGAGGTCGAGGGGGTGTTGAACCCCGGTTCCGGCCGCGGCCCCGACGGGGAGCTCTACCTGCTGCCGCGACTCGTGGCCGACGGCAACGTGTCGCGCGTGGGCCTGGCCCGCGTCGTCGTGGAGGACGGGGTGCCGACCCGCGTCGAACGCGAGGGCGTCGTCCTCGAACCCGACCGGGGGTGGGAGCTCGGGGTCGGCAACGCCGGCGTCGAGGACCCCCGGGTCACCTGGATCGAGACGCTCGGGCTGCACGTCATGACCTACGTCGCCTACGGGCCCCTCGGCCCGCGCACGGCGATCGCGGTGTCGAGCGACCTGCGCGAGTGGCGCCGACTCGGGCCGGCGCTGTTCCGGTACCAGGACGACCTCGACATGGACCTGAACCTGTTCCACAACAAGGACACCGTGTTCTTCCCCGAGCCGGTCACCGCGCCCGACGGACGGCAGGCGCTCGCCGTCCTCCACCGCCCCATGTGGGACCTCGGCGAGACGAAGCCCGGCCAGGGCGTCCGCGTCCCGGCGGGCGTCGAGGACGAACGGCAGTCGATCTGGATCAGCTACATCCCCCTCGCCGACGTCCGCGACGACCTCGCGGCGCTGACCCTGTGGGAGCAGCACCGCTTCGTCGCCGGCCCGGAGTTCCCGTTCGAGGCGCTGAAGATCGGCGGGGGACCGCCGCCGCGCCGCATCCCGGAAGGCTGGCTCGTCCTGCACCACGGTGTGACGGGCGTGCTCGAGAGCGCCTTCGCGCAGCAGCAGAAGGTCAACTACGCCGCCGGGGCGCTCATCCTCGACGCCGACGACCCCTCGACGGTCGTCGCCCGCACTCCGGAGCCGCTGCTGGCACCGGAGACAGACGACGAGCGGAGCGGCATCGTGCCGAACGTCGTCTTCCCGACCGCGATCGAAGAGGTCGACGGTCGCCTGTTCGTGTTCTACGGCATGGCCGACTCGAAGATCGGCGTCGCCCTGCTCGAACGCACCGACTGATCGCGTGCCGAGTGCAGGTCCCCTCGGCCATCGGGCGCCCTGAAGCGCTCCGATCCGACTCTGGACCTGCACTCGGCACCGCAACGAAAGGAATCCCCCCGTGAACACCTCCGCACACCGTCGTGCGAGGACCGTCGGCCTCACCGCGCTCGCCGCGCTCGCCCTGACCGTCCCGCTCGGCGTCACCGCCGCTGCCGCGGCGCCCGCCGACCCTCCCGTCACGAACCTCGCGCACCTCGACTTCCTGCTCGACGCAGCGACGCCGCCCGCCGACGTCGACGGGCACAGCACCTACCGACAGGCCGAGGAGCCCGCGCTCGTCATGCCGTGGACCTATGCCGATGCCCGGGACGGTGGAACGTTCGAGCGGGTCGGCGGCGGACCCCTCGACCCCGAGACCGGCTACTGGGGCCAGGGGGCCTACAACGCCGACGACATCACCCGTGCCGCCGTGGTCTACATCCGCCACTGGGAGCTCACCGGCGACGACGACAGTCGCGACACCGCGTATGAACTGCTCCGCTCGGTCGCGTACTTCCAGACGACCGATGGTCCGGATGCCGGCAACGTCGTCCTCTGGATGCAGCCCGACGGCACCTTCAATCCCTCTCCCGAGCCCGTCGAGCTCCCCGACCCGTCCGACAGCGGGCCGAGCTACTGGCTCGCCCGCACCCTGTGGGCGCTCGGCGAGGGCTACGCCGCGTTCAAGGACGAGGACCCCGCCTTCGCCGCCTTCCTCGACGACCGCTTCGACCTCTCTCTCGGCGCGCTGAACCGCCAGGTCCTGTCCAGGTACGGCACCTGGACGGTCTCGGACGGCAAGCGCGTGCCGGCCTGGCTCATCACGAACGGGGCGGATGCCTCGGCTGAGGCCGTGCTCGGGTTGGCGGCGCGTGTCGCCGCGAGTCCCGACCGGGCCTCGGCGACGGCGCTCCGCCAGCTCGCGAAGGGCATCGCCGCGATGTCGGACGGGTCGACGCGGGAGTGGCCGTACCGAGCCGTGCTGCCGTGGGCGGAGTCTCCGGCGATCTGGCACGCGTGGGGCTCGCAGATGCCGGCGGCGCTGGCCGCGGCATCCATTGTCCTGAAGGACCATGCGCTCGCTCGTCCCGCCGTCGCGGATGCGACGAGCTTCACGACCACCCTGCTCACGGCGGGTGGACCCGACAACGGGTGGAACCCGAGCCCGGTCGACCGGGTGCAGATCGCCTATGGGGCCGACTCGCGGGTGCAGTCGGTCCTGGCGGTCGCCGACGCGACCGGGTCGGAGGGGTTCGAGGACCTCGCGGCGATGCAGGCCGCCTGGTTCTTCGGCGCCAACCACGCCGGTCAGCGCATGTACGACCCGGCGACCGGCGTCACCTACGACGGTCTGCAGCCGGACGGCACCGTCAACCGCAACAGTGGTGCGGAGTCCACGATCCACGGGTTGCTCACCGCGCTCGCGCTCGACGCCCACCCGGACGTCCGGCGTCAGGCCCTCTCGCTGACCGAGGTCGGCGACCGCGAGGGGCTCACGTGGATCGAGGCGGAGGATGCCGCCCGCACGACGGGTGAGATCTCGACGCCGGAGTCGTGGACGGGCGAGTCGAGCTGGTCGGGCGACAAGCTGACGCTGTCGCGCGGTGAGACCGCGGTGTTCGACGTCGGTACGGCGGGCACGGATCGGTGGATCGAGCCCGTGGTCTGGTCGGAGGTCGGCGAACGTACGTCGTCGACGTGGACGAGCGACCGCGGCCGACTGGGGAGCCTGCAGCTCACCGGTCCTCGGCAGGGGATCTCACCGACACCGGGTGCGATGCATCCGCACACGCTGCAGAAGGCCCTGCCCGGTTCGCGTGACGAGCTGCGCGTCGTGTCGACGCGCGGCGAGGTGCAGCTCGACGGCATCCTCGTCCGGCCGTTCGTCTCCCGCCTCGTGCTCGAGGGCGACGGCGGTGCGCGCACCGAACTCGTGCACTCGGCGGCGCGCTCGCCGCAGAAGGTCAGGGTGGGCGCCGGCGACCTCGCGGTCTACGACGACCGCGGGCGCGAAGTGCGCGCCAAGAAGGACCGCACGGGCGTCCTCACCCTGCCCGCCGGCGGCTTCGCGATCGTCGATCGGTGACGATCCGACCGGGCCGTGGGATGCCGCGGCCCGGTCATCGCCGGAAGGCCCAGTCGGGCAGGTGGGCGTGCGCCACGAACGATCGCACGATCTCGCCGAGTCCGTGCTCGCGTTCGAGGCGCAGCGCCGCCGCGGCATAGCGGTCGGCGTGGGTGGAGCGTCCGAGCGACCAGGCGAGCCACGCGGCCGTCGCCAGCGGGCCCGCCCGGTGGGCCTCGGGAGTGCGGGCGGCCACGTGGCGCACCAGTTCGAGCGCCGCCTCGAGCCGGGTCGGGTCGGGCCGTTGGCTCTCGCCCCACATGACCGACGCCAGGTCGGCGGGGTACTCCTCGCCGTCCTCCCACCGGCGTTGCGCGTCGAGGGCGGCATCCCCTCCGGCCCGGTCGGTCGCCCACTGCACGATCCCGACGTCCCGAAGCGACGGACGTGCGAGACACCACGCGAGCACGGCCGTCCGCATCGGGTCGAGGTGTGCGGCATCCCACGTCAGGCAGGTCTCGAACAGGGCGGGCAGGTCGTCGAGCGCGCAGCCAGCCTCGAGCGCCGCCGGATCGATGCGCGTCGGGGCATCCGCCAGAGCCGGGATGCCGCACAGCACGGCCAGCGCCGACTCGAGCGACTGCAGCGCGGCGGCGACGTCCGCGACGATGGCGGGGTCCGCGGTCGGCAATGCGGCGCCGTCGTGCTGGTCGTGGTCGAGGCGGGGCAGGTGACGCTCGAGTTCTGCGAGCGCGCGGCCGCCGCGCGGGAGCCGCTCGTCGTAGTGCGAGCCCCAGCCGTCCCCGGCGACGGTGAGCGCGTCGACGATCCCGAGTCCGCAGGTCGCCGCCGCCCGTTCGAGCGCCTCGGCCAGGTCGCCGTGGGGGAGTCGGTGACGAGCGGATGCCGCCGTGTAGACGACCGCGGTGAAACCATCGGCATCCGACACCCGGCAGATCATGCCGACGACGGTCGACGCGACGGGATCGAGCGGAGCGCCCCGGGGTGGCAGGTCGATGCGCAGGGCGCCGAGACTGCGCCCGCGGGTCATCGGGACGACGACGAGGCTCTCGGTGGGGGTGAACCCGAGCAGGCGGGGGACGAGGGCGAGGAAGTGCGCGGAATCCGCGGCGGTGACGATGGTCGACATGGCCCCACGGTCGTCGGGCGGGACCCCTCGCGGGCGCGAGGATGCGAGGCTGTGGACGATCCGCCGAGGATGCCCCCGGTTAGGGGAGCTCCGCGCCGTCCGGCCGCACCGGCACATTACGATGGAGACATGGATGAGGTCTGGAGCGCGGTCATCTGGGGACTGATCCCCACGATCGTGGTGGCCGGGCTCTTCGCCTTCGTGATCCGCAGCATCCTTCGCATGGACCGCACCGAGCGAAAGCTCTACGCGCAGGTCGAGGCCGAGGAGCGGAGCAAGCGAGGTCTTCCTCCCCGCGACGAAACCGCCGGTCGATCCGCCAAACGATAGGCTGACCCCACACTCTCTGGGGGCCTCGTGATCAGCATCAGCGTCGACTGGACGTGGACGTGGTGGATCGTCCTCGTCCTCCTGTTCGACATCTCGGTGCGCGCCATCGCGGTCTTCATCATCCCGCGCAACCGCCGCCCGACCGCGGCGATGGCCTGGCTGCTGGCGATCTACTTCATCCCGGTCTTCGGCATCCTCCTCTTCCTCCTCATCGGCAACCCGCGTCTTCCGCGCAAGCGCCGCAAGGAGCAGGAGTCGATCAACGACGCCTTCCGTGCCGCGAGCGAGGGTCTCGACTTCGGCACGCTCCGCCCCGACGCCCCCGAGTGGTTCACGCAGCTGGTCGGCCTGAACCGCAAGCTCGGCGCTCTCCCCATGGCCGGGGACAACGGGGCGCAGATCATCTCGGACTACCAGGGCAGCCTCGACACGATGGCGTCCGAGATCGACCGCGCCCAGCGCTACGTCCACGTCGAGTTCTACATCCTGCAGTCCGACGGCGCCACCGACGGCTTCTTCGCCGCCCTCGAGCGCGCGGCCGCCCGCGGGGTGAGGGTCCGAGTGCTGCTCGACCACTGGGCGAACCGTTGGAAGCCGAACTATCACGCGACACTCGCGCGCCTCGAGCGGATGGGCGCCGAGTGGCACCTGATGCTTCCGGTGCAGCCGCTGAAGGGCAAGTACCAGCGGCCCGACCTGCGCAACCACCGCAAGCTGCTCGTGATCGACGGCGTCGTGGGCTACGTCGGTTCGCAGAACGTCACCGACCGCAGCTACAACCTGAAGACGAACCTGCGCCGCGGGCTGCAGTGGGTCGACCTGATGGTCCGCGTCGACGGGCCGGTCGTGGCATCCCTCTCGGCCGTGTTCGTCTCGGATTGGTACGGCGAGACCGGCGAGGTGTTCGCGGTCGAATCCGACTTCCTGATGGATGCCGGGACCGGCGACCTCGACTGCCAGATCGTCCCGAGCGGGCCGGGGTTCGAATACGAGAACAACCTGAAGCTGTTCCTGAGCCTCATCTTCGGCGCGAAGAAGAAGATCGTCATGGTCAGCCCGTACTTCGTGCCCGACGAGGGACTGCTCCTCGCGATCCAGACCGCCTGCCACCGCGGCGTCGAGGTCGAGCTGTTCGTGTCCGAAGAGGGCGATCAGGCGATGGTCTACCACGCGCAGCGCAGCTACTACGAGCAGCTGCTCGCGACCGGTGTGAAGATCTGGATGTACAAGCGGCCTTACATCCTGCACTCCAAGTCGATGTCGATCGACGAAGAGGTCGCCGTGGTCGGGTCGAGCAACATGGACATGCGCTCGTTCGGCCTCAACCTCGAGGTGACGATGCTCGTCCGAGGGGCGGAGTTCGTCGAGCAGCTCCGCACGGTCGAGGACCAGTACCGCGGCATGTCGCGCGAGCTGACGATCGCTGAATGGGAGAAGCGGCCTATGCGATCGGTCGTGCTCGACAACCTCGCCCGGCTGACGTCGGCGCTGCAGTAGGGGTTCCTCCCCGGCGGGCGAATTTCCGCCGTTGCGCACACAGGGCGGGGCGCGGCATCCGTTTGCCATTCGCATCAGCGACCGTGACGGGATGCGCGCGCGATCCCTCACAGACGGGCTCGGGGAGCCGTTCTCGGTCGCGCAGGCGCGCGCGGCGGGAGTGAACCGGTCGCGACTGCGGGCCGCGGACCTGACACGTCCGTTCCACGGCGTACGGTCGACGGCTGTTCCCGACGGCGACCTTGCGCAGATGGTCGCGGCCTACGCCTGCGCGATGAGCCCGCACGTCTTCTTCAGTCACGTGACGGCCGCGGAATTGTGGGGGATGCCGCTTCCCTCCTCCGCGGGTGGGCCGCTGCACGTCTCCGTGCGCGCGCCGCATCGCGCGCCAGCCGGGGCCGGTGTGGTGGGACACGCGGTGCACCCGTCGATGGTGGGGGTGGTGCGGCATCCGCTGTTCGGGGTGCCGGTGACGTCGCCCGCGACGACCTGGGCGATGCTCGGGGGTGCGCTCGGGAACGTGCGCGATCTGGTCGCGACCGCGGATGCCGCTGTGCGCGAGCCGATGCACCCGGCCGATCCGCCGCCGCTCACGACGCGGACGCAGCTCGAGCGGGCGGTGGCGGCTGGCCGCCGTGTCGGCGCCGCGCGTCTGCGCGAGGCGTTGCCGCGGGTCTCGGTGCGGTCGAGGTCGCGGCCCGAGACGTGGCTGCGCCTGATCGTGGTGGACGCCGGTTTCCCGCCTCCGGCCGTGAACCATGACGTCGTCGCTCGGGGGATGTGGTTGGCGCAGGTGGATCTCGCGTACCCGGCTCGGCGCGTGGCGCTCGAGTACGAGGGCGAGCATCATCTGACCGATCCGGCGCAGTGGGCCGCCGACCTCGCGCGCTACGACCGACTGGTCGAGGCCGGGTGGCGGGTGCTGCGGGTGACGAAGGGCGACGTGTTCGGAGACCCGCGTGACCTGCTCGCGCGACTGGGGCGGGCTCTGGCCTGAGGTGTGCGGCTGGGTGCGCGGCGGTGCGTGGTCGGTCGCGCGGCGCGGGCGTTCGGTCGCGCCGAATGGCGGGTGCGCGGGCGCGAATGGCGGGTGCGCGAGCCTCGAGGTCGCCATATGGCGCGAGTGAATGTGTGGGTTGCCCGGGCATGCGAGATGCGGGTGCGGGTGTGCTCGCCCGAGCTCAGTCGCGCCGTATGGCGGGTAGACGGGTGCGGAGGTCGCGACATGGCGCGAGTGAATCCCGGGGCGTGCGTTCAGTCGCGCCGTATGGCGGATACACGGACGCGGAGGTCGCCATTCGGCGCGACCGAACGCGCAACGCCACACGACGCGCGGCGGGCTCAGTCCGCGCGCACGAGCAGCTCGCCGACCTCGCAGTCGAGGGCACGGCAGATCGCCGACAGGGTCGAGTACCGGATCGCGCGGGCGCGGTCGTTCTTGAGGATCGACAGGTTCACGACCGACACCCCGACGATCTCGGACAGGCGCGTCAGCGTCATCCCACGCTCCGCGAGCAGTTCGTCGAGTCGACAGTGGATGCCGGTGAGCTCGTCCTCCTCGGTCGGACTCACACGAGCCCCTCGGTGTCGCGCTGCAGTCGCTCGCCCTGCGCGAAGGTGCTCGCCAGCACGGCCGCGGCGACGGCGACCAGCAGGATCGGCAGCAGGGGCAGCAGATCGAGCATCGACAGCGTCTCGAACCGGATTCCGAGGGATTGCATCGCGTGCTGTCGCCCCATCCCGTCGACGATCGGCCACGCGAACACGGCCGCCGTCAGCGTTCCGGCGATCACCGCAAGCGCACGGGTGGCGCCCCCGGCGAACACGCGTCCCCGGCGCACGGCGAGAGCGACGCGCATGAGCGCTGCGGCCACGACCACGCTCGCGACGGCGACGAGCAGGACCGCCGCGATCATCCAGGAACGGCCGCCGACGCCGAGATCGGGCGCCCGGACGCTCACGGTATCCACCGTCGCCCCCACCGAGAGTCCCAGTGCAGCGGATGCCGCATCCGCCCCGACCGTCACGGCAGGGCCCTCGGGGCCAAGGATCTCGGTGATGCGGAACACAGCGACGGCCACCGCCGCGAGGGAGGCGGCGACGCCGTAGACGACGAGGTCCAACGCGCCCGTGGTCCGGGTCCCGGCGGCCATCAGATGAGCCCCGTCACGTCCCGCTGGAGGCGGGAGCCGTAGCGGAAGAACGCAGCCAGAGCAGCGAGGCCGAGGCCTGCCGCGATGGGCCAGAACGGGAAGGTGATGAGGAGGTTGGCCTGCGGAACCCAGGCGGCGAAAGGGTCTTCGATCCCGGGAATGTCTTTCCAGGATCTGCCCGTCACCTCGAATACCTGCGACGACGCCACGCTTCCCGCGATGTCTCCGAATACCTGCGCAAGAGTGCCGCCGGCAGTGACGCACACGGCCGCCACCGAAGCCATCCGCGCAACCACCGGAGCGAATCCGCGGCCGGACAGGAGGTGGGAGCACGCAACGGCGACAAGAGCGGCGATCGACGCGGGCACCAGCCAGGCAGCGACCTGACTGATCGCCCAGGTGATCCGTGCGGCAGGGTTCAGACCCGCCACGTCGAGCGTCACGGAATCGAAGCCGCCGCTCACGCGCGTGGCCTCCGTCGGCTCGGCACGGACCTGGCTGGGCAGTTCTGGCCAGAAGCTTTGAATCGGCATGGTGATCGACACTGTCGGCGAGAGGAGGATGAACAGGAGCGTGACGAGTGCGCCGACGGCCGACACTCCGGCCCACACGACAGCCACGATCTGGGTGACGCGCACCAAGGACGTCGGGTCCTTCTGTTCGCGTCGACGCTCACCCGCAGCAAGGACGAACGCGAGGATCATCGCCGCGATCAGGATCACGACGAGCATCGCGGCCATGCCGATCATCCAGGTGAATCCGCCCACGTCACACCAACCCTTCGGTCTCGCGCTGCAACCTCGCGCCCTGCTGGAAGATCACGCTCAGCGCCCCGAGCCCCAGCGCCACACCGAGCGGCCATGCCGGTGGGTTCAGGCTGAACGCCCTCGGCGCCGTCACCGGGGAGTCGGCGATCGGCTCCGCCAGGACGGATTGCGCAACCAGGAACGAGCCGACGTCGTTGAGGAGAGACCCGAGCGTGCCGGCCACGAGCACGACGATCGCGCTCACGAGCAGCCACCGCGCGGAGCGAGCGGCGAACGGCGCTCGTGTCAGGGCGCGCTGGCCGAGGACGGCGATCACTACTCCTGGGACCGCCGCGACGAGCAGAGAGAGGACGCTCCCGAAGCCGAGCAGCGCACGCAGTCCGCCGTCGAGGCCACTGACCGTGGCGCTTGCCGAATCGGCGACCGCGCAGTGCAGCACAGCGCCCTCACCTGTGATCCCGCCGCCGCGCGACTGGCACGGGAGCTCGGTCGGCCACCTGAGCGTGACAGGCATCTGAGTCAGGTCGTAAGGGCCGCCGGACACCCAGCGGATGGTCGTCACGACGATCCCGAGCACCACGATCGCCACCCACACGCGGGCCATCGCAGCGATCACGTCGAGCAGGACCGACGGAGACTTCCGGCGCCGCGCATCCCACACCATCAGCCCGACGATCGCCGCGACGATCGCGAGCCCGATGGCGCCCCACAACAGCACGCTCGGCATGTCCGTCCCAGAAACCATTCCCGCCCCCATAACGACATTCGTTGTTATCGACAAACGTTATGCCCACGGATGCCGCGGCCGCAAGCCCCGGCATCCCGTATGCCCACGGCGAACACGGGCATACCGGCATCCCGCCGTCGTTAGCCTCTACGTAAGACGCCGCCAGTGCGTCGAGTGGAGGTGGAGACGATGTTCGAGAGATTCACAGACCGTGCACGTCGTGTGGTGGTGCTCGCCCAAGAAGAGGCGAAGATGCTGAACCACAACTACATCGGCACGGAGCACATCCTCCTCGGCCTGATCCACGAGGGTGAAGGCGTCGCCGCCAAGGCCCTCGAGAGCCTGGGCATCTCGCTCGACGCCGTGCGCGAGCAGGTCCAGGACATCATCGGGCAGGGGCAGCAGCAGCCGACGGGTCACATCCCGTTCACGCCGCGTGCCAAGAAGGTGCTCGAGCTGTCGCTGCGCGAAGCGCTGCAGCTGGGCCACAACTACATCGGCACCGAGCACATCCTGCTCGGGCTCATCCGCGAGGGTGAGGGCGTCGCCGCGCAGGTTCTCGTCAAGCTCGGCGCCGACCTGAACAAGGTGCGCCAGCAGGTCATCCAGCTGCTCAGCGGCTACCAGGGCAAGGAGCCCGCGGGCGTCGCTTCCGGCGCCGGCGAGCAGGCCCAGGCCACGGCGCAGGGCGGCTCCGCCGTCCTCGACCAGTTCGGCCGCAACCTCACGCAGGCAGCGCGCGACAACAAGCTCGACCCCGTCATCGGGCGCGAGAAGGAGATCGAGCGCGTGATGCAGATCCTGTCGCGCCGCTCGAAGAACAACCCCGTCCTCATCGGTGAGCCCGGTGTCGGCAAGACCGCCGTCGTCGAGGGCCTCGCCCAGGCGATCGTCAAGGGCGAAGTTCCCGAGACGCTCAAGGACAAGCAGGTCTACTCGCTCGACCTCGGTTCGCTCATCGCCGGTTCCCGCTACCGCGGTGACTTCGAGGAGCGCCTGAAGAAGGTCACCAAGGAGATCCGCACGCGCGGCGACATCATCGTCTTCATCGACGAGATCCACACCCTCGTGGGTGCGGGTGCCGCCGAGGGCGCGATCGACGCCGCCAGCATCCTGAAGCCGCTGCTCGCCCGCGGTGAGCTGCAGACGATCGGTGCGACGACGCTCGACGAGTACCGCAAGCACTTCGAGAAGGATGCCGCGCTGGAGCGCCGTTTCCAGCCGATCCAGGTGGCGGAGCCGAGCCTTCCCCACGCGATCAACATCCTGAAGGGCCTGCGCGACCGCTACGAGGCTCACCACAAGGTGCAGATCACCGACGGCGCCATCGTCGCCGCGGCGAACCTCTCCGACCGGTACGTCTCGGACCGCTTCCTGCCCGACAAGGCCATCGACCTGATCGACGAGGCCGGCGCACGCCTGCGTCTGTCGATCCTGTCCAGCCCGCCGGAGCTGCGCGAATTCGACGAGAAGATCGCCAAGGTCCGCGAGGACAAGGAAGCCGCCAGCGAGGAGCAGGACTTCGAGAAGGCAGCCTCCCTGCGCGACGAGGAGAAGTCGCTCCTGGCCGAGCGTCTGCGCCTCGAGAAGCAGTGGCGCTCGGGTGACGTCGCGTCGCACGCGGTCGTCGACGAGGGTCTGATCGCCGAGGTGCTGGCGCAGGCCACCGGCATCCCCGTCTTCAAGCTCACCGAAGAGGAGACCAGCCGTCTCGTCTTCATGGAGAAGGCCTTGCACCAGCGCGTCATCGGTCAGGAGGAGGCCATCGCGGCCCTCTCCCGCACGATCCGTCGCCAGCGTGCCGGACTCAAGGACCCGAACCGCCCCTCGGGCTCGTTCATCTTCGCCGGCCCCACGGGCGTCGGTAAGACCGAGCTCGCCAAGGCGCTCGCCGAGTTCCTCTTCGACGACGAGGGCGCGCTGATCTCCCTCGACATGTCGGAGTTCGGCGAGAAGCACACGGTCTCGCGACTGTTCGGTGCCCCTCCCGGGTTCGTCGGCTTCGAAGAGGGCGGCCAGCTCACCGAGAAGGTGCGCCGCAAGCCGTTCTCCGTGGTCCTCTTCGACGAGATCGAGAAGGCCCACCCGGACATCTTCAACTCGCTGCTGCAGATCCTCGAAGAGGGTCGACTGACCGATGGTCAGGGCCGCGTGGTCGACTTCAAGAACACCGTGATCATCATGACGACGAACCTCGGTTCGTCGGCGATCGCCGGTGGTCCGGTCGGCTTCCAGGTCGAGGGCAACTCGCAGACGACCTACGAGCGGATGAAGGGCAAGGTCGACGAGGAGCTGAAGCGTCACTTCAAGCCCGAGTTCCTCAACCGTGTCGACGACGTCATCGTCTTCCCGCAGCTCAACAAGGCCGAGCTGCGCCAGATCGTGACGCTGTTCACGAAGCGCCTCAGCGAGCGTCTGCTCGACCGTGACATGACGGTGGAGCTGACGGATGCCGCCAAGGACCGCCTCATCGAGATCGGGTTCGACCCGACCCTGGGTGCCCGGCCCCTGCGCCGCGCCATGCAGCGCGAGGTCGAGGACCAGCTCTCCGAGCGCATCCTCCGTGGCGAGCTGAACGCCGGCGACCACGTCGCGGTAGACGTCCAGAACAACGCCTTCGTCTTCGCGACGACCCGCCAGGAAGGCCGCGAAGCGGTCGGTGTGGGCGCCGCGGGCGAGATCACCGCGAGCCCGGACATCATCGCCGGGTCGTAAGCGACACGAACGACAGGGGTCGGATGCCGAGAGGCATCCGACCCCTTCGTCGTTCAGTCCCGGCGGACCAGGAAGACGTCGACCTCGTCCTCGCTGTCGAGGATGAAGCCGTGACGCTCGTAGAGGCGGCGGGCCGGGCTCTGCTGCAGGACATTGATGCGCCAAGGTCTCGGGTGGTCTTCGGCGAGGACCGACTGCAGGACCTGCGTCCCCACACCGTGCCCCTGCACACGCTCGTCCAGATAGAAGTGCTCGATCCACGTACCGTCCGGGGCCGAGCGGACGGCGACGCAACCGGCATCCGCCCCGTCGACGACGATCACCCGGGTGAGGGCGGGGTCGAACGCGGCGAGGAAGCGCTGACGGACTCGTTCGGGGCTGAAGACGCCGAGGCGTTCGAGGTCGGGGCGCATGACGACGGCGCGGAGTTCAGCAATCCACGTCGCGTCTGCGGGCGTCGAAGGTCGGGTCGTCCAGCGCATCCGTCCATTCAACCCCGGCGGGCGCGACGCCGAGATATCGCGTGCGATTCGTCGCCTCCGCTGACAGGCGAGGATGGTCGGGTGCCTCTCCTCGTTCGCCCGGCCGTCCTCGACGGTGCCGATCTCGGCCTGGTCGCTGCGATGCTGGCTGACTATCACGCGCAGACCGAGGGCGAGAAGGTCGAACAGGGGCTCGCCGAGCGGGGCCCGTTGCCCGAGCGTTACGCGGCCGAGGTGCGCGACCCTGCGGCAGCCTTCGCAGGCGCCGAGGTGATCGTCGCAGAGCGCGACGGCAGCGCGATCGGGATGGCGGTGCTGCACCGGTCGGGATCGGATCTCGAGATCAAGCGGCTCTGGGTCGCGCCCGCGGGGCGTCGCTCCGGCGCCGGGTCGACGTTGCTGACGGATGCCGCCGACCGCGCGCGTGCCGTCGGTGCGACCGGACTTCGCCTGTCGGTCTGGGACTGGCGTGCCGACGCGCTCGCCCTCTACGCGCGGCAGGGCTTCGTCGAGGCGCCGTCATGGGAGTCGCGCGATCGGCTCGTGTGCCTCCGCCTCGTGCTCTGACCCGCTGTCGTCGGATGCGAGGGATGCCGGCGCCGCGAGGCATCCGAACGTGGCCGCACGTGCGAACGGACCGGTGCGCCCTCAGCAGCACCCGGCCCGTCCGGGTCGATCAGGAGCGCGTGTCTCCGAAGACGTCCTTCTCCATGGCGTCGTAGCCCTCGCGCTGCGGGTCTCCGTGCAGGCCGCCGGAGAGCGCGTACTCCTCCTCGGGCGAGAGGATGAGGCGCTTGCGGCCGTAGACGGCGAAGCCGATGAAGATCACGACGTAGACGATGATGATCGCGATGATCGCGAGGAGGAACGCCTCGTTGAACAGCAGCCCGATGAACACGATCGCGGCGATGATGCCCGCCGAATAAGCGCCGAACAACCCCCACGGGCTCTTGTAGGGCCGCGCGGCGTTCGGGAACTTCTTGCGCAGGATGATGAACGACACCATCTGCAGGAAGTACGCGACCACGGCGCCCCACACCGCGATGTTCAGCACGATCGCGCCGGCCGGGCTCGCGTCGCCGCCCGCGGCCTGCAGGATCACGAGAGCGATGAAGCCGAGCACGGCACCGAACGTGAGCGCGACCCACGGGGTCTGACGCTTGCCGGTCAGTGACAGCCAGCGCGGGTAGTACCCGGCCCGCGAGAGGGAGTACATGTTGCGTCCGTAGGCGAACATGATGCCCATCAGCGAGGCGAACAGGCCGATGAGGGCCAACAATGACAAGATCGCGGCGGCCTGATCGGGCAGGAACGCCTGGAACCCTTCGAGCAGGGGCTCCGTAGACGGCGCCGTGGCCTCGGCGCCGAGGACGCCTGTGTTGAGGAACAGGACGATGAGGCCCGTCACGATCAGCGTGCCACGGGCCCAGAGGCCGGCGCGGGGGATGTCGCGGGCGGGGTTGTGCGACTCTTCGGCAGCCAGCGGGAGCTCCTCGATACCGAGGAAGAACCACATCGCGAACGGCAGAGCGAGCAGCACCGCACCGATGCCGTGCGGCAGGAACTCCGAGGAGCCGAATGCTGCAGGATCGGGGGTGATGTTCCAGAGCGAGTTCCAGTCGAACGTGTTCGACGCGAGGGCCATCACGCCGAAGACGACGATGATGCCGATCGAGATGACCGAGACGACGATTGCGAAGCCGAACGAGACGGCCGCGCCGGCGGCATTGAGGCCGATGAACAGCGCGTACAGGATGACCCACCACAGCCACGGCGGCAGGCTCACACCGGTGAGCAGGTTCAGCGCCTTGTCGGCGTACGAGCCGGAGAAGTAGACGACGACGGCAGTGGTCGCGACGTACTCGATCGTCTCCGCGAGACCGGTCGCGAGCCCTCCCCACGGCCCCATCGCGGAACGCGAGAACGAGTAGGCACCGCCGGTGTGCGGCATCGCGGCGGCCATCTCGCCGATCGAGAAAGTGAGTCCGTAGTACATGAGCACGAGCACGGCGAAGGCGATCAGCATGCCGCCGAAACCGGCGAAGTCGATGCCGAAGTTCCACCCCGAGAAGTCGCCCGAGATGACGGCGGCGACGGCGAGGCCCCAGAGCCCCCAGACTCCAGCGGAGCGCTTCAGGGTGCGTTTCTCGAAGTAGCCCTCTTCGGCTCGGGCGTAGCGCACGCCGCCGGTCGCGGGGGGAGTGGTGCTCGGATTCGTCATGAGACCTCCTGGCTGCGGGTCGGCGCGAGGCGCGCCGTCGGGTCGGCGCGCTGGCTCACGCCTTGCGGAAGAGTGTGGCGTCTATTGGTACGCCATGTCTACCTTTGGGATGTAGCGTTCTCGTTACAGCCCCACGACGATCCCGCACAGTGCACGACGGAAGGACCACGGATGCCCGGAAACCTGACGGTGGACGAACTCGCCGATGCGATCGCTGCCGACGAGATCGACACGGTGATCGTCGCCTTCCCCGACGCGCAGGGACGCCTCGTCGGCAAGCGCGTCGCGGGCCGCTTCTGGCTCGACGAGGTCGCCGGGCACGGCGCCGAGGTCTGCGACTACCTCCTCTCGGTTGACGTCGACGTCAACACGATCGACGGCTACGAGATGTCGGGCTGGGACAAGGGCTACGGCGACCTCGTGCTCCGCCCCGACATGGCGACGCTCCGCCGCATCCCCTGGCAGCCGGCGACCGCGCTCGTCATGGCGGATCTGGACTACGTGCGCGGCGGCGCGGTCATCCAGTCGCCCCGCGGCATCCTGAACGCGCAGCGTCAGCGCCTCGCCGACCGCGCACTCGTCGCCTACTCGGGTACGGAACTCGAGTTCATCGTCTTCGACGACTCGTTCCGGGATGCCTGGGCCAAGCGTTACGTCGGACTGCAGGCATCCACCGACTACAACGTCGACTACAACCTGCTCGCCACGACCCGTCTCGAGCCGCTGCTGCGCGACATCCGCCGTGGCATGGAGGGTGCCGGGCTCTACTGCGAGGGCGTGAAGGGCGAGTGCCACGACGGGCAGCAGGAGATCGCGTTCCGCTTCGCCGAGGTGCTCGAAACGGCCGACCAGCACACGATCTACAAGAACGGTGCGAAGGAGATCGCCGACGCCCACGGCAAGTCGCTGACCTTCATGGCCAAGTTCGATCAGCGCGAGGGCAACAGCTGCCACATCCACCTGTCGGTCCGCGGCGAGGACGGCGAAGCGGTCATGGCGGGCGACGGCGAGCACGGGTTCAGCCCGCTCATGGAGCACTGGATCGCCGGCATCCTCGCGACGCTGAAGGAGTTCACGCTGCTCTACGCGCCGACGATCAACTCGTACAAGCGCTTCGCGAAGGGCTCCTTCGCCCCCACGGGCATCGCGTGGGGCGTCGACAACCGCACGTGCGCGCTCCGGGTCGTCGGGAAGGGGCCGTCGCTGCGAGTCGAGAACCGCGTGCCGGGCGGCGACGTCAACCCCTACCTCGCCATCTCGGCGATCATCGCGGGCGGTCTGCACGGCATCGAGCACGAGCTCGAGCTGCCCGCACCGCTCACCGGCAACGCCTACGACTCCGACGTCGATCACCTGCCGACGACGCTGCGGGAGGCGGCGGACCTGTTCGAGGCCTCCGAGATCGCCCGCGCCGCGTTCGGCGACGAGGTCGTGGCCCACTACCTGCACCAGGCGCGAGTCGAGGTCCTCGCCTACGACGCCGCCGTGACCGACTGGGAGCGCATCCGTGGCTTCGAACGTCTCTGATCCCGCGGGCGGTCGCCGCCCCGTCATCGGACTCACCACCTACCTCGAGCGCGCGGTGCAGGGGGTGTGGGACGTCCGTGCGAGCTTCCTGCCGCAGCAGTACTTCGACGCAGTGACCGCCTCGGGCGGCGTCGCCGTGCTGCTTCCGCCGCAGCCGTCGGCCCAGGCCGCGGCGGCGGTCGTGCTCGACGGACTCGACGGACTCATCCTGACCGGCGGACTCGACGTGCAGCCCGAGCTGTACGGTGCGCCCCGGCATCCGCTCACCGACCCTGCCCGCGCGGACCGCGACGAGTGGGAGCTCGCCCTGCTCGCCGGCGCGCGGGAGCGCGGCATCCCGGTCTTCGGCATCTGCCGCGGACTGCAACTCATCAACGTCGCCTACGGCGGCACGCTGCATCAGCACCTTCCCGAAGCCGTCGGGACCGAGCGCTACAAGATCGGCGGCGGTGTCTTCGCCGAGAACACCGTCGAGGTGGATGCCGACACGAAGCTCGCGGGCCTCATCGGCGCCGGTCCCTACGGCGTCCACAGCTACCACCACCAGGGCGTCGACCGCCTCGGCGAGGGGCTCGTCGTCACCGCCCGCACCGACGACGGGCTCGTGCAGGCGTTCGAGACACCGGGCGACGACTACCTCGTCGCGGTGCAGTGGCACCCCGAGGAGAACTCCGCCGATCGGCGCCTCTTCCTCGGCCTGGTCGCCGCCGCCGACGCCTACGCCGCCTCGCACCGGGGAGTCTCCGCATGAGCGCCTTCACCGTCCTCAACCCCGCGACCGGCGCCGCCGTCCGCGACGTCGCGCTCGCCTCGGTGGAGGAGACGGATGCCGCGGTCGCCCGCGCCGTCCGCGCGCAGCGCGCGTGGGCCGAGCTGGCCCCCGTCGCCCGCGCCGATGCGCTCCGGAACTTCGCGCGCGTGGTCGAGGACCACGTCGAGGAACTCGCCCAGCTCGAGGTGCTCGAGGCGGGGCATCCGATCTCGTCCGCCCGGTGGGAGGCCTCGCACGTCGCGCAGGTGCTCAACTACTACGCCGGTGCGCCGGAACGCCTGATCGGAAGCCAGATCCCCGTCGCCGGCGGGCTCGACGTGACCTACCACGAGCCGTACGGGGTCGTCGGGATCATCGTGCCGTGGAACTTCCCCATGACGATCGCGGCGTGGGGCTTCGCGCCCGCGCTCGCCGCCGGGAACGCCGTCGTGCTGAAGCCCGCCGAGATGACCCCGCTGACCGCGATGCGCCTCGGCGACTTGGCACTCGAGGCGGGGCTGCCGGACGGCGTCTTCACCGTCATCCCCGGCGCCGGTCCCGTCGTCGGGGAGCGGTTCGTGACGCATCCCGACGTCCGCAAGGTCGTGTTCACCGGGTCGACCCGCGTCGGAACCGAGGTCGCCGCGGGCTGCGCGCGCCAGCTCAAGCCCGTGACGCTCGAGCTCGGCGGCAAGAGCGCCAACATCGTGTTCGCCGACGCCGACCTCGAGGCGGCCGCCGCGGCCGTCCCCGGCTCGGTCTTCGACAACGCCGGGCAGGACTGCTGCGCCCGCAGCCGCCTGCTCGTCGAGCGCTCGGTGTTCGACCGGTTCCTCGAGCTCGTCGAGCCCGCCGTCGCCGCATGGCGCGTCGGCGACCCGAACGACGAGTCGACCGAGATGGGCCCGCTCATCTCCGCCGCACAGCGCGATCGCGTCGCCGGGTACGTCGATGGTGCCGACGTCGCCTTCCGCGGCGCCGCCCCCGAGGGTGCCGGGTTCTGGTTCGCTCCGACCGTCGTGCTCGCCGGGCGGGGCGACCGCATCGCGACGGAAGAGGTCTTCGGACCCGTCGTCGCGGTGCTGCCGTTCGCCGATGAGGCCGACGCGATCGCTCTCGCCAACGACACCGTCTACGGGCTCGCGGGCTCGATCTGGACGCGCGACCTGGGTCGCGGCATCCGCGTGTCCCGAGGCGTGCAGAGCGGCGTGCTGTCCGTGAACTCGCACTCGTCGGTGCGCTACACGACCCCCTTCGGCGGCATGAAGGCCTCGGGTCTCGGCCGCGAGCTCGGACCCGACGCGGCCGAGCACTTCACCCAGACCAAGAACGTCTTCTACGCCACCTCCTGACCCGGAAGGACTTCCCCGAATGGATCTCACCCAGCGCCTGCGCGACCGCGTCGCCATCATCACCGGCGGTGCCAGCGGCATCGGCCTCGCGACCGCGCGGCGGTTCGCCGCCGAGGGGGCCCGCGTCGTCATCGCCGACCTCGACCCCGTGACCGGCCAGAAGGCCGCCGACGAGGTGGGCGGCGTCTTCCGCCAGGTGAACGTCGCAGACCAGGCATCCGTCGACGCGCTCTTCGACGGCGTCGCCGCCGACCTCGGTTCGGTCGACATCGCCTTCAACAACGCCGGCATCTCTCCCGCCGATGACGACTCGATCGAGACCACCGAGCTGCCCGCGTGGGACAAGGTGCAGGACGTCAACCTCAAGAGCGTCTACCTCTGCTCGCGCGCCGCGCTGCGCCATATGGTGCCGGCGGGCAAGGGCTCGATCATCAACACGGCGTCGTTCGTCGCACTGCTGGGCTCGGCCACCTCGCAGATCTCGTACACCGCCTCCAAGGGCGGCGTCCTCGCGATGACCCGCGAGCTCGGCGTGCAGTTCGCCCGGCAGGGCATCCGTGTCAACGCGCTCTGCCCCGGACCGGTGAACACGCCGCTGCTGCAGGAGCTGTTCGCCGCCGACCCCGAGCGCGCCCAGCGACGGCTCGTGCACGTGCCGATGGGCCGCTTCGCCGAGCCCGAAGAACTCGCCGCCGCCGTCGCCTTTCTCGCCTCGGACGACGCCTCGTTCATCACCGCGAACGCGTTCGTCGTCGACGGCGGCATCACCAACGCCTACGTGACGCCGCTGTGATCGCGGCCGCGTCGTCGCCGGATCTCGGCCGCACCGTCTACCGACCGGTGCGCGGCGGCAACGCGCTCGAGGACACCGTCGCACGGCTCGTGCAGACCGTGCGGCTCGGCGTGGTCGCGCCGGGGGAGTCCCTCCCCTCGGAGCGCGAGCTCGCCGAGCGCTACGGCGTGAGCCGTGACACCGTGCGGCAGGCGATCGGCGAGCTCGCCGACGCCGGTTACGTGGTGCGGCGGCGGGGGCGATACGGCGGCACGTTCGTGGCCGATCCCCTCCCCGTGCCCGCAGGCCCGGTCGACGCGGCCGAACTCGAAGACATCCTGGGCCTGCGCCGCGTGCTCGAAGCGGGCGCCGCGCGCGCCGCTGCGTCGCAAGCGTTGACGGATGCCGCCCGCTCCGCGCTCGAGCAGCATCACCGCGCGACCGTCGGAGCCGCAGAGGGGGAGTACCGCCGGCTCGACTCGCTGCTGCACCTGGCCATCGCGGAGGCAAGCGGCATCCCGTCGCTGCTGCCCCTGGTCGTCGAGAACCGGGCGCGCATCAACGCCTGGCTCGACACGTTCCCGCTGCTGCCGCGCAACATCGAGCATTCCGACGCGCAGCACGAGCGGATCGTCGCGGCGATCCTGGCGGGGCGGGCGGACGCGGCCGAGGCCGCCGTGCTCGAGCACCTCGCCGGGTCGGAGGCGCTGCTGCGAGGGTTCTTGGGCTGAGGTCGCGGCCCGCACGGTGACGGATGTCCGGCCGCTGGGGGCGATGTGGCGTTCGGGGCCGCGTCTTGTCACGTCTGCACCGGCCGCCGTGCATCCGTCACGCTCCGACTGGTGCCGCCGGGGCGAATCTGGTGTGCTGAGCGGTGATGATGCGGCCCGGGATGATTCAGCGGCGTGCCGCCGAGGCGGCCGGATGGGGTGCGGCGCTGGCTCTCGCGCTCATCGCCGTGGCCGTCGTCGCCTCGACGAGTTCGTGGCTGCTGTACCGCGATGGGGATTCGGTCGTCGTCGCGCTCATGGCGGATTCACTGCGGCGCGGGGACTCGCAGGACTGGGCGCTGTCACCCGTGCTCTTCCTGCCCGAGACCACGGTCTACGCGGCGCTGTCGTTCCTGGGGCTCGGCACGACAGGGACGCTCACGCTCAACGCCGTGGTCAACCTCCTCGCCGTGTACGGCGTGATCCGCCTGGTCGCCGGGCGCTCCCGGCCGGGCTCGCGGCCCGTGACGGGGAGCGTTCTGGCGTTCGCGGCGTTCGTCGCGCTGGTCCTCCTCGAAGGACCCGACGGGATGCCGGGGTTCCACCTCGCGCTGCTGACGGCGACGACGACCTACTACTCCGCGACGGTCGTCGGCACTCTTGTCACCGTGGGTCTGTTCCGGCGGCTGCTGGACGGCGCGCCGGCCGTTCGTGTCGTGCCCGTCATGGTGGGCGTCGTCGCGATCTCGACCCTCACGAATCCCCTCTTCGTCGTGTGGTGCGTCGGACCGGTCGCGGTGACCGTCGGCATCCTGCTTGTCGGGCGCAGGATCGTGCCGCGTCTCGCCTTCGTGACGCTGCTCGCGGTCGCGGGCGCGGCGGCGGTCGGCTACCTGCTGCGGGGGTTCTTCGCGGCGAACATCGTCGCCGCCGGCAGCGACTACCTGCGCCCCGACCAGGCGGGTGCCGCGCTCGCCCGTCTCTCCGGCGTGCTCGGCGACACGGTGGTCTCCGTGAACGGACTCCTCTGGCTCGCCGTGGTGCTCGCACTGTTCGCGGCGAGCGTCGTCGTCGCGGTGCGGTCGTGGCGTCGGCGTGACGGCGTCGTCGCGGCCGTCTGCGTCCTCGCGGTCGTCGCGCCGATCGCGGCGACCGCCCTCGTCGTCGTGGCCGGCACCGACGCCGATCGCTATCTGCAGCCGTGGGTGTTCCTGCCGGTGGTGGTGCTCGCGGTGGCGCCACCCGTCCTGTCGGTCCCTCGCGCCCTGAGCGCGAGTCTTGCCGGCGTGCTCGCTATCGCCGCCGTCGCCGCGGTTCCTGTGACCGTCGCCGCCGCGGGCCGCCCGGACGCCGATCTCGCGTGCGTCACCCGCTGGGTCGAGGCATCCGGCCGCACCGGTGCGGGGCAGTTCTGGACCGTGCGCGCGCCGAAACTCGCCCTCACCGACTCGTCGCGCCTGGTGCAGGTCGACAACACGATGCGCCCCTACGACTGGCTCGTCAACCGCGCCGAACGTCGCGGACCGGTGACGTTCCTGATCCAGGATGCCGCGACCGTCCCCTTCGCCGGTGTCTCGACGTTCGACGCGACGCCCGTCCGCTGTGGTCGCTACACGATCCTCGACTTCGGCTCGCGCGTGCTGCCGCTGGGCGACCCCCGCAACTGAGCCCGGCGTCGGCGGTGCCCGGTGCATCGGCGAACGCGCGGCGCGCTAGTCGAGCGGTGCGACGTCGACCTGCACGCGCAGGGTCGAGGTCTTCGCCTCGGTGAAGATGATGCCCGTCACCGGTGAGACGTCGCCGTAGTCGCGGCCCCACGCGACGGTGACGTACCGATCGTTCGCCCACTGATTGTTCGTCGGGTCGATCGCGAGCCACTGGTCGGTGCCGGGCAGCCACACCGCGAGCCACGCGTGCGAGGCATCCGCCCCGAAGACGCGCGCTTTGCCGGGCGGCGGCTGCGTCGCGAGGTACCCCGAGACGTAGCGCGCCGCGATGCCGTGACCGCGCAGGCAGGCGAGGGCGACGTGGGCGAAGTCCTGGCAGACGCCCGCCCGCTTCGTCATCGCATCGCCCACGGTGCTCGTCACGGTCGTCGCGGTCTTGTCGTAGTCGAAGTCGCGGAAGATCCGCTGCATCAGGTCGGTCGCGGCTTCACCGATCGGCCTCCCCGGTATCAGTGACTCGGCCCCGTAGGCGAGGGCTGCCTCGTGGTGCGCGACCCGGGCGGACTCGAGCGCATACTCGGTGGCCTCGACGGCGCCGTCGAGTTCGGGATGCCGCAGCGGCCGCGCGAGCTCCCATGACTGCGCGAGCGCCTCGGCGTCGTACTCGGGCACCGCGACCGTCACCTCGCTCGACGCCTCGATCGTCAGCGCCTCGTGCGGATCGGTCACGTGGAAGTACGTCGACGAGTTGCCGAACCAGTCGGTGCGGGGGGAGATGTCGCCCGGGAGGGGGTCGACCGTCACCTCGGAACCGGCGATCCGCTGCCACGGCAGGTCGCGCGGGCGCAGGTGGAACTGGCCGATGCTGTCCTGCACGGCGTCGCTGTAGGTGTACGCCGTGCGATGCCACACGCGGTACCGGGTCATGCGCGCGCACCCATCAGCTCGACGAGCGACAGCTCGGTCATCGACACCGCCGGCGGGCCGGCCTCGAAGTGCAGGTCGCCGATCGCGTCCGATAGCTGCTCCAGCTGAGCGCGGACGCCCTCGAGCCCGTCGACGAGCCGCTCGCGGCGTCCCCCGACGACCGCCGTCATCTCGAGCACCTCGATCTCGGCGAGCTCGGTCTCGAGCTGGTCAAGCAGACGCTCCGCACGCGACGAGCCGGTCGAGGCGGGCATGGCGGCCAGGTGGCCGCGCAGGGTCTGCAGCGAGAACGCGAGCGAACGAGGGTTGCCGCGGTCGAGCAGCAGCAGCTCGGCGACATCGGCCGCTCGCATCGCACCGCGGTAGCGGCGGCGGTGCGTCACGACGCTCTCGGCCGTCAGCAGCAGCGATTCGAGCACTTCGCGGTCGGTTCGCGGACTGCGACTGGCCGACAACGCCGACGACAGCAGGGTCGTCAGTTGCAGGCCGCGCTCCAGGTAGCGACCGGCCTCCATCATGTGCCAGCCGGGGTCGCGGATCATGTTGGCCGTCACGCCGTAGAGAGACAGCATCGAGGCGAGCATCCGTCCCGCGGATTCCGCCGTCCGGTGCGGATGCGGCGCGGTCCGGAGCGCGCGCACCGCGCGTTCGATGTTCGAGAAGACGCGCCACGTGTCGCCTGAGAGCTGATCGCGCACCCCCTCCATGGCGTCGCGGAGGCGCGCGATCGAGTGCGCCGCCGATCCGGGACGCGCGGCATCCAGCAGCAGCGACCGGAACTCCGCCTCGGGTTCGCTCGCCCGCGTGCCGGCGAGGGTGTGTATCGCTGCGAGCAGCACGCGCACGCTCTCGCCCGCCTGGCCCGCCCGGTGGGCGCCGGGCTGGTCGAGCGCCGCCTGAGTCGAGATCACGAGACGCAGGAGATCCTCGGCGCGCTCGGCGTAGCGGCCCGTCCAGAACAGGTCCGACAGCGCGCGCGGCGCGAGGGTCGGGTCGCTTCTGGTCGTCGGCAGGGATGCCACGTCGACGATCCCCTGGTCGGCTTCCGCCTCGTCCGACTTCAACACCCACACGTCCTTCGTGACGGGCGCCGACTCGGGTGCGGACCGCACCGTCGCCAGGCCGCCCACGAGCGGACGGTACGTCGACCCGAAGCGGATCGCGAAACCCCGCAGGGTGACGGGCAGAGCGGATGCCGCGCCACGGGCATCCCACACCGGGACCTGCGACAGGGCCAGCTGCTCGACCGCGGCGAACCGGTGCGGCTCGCGCACCAGGCGGGCGCGCAGCTCGGGGTCGGCCGCGTCGAGGCGGCGACGGGGGTCGTCGATGTGGCGCAGTTCGAGCGTCGGGTCGCCGGCGGTCAGGCGCGGGAGGGCGTCGGCACGGGCGTCGGGGTCGCCGAGCCACCAGGCGGGGACGGACGGCAGACGCAGTTGCTCACCGAGGAGCCGTTCGCAGACGGCGGGCAGGTAGGGGAGGAGCGCGGGGTTCTCGAGCACCCCGGCGCCGAGTCCGTTGACGACGCGCACGTGCCCGCGGCGCACCGCCTCGGCGAGGCCCGCGACGCCGAGCCGCGATCCCGAGCGGAGTTCGAGCGGGTCGCACCACTCGGCATCCACCCGTCGGAGGATGACGTCGACGCGCTCGCGTGGGGCGCGCTGCGGCCAGCCGGCGGGCTTCATCCACACTGCGCCGTCACGGACGACGAGGTCGCTGCCCTGTACGAGAGGGAAGCCGAGCGCGTTGGCGAGGAAGGCCTGATCGAACGCGGTCTCGGACAGCGGGCCGGGGGAGAGGACGACGATCCGGGGACTGCTCGCCCCCTCGGGGGCCGCAGCGATGAGCGCGGCACGGAGGGCGGCGAAGTAAGGGTCCATGCGGTGCAGGGTGCCCTCGTCGAGCAGGTCGGGCAGCACCTGCGAGATGACGCGCCGGTTCTCGGCGGCGTACCCGAGGCCCGACGGCGCCTGCACGCGGTCGGCGAGCACGTGCCATTCGCCGGCGGCGTCGCGACCGAGATCGGTCGCCGAGAGCAGCAGGTCGGGCGGCGGGTTCTCGTCGCCGGCGCGCGCCATCGCGCGGAGGAACCCGGCGTGACCGAGGATGACCGCGGCCGGCACGATCCGCTCGTGCAGCACGACCTGCGGTCCGTAGAGGTCGGCGAGGAGGGCGTTCAGCAGCTCGGCGCGCTGCGCGAGGCCGACGTCGAGGCGTGCCCAGCCCGCGGCATCCAGGACGAAGGGCATCGGGTCGAGTTGCCACGGTCGCAGGTCGTCTCCCGCACGTGCGTACGAGACGCCGTCGTCGGCGAGGAACCGCGAGATCTCGCCGTCGACGCGTTCGAGCTCTTCGCGGGTCAGGCCGAGGGCGAGTGAGGCGAGCCCCTGCCAGGCGGGACGCAGTGCGCCGTCGCCGTCGACGACCTCGTCGTAGCGTGGCGCTGTCGACGCGAGCGACAGCGTCGGTTGCGACACGGCCGCGGCATAGTCACGGAGCACACTCACGGGGTCACCTTCCTGGGTCAAGCGTAGGGGCACGCGACCGGTCGATCCGCGCGTGCGACCGGTCGCACGCGAATACAGTGGGACGCATGACGGGACCGGACTCCACCTTCGCCGTCCGCCCCGCGCGGACATCCGACGTCCCCCGCATCCAAGAGCTCCTCGAGCCGTGGGTCCAGCGGCGCATCCTGCTCGGCAAGGAGCGCGTCACCCTCTACGAGACCGTCCAGGAGTTCGTCGTCGCCGAGGCGGGCGACCGCCTCGTGGGGTGCGGCGCCCTCCACGTGATGTGGGAGGACCTCGGCGAGATCCGCACGCTCATCGTGGCCGACGACTGGCTGCACCGCGGGGTCGGCGGGGCCGTCGTCGACCTGCTCGAGGAGAACGCGCGGGCGCTCGGTCTCAGCCGGCTGTTCTGCCTCACGTTCGAGGTGCCCTTCTTCTCACGCCGCGGGTTCGCGGAGATCGGCGAACAGGTCGTCGACCCCGATGTCTACTCGCAGCTGCTCCGCAGCGCCGACGAGGGCGTCGCCGAGTTCCTCGACCTCGCGCACGTGAAGCCCAACACCCTGGGCAACACCCGCATGCTCAAGCAGTTGTAGGCGCGCCGGACGGTCCACCGCCGAGGCCGCGCTTACCCTGGGACGCGTGAGCAGCCAGACCCCTCGTCGCCGGCCGTCGCCGGCCGTGTACCGACGACGTCGGCTCGCCGTGTTGCTGCTCGCCGTGCTCATCGTCGGCGGCATAGTCGCGCTCGTCGTGGGTCAGCCCTGGCGGGCGATGACGGATGCCGCATCGCGGCCCTCCGGCGAAGGGGCGGCATCCGCCGGCCCGACCGCGTCGTCCGACGCGCCGCTGCCGACGGCGACGGGTGTCACCCCCGTGCCGTCGGGTACGCCGAGCCCGCGCGTCACCTCGTCGGCGGACGGCGACACCGGTGCGCCCGGTGACGACGACGGCGGGAGTGCGAGTGACGTGCCCGCCTGCACGACCGGCGATGTGACGGTCACCGCCACCACCGACAAGACGTCCTACGGCACGGGTGAGCTGCCGAAGCTCTCGATCACGCTCGTCAACGACACGGACCAGCCCTGTCTCATCAACGTGGGGACGGCCGCTCAGACGTTCGAGATCACCAGCGGCACCGATACCTGGTGGCGGTCGACGGACTGCCAGACCGAGCCGAGTGATCAGATCGTGCAGCTCGACGCGGGCAAGACCGTGAAGAGCTCGGCTCCGATCGTCTGGGACCGCACACGATCGGCCGTCGACACCTGCGACGGCGACCGACAGAAGGCCCTGCCCGGCTGGTACAACCTGGCCGTGACGATCGGGGGGATCGGCTCCGCCGAGCCGGCCTCGTTCACCCTCCGCTGAGCAGGGGCTCCGGCACAGCGTCTTCTGAGAAATTTCTCATGAGAGATGGGCTGTCCCGCGGTGCTCGAGTGTGCGTACCCTGGGGTTCAGCTCACGGCGGCTCTCCTCCACTGGTCCCCAGCAGCGGAGTCCCGCTACCCCCCCCCAGGCGGGACGTCGGATCCCCCGGGTCGCCGGCGAGCGATGGGCCCTCTCGACTTCTCCAGTCCCCAATGGGGAGTTCGAGAGGGCCCCCTTCTTTTTCGTGCTCGCCGGCGCCCGCGATGCGCGGATCGGCGGCGCGCGGCATCCCGCTTAGGCTGGGGGGATGGCCGGGAAGAAGCGCGAGAAGAAGCCGCTCGAGTTCCGCAACACCGCACTCGCGGACGCGCTCCAGACGCAGGACATGGCTGCCCTCGCGTTCGCCCTTCGACACGGACCGACGGTCGTGCCGCTGCTGCGCCCCGGCGCCCGCGACGACCCCCGTGATTCGGGTGAGGTCTGGACGTACCGCGATCCGGCCACCGGCGACGTCGCGCTCCTCCTGTTCAGCGATGCCGCGAACAAGCCCGCATCGCTGCCGCCCGGTGTCGGGCTGCAGTCTCCGGCGTGGCTGCGGGCGTTCCTCGGCACCTACGGTGACGAGATCACGACCGTATTCTTCGACATCGCCGGTCCGCACGCGATGCAGGCGTCGCCGGCCGACCTGATCGCGGCGCTCGACGCCTGATCCGCCTCGGAAGCCCGACCTGCCTCAGAAGCCTGACCCGACTCAGAAGTCGGGCCGGTCGTCCCGCGTCGGTGCGTGGTGCCGTGCTCGCTGATTGAGGGCGTCCCGGAGCGTGCCTGCACTCGCATCGATGACCGCTTTGTACCCCAGTCGCGCCGCCTCGGACCGTCGCTGGTCGTGCTGGGTGACGCGGCGGATCTCGCCCGACAGGCTCAGCTCGCCGATCGCCGCGAGCTTCGCGGGGTTCGGCCGCTCGGCTGCAGCGCTCGCGATGGCGAGGGCGATGGCGAGGTCTGCGGCCGGTTCGGTGAGGCGCACCCCGCCGACCGTGGAGACGTAGACGTCCTGGTCCGACAGCTTGATGCCGGCGCGCTTCTCGAGCACGGCGAGCACCATCGCGACACGGGCACCGTCGACACCGCTCACGATCCGGCGAGGGTTCGGAGCCGACGTGTGGAGAGTCAGGGCCTGCACCTCGACGGGCAGCGCACGACGACCCTCGAGGGCCACGGTCACGCACGTGCCGGGCTCGCTGGGACGCGTGCTGAGGAAGAGTGCGCTGGGATCGGGGACCTCGGCGATGCCGTCGCCGGCCATGTCGAAGCAGCCGACCTCGTCGGTGGCGCCGAAACGGTTCTTGAGCGCCCGCACGAAGCGCAGCGACGTCTGCCGGTCGCCTTCGAAGTGGCAGACGACGTCGACGAGGTGTTCGAGGATGCGCGGCCCCGCGACCTGACCGTCCTTCGTGACGTGTCCGACGATCACGACCGGCAGGTCGCGCTCTTTCGCGACGCGGATGAGGGTGGATGCCACCTCCCGCACCTGACTCGGCTGCCCTGCCGCCCCGTCGATGAGCCCTGACGAGACGGTCTGCACCGAGTCGACGATCAGCAGGTCTGGTCGCACGTCGTCGATGTGCCCGAGCGTCGTGGCCAGGTCGGTCTCGCTGGCGAGGTAGAGCTCGTCGTGCAGCGCGCCGGTGCGTTCTGCGCGCAGGCGCACCTGGCCGAGGGACTCCTCGGCGCTGACGTAGAGGACGCGCCGCCCGGCGCGCGCGCTCTGCGCGGCGACCTCGAGCAGGAGGGTCGATTTGCCGACCCCCGGCTCGCCGGAGAGCAGGATCGCCGCGCCGGGGACGATGCCGCCGCCCAGGACGCGGTCGAACTCCCCGACGCCGCTCGAGCGGCGCGGCGTCTCACGCGTGTCGATCTCGGTGATGCGACGCGCGCTCCGCGTCGGGGCGATCGGGGTGACGGATGCCGTGATCCCCGTCTGCGTGGCGGCTTCGACGACGGTGCCCCACTGCTGGCACTCGCCACAGCGGCCGACCCATTTCGCGGTCGTCCAGCCGCACTCGGTGCAGCGGAAGGCCGCGGTTGGTGCGGGTCGTCGTGAAGCCATGTCCTCAGGCTAATCACGGCATCCGACATCGCCGGCGGGCACCGCTCTTGTTCGTCCAATAGATATGCAATATATTGCGTATCGCTGGCGTTACCTCGACCAGACCTCGACTGGGGGTCACCGACAGAGAAGGAAGAGACTTATGACCACTGCAGACATCACCAACGTCGTCCTCGTCCACGGCGCTTTCGCGGACGGATCCGGCTGGCGCCGCGTCTACGATCTGCTCACCGCCCGCGGCTTCCGGGTGTCGATCGTGCAGAACCCGCTCACCTCGCTCGAGGCCGACGTCGCCGCGACCACGCGCGTCCTCGACCAGCAGGACGGCCCAGCGATCCTCGTCGGCCACTCGTGGGGTGGCACCGTCATCACGCAGGCGGGGATCCACCCGAACGTGGCGGGTCTCGTGTACGTCTCGGCGCTGATCCCCGATGCGGGGGAGTCCTCCGGTCAGCAGTACGAGGGCTTCGCCGCGACCCCCGAGTTCGTCATCGACGTGCGGGACGACGGCTACGGCTACCTCGCCCGGGATCACTTCGGTGCCGGGTTCGCCGCCGACATCGCCGAAGCGGATGCCGCCTTCCTCGCCGACAGCCAGGTGCCCGTCAACATGTCGGTCTTCGCCGAGCCCGTCACGGCGGCGGCGTGGCGCGACAAGCCGAGCTGGGCCGTCATCGCCACGGAGGACAAGGCGTTCGACCAGGCGATGCTCCAGCACATGGCCTCGCGCGTCGGAGCGCAGATCACGAACGTCCCCGGCAGCCACGCACTGTTCATCTCGCAGGCCGAGACGGTCGCTCGAGTGATCACCGATGCCGCGGGCTCCGTGCGCTGATCCGCGCCTGCCGAATCGAGGAGGAGTCTGATGAGTGTCGCCCTGTTCGCCGTCCCCCTGTGGGTCGAGCTCCTCGCCGCCGGGCTGGGCGGGCTGCAGGGCGCCCTCGTCGCGGCGGAGCACCGTCACCAGCGCATCGATGTGTGGGGCGTGCTCGTCATCGGTCTTCTCGTCGCACTCGGGGGAAGCCTGCTGCGCGACGTCGTCCTGAATCAGCCTCCCGTCGTGATCTGGCAGAACTGGTATCTGCTGGTCGCGGCGGGAGGCGCTCTGGTGGGGATGGGGCTGCAGGCGGTCGTCTCGCGACTGACGTGGCCGCTGACCGTCCTCGACGCGATCGTCATGGGGATGTTCGGCGCCATCGGGGCGTCGAAGGCCCTGGCTCTCGATGTCGGCCCCGTCGGCGCGGTCGTCGTCGGGGTCATCGGCGCGATCGGCGGGGGGATGCTGCGCGACGTCGCACTGAACCTGCCGTTCTCCTTCCTGCAGGTCAGCACGCTGTACGCCGTCGCCGCCGCAGCGGGGGTGACCGTGCTCGTGGTGCTGAACGCGTTCGCGGTGCCGATTCTCGTCTCCGGACTGGCCTGCATCGCGGTCACGGTGACCGTACGTGTCGTCGCCGTCGCGTTCGTATGGACGTTCCCCGAGCCCGGTTCGCTGCGACGCTCGCGCGCGGCCTGACCCTCTCGGGTCAGCGCAGCGAGGCGGCGACCGCCTTCAGGGCGTCGGCGGAGCGGTGGAAGAGCGCCAGCTCGTCGTCCGAGAACGAGGTCTCGAGGATCGGGCGGGCTCCCGCGCTGCTGACGACGGAGGGAACCGAGAGTGCGATGCCGTCGACGCCCTGGAAGTCGCTCAGGACGGTCGACACGGGCATGACGGCGTGCTGGTCGCCGAGGATCGCCTCGACGATGCGTGCGCTCGACAAGCCGATCGCGTAGTTCGTCGCTCCCTTGCCGCGGATGACCGTGTAGGCGGCATCCCGCACATCGACGGCGATGCGGTCGAGCTCCAGGGCCGTGAAGGGCGGCTGGCCGTCCAGTGGCTGCCAGTCCAGGATCGGGACGGTGCCGATCGTCGCGCGCGACCAGTGCGGGAACTCGGTGTCGCCGTGCTCGCCGACGATGTACGCGTGGACGCTCGAGGTCGACACCCCTGCGCGCTGCGCGAGCTTCCAGCGCAGGCGCGACGTGTCGAGCACGGTGCCCGAGGCGAAGATCCGCTCGGGCGGGAGCCCCGTGACCTCCTGGCCGATGACGGTGAGCACGTCGCACGGGTTCGTGACGATGACGTACACGGCGTTCGGGGCGACCTCGAGCAGCTCGGGCAGCATCCGCTTCAGGATGCCGGCATTCACCCCGGCGAGCTCGGTGCGGGTCTGCCCGGGGTTCTGCTTCGCCCCGGCGGTGATGACGACGACGTGGGAACCCGCGGCGACCGAGACGTCGGACCCGCCGGAGATGTCGCTCGACCCGGTGAACTGCGCGCCGTGGGCGAGGTCGAGGACCTCCGCCTCGACCTTCTCGGCGGCGATGTCGTAAAGGGCGACGTGTCGGGCCGATCCGCGGATCAGCGCGGCGTAGGCGACGCTCGATCCGACGGCGCCCGCGCCGACGACGGTCAGTTTCGAGTTCTCGATGACGCTCATACCGTCAGTGTGGCAGTCGACGGATGCCGGCGGCCCGGATCCAGCCGTGCAAATCAGATGGGCTGCGCGTCGGCCGCCGCGGGCCGGCGGATCCCGAGGAAGGAGACGAGCGCGCCCGCCACCATGAGGATCGCGGTGATCAGCGCGGCACGGTGGAAGCCGTCGAGATCCAGCGATCCGCCGATGATGACAGCGAGCAGCGCGATGACGACGAGTCCGGCGATGCGTGAGACGGCGTTGTTCGTCGCCGAGGCGATGCCGGAGCGCTCGCCGCCGATCGCGCCCAGGATCGTCGAGGTCAGCGGCGACACCGTGACGCCGAGCCCCAGGCCGAAGACGATCAGACCGGGCAGGACCTGCGTCCAGTAATCGAAGTCCTTCTGGACGGCGAGGAGCATCAGCGCTCCCACCGCCATCACGAGAGGGCCGACGGTCATGAACAGGCGCGGACCGAACCGGTTCACCCATCCGCCCACGACCGAGCTGAGCGCGATCAGGGCGAGCGTCGTCGGCAGGCTCGAGAGCCCGGCGAGTGTCGCGCTGAGGCCCGCGCCCTGCTGCAGGTAGACCCCGACGACGAAGCCGTTGAGCGAGAGGGCCGCGTAGATGAAGAAGGTGGCCAGGTTGCCGGTCCAGAAGTTCCGGACGCGGAAGATCCCGAGCGGCAGGATGGGCGAGCGCACGGTGCGCTGACGCAGCAAGAACGCCGCGAACAGCAGGATGCCGGCAGTCAGCGGCATCCAGATCGCCGGATGCCCCCACCCCAGGTTCGGCTGTTCGATGAGCGCGAAGACGATGCCGCCGAGGCCGAGTGTGCAGAGGGCCGCGCTGACGAGGTCGATGTGCGCGTCGTCGCGCCGTCGGTCGACGTCGCCGAGGCGCGTCAGGAGGACGAAGGTCACGGCGATCGGGAGGATGTTGACGAGGAAGGCGAAGCGCCACGACAGCAGGTCGACGAACAGGCCGCCGATGAGGGGTCCCGCGAGGTTCGCGCCCGTTGTCCACGCCGTCCACTGGCCGATCGCCCGCGCCTGCGCCGGGCCGTTCAACAGCGACGTGATGAGGGCGAGCGAACTCGGTACGAGGAACGCACCTGCCGCGCCCTGCAGCGCGCGGGCGATGATGAGGACGACCGGGTCGGGAGCGAGGCCGACGCCGATCGACGCGATCCCGAAGCCGATGAGGCCGATGCGGAGGACGAGCACCCGACCGAACGCGTCGCTCACCGACCCCGCGAAGAGGATGAGCGAGCTCAGGGTGAGGAGGTAGGCATCCACCGCCCACTGCTGCGTGGACAAGCCGCCGCCCAGCTCGTCCCGGATGGCGGGGAGCGCGACGTTCACGACCGTGCCGTCGAGGAACGCGACAGCCGACGCGAGCGCTGCGATCGCGACGATCAGCCCGAACCGGGGGGATGTCGTCGGAGCGCTCACAGGCTCACGTTACGCCCGGGGAGGAGGTCAGCGGGGGCTCGAGCCGACGGGAGCGGTCGTCATTCGGGCGGGGAAGCGGCAGGTCGCGTCGGGTCGAGGCCGGCGAGGGGAGTGGAGGGGAGGGCGATCCAGCCTTCCCGGCGGGCGCGGTCGAGCGCGGCGGGCGGGACGGGGTGCGTTGCGCCCAGCGCGTGTGCGCGGGCGATGAGTGCGGCGACGACGGCGTCGAACGCGTCGTCGGAGGCTTCCATCAGCGCACGATTGCCGGGGGTGACGGCGAGCCGCGGGGCTGCGGCGAGGAGGTTCGCCGTCGCCGTCGAACGGGCCGAGGCATCCGTCTTGTATCCGGACACCGCGACGCTACCCGTCCGCCGGTGCGTCGAGACGTCGCAGATGGTCGCCGAACCGGGCGGCAAGCGGCCATCTGCGACGCTTCGGCGAGGCAGGACGAGGCTCGGTTCGCGGCATCCGCTCTCGTGTCGTAAGCTGGACGACGGTGACGTGTCCGAGCGGCCGAAGGTGCAACTCTCGAAAAGTTGTGTAGGGTAACCCCCTACCGTGGGTTCAAATCCCACCGTCACCGCCATGAAAACCCCTGCTGATGCGGGGGTTTTCTGTTTCTCCGGGCGGACGTCAGTCGTCCAGCAGGGACACGCTCTGGACGGTGGCGACCCGATCGACCAGGTCGCCTGCCGCGCGATCGATCGCGGCGGCCGACCAGGAGATGACGAGAGCCGCGACGAGAAGGGCACCCGCGGTGGCGGCCCAATCGAGGCCGCGGCGGATCGTCAGGACGACGAAGGCGAGAGCGCTGAGGATCGCGACGGTCTGGCCCGCGACCTGGGCGAAGGCCATGCGCACGGCGGACTCCTCCGTCAGCGGGCCCCAGCTGTTGAAGACGAGCATCAGCGCGAGCGGGACGACGACCACGCCGGCGACGAGAACGGTCCACCGGGTCGGTCGGTAGCGACGGCGTGCGACGGGACGGGCCTCGGACGCGGTGACGGCGGTCATAGCCCCGACCCTAGCGGCGTGCTCCCGGCCGGGACCAGGGCGAGCCGACGCGAACGGCATCCATCCGCGCACGGTCAGCGCACATCGCGTCGGGTCGAGACCAGGCACGCCGCCCTAGAGTGAGTCGGATGCCACGACGGGGGAGGCGACGATGCTCGCGACGGTGACCTATGCGCCGACGGACGATCAGGATGCGACCGCGCTCGGCTTCCTGGTGCACAAACACCCCGCCAAGGTGCAGACCTTCTCGGCGCCGGTCGGCGACATCCACGTCTTCTATCCCGAGGCGACCCCCGAGCGCACGACCGTCGCGGTCATGCTCGAGGTCGATCCGATCGCGCTCGTCCGCAACAAGCGGTTCCGGGGGGATGCCGGGGCTCTCGGCCATTACGTCAACGACCGCCCGTACGTCGCCTCGAGCATGCTCGCCGTCGCGCTCGGGACGGTGTTCCGCACCGCGATGACCGGTCGCAGCGACTCGTACCCCGAGCTGGCGGCATCCGCTCTGCCGCTGCGGATCGAGATCCCCGTGGTCTCCGCCCGCGGCGACGACGACCTCGTGCGTCGCTTGTTCGAGCCGTGCGGCTGGTCGGTCGAACAGACCCGCATCGCGCTCGACGGGGACCACCCCGAGTGGGGCGACTCCCGGTACAGCTCGGTCGTCCTGACCGGCGAGGTCCGACTGGCCGAGGCGCTGCGCCAGCTCTACGTCCTGCTGCCCGTCCTCGACGACGCGAAGCACTACTGGGTCGGCGACGACGAGATCGGCAAGCTCGAGCGCGCCGGCGAGGGATGGCTCGCAGGCCATCCTGAGCGCGACCTCATCACGCGGCGCTACCTCGTGCACCAGCGCGCGCTGCTCGCCGATCCCGTCGAGGGCGAGGACCGCCCGACACCGCTCCGCCAGCACCGCGCCGACGCTGTCCTCGCCGCGCTCGCGGACGTCGGCGCGCACCGCGTCGTCGACATGGGCTGCGGCCCCGGAGCCCTCCTCGCCCGCCTCGCGAAGGACCGCTCCTTCACCAAGATCGTCGGCGTCGACGTCTCGGCCCGCTCGCTCGACCAGGCCGCACGGATGCTGCGGCTCGCAGAGGCATCCGATGCCGAGCGGGAGCGCATCGAGCTGCTCCACGGCTCGGTCGTCTACCGCGACGAGCGGCTGCGCGGTTTCGACGCGATGGTGCTCATGGAGGTCGTCGAACACGTCGACCCGTCGCGGCTCGGCGCGCTCGAAGACGCCGTCTTCGCGTCGGCCGCGCCGGACGCGGTCGTCGTCACGACGCCCAACGCGGACTACAACGTCCTCTACCCCGACCTGCCCGTGGGCGCGTTCCGTCACGACGACCACCGCTTCGAGTGGACGCGCGACGAGTTCCGCGACTGGGCCGAGGGGGTCGCCGCCCGTCACGGCTACACCGTTTCGTACCGTCCCGTCGGTGAGGCGGATGCCGACCACGGCGCCCCCACGCAGCTCGCCCTGTTCCGGAAGGAGGTCGCGGCATGACCGTCCTCGACATCCCCGCCCTCTCGCTCGTGGTCCTCGTCGGGGCATCCGGGTCGGGCAAGTCGACCTTCGCGCGGGAGCACTTCGGCCCGTACGAGACGCTTTCGAGCGACGCCTTCCGCGGACTGGTCGGCAACGACGAGTCCGATCAGTCGGTGACCGCCGCCGCCTTCGACGCGCTGCAGTACGTCGCCGGCAAGCGTCTCGACGCGGGCCTGCTCACCGTCGTCGATGCGACGAGCGTGCAGCCCGAGGCGAGGCGCAAGCTCGTCGAACTCGCGAAGGCGCACGACGTGCTGCCGGTCGCGATCGTCTTCGACGTGCCCGAGGCGGTCTCGGTCGAGCGCAACGCGGCGCGCACCGATCGCCACATCCCCGCGGGCGTCGTGAAGCGGCAGAACGACCAGCTGCGCCGGGGGCTCCGTCACCTCGGGCGCGAGGGCTTCCGCAAGGTGCACGTGCTCCGCACCCCCGACGAGGTCGCGGACGCCACCATCGAACGCACGCGCCTTCTCACCGACCGCACGGACGAGCGCGGCCCGTTCGACGTCATCGGCGACGTGCACGGATGCCGCAGCGAGCTCGAGACATTGCTCGGACGCCTCGGCTACGAGCTCGTGCACGACGAGCAGGGCCGGGCGGTCGACGCGCGGCATCCCGAGCGGCGTCGCGTCGTCTTCGTCGGCGACCTCGTCGACCGCGGGCCCGACGTCGTCGGCGTGCTGCGCCTTGCGATGGGGATGGTCGCGTCGGGCAGTGCGCTCGCCGTGCCGGGAAACCACGAGGCCAAGCTCGTCCGAGCGCTCCGCGGCGCGAAGGTCACCGTCTCGCACGGTCTCGAGGAGACGCTCGCCCAGCTGGCCGGCGAGAGCGCGGAGTTCCGTGAGCAGGTGGAGGCGTTCTGCTACGGCCTCGTGTCGCACCTGATCCTCGACGAGGGGCGGCTCGTCGTCGCGCACGCCGGCCTCAAGGAGCAGTACCACGGGCGCGCATCCGGGCGGGTGCGCGCGTTCGCCCTGTACGGCGAGACGACCGGCGAGACCGACGAGTACGGGCTGCCCGTGCGCCACCCCTGGGCGCAGGACTACCGCGGTAAGGCCGTCGTCCTCTACGGGCACACGCCGGTGCCGACGGTGGAGTGGGTGAACAACACCGCGTGCCTCGACACCGGCTGCGTCTTCGGCGGGGCCCTCTCGGCGATGCGCTACCCCGAGCGCGAGGTCGTCTCGGTGCCGGCCGAGCAGGTCTGGTACGAGCCGATCCGTCCGCTCGCGCCCGCCGCGCCCGTGCGCGCCCCCGGTGTGCTCGACCTCGCCGACGTACAGGGCAGGCTCATCGTCCACACGAGCCTGCACGGCCGCGTCGGCATCCAGGAGGAGCAGTCCGCCGGAGGTCTCGAGACGATCAGCCGGTGGGCGACCGATCCGCGCTGGCTCATCCACCTGCCGCCGACGATGTCGCCGCCGAACACGTCGGCACGCGACGGCTACCTCGAGCACCCCGACGAGGCCTTCGCGACGTACCGGGCGAACGGCGTCACCGATCTCATCGCCGAGGAGAAGCACATGGGCTCGCGCGCCCTTGTGCTTGTCGCGCGCGATCCCGCGCGGTTCTCGGCGCCCGAGGGATGGCGCGGCGCGATCCACACCCGGACCGGTCGCCCGTTCTTCTCGCCCGACGTCGAAGCTGACATGCTCGCGCGTCTCGATGCGGCGATCGAGCGCGCCGGCCTCTGGGACGAGCTCGACTCGTCGTGGATCCTCCTCGACGCCGAGATCCTGCCCTGGTCGCTGAAGGCCGGTGACCTCATCCGCGACCTCTACGCCTCGGTGGCCGCGGCGGCCGAGACCGCGACGGATGCCGCCGGTGCCGTGTTGGCCCGGGCCGCGGCATCCGGGATCGATGTCAGCGCCCTCGCCTCGCGGAACCGGGCACGCGGCGAGGGTGCGCGCGGATTCCGTGCGGCCTACCGCCGGTACGTCGGTGACGAGTCCATCGCGCGCGTCGCGCCGTTCCAGGTGCTGGCCGCAGGGGATGCCACGTTCGAGACACGCGACCACGGGTGGCACCTCGGGGTGGCCGACCGGCTCGTCGAAGCCGCGCCCGACCTCGTGGCGTCGACGCAGCGACGACGGATCGATCTCGGGGACGAGGCATCCGTCACCGCGGCGGTCGCGTGGTGGGAGGAGCTGACCGGCGCGGGCGGGGAGGGCATGGTCGTGAAGCCGTTCGCCAACCTCACGCGCACCGAGAAGGGTCTCGTGCAGCCGGGCATCAAGGTGCGTGGCCGTGAATACCTGCGGATCATCTACGGGCCCGACTACACCGACCCCGCGAATCTCTCGCGCCTGCGCGACCGCAACGTCGCGCACAAGCGCTCGCTCGCCGCCCGCGAGTACGCGCTGGGAATCGAGTCGCTCCACCGCTTCACCGCCGGCGAGCCGCTCTGGCGCGTGCACGAGGCGGTGTTCGGCGTCCTCGCCCTGGAATCCGACCCGATCGACCCGCGCCTTTAACCCCCCCGTAACGACGTCGAGACGTCTCAGATGGTCGACTTTCGGTGAGGAGAGTGACCATCTGCGACGTCTCGACGCGGGGACAGGTGTCAGGGCATCACGAGGACGGCCTTGACGGCCTTACCGGACTGCGTGTCGGCGATCGCCTGCTCGATGTCGGCGAACGCATACTTGGTGATGAGCTCGTCGAACGGGAAGCGGCCCGCGGCGTGGAGGGCGAGCATCTCGGGGATGAAGGTCTGCGGCACGGCGTCGCCCTCGATGGCGCCGATGTAGCTCTTGCCCGCGCCCGAGATCGAGCCGAGCGGGATCGTGACACCGGGCTTCGGAACGCCGACGAGGGCGATCTTCGCGCCGAAGGCGGTCGCGGCGGCGAGCATCTCGACGACGGCCGGTACGGCGGTCGTGTCGACGGCGTAGTCCGCGCCGATGCCGCCGGTGATCTCGTGGATGCGGGCGACCGCGTCCTCGTCCTTGCTGTTGACCGTGTGGGTCGCGCCGAGCTTCTCTGCGAAGGCGAGACGCTCGGGCAGGATGTCGACCGCGATGATCGTCGTCGCGCCGGCGACCTTCGCGCCCATGATGGCCGAGAGGCCCACGGCACCGGTCCCGCTGACGATGATCGAGGCGCCCGCGGGGACGTCGAGCGAGTTCAGGACTGTGCCCGCACCGGTCTGAACACCGCAGCCGAGGGGGCCGGCGATCTCGACGTCGGCGTCCTCGGGCAGCTTGACGGCGTTGCGAGCCTCGACGATGAGGTGGCTCGCGAAGGACGACTGTCCGAAGAACGAGCCGTGGACGGCCGAGCCGTCGGCTGCGGTGATCGTCGACGATCCGTCCTCGCGCGCACCGGCGAAGTTGAGGGCCATGAAGTTGCGGCAGTAGGCTTCCTGGCCGCTCACGCACTTGGCGCAGTGGCCGCACGAGGCGAAGGAGACGGCCACCTTGTCGCCGACGGCGTAACCGGTGACGGCGTCGCCGACCTGCTCGACGATCCCGGCGCCCTCGTGGCCGAGGACGTAGGGGAAGGGAGCGGGGATGTCGCCGTGCTGGACCGCGAGGTCGGTGTGGCAGAGGCCGGTCGCGGCGACCTTGACGAGCATCTCGCTCGGGCGGATGTCGTCGAGGGTGACGTCCTCGAAGGTGAACGGAGCGTCCTGGTCGTGGAGGACGGCGGCGTGGGCGGTCGTGGTCATGGGTGATGGTCCTTTCGATACGCGCCCGTGCGGCGATGGGGCCGTAGGGATGTCCCCAGCCTATGCACGTGAATCCATCCCGGGGCCGCGGGTTGACGCGCATCCGATGGCGTGGCAATGCCGCATCCCATAACGCTTTGAGAATCTGGGCACCACCCCTTCCTGCCGGGCGTGCGGAGTTCGTAGCGTGGACTCCATGGCGCGTGACGACGATCGACCCGAAGATCTCTACACCGGACCCATCGACCTCGCTGCGCTCGCCGCAGCCGAAGACGGGGACCTCGAGATGCCCGAGATCAGCTACGACGAGCAGCGCTACCCGGCACGTCCGCGGCGTCTGCGCCCGCGCGACAATCTGCGCGGCAGCAGCGTGCGCCGCATCCGCACCGACCCGCGCACCGCAAACGGCACGAACCCGTCGTACGTCGAGTGGCTGGTGCGGCAGTCGATGTTGAAGGATGCCGACGTGCTCGCCCGTCAGCTGTCGGGTCAGCCGACGATGTGGCGGAACGCGTACGCGCGTCCCGATGCGCGTCGCGCCATCGCGACCAGCGACGTGTGGTTCACCGCGTACCCGATCTCGCTCATCACGCGGCCGGGGCAGTCGTTCCTCTCAGCCCTCGGCGACGAGGAGCTGTGGTCGGTGTTCGAGCGCATCGGCATCACCGCCGTCCACACCGGCCCCGTCAAGCGGGCCGGCGGCATCGAAGGGTGGGGCGAGACGCCCAGCGTCGACGGTCACTTCGACCGCATCAGCACCGCGATCGATGCGACCTTCGGCACGGAGGACGAGTTCCGCGCCCTGTGCGACGTCGCCGATTCGCACGGCGGCAGCATCATCGACGACATCGTGCCCGGCCACACCGGCAAGGGAGCGGACTTCCGCCTCGCCGAGATGGGCTTCAAGGACTACCCCGGGATCTACCACATGGTGGCGATCCCGCCCGAGGACTGGCACCTGCTGCCCGACGTGCCGGAGGGCTACGACAGTGTCAACCTCGACCCGGCGACCGAGCACACCCTGGCTGAGCACGGCTACATCATCGGCGCCCTGCAGCGCGTCATCTTCTACACGCCCGGCGTGAAGGAGACGAACTGGAGCGCGACGGCGCCGTCGATCGGCCCCGACGGCGTGACCCGCCGCTGGGTGTACCTGCACTACTTCAAGCAGGGCCAGCCCTCGATCAACTGGCTCGACCCGACGTTCGCGGGCATGCGCCTCGTCATCGGCGACGCCCTGCACTCGCTCGGCGAGCTCGGCACGAGTGCGCTGCGCCTCGACGCGAACGGCTTCCTCGGGGTGGAGAAGAGCGCCGAGGGCCTGCCGGCGTGGTCGGAGGGCCATCCGCTCTCGCACGCGGCCAACCACATCATCGCCGGGATGGTGCGCAAGGTCGGTGGGTTCACGTTCCAGGAGCTGAACCTCACGATGGAGGACATCCGCGACACCGGTGCCGTCGGCGCCGACCTGTCGTACGACTTCATCGGGCGCCCCGGCTACCACCACGCCCTCGCCACCGGACAGACCGAGTTCCTGCGTCTCGCGCTCACGTCGTCGCTCGCGCTCGGGGTCGCGCCGGTACAGCTCGTGCACGGTCTGCAGAACCACGACGAGCTCACCTACGAGCTCGTCCACTGGGCGACGCGGCACGCCGACGAGGAGTACGGCTTCCGCGGTGACACCATCACGGGTGCCGACCTCGCCGAGGTCGTCCGCGCGGAGCTGACCGAGAAGCTGGTGGATGCCGGTGACTACAACCGCGTCTTCACGCAGAACGGCATCGCCTGCACGACGACGTCGCTCATCGCGGCGACCCGCGGCATCCCGACCCTCGACGACATCACCGACGCCGAGATCCCGACGATCCGCGACGCGCACCTGCTGCTGTGCGCCTACAACGCCTGGCAGCCGGGGGTGTTCGCCCTCTCGGGCTGGGACCTCGTCGGCATGCTGACGCTCCCCGGCGACGAGGTGGCCGACCTCATCCGCGTCGGCGACACCCGCTGGATCGAGCGCGGCGCGCACGACCTGCTCGACGTCGACCCCGCCGCCACGCGTTCGATCTCGGGCATGCCGCGCGGCCGCGCCCTGTACGGCCCGCTCCCCGCCCAGCTCGATGACCCCGAGTCGTTCGCCTCGAGGCTGTCGGCGATCCTCGACCTCCGCCGCGAGTACGGGATCGCGACGGCGTCGGCGGTCGACATCCCCGAAGTCGCCCATGCGGGCATGCTCGTGCTGGTCCACCGCCTCGACGAGGGGATGCCGGAGGCCGACGCGCCGCTCCAGGTCACCGTCCTGAACTTCTCGGCCGAGCCGATCGAGGGCACGGTGCGCTCCGAGCACCTCACCCCGCAGAGCGACGTCCTCGACGCCGCTCAGGGCGAGATCGTCGGACGCGTCGACGACCTGCAGAGCTTCTCGGTGTCGCTGCCCGCCTACGGTGCGCGGTTCCTGGTCCTGCAGCCGCAGATCGAAGAGGACTGATCGGGGCGAACGCAAGCCCCCGCGCGATGTCGGGTGCCGCGCGTACGGTCCTGGCATGACCGATCAGAGCAACGTCCCCGAGAACGATTCCGCACCCGACACCGATGCGCCCGAGATGCTGGGCGGCCCGAGCGGCGACACGGCGGTGAAGGACCCGGAGCAGTGGGTCACCGGCGATGAGCCGATGACGGGCGCGCAGCGCAGCTACCTCGACACCCTCGCGCGCGAGGCCGGCGAGGAGATCCCCGCGAACATCACGAAGGCCGAGGCGTCCGAGCACATCGACCGCCTGCAGCAGGCGACGGGTCGGGGCGCCTCGAACTGACCGCGCAGACGCCGCGCTCGCCCGATCAGGCGAGGGCGGCGTCGATGCCGGCGAGCGGCACCGGCAGCCAGTCCGGACGGTTCCGCGCCTCGTAGATCGACTCGTAGACCGCCTTGTCGAGGACGAGGGCTCGCAGCAGCGCAGGGTCCAGGTCGATCGCACCGGGAGCCGTCGCGTAGGCGTCGAGGAAAGCCGCCCGGCATGCCGCCGCCCAGGCCGCGGCATCCGGTCCCGCTCCCACGGCGCCCGCGTAGTCGAACGAGCGCAGCATGCCGGCCACGTCGCGCGGCGGCAGGTCGGGGATCGCGCGCTCGGCCATCGGCCGGAGCGGCTCGCCCTCGAAGTCGACGATGCGCCAGCCGCCGTTCGGCACGGCGAGCACCTGACCGAGGTGCAGATCGCCATGGATCCGCTGCAGCCGCGGCCACGGGCGCTCGAGGGCCTCCGCGTACACGGCGTCGATCGCGGCGAGCCGGTCGGCGACCGCGGGGACCTCCGCCGAGGCGATCGCCAGTCGGCGGCGCCACGCGCGCCCCACGGCCTCGGCCTGGTCGGGTGTGGCATCTGCTGATTCGAGGGCGTCGCCGAGGGCCCCGTGCACGCCCGCGACCGCTACCCCGAGGTCGCGCGCCGCGTCGGTGAAGTCGCGTCCTTCGCGGGCGGCATCGAGCGCGATCGCCCAGCCGTCGCGGACACCGGGCAGGAACTCCTGCGCGAACCCGAGCGTGCCCTGCGCGGTGCCGGACTCGCGGCCGACGTCGGGCCACTCGGCATCCGCACTGCCGTAGAACGTCGGCACGTACGGGGACCCCGCGTCGCTGAGGACGCGCTGGACGGTCACGTCGGGGTTCTCGCCGTGGTGGAGCGTCCGGAAGAGCTTGAGGATGATCGTCGGCGACCCGTCGACGTCGTAGACGATCGAGGTGTTCGACTGCTCGCCGGTCAGCACGCGCGACCCGGTGACACGGCTCGTGTCGACGCCCATCTCGGCCAGGAGGCCGACCGTGAACCCGGGATGCCGCGTCGCATCGACCAGGGGACGTCCGTCCTCGGTCGTGGTGACGACCTCCTCGGCCTGCGCGTCGGTCGCGTCGGCGAGGGGGACGTTGTAGAGCGTCGGCAGGGCGCCGGCGTCGTCCATGAGCAGGTAACGCGTGGCACCACCGGGCGCCGGTTCCGAGTCGAGGATGCGGAACCGCGGGTCGTGGCTCTTGCCCGCGTACCAGCGTTGTCGCGCCACCCAGGCGCCGAGGTCGTCGTCGAATCGCACACGATCACTGTGACGTGCCGGTACTCGATCGCGGAAGGGGTGGACGGGGATTCGTGCGGACGGTAGGGGCGTGCGATTCAGTTCGCGGGCAGGCGCACGGTGAACGCGGTGCGGCCGGGCTCGCTCCGAACATCGATCGCACCGTCGTGGGCGACCACGATCGCCTGCGCGATCGAGAGCCCGAGGCCGGTGCTCCCGGCATCCCGGTTGCGTGACACATCACCGCGGGCGAAACGCTCGAAGAGTCGGTCGCGGATCTCGGGGACGATGCCGGGGCCGTCGTCGACGACCTCGATGACGGCGACGTCGCCCTCTCGCCGGAGCGTGAGGGTGACGGTGGTCGCCGCGGGCGTGTGGGTGCGCGCATTCCGCATCAGGTTGGCGACCACCTGTCGCAGGCGGTTCTCGTCGCCGAGCACGTCGACCGCGTCGTCCTCCTGCAGGTCGAGCAGCCACGTGCGCGAGGGGTCGGACGCATGCGCGTCGCTCACGGCGTCGATCGCGAGCATCGTCAGGTCGACGGGCTCACGCCGCAGCTGCTGGCCTGCGTCGAGGCGCGCGAGGAGCAGCAGGTCCTCGACGAGGTCGGCCATGCGCGTGGACTCCGACGCGATCCGGTCGAAGGCGCGCTCCTGCGTGGGCGTCATCGGGGCGTTCTCACCGAGGGAGAGCTGCGCGTACCCGCGGATGGACGCGAGGGGCGTGCGGAGCTCGTGGCTCGCGTCGGCGATGAAGCGCCGCAGCTGGTCCTCGCTGTGCTGTCGGGATGACAACGCCGACTCGATGTGCGCGAGGAGGACGTTGAGCGAATGTCCGACGCGGCCGACCTCGGTCGTGGGATCGGTGTCGGAGGCGTCCACCCGCTCGGGGATCTCCACCTCCCCGGTGGAGAGGGGGCGCGCGGCGACGCGGTCGGCGACGACGGCGACGCGCTCGAGCGGGCGGAGCGACCGCCGCACGAAGAACGACAGTCCCAGCAGGACGAGGGCGAGGGCGGTGCCCGCGACGCTCACGAGGATGACGGTGAGGGCCGAGGTCGTGGCCGTCACCTCTTCGACGGACATCCCGGCGACGACCTTCTGACCGTTCTGCTCGCGTGCGGCGAGGCGGAACTCGCCGAGCCCGCCGCCGACGTCCACGGTGACGGGCGTCCGCGCCGACAGATCCGCCTGCGTCACCGCGGCGAGCTGCCCGGCGTCGAGGGACCGTTCCTCTCCGTCGTCGCCGGTGTAGCTCGAGACGACCGTGCCGTCGCCGTCGAACAGGACGAACAGCGAACCGACCCGCGGCGCAGGACCGTCGCCCCGGTCGCCGCCCGTCGGATTGGGCGCGGTCTGCATGCCGCTGCCGAGACGGGCCATCTGCAACGACTCGACGACCTGCGCATCGAGGCGCTCGTACACGAAGGTGCGGAGGGCCAGCGACGTCGCGAGGCCCGTCACGAGCAGGGCGATCGCGACGAGGGCGCCGGTGCCGACGACGAGCGTCCGGCGCAGCGTCCAACGGCGGGCGGTCATTCTGCGGACTTGATCGTGTAGCCGACGCCGCGCACCGTGTGGATGAGGGGTTCGCCGAGACTGTCGATCTTCTTGCGGAGGTACGAGATGTAGATCTCGACGACGCTCGACGTCCCGCCGAAGTCGTAGCTCCACACCTGGTCGAGAATTTGCGAGCGGGTCAGCACGCGGCGCTGGTTCTGCATGAGGTAGCGCAGCAGGTCGAACTCCTTCGCGGTCAGTTTGATCGGGATGCCGCCCCGCACGACCTCGTACGTCTCCTCATCCAGCGTGAGATCGCCCACGCGCAGTCGCGTCTCGGCCGCTGCGGCCGCCGCGACGTGTCGACGGGCCATCCCGCGCAGCCGTACGACGACCTCCTCGAGGTTGAACGGCTTGGTGAGGTAGTCGTCACCGCCGGCGCTGATGCCGGCGATGCGATCCTCGACGGCGTCCTTCGCGGTCAGGAACAGCACGGGAACGTCGTTGCCTGTACTCCGGAGGCGCCGGAGGACCTCCATACCGTCGATCCCCGGCATCATGATGTCGAGCACGACGAGGTCGGGGGCGAACTCCCGCACCAGGTTCAAGGCTTCCTGCCCGTTTGCCGCTGTGCGTGCGTCCCACCCCTCGTTCTGCAGCGCCATCCGCAGCAGATCGCTCAGGTTCGCTTCGTCGTCGACGACGAGCACGCGGACGGGGGAACCGTCTACGCGGGTGAGGGGCGCGGGACGGGAAGGGTTCATGGTGTCAGCTTTCCTGGTTCGGAGAGGGAATGCGACCGTGCGGCGTCCACGGGGACGCCGCACGGTCGAGGGCGTCAGGAGTTCTCGCCGCCGTCGGACGGGGCGCCGCTCCGGTCGCCGGGCTGACCCATCCCACCGGGTCCGCCCATGCCGCCGCCGCCCATGCCCCCGGCGATGGCTTCGCCGGCGGTCACCTCGACCGACTCTCCCGCCACCGTCACGGTGTAGGTGCCGGCGGCGGCGACCTCGGAGGACGAGAACACGACCGTCTCGAACTGCTTCGCGGCCGTCGCCGAGGCGATGACGGTGCCGTCGGCATCCGTGATCTCGATCTCATCTCCCGCAGACCCGCTGATCGTCGCGGCGATCCACGCCTGCGCCGCGTCGGCGTCGGGCGTCTCGGCCATGCCGGCACTGCCCACGGCGAGCAGGGTGCCCCCGCTGACAGAGAAGCCGCCGTTGCTGTCGAGCGCGCCGTTGCCCTGCATGGTCGGACCCCAGACGACGATGTCGCCCCCGGTCACGGTGACCGATCCGTTCGAGTCGATGCCGTCACCACCGGCATCCACCGTCAGAGTGCCGCCCGAGATCGTGATCGTCTCGCCCGTGTCGGACATACCGCCGCCCCCGCCGCCGGCCGTCGAGCCCGAGCCCGCGTCGCCGCTGCCGTTGAGGCCGTCGTCGGATGACGTCACCACCGTCTCGCCGCCACGGATGAGGATGTCGGTGGCCTCGAGTCCTTCGGTGGATTCGGCGATCGTGAGGCTGCCGGCGGCGACGTCCAGGGTGTTCGCGGCGTGCGCGCCGTCGTCCCCCGCGGCGACGGTCACGGTGCCGCCGGTGATGCCGATCGACCCGTCGGAGTGCAGCCCGTCATCGGTCGCGGTGACGTCGACGGTCCCGCCGCCGATCGCGACCACGACGCCGGCGCTGATCCCCTTGGAGCCGGCATCCGCTGCACCCTGGGCGCGGAGCGTGACCGTCCCGCCGGTGACGACCGCATCGGTCGCCGCCGAGATCCCGTCGTCGCCGCTGGTCGCGGAGACCGTGCCGTCCGAGATCCAGACGTACCCGCGGGTGGCGTCCTCGTCATCGTCGCTCTTGAGCGCGTCGCCGCCGGCCGTGAGATCGAGCGTGCCCCCCGAGATCACGAGCGCGTCCTTTCCGCGGAGCGCGTCGTCGGCGGCATCCACCGTGATCGTCCCCGACGTGATCGCGAGGTCGTCTGTGCTCGCGATGCCGTCGTTGCCGTTCCCCGTCACGTCGAGCGATCCCGAGCCGGTGAGGGTGAGGTCCGCGTCGGCGTAGATCGCGGCGTTGGCTGCAGCGGCGTCGTCGTACGACGAGGCATCCGACACCGTGTTCTGTGTCCCCTCGGCGAGGGAGATGACGACGTCGTCGGCGGTCGTGACGGAGATCGCTGCCCCCGCGGTGTTCGCGATGTCGACACCGTCGAGGATGAGGACGACCTGCGCGTCGTCGGGGGCGGCGACGACGACCGACCCGTCGAGGTCTCCACTCAGGCGGTACACGCCGGCTGCGCCGATCGTGACCGTGCTGCCCGAGACCTCGACGCCGTCGCCGGAGGCCTCGGCGGTCGAGCCCGAGAGAGTGATCTCGACCGCGTCGTCGGCCGTCCAGTCGTCGTCGGCGACGACGGTCGCCTCGTCGTCCGCGGCGAGCACAGCGGTCGCGTCGAGATCGGAGTCGACCGTCACCTGGGCAGTCGTCGAGGTCGCGTCGCCGCTCGACGACGAGGTGTCGCTGCCCGTCGTCGTCAGACCGGTGACGGCGCATCCGGTCAGCAACAGGCCGGCGAGAGCGAGCGGAATGGTGGGAAGGATCAGGCGGCGGCGCATGGCAGCTCCTCGGTGTGGAAGGTGATGGTGGGGGATGAGGCGGCGAAAGGGCCGCGGAGGAGTCGACCCCAGCGGTTGCGGGGGAGGTCGGGGCTGAGCGCGGCGAGCCCCGTGGCGTACTTGCTGACCGAGACCGGACGGTGTCCGGCGCGCCACAGCAGGCGATCGACCGCGGATGCCGACGAGGGCGACTTCGTCTCGAGGATCGCGAGGCCGGGGAGCGTGAATCCGCTCCCGTCGGGGCGATCCCACCGGAGATCGGTGTCGATCGTGGCGCGGGATGCCCCGTCAGGGGCGAGGAGCGTCGCACGGGCGTACCGCGTGGTCAGGGTGGCGCCGAGCTCGTCCACGCGACGGGTGTCGACGCCGATCGCCTCGAATGCCGCGGCGACGTCGTCCTGTGCGTCGGGAGTCAGGACCGCTCGGTGGGCGATGTCGTACTCCGACCGCTCCTTGACGGTTGTCCCCCGCGCGCCGCGTGTCTTGATCTCGAGGAACGCGGCGTCCGTGTCGATGTAGGTGCGGGTCCGCAGCTTGAACCGCCGGCGCCGGGGACGGGCCGCCATGTGGAAGCTCAGCAGATCGGGGGTGTCGAAGTAGACCGACTCGTAGGCGAAGCGGCGCGCTCCGCCAATCTCGAGGATCCGGGTGCGATCGTCGACGCGGGCGAGGAGGTCCTCCAGGGCCGGCTGCGGGATCACGTACTTGCGGTCCACCCGGGCGAGCAGGGCCGCCTCGGCGACCATCTCGTCGAGCTCGACCGCCCCGAAACGGGTGAGCGCGTCGGCCGCCGCGGTCATCGTGCGACTCCCGCGGTGAGGCGGACGTCGGCGGTCGCCCGGAAGCGGACGTCGACGAGCGTGGTGTCGTTCACGAAGTCGAGTTCCTGCACGGTCAGCGAGGTGACCTCGCCGCCGACGCGCTCCGCGATCATCGTCCGGAGGGTGGTCTCATCGGACTCGGCGCGGTCGAGGCGGACGATCTGGTGCCGGCTGCGCGAGAGGATGCGGGGGTGGTCGGCTGCCCACAGGACCGCGAGGATCAGGGCGATGAGCGCCGTGACGGGACGGATGTCGGTGGTCGGCAGCCCCGCCATGAGACCCATCGCGAGCGCGGCGAAGTAGTACGCCACTTCGCGCTGCGAGATCTCGGACGACCGCAGTCGGATGATCGACAGCACGCCGAACAGTCCGAGGCCGAGGCCGAGCGCGACTTCCGCCGTCCCCAGCACGCTCGCGACGGCCATGACGCCGACGTTGACGCCCAGGAACGCGACCACGAGGTCGCGGCGCCGGTGGCGTCGGTAGTAGAGCCCGAGGCTGAGGACGAGGGCGGCGGCGATGTCGATCGCGATGAGCAGGATCGAGGGGATGGTCATGGGTTCCTCCGAGGACGTGTGGTGACGATCTCCATCCGAGTCGCCGCACCTTCACCGTTCATAAGAGGCGCATTCACCGCCGATTCGAGCGGTGCGGGCGCCGGAGTGCGGGAGAAGACGACGCGGCGCTGGATCAGGTAGCCGAGGGCGAACAGGGCGGCCTCGGTCGCGACCTTGGCGGGCACGAGTCCGAGCCCGAGCGCGGTGAGGCCGCTCATCCACGCGACGTTCGTGGCGAGGAGCACGGCTGCGAGCGCGGCATAACGACCGGCTTGTCGCAGCAGCGGTCCCCGCGCCTCGCCTCGGAACACCACCCGCCGGTTGACGGCGAAGTTCACGCTCGCGCTCACGACGCGGGCCGCGATGATCGAGGGCGCGAGTGCGCCGGTCACGGCGTGGAAGACCAGCAGGAGGACGGCGTCGAGGGCGAACGAGGCCAGCGACGATGCGGCGAACAGCACCAGCGGCATCCCGACCCTCAGGGTGTCGATGATCGGGCGGAAGTGACTCGACGCGTTGCCGGCGAGATAGACGGTCTCGATGGGGACCTCGAGGGTCCGCCAGCCGTCCCGTCGACAGCGCAGGAGGATGTTCTGCTCGTACTCGAAACGGTCTCCCCGCTGCGCGCGCAGCCACGGGAGCATGACGGCGGGGATGCCGCGCAGCCCCGTCTGCGTGTCGGAGAGGCTCCAGCCGGCCGACGCCCGGAACGCGGCGCGCGCTGCCCGATTGCCGATCCGGCTGCGGAGGGGGTTGCCGGGGCGATCGACCTCGCGGCATCCGAGGACCATCGCGGGGTCGCCGCCGGCTTCGGCAGCGACGGTCGCGTGACCGACGCGGACGATGTCGCGCGCGGTGTGCTGGCCGTCCGCGTCGGCGGTGACGACCGCGTCGCCGGGGAAGGCCTGCGCGGCATGGTCCAGGCCCGTGCGCAGGGCCGCTCCCTTGCCGCGGTTGCGGACGTGGCCGAGCACGGTCGCGCCGAGGGATGCCGCCTCGGCGAAGACGGCGTCGTACGCCGGCCCGCTGCCGTCGTCGACGAGGATGATCGGGGTGCCGGGTGCGGCGGACGCGAGATCGCGGAGGAGGTCGAGCAGGGCATCGCCGGGCTCGTATGCGGGGATGAGGACGACCACCGGCTCACTCCCCGATGTAGAGGATGTCGCTGGTGCCGCGTTCGCCGCCGTTGGAGGGCTGGTTCACGACGTCGCCGTCGAAGTACATCGTCGACGAGCCGCCCCCGTCGAGGTTGTATGCGGTCTCGGCGCCCAGTCCGGTCATGATGTCGGCGAGCTCGGTCAGGGTGGCGCCGCGGCTGTATCCGTCGGCGCGGCCGTCGACGACGACGAAGACGAGGTGGTTGTCGTCGATGACGCCGACGGCGGTGCGCGGCTGTTCGCCCTGGATCGAGTGGTTGCCGACGTTGGTGTCGACCTCGACGTCCTCGATGCCGTCCACGGTCGCGCCGTCCTCGACGATCGCAGGACCGAAACTGAGGGTGTTCCAGACGCCGTCGGCCAGGAGTTCGTCGGCGCTCGTCGTGGTCTCGTCGTACACCCGGACGGTGCCGTCGGCGTAGAAGGCGAGCCCGGTCCGGGCGGGGGAGTCGCGGTAGACGACGCCGTTGCGGATGACGATCCCCGTGTCGCGGAACCCGTAGTAGTCGCCGTTGATCGCGAACACGGCGTCGTTGTCCTCGGCGATGCCGCTCGTGGTCTCGGTGATGTTCTCGCCGAACTGGTCCTTCGCGAAGGCGGACCGCAGGCGGGTGGCATCCGCGAGGACGACGTCGGCGACGTAGTACGTCAGGGTGTCGTCGCCCGAGCCGGTCACGACCTGCGAGACGGTGACGCTCGTCTCGCCGTCGGAGTAGGTGTCGCCGTCGACGGTCCCGGCGGTGGACGCTGACCCGGTGGTCGGGGTCGCGGTCGAGTTCTCGGCCTCGTAGGCCGAGATGTCTGAGATCTCGACGTGTTCGATGAGGAAGCGGTCTGCGGCCCACGCCGTCGCGCCGCCGACGGCGAGCGCGAGGGCGAGGCCGCCGGAGAGGAGGGCGGTGCGGACTCGGCGGGGTCTGGTGATGTGCGGCATCCCTCAGGGATACGGATGCGGCATCGGGCGGACGTTGACCGATCCTGAGAACGGCATTAACGGTGGCGGCGCCGGCCGACTGCCATGATCGAGCCATGGGGGAGACGATGGTCGCGGAGCGACTCGAGCCGGTGCCGGAGAAGAAGCGACGGGAACCGCGTCGTCGGGCGCTGCTGATCGCCGCGATCGCGGTCGGGGCGATCGCCGTGGTGGTCGCCGGGTGGCAGATCGCCGCATGGACGGCGCTCGGCGCGGTGCGGATCGTCTACGACGCCCGTCCGGTCGCCTGCGAGGGTGCCGAGGTGACGCTCGACCCGCCGGGGGCGTCGGACGAGTTCCTGAGCGACGGCGGTTTCGCGGGGGACGAGACGTTCTACTCGCCCGTCGTGGGGGTCGAGCCGGGGATGACTTGCGGGGTCCGGTTCTTCGTCGTCAACGACGGCTGGAGCGAGGTCGATGCCCGGGCCGTCGCGCTCCCGGGGATGCAGAAGGACTTCGTCTCCCTCATCCGGCCGACGATGGTGAATCCGAACGGCCAGATGAGGCTCGCCGACATCGACGACGCGGCGGTCTTCGCGATCGAGGGCATGCCCGTGCCCGCCGGGGATCAGCAGTCCTTCACGGTCATCCTCGAGGCGAACGCTGAGGATGCCGCCGGCTACGAACAGTGCTCCGGTTTCATGCCGAGGCCGCCCCGGGTGACCGTCTCGGCGCTCGGCGTGGAGCGCACCGTCGCATCGCCCGAGGATTCCGGCATCTGGTACTCCGACGGCGCGCGCAGCGACTGCGACTGACGCCGGTACCACACGGCCTCGGCGGACGCACGCCCCTGGCCGGGCCCGCAGCGCGCTGAGAGCGTCGGGACATGCCGACTACTGGTGAGCCCTCGACCTCCATCCCCGCGACCCGCGCGGAGCGCTCCGCGGACCCCTCGCTCGGAGTCGTCTCGCGACCGTTCTGGCGCGACGACTCCGCCGCCCTCCTGACCCGCGGATACCGGTTCGGTGAGCGCATCTGGAGGCGTGCTCCGAAGGGCTCGCGTTCGGCGCCCATGCGTCTGCTCTTCTCCGATGCATTGCTCGTCCGGGGCGCCGAGGGCGTCGCGGCGTTCTACGACGAGGAGCGCGTCGCCCGGCACGGCGCGATGCCGCCCTTCATTCAGGAGACCCTCTTCGGGCACGACTCGGTGCACAGCCTGGACGGCGACGACCATCGACACCGCAAAGCGACGTTCGTCTCGGCGCTGTACGAGGACGAGCAGGTCGCGCGGCTGCGTCCGCACCTCGAACGGGAGTGGCGACACGAGGTCGACGCCTGGATCGCAGGCGGCGAGCAGTCGGCGTACGACGCGGCGGTCGGCGCTCTCGGACGGGCCGTGATGCGGTGGGCCGGGCTGCCGGGAACCGGCGACGCCAAGACGCGGTGGGCGTGCCGACAGGCGCAGATCGTCGACGGGTTCGGGGTGCCGTACTCGCCCGAGTACCTGCTGGCGTTCGCGAATCGACGCTGGTCCGACCGTCACGCCGAGCGCCTGATCCGAGCGGTGCGCGCGGGCCGCCTCGACGCGCAGCCCGACACGGCGCTGAACGCCTGGGCTTGGCACCGCAACCGAGACGGGGAACTGCTGCCCGCGCGCCTCGCCGGCATCGAGCTGCAGAACAGCTTCCGGCCGATGATCGCCGTCGCCCGGTTCACGGCCTTCGCGGCGAAGCGTCTTCACGAGCACCCCGAGTGGCGGGCGCGGATCGCGGCCGAGGTCGCCGAGCGCGGCTCGCTCGTCGACGGCCCGCTCGCGACCGCGTTCGCGCAGGAGATCCGCCGAACGTCGCCGTTCATCCCGATGCTTCCCGCGTTCGCGACGCGGGACATCGAGGTCGACGGTCGCATCGTCCGCGCCGGTGGACGCATCGTGCTCGACATCCTCGGGACCGACATCGACGAGCGATCGTGGGAGAACGCCGGGACCTTCGACCCGGAGCATTTCGTGGGTGTCCGCGATTACGAGTCGATCGCCGCGTTCGTCCCGCACGGCGGTGCCGACGTCACGACGGGGCACCGATGCCCGGGCGAGAAGCTCGCGATCGCCGGACTCGCGGCATCCATCAGCGCGATGAGCGACCCGCGGCTGACGATCCTTCCGACGGGCCTCGACGTGAACGAGCGCCGGATGCCGACGAAGCCCCGCTCCGGCGGGCGCGTCCGCGGGGCCGGCCGGGATGAGGGTGGCGCGCGCTGCCCCTTCCACCGCGCCTGAGGCTGGCAGCAGCCGCCCGATTCAGCGGCCGGTGGGCGGGAGCTTCGCGATGCCGTGGCGGGCGGGCTCGTCCGGTTCCGCGGCGGTCGCCGGGGACGCTGCCGACGCGCCGTGCGGGGAATCGGTGCCGGGATAGGACGGCTCCTCGATCTCGATCGCTCGGTCGCGGTCCTCCTTCTTGGGCAGGTGGTCCAGGGGCTGTCGGATGTCGTCGGATTCGCTCATGTCCCCACGGTCGGACTCCGGCGACGCCGTGGGCAGGGGCTTGCGAGCGTAGAGCGAGTGTGGTGGTCCGGTTCGCGTAGCGTTGAGCGGTGACCGTCGGCATCCATCTGTCCCCGCTCGCCGAGATCCCGGCGACGACCCTCTACCGGATCCTCTGGCTGCGGGTCAGCGTGTTCGTCGTCGAGCAGCAGGCCGCCTACCCCGAGCTCGACGGACGCGACATCGAACCCGGTGCGCTCCTCGCGTGGGCGGAGGAGGACGGCGAGGTCCTCGGGACGCTCCGTCTGCTCGACGAGGGCACACGGTGGCGGATCGGACGCGTCGTCACGAGCGTTCCCGCCCGAGGCCGCGGTGTCGGCGCCGACCTCATGAGCCTCGCGATCGACCACGCCCTCGCGCAGGATGCGTCTCGCCCGTTCGTCCTCGACGCGCAGGAGCACCTCGCGGACTGGTACGGCCGATTCGGATTCGTCGTGAGCGGGCCGTCTTTCGTGGAAGACCGTATCCCGCATGTGCCGATGACCCGTCCCACAGACGCCGAATTGTAAGAGACGGATGCCGGGGGCGCGACCCCCATCTGCGTGACGAGAACGGGCCACACCATCGAGTGATGCTCGAACTGCACTATTCCGATGGCTACGTCGTGACGACGCACGCGATCGCAGATGCGGTGATGCGGTACGCGAAGAGCCTCGCGGAGCACAAGGCCTCGGACCTGATCACCGTCCCCATCTCGACCACCGAGGGCGCGGCGACCTCGTTGATGCTCATCGGCCCGGCGAGCCAGCTCTACACGACGCCGCACACGGGTTTCGCGGTCCGGCTGGACGACGAGTCCGCGGTCATGGACCTCCTCAGCCGCAACGATCGGCTCCTCCATCCCCCGGCGTCGCCCGGGGAGTACCCCTTCGAAGAGGACGACCCCTGGTTCGAGGAGTCGTTCTGAAGCGCGCTCGGTGGCGGGAGCGCAGCCGCCTCGTCCGGTTGGGGCGACTCTGGCGTACGCAGCATCCGGTCACCTTCCGCGAGAAGGTCCGTTACAAGATGCTCCGCGATCACCGTCCGCTCGTGGTCACCTTCGCCGACAAGGCGGCTGTGCGCGACTACGTCGCCGAGCGTGTGGGCGCGCAGTACCTGCCCCACGCCGTCGTGGTCGACGCACCCGCGGAGCTGCTGACGGTGGAGCTGCCCGATGCCTTCGTGCTCAAACCGACGCACGGCAGCGGTGCCGCGATCATCGTGTCGCCGTCGGCACCCGTCGACGCCCGACTGCCGAAGGACGGCAGCTGGGTGTATCGCCATGTGCGGCCCGAACACGCTCCTCGGGAAGAGCTCGTCCGCATCGCGGCGGATTGGGTCTCGCAGCTCTATGGTCAAGGTCCCAACCGTGAGTGGGTCTACGGCAGGGTGCCCCGCCGGATCATCGTCGAGGAGATGCTGGGAGGTGCCGGCGACCGCATCCCCGACGACGACAAGTTCTTCGTCTTCCACGGCCGCGTGCAGTACGTCCAGGTGGATGCCGGCCGGTTCGCGGGCCGCACGCAGGATTTCTTCGATCGATCCTGGAACCACCTGCCGCTGAGCGGCGGTCCGCCCTGGGGCGACCCGACCCCGCCGCGCCCCGCTGCCCTCGGCGAGATGATCCGCATCGCCGAGGCGCTCGCCGCCGAGACCGACTTCGTACGCGTCGATTTGTACGACGTGGATGGCCGCATCGTGTTCGGCGAGCTCACGAGCTTCCCGGCAGGTGGCGACAGCCCCTTCCATCCGGAGTCGTTCAACACGGAGTTCGGCAGCCACTGGGCCGTGCCGAAGCGATACCGATGACCGAGCGGTGGCTCGTCGCCACGACCGAGTACGCCGGGGTGACCGCCTACAGCGGGGGCATCGGACGTCATTACGCGGCGCTGCTTCCCGCGCTCGCGGCGCAGGGGGCTGACATCGACCTCATGGTTTTCGCGGACGGTGCCGCACAGGCGCGAGCGACTCCCGGCATCCGTCGGCTCTTCGTCCACCGGACCGATGGGATGCCGCGCCTGGCCGCGCTGATCCACCGGGCACGCGTCGTGCGCCGGGCCTACCGTCGCGGCGCGTACGACCGGGTGTTCCTGCCCGAGTGGATGGGCCTCGGCGCTGGGCTTCCGCGGGATGCGCAGCTCGTGACGAACCTCGCGACCGGCATGCGGCTCGCGAACGAGGTGTCGGGGCTGCGGCTGCTGGACTTCCCCGCGTGGAGTCGGCCGGCGGTGCGACTGCAGGAGGCGCTGGAGGCGCGGCAGGTGAGACGATCGGCGGGAGTGGTGGCGATCTCACGAGCGATGGCCGAACGGTCTGAGCGGATCTGGGGGCGTCTGCCCGCGGTCGAGGTCGTGCGCAATTGCGTGGCCGTCGGGGCGATCCGGCGCGCTGCCGATTGGGCCGGTCGTCCGCGGGGATGGCCGGGTGGCGAGGGACCGATCGTCCTCTTCCTCGGGCGCGCGGAGCGGCGGAAAGGGGTGATCGACGGTGTCGACGCATTCGCGCACATCGCGGAACGGCATCCAACGGCCCGCCTCGTGCTCGCGGGCGCGGGCGGCGACGACAGGTTCGAGCCGTCCCGCGCGGCGCTGCTCGAGAGGGTGCCGCAGGCGGCGCGGAATCGGGTGACGTTCCTCGGACACGTCGCCGGTGACGATCTCTACGGCGCGACCGCGGCAGCCGATGTCGTGATGTGTCCCTCGCGGTGGGAAGGGTTCGGCAACGTGGCCGTCGAGGTTAAGGCCGTCGGAGTGCCGCTCGTCGTGACTTCGGGTAGCGGATTCGACGACTCCTGTGTCGATGAAGTGGACTGCCTCATGGTGCCGCCGGGCGACCCGCGTGCGCTCGCTGGTGCGGTGATGCGGATCTTCGACGATCCCGGTGATGCGCTCGCCCGGGCGCGGCGTGCCGGTGTCGGAGTCGCTCACTTCGATCCCGCGCCCGTCGCCGCCGACCTCCGGGCGGCGGTCGATCGGTTGATGCGTGGGGCCGGAGTCCGGGCGTAGCCTCGCGCTGTGCGCCCCCTTCGCTACTCCATCAACGTCACCCTCGACGGGTGCGTCGACCACCTCGCCGGCGTCCCCGACCCCGAGACCCACGCGCATGCGGCGCAGCTGATCGCCCGCGCCGATGCCCTCCTGTTCGGTCGCACCGTCTACCGGATGATGGAGGACGCCTGGCGGCCACCGGCATCCGATGCGATGCCGGAGTGGACGCAGCCGTTCGCCCGGACCATCGACGCCGCGAAGAAGCACGTCGTGTCGTCGACGCTCGAGTCCGTGGACTGGAACGCGGAGCTCGTGTCGGGAGACCTGCGCGCCGAGGTCGAGCGACTCAAGGCGATGCCGGGGGAAGGGCTGTACACAGCGGGCGTCACGCTCGCGACGACGCTCGCCGGCTGGGGGCTCATCGACGAATACACCTTCGTCGTCCACCCGCGCATCGCCGGCCACGGCCCGCGACTGTTCCACGGGCTGGCGGGGCCGCTCGATCTCGAGCTCGTCGATCGTGTCTCGTTCGCCTCGGGCGTGGTCGCGGAGACCTACGTCCCGAAGGGCTGAGCGGCCCCCGTCCCGACGCCGCGCGCCCTGACAGGGCAGGCGCTCCGTGTCGGCGAGGGTCGGATCTACGAACGGATGCCGTCGGCACGGCGCCATCCGGCGGCATCCCGCACCACCGCACCGCCGCGCTCGAACGCCTCGAGCCAGCCGGTCATCGGCCACTCGCCCCACCGGCGGTGGAACAGGGCGCCGTTGCGGAGGATGTCGTCGACGTGCTGCCACGGCGGCGAGGTCGTCGGGTGGTACTGGTGGTACGCGTGCGCGCCGCCCGTCCAGACGAGCGGGATGCCGCGCGATCGCATCCGGAACGCGAAGTCGGTGTCCTCGCCGCCGTATCCCTCGTACTCTTCGTCGAACCCGCCGACCCGGCGCCACGTGTCCGGTGTCAGCGCGAACGAGAGCGACCAGAACAGCGCGTAATCCTCGGGTCCCGCTGCGCGTTCCGCGTCGTCCGCGGGCATCGGCCGTGCCGCATGGGGAGAGGTGAAGGCGACGAGGTCGGCGGGGTCGGATGCCGCAATCCCCTCGGCGAGGTAGGTCACCGGTCCGCACAGCACGGCGCCAGCATGGCGCGCGGCGGCATCCCGGTATCGGCGCAGCAGGTCGGGACCGGGGATGCAGTCCGCGTCGAGGAAGACGAGCAGGTCGGCGTCGCCGGCGGCGAGGGCCCCCGCGTTCCGGCCCGCGGCCAGCCGCAGTCCGTCCGGTCCGGGCGGCATGCGGACGATCACGTCGGCGTCCAGCTCGGGCGGCTCGTCCTCACCGATCCAGACGACGACGCGGCGGACGTCCGGCACGCCCGCCAGCCCGCGCAACTGCGCGCGCAGATGGTCGACCCGCGGGGTGGAGCACATGCTCACGACGGCGATGCTCATCGGTCGCCGCGCACCGTGTCGGCGATCGCTGCGGCGGCTCGCTGCGGCGCTCCCGCGACCTCCCAGCGGGCCCACTCCGGGCGCGCGGTCGCGGCACGCTCCACCAGGCCCGGCCACTGGGAGGCATCCGGCCACTCGTCCGACACCTGCGCGAGCCCCGCGCGGCGGAGCGCGCGGCCGGTCTCGCGCTGTTCCTCGAACGGTCGCTCCTGGGGCACGACGATCGCCGGCGCGTGTGCGGCGGCGAGGTCAGCTACCGCGTTCTGCCCAGCGAAGGATACGACGACCGCCGCCGAGACGAGGGCCTCCCACGGGTCCTCCGCCCAGGCGCCGCCCTCGCCGAGCACCCGCCACCGCCGGCCGGTCGCCTTCTCGGCATCCCGGATCGCCGCCGGTCCCACGGCCGACCCGCCCGACCCGGCCAACAGGACGACCTCGTCGGTGCGGGTTCCGCCGGCCCCGCGCGCGGCGAAGCGGCTGATCCCGCCGGTGTGCACGACCTTCTCGCCGAGCGCCTCGAGGTGCGGTGGCGACAGGATGCCGCGGGCCCACGGCGCGAGGACGGTGTCGGCGGCCGCGAATCCGAGCATGTGCGGCCGGTCGACGCGGTGACCTGGCTGCGTCACGACGACGGTGCGAAGGCCGAGCAGGCGGGCGAGGAGCGTCACTTCCACAGAGGTGTCGACGACCATGCCGTCCCATCGGCGCTCCGCCGCGGCGGCCGCGATGGTCGCGAGCCGGCCGCGGTGGCCGACGTGCCCGATCGGAGCCCAGTGCAACATCCCGCCGACGGTCGGGTCGACCGGCTCGCCGCCGTCGTCGTCGCGGTCGAGCACCGTCCACGTCCAGCCGGTCGGCAGTCCCGCCGGGGCCGGCAGGCTGCTGACGCAGTCGACCTCGGCCACCAGGTGGGGGGCGATCGCGAGCAGGCGCGTGACGTGCCCGCGTCCGTGGTGGTGGACGTACCAGCCGAGGCGGGGGATCACGCGGCGCTCTCCGTCTCGAGCAATCGCGCGAAGCTCGCCTCGAGGGCGTCGATGCGCAGGTCGAGGGAGAAGCGACGCTCGGCCGTCTCGCGCACGACCGCGCGGAACGCGGAGTCGCTCCCGCTCGGGAGCATCGCCGCGGCGCGCTCGGTCATCGCGTCGACGTCCCCGGGGGCGACCAGCTGCATGCCCATCGTCGCGGCGGCGATCTCGGGCACACCGCCGACGGCGAAGCCGACGACGGGTGTCCCGCACATGAGAGCCTCGGGGCCGACGAGCCCGAACGGCTCGGCCCACGCCGGTGTCGCGAGGGCGAGTCCGCTGCGACCCACGAGGTTCGCCAGCGGCTCAGGGGCGAGTTCGCCCGCATACTCGACACCGCCGCCCAGCCGGGGGAACATCACGTCGCGGGCGTACTCCTCGTCGCCGATCCGCCCCGCGATCACGAGGCGCCGACCGAGACGCCGGGCCACCTCGACGGCGACGTGGGGTGCCTTCTCGGGGACGATCCGCCCGAACCAGACGAGGTCGTCACCGCCGGGCCCAAGAGCCCACGCCCGGGGATCGACGCCGTTCGGCAGAAGCGTCGAGGGGACACCGGCGGCATCCCACTGCACCTTCGTGTGCGTGCTGACCGAGAGGAACTGCGACCCGTCGCCCGCCGCGGCGACGTGCGCCTCGACGGCGTCGAGGTCGACGGGCGTGTGGAGGGTCGTCACCATCGGGATCCCGAGCTGCGCGGCCCGTTGCAGCGGAAGGGGGTCGAGGCAGTGGTTCGAGACGACGTCGTAGCGCTCCGGGTGCGCCGCGACCGCGTCGAGAGCGAGGCCGAGGGCCGGCAGGCTCACGCGGCGGTAGCTCGAGGGCCAGGTCGTATCGGTCGGTCGAGCGCCCTCGGGCCACACCACCGGCGGCAGGCGGAACTCGCGCGCGTCGGGCAGGAAGTCCGACCCCTCCGGCGCGATGAAGGTCACCTCGTGGCCGCGACGACGGAGAGCGTCGACCTCGGCCCAGACGGCGGATTCGAGGCCGCCGGCGTGCGGGCGACGGATCGGGAACCGCAGCGGGGCGATCACGACGATGCGGAGCGGGCGGGCGCTCACGCGGTACGGCCTTCGAGCGGGTGCGTGCCGTCGAGCAGGCGTCGGTAGAGCTCGGCGTGACGCTCGGCGATCGCGGCATCCATCACGGACCGCACCCCGCGTCGCTGCTCGACGAGCGCGTCGCGCGCGGGACTCGCGGGGCGCGACGCGGGCGCACTCCACAGCGTCCCGAGCGCGGTGGCGAGCTCGTCGGGGTCCGTCCGTGAGAACGAGGCGACCGTACCGTCGTCGTGCTGCTCGGCGAAGAACCCCACCCGCGGGGCCGCGACCGGGACGCCCAGATCCCAGCACAGCTCGAGCCACCCCGAGTGCGTTCCGTGCCGGTACGGCAGGACGCACGCGTCGAGCCGCGCGAGCGCGGCGAAGAGCTCATCGTCCGCGAGGCGCTCGTGCTCGACGAGGTCGAGGGCATCGGATGCCGCGCACAGCTCGCGGACCTCGGCGGCGGCATCCGCGTCGCGCACCCGGTGGTGCAGGCGCACCTCGCCGCGGACGTCATGGCCCGCATCGCGCAGTGCCCGGAGCGCTGCGCCCATGACTCGGACGGTGCCCGGCCCGTCGACACCCGGACGCAGGTCCTTCAGGTGCACGCCGACGACGCGTCCCGAGCCGAGGGCCGGTTCGATCGCGGCCGATCGGGGGAGCACGGACGGGTGCGGGATGACGGTGGCATGACGCCCCCAGCGCTCCCGCACCGTGCGGGCGGCGCCCACCGTCAGCGTCGTGACGGCGTCCGCGCCGACCATCAGCTCGTCGAGCTGAGCGAGATATGCGGAGCTGTCGCCGAGCTGGGGGTGCTCGAGGTCGTGGAGCGTGAAGACGACCGGCCAGCCGACGGCGTGGGCGGCGTCCAGGCATGCGGTGAGGTGCCCGGGTGGGAACGACTCCGTGCCGAAGTGGATGTGGAGGAGCGACGCCTCGTCCGCGTACGCGCCGATCCACGCCGGGTCGAGAGCGGCCGGTGGCCACCAGACGGCAGGATCCGTCCCCGGAGCGACGGGATCGGCGAGCACGGTGACCCGGGGATCGGCCGTCGCACGCTGCACGTACGGATGCCCCGCCGGGATCGACACGATCGTGATCGAGGCGGCGGACTCCGCATCCGTCGTCGTGCCGATGCGCATGGTCGTGTCCACAGATCTCCTTCCGACGCCGTCGCGCCGACCAGGGGTGTGGGTGCGTCTTGACGCCCCGACCGTACGCAACGAATCGTCCCAGGCGAGGGGGCTTGACCCCGTGCTCACCGCCGGATATCCATGCGAAGTGATCTCTGCTCCTCCGCTCCTGCTCGTCCTCGGTCCCGAAGGGCACGGCGTCACCCGTTACGGCCGGGATGTCGCCGACGCGGTCCTCGCCCGCGACGCCGGTGCGAGGGTGTTGCAGGTCGCAGACGTCGCGGCCGGCGATCGGGTGCTCGCCGAGGTGGATGCCGGTGCACCCGTCCACCTCCACGCGACGGATCGGCTCTTCGGCACCACGCCCGAGGACGCCGCCGAGGTCGTCGAGCGCTGGGCGCGGCTCAGCCGCCTATCGCTGACGCTGCACGACGTGCCGCAGCCCTCCGACGGCACCATGTTCGAGCGTCGCCGCTCCGCGTACGCCCGCATGATCACCGCCGCCGAGCGGGTCGCCGTCAACAGTCGCCACGAGCAGCTGCTCATGGCGGAATTCCTTCCCGGCACGGCTCCGGCCCACGCCGTCGCCCTGGGCACGCGAACGGACGTTGCGCGCGTCTCGTCGGTCGGCGCCGACCGCGACCTCCGCGTCCTCATCGCCGGTTTCGTCTACCCCGGCAAGGGGCACCGGCCTGCGGTGGTCGCCGCCGCACGCGCCGCCGAGACCCTGAGGTCCCGCGGTGAGGACGTGGGCGAGGTCGCCGTCCGCGCGATCGGCGCCCCCTCGCGCGGCCACGAGGACGACGTCCTCCGGCTCCGCGACGAAGCGGCCCGCCTCGGCGTCGCATTCGAGGTGACCGGGTTCCTGGACGACGCCGCGTTCGGTCGCGAACTGGTCGCCCCCGGCATCCCCCTCGCCGCGCATGAACACGTGTCGGCGTCCCGGTCGATGCTCGACTGGGTCGAGGCCGGTCGCCGCCCGCTCGTCGTCGACTCCCGCTACGCCGCCGAGATGGACGAGCTGCGTCCCGGGACCATCGCGCGCTACACCGCCGATGAGCTCGCGCCGCGGCTCGCCGACGCGTGGCTCGATCCGGCCTCCACCCGACTGGCCGCCGAGGCGTCGCTCGCCCCGACGCTCGACGACGTTGCGACGTCCTACCTCGCCTGGTGGGCGAGCGCGTGACGCCGCGGGGGATCGCCCTGCCCGGCAACCGCTGGGACCTTCTGGACGGACGTCGACCGGATGCCGCGCCCACCGTCTCGGTCGTCGTGGCGCACTACGAGCAGCCCGAGCAGCTCGCACGCTGCCTCGCCGCTCTCGGCGGCCAGGACCACCCCCGCGACCGTCTCGAGGTGATCGTCGCCGACGACGGCTCCACCGAGCCGCCCCGGGTGCCCGAGGGCGTCCGGCTGGTGCGCCAGGCCGACGAGGGCTTCCGCCTTGCGGCCGCCCGGAACCTGGGGGCATCCCACGCGACCGGTGACGTCCTCGTCTTCCTCGACGCCGACACGGTCCCCGAACCCGGTTTCATCCGGGAGCTGACACGGATGCCGGGGCTCGCCCCAGACGTGGTCGTCGTCGGCAGGCGGCGCCACGCCGATCTCACCGGTGCAGCCGTCGTCGCCGACATCCGTCCCGTCGTCGCTGGGCGCGAGCTGCCCGAACCGGCGTGGCTGACCGACGCCTATCGGCGTTCGCGCAACCTGCTCGAGGCGGACGACCGCAGCTATCGGCACACGATCGGCGCCGTCCTCGCGTGCAGTCGCATCATCTTCGACGCGACCGGCGGCTTCGACGAATCCTTCCGCTCCTACGGCGGTGAGGACTGGGAGTGGACCTACCGGGCCTGGCTGAAGGGTGCGCTCCTGGCCCATGTCCCGCAGGCGGTCGCCTGGCACGACGGCCCGGATGCCGGGGCCCGAGACGAGCACGACCGCGCCCGCCGTAACGCCGAGGCCGTCCTCCTCGCCGATCTCATCCCCGTGCCCGGGTCGCGGCCGCACGGTCGGCCGACCGACCGCGTCGACGTCGCAGTGACGGCACCGCCCGGAGCGTCCGAGGGCGCCGCGTTCGTGAGCGTCGACTCGGTCCTCGCGGCCGTCCCGGGGTCGGAGTGGGTGGATGCCGCCGACCTCGCCGAGGCCCGAGGGCGCCTGGACCGCGTGCGTGTGCACGTCGAGATCGTCCGGCCCGTGCGCGTCGATCGGATTCTCGGCGACCTCGTCGACAGCATCGCCCGAGACGGGCTGGGCGTCGTCACCGTTCGCGCCGACGACGGCACTGTGCTCCTCCGCATCCGATCGTCGCGTGCCGCCGCCCGGGAGGAGAGGTGGGGCCGGGATGACCTGTTCCCCCGCGCGTCGGAGCGCGTCAACGGGGTCCGACTCCTGGTCGGCGAGCCCGACGTCGCCGCCTACCTCGGCGGGTGGGGCTGAGTCGCCGAGGTCCTTCCGCGTCGCGTGTCGACGGGGTCTTCGGCATCCGTGTGACGGATCGTGTTGTGCCCACGGCCCGGGTCTGGTTTCATATCGACGGGGACACCGGTCGTGCCCGCCTGGGGAGGCGTGCACACCGGCGACGAATGGGATCGTCGCCGGCGCCGGTCTAACGCACACATCTCTCGCTCGGGGTGTGCGCGACTGGGGAAGAGCATGGGGACAGTGGGGACAGTCGTCGCATCGGCGACGAGCCGTACGCGCATAGACGCGCCGATCGGCCGCGCTATCGCGCGCGCCCTCGTTCCCATCCGATTGGTGGGCGGCTCCGAAAAGCAGCTGTCGGCGGCCGTACCTGATGCGACGCGCGCGCCGGCGCACGACTCCGCAGTGAGTGCCCGACGGCGCGCTGCGACACGACATCGAGACGGCACCGGCGACGGCGCCGTCCGGGCGGCGGCGTGAGTCGCCGCGGGACGCTCTTGGGGAGCGTGTACGACATGGGGAAATGTGGGGGGACACACGTGAGCAGAAGATTGAACATCGCCGTCATCGGCGCGGGGTACTGGGGGCCGCAGCTGGCGCGCAATCTGCGCGCGAGCCGGGAGTGGAACCTTGCGGCCATCTGCGACGTCGACATCGACCGCGCCCGCCGGGTGGCTGATGCGGTGGGAGGGGCGCCGGTCACGGCGGAGATCGAGTCGGTGCTCGCCGACCCGCTCATCGACGCGATCGCCATCGCGACGCCGGCCGCCGCGCACCATGCCATCGCCATGGCGGCTCTCGACGCCGGCAAGCACGTCATGGTCGAGAAGCCCCTGGCCGACACGCAGAAACGGGGCACCGAGATGGTGCGCCGGGCATCCGAGCGAGGTCTCGTCCTCATGGTCGACCACACGCAGTGCTACACGCCGGCGGTGATGAAGATGCGTGAGCTGATCGCCGGAGGTGAGCTCGGCGACATCCTGTTCGTCGACAGCGTCCGCATCAACTTCGGCCTCACGCAGCCCGACGTCGACGTGTTCTGGGACCTCGCGCCTCACGAACTGTCGATCATGGACTTCATCCTGCCGGACGGCCTGCAGGCGACATCGGTGGCGGCGCACGGCTCCGACCCGATGAACACCGGCAAATCGTGCATCGGCCATCTCACGATGCCGCTCGACGGGGGAGCGATGGCGCACGTCCACGTCAACTGGCTGAGCCCCACCCGCACGCGTCGCATGGTGATCGGCGGAACGCGCCACACCCTCGTGTGGGACGACCTCGACCCGCAGCAGCGCCTCAGCGTCTACGACCCGGGTGTCGATGTCTCGTCGATCTCTCGAGCCACCGCGCAGGATCGTCGCGCCGCGACCAGCTTCCGCATCGGAGGCATCCGCGCACAGGCCGTCGAGGAGCGCGAGGCCCTCGGGACGGTGGTCTCGGAGTTCGCCGCCGCCATCCGCGAGAAGCGAACGCCGCGCACGAGCGGCGCGGCGGGGCTGCGGGTGCTGTCGATCCTCGACGCGGCCGCCGGCAGCCTCGCAGCGTACGGCGTCCCGCAGCCTCTGCGGCATGCGCGCCGCTCGGCCGGAGTCGCCGCGTGACGACCTCACCGGCGGCCGGCATCCCGCTCGCCGACCGGGCTCGGGGAATGAGTCCGGTGCGGGATGCGGCCGACCGTGGCTGAGTCCAGGATCGAGGTTCTGGTCCCCTGCCTCGGCCCGCAGGAGGCCGAGGCGGTGGCCCGCGTCGTCGCCGCAGGGTGGATCGCGGAGGGACGGGCGGTCGCCCGGTTCGAGGAGGAGTTCGCCCGCGTCATGCGGGCGCCCTACGCTGCGGCCGTCTCGAGCGGGAGCGCCGCGCTGCAGCTGGCGCTGGTCGTGGCCGGCGTGCGGCCCGGCGATGACGTGGTCGTCCCGTCGCTGGCGTTCATCGCCACGGTGAACGCCGTCCGGCACGTCGGAGCGACCCCCGTGTTCGCCGATGTCGACCCGTACACCGGCACTGTCACGGGGGCGACTGTCGACCGCGTGCTCACCCCGACGACGACGGCGGTGGTCGTCGTCGACCATGCGGGCGTACCCGTCGACCTGGACGACATCCGCTCCGTGACGGATCCCTTCGGAATCGTCGTGATCGAGGACGCCGCGTGCGCGGCGGGCTCGACGTACCGCGCGCAGCCGGTCGGCGCGACGGCAGAGCTCACGGCGTGGTCGTTCAGCGACCGATCCATCCTCACCACCGGCGAGGGCGGCATGCTCACGACCACGCACGCCCGGTGGGCCGCGCGGGCGAAGCGCCTCCGCGAACACGCCGCCGACGCGGCGTCCGGGGGCGACGGTCTGCTGCTGCCGCGGGCCGAGGAGTATGCGGAGGTGGGCTGGGACTGTCGGATGACCGATCTGCAGGCCGCCGTGGGTCTCGTACAGCTCGCCAGGCTGCCCGAGATCCTCCGCCGGCGGCGCGAGATCGCCGACCGTTACCGGCGGGAGCTCGCGGGCGTCGCCGGACTTCGCCTCGTCGCCGATCCTGCGTGGGGCGAAGGCAACGCGCATGACCTCTGGGTCGAGGTCGGAGGAGAGTACCCGCTTGACCGCGACCGGGTGATCGAGGCGCTCCGTAAGGCGGGGGTGTCCGCTCGACGCGGCACCCGGGCCGCGCACCGTCAGGCGCCGTACCGATCGCTGACTCCTCCGGAGGGCCTGCCCGGAACGGCTCGGCTGACCGACGGCACGCTCGTCCTCCCCGTCCATCACGCGCTCACGGATGCCGAGCAGGGCCGCATCATCGCGACCCTGGTCCAGGCTCAGCGTGCGGTCGTGACGGCGGCGGAGATCGGTCGCTGATCGGCGGCATCCTCCGCTGAGGAGTCGAGCCCCGGCGTCGCGTGATCGCGACCGGGGTGCCGGCTCACGCCCGAGTCGGACGTATCGTCATCGATCCATCAGGCGGGCACGGACGGACGGGGGGAGGTCCGGCCGTGCCCGCGTGCGGGTGACGGTTCATGCATCGTGGTGAGCCGAGGATCGGCGGTCGGCCAGAGAGGCCTGCGGTCCCTCGATGAGGTCTCGCGTCGCTGATCGCTTCGGCTCGAGCATGAGCCGCCACATCTTTTCGAGTCCGGCTCGCCCGACCCACCGGGGGGCGTGCGCGGCTCGACCTGTCAGAAAATCCATCACGGTGTCGGCAGCCAGGAGCACACGCGCACCCGTGGCCTGCCCGTAGGTGTCGATCCACTCTTCCTGGGTGGCCCTGTCGACGCAGACGATCACGAGATCCGTGTCGGTGTACCGGAGCTGTTCCGCGATCTCCGCGGACGCGTCCGGTGACGAGACCTGTTCCCGCGTCGGCGTCCAGTGGCCGATGAGTGCGACGCCGGGCCATTCGGCCATCACTCGTCGGTGGAGCGTCTCGCGCTCGTCCGCCGACCCGCCCACCACTGCGACGCGCCACCGCTCGGCGCTCGCCCGGTTCAGGACGTCACCGATCAGATCACCGCCGGCCAGCCGCGGCCACTCCGCGCCGGTCACGCGCCTGGCCCGCGCGGCGACGCGTCCGTCCTCGATCAGGGTCAGATGTCGGATGCCGCCGGCGTCCGGCGCCTCGTGGTGCGGGTGGCCGAGCGTCGCCGGGACGACCGCGAGCGGCGAGAGCCGACGGTCATGGATGGTGTCGGCGATCACCTCGCACGCGCCCTGCGCATCGGTGAGGTGGACGTCGGTGCCCGCGATGCGGACGGTCGGCGGCCCCATCGGCGAGGGTCGCGGTACGACCTTCTGGGCGGCGAGCGACCCGCGCAGGCGAAGGGTGCGTATCGGCGACGTCACCGCGCGCATGGCCATCAGTCGGCCCGCCGCGTGCGCCGCGCCGAGACGCGTGTCGAGCAGTGCTGTCCTGCATCGACGGCGCGACGCAGCCGGCGCGCAGTCGTGTTCCGTTCTGTCCCCATGAACGTTCCGTCCCCCCAAACATCGACCAGGTCCCAGACCTGTGCCCCCAATGCGGATCCGATCCGCTGTCCCCGTTACCGACGCCGGTCCCCGTCGGCGTCTGCGCGGTGAGCCGAACCCCTCGGTCACCGCACTCTCTCCCCCTGGTCGCTCAGCGACCGACCACGCGTCGCCCCTCACGACGCGTGGAATGTGGGCCCTTCGTACGTGTTCGTTGCGCGAACGAAGGCGTACGAAGAGCCCAGGCAGACATGGTTACGGCCCCCAAGCTCGCCCCCACTTCCTCTGCTGCCGCCTTGTGCCGTGTCAACTCCCCAAAGCCTCTACGGCGGCGATATCGGAACGCTACAACCGAGTCGCCCGTCCACCAATAGGGGGACAAACCTAATCTGTTGTCCCCCAAACGGGGGACAACTAGGGGATCTGATTAGGGGTTCGTGGAGGCAAACACGGGAGGTCTTTCGACCGGATCGGAGATAACGTGACGGCTGTACATCGAGCGCGCCCACCTGAGGCGCGGGCTCGAATGCCTTTGGGGAGGCTGTTATGTGGGGGAACATCTGGCGTGCCACGATCGTGGTCGCCGTCATCGCAGGGTCCGGCTCGACGCCGGCGTTCGCCGCGGACGGATCGTACGTCCCGAGCAGTCCGCCGGACGGCGGGCTCGACGGATCGGTCGTGCAGGCGCTGTGCGTCGATGAGGCGCCCACGATCGACTACTCGATCGTGCGCGTCGCCGCGACGGCGAGTGCGCGCAGCCTCTCGACCGGGCCGGTGACGGTGTCGACCGCTCTGGCCGCGTCGTCGACGGTGCGGGTCGCCGTTGCGACGGCTGCGGCCTCGACACCGACCGCCGAGCTCGTGATCCGGGGGGATGGGCAGGAGATCGCCGTCCCGCTGCGGGTGGATGCCGCGGGTGAAGGCTCCGGCAGCATCCTGTGGCCCGGCGTCGAGGTCTCTGGCGACGGCACCGTCGAGGCTCTGCCCGGCTGGGTGCGTTCCGGCGACCAGTGGGAGCCCCGCAACGACGCCGCCGCGTGGACCACGGGCGACGTGACGGCTCAGCTGCGGGTCGGGGGCGAGCGTATCGATGTTCCGCTCGCCTACCCGGGCTACTCCGACGACTGCGCGACGCCGGTCGGCGTCGCGTCGGGAAGCGTCTCCCGCGGGTTGGCGCAGACGGGCGGACAGTGGCCCGTCGCCGCGGCCGTGGGCGGAGCCGCTGCCGTGGTCGCCGGTGTCCTCCTCGTCGCGCGTCGTCGCCGCCGGGTCGAGTCGTGAGAAGGCGCCGTCGACTGATCCTGGTCGCCGGCGCCCTCCTCCTCATCGGGACCGCTGCCGCGGCCGTGCACGTCGGTCGCTCGGCATGGGATCTCAAGGAGGCGCTCGATGTTGCGGGGGACGACGCGGCCATCGCGGTGAAGGCCGTCGGCTCGGGTGACATCGACGGCGCGAAGGCCGCGGCCGACCGACTCGTCGACGGTATCTCGCACGAGATCCCGGACGACCCGGTCTGGTACGCGGCGGAGGCACTCCCCGGAATCGGACCGAACCTCTCCGCGGCGCGACGCGCGGCCACCGCGGTCGTCGACGTGGCGGATGACGTCGCTCCCGCCGTCCTCGACACGGCACGCGGCCTCGAGGGCGCCGACGCCGCGGGAGCGGTCCGCGTCCTGCGACACGCAGCTCCGGCCCTCACCCGCGCGGCGGCGGCGCGCGACGACGTCGCGGAGGATCTCGCCGACATCGACCGGAACGCCCTCGTCCCGCAGCTGGCGAACGGTGTCGGCCGTGTCGTCGACGCCGTCGACGACATCCAGCCGCTGACGGACGGTGCGGCTCAGGCGGCCGACCTGGTGCCGACGATTCTCGGTGCCGAGGGCGACCGGCGCATCCTGGTCGTCCTGCAGAACACCGCGGAACTGCGTACCGGGGGCGGCATCACGGGGACCTTCCTCGAGCTCCGGGCCCACGGCGGCATCCTCACGCTCGGGGCGCAGCGCGACTCGTCGCAGTTCTCGCCGGCGGCATCACCGCTGACGGCGGTGCCCGCCGCGGAGGTGCGATCCCTGGGTGACGGGATCGGCCGCTACGTGCAGAACTCGTCGATGACCGCGGACTTCCGGGTGACGGCTCAGCTCGCGTCGGCGTGGTGGCAGAAGTCGGGCGAGACGGCACCGGACGTCGTCGTCTCGATGGACCCCGTCGTCCTCTCCGCGATCCTCGGCGCCATCGGTCCGGTCGAGACGTCTGCCGGCGTTCTCAACCAGAAGAACGTCATCGACAGACTGCTCGTCGAGCCCTACCGGACGCTCGACCAGGACGCCCAGGGGCGTCTGTTCTCGGATGCCGCGGCCGCCGTGTTCACGGCCCTCACCGAACGGGCCCGTCCCGCCGCGATGATCCCCGGCCTCGTGGGAGCGGTCGAGGAGGGGCGGATCTCGGTCTGGAGTCGTCACCCCGACGAGCAGAAGGTCCTCGCCCGAACCGCGCTGGCCGGCCCGCTCGCGAGGCAGGATGCCGCCGGCCCGAACGCCTTCGCCGCCTACTTCAACGACGCGACGGGCGGCAAGCTCACCCCGTACCTGACGGTGGGACTCGCGACGCGCTCGGGGGTGTGTCGCGCCGACGGTCTCCGCGAGGTGGAGGTGGAGGTGTCCCTCGGCAGCACGCTGACGAAACGGGATGCCGAGACGTTGCCCGTCAGCGTCACCGGAGGTGGGTTCTACGGTGCTGCGGCAGGCGACATCGCGCCGACGGTCACGGTCGTCACGCCGCCGGGATGGTTCGCGGGTGGGGTGACGCTCGACGGCGCAGCCGCGGCATCCGTCGATGCCGGGGAGGACGGCCGTGTCCTCGTCACCCGTCGGGTCGACCTCGCACCGGGGGGATCGCACGTCCTGACGTTCCGATTCATCGCCGGACCGGAGGTCCCGTCCGGCGCGGCGACACCCGAGCTCCTCCACACTCCGTTGCTGAAGCGGGTCGACGTCGCCTCGTCGGATATCGGGTGTCCCGCCGCTTGAGGTGAGGCCGCTCACCTCAAGATCTCGCGAATGTCTATTCGGGAAGAGAGCTTTCCTCTAGCATTGAAGCGCCATCCCCCTACGGTTGCCGGGCCGTTCCCCAAGCGGTCTTGACGCGCATTGTCCCCAAACGTGTCCGTCTCTGGCATCCCGGATGGCTTCGCGGACCCCCTCCCGCCGCAGTCCCCACTGAACTGGCCCGAGGGGGTCCGCCCTTTCATGGGCGTTCGTCAGCGGCTTTCAGCGTTGTCCGTGCCGCCGTCCTCGGCGCCGACGATCGCTTGGAGTTTGGCGATCAGGTCGGTACGCGAGGTGGCGCCGATCCGGCGCCGGATGCGTGCGATGTGGTGCTCGGCAGTGCGCGGCGAGATGAAGATGGCCTCGCCGATCTCGGCGTAGGTCATGCCGCGAAGGACGAGGCCCGCCACCTCGCGCTCGCGCGCGCTCAGCAGGCCGCTGTCGCCGAGAGCCACATCGTTGGTCGCGCTCCCTGGCGCCGCGCTCGGGTGGAGCGTCCGAGCGAACGCAGCGAGTCGGATCCCCGTCCGGCGATCGCGCGAGCGCTCCGAAAGGGTGATGGCCAGGCGCGCGCCCTCCCACCCGAGGCCCATCTCAGCCATGCGCGACGCGACCTCTTCGATGCGTTCCGCGGCGCCCTCGTCGACCCGGTTCCGCGACCACTCGGTGGCGGCGGCCGACAGGGCCCCCGCAAGTCGCGACCCGCGCGCGACGGCGGAGAGCGTCCGCACCGTCTGCGCCTGCCCGTGCGGGTCCCGCGCGAGCATCGCTCGCTGGAAAGAGGACCACGTCAGCGGAACCGACCACATCAGCGGGTCACCGAGGCCGTGGAGGATCCCGTTCAGCGTCTCGAGTGCGGGTGCCACCCGCTCGGAGTCGTCGAACATCGGAGCGGTCTCGATGAACTCGCGCAGGGGGTGGAGGAGGAAGAGGTCCGGTTCGACGTGACGGACATCGTCCCGCACCCGCATCCACAGGGCACGCAGTTCGTCGAGCGAACCGTACCGTCGCACGTGGGCGAGCATGACGGCGTCGCGGACGAGGATCTCGCGACTGCTCAAGGGGAGGAATGAGGCATCCACATCCGCCAACCGGGCGGCCGACTCCTCGGGATGCTGCCGGTGCACGGCGACCCACGCGGCCCAGAGCAGCAGCCGCGAGCGAGCCCACGGGCCGCCGTGGTCGTCCATGAGCGCATCGCCGAGGATGTTCGCGGCGGTCTGCAGTTCGCCGAGGTTGATGGCGCCGATCGCGGCGATGACCGCCGGCAGTTCGGGGACCGGACCGTTCTCACCGGAGTCCCCGTAGGTCTCGCTGGCGCGGACGAGTTCGTCGAACGCGCCGCCCGCAGGCCAAGTGAGCGAAGCCGCCAGGCCCCTCATCAGCTTGGCGTGGGCCACCCTCAGCGTCGTCGGGACTCCTCCGGTACCCGCGTTCAGTCGGTCGACCGCATCGAGCAGAGGCCCGCCGTCTCCCGTGCCGAACGAGGCGAGGGCGCCCTGCGCGTAGAGGAGGAAGTCGTGACCGGGCTGCGCGCGGTAGGTCATGGCGCTCGCGCGGAGGAATCCGCGCGCACTCCACGCCGAGCCGAGGATGCGGAGCGCTTCGCTGTGATCGTCGCCCTCCGCCGACAGGGCGACGGCGTCGACGAGGGAGGCGGCCTCGTCGATGTCGCCTCGGTCCCACGCCATGCGCGCCTTCCTGAGCGCGATGCGGTTCGGATCCGCCCCGGCGGCGAGCGCCGCGTCGTAGAGTTCCGTGGCCCGGGCGAAGTCGTAGGTCGCGGCCTGGTCCGCGTGAGCCTGGAGGACCCGGGCCAGACGCGCGTCGACGTGGCCGCCGAGCGACGATGCCACCTCGGCATCCAGCGACGGGATCGACGACGTGTCGAGCAGGTCGATCAGCTGGGCGACAGGCGTCGTCCGGGTGACGGTCGTCCGGACGATCGGCACGGGGCGACCTCCGCGAAGCAGGAGTCCTTCGGCATGCCCGACGGCGAGCGCGGCCGCCACTGCGTCGTCTGTCGCTGCCGGCAGATCTTCGTCGCCGCCGAGGCTCGCGCGGCGGACGACGGCGGCGACGGGTGGCTCGAGCGTGTCGAGGCGCAGCGCGATCACCTCTCCGACGGCACGGATGACGCGCTCGTGCGAAGGGTCGCGGCAGTAGCCGTCACCGTGCGCGGCGAGTGCCTGCTTGACGAGCCAGGTCACGGATGCCGCCATCCGGACGATCGCTCCGATGCACCCCGGGTCGATCGACCGACCGGCCTGCTCGACGGCGCGGGCGACGTCTTCGGTGTCGACCTGCCCCACAGCCAGGGCCGGTCGGGACTGCTCGATGCGTCGGATCAGTGCCGTCAGCGCCGGTGTCCACGGCCACGGGCGGCAGCTGACGACGAGTCCCGCGCCCGGGTCGTCGAGGTGCCGGTCGAGGACGCGGACCTGGTCATCGGACAAAAGGTGCGCGTCGTCGACGAAGAGGGTGTCCTCAACGTGCGAGACCCGTCGGGATATCTCGTCGAGGAGGGGGCTCTTGTCGGAACCCGCGGGGCCGACCACCACGAGACGGGCCGGGCGGTTCTTCGAGCTCAGTTCCTCTTCGACGTGGGTCAAGGCGAGTTGCGGCCACAGGAGGAGAGAGGGCGGAAGACCGGCGGACATCGCAGCCAGTGCCATCGCGTTCCCCTTCCCCTGGACGGAACGAGCAGACACCCGTCGACGATGCTCCGGCGTCACACCGCTCACCTGCACCCGAGCCCAGATTCGGGTCCGACCCGGGGTTTCCCGCCTGCGGCGAGGTTGTGCGAAATCTACCACCGCCCCCACTCCGCGCGGGGCGGAATGTGAAAACAGTGGAGTGTGTGGTCTCAGGGTCGCCGAGTGGAAGGCTCGCGGCGCCGTGTGTAGGTCAGGCTCACCTAACCCGATTTTCTCCACCTGACCGGGGAGAAAAGGCGGAACTTAGGCTGTCCGAACCGCGGGGGTCAGCGCGTACTCTCGAGCCACGACCACTGAAGGAGGCTCTCATGAGCACCACTCTCGACGACCTGCCCCGCGTGTCCGAGTGCAACGCCCTCGGCTGCTCGTACAACGACCACTCGCACTGCCACGCCGCCGCGGTGACCATCGGTGGGACGCCCGGTGACGCCGAGTGCGCCACGTTCATCCCCCTCGGCACGAAGGGCGGCCTCGACAAGGTCGTCAGTCACGTCGGCGCCTGCCAGCGCGCCGAGTGCGTCTTCAACTCGTCGCTCGAGTGCACCGCCGCGACGGTGCGCGTGGGACCCGGAGCGGAGTCGGCCGACTGCCTCACGTACCAGGCCGCCTGACACCCGCCCTCGCGCGCGCCTACTTCGCGGTCCAAGCGGCGGGCGGCGCGCTCTGGTGGGTCGCCGTCTTCACGGTCCCCGTCGTCAGTGAAGCCACGCTGGGGAGCATCGATCCCTTCGTGATGGCGAGCCTCGACATCCCTCTCTTCGTGATCGCCTCGGCACTCGCGGCGACGGCGATCCGCGCAGCAGCCGTCATCGCCACGGGCTGGACGCTGCTCGTCACCGTCTTCCTCGCGCTCTTCGCGGTGGCGACGACGGAGGCGGGATGGGGTGCCGTCCTCATGACCGCGGCGGCCGCGGCATCCGTTCTCGCCGCCACCGTCATCGTGCACGGGTCCCTTCCCACGCACTGGCTCATGGTGGGGCCCTTCCGGATCCGCCCTGCGTCGCCGGGAGCGACGGTGCGTAGCCATGTCGGAGCGACGGCTCTTCAGATCGTCGTGTTCTGGGGCCTGGCGCTCGGAGTCGTTCCCGCGGTCATCGTCTGGGTCGAGACGAGATGGATGCTGCACGTGCCGGTACCTGCCGGGGCGCGTGGCGCCGGTGTCGCCCTCTTCATCGTTGCGAGTGCCGTCGGGTTGTGGTCCGGCGCCGTGATGTCGACACAGGGTGAGGGCACGCCGCTGCCGATCGCGACGGCGCGGCGCCTCGTGATCCGCGGCCCCTACCGTTTCGTCCGGAACCCGATGGCGGTCGCGGGCATCGCACAGGGCGTCGCGGTCGGGATGATGCTCTCGTCGTGGCTGGTGGTTCTTTACGCCGCCTGCGGCTCCGTCGTGTGGAACGCGGCGATCCGCCCGCACGAGGAGCGCGACCTCGAGGCGCGGTTCGGAGATGAGTTTCTGCGGTACCGGGAGCGGGTGCGGTGCTGGGTGCCGCGTCTGACGCCCGTCGCGGTCGATCAGCCCGCGGCTTCTCCGGCGGGAGCCTCGGCCGAGTAGACCTCGACGGCGTCGTCGGCCAGCACGAACTGCAGGCGGGTGCCGATGGCGAACTTCTCGCGCAGGGCGGCCGGCGTGGTGCTCGACACCACCAGGCTCGATGCCGGCGCGAAGGGCTCTGCTGCGCAGCTCGTGTACCAGGCTCCCGACCACCCGTCCTCGGGGGAGGCGCTCCAGGCTTCGTCCGGCAGGATCTGCAGGCACCGCGCCTTGACGCCGTCGCCGGTGTCGTAGTGGGCGACGATCGGTGTCATGCCCGCGAGTGCGCGGTAGATGCGGCCGTCCTCGGGTGGAGCGCTCAGGACCTCGGGCCAGGCCCGTTCCGCGTCGAGGGGGAGCGACGTGACGTGGGTGACCTCGACGTCGGCAGGGCTCGTGGCCCCCGCGGTCAGGGCGGGGGCGCTCGCCGCCGCGGTGATGCCGACCGAGAGGGTGGCGACCGCCGCGAGGGATCCCGCCCACGCGAGGCCCGCCAGCACGCGTCGCCGACCCGCATCGGTGCCGGTAGTTGCTCGTGCGGCGCGGAGGTCGGCGGCGACGGCGGCCGGTACCGTCGGCGCGGGAGGCGCCGACGGTCGGGGTGTCTGCTGTTGGGGTGTCTGCTGTCGGGGCGCTTCTGGAACTCCGTCGACCACGGGCGGGCGGTGTCTCTCGTCGCGGGCGCGCGTCTCGAGCTCGGCGAGCCGGCGTCGCGCGGGGGGATCGTCGTCCAGGCCGCCGCCGGGCCCGTACGCTCTGGCCTGCAGCGCGCGCAGCTCTGCGCTCAGGCCGTCGTCCATCAGAGCCCGAGAGTCTCGGGGGCGATGGATCCCGCCTCGGCCTCGACCTCGGCCAGCGACTTGGTCTGCAGGAAGGTGCACAGCATCGACACCATCGCGAGCTCGCCCGAGAGCTCCAGTGTGCGACTGGCGTTGAGCTTGAGGTCCAGCTCGCGCGCCTCGAAGGTGATGCCCCAGTGGATCGAACCGAGAGGCTCGGGCTGGATGTAGGTGAGCGTCATCGAGTCGAGGAGGTTGAGCGCGATCAGGCCCGTGTCGAGCCCGTCGGTCCCGTCCTGCGGGATGACCTTGACCCGATCGCTGATGGGATACCCCAGCGCGGCGAACTCCTCGAGCCATCGCTCGAGCATCTCCTTGCTGTGGAACGGCATGAGCAGTCTCCTGGAGGAACGCCGGATGGGACGCGACCATTATCACCCGTGCGACCTGCGAAGGGCATCCCGCCTAGGCTCGACGGATGGCCATCGGATCCACGATGCACACGTTCACCGTGCACCTCGCCGACGTCGATCGCGGCGTCTACGACGAACTGTCGCTGCGCATCGCGCGGCATCCGTCCGAGACGGCGGCGAACGTCCTCCTCCGCGTGCTCGCGTACGCCCTCGAGTATGAAGACGGGATCGCCTTCAGCGAGGGCATCTCGGCGACCGCCGAGCCGGCGGTCCTGATCCGCGATGCGACGGGTCGGATGACGGCGTGGATCGATGTCGGTGCTCCGGATGCCGCGCGTCTGCACTCGGCCAGTAAGGTGGCCGACCGGGTCGCGGTGTACACCCACCGCGAGCCGAACCGCCTCGCGCAGGCGTGGGCGGGGAAGACGATCCACCGCGCGGCCGACATCCCGGTCTTCAGCTTCGATCGCGACTTCGTGGACGATGCCGCTTCCGCTCTGGAGCGGCGCAGCACACTCACCGTGTCGGTCACCGAGCGGCAGCTCTACCTCGACGTCAACGGCCGGTCCACCTCGTCGGCCATCGCGGAGCAGCGGGTCGGCTGACGCGACCGGCGCACGCTGTCAACCCCGATGGGGGAGGTTTCGCGCCGCTCGTAGTGTGCCGACGGAGGTTCCCATGCCACGTCGTGCGCGTGCGGCCGCGGCCGCATCTCTCATCGTCGGATTCGTTCTGGCCGGCTGCGGGGTCCGCCCCGCCGATGCCGACAGCACCCTCGAACGCATTTCGGAGGGCGGTGTCTTGCGGGCGGGAGTGACCGCGAATCCGCCCTGGACCGAGCTCGGAAACGAGCCGTCGGGCACGGAGGTCGCGCTGGTCGAGGCGTACGCGGCCGGGCACGGCGCCGAGGTCCGCTGGCGCGAGGGGGCGGAGGAGGTCCTCGTCGACGCGCTGCACGCGGGTGAGCTCGACATCGTCGTCGGCGGCCTCACCGACACGACCCCGTGGGCCGACGAGGCCGCCGTGACCGACGTGTACCGCGAAGAGACGAGCGCGTCGGGCGAGACCGAGAAGCACGTCATGCTCGCTCGTGCGGGCGAGAACGGGTTCCTCATGGATCTCGAGGTCTTCCTGCGCGAGGAGGGCCGGGAATGACGCAGACGGCTTTGCAACGGGGACTCGACGACGCCGGCCGGAAGGCGCTCCGCCGAGCCGTGCGGATGGAGTGGGCGACGATCGCCTTCCTCGCTGTCACCATCCCGGTCGTCGGCATCGTCACCGGCAGTTCGCAGGCGATGCGGGCGGCCTGGGTCGAGGACATGCTTTCGCTCGCACCGCCGATCGCGTTTCTCGTGGCGGTACGGGTGATGTCGCGCGCAGCGAATCCGAGGTACCCGTACGGCTATTTCCGGTCCGTCGGCATTGCGCACCTCGTGGCGGGTGTCGCTTTGTTCACCATGGGGGCCTTCCTGCTCGTCGAATCGGCGCTCACCCTCGTCCGCGGCGAGCGTCCGCCCATCGGCTCGGTCGAGGTCTTCGGGCAGTCGGTGTGGCTCGGGTGGTTCATGATGGCCGTCATGGCGGCGACTATTCCGTTGCCGATCTGGTTCGGGCGCGTGAAGATGCGTCTCGCCCGCCAGCTGCACAACAAGGTCCTCTACGCCGACGCGGACATGAACAAGGCCGACTGGATGACAGCGGTCGGCTCGATCGTGGGAGTCGGCGGCATCGGGCTCGGGCTCTGGTGGGCGGATGCCGCGGCGGCCGTCTTCATCGCCGGCAGCATCCTGTGGGACGGGGTGAAGAACACGAAGGCCGCGATCACGGACCTGATGGACACCCGGGCTACGACCTTCGACGACGCGAAGCCGCATCCCGACATCGATCGGATCCACGATCATCTCTCCTCGTTGCACTGGGTCGACGAGGTGCGCACCCGCACCCGTGACCAGGGCCAGTTCTTCCACGTCGAGGCTTTCGTCAAGCCGCGAAGGGGTCGCCTCCCACGCCTCGGCGAGCTCGAGCGCGCCCAGACGGAATGCCGGTCCTTGGACTGGAAGATGCACGACGTCGTCATCATCCCGGTGCAGGAGTTCCCCGAGACGGCGTCCGCGCGATCGGGCGAAAGCTAGGTCCGAGCCTGTGCAGCCCCTGGCAGTCCCGTGGGGATCGCCGATGCATGCCGCAACGGCGATGCGCCTCCCCGTAGCGTGGCCCTCACGTGGTCGGCATCCGCTGATCGTTTCTCCCTCCGCCCCGGCGGACACCCGATCTCGAGCAGGTGCTTTCATCGCTTCAACCGTCACCGAGTCGCGTCTCGGTCCCGTCCGCCAGACATACGCCGGAACAGCGGAGTTCCCCCCGATGGCGAAAGCGTTCACCGACGTCTCGCGCATCGTGCGCGAAACGGGGTTGCTGCACCGGACCCACGCCTTCTACGTCATGGTCGGCATCGCGCTGACGCTCGCCTTCGGCGGAGCAGTGACGGGATTCATCCTGCTCGGTGACAGCTGGTTCCAGCTGCTCATCGCCGGGGCCCTCGGCATCATCTTCACTCAGGTGGCCTTCCTCGCCCACGAGGCGGCGCACCGCCAGATCCTGAGCTCCGGTCCCGCCAACGATCGCCTCGCGCGCATCCTCGCGGCCGGTGTCGTCGGCATCAGCTACGCCTGGTGGACCGGCAAGCACACGCGTCACCACGCGAACCCGAACCGCGTCGGCAAGGACCCCGACATCGAGATCGACACGCTCTCGTTCATCGAGACCGATGCCGCATCGGCTCGCGGCCTGCGCCGCGCGATCACGAAGCGTCAGGGCTGGCTGTTCTTCCCCCTCCTCACCCTCGAGGGCCTCAACCTGCATTTCCTCGGCCTGAAGTTCCTCTTCACCGAGAAGGACGTGAAGGCGCGCTGGCTGGAGATCGGCATGATCGTCCTGCGACTGGCCGTCGTCCTCGTCCCGGTGTTCCTGCTCCTGCCCCTCGGCATGGCGTTCGCCTTCGTCGGTGTGCAGCTCGCCGTCTTCGGCGTGTACATGGGCGCGTCGTTCGCCCCGAACCACAAGGGGATGCCGGTCATCGCCCCTGACGCGAAGCTCGACTTCTTCAGCAAGCAGGTGCGCACCTCCCGCAACATCCGCGGCGGCTGGTGGGCCACCTGGCTCATGGGCGGTCTGAACTACCAGGTGGAGCACCACCTGTTCCCGAACATGCCCCGCCCGCACCTGTCGAAGGCTCGCGAGATCGTGCGCGAGCACTGCGCGACCCTCGGGGTTCCGTACACGGAGACGAGCCTCGGCCGGTCGTATGCGATCGTCATCGACTACCTGAACCGCGTGGGCCTCGCCGCCCGCGACCCGTTCGACTGCCCGATGACGGCGGAGTTCCGCCGGGGCTGAGCCTCAGACGGGACCCGCGTCAGCGGGAAGAGCGCCGAGGAACGGTTCGGGATCGAGCCGCTTCCTCGGCGCTTCGTCGATTCTGGCGCGGAGGTCGGCGTCGACACTCCCGACGTAGAGCCAGCCCATCAACAGCTCGTGGTCGGCGAGACCGTGGAGCGCGCGCACCTCGGGGGAGTTGACCGCGAGGCCCGTTCGCCACATGACGCCCCATCCGGCCCGCCAGAGCGCGAGCTCGAGCAGGTGCGCGGCGCCCGCGGCTGTGGCGTGCTGCTCCCAGACGGGCACGGCCGGGTGCGCCTTCGGGCTCGCGACGACCGCGATCAGCAGGTCGGCGCGGAACGGCTTCGTGTTCCGCTCCCCGGGCTCACGGGTGGTGCCGGCGGCGGTGTCGAGCGCGTCGCCGAGGCGGGCGCGGTCATCGCCGCGCAGAGCGAGCAGGCGCCAGGGGCGGAGGGCCTTGTGGTCCGCGACGGGGGTCACGGCGGCGAGCAGCTCGCGCAGCTCGTCGTCGGTCGGGGCACCCGGCCCCACTTTCGCGAGCGACCGCCGCGTCGCCATCGCCTCGAGGACCGGATCGTCGAACGTCGCCATCCCTCCATCCTCGTCGCTTCCGAGGCGGGTGTCGCCGAGGCGGGGTAGCGTCCCGGTCATGACCTGGCCCGCCCATCACCTTTCCTGCACGATCGAGCGCCCACCGCGCGAGGTGATCGCCTTCGCCGGTGACCCCGCGAACCTGCCGCGGTGGGCGGCGGGGCTGAGCTCCGGCATCCGGAACGACGGCGGCCGCTGGCTCGCGGACTCGCCACTGGGGGACATCGAGGTCGCGTTCGTCGGGCCGGTCGAAGCGGGCGTGCTCGATCACGACGTCCGTCTTCCGGACGGCACGGTCGTGCACAACCCGCTGCGGGTGCTGCGCAACGATACCGGCAGCGAGGTGGTCTTCACGCTGTTCCGCCGTGATGGCGTCACAGACGCGGAGTTCGCTGAGGATGCCGCGGCGATCGAGGCCGACCTCGAGACGCTCCGGGCGGTGATGGAGAGCTGACCGGGCCTTCCCGTGCCGGGGCCGCGGTGTTATCTTTCGACTGAGTTATCAATCGATAACTGAAGCCCTCTCCCGGAGGTGCCGTCGACGATGACAGCCCCCACGACGTATCCCGACCTGGTCGCCGAGCTCGAGCGGCGTCGCGCCGACGCAGCTCGCGGCGGTCCCGAGCGGGCGCGCGAGCGGCACACCGCCCGCGGCAAGCTGCTCGCCCGCGACCGCATCGACACCCTGCTCGACGTCGGCAGCCCCTTCCTGGAGGTCGGTGCGCTCGCCGGTCTCGACCTGTACGACGACGAATGCCCCTCCGGAGGCGTCGTCGCCGGCGTCGGACTGATCCACGGCCGGCACGTCATGGTCGTCGCGAACGACGCGACGGTGAAGGGCGGCACGTACTACCCGATCACCGTCAAGAAGCACCTGCGAGCACAGGAGATCGCCGCCGAGAATCGCCTGCCGTGCGTCTACCTCGTCGACTCCGGCGGCGCGTTCCTGCCCATGCAGGACGAGGTGTTCCCCGACCGCGACCACTTCGGGCGCATCTTCTACAACCAGGCGCGGATGTCGCGGGACGGCATCCCGCAGGTCGCGGCGGTCCTCGGGTCGTCCACCGCCGGCGGCGCCTACGTCCCCGCGATGAGCGACGAGACGGTCATCGTCCGGAACCAGGGCACGATCTTCCTCGGCGGTCCGCCCCTCGTGAAGGCGGCGACGGGAGAGATCGTCTCGGCAGAGGACCTCGGCGGCGGCGACCTCCACACGAGGGTCTCGGGCGTCACCGACCACCTCGCCGAGAACGATGAGCACGCGCTGGAGATCGTCCGCGACATCGTCGCGACGCTCCCCGCCCCGGCACCGCTGCGCGAGCAGCCCGAGCCCGTGGTCCCTCCCGCCGCCGATCCGGCCACCCTCGTCGACGTCGTGCCGGTCGAACTCACCACGCCGTACGACGCCCGCGAGATCGTCCACCGCCTCATCGACGGCGGAACGTGGCACGAGTTCAAGCGCGAGTACGGCGAAACCCTCGTCACCGGCTTCGCCCGCCTGCACGGACACCGCGTCGGCATCCTCGCGAACAACGGTGTCCTCTTCGGGGAGTCGGCGCTGAAGGGCGCCCACTTCATCGAGCTGTGCGACCAGCGCGGCATCCCGCTCGTGTTCCTGCAGAACATCACCGGGTTCATGGTCGGCCGCGAGTACGAGTCGGCCGGCATCGCCAAGCACGGCGCGAAGATGGTGAACGCCGTCGCGTGCGCGTCGGTGCCCAAGCTCACCGTCGTCGTCGGCGGCTCGTTCGGCGCCGGCACCTACTCGATGTGCGGGCGCGCATACTCGCCGCGGTTCCTGTGGCTCTGGCCCGGTGCGCGGGTGTCGGTCATGGGCGGGCCACAGGCGGCATCCGTCCTCTCGACCGTCCGCCGCGAGCAGATCGAGGCGCGCGGCGAGGAGTGGTCGGCGGAGGACGAGGCGGCGTTCCAGGCGCCGATCCGTGCGCAGTACGAGGAGCAGGGGAGCCCGTACTACTCGACGGCCCGCCTGTGGGACGACGGCATCCTGGCCCCGGCCGAGACCCGCGACGCGCTCGGTCTCGCCCTCGACGTCTGCCTCCGAGCCCCCTTCGACGCGCCGGGCTACGGCGTCTTCCGGATGTGATGCGCATGTTCTCGACAGTCCTCATCGCAAACCGTGGCGAGATCGCGTGCCGCGTCATCCGCACGCTGCGGGAGCTCGGCATCCGCTCGGTCGCCGTCTACAGCGACGCGGATGCCGGTGCCCGCCACGTCGCACTGGCCGACGAGTCCGTGCGCCTCGGTCCCGCGCCCGCCGCGCTGAGCTACCTCGACATCGACGCGGTGATCGCCGCGGCCCGCGCCACGGGGGCGGAGGCGATCCACCCCGGGTACGGGTTCCTCTCCGAGAACACCGCGTTCGCCGCGGCGTGCGAGCAGGCGGGGATCGTCTTCATCGGGCCGAGCGCCGATGCCATCCGCACGATGGGCGACAAGATCGCCGCGAAGCACGCCGTCGACGCTCGCGGCGTGCCGACCGTTCCCGGTGTCGCTCGCGCCGGCATGACCGACGACGAGCTGATCGCGGCCGCTCCCGAGGTGGGCTATCCGCTGCTGATCAAGCCTTCCGCGGGCGGTGGCGGCAAGGGCATGCACGTCGTGACGGATGCCGCGGACCTGCCCGCCGCGCTCGCCGCCGCGCGACGCGAGGCGGGCGCGAGCTTCGGCGACGACACGCTGTTCCTCGAGCGCTACGTCGACACCCCACGGCACATCGAGGTGCAGGTCCTCGCCGACGCGCACGGCACCGTCGTGCACCTGGGGGAGCGGGAGTGCTCGCTGCAGCGCCGACACCAGAAGGTCATCGAGGAGGCGCCGTCGCCGCTTCTCGACGAGACGACTCGGGCCCGGATCGGGCAGGCGGCGTGCGAGACGGCGCGGAGTGTCGACTACCGGGGCGCGGGGACGGTCGAGTTCATCGTCGCCGCCGACCGCCCCGACCAGTTCTTCTTCATGGAGATGAACACCCGCCTGCAGGTCGAGCACCCCGTCACCGAGCAAATCACCGGCATCGATCTCGTCGCCGCGCAGCTGCGGATCGCGGCGGGGGAGCCGCTCGGGTTCGCGCAGGTCGACGTGACACTCACGGGTCACAGCATCGAGGCGCGCGTCTACGCAGAGGATCCGGCCGCCGGCTTCCTGCCGACCGGCGGGCACGTGGTGGCCGTGCGACACCCGGCGGGCCCCGGCATCCGGGTCGACAGCGCCCTCGCCGACGGACTCGACGTCTCGGTCGACTACGACCCCATGCTCGCGAAGGTCATCGCGACGGGCGCTACCCGTGACGAGGCGCGGCGCCGGCTCGTCGCGGCGCTGGGCGACACGGCCGTGCTCGGCTTCGAGACGAACGTGCCGTTCCTCCGGGCGCTGCTCGAGCTGCCCGCCGTCGCCGCCGGCGACCTCGACACCGGGCTCATCGCGCGGGAGCTCGACGGGCTCCTCGCCGCGGACGATCCCGCCGACGTGCTCACCGAGGCGGCGCTGTTGATGGATGCCGCGGTCCCGCGCGCCGGCGGTCCGTGGCGGCGCGCGGACGGCTGGCGCCTGGGCTCGCCCGCACCGCGACGGTACCGGCTCGCGTCCGGCGGCGAGGAGCGGATCGTGGAGCTGGTCGGCGACGGGGTGATCGTCGACGGCGCGGCGGTCGCGGCATCCGTCCATCCCATCGGCGACCGGGTCGTCGTGCGCATCGGGGATCGGAGCGTCCCGCTCGTCGCGGCGGTCGACGGCGACGTCGTCTGGCTCTCGGCGGGCGGACGCGCGCACGAGGTGCGGCGCGTGCGGCTCGACCATCGCCGCGACGCGGATGCGTCGGCCGTGCCCGAACTCGTCTCGCCCATGCCCGGGGTGGTCGTGATGACCTCGGTCGCCGATGGGGCAGAGGTCGCCGCCGGCGATGCGGTGGTGGTCGTCGAAGCGATGAAGATGGAACATGTGGTGAGAGCGGAGGTCGCGGGCACCGTGGCGTTGCGCGTCGCGACCGGCGACAGCGTCGGCCGCGGGCAGACCTTGGCCGTCGTGACCCCGACCCCGGAGGAGGACGCATGAGCGAGGAGACCCCCCGCCGCATCGTGCAGCGCGGACTGTACTTCGACGAGCTCGAGGAGGGCGCCGTCTACGTCCACAGCCCGGGCCGCACCGTGACCGAGGCCGACAACGTGCTGTTCACGACCCTCACCATGAACACGCAGTCGCTGCACCTGGATGCCGCGTGGTCGGAGCAGACCGAGTACGGCGACCGGCTGGTCAACAGCATGTTCACCCTCTCGACCCTCGTCGGGCTGTCGGTCGCGCAGCTCACGCAGGGGACGATCGTCGCGAACCTCGGGTTCTCGGAGGTGAACTTCCCGGCGCCCGTCCGCCACGGCGACACGCTCTACGCCGAGACCGTCGTCGCGTCGAAGCGGGAGTCGCGCTCACGGCCGGGCCAGGGCGTCGTCGAGTTCGCGCACACGATGCGCAACCAGCACGACCAGGTCGTCGCGACCGCGCGTCGATCCACCCTCATGCGGATGTCGCCGGGAACGCCCGCATGAGCCTCGGTCCTGGGCTGCTGTTCTGTCCCGCCGACCGGCCGGAGCGGTACGCGAAGGCGCTCGCCGCGGCCGATGCCGTGATCCTCGACCTCGAGGACGCCGTCGCGCCGGCCGATAAAGCCGGCGCCCGTGAGGCGCTCGTGGCGGCGGACGTCGACGCCGCGCGCGTGATCGTGCGCGTGAACCCTTCCCCGACCCCCGAGCTGGCGCACGACCTCGACGCGTTGCGCGGCACTCCGTTCCGGCGGCTGATGCTCGCGAAGGCCGAGGAGACCGCCGAGGTCGACGCGCTCGACGGGTACCGCGTCATCGCCCTGTGCGAGACGCCGCGCGGGGTCGAGAACGCGGGCGCGCTCGCGCGGCATCCGCTCGTCGACGGACTCATGTGGGGTGCCGAAGACCTCGTCGCGGGGATCGGCGGGCGCTCCAGCCGCACGGGCGACGGCCGGTACCGCGACGTCGCGCGGTACGCCCGTTCGCGCGTGCTGATCGCAGCGGCCGCCGCCGGGATCGATGCCATCGACGCGGTCCACCTCGACATCGCCGACACGGCGGGGCTCGAGGACGAGGCGCGGGATGCCGCGGCATCGGGGTTCGCGGCGACCGCCTGCATCCACCCGTCCCAGGTCGAGGTCATCCGGCGGGCCTACGCGGCGACGCCCGACGAGCTCGAGTGGGCCGAGGCGGTCCTCGACGAGGCGACGCGGCAGCCCGGGGTGTTCCGGTTCCGCGGACGGATGATCGACGAGCCGGTGCTGCGGCAGGCGCGCCGGGCGCTGTCGCGATGACCACCTGGCGGGCCACGCAGAAGGCGAACCGCCGCGCGGAGCTCATGACCTCGGCCGCGCGGCTGTTCGCCGAGCGCGGGTTCGCGGCGGTGTCGACCGGCGACCTCGGCGACGCCGTCGGCATGAGCGGGCCGGCCCTCTACCGCCACTTCGCGAGCAAGGAGGCGCTGCTGTGCGACCTGCTGCTCGATGCGAGTGAACGACTGCTCGAGGGCGGTCGCGCGCTGACGGCCTCGGGAGGTGAGGCGCTCGAGGTCTTCGAGGCGCTCATCGCCTTCCACCTCGACTTCGCCACGAGCGACGCGGACGTCATCCGGGTCCAGGATCGCGAGCTCGCGAACCTGCCGGTCGACGTCAACCAGCGGGTGCGGCGGCTGCAGCGCGAGTACGTCCAGGAGTGGGATCGCCCGTTCGCCGCGCTCCGGCCGGACCTCGACGACGCCGAGCGCGAGACCAGGCTGCTCGCCGCGTTCGGGCTGTTGAACTCGACCCCGCACTCGGCCGCGCCCAGCGGTGAGCGGGCGGGCGGCATCCTGGCCGGAATGGCCCGTCGCGCGCTACTCGACGACTGACGCGGGCGGCGATGACAGGATGAGGGGATGCCGCACACCATCGTCCTCACCGGTGCCGGATCGGGCATCGGACAGCTCCTCGCCGAGCGTCTGACCGAGCGAGGTGACCGCCTCATCCTCGTCGCGCGCGACGCGTCGCGGGCCACCGACCTGCAGTCCCGGCACCCGGGCGCCGGCGCGATCGTCGCCGACCTCGCGCGGCCCGCATCGCTCGCGGCGGCGGTCGCGGCATCCGATCTCCCCGATCGGATCGACGCGATCGTGCACGCCGCGGGCATCGTCGACCTCGGGCACGTCGCCGACCTCACGGTGCAGTCGTGGCAGGACCAGCTCGCCGTCAACCTCGTCGCCCCCGCCGAACTCACGCGACTGCTGCTGCCGCGTGTGCGCGCGGCGCGCGGGCAGGTGCTGTTCGTGAACTCCGGCGCCGGGCTCGCGGCCCACCCGCAGTGGGCGGCATACGCCGCGTCCAAGCACGGGCTCAAGGCGCTCGCCGATGCGCTCCGCGGCGAGGAGGCCGTCCACGGCGTGCGCGTCACCACCGTCTACCCGGGTCGGACGGCCACGCCGATGCAGGCGCAGGTCCACGCGCAGGAGGGCAGGGATTACGACGCGGATGCCTGGATCCAGCCGGCATCCGTCGTCACCGCCGTCCTCACCGCCCTCGACCTGCCCCGCGACGCCGTCATCACCGACCTGTCGGTCAAGCCCGGCCCGCGCTGACGATGCTTCGGGCGGCGACCGTCGAGGATGCCGCGGCGATCGCCGCGATCCATGTCGCCTCGCGCGCCGCGTACTACGGCGAGCACCTCGATCCGGCGGACGCGGCGCGCGATCGCGAGCCGATGTGGCGCCGACTCGTCGCTGAGGACGGGCGGGTCACCGTCGTCGCCGAGGACGAAGGGCTGACGGGGTTCCTGCACGTGCGGCTCGGGAAGACCCTCGAACTGGTGAGCATCTACGTCCTGCCGGAGCTGTTCGGTCGCGGGGTCGGGTCGGCCCTCCACGAGCGATTCGACGAGATCCGCGACGGTCGCCCGGCCGAGCTCGAGGTGTGGGACGGCAACGCACGGGCGAAGGCCTTCTACGCCGCGCGCGGCTGGCGGGCGACCGACCGCACGCGCGACGGCGTCACCGGCATCCCGTTCGTCACCTGGCGGCTCGGCGGCTGACGCGCCGGGTTCGCCTGTGATGTGCCGAGTGCAGGTTCAGCCCCGCATCCGGGGGCGTTCGAGGCCCGTCGGGGCTTCTCAACCTGCACTCGGCACACGCGCGAACAGGCGCGGACCGCTCAGACGGCCTGCGGGTTCGCCAGAACGCCTTCGAAGACGGCCTCGGCGGCGCCGATGAGCAGGCGGTGCTCGGCCAGGGCGGCCGGCAGGATCTGCAGATCCTCGCCGCAGGCCGGCATCGCCTGAGCGCGGACGGCGTGCAGGAGCGCATTGACGTCGAGGTCCGCGAGCACCGCGAGGAACCCGCCCAGCACGATCGCCGAGGGGTTCAGGACGTTGACCGCGTTCGCCAGCGCGGTGGCGAGGATGCGGCGCTGCCGGTCGACCTCTCCCGCGACCGACGGGGTGTCCATCCGCGCCGCGAGAGCCTCGCCGAGGTCGCGGTCGTCGCCGCGGCCGAGGCCCAGGACCGACAGCAGCCGGGCGCGGCTGACCTCGTCCTCGAGCACTCCGTCGCGGGCTCGTCGGTCGGCGAGGGTGGCGATGCCGGGGCGGTTCTGCCCGAACTCTCCGGCATAGCCGCCGGCGCCGGCCACCGGCATCCCGTTCACGATGATGCCGCCACCGATGCCGCTCGCGCCGCCGTTGAGGTAGAACGCATGGTCGATGCCGCGCGCGGCGCCGAACAGATGCTCGGCGATGGTGCCGAGGGTCGCATCGTTGCCGACGACGACCGGGATGCCGGTGGCCGCCGCGACGAGGTCCCGGAGCGGCACGTCGACCCAGCCCAGGTGGGGTGCGTCGCGGACGAGCCCGTCCTCGATGCGGACGAGCCCCGGGACGGCGAGGCCGACGCCCAGGATGCGGGAGCCCGCGAGCTCGCCGCGGCGCCAGGTCGCGACCTGCTCCGCGACGAGGTCGGCGGTCGCCTGCGGGGTGAGGAGGTGGTCCTGCGGCAGGACGACGACGGCGCGGATGTCGCGGTCGAGGCCGACGGCGGCGATCTCGAGCGCATCGACCTCGGGGTTGACGGCGATCGCGACGACGGCGGGGTCCACCGCGACGACGGGGGAGGGCCGGCCGACCCGGCGCGACGGGTCGGGAGCGCGCTCGGCGACGAGGCCGAAGGACACGAGCGAGCCGACGAGATCGGCGACGGTCGACCGGTTGAGCCCGGTCGACTCGGTGAGGGCGGCGCGCGACTGCGGGCCCTCGCGGTGCACGATGCGGAGGATGCTGCCCAGGTTCGCGCGCCGCACGGATTCGACGGTTCGCCCCTGATCGGTCACGAACCCCACGATAGCCACCGGAAGGGGTTTGTCGCGGCGGCGCGCCTGGTATACGTTGCTGGCAACAACATTTTGTCCGGCTCGCGAAGGAGCGTCATGGTCACCCCCACCCCCGCAGACAAGTTCAGCTTCGGCCTGTGGACCGTCGGCTACAACGGCACCGACCCGTTCGGCGGCCCGACCCGTCACCCGCTCGACGTCGTCCACGCGGTCGAGAAGCTCGCCGAGCTCGGCGCGTACGGTCTCACCTTCCACGACGACGACCTGTTCGCCTTCGGATCGAGCGACGCCGAGCGCCAGCGTGAGATCGACCGCCTCAAGGGCGCCCTCGACTCGACCGGCATGATCATCCCGATGGTCACGACCAACCTGTTCAGCGCGCCCGTCTTCAAAGACGGCGGCTTCACCGCGAACGACCGCGACGTGCGCCGGTTCGCCCTCCGCAAGGTGTTCCGTCAGCTCGACCTCGGTGCCGAGCTCGGCGCCAAGACCTTCGTCATGTGGGGCGGCCGCGAGGGCGCGGAGTACGACTCCGCCAAGGACGTCCGTCAGGCACTCGAGCGCTACCGCGAGGCCGTGAACCTGCTCGGCGACTACGTCACCGACAAGGGCTACGACATCCGGTTCGCGATCGAGCCGAAGCCGAACGAGCCGCGCGGCGACATCCTGCTGCCCACGCTCGGTCACGCGATCGCGTTCATCGACTCGCTCGAGCGTTCCGAGCTGTTCGGCGTGAACCCCGAGGTCGGCCACGAGCAGATGGCGGGGCTCAACTTCACCGCCGGCATCGCCCAGGCGCTGTACCACGGCAAGCTCTTCCACATCGACCTCAACGGCCAGCGCGGCATCAAGTACGACCAGGACCTCGTGTTCGGCCACGGCGACCTGCACAACGCGTTCTCGCTCGTCGACCTGCTCGAGAACGGCGGCCCCGGCGGCGTCCCGGCCTACGACGGCCCGCGTCACTTCGATTACAAGCCGAGCCGCACCGAGGACGAGACCGGCGTCTGGGAGTCGGCCGCCGCCAACATGCGCACCTACCTGCTCCTCAAGGAGCGCGCGCAGGCGTTCCGCGCCGACCCCGAGGTTCAGGAGGCGCTCGCCGCCGCGAAGGTCGACGACCTGTCGACCCCGACGCTGAACCCGGGCGAGAGCTACGACGACTTCCTCGCCGACCGCTCGGCCTACGAGGACTTCGACCCGAGCGTCTACCTCGGCGGCAAGGGCGCCGGCTTCGTCCGCCTGCAGCAGCTGGCGACCGAGCACCTGCTGGGCGCGCGCTGACGTGACCCTCGTGATGGGCGTCGACTCGTCGACGCAATCCTGCAAGGTCGTCATCGTCGACGTCACGACCGGAGCGATCGTCCGCTCCGGTCGTGCGTCGCACCCCGACGGCACCTCCGTCGATCCCGAGGCGTGGTGGTCGGCGCTGCAGAGCGCGATCGCGGATGCCGGGGGCCTCGACGACATCGCGGCATGGTCGATCGGGGGCCAGCAGCACGGCATGGTCGCGCTCGACGCATCGGGCGCGGTGGTGCGCGACGCGCTGCTGTGGAACGACACGCGCTCGGGGCAGGCGGCATCCGATCTCACGATCGAGTTCGGCGCCGACGAGCTCGCCCAGCGCACGGGGCTCGTGCCGGTCGCGTCCTTCACGATCACCAAGCTGCGATGGCTGCGCGACGCGGAGCCCGACAACGCCGCCCGGGTGGCCGCGGTCGCGCTGCCGCACGACTGGCTGACGTGGCGCCTGCGCGGCTACGGCCCGGGGGACCCGGCGCTCGACGAGCTCGTCACCGACCGCTCCGACGCCTCCGGGACCGGCTATTGGGACCCCGCGTCGGGTGGGTACGATCGCGAGCTGCTGGCCGCGGCGCTCGGCCACGACGCGATCCTGCCGCGGGTGCTCGGTCCCCTCGAGTGGGTGACGGATCCGGGCGGACGTCGCGTCGGCCCCGGCGCCGGTGACAACGCGGGGGCCGCCCTCGGGGTCGGGGCGACGGCGGGCGACGTCGTCGTGTCGATCGGCACGTCGGGCACGGTCTTCGCCGTCAGCGACACAAGGACGATCGATCTGACCGGCACGGCGGCGGGCTTCGCGGACGCCACGGGACGGTTCCTGCCGCTCGTTGCGACCCTCAACGCCGCGCGGGTGCTCGATGCGACCGCGCGTCTGCTGGGGGTGGACCACGACGGTCTCACCGAGCTCGCCGCGGCGGCCGAACCCGGCGCCGGCGGCGTCGTGCTCGTGCCCTGGTTCGAGGGGGAGCGCACGCCCAACCTGCCGACCGCGCGCGCGTCGATCGACGGGCTCTCGCTGGTCAACACGACGCGGGAGAACCTCGCCCGCGCCGCGATCGAGGGCATGCTCGCGGGGCTCGCGACCGGTCTCGATGCGATCCGGGGTCTCGGAGTCACCGCCGAGCGCGTGCTGCTCGTCGGCGGCGCGGCGCGGAACGCGGCGGTCGCCGCGGTCGCCGCGCAGGTGTTCGACGTCCCGGTGGCGGTCCCCGCGCCGGGTGAGTACGTGGCGCAGGGCGCCGCGCGTCAGGCGGCGGCGGTGCTGACCGGTGCGTGGCCGGAGTGGGCCGTCGAGATGGACCGGGAGGCGGCATCCGACCCCCGTCCGGAGGTCCGCGAGCGCTACGGCACCGTGGCCGCGCGGCGGGCGGAGGAGGCCCGATGACCCGTCGCGCGCTCATCGTCCGCGGCGGGTGGGACGGGCACCACCCGATCGCCGCGACGGACATGTTCGTCCCGTTCCTCGAGCAGAACGGCTTCGAGGTCGCGATCGAGGAGACGAACGAGGTCTACGCCGACGCCGAACGGATGGCGGGGGTCGACCTCGTCGTGCAGGCGGTGACGATGTCGTCCATCTCGGACGACGCGCTCCGGGGGCTGCGGTCGGCCGTCGAGGCGGGGACGGGGTTGGCCGGCTGGCACGGCGGCATCGCGGATTCGTATCGCAACAGCTCCGACTACCTGCAGCTCGTCGGAGGCCAGTTCGCGACCCATCCCGGGCGTCACCCCGACGACCGCCCGGGCGACGAGCGCGACAACTACCTCGATCACACGGTCGGGATCACCGAGCTGGGCCGCGGCCACGAGATCACGGCCGGCATCGACGACTTCACGCTGCACACCGAGCAGTACTGGGTGCTCCACGACGACCTGCTCGACGTCCTCGCGACGACGACGCATCCGACGCAGGAGTACCACCCCTGGCACCGGCCGGTCGTGAGTCCCGCCGTCTGGACCCGGCTATGGGGCAGGGGTCGCGTCTTCGTCGCGACGCCCGGCCACACGCCCGAGATCCTCGCCGATCCGAACGTCCGCACCATCGTCGAAAGGGGACTGCTGTGGGCAGCCCGCACGCCGTAGGGATCGTCGGTCTCGGCGTCATCTCGAGTCAGTACCTGGATCTCTTCGCACAGAGTCCCTCGATCCGGATCGCCGCGGTGGCCGACCTGCGGCCGGATCGTACGGCGGAGGTCGCCGCGGGCATCCCGGGCGCGCGGGCGCTGACGGTCGACGAGATGATGGCCGACCCCGAGGTGCAGACCGTCCTCAACCTCACCGTCCCCGCCGCGCACGCGGAGGTCGCGCACGCCGCGATCGCCGCCGGCAAGTCGGTCCACGGCGAGAAGCCGCTGGCGCTGACGGTCGCCGAGGGACGTGCGGTGATGGATGCCGCCGCCGCGGCCGGCGTGCACGTCTCGGCGGCGCCCGACACGGTGCTCGGCACCGGCATCCAGACCGCGCGCCGCCTCGTCGACGACGGGGCGATCGGGCGGCCGGTCGCGGCGAGCGCGACGTGGGTGTCGCCGGGTCACGAGCTGTGGCATCCGGCTCCCGGGTTCTACTACGCACCCGGCGGGGGACCACTGTTCGACATGGGGCCGTACTACCTGACGAGCCTCGTCCACCTGCTGGGGCCGGTCGTCGCCGTCACCGGGGCCGCTCGCCGGGCTCGTGCGGAGCGCACGATCGCCACGGGCCCGCACGCCGGCGAGCGGATCGAGGTCGAGGTCGACACGCACGTGAGCGGGCTGCTCGAGCACGCGGGCGGGGCGGTGTCGACCGTCGTCACGAGCTTCGACGCCGTCCGGACGGCCGCCCCGCCGATCGAGGTGCACGGTGAGCGGGGGTCGCTGTCGGTGCCCGATCCGAACATGTTCGACGGCGAGGTCCGCCTCGCGGCGCTCGGTGAGGACGGCTGGCGGTCGGTCCCGGCGTCGGCCGGCTACGAGGGCTCCGGTCGGGGCATCGGGTTGATCGACGCCATCGCCTTCGGCGGGGCGGGTCGAGCCGGCGGAGCGCTCGCGCTGCACGTGCTCGACGTCATGGAGAGTCTCCTCCGCTCCTCCGCAGAGGGGCGACGGCTCGAGGTCGGCACGACGGTGGAGCGGCCGACCCTCGTCCCGCTCACCGCTGCCGTGGACTGGACGCGCATCGCCGGCTGATCACCGCTCTGCGCCCTGACGACGCCGCCCCGCCTTCCGGCCGGGGCGGCGTCGACGCGTGACCGGAACGTGATGTTTGACGGGTCCGCCGTCGAGCGTTATCTTCATATCGAAGCGGTTCGACGGCCATTCGCGGAAGCGCTTCGATCACGAAGGAGTGAGATGACCCGGCACATGTCCGAGCGCCCAGAGCGGCGCGACCGATGACGCAGCAGGCGATCGTCACCGAGGTCGCTGCCACGACGATCGAAGAGAAGACGCCGTCCCGCCCCGCGCGGCGGGTGTCGAAGAACCGTCGCTCGTTCCGGATGTTCCTGTGCATCGTCCCGTTCCTGGTTCTGGTCTTCCTCTTCTCGTACTTCCCGCTCTACGGCTGGATCTACGCGCTCTTCGACTACCGTCCCGCCCTCGGCCTCGCCGGCAGCGACTTCGTCGGGCTGCAGTGGTTCCAGCTGCTCGTGAGCTCGCCGACCCAGGTCGCGCAGGTCGGCCAGGTGCTCGCCAACACGCTCGCGATCAGCTTCCTCGGCATCGCGACCTCGGTCCTGCCGCTCGCGTTCGCGATCTTCCTCAACGAGATCCGCGCCCCCTGGTTCCGCAACGCCGTCCAGACGCTGACGACCCTCCCGAACTTCATCTCGTGGGTGCTCGTCTACATGATCGCCTTCTCGCTCTTCTCGAGCTCGGGACTCGTCAACGGTGTCCTGTCGGATGCCGGATTGATCACCACGCCGGTGAAGTTCCTCGACACCGACCAGAACGTCTGGCTGACGATGACCCTCTGGTCGGTCTGGAAGGGCCTCGGCTGGGGAGCGATCATCTACCTCGCCGCGATCGCCGGAATCGATCAGTCGCTGTACGAGTCGGCGGAGATCGACGGCGCAGGGCGATTCCAGAAGATGTGGTACATCACGGTGCCGCAGCTCATGCCGACCTACCTCGTCCTGCTGCTGCTGTCGATCGCGAACCTGCTCAACAACGGTATGGAGCAGTACTTCGTCTTCCAGAACGCCTTCAATAAGGAGTACATCCAGGTCCTCGACCTGTACGTCTACAACATCGGCATGACGGGCAACAACCTGTCGATGGCGACGGCGATCGGCATGTTGAAGAGCCTCATCTCCGTGATCCTCCTGTTCACCGTCAACGGCATCGCCAAGCGCGTGCGCGGCGAATCCATCGTCTGAGTCAGGAGCCCCCGATCATGGTCACCACGACTCCCACCCGTCGCCGCGTCGTCCGGCGCGACGCCGATCTCTCCGGCCGCGTCGTCTTCGCGATCGTCAACTACTCGGTGTTCCTGGCGCTCGCGTTCGTCTGCGCCTACCCGTTCTACTACCTGATCATCAACTCGGTCAGCTCGAACGACCTCGCCGCGCTCGGCCAGGTGCGGTGGCTGCCCACCGGCATCCACCTCTCCAACTACGAGCAGGTCTTCCAGCTCGGCGGACTCACGCAGGCCGCGATCGTCTCCGTCGGCCGCACCGTCCTCGGTACGGTCGCCGCGGTGCTCGCCTCGGCCTTCCTCGGCTTCATGTTCACGCAGAGTCGCATGTGGGGACGCCGGTTCTGGTACCGCTTCGTCATCATCACGATGTACTTCAGCGCGGGCCTCATCCCGGTGTTCATCGTCATCCGGAACCTCGGGCTGACCAACAACTTCTGGGTCTACGTGCTGCCGTTCGTCGTGCAGCCGTTCTTCATCATCCTCGTGAAGACCTACGTCGAGGCGATGCCCACCGAACTTCAGGAAGCCGCCGAGATGGACGGCGCGAACATCCTGCAGGTCTTCTTCCGGGTGTACCTGCCGAACATGACGCCGATCCTCGCGACCGTGGCCATCTTCTCGGCCGTGGCGCAGTGGAACAGCTTCCAGGACACCTTGATCTACATCACCGACCAGAGCCTCTACACGCTGCAGTACCTGCTCTACATGTTCATCAACCAGGCCAACAGCCTGGCTCAGGCCATGCAGAACGGCGGCAACATCAGCTCGATCGTCGACGCGGCCACGAGTCAGACGCCGACCTCGATCCGGATGACGATCTCGGTCATCGTCATCCTGCCCATCATCTTCGTCTACCCGCTGTTCCAGCGCTTCTTCGTCAAGGGCATCATGCTCGGCGCGGTCAAGGGCTGAACCCGACCATCACGGTCACACCACCGAGAGGAAAGCAATGAAGCTATCACGCAAGGCCATCGGCGCCGTCGCCGCTCTGGCGACGGTCGGGCTGCTGAGCGCCTGCACCGGCCCCGCGCCCACCGAGAAACGCGAGGAGATCACAGCGTTCCCGACCTCGTGGGACGAGCCCATCACGATCGACGTCTTCGACGGCCTCGCCAACTACATGGGGATGCAGGAGGGGTGGTTCGGCGACCTCGTCGAGAAGAAGTTCAACATGAAGCTGAACATCATCGCCCCCAACGTCGCGGGCGGCGGCGACACCCTCTTCAACACCCGCGTCACGGCGGGCGACCTCGGCGACCTCATCATCACCGACAAGGGCCAGCGGCTCGAGGAGCTCCGCGAGGGCGGTCTGCTCCTCGACTCGGCGAGCTTCTACCCGGCCATGAAGAACGTCGGTCGGTTCGACGCCGCCGTCGACAAGATCAACGAGGGCGCCGACGGCACGTACGCCTTCCCATCGCAGGTCTCCTCACTGAAGCCCACCGAGCCCTCCGAGGGCCTCGACCCGACGTTCGGTCCCTACCTGCGCTGGGACCTCTACAAGCAAGCCGGCTACCCCGAGATCAGCACGCTCGAAGACCTCCTCCCGGTGCTGAAGAAGATGCAGGATGCCGAGCCCACCGCTCCCAACGGGCAGAAGACCTACGCGGTCTCACTGTTCAAGGACTGGGACGGCAACATGCTGAACAACGCCAAGCAGCCGACCACCTACTACGGCTTCGACGAGGTCGGCTTCGCCCTCGCCAAGGGCGACGGGTCCGAGTTCCAGGGCATCCTCGACGAGGACGGGCAGTACGTGCGCGCGCTGCGCTTCTTCCACGAGGCGAACGAACTCGGCATCCTCGACCCCGACTCGACCACGCAGAACTACGACACCCTCTGGAACAAGTACCAGAACGGCCAGGTGCTCTTCTCGTTCTGGCCGTGGCTCGGACAGGCCGCCTACAACACCGACAAGAACGTCGATGCGGGCCGCGGCTTCATGATGGCCCCGATGGACGACATGGACATCTTCTCGTACGGCGCCGAGGCGTACGGCGGCAAGCAGGTGTTCGCGATCGGCTCGAAGGCCGAGGACCCCGAGCGCATCGCGGCGTTCGTCGACTGGCTCTTCTCGCCCGAGGGCGCTCTGGCCAACAACAGCCAGACGCAGGGTGCCGCCGGCCCCGAGGGGCTCACGTGGGAGCTCAACGCCGACAAGGAGCCCGCGCTCACCGAGCTCGGTCACAAGATCTTCTTCGAGGGTGACGCCGAGGTCCCGGCCGAGTGGGGTGGCGGCAGCTACATCGACGGTGCATCGCAGCTGAACATCAGCGCCGTGCTGCCGATCGACACCGACCCGAACACCGGCTTCCCGTACAGCTACAAGATGTGGCCGAGCTACCAGGCCGAGACGAGCAATTCGCTCACCGACGACTGGACGGCCAAGATGGGCGCTCCGACGACGATGGACTACCTGCAGGGCAACGACCAGCTCATGGTCGGCGCCGGCGCCAGCTTCACCGCGCCGACCGACTCGTCCGAGATCGAGACGCTCCGCAACCAGGTCAAGGCGACGATCGTGCAGACCTCGTGGCAGATGGTCTTCGCCGAGAGCGATGCGCAGTTCGACTCGCTGCTGTCCTCGATGCAGGAGACCGCGAAGGGCCTCGGCTACGACAAGGTCCTCGAGGTCGACATGGCCAACGCCGAATCGCAGGATGCCGCCCGCAAGGCGGTCTCGGCGGAGTTCGGCGGCTGACCGCCCCGCACGCAGGAAAGGCCCCGTCGGTGATCCGGCGGGGCCTTTCCGTTGCGACTCAGGCGGCGGTTCCGGAGCGGCGGCGGTAGATGCTCCGGAAGAGGAACGCGCAGCCGTAGGCACCGACGGAGAATCCGATCGTGGCCACGAGGAACATCGTGGGCGGGAAGACGATGACGAGGCACACGACGGTCACGGGGATCACGAGGAGCGCGAGGGTCCGCAGCGGCTCCGCTGCCGGGAGGAGCACGGCGTTCTTGAGCGTCTGGCGGAAGGGGGCGCGGTACGCGGCGATGAGACCCATCGCGTGGACGAACGCGGCGACGGCGTAGGCCGCTCCGGCGAACGCCAGGGCGGCGAGGCCCGTGAGGAGCGGCTCGGGTGCCGACAGCCAGAACACGCCGCTGAAGGCGAGCGCGACGCTCGCCGTCAACAGGATGAGGCTGAGCCCGGTCGCGGGCAGGAAGTTCCGCGCCAGCGCGGGCAGGAAGTCGCGCAGCGGACGGCCGCCCTCCTCGTCGGCGTAGCGTCGGGTCACCTCCAGCAGGGCGCTCGTGGCCGCGCCGATCGTGACGAGGGGTGCGCAGCAGAGCAGGAACAGGATGTTGAGGGCGACGAACTCGAGGAACGACGACAGGCCCTGGACGGCGCGGTTCTCGGGGTCGATCTTCATGATCAGACCGTCGCGGGTTCCGCCGGCGAGTGGGCGAAGCGCGGGGCGAGGAGTTCCGGCCCGGGCGACCGTTCACCGCGGATCGCGGCGAGCAGCGTGCGGGCACCCGCCGCGCCGAGCTCTTCGGCGGGAAGGTCGATGACGTCCGACACGCCCGGAACATGGAGGGCGAGCTCGGCCGGGCTCAGGGCGACGATCTCGATGGGCGCCGCGGAGGCCGAGGCCAAGAGGCGGGCGGCGATGAAGGGAAGGGCTGCCTCGTTGTGGACGAAGAGCGCGGTGGTCTCGGGGGATCCGGCGAGCAGCGCATCGACGACCTCGGTCGCGCCGGGACCCGCGGGGCAGGGGAGCACGGTCGCGGTGAGTCCCACCTCACGGCTGCGGGAGAGGAACCCGCGGGTGAGGCGGTCCGAGTACGAGGTGTGTCGTGCCTGCACCTGAGGCGGGGCGCCGAGGAGGGTGACGGTGCGGTGGCCGCGCTCGGCGAGACGCTCGGCGGCGAGGCGTCCGGCGGCTTCGAAGTCGAAGTCGACGCAGATCAGCTGGTCGGCCGTGTCGGGGAGGCCGATGAGGACGCTCGGGATGCTGAGGTCGGCGAGCGAGCCCACGCGGGGGTCGCTCGTCTCGACGTCGAGGATCAGCACCCCGTCGACCATCCCCGCCCGCGCCGCGCGTTCGACACCGGCGGCGTCGTCGCTCGTGAGCAGCAGGATGTCGTGGTGGTGCAGGCGCGCCTCTTTGAGGGCTCCCGCGACGATCTGCATGACGACGTGGACGTCGACGCCGGCGCGGATGGGGGCTTGCAACCCCAGAATGCTCGTCGACCGCGAGGCGAGGGAGCGCGCGCTCGCCTGCGGGCTGTAGGAGAGGTCGGCCATCGCCTGCTCGACGCGTTCCCGCGTCTCCTGCGAGATGGTGCGTTTGCCGCTCATCACGTATGAGACCGTCGAGATCGAGACTCCCGCGGCCTGGGCCACGTCGGCGATCGTGGTCATGGACCCTCCTTCTCCGACGGCATCGGCTTCGACGCGCGGATGGATCGAGCGTATCGGCTCGTCTGACGCCTCGAACGCTGCCCTGCCGACCGATGGACACGGTCGTGATCGCTAGTATAGGTTGAGATCGTTGAAGCGCTTCGACACTGTCGTCCACATTCGCTGAAAGGCCCGTCCGGTCATGACCTCTGCCTCCTCCTCGGCCTTCGCGACGCTGTCGGCCGAGCGCGGCATCCTCTTCGGTGGGGACTACAACCCCGAGCAGTGGTCGCCCGAGGTCTGGCGCGAGGACATCGCCCTCATGCAGCGCGCGGGGGTGAACCTCGTCACCGTCGGCGTCTTCAGCTGGGCGGAGCTCGAGCCGACCCCCGGGGCGCGCGAGTTCGCGTGGCTCGACGAGGTCCTGGACCTGCTCCACGACGGCGGGATCGCCGTCGACCTCGCGACCCCGGTGGCCTCACCGCCGCCGTGGCTCGGGATCCGGCATCCCGAGACCCTGCCGGTCGACCGCGACGGCGTGCGCCTCGTCGCCGGATCGCGCAACCAGTTCTCACCGTCCTCGCGCGTCTACCGCGAGGCGGCGCGCGCGATCACGGCGGACCTCGCGGCGCGGTACGCGCGGCATCCCGCCGTCCGGATGTGGCACGTCGGCAACGAGTACGGCCAGATCGATCACGGCGACGAGGCGGCGCGCGCCTTCCGGGAGTGGCTGCTGCGCCGGTACGGATCCATAGACGAGATCAACCGGGCGTGGGGCACCGCGTTCTGGGCGCAGCGGTACTCGGACGTCGCCGAGATCCTGCCGCCCCGGCGCGCGCCGTACCTCATCAATCCGACGCAGTCGCTGGACTTCCGCCGGTTCACCTCCGACGAGCTGCGCGACTGCTACCGCGAGCTCCGCGACACCATCCGGGGCGCCGGCGCCACCCAGCCCATCACGACGAATTTCATGGGCGCCTTCGCGCACGTGGACTACTGGTCGTGGGCGGACGACGTCGACGTCGTGAGCGACGATCAGTACCCGGACCCCGCCGACCCCGACAGCCCGCTCGACATGGCCTTCGTGCAGGACCTCATGCGCGGACTCGGCGACGGCCGGCCGTGGGTGCTGATGGAGCAGGCGATCAGCGCCGTCCAGTGGCGTCCGCACAACCTCCCGAAGACGCCCGCGCGGGCGCGCCTCGACACGCTGCAGGCCGTCGCGCGCGGTGCCGACGGAATCTGCTTCTTCCAGTGGCGGCAGTCCACGGCCGGCGCCGAACGCTTCCACTCCGCGATGCTGCCCCACGCCGGTGCCGACACCGAGGTCTTCGAGGGCGTCTGCCGCCAGGGGCGCGAGCTGCAGAGACTCCGGCCCGTCGTGGGCGGCCGCGTCGCCGCGCGCACCGCGGTGCTCTTCGACTGGCCGTCGTGGTGGGCGTCGGACGAACCCGCGCGGCCGACGGCCCGCTTCGACGGTCTCGAGCAGATGCGTCGCTGGTACCGTCCGCTGTGGCGGCGCGGCATCCCCGTCGACGTCGTGCCCTTCGGCGCCGACCTCAGCGCCTACGACGTCGTGCTCCTGCCGCACGGGTACGTCCTGCGGCCGGACGACGCCGCGCGCCTGACCGACGCCGCCTCGCGCGGTGCGCAGGTCGTGGTCGGGCCGTTCAGCGGCGTCGCCGACGAGCGCGGGCACATCCTCACGGGTCGCTCGCCCGTGCTGCTCCGCGACATCCTCGGGGTCAGCGGCGAGGAGTGGGTCGGGCTCCCCGACGACGGCGTCGCCGTCGCGTCGGCTGACGGGCGGTGGGCGGCATCCGTCGCCCACACCCTCGGCGAGAAGCTCCGCACCGACGGCGCCGAGGTCGTGGCGACGTTCGCGTCGGGCGACCTCGCGGGGCGCCCGGTCGTGACGCGGAACGGGACGGCCTGGTACGTCGGCGCCGTCCTCGCGGACGACCTGCTCGACGCGGTCCTCGGTGACGCGCTGGATGCCGCGGGCGTCGCCGGTGCCATCGGCGTGCCGCCCGCGGAGGTCGAGGTCGTGCGGCGCGGCGACGCGCTCTTCCTGCTGAACCGCGGCGACGACGACGTGACGATCCCGCTCTCCGGAGCCTGGACCGACCTGCTGACGGATGACGAGATCGACGACCACGTGACGGTTCCGAGGGGGGACGCGCGAGTCGTGACAGAAAGGCGAAGGACATGAAGTTCACCGACGGCTACTGGCTCATGAGGCCGGGAGTGACCGGTCTGTACGCGAGCGCCGTGGACGACATGCGTGCCGACGCCGAGGCCGGCAGCCTCACCGTCTTCGCGCCGACCGCCGCCATCCGGCACCGGGGCGACACGCTCAACCGGCCGATGATCACGACGACGTTCTCGGCGCCGGCCCCCGGGGTCATCAAGGTGCGGGTGCAGCGGCACGCCGGCGGGCGTCACCGCGGTCCCGACTTCGCCGTGACGGGGGAGGAGGGCTACACGCCGACCGTGACGGTCGACGACGCCGAGGGCGTGCTGGATGCCGGTGACCTCCGCGTCCGTGTGTCGCGCGACGGGGCGTGGCGCGTCGCGTTCGAGCAGGGCGACCGCGTGCTGACGACCTCGCTGCCGCGCTCGATCGGCCACATGACGGGCCCGGATGGCACGTGGGTGCACCAGCAGCTCTCGATCGAGCCGGGCGAGCGCGTCTACGGGTTCGGCGAACGCTTCGGCGCCTTCACGAAGAACGGCCAGTCGATCGACACGTGGAATGCGGACGGCGGCACGTCGAGCGAGCAGGCGTACAAGTCGGTGCCGTTCTACCTGACGAGTCGCGGGTACGGCGTCTTCGTCGACAGCCCCGACGCGGTGTCGTTCGAGGTCGGGTCCGAGATCAATTCGCGCGTGCAGTTCTCGGTGCCGGGCGAGACGCTCGACTACTACGTGATCGCCGGGCCCGAGCCCAAGGACGTGCTGCGGCGCTACACGGCGCTCACGGGGCGTCCTGCCCGCGTGCCGGCGTGGTCGTTCGGGCTGTGGCTGACGACGTCCTTCACCGCCGCGTACGACGAGGCCAGTGTGACCGAGTTCGTCGACGGGATGGCCGCGCGCGACCTGCCGCTGTCGGTGTTCCACTTCGACTGCTTCTGGATGCGGGAGTTCCAGTGGACCGACTTCACGTGGGATCCGCGCATGTTCCCCGACCCCGACGGCCAGCTCGCGAGGCTGCGCGAGCGCGGCCTCAGGGTCTCGCTGTGGATCAATCCCTACATCGCGCAGCGTTCCGCCATCTTCGCCGAGGCCGCGGAGCGCGGGTTCCTGCTGAAGACGACGGAGGGCGACGTCTGGCAGTGGGACATGTGGCAGGCCGGGATGGCGATCGTGGACTTCACCAACCCCGAGGCGGCCGAGTGGTACGCCGAGCACCTGCGCCGTCTCGTGCGGCAGGGCGCCGACAGCTTCAAGACCGACTTCGGCGAGCGGATCCCGGTCGACGGCGTCGTCTGGCACGACGGGTCCGACCCGCAGCGGATGCACAACTACTACCCGCAGCTCTACAACGAGATCGTCTTCCGGGTGCTCGAGGAGGAGCGCGGCGTCGGCGAGGCGGTCCTCTACGCCCGCTCGGCGACGGCGGGCGGCCAGCAGTTCCCCGTGCACTGGGGCGGCGACAACGACTCGACGCTCCTGTCGATGGCCGAGACCCTGCGCGGCGGCCTGTCGCTCGCGATGAGCGGGTTCGGATACTGGAGTCACGACATCGGCGGCTTCGAGGGAACACCGGATGCCGGTGTCTTCAAGCGCTGGCTCGCGTTCGGACTGCTCTCCTCGCACTCCCGCCTGCACGGTTCGGGCTCGGTGCGGGTGCCGTGGGCGTTCGACGACGAGGCGGTCGAGGTGACGCGCCGGTTCACGACGCTGAAGCTGCGCCTCATGCCGTACCTCGCCCGGATCGCGGAGGAGGCGCACACCGCCGGCATCCCGATGATGCGCCCGCTCGTGCTCGAGTTCCCGGGCGACCGGTCGACGCACGACGCCGACGTCCAGTACATGCTGGGCGACTCCCTCATGGTCGCCCCCGTCTTCACCGAGGACGGGAGCGTCGAGTACTACCTGCCCGAGGGACGGTGGACCTCGCTCCTGACCGGTGACGCGGTGGACGGCCGCACGTGGCAGACCGAGCGTCACGGCTACGAGTCCGTCCCGCTGCGGGTGCGACCGGGCACGGTGCTGCCGTGGGGAGCGCGCGAGGACCGGCCGGACTACGACTGGGCCGACGGCGTGACGCTGCGCTGCTTCGAGCTGCCCGACGGGTACGACGGCGAGACGGTCGTCCCGGGGCACGACGGGGCTGCCGCGACGGTGTTCCGGGTGCGTCGCGAGGGCGGGCGGATCACCGCCGAGTCGTCGGACGCGCGTGCGCCGTGGAGCCTGCAGGTCGGCGACCGGACGGCGTCGGTCGTCGGTGTCGGGGCGGTCTCGCTCGAGGCCGAGGTGGAGGTCGCCGGATGACGGTCGACGCCTTCCGTCGGATCGATGTGCCGCTGGCCGAGCGCTCCCGCGACCTGCTCGAGCGGCTGACCCCGGAGGAGCGCGTCGCGATGCTCCACCAGGCCATGCCGGCGGTGGAGCGCCTCGGCATCCGCCCGTTCCACACCGGATGCGAGGCCCTTCACGGGCTCGCGTGGGTGGGTGTGGCCACGGTCTTCCCGCAGCCCGTCGGCCTCGCGGCGACGTGGGATCCCGAGCTGGTGAGGCGCGTGGGCGACCTCGTCGCGACCGAGGTCCGAGCCAAGCGCGCGTCGGGGGCGGACGTCGACCTCAACGTGTGGGCGCCGGTCGTCAACACCCTCCGGCATCCGGCATGGGGGCGCAACGAGGAGGGGTACTCCGAGGACCCGCACTACACGGGCCAGCTCGGTGCGGCCTACAGCCGCGGGCTCCGCGGCGACCACCCGCGGGTCTGGAAGACGGTGCCCTCGCTCAAGCACTTCCTCGCCTACAGCAACGAGACCGACCGGTCCGCGACGTCGTCCGAGATGTCGCCGCGCACACTCCACGAAGAGGAGCTGCCGGCGTTCCGTCCGGCGATCGAGCAGAAGGTCGCCGGCAGCATGATGCTCGCCTACAACCGGGTGAACGGCGTCCCCGCGCACACGCAGCCCGAATTGGTGGCCGAGGCCCGCAGCTGGAGCGACGAGTCCATCGCGGTCGTGTCGGATGCCGGGGCGCCGAGCTTCCTCGTCTCGATCCAGCGCGCACAGCCCGACAAAGTGAACGCCGCCGCCGCTCTCGTGCGCAGCGGCATGGACTCGTTCACCGACGACGGCCCCGACCCGACGCCGAGCCTCGAGGCCGTCCGCGGCGCCCTGGCGCAGGGTCTGCTGACGGACGAGGACGTGGATGCCGCTGTCCTCCGACTCCTCGAGATGCGCCTCCGCACCGGCGAGTTCGACGGCGACGACGACCCGTACGCCGCGATCGGCGCGGACGAGATCGGCACCGCCGCCGCCCGCGAGCTCGCCCGCGAGGCGGTCGCCCGTCAGGTCGTCCTGCTGCGCAACGACGACGGGGTGCTGCCATTCGGCGAGCCCGCGTCGGTCTCCGTCGTCGGGCCGATGGCGGATGTCGTCCTCACCGACTGGTACTCCGGTACGCCGCCCTACACGGTCGGCATCGCGCAGGGCGTGCGCGACCGCTACCCGACGGCCGCGGTCGAGGTCGTGACCGGCGCCGACACCGTCGTCCTCCGTGCTCCGTCCGGCTACGTCGCCGCAGCGGCGGACGGTACCGTCGACGCGATCCTCGACGCTCGGACCGACGCGAGCCTGTTCGACGTCACGGACTGGGGCGACGGCATCCTGACCCTCCGTTCCCACGCGAGCGGGCGCCTGCTGACGGGCGGCGTCTGGCCGATGCGGGCCGATGCCGAGCGCGTCGGCGGCTGGGTCGTGCAGGAAAGCTTCCGCCGGCACGTGCACGAGGACGGCTCGTGGTCGCTGCTGCACCTCGGCTCGGGCCGGTGGGTGCGCGTCGTCCGCGACCTGGGTCTGCTCGTGGCCGAGGGCGTCACCCTCGACGACGCCACGCGCTTCGAGGTCGAGACGGTGACGCGCGGTCTGGACGAGGTGGCGCGCGCGGCCGCGGCGGCCGACGTCGTCCTCGTCGCCGTCGGCAACGACCCCCACCTGTCGGGTCGCGAGACCGCCGACCGTCTCCACCTGCTGCTGCCGACCGCGGCGACGGACCTCTGGCGGGCCGCGCGCTCCGCCAACCCGCGCTCTGTGCTGACGATCGTCTCGAGCTTCCCGTACGTCCTCGCGGATGCCGCCGACGCGGCGACCGTCGTCTGGTCGAGTCACGCGGGGCAGGAGCTCGGCCACGGTCTGCTCGACGTCCTGAGCGGCGACCGCGAGCCCGCCGGGCGCCTCGCGCAGTCGTGGCCGGCACACCCGGACCAGGCGGGCGACCTCTTCGACTACGACACCCGACGCCAGCAGGCGACCTACCGGCACCAGCCCGACCCGTACGCCTTCGCGTTCGGACACGGGCTCGGCTATGGCGACGTCGCCTACGAGGCCGTCGAGGTGGATGCCGGAACGGTGACGGCGCCCGCGCCCACCCTGCGGCATCCCGCCCTCGATCCTCGGGACGACGAGCAGGTCGTCACCGCGACTGTCCGGGTCGCGAACCGGTCGGAGCGCGCGGTGGAGGAGCTCGTGCAGCTCTACGCCGTCGCCCCTGAGCTGCCGATCGCGGCACCGCGGCGGCTGCTGCTCGGGTACGCCCGCGTGCGCATCGAGCCGGGCGAGGCGCGGACGGCAAAGGTGCGCTTCACGGTCGAGCGCCTCGCCGTCTGGGACGGCGAGGCGCTGCGGGTGCAATCGGGGGACTACCGCCTCGCGGCGGGACCGTCGGCCGACGCCCTCGACGTGAGCACGACCCTCACCGTCCGGGACTGACGAGCTCGGCGTCCGCCACGACGCGCACCGGGACGATCCGGGCGTCGTCGGGCGTGACGACGTGCTCGCCGGTCACCTCGATGGCGGTGACGCTCTCACGGTCCTCGCACGACGAGCCGACCCAGAGGTCGATCCGTCCCGGCTCGACGACACGGCGGCCGTCGCGCCCCGTGAACGCGAAGCGCGCCGTCGGCAGCGAGAACACGACGCGCGCGCTCTCACCCGGGCCGAGGTCGACCCGGTGGTAGGCCATCAGCTGTGCGACGGGGCGCGTGAGGCTCGCGACCGGGTCGTGCGCGTAGAGCTGGACGACATCGGCACCGGCGCGCTCGCCGGTGTTGCGGACGACGACCGAGACCTCGAGGGTGTCGCCCGCCGCGACCGACGCGGACGCCTGCAGGTGCTCGTGGGCGAACGTCGTGTAGGTCAGCCCGTGCCCGAACGGGCGCACCGGGGTCGGGTCGGCGCTCGTCACGTCGATCGGTCCGCCGAGCCGCGGGTGCAGGTAGCTGTAGGGCTGCGCGCCGGCCGACCGCGGCAGGGTCACGGGGAGCCTGCCCGAGGGCGAGAGTCGTCCCGAGACGATGCCGGCGATCGGGTCCGCGCCCTCTTCGCCGGGGAAGAACGACTGCAAAGCGGCGGCGACGCGGCGTTCACCGTCGAGCGCCCACCCGATCGCGTACGGACGGCCCGAGAGGATCACGAGGACGACGGGAGTGCCCGTCGCGACGACGCGTTCGACGAGCTGCCGCTGCAGGCCGGGCAGTTCGAGATCGTCGACGTCGTTGCCCTCGCCGACGGTGCCGCGTCCGAAGAGGCCGGCGCGGTCGCCGACGACCACGACGGCGAGCTCGGCCGCCGCCGCCGCGTCCACGGCATCGCCGATAGCCGAGCCGTCGTCGTCCTCCACACCGCAACCGTGGGCGTAGGCGATCTCGGCGTCCGGGTACTCGGCGACGAAGGCGTCGCGGACGGTCTGCAGGTCGATCCCGTGCGGCGTCCCCGGGTGGTGCGCGAGCACGTGGTTGACGAACGAGTAGCAGCCCATGAGCGCCTCCGCCGAGTCGGCGTTCGGCCCGATGAGGGCGATGCGACGAGCGGATGCCGCCGGCAGCGTCCCGTCGTTGGTCAGCAGCACGACCGACTCGGCCGCGAGGCGACGGGCGAGGTCGCGGTGTCGTGGTCCGTCGAGGTCGACGTCGGTCGGGGGAGTCTCGAACGTCTCGTCGAGCAGGCCGAGGCGCTCCTTCTGCGCGAGGACGCGGAGGACGGCCACGTCGAGCAGCGAGGCATCCATCACCCCGGAGCGGATGCGTTCGAGCAGGGGAGCGGCGAACGCGTCGCCCGTCGGGAGTTCCACGTCGATGCCGGCACGGAGCGCCAGCTCCGCCGCTTCGCCGAGGTCGCCGGCGACGCCGTGGGTGGTCTGCAGGAACGCGACCGAGAAGTAGTCCGAGACGACCGGGCCGGTGAAACCGAGCCGGCCGCGCAGCACCTCGTCGAGGTAGTGCGAGCTGGCGCCGACGGGTTCGCCGTCGATTTCGGCGTACGAGTTCATGACGGATGCCGCGCCGCCGTCGCGGATCGCCATCTCGAACGGCGGCAGCAGCACGTCGGCGACCTCGCGGGGACCGGCGTGCACGGGGGCGTGGTTGCGCGCCGCCTGCGAGCCGGAGTACCCGACGAAGTGCTTCAGCGTCGCGTCGACACCCGCCGACTGGACCCCTCGCACGTACGCCGTCCCCACCGTGCCGACGAGGTAGGGGTCTTCGCCGATGCACTCGTCGACGCGTCCCCAGCGGGGGTCGCGGATGACGTCGAGCACGGGGGCGAGACCCTGGTGGATGCCGAGTTCGCGCATCGAGTCGCCGATCGCGGCGCCCATCTCGGCGACCAGTTCCGGATCGAACGACGCGCCCCACGCGAGCGGCGTCGGATACGTCGCCGCCTTCCACGCGGCGAGTCCGGTCAGGCACTCCTCGTGGACGATCGCGGGGATCCCGAGCCGGGTGTCGGCGCGCAGACGCCGCTGCTCCTCCCAGAGCCAGGCCGCCCGCTCGACCGGGTCGACGGGACGCGTGCCGTAGACACGGGTGAGATGGCCGAGGCCGTGAGCCGTGGCATCCGCGTACTTCGTCGTCGTCACCATCTCGTCGGCCAGGGGAGCGACGACCTCGCCGCCCTGGTCGACCCAGTAGCCGACGAGCTGCGCGGCCTTCTCTTCGAGGGTCATCTGCGCGAGCAGATCGTGCACGCGGGCCGAGGCCTGCGGGTGGGGAACGGTCATGTCAGCCCTTCACGGCTCCGGTGAGACCGCCGACGATGCGCCGCTCGAACAGGCTGAAGAACAGCAGTGCGGGGAGCATCGACAGCGAGGTGAACGCGAGCACGCGCGCCGTGTCGACGGAGTACTGCGACGAGAACGCCTGCACGCCCAGCGGGAGGGTGAACTGCGACTCGTTGTTGAGGATGAACAGGGGCAGGAGGTACGCGTTCCAGCTGCCGATGAAGGCGAGGATGCCGACGGTGATCACACCCGGCACGGCGAGCGGCAGCACCATGCGCCAGAAGAACCCGAGGCGGCTGCAGCCGTCGATCGACGCGGCCTCCTGGATCTCGTCGGGGATCGCCCGCAGGAACGGGACGAGGATGATGATCGTCGTCGGCAGGGCGAACGCGATCTGCGGGAGGATGATGCCCGGCAGGGTGTTCATGAGCCCGAGCGAGCGGATCACGATGTACAGCGGCGTGATCGCGACGGTGATGGGGAACATGAGGCCCGAGGCGAACAGGGCGTAGAGGAACCCGCGTCCCTTGAAGCTGTACCGGGCGATCACGTAGCTGGCGGCGATGCCGAGGGCGACCGCGCCGATCGTGGTGGCGAGGGCCACGAAGGTCGAGTTGCCGACCTGGCCCCAGAACTGGCCGCTCGTGATGACGCCGACGTAGTTGTCGATGTTCCACGGGTCGGGGAACCCGGCCGGGTCGACCGTGATCGCGGAGTTCGAGCGGAACCCGCCGATGATGATGTAGATCACCGGGCCGAGCATGAGCGCGATGACCGCGAGGGCGACGAAGTAGACGACGGGCGAACCCCACGGCAGCTTCGGCTTGGGCGCGCGGCGCAGGCGCGGCTCGGCCGGCGGTGCCGTGACGAGGGTCATGGTGGCGCTCACTGCACGCCCCTCTCTGTGATGGCGCCCGCCGTGTCACGGCGGAGCACGAAGCGCTGGTAGAACAGCGCGACGATGAGCGAGATGACGAAGATGACGACGGCGACCGCGTTGCCGTAGCCGAAGTTCCCGGCGTTGCGGCCGGTGACGACCATGTAGATCGCCATCGTGTTGGTGCCGGCGACCGACGAGACGTACTGGCCCCAGATGATGTAGACGAGGTCGAACAGCTGCAGGGCGCCGATGATCGACAGGAACGCCCAGATGCGCAGGGTCGGTGCGAGCAGCGGCAGAGCGATCTGCCGCTGGATCTGCCAGTAGGACGCGCCGTCGATGGCGGCGGCCTCGTACAGCTCTTCGGGGATGCCCTGGAGTCCCGCGAGGAAGAGGATGACGGCGAAGCCGACGTACTTCCACGTGAGGATCGCCATGAGCGTCCAGATCGCGATCGACGGGTCGGCGAGCCAGTCCTGGGTCAGGCCGCCCAGGCCGAGCTTGTCCAGCATTCCGTTGGCGGCGCCGTTGGTCGACAGCAGCAGGCTGAACCCGGTGCCGACGACGACCTCGGCGATGACGTACGGCACGAAGATGAGGATGCGGATGACGGACTGCCCCCGCATCTTGCGGTTGAGCAGGAGCGCCAAGAGGATCGCGATGGGTCCCTGCAGCACCAGCGACATGACGACGATGAAGGCGTTGTGCAGCAGTGCGCTCTGGAAGTTGGGGTCGCTGAAGATCGTGATGTAGTTCTTCAGCCCGACGAAGTCGGTGGCGGGCCCGAAGCCCGACCAGCGGAAGAAGCCGTAATAGGCGGCCATCAGGACCGGCAGGATGACGAACCCGACGAAGAAGATCACGGCGGGTCCGGCGAGGAGGAGGACCTCCAGTCGCCCCGACCAGCCGAGGCCCCGCCGGCGGCGGGACCGCGGCCGAGCCGGGGGCGGCGTGTCGCCACCCCCGGCGTGCGCCGCGAGACCGGTGGCGTCCGAGACGGACATCTCGCGAACGGTCATGGTCAGCCCTGCGCGCCTGCGGCGTTGACGGCTGCGATGAACTTCTGCGGGTCGCTGCCACCGGCGAGCATGTCGACGACGGCGACGTTCAGCGCGTTGCCGACGTTCTGGCCGAGGACGGTGTCGAGCCACTGCGAGACGAACGGGGCGCTGTTGTACGCCTCGAGGATCTGCTGCAGGTAGGGCTCGGTCACCGACTTCTGCGCGACCGAGTTGACCGGCGGCGACTGGAACGCCTCGTAGTACTTCGTCTGCTGCTCCGAGCCGGCGATGAAGTTGAGGAAGTCGGCGCACTCCTTCGGGGCCTGTGCGGAGCACGAGTAACCGTCGACGCCACCCATCATCGATCCGGGCTCACCGTCGCCGCCCGAGATCTCGGGGAAGGGGAACCAGGCCAGGTCGGGGAGGGGCTTCTCGTCCGGCGTCAGCGAGGCGATCACACCCGGGTCCCATGCGCCCATGAGCTCCATCGCGGCCTTGCGGTTCGCGACGAGGCCGGCCGAGCTGCCGGCGCCCTGCTGGGCGGCGGTGGTGAGGAACCCCTCGTTGAACGGCTTGATCGCGGCGAAGTCGGTGAGGTCCTCGGCGGCGCGGGTCCAGCAGTCGTCGCTGAAGTCCTTCGAGTCGCCCGTCGCCTCGATCACCTTCGGGCTGCACTCGCGGATGGCGAAGAAGTAGTACCAGTGCGCAGCGGGCCACGCGTCCTTCGCGCCGAGGGCGATGGGTGCGATGCCGGTGCCCTTCAGCGACTCGACGTCGCTCTTGAGGTCGTCGATCGTCGTGGGGGTGTCGGAGATGCCCGCCTTGTCGAAGGCGTCCTGGCTGTAGAAGAAGCCGCCCGGGAGCACCGAGAGCGGCATCGCCCAGACCTTGTCCTGGTAGGTCTCGGCCGCGAACGAGCCCTCGGAGATCTCGCCGCGGATGTCGTCCGAGATGCGGTCGGTCAGGTCCATCAGCTGGCCGGCGTTCACCATCGCGGTCATCTTGCCGCCGCCGCGCTGGAGGAAGATGTCGGGCGGGTCGCCCGCATTGAGAGCGGTCTGGAGCTTGCCGTCCATGTCCTCGTTCTGGACGGACTGCATCTTGATCGTGACGCCGGTGTTCTCCTTTTCGAAGGCCGCGATCGCGTCCTTCCAGAACTGCTGACCGGGGCCGGTGGTCGAGTTCTGCCACAGCGTCATCTCGACGGTGCCGTCGCCGCTGCCGCCGCCGTTGTCGCCCGAGCAGGCGCTGAGAGCGAGGGTCGCCGCGGCCACCGCCGCGAGCCCCGCCATGATCCTTCTGGTCCTCATGTGATCACCAATCTCCTCATTGAGTGCACGCTCGGTCATCGAGGTGCGGGTGGTCCCGGCGGTGCGTGCCGGGGGTTCGGTCACCAGTGTCGGAATTGTTGTCGCCCACGTCAAACGTTTTCGAAAATGTTTTCCATGGGGCTACAGTTCGAGGCATGCGAAGCCGCGCCACGATCCACGACGTGGCCGCCGCGGCCGGCGTCTCGGTCGCGACGGTCTCCAAGGCGGTGAACGGACGGTACGGCGTCGCCCCCGCGACCGTGCAGCGCGTGCTCACCGCCGTCGAGCAGCTCGGCTACGAATCGAGCCTCGTCGCGAGCAGTATGCGCGCACGCCAGACCGGTGTCGTCGGCGTCCTCGTCGCGGACTTCGAGCCGTTCTCGGCTGAAGTGCTCAAAGGAGTCGGCGCGGCTCTGCGCGACTCGCGACTGGATCTCCTCGCCTACAGCGGATCGCGGGCCGTGTCGAGCGAAGGATGGGAGCGCCGCTCGCTGAGCCGGTTGAGCGGCACGCTCGTCGACGGGGTGATCATGGTCACCCCCACGGTCGTGAACGTCGCGGCGGAGGTTCCCGTCGTCGCGATCGACCCGCACACGGGGCCGGCCGACCTCCCCACCGTCGAGTCCGACAGCTTCGCCGGCGCCCGTCACGCCGTCGCCTACCTCGTCTCGCTCGGACACCGCCGCATCGGCTTCGTCGCGGGTCGCCCCGACCTCCGGTCCTCGATGCTGCGCGAGGGCGGCTACCGGCGGGCGCTCGAAGACGCCCGCATCCCGTTCGACCCTGACCTCGTCGGTGTCGGGCGCTACGTGGAGGACATCGCGCGCGAAGCGGCCACCCGGCTGCTGCGCCGGGCCGACCGTCCCACGGCGGTGTTCGCCGCCAACGACATCTCGGCGCTGACCGTCATCCGCGTCGCGCACGAGCACGGCCTGTCGGTGCCCGACGACCTCTCGGTGATCGGGTTCGACGACGTTCCGGATGCCTCGCAGTCGGTGCCCGCGCTGTCGACCGTCCGCCAGCCGATGCAGCGCCTCGGCGCCGAGGCCGTGACGATGCTGCTGGAGTTCATGGGCGGCGGCATCCCCGCAGCGACGCACCTGCGCCTGCCGACGGCGCTCGTCCCCCGGGCGACCACGGCGCCGCCCCGAGCGGACTGAGGCATCCTTCCCAGCGCGCTCGGAGTGGTTCCCGATAGCGTCGCCTCATGTCCACTCCGCTCGATGAGCAGCAGATCACGGTGTCCGCCTCCTCTCTTCGGAGCATGCGCGATGAGTTCCAGCGCTTCCTCATGGAGTACCGGTTCGGCCTGCAGGAGATCGAGACGAAGATCTCGATCCTCCGCGAGGAGTTCCACGAGATGCACGACTACAACCCGATCGAGCACGTCTCGAGCCGCGTGAAGTCGCCCGACAGCATCGTCGAGAAGATCCAGCGCCGCAGCATCGACCCTGATTTCGAGTCCGTGCGCGCACACATCACCGACGTGGCTGGCATCCGCATCACCTGCAGTTTCGTGAACGACGTGTATCGCCTGTTCGACCTGCTGACCGCGCAGGACGACATCACCGTCCGCGAGGTCGAGGACTACATCGCGACCCCGAAGGGGAACGGCTACAAGAGCCTGCACGCGATCCTCGAGGTGCCGGTCTACCTCTCGACGGGACGCGTCGACGTGCCCGTCGAGGTGCAGTTCCGGACGATCGCCATGGACTTCTGGGCGAGCCTCGAGCACAAGATCTACTACAAGTACGAACGCCAGGTGCCCGATCACCTGCTGGGGCAGTTGAAGGATGCCGCGGACGCCGCCGCCGAGCTGGACGCCCGGATGACGCGCCTCCACCAGCAGATCCGCGGCGCCGGATCCTCCGCGCCGGCGCACCTCGTCTGACGGTGGCGGCGCACACGACCGGCGGTCTGCTGCAGGCGGCGCGCGAGCGCCTCGCCGGGTCGCCGCGGGAGCGGCTGGGGGAGTGGACGACGAACCGCCGCATCCTGGGCATCGGACGGGCCCCGCGGATCGTCCCGGTGACGGATGCCTGGCACATCGGGGCGCTCCTGATCGGCGAGGACCGCGTCTTCGCGACGGGCGAGGTGCTGCGCGCGCGGCACGACGCGATCCGCGGGTACACCGCCGAGGCGCAGCGCGCGCGGTCGGAGCGGGCCGCGGCCGCGTTCCGGGGCGGGTTCGCCGAGGGCGAGGTGCTCCACCTGGGGTGGACCGAGATGGATGCCGCCGCCGTCGACCGCGGCGAGGGCTCCGGCATCCTGTCGCTGCAGGGCGGCGTGCCGCACATCGCGTGGAGCCACACGGGTCCGCCGAGACCCCTCGCGGACTATCTCGACGACATGCTGTCCCTGCGCTGACCTGTCAAGGGCCCGGGGTCGGAAATACTGCCTGGGTACTGTGGCATTCCACCTATCACAGGAGTCCGCATGCAGGTTTGGCCCGGTTCCGCTTACCCTCTGGGAGCGACCTTCGACGGTAATGGGACGAACTTCGCCCTGTTCAGCGAGTGCGCCGAGAAGGTCGAGCTCTGCCTGTTCGACGAGAGCGGCGAGGAGACGCGCGTCGAACTCATCGACGTCGACGCATTCGTCTGGCACGCCTACCTGCCGTCGGTGCAGCCCGGTCAGCGCTACGGCTACCGCGTGCACGGCCCGTACGACCCCGAGAACGGGCAGCGCTTCAACCCGAACAAGCTGCTCCTCGACCCCTACGCGAAGGCCGTCGACGGCCAGATCGAGTGGGACCAGTCCGTCTTCAGCTACACCTTCGGCGACCCCGATTCGACGAACGACGACGATTCGGCCGGCGCCATGATGAAGGGCGTCGTCGTGAACCCCTACTTCGACTGGCAGGGCGACCGCCAGCCGAAGACGCCGTACGCCGAGAGCGTCATCTACGAAGCCCACGTGAAGGGCCTCACGATGACGCACCCCGACATCCCCGAGGACATCCGCGGAACCTACAGCGCGATCGCGCACCCGGTGGTCATCGAACACCTCAAGAAGATCGGCGTCACGGCGCTCGAGCTCATGCCGGTGCACCAGTTCGTGAACGACTCGACCCTCCAGGAGAAGGAACTCTCCAACTACTGGGGCTACAACACGATCGCCTTCTTCGCGCCGCAGAACACGTACTCCGCGGCCGGTGGCGTCGGCCAGCAGGTGCAGGAGTTCAAGGCGATGGTGCGCGCGCTCCACGCCGCGGGCATCGAGGTCATCCTCGACGTCGTCTACAACCACACCGCCGAGGGCAACCACATGGGCCCGACGCTCTCGATGCGCGGCATCGACAACCTCGCCTACTACCGGCTCGAGGACGACGACAAGCGGTACTACACGGACTACACCGGCACGGGCAACAGCCTCAACGTCGGCAACCCGCACACGCTGCAGCTCATCATGGACTCGCTGCGCTACTGGGTGCTCGAGATGCACGTCGACGGCTTCCGCTTCGACCTCGCTTCGACCCTCGCCCGCGAGTTCTACGACGTCGACCGCCTGTCGGCCTTCTTCGAGCTCGTGCAGCAGGACCCGATCGTCAGCCAGGTGAAGCTGATCGCCGAGCCGTGGGATATCGGCCCCGGCGGGTACCAGGTCGGCAACTTCCCGCCCCAGTGGACCGAGTGGAACGGCAAGTACCGTGACACCGTCCGCGACTTCTGGCGCGGCGAGCCGTCGACGCTCGGCGAGTTCGCGCTGCGCCTCACGGGCTCGGCCGACCTGTACGAGCAGGACGGGCGGTGGCCGGTGGCATCCATCAACTTCGTCACCGCGCACGACGGGTTCACCCTGCGCGACCTCGTCTCGTACAACGAGAAGCACAACGAGGCCAACGGCGAGGACAACAACGACGGCGAATCGCACAACCGCTCGTACAACCACGGTGTCGAAGGCCCCACGGACGACCCCGACATCCTGCGGGTGCGCGCACGTCAGCAGCGGAACTTCCTCGCGACGATGCTGCTGAGCCAGGGCGTGCCGATGATCTCGCACGGCGACGAGCTCGGCCGCACGCAGAACGGCAATAACAACGGGTACGCGCAGGACAACGAGCTCACCTGGATCGACTGGACGTCCATCGACCAGCCGCTCATCGAGTTCACGTCGGTGCTCGCCCGCCTGCGTCGCGATCACCCCACGTTCCGACGTCGCCGGTTCTTCGACGGACGCCCGGTGCGTCGCGAAGAGGGCGCACCACTCCCCGACATCGCGTGGATCCGTCCCGACGGCTCCGAGATGCAGCCCGAGGACTGGGACTCCGGCTTCGGCCGTGCGGTCGGCGTCTTCCTCAACGGCGACGGCATCCGCGAGCGCGACCGCCGCGGCGAGGAGATCCACGACCGCCACTTCTTCGTCTTCTTCAACGCGGGTGACGAGACGGTCGACTTCACGGTGCCGACCGCGTCGGCGAGCCCGGCCTGGGAGATCATCGTCGACACGGCCGGCGGGGCCGCGGATTCGCCGGTGGTCGAGCAGGGCGGGAGCGTGAGCGTCGGGGCGCGGGCTCTCGTCGTCCTCCGCGACCACGAGGCGGAGGCGGTCGAGTCCGACCCGTCGGTGGCGGCGTCGCTCGCCGCGATGACGGGCACGATCGACGTCATCCCCGCGCAGGCGCCGCAGAGCGAGCTTCCCCGCTGATGACCGGTCCCGAGAAGGCGCCGCGCTCGACGTATCGGCTGCAGATCCGGGCCGGCTTCGACCTGGATGCCGCGGCCGAGCTCACCGACTACCTGCGGGACCTCGGTGTGGACTGGGCCTACCTGTCGCCGATCCTGGCCGCGACGAGCGGATCGGACCACGGCTACGACGTCGTGGACCCGACGGTCGTCGACCCCGAGCGCGGCGGCCCCGAGGGGCTGTCGCGGTTCGCCGCCGCGGCGCGCGCGGCGGGGCTCGGCATCCTGATCGACATCGTTCCGAACCACCAGGGCGTCGCGGATCCGCGGCAGAACCCGTGGTGGTGGGACGTCCTGCGCCAGGGACAGGCGTCGCCCCACGCGGCGGCGTTCGACGTGAACTGGGCGCTCGGCGGACGGCTGCGGCTGCCCGTGCTCGGGTCGGAGCTCGATGCCGCCGTCGAGGCGGGCGAGATCACGATCGACGCCGAGGCGGGCGTCGTCCGGTATTTCGACCACGAGTTCCCGCTCGCGGACGGCACCGGCGAGGGGGACGTCCGCGACGTCCTCGCGGCGCAGCACTACGAGCTGCTGTTCTGGCGCCGCGGTGACGCGGAACTCAACTACCGTCGCTTCTTCGCCGTGACGACGCTCGCGGGCGTCCGCGTCGAGGACCCGGCCGTGTTCGATGCGAGCCACGTCGAGATCGTGCGGTGGATCGACGAGGATCTCGCCGACGGTCTGCGGGTCGACCACCCGGACGGCCTCGCCGACCCGGGCGGGTACCTCGACCTGTTGGCGGATGCCACGGATGGTGCGTACGTGCTGGTGGAGAAGATCCTCGAGCACGGCGAGGACCTGCCGTCGTGGTGGGCGACCGAGGGCACGACCGGATACGACGCGATGGCGGTCCTCGACCGCGTGCTCGTCGACCCGTCCGGCGAGCAGGGCCTCACCTCGCTCGACACGCAGCTGCGAGACGGTGCGGCAGCCGACTACGCCGACATGATGCACGAGGCCAAGCTCGCATGGGCGACCGACGGCTTGCACGCCGAGGTGCTGCGGCTCGCGGCGCTCATCCCCGCCGGTGAGCGGAACGGCGCGTCCGACGAGCAGTGGCTCGACGCGCTCGCCGAGCTGCTCGCGGCGTTCCCGGTGTACCGCGCCTACCTTCCCGCCGGCGTCGAAGAGGTCGATGAGGCGGTCGCGCTGGCCTCGTCGCGCCGTCCCGAGCTGGGCGACGCGTTCGAGACGATCGCGGCGCGCCTGACGGCCGGCCCCGACAGCGAGTTCACGAGGCGGTTCATGCAGTCGACCGGTCCCGTCATGGCGAAGGGCGTCGAGGACACGACGTTCTACCGCTGGACCCGGCTCGGCACGCTCACCGAGGTGGGCGGCGACCCGACCGAGTTCGCGGTCGACGTCGACGGGTTCCATGCGGCATCCGCTCGTCGTCAGGCTTCGTGGCCGGCGGCGATGACGTCGCTGTCGACGCACGACACGAAGCGCAGCGAGGACGTCCGGGCGCGCCTGTCCGTGCTGGCCGAGATGCCGGAGCGGTGGGCCGAGGTCCTCGGCGAGCTGCGCCAGGTCGCCTCGACCGGTGACGGCCCGTTCGACAACCTGCTCTGGCAGGCGATCGTCGGCGCGTGGCCCGCATCGCGAGAGCGTCTGCACGCGTACGCCGAGAAGGCGTCGCGCGAAGCGGGGAACGGCACGACCTGGTCGGACCCTGATGAGGCCTTCGAAGAGAAGATGCACGACCTCGTCGATGCCGCCTTCGGCGATGCGCGGGCGATCGTCGAGGGTTTCGTGGACGAGATCACGCCGCTCGGCCGGTCGAACTCGCTCTCGCTGAAGCTGCTGCAGCTGGCCGGCCCGGGCGTCCCGGACGTCTACCAGGGCACCGAGCTGTGGGACCACTCGCTCGTCGACCCCGACAACCGTCGCGAGGTCGACTTCGCGGAACGCCGGCGCCTGCTCGCCCGTCTCGACGAGGGGTGGATGCCGCCGGTCGACGCGTCGGGCGCGGCGAAGCTGCTCGTGGTGTCGCGCGCCTTGCGGTTGAAGCGCGACCATCCGGAGCTGTTCACGCGGTACACGCCGATGACGGTCGCGGGGGAGGCCGCGGACCACGCGGTCGCCTTCGACCGCGGCGGCGTCGTGGCGGTGGCGACGCGGTTGCCGGCCGGGCTCGCCGCTCGCGGCGGCTGGGGCGACACCGAGGTGCTGACGCACGTCGGCCCGACGGTCGACGTGCTGACCGGGCGCCGGTTCGAGGGCGGTCGTCTGCGGCTCGCCGACCTGCTGGACACCTACCCCGTCGCGCTGCTCGCGCCGGCGGACGTCATCGAAGGGGACGCATCGTGATCGAGGTCTGGGCTCCGCGCGTCGAGCGGGTGCGGCTGCGCCGCCCCGATGCGGACGACGTCGCGCTGACCGCCGCCGGTGACGGCTGGTGGCGCACCGACGTCGCGCTGGCAGACGGCGACGAGTACGGCTTCGTCCTCGGTGACGGCGGCGACCTCCGTCCCGACCCGCGGTCGCGGCGGCAGCCGCGAGGCGTCCACGACGCGTCGGCGTGGGTGGACCCGGCATCCTTCCCGTGGACGGATGAGGCGTGGACCGGCCGTCAGCTCGCCGGCGGGCTGATCTACGAGCTGCACCTCGGGACGTTCACGCCCGAAGGGACGCTGGATGCCGCGATCGCCCGGTTCGACCACCTGATCGACATCGGCGTGACGCACATCGAGCTGCTGCCGGTGAACGCCTTCAACGGCACCCACAACTGGGGCTACGACGGCGTGCTCTGGTACGCCGTGCAGGAGACGTACGGCGGTCCGGCCGCGTATCAGCGCTTCGTGGATGCCGCGCACGCGGCGGGCCTCGCGGTGATCCAGGACGTCGTCTACAACCACCTGGGGCCGAGCGGGAACTACCTGCCCGAGTACGGTCCGTACCTGCGCGACGGGTCGCGGAACACGTGGGGCGACAGCCTCAACCTCGACGAGGCGGCCGTGCGGTCGTTCATCGTCGAGAACGCGCTGATGTGGATGAGGGACTTCCACGTCGACGGTCTGCGGCTGGATGCCGTGCACGCGCTGCACGAGTCCGGGGAGCAGCCGGTGCACATCCTGCAGGAGATCGCGGAGCGGACCGACGCGCTGAGCGCGCACGTCGGGCGGCCCCTCACGCTGATCGCCGAGAGCGACCTGAACGACCCGGTGATGTTCCTGCCGCGCGAGGCCGGCGGGTACGGCCTGACGGCGCAGTGGTCGGATGACTGGCATCACGCCGTGCACGTCGCACTGACCGGCGAGGGGGTCGGCTACTACGAGGACTTCGCCGACCCCGAGGCGCTGCCGAAGGTGTGGACGGAGGGCTTCTTCCACAACGGCACCTACTCGTCGTTCCGCGAGCGGGATCACGGCAAGCCCGTGCCCGACGACGCGGCATCCTGGCGACTGGTGACCTACGCGCAGGATCACGATCAGATCGGCAACCGCGCGGCGGGAGACCGGTTGACGGCGACGCTGTCGGCCGATCGGCTCGCGGTCGCCGCCGTGCTGACGCTGACCGCGCCCGGGACGCCGATGCTGTTCATGGGCGAGGAGTGGGGTGCGTCGACGCCGTGGCAGTTCTTCACCTCGCACCCCGAGCCGGAACTCGCCGAGGCGACGGCGAAGGGCCGGATCGCGGAGTTCGTGAAGATGGGCTGGGACGAGAGCATCGTGCCGCACCCCAACGACCCCGCGACGTTCGAGCGGTCGAAGCTGGACTGGTCCGAGGTGTCGCAGGGCGATCACGCGCGGCTGCTGGATCTCTACCGGCAGTTGGCCGATCTGCGGCGCTCGCGGCCCGAGCTGACGCACCCGGGTCCCGGTGGGCGGGATGCCGAGGTGCAGACCACCTCGACGGGTCCCCGGTACGTGCTGCACCGCGGCGCGGCGCGGGTTCTCGTGAACCTGTCGTCCGAGCCGTGGGAGGTCGCCGGCGGCGACGTCTGGATCGCGTCCGTCAAGCCGACGTCGGCCGGCGAGCGGCTTGTCGTGGCCCCGGAGTCCGCGGTCGTCGTCGGGGCGTAGTCCGCGTTCCCCTGTCGCGACGCGCCGTGCGCGCTCGCCGTCCGCGACAGGGGAAGTGGGATGCCGGGGGTCGATCATCGGCTGGGGCTGGGGCTGGGGCTGGGGCTGGGGCTGGGGCTGTGGCTGTGGCGCGGTGTTCTGCGTGGCGCAGCGCGCGCAGGATCGGCCCCGGTTCAGGCCTGTGTCTGGTCAGAAGGGTGCCGGGTCTCCGGGATGTGTGGCGGCAGGGGTGAAGGCGACGGCCGGGGTGGGTGCGTCTTCGCGGTAGATCCTGCCGAGGGGTGAGGTCCATTCCAGGACTCCACCCCTCAGTTGGCGCACTTTCCAGGCGGTGAATTGCTTCATCGAATGGTGCCGTTGGCACAGGTGGGCGAGGTTGGAAAGTTCGGTGCGCCCGCCGAGCGCGTGGTCGTGGGTGTGGTCGACTTCACACCGGATCGCAGCGACGCGGCATCCGGGGAACCGGCAGTGCTGATCCCGGGCTTGCAGGAACCGTCGCATCCCGGATGGGACACGGTACGAGTCGGTGGCGACGGTGACTCCGGTGGTGGGGTCGTGAAACAGGCGCTCCCACACGTGCGTCGCGCCGGCGAGTGTGCGAGCGGTGGCCGGGTCAATGGGGGAGCGGCCGGTCAGATCGCACGGTCCATCATCGGCACCGGTCAGAGTCGCTGCGGGAATCAGCACCTGCACGCGCGCGCGGATCGCGCCCAGTGGCCCGGCGGTCGTGTCGCGCGTGTCATCAAGCGACGGCGTGCCGGCGAGGAGCAGGTCGGCGAGCACGTCGGCGCGGACCTGATCGGTCGATCTCCCGTCGGTCGCGATCACACCTAAGGGCGCCGAGCGCTCCTCGCGGGTGTCGACAATCGCCCGCGCCTGCTGTGTGAGCCGGTCGTGGATCCCCTCCGCAATCACGGTCGGCAGGGTCGCGATCAAATCCGACATCCCGTCCCGGCCCGGGATCAACCTGACGCACCGCCGCGCCGCAGCTTCCTCATGCCGCTCGGCGAACGATCGCGGATGCATCCGGTGCGCCAGGATCTCCAGCTCACCCCGCACTCGGTTCGGGGTCTCGCCTTCGCATCGCTCGATCGCAATGGCTTCGAACTCAGCCCACATCTCTGCGGGTAGGTTCAGCCCGGTCTCGACGATCGCCTTCACGTGCCCGCGGACGATCCGTCCGGCCTCCCACGCGGCCACCGCGGCGGGGAATCCTTCGATCGTCACCCGGGCTTCCCCGATCCGACGCTGCACGGTGCGGTCGGTGGTCCGCATCGCTCCGCCGATCTCTGCGGCGATCGACCGCAGCACCATGTCGTGCAGGGTCACTTTCGCGTTCGGGGGCGCGCCCTGTTCCTCCGCCAGTCGGCCCGCAGCAGCGAGCGTACGGAGCTGCGCGATCTGCACCGCGGCCATCCGCCGCTCCACGTCCTCGACGTCCGCCACGATGCCCGCAATGGCGGCGAGATACGCATCGCCACCAGGGATTTCCATCGCTTCTGTCATACCTGAACTATCGCACCAGCCTCCGACATCGAGACCCCGAAAACTGCGGAACTCAGGCGCCGCGAACAGATCCAAAATGAGGAACCTCTCACTCGCGAATCGACACCCGACGCACCCGACCTTCACCCCCCTCAAGCCCCGCTCGAAGCCTGTCAAGAGGTCGCCGCCGCGCGCCACGGGGACGTACCGTGACGGCATGATGAGCTCCACCGCATCCCGTTCGTCGGACCTCACCCGCCAGATCGTCGTGATCTCGGCGGTGACGTTCATGCTGATCGCCGCCCTGTTCGGGGCCGGCGTCCTCGGCGGGACTCCGGTTCAGGACCTGCAGAACGGCGCGCTCTCGGCGACCTCCACGGTGCTCGCTCCCGCGGCCCAGGCGTTCTCGATCTGGAGCGTCATCTACCTGTTCATGATCGCGTACACGATCTGGCAGGCACTCCCGTCGCAGCGCGGCAGCGACCGGCAGCGCAAGGTCGGCTACCCGATCGCCCTCACGGCCGTCGTCAACGGGCTCTGGCTGCTGGCCGCCCAGTACACGACGCTCCTCGTCACCGTCCTGACGATCGTCGCCCTGCTCGTCGCGCTGGGCTGGACCATCCGCATCCTGGTGCTCAATCCGCCGCGCACGTTCGCCGAGACGTTCTTCACCGACGTCACCGTCGGACTGCACCTGGGCTGGGTCACACTCGCCACCGTCGCGAACACGACCGCCTGGCTGACCGCTGAGGTCGCGCCGACGTCGTGGGGCGACGCCGCCACCGCGTGGGGGATCGCCGTCATCATCGTGGTCGTCCTGATCGCCGCCGCGAGCGCCATCCGCACCGGCGGACGCCTCGCACCGGCTCTCGCCTCCGCGTGGGGACTGCTGTGGATCGGCATCGGCCGGTTCGCGACCGAACCTCAGTCCACGCCGATCGCGATCACGGCGTGGATCGCCGCGGCGATCGTCGTGATCGTCCCGCTCGTGCTCTGGGCGCGTGGACGTCGCGGGGAACTCTCGCTCGCGCGCAGCTGAGCGGTCAGAAGATCTCGGCGAATCGGCGCAGCAGCCGCTGCGGCTCGTCGAGATCGGCCGCGAGCACGACCGCGGCGACGGTGTCGTACTCGTCGGCGTCGAAGTACCCGTGGTTGCGGTAGATCGTCATCCGCTCGGTGAACGCGACCCCGGTCGGCTCGGGGTGGAACTGCGTCGCGTACAGCCGGTCGCCGATCCGGAACGCCTGCACGGGGCACTCATCGTTCGTCGCGAGGAGCACGGCGCCCTGGGGCAGCCGCTCGATGGCCTCCTTGTGCGCCGTCAGGGCGGTGAACTCGGCCTCCAAGCCGCCGAACAGGGGATCCTGCTGACCCGCATCGGTGAGACGGATGCCGGTGGGCCCCGTCCCCTCCGGGTACTCCCGCGTCACCTCGCCGCCGAGGGCGCGTGAAGCGACACCGATCCCGAAGCACGTGAACAGCGCGGTGGTCCGCCCCGCCACGGCAGCCTGTGCCACGGCCTGCAGCCCCGCCTCGATCCGCACCTGCTCCGCGGACTTGGTGTCGTCGGCATCCGTCGTGTTGAACGGGCTGCCGCCGACCACGAAGCCGCGCCAGCGTTCGAACGCATCCGCGGGCAGGTCGTCGTCGACGAGGTTCCAGCGCTCCAGCCCGCTCTCACCGACACCCATCGCCTGGTGGAACGACGCGTACTCGCCGTCCGCGGCATCCACCTGCGGGCGAACGCACAGATAGACGAGCGGAGCCATTCCTCGAGTCTAAATGCCCGGTCCGGGGCCGAACGCCGTGCGTCAGCGCGAGGAGTTCGAGGTGCGCCCCCGGACGATACCCACGAACGTGTCGACCAGCTTGCTCGCCCCCTCGGCGGGCCAGGCGAGTGCGACGGCGGATGCCGGGGCCTCCACGAGCGGCCGGAACGTCACGTCCTTGCGGTGATGCAGTCGGGCGAGCGACATGGGCACGAGGACGATCGCGACGCCGGTGGCCACGATCTCGACCGCCTCGCCCGTCGTGGCCGGCGCCGCGAATCGCGGCTCCGCGGTCCCCGCGACATCGAAGGACAGGACGTCGTCGCCCGGCACGATGCGGACCTCGCCGAGAAGGTCTTCCGCGGTCAGCTCGTCCGCCGCCGTCAGAGCGGAGTCGGTAGCGCACACCACGACCGTCGTCTCCTCGTAGAGCGGGATGACGTTCAGACCGTCGCGGTCGATCGGCAGCCGGACGATCGCCGCATCCACATCGCCCCGCGCGAACGCCGCGTGTTGCTCCGCGACCGTGAGGGGGACGAGCTCGAGCGGGTTGCGCGGCATCCGGGTCTTCCAGATGTCGATCCACTTGCCCGGCGTCGCCCCCGGGATCGCGCCGAGGCGGAACGGGCCGGGCGGCGGTGCGGGTACCGGCGCGGCCTGCGTGGGTGCCGGCTTCCGCTTCGCCGTGGGCTTCGGAGTCGGCTTGGCGCCCCCCGCGCGGCCTTTCCCCGGCGTTGGACGGCCGCCCTTGCGCTGGGGTCCGCCGCGTGTCGCCATGCCTGCCAGCGTAGCCGCGCGCCTCGGGACGCTTCGGGATGCCACGGGGATGCCGCGGCTCAGCAGGTGCCCCACCGTCCGGCGCCCTGGGCCCGAGCGGCGGATTCGGCAGCGGCCAACCGCTCCGCGTACCGGGTGTTCGGTGCAATGCGGAGCGTCGCAGCGTGGCCCTCCGCCACGAGCGCCTCGTTGACGAACGTCCCGTCCGCGGTCCACAGGTAGCGGAGTTCGCGGTCGTACCGGTCGAGGTCCTCCCGGTCGGCGACGGCCCGGAGGCGGGCGCCCTCGGGCGCGAGCTCGCGCAGCCGGGCGGTCGCGGCATCCGCTCCGCATTCCGGTTCGGGATGCGCCTCGGGAGCGTCGATGCCGATCAGACGGACTCGAGTACCGTCCGCAGTCACGAGGGTGTCGCCGTCGACCACGCGCTGCACCGTGATCACGTCGGCTCCCGCCGGCATCCCCTCACCCGTCGACCCGCGCAGAGCGGATGCCGCGACCCAGATCCCCGCCAGCAGGAGCGCACCGACGAACCCCGCAACGACGGCGCGGGTCGAGCGGCGCGGGGTGGTCATGCGCCGAGGCTAGCCCCAGCCACAGACGAAGGCCCGACCCCTGGAGGGATCGGGCCTTGCAGACGTGTGAGGGGGGGGTCAGGCCGCCAGGCGGAGACCACGACGGTCGGTCGCGACGCGCTCGCCTTCGGGGATGCTCTCGTCGTCGCCGATGAGGGACTCCGGTGCGACGCGCGCTCCGGCGCCGACGAAACAGCGGACGCCGATCTTCGCGCCGGCACCGATGGCTGCTCCGGGTCCGATGTGCGCGTGGGGTGCGATCTCTGCGTTCGGGCCGATGACGGCCTCCGGTTCGATCCACACTCCGCGTCCGATGCGGGCGCCTGCGGCGATCTGCGCCCCGGGTTCGACGTAGCTTCCTGCTTCGACGATCGCGCTCGGGTGCACCTTGGCTCCGTTCGCGATCAAGCCACGTCCGTTGGCGTGCTTGCGGTAGCGCAGCGTCTCGCCTCGGTCGTTCTCGATGTCGATGTAGTTCTTGCCCACGGGTCCTCCTTGACGGATACAACGTCCCACAGGGCATTTCATTCCCGAATGGCACCCGAAATCACGGGGTTGACCGCGGCTGGGTAACCTGATTCGGTGACAGCGCACGAAGAGATGGTCGACCCCGCCGCCCCCGAGACGGGCCCGTCGCTCGTCTTCGAAGAGAAGGCCGCACCGCACACCTGGCTCGACGACATCGTCGGACTCGCGACCGGAACGTTCACCGTCTCCCTGGGACTGTTCCTGCTGCACATGAGCATGGCCGTCACCGGCGGCACCGCGGGCCTGTCCCTGCTGCTGAACTACGCGCTCGACTGGCCGTTCGCGGCGCTGTTCGCCGTCGTCAACCTGCCCTTCGGCGTCCTGGCGGTCTGGAAGCGCGGGTGGAACTTCGCCCTCCGCACCCTGGTGTGCATCGGGGCGGTCTCCGGATTCTCCGTCCTCATCGAGCACCTGTTCCTCATCGAGAGGATCGACCCGGTCTTCGGGACCATCGCCGGCAACCTCCTCGCCGGGATCGGCCTGCTGATCGTCTTCCGGCACGGCGCGAGCCTCGGTGGGATCAACGTCGTCGCCCTCGTGATCCAGGATGCGACCGGAATCCGCGTGGGGTGGACCATGATGGTCTTCGATGTCCTCGTCATCCTGCTCGCCCTCCTGGTCGTCCCCTGGCAGTTCGTTCTGCTCAGCGCGGCGGGGGCCGTCGTGCTGAACCTCGTCCTCGCTCTGAACCACCGGCCCGGCCGGTACATCGGTCACTGATGGTCGACATCGGAGGAGTACGCCTGTCGGGCAGGATGATCTGCGCGACGAAGGACGAAGCGGATGCCGTGCGGCGCCACCTCGACGCGCACATCGAGCGCACGCGGGCCGAGGACGGCTGCCTGCTGTTCGAGATCACACCGCTCGGCGGCGGTCGTGCGTGGTCGGTCGAGGAGCTCTGGACCGATGCGTCCACGTTCCGGGAGCACCAGCGACGCGCCGCGGACAGCGAATGGGGTCGCGCGACGGCGGGGATCGAACGCCGTTACCGCGTCGAGGGACTCACGCCGGACGAATGACCGGTCGGCCGGTCACGGCTGGCAGACGGGGCACCAGAACACGATCCGCTCGCTCGTCGCACGCGCCCCGAGCTCCGATCCCTCGATGAGCGTGCCGCAGCGTCGGCACGGCTTGCCGCCGCGTCCGTAGACCCACGTCTGCTTCCCCGGGCGGTTGTCGCCCGTGAACGTGCGCCCCTGTCGATCCCGGTTCGCGCGGATCATCCGCACACCCGTGTCGATGAGACCCGCGACGTCGACCTCCGTCGCGAGTGCGGTGGGACGGACGCCGCGCACGAACAACAGCTCGTTCGCGTACTCGTTGCCGAACCCGGCGACGTTCCGCTGATCGAGGAGCGCCACGTGGATCGCACGCTCGTCGGCTGCGACGTTCGCCACCGCCTGCGCCGCGTCCCAGTCGGCGGAGAGCGGATCGGGCCCGAGGTGCCCGACCACGCGGTCCTCCTCGGCGGTCGGCAGGACCTCGACCATCGCGAGCTCGAAGCCGACGGCGTCCGCGGGTCTCGTGCCGACGATCGCGCGGGCCTGGAACGCGGGGGCGCGCCACTTCTGGCCCGGCCTGTAGACGTGCCAGCGGCCCTCCATCTTGAGGTGGGAGTGCAGGGTCTGCGCCCCGATGCGCATGAGCAGGTGCTTGCCGCGCGGCACGACCTCGCGCACCGTCTCACCGCGCAGGTCGACCGTGGCGCTCCGCGGCACACGCACCTCGAATCGCGTGACCTCGTGGCCCGCGAGCGCCTCGTGCAGCTTCCGCGCGGCTCGGAAGACGGTGTCGCCCTCAGGCACGCTGAGGCTCCCGTGAGCCGCGCCGCAGGGTGAGGCCCTTGGGCGACTCGACGAAACCGGCGTCGCGGAGGGCGCGGCCGGCGGCGGTCGTGTAGACGAACGCACCGCTCACCTGCTCGATCGTGAGGGTGTCGAGGCCACGGGCGCGCGAGGTCTCGACGAGGCTGCGCGCGGCGGCGACCAGGACGTCCTCGTCGTCGGTGAAGGCGAGCGCGGTGCGCCCGCCGCGCTCGAGGTAGAGCACGAGGGTGCCGTCGACCAGCACGACCAGTCCGCCGGCTTTGCGGCCGGGGCGGTGGTTCACTCCCTCGATCGACGGCCAGTTCAGCGCCGCGCCGTAGGGGTTGGCGGGATCGGTGGCGGCGAGCGTCCGCGCGGTGAGCGGTGCGGGCTCGGGCACCGACGCGAACTCGCGGAGCCGGTCGACGGTCGCCGAGGTCGCGAACTGGGCGGCCCCCAGCTTCTCGACGAAGTAGCCGCGCCGGCAGTGCCCGGCATCCTCGAATCCCGCCAGGATCCGGTACACCTGCGCGAAGCCGCCCGGGACCCCCTCGGCCTGGACCGAGCCGCGGGTGACGACGCCGTAGCGCTCGAGGAGCATGCCCGCCGTCGCGGTCGCCCGCAGGGTCGCATCGTCATCGGGGACGGGCAGCAGCGACCAGCGGCCGCCGACCATGGCCGGGCGCTGCGGTGCGGGCCGCGCGACGGCGGCGATCGGCGCCCCGCGGAACATGCGGGTGCGGGGTGTACGCCGCGTCACCCGGTGCGCTTGCGATCCGCCGGCGAGGAGCCCTCGGACGGGCGCGAACGTGTCGTTCGTGACGCGCCCCGACCAGGTCAGGTTCCAGAGCGCGTCGATGACGGACTGCTCGTTCGGCGCCTCGACCATGCCGACCAGCTGACCGGCGAAGTAAGCGCCGCCGGCGCCGAGCGCGTCGAGGAGCGACTGCTCGAACGGCGTCACCTCGTCTTCGGGGATCTGCAGCGTGAGCGTCGCGGCATCCGCGGGGTGCAGCGCGATCCAGCCGTCGCGTCCGGGCAGAGAACCGTGACCCGACCAGAGCACCTCGCCGGTCGCTGTCAGTTCGTCGAGCAGGGCGGGGGAGTAGTTCCGCACGCGCGACGGCAGGATGAGCGATTCCCACGCGCTTGCGGGGAGCGGGACACCGGCGAGCTGCTCGACCACGGCGAGCACCCCGTCGACCCCCTCGAGCGGACGCGTCAGGTGCTGCCAGACGGGCAGGAAACGCCCCAGCGCCTCGGGCTCGACGGGTTCGACGCTCCCGCGGATCGCGGCGAGCGAACGCATCCGGATGCGGCGCAGCACCTCGCTGTCGCACCATTCGAGGTCGTCCGGGTGTGCGGAGTCTGCGGGCAGGAAGAAACCGCTCGCGAGCCGGCCCTGCGCTTCGAGCCGCTGCAGTGTCTGACGGGCGACGGCGCCGCCCACGCCGAGGCGCGTCGCGACGTCGGAGGTCCGGAACGGTCCGTGCGTGCGGGCGTACCGCGCGACGAGGTCGGCGAGCGGATCGGCGACGGGTTCGAGGAAGGCCGTCGGGATGCCGACGGGCAGCGCCGCGCCGAGGGCGTCGCGCAGGCGGCCCGCATCCTCGATGCCGGCGACGCGGGGGGCGCCGCCGAACGTGACGCGGATGGCGCGGCGGGTGTCGACGAGTTCGTCGAGCAGAGCCGCGGAATCGGCTTCGGTCGCTGCCAGAGCGGGCGCGTCCGGGTCCGTCGCCGCGCCCTCGAGGCGTTCTGCAACCTCGGCGACCGAGAGCGGACCGAGCAGCCGCAGGAGGTCGGCGACACCCTCGACGCCGCGCACGCGCCTCGTCGGGTCGAGTCGCTGGAGTTCGCGTTCGTACTGTTCGATGACGCCGGGGTCGAGCAGCTCGCGCATCTCGATCTTGCCGAGCAGCTCGCTCAGCAGGGCAGGATCGACCGACAGCGCTGCCGCTCGGCGCTCGGCGAGGGGCGAGTCGCCCTCGTACATGAACGCGCCGACATATCCGAAGAGCAGGTCGCGCGCGTACGGCGACGGCGAGCTCGTCGTCGTTTCAACGAGACGGATGCGGCGGTCCGCGATGCTCCGCGCGATCCGCAGCAGGGCCGGGAGGTCGTAGACGTCCTGCAGGACCTCGCGGAGGGTCTCGAGGATGATCGGGAAGGTCGGGTGCTCCTTGGCGACCTCGAGCAGTTGCGCGGAACGCTGGCGCTGTTGCCACAGGGGCGATCGCTTGTTCGGGTTGAGGCGGGGGAGCAGGAGTGCCCGAGCCGCGCACTCACGGAACCGCGAGGCGAACAGCGCCGACCCGCCGACCTCCGAGGTGACGAGCTGTTCGAGCTCATCCGCGTCGAAGACGAACAGCTCGGCTCCGGGCGGCTCGGCATCCGTGTCGGGCACGCGGGCGATGATCCCGTCGTCGCTCGCGACCGCGGCACCCTCGACGCCGAGACGCTCGCGGATCCGCGCGTTGACGGCCAGCGCCCACGGTGCGTGCACATGCATGCCGTACGGGGAATGCAGGATGACGCGCCAGTCGCCGACTTCGTCGCGGGAGCGCTCGACGGTCAGGGTCTTGTCGGTCGGAAGGCTGCCCGTCGCCTCGCGCTGCTCGCCGATGTAGGCGAGCAGGTTGCCGATCGCGTTGTCGTCGAGGCCGGATTCCCGCAGCCGCGCGACCGCCTTCTCGGGCTTCGCCGTCGAGAGTTCGCGCGAGAACTTGCCGAGGGCCTCGCCGAGCTCCGCGGGACGGCCGAGACCGTCGCCGTGCCAGAACGGGAGCTTGCCCGGCTGACCGTAGGCGGGGAGGACGTTCACCCGGTCGTGGGTGATCTCGACGATGCGCCAACTCGTCGTGCCGAGGGTGAACACGTCACCCACGCGGGACTCGTAGACCATCTCCTCGTCGAGCTCGCCGACACGGGCGTTGCGCGCCTCGCCCGAGATGAAGACGCCGAACAGTCCCCGGTCGGGGATCGTGCCGCCGCTGGTGACCGCGATGCGCTGCGCACCCGGCCGGCCGGTGATGGTCCCGGCATCCCGATCCCAGACGACGCGGGGACGCAGTTCGGCGAAGGCATCGGACGGGTAGCGGCCGGCGAGCAGGTCGAGTGTCGCTTCATAGGCCGAGCGGGGGAGGGAGCGGAACGGGGCCGAGCGTTTGACGGTCTCGAACCAGCCCTCGACGTCGAGCACGGCCACGGCGGAGGCGGCGATCGTGTGCTGGGCGAGGATGTCGAGCGGATTCTGCGGCACCGAGATCGCCTCGATCTGCCCCGCGAGCATCCGTTCGGTCACGACGGCGGTGTGCAGGACGTCGCCGCGGTGCTTGGGGAAGAGCGCGGCGCGGCTGACCTCGCCGACCTGGTGACCGGCGCGACCGACGCGCTGCAGACCGGATGCCGCCGAGGGCGGCGCCTCGACCTGGATCACGAGGTCGACGGCGCCCATGTCGATGCCGAGCTCGAGGCTGCTCGTCGCGACGACGCAGCGGAGCGCCCCGGACTTCAGCTCGTCCTCGACCTGCGCGCGCTGCTCCTTCGACACCGAGCCGTGGTGCGCCTTCGCGAGGATCGCCTCGACCCCGGCTGAGGACCCCGCCTGCGCCATCATCGCCGCCGGCACGGTCGGATCTGGCACGTCGATGCCTACCCGCTCGGCGTAGATCTCGTTGAGCCGTCCCGTCAGACGTTCCGCGAGGCGGCGCGAGTTCGAGAAGACGATCGTGGACCGGTGGGCGAGGATGCGATCGACGATCGCCTCTTCGACGTGCGGCCAGACCGATCCGGTCATCTCCGACGACTGCGGCGGCGTGTACCAGTTGCCCCCATCCCCGTCGTCGTCCGGATCGACGGCGACCGGCTCCTCCTCCTCGGGTGCACCGGGTGGGGGCGGCGGGTTCGTGAGGTCGTCGATCGGCACGACGACGGACAGGTCGAACGCCTTCGTCGCCTTGGGCGCCACGATGTCGACCGGAGCCGCTCCGCCGAGGAACCGGGCCACCTCATCGATCGGGCGGACCGTCGCCGAGAGGCCGATGCGCTGCGCCGGGGTCTCGAGCAGCGCATCGAGGCGTTCGAGGCTCACGGCCAGGTGGGCGCCGCGCTTGGTCGCCGCGACGGCGTGGACTTCGTCGACGATGACGGTGTGGATGCCGCGGAGCGTCTCGGCTGCCTGCGAGGTCAGCATCAGATACAGCGACTCGGGCGTCGTGATGAGGATGTCCGGCGGGTCGGCGAGCAGGCGCCGACGGTCCCCGGAAGGCGTGTCGCCGGAGCGGACACCCACGGTCACATCGGGCGCGGGCATGCCGAGACGACGGGCCGACTGCCCGATGCCCACCAGCGGGGAGCGGAGGTTGCGCTCGACGTCGACGCCGAGCGCCTTGAGCGGCGAGACGTAGAGGACGCGCGTGCGGGGAGGCGCGGCATCCGCCCGCTTCTTCCTGCCTCGGGCGGGCTTCTCGTCGTCGGCCGCGGGCTTCTTGGCCACACGGTCGCGGAAGATGCGGTCGAGCGCCCAGAGGAACGCCGACAGCGTCTTGCCTGAGCCGGTCGGGGCGACCACGAGCGCGTGCTTGCCGGCGGAGATCGCCTGCCAGGCGCCGGCCTGCGCAGCCGTGGGTGCGTGGAACGCGCTGCGGAACCAGTCCTGCGTCGCAGGGCTGAACCGCTCGAGGACGTCCGCCATGGTTCCATCATCGCGCGGACCACCGACACCGGGCCGGGGCTTGCGCCCCGGCCCGGTCGTCAGACCTCCGTCATCCGACCCTCCCGGAGTTCCAGGGTGAGGTCGGCGCCGACCCGGCTGAGGAACGCATCGTCGTGACTGACGACGAGGACCGCTCCCCGGTAGGCCGACAGAGCCTCGACGAGCTGGTCGACCGTGTCGAGGTCGAGGTTGTTCGTCGGCTCGTCGAGCACCAGCAGGTGCGGCGGCGGGTCGGCGAGCAGCAGACGGGCCAGAGCCACCCGGAACCGCTCGCCGCCCGAGAGCGCCGAGACGGGCCGGTGCACCGTATCGCCGCGGATGAGGAACCGAGCAAGGCGGTTCCTCAGCTCGACGTCACCGACGCCGGGTGCCGCGGCGCGGATGTTCGCCAGCACCGCGGCATCCTCCTCGAGCCCGTCCACCCGCTGCGACAGGTAGCCGATCCGGTCGGTGTGCGCCTCGGCGCGGGCGTCCGACGGTGCCGAGTGCAGGGTGGATGCGGCATCCGACCCCGGTTTCGGCCCGCCGCCGTCAGCTGAACCTGCACTCGGCACATGAGGCGCCGCCCCGGCCGACGCGACGAGCCGTTCGAGCAGCGTCGTCTTGCCCGCGCCGTTCGGCCCGATGAGCGCCACCCGCTCCGGTCCCTGGATGATCCAGGAGCGCTCGCCGTCGCCGATCGTCGCGATGCGGCGGCCCGTGCCGACGTCCGGATCGGGCAGGTCGATGCGGACCGTTTCGTCGTCGCGCACGCGACGCCCGGCGGTGTCGACCGCGGCACGGGCGGCATCCACCTTCTCGTTCGCCTCGACGCGGAGCTTGCCCGCCGTCACCTGCGCGGAGCGTTTCATGGCGCCCAGCACGATCTTCGGTGCCGCCTTCCGCGCGGCGAGCTTCTTGCCGTGCGCATCGCGTGTGGCGATCGCCGATTCGATCTGCTGCCTGTCTCGCTTCTCCCGCTTCAGTACCTGCCGGGCCGTCGTCTCGGCCTGAGCGGCGGCGGACTGCTCGGTGTCGAGCCACGCCTTCCAGGCCGAGTACGGTCCGCCGAACACCGACAGCTCCGAGCCGTAGAGCTCGGCGGTGTCGTCGAGCTCCTCGAGCAGCGCCGTGTCGTGGCTCACCACGATGAGCGTGCCGCGCCAGGTCCGCACGAGATCGTGCACGCGGGCTCGCGCGTCGCGGTCGAGGTTGTTCGTCGGCTCGTCGAGCAGGGCGATCTCGGCCCCGCGGAGCCGGACGCCGACGAGGGCCGCCAGGACCGCCTCGCCGCCCGAGAGCTCACCGACCGCTCGGTCGAGGGCGCCTTCCGGCAGTCCGACCTCGGCGAGGGCCGCCGTGGCCCGCGCCTCGACGTCCCAGTCGTCGCCGACCGTGTCGAAGTGGCGCTCGTCGACGTCGCCGCGCTCGATCGCCCGCACGGCGCCCAGGACCTCGCCGATCCCGAGCAGGTCCGCGACGCGGCGTCCGGTGTCGAGCGTCAGCTGTTGCGGCAGCAGGTCGACCCGCCCCGCTGTGGTGATCGAGCCGGATGCCGGTGCGAGGGTCCCGGCGATCAGTTTCAGCAGCGTGGACTTGCCGGATCCGTTCCGGCCGACGAGGCCGGTGCGGCCGCCGCCGAAGGCTCCGGTGACCTCGCTGAGCAGGGCGGTGCCGTCGGGCCAGGCGAAGGTGACGCGGTCGAGGGTGACCGCGGAGGTGAGTGTGGTGGGCATGAGGCGCCTCCCTTGAGGGGTGCGCGGACGTCTGCGTCGACGGGCCGGTCCGCAGCGCTCGGTGCGGCCGGGCAGCACGATGTGCTGCGGTCGAAGGATGACGGTCCGCGCCGGTCGGTGAATAGATCACCGGGCGGACCGTCGAATCGTCCTCGGGGAGCGTCGACGGGTCAGCGCGGGATCACAGCGCGATCGCGTCGATAACCTTCAACGGCTCTTCCTCACACTCGGGACAGGACGTCGATCATCGTAGCCACGTCGGTGAGCGGATGCCAGAGGCCGACTCAGCTCTTCGGTGCGGCCAGCTGCTTTTCGAGGAACACCCGCACGTCGCCGAGCTCCTCTGCTGACACGCTGTGCGCGAGGTCGGGGTAGACGCGCCCGCTGAGGTCGACGTGCCCCGGCAGCCACTGCGCGGTGTGGTCGACGAAACGCGGCGGGATGACCTCGTCGCGCGCGCCGCGTCCCCAGAACACCGGCGGGCGCACCTCGGCCAGCTCGGCATCTCCGTCCGCGGGTTCGGGGAACGCGTAGCCGGCGAGGTTCACGGCGAATGCCGCACCCTGTGGCCGCATCCGCATCATCTGCAGCGCGATGACGCCGCCCTGCGAGAAGCCGAGAAGACCGACGGATGCCGCATCCCCCCGCACACCGTCGACCCAGTCCCAGACGGCACGGGTCGAGCCGACGACCTCGTCGTGGTCGCGGCTCTCGACGCCGTCGATCGTGAACCACGAGTACCCGGGCATCGGGAAGCGGGGGGCGAGCGGCGCGCGCACGGCGGCGACCACGAACTCCCCGGGCAGGTGCGGCGTGAGGCCGAAGAGGTCCGCCTCGTTCGACCCGTAGCCGTGCAGAAGCACCAGCAGCGGCCGATCGCCGCGCTCCTCGGCAGGCGCGGACCACAGGACGGCGTCGGGATCGAGCGGGGAGGCGGCCACCATGTGTCCATCCTGCCCCAGGCCCCTGACACGGGTGACACGTCCGACACGGGGCGCCGCGGCATCCGCTCGGGTATACATGGAGGCATGGCCGTCCGCACTCCCGACCCCGACCCGAACGAGCGTGACGACGAGGGAAGCGGGAGCGATCCGCTTCGCGGGCTCGGGTCGTCGATGGGCCGTCCGGGTTCCGCGGGCAACCCCGCGTGGCTGAGCGACGTCGAGCTCGCCGAGGCGCGACGCCGGCTGCCGATGCTCTACGTCGAGGCCGTCCCGGTGCGTCTGGACGGTATGGGCGCGGTGACCGAGGTCGGCATCCTGCTGCGGGCGACGCCGATGGGCGAGATCTCCCGCACCATCGTGTCGGGCCGCGTCCGCTACGGCGAGACCGTGCGCGACGCGCTGTTCCGCCACCTCGAGAACGACCTCGGACCGATGGCGTTCCCGATGCTGCCGCCGCAGCCCGCGCCGTTCACCGTCGCGGAGTACTTCCCGATCCCCGGTGTCAGCGCCTTCCACGACGACCGGCAGCACGCCGTCTCGCTCGCGTTCGTCGTGCCCGTGACCGGAACGTGCGAGCCGCGTCAGGACGCGCTTGAGGTCACCTGGATGTCGCCCGAGGAGGCCTCGTCCGACGCGCTCGCGGCCGAGATGGAGGGCGGCCGCTCGACGCTCGTACGGCAGGCCCTCGCCTCGGTTGGCGCCCTGCGCTGACCCGCGCTTGCCGCGACCTCAGCCGCGGGTCAGGCGCGACAGCGCTGCGACGAAGGCGTCGACGTCGGACTCCGTCGTGTCGAACGAGCACATCCAGCGGACCTCGTTCTTCGAGGCATCCCAGTCGTAGAAGCGGAACGACTCACGGAGCTTCTCGGCGACGCCGTCGGGAAGGATCGCGAAGACGCCGTTCGCCTGCGTCGGCTGGCTGAAGCGCACGCCGTCGATCGATCCGTCGGCCAGCCCCGCCTCGACGGCGGCGCGCAGTCGCGCCGCCATGGCATTGGCGTGGCGGGCGTTCCGCAGGTACAGGTCGCCTTCGTACAGCGCGATCAGCTGGGCCGAGACGAAGCGCATCTTCGACGAGAGCTGCATGTTGAGCTTGCGCAGGTAGGGGAGACCCTGGGATGCCGCCGGGTCGAGCACGACGATCGCTTCGGCCGCGAGCGCGCCGTTCTTCGTGCCGCCGGCGCTGACGAGGTCGACACCGGCATCCTTCGTGAAGGCGCGGATCGGCAGGTCGAGCGCCGCAGCGGCGTTCGACAGTCGTGCGCCGTCGAGGTGCAGACGCATGCCGCGCGAGTGGGCGTGGTCGGCGAGGGCGCGGATCTCGTCGGGCGTGTAGAGGGTGCCGAGCTCGGTGGACTGCGTGATCGAGACGACGAGCGGCTGCGCACGGTGCTCATCGCCCCAGCCCCAGGCCTCCATGTCGACGAGCTCGGGGGTCAGCTTGCCGTCGTCGGTCGGGACGTTCAGGATCTTGATGCCGGCGACCTTCTCGGGAGCGCCGCCCTCGTCGACGTTGATGTGGGCGGTGGATGCCGCGACCACAGCGCCCCAGCGGGGGAGCATCGACTGCAGTCCCGTCACGTTCGCGCCGGTGCCGTTGAAGACGGGGAACGCCTGCGACCCCTCGCCGAAGTGGTGCGCGAAGACCTCCTGCAGACGCGCGGTGTACACGTCCTCGCCGTAGGCGATCTGATGGCCGTCGTTGGCGGCGGCGATGGCCGCGAGAACCTCGGGGTGGACCCCCGAGTAGTTGTCGCTGGCGAAGGAGCGGATCATCGGGTCGTGGAGCGTCGTCACCTCTTAAGCCTAGGTCGCGCGGAGGTGCTCTTCCCCGTGTCCGACCCCGGCGATACCCTCACCGCATGAGTGAAGCGACGCCGTCGCCGCGCACCGTCCCTCCGGGCGGGATGCGCACGTTCCTGCACGTCCTGGTGAACACGGCCGTCGCGAACGTCACGACGAGCTTCCTGTGGTTCGCGCTCACCTTCTGGGTGTACCTCGAGACCGAGTCGGTGCTCGCCACGGGCATCATCGGCGGCGCCTACATGCTGCTGCTGGCGATCTTCGGCATGGTCTTCGGCACGCTCGTCGACCGCTTCCGCAAGCACGCCGTCATGGTCTTCTCGGGGGTGTTCACCCTCGTCGCGTTCCTCGCGGCCGGCGCGATCTACGTGTCGCAGCCCGAGTCGGCGATCCTCGACCTCCGCGGACCGTGGTTCTGGCTGTTCTCGGGCATCATCCTGGCCGGCGCCGTCGTCGAGAATCTGCGCAACATCGCCCTGTCGACGACGGTGACCCTGCTCGTCCCGACCGAGCGCCACGCGAATGCCAACGGCCTCGTGGGGACCGTGCAGGGCATCGCCTTCATCGTGACGAGCGCGCTGTCGGGCCTCGCGATCGGACTGGTGGGCATGGGGTGGACACTCGCCGTCGCGATTGCCTTCACCGCGGTGCCACTCATCCACCTGCTGTTCGTGCGCATCCCCGAGGACGCACCGACTCCCGATCCCGGGTCGAAGATCCTCGACATCCGCGGCGCGGCCGCCGCGATCCGCGCCGTTCCGGGACTCTTCGCACTGATCCTCTTCTCGACGTTCAACAACCTCATCGGCGGCCTCTACATGGCGCTGATGGATCCCTACGGGCTCGAGCTCTTCGATGTGAAGATCTGGGGTGTCGTCCTCGCGGTCACGGCGACCGGCTTCCTCATCGGCGGTGGCATCGTCGCCGCGAAGGGGCTCGGCAAGAACCCCATCCGCACGCTCCTGCTCGCCGTGGCGGTGATGGGTCTACTCGGTGCGGTCTTCACGCTGCGCGAATGGTGGTGGCTCTATGCGGTCGGCATCTGGGCCTACATGACCCTCGTGCCCGTGATCGAGTCCGCCGAACAGACGGTCATCCAGAAGGTCGTCCCCTTCGAGCGCCAGGGCCGCGTCTTCGGCGCGGCGACCGCGCTGGAGGTCTCGACCGGCCCGATCACGTCGTTCGCGATCGCCCCGATCGCGGAGTTCTGGATCCTCCCGTACTTCCGCACCGACGAGGGTGAGCGGGCGTGGTCCTGGCTCCTCGGCGAGGGCGAGATGCGGGGCATCGCGCTCATCTTCCTCGTGGGCGGACTCATCATGGTCGCCGCCTCGCTCGCCGCGTTCCTCACCCGGTCGTACCGGACGCTCTCGGCCGAGTACCGCGAGGCACCCGAGACGGCCGAAGCGGATGCGGCGCCCCCGGCGCCCGGCATCCCGTCGTCCTCGCGCGAAGCGGCGGGAGGCGTCGCGGGCGACTGACGGCGCCGGAACCGGCTTCGGCGCCCGAGCCCCCCAGAGAGCCCAGGCGCCGAAGTGGCGTTCCGACGTCAGGCGTCGGTGGCGCGGATGCCGGCGACGCCGGCGATGACGGGGCGCATCTTCTTCTCGAGCGCCTCGAAGAACATCGACAGCGGGAACTCGTCGTCGAGGACCGCGTCGGTGTACCCCTTCGGCGGGCCGGCGAGGATCTCGTCGGACAGTCCGCGGGCCCACTGCGACGCGGGGTGGGGCGTGACGGTCTGACGGACCAGGTCGTAGGCGGCGAGCCAGTGCGCGACCTTGGGGCGGTCGATCGACTCCCAGTAGAGCCGGTCGATCGCGTCGCTCAGGGCGATGACGGCGTCGGCGACGCGGTCCCACTCGAACGCGAGCGATGTGTCGGTCCAGTGCAGGACGCCGCGCTGGTGCAGCCAGGCGAACAGCAGCTGCCCGCCCAGGCCGTCGTAGTTGCGGACCCGGGTGCCGGTGATCGCGAAGCGGAAAATGCGGTCGAACAGCACGGCGTACTGCACGAGGCCGGCGTGCTCGAGCATCTCGCCCTCGGCATCCGTCAGCTGTGCCTTCGCCGACAGGTCCTTCTCGATCGCCACGCACTCGCGGAAGGCGGTCAGGTCGCAGCGGAGCTCTTCGAGCGAGTACAGGAAGAACGGCATCCGCTGCTTGATCATGAACGGATCGAACGGCAGGTCACCGCGCATGTGGGTGCGGTCGTGGATGAGGTCCCACATGACGAACGTCTTCTCGGCCAGACGCTGGTCGTCGAGCAGGCGAGCGGCCGCCTCGGGCAGGTCGAGACGGGTGATCTCGGATGCCGCGCGCACAACGCGCCGGTAGCGTGCGGCCTCGCGGTCCTGGAAGATCGCGCCCCACGTGAAGGTCGGGACTTCGCGCATGGCGACCGTCTCGGGGAAGAGGACAGCCGAGTTCGTGTCGTACCCGGGCGTGAAGTCCAGCAGGCGGAAGGAGACGAACAGACGGTTCGTGTAGGTCTGCTCGAGTTCGGCGATGAACTCCGGCCAGATCGTCTCGACGAGGACGGCCTCGACCTTGCGGTCGCGGGTGCCGTTCTGCGTGTACATCGGGAACACGACGAGGTGTCGGAGGCCGTCGATGCGGTTCTCCTGCGGCTGGAACGCCATGAGCGAATCGAGGAAGTCCGGGACGCCGAAGCCCTCCGAGACCCAGCGGTCGAAGTCCGCGACGCTCGCCTCGAGATAGGCGGCATCGTGCGGGAAGGCGGAGGAGAGGGCGCGGATGCCGGCCGTGATCGCCTCGACGTGCGCGCGGGCGGCGTCGTGGTCGGCGGCGTCGGGCACCGACCCGTCGGTGATCTGCAGACCCTGGAGGGCGGTCGCGGCATCCCGCAGCATCGCCCAGGCGGCGGAGGTCTCGGCCCGGCGGGCGTCCTCGACGACCTCGGGCATTCCGATGATCGTCGACGCGGTGGTGACGGTGCTCATGGTGGACCTCCTATCGGTTCCTCACGGCTTCCTCGCGCCATGGCGGGAAGAATTCCTGTTTTTCCAGCCTAAGGCCGTAAGGATCGCGTGTGCAAGGCGGCTGCGGTACCGCTGCGGTACCGTCGAGGCGTGCCCGCAGACGAGACAGACCCCGCCGATTCCGCGATCATCGCCGCACTGTCGGGCAACGCCCGCGCGACGCTCGCGGAACTCTCCGCCGTCGCGGGGCTGTCGGTGTCTGCCACGCAGGCGCGCGTCCGCCGGCTCGAGGCCCGCGGCCTGATCTCCGGCTACCGCGCCGTCATCGACCCCGAGGTGGCCGGCAAGCCGCTCGCCGCCTTCGTCGAGATCACGCCGCTCGATCCCGCTCAGCCCGACAACGCGCCCGAGCTCATCGCGCACCTCGACGAGATCGAGGCGTGCCACTCGATCGCGGGCGACGCGGCCTACATGCTGTTCGTGCGCGTCGCGACGCCGCGTGACCTCGAGAGGTTGATCCGCGACATCCGCGCCGCAGCCTCGGTGAACACCCGCACGACCGTCGTCCTGCAGACCTTCTTCGAGCACCGCCCGATTTCGCCCGTCTGAGCGCCGCACCCGGGGGACGTGACAGCCCGAGGTATGTGTCAAGGGGAGGCGGTCGCGTCTCGCCCTGCATAGCGTGGGAGGCATGACCGACACCCCCATCGGCGGCGAGGTCCTCGTCGTCGCGAACAGCCGCTCCGGCGCCTCGCTCGGCCGTCCCGACCGCGTCCCCGACGTCCGCAGGCGGATGCCGGGTGCGACCGTGCGCGAACTCGGCGAGAGCGAGACCCTCGACGACGTCGTGGCCGACGCGATGGCCGGCGAGAACCCGCCGAGCGTGCTGGCGATCCTCGGCGGTGACGGTTCGGTCTCTCGGGCGGCGCACCTCGCGCGCCGCCACGACCTGACCCTCCTCGTCCTCCCGAACGGCACCTTCAACCACTTCGCGCGGTCGGTCGGCATCCCCGACGTCGACGCCGGGCTCGACGCCTACGCCGCGGCGAACGTCCGACCCGTCGCCGTCGCCGAGGCCTCGGTGGACGACGGAGAACCGATCACGGTGCTGAACGCCGTCTCGCTCGGGGCGTACCCCGAGTTCCTGGCCGAGCGCGAACGCCGCACCAGCCTCGGCAAGTGGTGGGGCGGTGCCGTCGCCGCCTGGCGCGAGATGCACGGCGCCCACGCGGTCGACGTCGTGCGAGGCGGCCGACGCGCCTCGGTCTGGTCGGTGTTCGCCGGCGTCGGCCCCAACGACCCCGACCGCATCGCCACGATGCAGCGCGCCACGCTCGACGAGCCGGTCATCGACGTCCGCGTGCACCACGCCCGCGGCACGCGCGCCCGCGCCATCGCCTCGCTCGCGTTCGGCGAGAAGACCGTCGCGGTCCTCCGTGCGCTCCGGGTGATGCCCCCGGCATCCGACATCGAACGGATCCTCGACGAGGACTTCGAGATCGAGGTCCGCGCAGGCAGCGCCCCTGACATCTGGGTGCACGACGGCGAGCTCGAAGAGGTCGGGGAGGACGGCTTCCGTCTGCGGGTGCGCGCCGTCGGCGACGGTCTCCGGGTCTACCTGCCCGCCCGGTAGGGCCGGATACATCGCGAGACGGATGCCCCGTCCCACCCCGACCGCGTAGCGTTCAAGGGTGTTCCGCCCGCTCCGCCCCTACCAGGCTGCTGTCGACGCGGCCGTCGCGGTGCTGTTCGCGCTGGTGTCCCTGCCCTATGAGCTGAACACATCGACCAGTTCGTCCTACGACATCGGCCCGGTGTCGGCGATCCCGGTCGTGCTGCTCATGGCCGGCGCGCTCGGACTCCGCCGCTACTCGCCCGGCCTCGCCCTGGGTGTCGCCTGGCTCGGGGCCATCGTGCAGATGGGCTTCGGTCGCGGTCCCGGGTTCGCCGACATCGCGATTTTCGCCGTCCTCTTCGCCACCGCGGCCTACGGGTCTCGGCTCGTGTTCTGGCTCGGTTTCACCTCGGTCATCGTCGGCTCCGGCACCATCACGATCTACCTCTTTCGGTGGGCGTTCGTCGGGAGCGGTGCGCTCTCCGACGTCCCGACGCTGATCTTCGTCCTGCTCGCGGCACTGTTCGCACTGGGGCTCTCGTGGACGGCCGGCGCGCTCGTCCGCACTGCGATGCGCGCCCGCGCCAACCGTGCCGCGCAGTCACGCGCCGAGGAGCAGACGGTCGCCGAGCAGGAGCGCACGCGCATCGCCCGCGACATGCACGACATCGTCGCCCACTCGCTCGCGGTCATCATCGCGCAGTCGGACGGCGCGCGGTACGCCGCGGCATCCGATCCCGAGGCCCAGGCCGCGGCGCTCGGCACGATCTCGTCGACGGCGCGCTCAGCCCTCTCGGACGTGCGCCTGCTCCTCACGCAGCTCCGCCATTCCCAGGCGGAGGGTCCGCAGCCGACGCTCGCCGATCTCGAACAGCTCTACGCCCAGGTGCGAGCGGCAGGCGTCGAGCTGCGCGTGGACGTCGACCCCGCGCCGCGCGGCGAGGTCGCGGCATCCGTGCAGCTGTCGGTCTACCGCATCCTGCAGGAGGCGCTCACGAACGCCCTCCGCCACGGCACCCCCACCGGTGTGGACGTCTCGCTGGCGTGGCACCCCGACCGGGTCGAGCTGCGCGTCCGCAACGACGTCGCCCCCGTCCCCGACGGAGCGGAACGCCGCACCGGCGGCCACGGCCTGATCGGCATGCGCGAGCGCGCGCAGCTGATCGGCGGTCGATTGGATGCCGCGGCCGCAGACGGCGTCTTCACCGTCGAGGCGTCCCTGCCGACCGGAGCCGCGTCCGAGAACCCCGACCCCCTCGAGAGGAGCGCTCGGTGAGCGTCATCCGCGTCGTCCTCGTCGACGATCAGTCCCTGTTCCGCGCCGGCATCCGCATGGTCGTCGCCTCGCAACCCGACCTCGAGGTCGTGGGGGAGGCCTCCGACGGTGCGCAGGCGATCGAAGTCGTCCGCCAGACGCGCCCCGACGTCGTCCTCATGGACATCCGGATGCCGGTGATGGACGGGCTCGCCGCGACCGAGGCCCTGCTCGCCGATGCCGATCCGCCCAAGGTGGTCATGCTGACGACGTTCGACCTCGACGAGGCCGCAGCCCGCGCCATCCAGCGCGGAGCGAGCGGGTTCCTCCTGAAGGACGCCGATCCCGAGTTCCTGCTCGCCGCCATCCGCACGGTGCACGCGGGCTCGTCGGTCATCGCGGCTGCCGCGACCCGCGAGCTCTTCGCGCAGCTGAACGAACCCGTCCGCGCCGTCCCGGCGACGTTCGGCGAGCTCACCGACCGCGAGCGCGAGATCTTCGCGCTCGCGGCCCGCGGGCTCTCGAACGCCGAGATCGCCGCGCGGGAGTTCCTCTCGGAGGCGACCGTGAAGACCCACGTCTCGCGCATCCTCGCGAAGCTGTCGCTCCGCGACCGCGTGCAGCTGGTGGTCTTCGCCTTCGAGCACGGCCTCGCCTGATCGGCGCACGCGCCGTCATCCTTCCGATGTAGACGGTCGCGACGAGCGGCCGACGCGGCGCCCCGGGGGTGCTCCGTAGCGTCGGAGACATGCAGATCACGACCACCGAGATGGGCCTCGCCGCCCGCGTCCAGAACCTCACGAAGACCTACGGCGGCGGCGAGAACGCCGTCCGCGCGCTCGACGACGTCACCGTCGGCATCCGTCGTGGCGAGTTCACCGCCATCATGGGCCCGTCGGGCTCGGGCAAGTCGACGCTCATGCACATCATGGCCGGCCTCGATGCGCCGGCCTCCGGCTCGGTCTGGATCGGCGACACCGAGATCACCGGGCTCTCGGACGTCGAGCTGACCATCCTCCGCCGCCGGCGGGTCGGCTTCGTCTTCCAGTCGTTCAACCTCGTCCCGACCCTCGACGCGATCGGCAACATCCTGCTGCCCTTCGACCTCGATGGCCGGCGTCCCACGTCCCAGGAGAGGACGCGCATCGACGGCCTCGTCGCGACCCTCGGCCTCGGGCCGCGCCTGCGCCACCGTCCGCACCAACTGTCGGGCGGCCAGCAGCAGCGCGTCGCGATCGCCCGCGCCCTCGCGACGGCGCCCGACCTCGTCTTCGCCGACGAGCCCACGGGCAACCTCGACTCGCGGTCGGGTCGCGAGGTGCTGTCCCTCCTCGCCGCCGCCAGTCGCGAGCACGGTCAGTCGATCGCCATGGTCACCCACGACCCCGTGGCCGCGTCGTACGCCGACCGCGTGCTGTTCCTCGGCGACGGGCGCATCGTCGCCGACAAGCCCCGTCAGAGCGCCGAGCAGATCTCCGCTCACATGCTCAGCACCGAGGTGTCCGCGTGACCGCCCTCGCCCCGTCCGCCGTGCACACGATCGTCCCCGAACCCGCACGGACGTCGCGGTTCGCGTGGCTGCGCGAGCGCGGCATGGGCGCGACGATCCTCGTCTCGGCCATCTCGACGGCCTTCGGTGTCGTGCTCCTGTCGGCGACCGGGTACATCTCCCAGGCGTTCAGCTCGAACGCGGAATACGGCGGCTCCGGCACCATGGTTGCCGTCCTCGCGCTGCTGAGCGGGATCCTGCTCGCCGTCGCGGTCTACGTCGGCGCCATCGTGACCGCCAACACCTTCTCGACGATCATCGCGGGACGCACCCGCCGGATCGCCTTGATGCGTCTGATCGGAGCGACGGCTCGCTCCCAGCGCCGCGAGGTGGCGACGCAGGGGCTCATCGTCGGCGCGATCGGAGCAGTCGTCGGTCTCGTCACGACGACGCCCGCGGTCGTCCTCGCCCTTCCCCTGCTCGATGGCGCGCTCGACGCGACCTCCGACTGGTCACCGGTCCAGGCCGTCCTCGTCATCCCGGCGGTGGCCGTCGTGCTGACGACGTGGATCGCGGCGTGGTCGGGGTCGCGGCGGGTCCTCACGGTCACCCCGCTCGAGGCGCTGGGCGGCTCGGTCGAGCGCTCCCGGGAGGAGATCGCGGGAGCCCGCGGCCGCAAGGCGGGCGCCATCGTGCTCGGCGCCATCGGGGTGGTACTCCTCGTCGGCGGCATCCTGATCGGTCTCCTCAATCCCGTCGGCGTGCTGGTCGCCTTCTTCGGCGGCCTGTTCTCCTTCACCGCGGTCTCGATCAGTGCGGTGTCGGTCATGCCGCCGCTCCTGAAGGCGACGGGGCGTCTGTTCGGGACGTCGGTCACTGCGCGGCTGGCCGCGGAGAACGCCGTCCGCTACCCGGAGCGATCGAGTCGCATGGCCATCGGCGTCGTCATGGGCGTCGCGCTCGTCGTGATGTTCGCCGTCGCAGCGGAGTCGGTCAAATCCCTCGTCGCGGCGTCGAGCGGTGGAGAGCCGGATGCGGCCTTCAACGAGATGATCGACACCTTCTCGACGGTCATGATGTGCCTCGTCGCCGTCAGCGCGGTGATCGCCGCCGTCGGTCTCGTGAACCTCCTCACCATCGGCATCGTGCAGCGCAAGCGCGAACTCGGCCTGCTGCGGGCGCTCGGTCTCACGTCGGCGCAGATCCGCCGCATGGTGCTCATCGAGGCGGCGCACGTCACGGTGACCGCGCTTCTTTTCGGTCTCGTGCTGGGCGTTCTCTACGGCTGGGTCGCGGCGCAGTCGCTGCTCGGGTCGGTAGCCATGCCGCCGCTGTGGATGTCGCCGACCTTCGTCGCCCCCGCGATCCCGCTGCTCCCGGTGGCGATCGTGATCGTCGCGACCGCCACCCTCACGCTGGGCGCCGCCGTCGCACCGACGCGCATCGCGACTCGGACGGCACCCGTCGAGGCGCTCGCCGAGTGACCCCGTCGTCCCTCCGCGCGACCCGCCCGGGCCGCGCGGAGGGACGCATCCGTCGTCAGTGGTCCTCGGCGGCGGGCGGCTCGTACGACCACGTCGGTGCGAGTGAGCGCAGGCGCATGCCGCGGTACTGCCACGCGGCCCACAGGACGGGCCACAGCGGCAGGGCCGCGGCTCCGCCGATCGTGAGGCGGTCGCGCCAGAGCGTCCGCGCGGGATCACCCGGCAGCGGGCTCACCGCCATCTGGTGGTCCCAGACGTCGAGGGCGGCGAGCGCACCGGTCAGCGGGATGCCGCTGTCGCGGAAGATCCGCACCGGACCGTTCGTGTCCTCGGTGTACCGGTCGCTCGCGTGGATGAGCTGCTGGCCGGCGGGGATGATCCCGAGGGCGCGGATCTCGACCGGCACGTCGGTCCCCGGCTCGAACGAGGTCGGGAGCTCGCCGGCCATCGGCGCCATCGCGAGCAGCGGGCCGTAGAGCTCGGTGACCGCACGAGGCGAGTGGAGGGCTCGCCAGGCGGCATCCGCGGTGCAGTCGAGTTCGAGCTTCAAGAGGATCCGCATCGGACCACTCTCGCATTCCTCCGCGGCACTCGATACGTTGGGAGCGCTCCCACTCTCTCGGCGTCATCGTCGACCCCTCGGAAAGACCGCTATGCCTCTCGAACCCGCCATCGAATCCGGCGACCGCTCGCACACCCTGGCCCCCGTCGAGTCGGTCGCGCAGATCTCCTCGATGCTGCTCGACACCGATCCGACGCTCGATCCGGCCCTCGCCGAGAAGGCCCGGGTCGCCGCCGCCGAAGGCGTCGTCCTCCTGACGAACGACGGCACGCTTCCGCTGGGGAAGCGCCCGGTCGCCGTCTTCGGCCGTGTTCAGATCGACTGGTTCGCCGTCGGCTACGGCTCGGGCGGCGACGTGAAGGTGCCCTATATCTGGAACCTGCTGGCCGGTCTCCGCGACGCCGGTGTCCGCGTCGACGACGAGCTCGCGACGCGGTACTCGACGTGGTCCGCCGCGAATCGCCCCGCCTTCGCCGCCACGTGGGGCGAGTGGCCGCACCACTTCCCCGAGATGGCGATCGACGCGGCGGATGTCGCAGCCGCGGCATCCCGGGCGGACACGGCCGTCGTCGCGATCGGTCGCGCCGCCGGCGAAGCGCGCGACAGCATCCTCGAGCCCGGCAGCTACTACCTCACCGCCGACGAGAGGACGCTCCTCGACACCGTCACGGCGCACTTCTCGCGGACCGTCGTCGTCGTCGACGCAGGCAACGTCATGGACCTGTCGTGGGTCGCGGACTACGGCGACCGGATCGGCGCGGTCCTGTTCGCGTGGCAGGGCGGCATGGAGGGCGCTCGCGCCGTCGCCGGTGTGCTCGCGGGCGAGCAGGCGCCGAGCGGCAAGCTCACCGACACGATCGCACGCAGCTACGAGGACTACCCGAGCGCACCCAACTTCGGCCATCTCGACGTCAACGTCTACGCCGAGGACGTCTTCGTCGGCTACCGCTACTTCGAGACCTTCGCCCCCGACCGGGTGCTGTTCCCCTTCGGCCACGGGCTGTCGTACACGACGTTCGAGCTGACGACCGAGGCGACGACGGATGCCGCGGCCCTCCGCCTCGAGGTCGTCGTCACCAACACCGGCGACCGAGCCGGCAAGGAGGTCGTGCAGGTCTACACCGGGGCGCCCGACGGTGCCCTCGGCAAGCCGGCACGTCACCTCGCCGCCTTCGCCAAGACGCGTCTGCTCGCCCCCGGCGAGAGCGAGACGGTGCGCCTCGACGTGCATCTCGACGACCTCGCGTCGTACGACGACGGCGGGGCGGCAGGGCACCGGAGCGCGTGGGTCCTCGAGGCCGGTGCGTATCCCGTCTTCGTCGGGACCGATGTCCGCCGTGCGGCGGAGGTCGCCGCGTTCGAGGTGCCCGAGACGCAGGTCGTGCGGCACGCCGCCGAGGTCGCCGCGCCCGCCGACGCGTTCGATCGGCTCGTCCAGCGTCGCGGCGACGACGGTTCCGCCGTCGCCGCGCGCGAGCCCGTCCCTACGCGCACCGTCGCGCGCGCCGAGCGGGTGCTCGGATCGCTGCCGGCCGAGCTCGCGCCGACCGGGGACCGGGGCATCGATCTCGCTGACGTCGCACGCGGCGCGGCATCCCTCGACGACTTCGTCGCACAGCTCACCGACGAGGAGCTCTCGCTCCTCGCCCGCGGCGACGTCACGATGGACAGCCCGCTGGGTGCTCCCGGCAATGCGGGCGTGCTCGGCGGGGTCTCGGCGTCGCTGCGCGCGAAGGGCGTGTCGCCCGTCACGACGACGGACGGGCCGAGCGGCATCCGTCTGTCGGCGTACGCGTCGCTGCTCCCCTCGGGAACGGCGCTCGCGTCGACGTGGAACACGGCCCTCATCGAGGAGCTCGCCGCACTGCACGGACAGGAGATGCTCCGGAAGGGCTCCGACGTCCTGCTGAGCCCGGGCATGAACATCCACCGCGACCCGCTGTGCGGCCGCAACTTCGAGTACTTCAGCGAGGACCCGGTCGTCACCGGACGGATCGCCGCGGCGGTCGTGCGCGGGGTGCAGAGCACGGGACTGTCGGCATGCCCCAAGCACTTCGCCGCGAACAACCAGGAGACCAACCGCACCCGTAACGACTCGCGCGTCTCCGAGCGGGCGCTCCGCGAGATCTATCTGCGCGGGTTCGAGATCTGCGTCCGCGAGGCCGCTCCCCGCACGATCATGACGTCCTACAACCAGATCAACGGCGTGTGGGCGCACTACCACCACGACCTCGCCACCGTCGTCCTCCGGGACGAGTGGGGCTACGAGGGGGTCGTCATCACCGACTGGTGGATCGAGAATGCCGTCGACCCGGACTTCCCCGCCCTCGAGGACAACGCCTACCGCGTCCGTGCGCAGGTCGACGTCCTCATGCCGGGCGGTGTGAAACGGGATGCCGCGCCTCAAGCGCAGGCCGACACGACGATCCTCGACTCCCTCGCCCGTGAAGGCGGGATCACCCGCGGCGAACTCCAGCGGACGGCCCGGAACGTCCTCGGTCTCGTCATCTCGCTGAAGCCGATCGTCGACGCTCGTACGCTGGAGGGATGACCGCGAGCCCGTTCGATCAGTCCCGCTACCAGCTGCGTTTCGACTGGGGGCGGGACGGGCTGACCCGTCTCGCGCCCGCGGACGTCGTCGTCGTCGTCGACGTGCTGAGGTTCTCGTCGACGGTGTCGGCGCGGGTCGCGGGCGGCGAGACGGTGGCCCACGACGAGGCCGCCCACGCCGTGTCGCGCAACGGCGCGGCCGTCGCCTCGGCTGCCGCGGCGACGGGCGCCGTCGTGTTCCTCGGGAGCCTGCGCAATGCCACCGCCGTCGCGCAGGCGGTGCTCGCCGAGCAGAACCGCCGCGCGGCCCGCACGAGCGTGAGCATCATCGCCGCCGGCGAGCTGAACGGGCCGGGGGATGCCGCGGTCCTGCGCTTCTCCGTCGAGGATCAGCTCGGTGCCGGGGCGGTCTTCGCGGCGCTCGAGGCGATCGGCCTCGACCACTCCTCGCCGGAGGCCGCAGCGGCATCCGAGGCGTTCCGTGGTCTGCGATCCGCGGTCCGCCACCTCCTCACGGCGAGCGGCTCGGGACAGGAGCTCCTCGACGCCGGTCGTCGCGACGAGGTGCTCGCCGCCGCGGTCCACGACGCCGATGAGACGGTCCCCGTCCTCCGCGACGGCGTGTGGCGCGCCTACGAGGCGATCAACGCGGAGTGAGGGCCTCGCGCCGGGTCGCGGCGGTGATCTCGCGCCGCCGCCAGGTGATCAGGTGGCGCTCATCGAACGTCGGCGCGCACCGCGCGCACGAGGTCGCCCGTGTCGCCTTGCGGTGACGGTACGCGACGTGTCCGGCGGGACACACGCCGACCCAGGGCGCGAGCTCCGTGGCCGTCTCGCCGCGGTGGGTGACGCCGCCCGTGTAGCCGAGCGACCGCGCGACGCGCTTCCACTCGGCGCCGTGCCCCGCGGCCGAGCCCGCGATCGCGTGGGCGATCTCGTGCAGGATCGTCTGCCGGTTCGTCTCGGCGTCGTACCGGGCGGCGAGATAGCGCGAGAGCGTGATGCGCTTGCGCAGATAGTCGCACGCGCCGGCACGGCGTTTGGCGTTGTCGTACGCGAAGCTCCACGAGTCGTCGAGCAGCTGCCGCAGCAGTGACTCCGCCTCGCGGCGCACGTCGATGAGGTCGCTCATGCCAGCACGATAGGACGCAGGTACGACACTCGGGCCGATGGCCTCAGCCGGCGACCGTCGTGCTGTTGCGACGTCGGTCGACGGCGTCGATGGCGAGCAGCGTCGACTCGAGCTGATCCTCGGGAGCACCCGCCTCCTGCCGCAGGAACAGCGCCTTCTTGAAGTCGGCGCGCGCCGCGGCGTCGTCGTGTGCGTCGAAGTGGACCTTGCCGCGGTGCTGGCAGCCGAAAGCGGCGACCGCCGACCACCCCTGCCCCTCGGCCTCCTCGACGCACGTATTCAGCTCGTGGATCGCGGCGGCGTATGCGCCGCGGAACTGCTGGACGGTGGCGTGCAGCATCCGGGCGCGCAGCAGGTCCTTGCGGGTGCCCGCCATCCGGGCGAGGCGCACCGACTCCTCCGAGACGACGAGCGCCTCGTCGAGGCGGCCCAGCACCTTCAGCAGCCAGACCTTCTCGAGCATGGCGGCCAGACTCCGCTGGCCGCCGAGTTCGGTGAGCCGGGTCTGGCATTCGTCGAGGTCGACGATCTCTCGGAGTGTCTCCGGGTCGTACCCCTTGATGAAGCCCACAGCTGTTCCTTCCGACCCCGCGACGTGTGTCTCCAGTGTCGCCGCGCCTCGCCCGGAATGGGCTGAGGGCGCGCCGCGCGTCGTGGCCTCAGCGGTCGAAGACGGATGCCGCCGGCTTCGGCGACGGGGTGGAATCGGCATCCGTCATGATCCGCGCATCGCGCGCGAACGCCTCGAGCTCGGCGCCGTGGGCGACCTTCGCGGGGTGGGGGCCGGCTGCCATCAGACGGGGGAGCCAGTCCATGGGCAGCGGCGACGGGGAGGCGGCGATCACGATGTTGCCGAACCGGCCGCTCTTGAGGGTGCCCACCTCGGCGAGGATCACGACGTGCTCCAGCACGGAGCGGACGGTCGCCACCTGACGCCGCGCGAAGGCGAGTCCGCTGCCGTCGGCGATGTTGACGAGAAGGATGCCGGCCGGCGCCAGCAGCCCCGCGAGGATGCGGTAGTACTCGACGCTCGTGATGTGAGCGGGCGTCTGCGCCCCCGCGAACACGTCCGAGACGACGAGGTCCACCTTGCCGACGATGCCCGGGGGGAGGCGTCCCGCGACGTCGCGGGCGTCGCCGATCCGCACGCGCAGCTGGCCGGTGCGCGGCAGCGGCAGGTGCTCGCGCACGAGGTCGACGAGCGCCTGCTCGAGTTCGATGACCTGCTGCCGCGACCCCGGTCGGGTGTGCTCGACGTAGCGGGGGAGGGTCATGGCGCCCGCGCCGAGGTGCACCGCGGTGAGGGGTTCCCCCGGCATCCCGATCTGGTCGATCACGGCGCCCATGCGGGCGATGTACTCGAAGTGCAGGTGGGACGGATCGTCGAGGTCGACGTGCGATTGGGGGGTCGTTTCGACGACCAGTTCCCAGCCCCCGGCGAAGCGGCTCGGGATGATGCGCGCCTGTCGCCCGTCGGAGAGCTTCGCCGCGGGCGGGTCGATGGGGTCGCGGGAACGGGCCATCCGACTACGGTAGCCCGCAGGAAGAAACACGATCGAGATACAGCTGTAATCGCTTACCGGCAGTGCGGACGGTAGCGTCAGCCGCATCCCTTCGGCAGCGCCGCCCCCGTGGCGTGCCGCCGACGAGCCCCATCGGAAGGTGCACAGCAATGCTCCCCATTTCCCGGAAGCGGGTGTTCGCGGCCGCCGCGACGCTCGCCATCGGTGCGCTCGCGCTCAGCGCGTGCGCCAGCCAGCGCGGCGGCGACGACAACGCGGAAGGACCCGCGGACGTCGACGGCACGTTCGTCTTCGCGGCCTCGTCCGACCCGCTCGGCCTCGACCCCGCCTTCGCACAGGACGGTGAGACGTTCCGCGTCTCGCGCCAGATCTTCGAGGGTCTCGTGGGCACCAAGCCCGGCACGCCCGACCCCGCGCCGCTCCTCGCCGAGTCGTGGGAGACGTCGGACGACTCCCTCTCGTACACGTTCGCGCTGAAGAAGGACGTCACGTTCCAGGACGGCACTCCGTTCAACGCCGAGGCCGTCTGCTACAACTTCGACCGCTGGTACAACTGGGAGGGCCCCGCCGCCAGCGAGGCGCTCGGCTACTACTACAACAAGCTCTTCAAGGGATACGCCTCGAGCCCCGACGCGGCTGTGTTCGATTCGTGCACTGCCGACGGTGACCTGTCGGCCACCGTCAAGCTGAAGAAGCCCTTCGCCGGCTTCGTCGCCGCGCTGTCGCTGCCCGCCTTCTCCATGCAGTCGCCGAAAGCGCTCGAGGAGTACAAGGCCGACGAGGTCGGCGGCACCGCCGAGTCTCCCGAGCTCACGGAGTACGCCACGAGCCACCCGGTCGGCACCGGTCCCTACAAGTTCGACGAGTGGGCCCGCGGCGAGCAGGTCACCCTCAGCGCCTACGACGACTACTGGGGCGACAAGGGCCAGGTCGACAAGATCATCTTCCGCACGATCAAAGACCCCACCGCGCGCCGCCAGGCACTCGAGTCCGGCTCGATCGACGGCTACGACCTGGTGGGCCCCGCCGACACCGGCGCGCTCGAGAAGGCCGGCTTCACCATGGTCTCGCGCCCGCCGTTCACGATCCTGTACCTCGCCTTCAACCAGGCGGTCAAGGAACTGCAGGACCCGAAGGTCCGCGAGGCGCTCTCGTACGCCGTCGACAAGGACGCACTCATCTCGCAGGTCCTCCCCGAGGGCACCGAGAAGGCGACCCAGTTCATGCCCCAGAGCGTCAACGGCTGGAACGCCGACGTCACGACGTACGACTACGACCCCGAGAAGGCCAAGGCTCTCCTGGCCGAAGCCGGTTACACCGAGGCCAACCCGCTGAAGCTGACGTTCAACTACCCGGTCAACGTCTCGCGTCCCTACATGCCGGACCCCGAGCAGATCTTCACGGTGCTGTCGTCGCAGCTGAAGGCCGTCGGAGTCGAGGCCACCCCGAAGTCCGACGAATGGGGTGAATACCTCGACCGCATCACGGCCGGCACGGATCACGGCATCCACCTGCTCGGCTGGACCGGTGACTACAACGACACCGACAACTTCCTCGGCGTCTTCTTCGGTCAGAAGTCGGCGGAGTGGGGCTTCGACAACCCCCAGCTCTTCACCGACCTCAGCGACGCCCGTGGTGTCGCGGACCTCGACGAGCAGACGAAGCTGTACTCCGACATCAGCGAAGAGGTCGCCGAGTTCATCCCCGGCGTCCCGCTCGCTCACCCGGCTCCGACGCTGGCCTTCGACTCCCGGGTCGAGAGCTACCCGGCGAGCCCCGTGAACGATGAGGTGTTCAACCAGATCGTCCTCACGAAGTAAGCCGATCGAGGCGGCTCCGGCCGTCTGACCGGTGCGGGGCGGGAAGACCTCCCGCCCCGCACCGACCTCCACGAAAGCGACACCCGTGCTGCGAACCATCGGCAAAAGGCTCCTGCTGCTGATCCCCACCCTCCTCGGCCTGAGCATCCTGCTCTTCTGGTGGGTCCGAACCCTTCCCGGCGGTCCCGCCCAGGCGCTCCTGGGCGAGAAGGCCACCCCCGAAGCCGTCGCTCGCATCAACGAGCTCTACGGCTTCGACCGTCCTCTCATCGAGCAGTACGCCACCTGGATCGGGCGTCTGCTCAGCGGCGACTTCGGCAACTCGTTGCAGACGAGTCAGCCCGTGGTCGACGAGTTCCTGCGCCGGTTCCCGGCGACCATCGAGCTCTCGGTCGCAGCACTCATCATCGCCGTCGGCATCGGGGTTCCACTCGGCTACTGGGCCGCACGGCGCCACGGCAAGGCCGCCGACAACACCGCGGTCGTCTTCAGCTTGCTCGGCATCGTCGTCCCGGTGTTCTTCCTGGCATTCATCCTCAAGTACGTGTTCGCGGTCCAGCTGGGCTGGCTCCCGTCAGAGGGTCGCCAGGACCCGCGCATCGACGCGACGCACTACACGAACTTCTACGTCTTCGACGGCCTGATCACCGGTGAATTCGACGCCGCGTGGGACACCATCCTGCACCTGATCCTGCCGGCCGTCGCGCTCGGCACGATCCCTCTGGCGATCATCGTGCGCATCACCCGGGCATCCGTCCTCGAAGTGCAGAACGCCGACTACGTCCGCACCGGCAAGGCGAAGGGCGTGCCGGGCTCTCTGCTGCGCAACCGATTCATCCTGCGGAACGCCATGCTCCCCGTCATCACGACGATCGGTCTGCAGGCGGGTCTGCTGCTGTCTGGGGCGATCCTCACCGAGACGGTCTTCGCGTTCCCCGGTATCGGGTCGTTCCTGTCCGGTGCGATCTTCGCCCGCGACTTCGCCGTCCTGCAGGGCTTCATCATCTTCATCGCGATCGTCTACGCGCTCATCAACCTGCTCGTCGACGTCTCGTACAGCCTGATCGACCCGAGAGTGAGGGTCTCATGAGCACCGTCCTTCCCCCCGCAGCCGGCGGCAGCGCCGCTGATGACTCCACCGTCGCCGTGCTCACCGCGGGCACCGGCGGCGCCCCGCGCGGCGGCTTCTGGCACGACGTCTTCCGCCGCCTGCGACGAAGCCCCACCGCGTGGGTGGGCCTGGCGATCGTTCTGCTGTTCGTCGTGGTCGCCCTCCTCGCTCCCGTGCTCGCGCCGTACCCCGAGACCGACCTCCCCGGCGCACGGGACATCACCCCGACGTACATCCCCGGGCCCGGTGAGATCGCCGCGTTCCCGCTCGGCCTCGACCGCTTCGGCGGCGACGTGGTGTCGAAGCTCATCTGGGGAGCCCAGGCATCCCTCCTCATCGGCGTCGTGTCGACGGCCTACGGTCTCATCGGCGGGATGCTGCTGGGCCTCGTCGCCGGCACGTTCGGCGGCTGGGTCGACAACGTCATCATGCGCCTCGTCGACATCCTGCTGTCGGTGCCGAGCCTGCTGCTGGCGGTCTCGATCGCCGCGATCCTCGGCCAGAACCAGAACTCGGTCATGATCGCCATCGGTGTCGCGCAGGTGCCGATCTTCGCGCGCCTGCTGCGCGCCTCGATGCTGCAGCAACGCTCGGCCGACTACGTCCTCTCAGCGCAGACCCTCGGCCTCGGACGCGGACGCATCACCATGACCCACGTCCTTCCGAACGCGGTCGGGCCGGTCATCGTTCAGGGCACGCTGTCGCTCGCGACGGCCGTCATCGACGCGGCGGCGCTGTCGTTCCTCGGCCTCGGCGGCGGGCGCCCCGAGACAGCGGAGTGGGGGCGCATGCTCACCTACGCGCAGGCCGAACTCGCCATCGCGCCGTGGCTCGCGTTCCTGCCCGGCATCTGCATCGCCATCACCGCGCTCGGCTTCACACTGTTCGGCGAGGCCTTGCGCGAGGCCATGGATCCGCGGACCCGCGGGCGCTGACCATGAGCCGGCGGGTGCTCCTCGTCGTGATCGTGCTGCTCGTCGTCGTGGTCGTCGCGCTGTTCGCGGGATACGGCGCGGGCTGTTTGGGCAACGCCGCCGTTCCGTGAGCAAGGGTGGGACGGTGTGCCGTATTCAGTCCCTACGACGAGCCACCGGGGCGCCCACTGCACGATTCCGGGCCTGCGGCTGACGCGCGGTGGTGCGGGGACTGAATACGGAACGTGGACGGGACCCGCCTCGGCGGGTCAGACGGCGATGTCGAGCTCGTTGCCGGGGATCGAGGAGAGCAGGTTGCGCGTGTACGGGTCGCGCGGGTTGGTGAAGATCTCTTCGCTCGAGGCAGCCTCGACGAGCGCGCCGTCCTTCATGACGCAGACGTAGTCGCTGATCAGCCGCACGACGGCGAGGTCGTGCGAGATGAAGAGGTAGCTGAGGCCGTACTCGGTCTGCAGGTCGCGCAGCAGTGTCAGGATCTGGTCCTGCACGAGCACGTCGAGCGCCGAGACCGGCTCGTCGCAGACGATGAGCTCGGGCGAGAGCGCGAGGGCGCGCGCGATCGCGACGCGCTGACGCTGACCGCCCGAGAGCTCCGACGGGTACCGACGCAGCGCCGATTCGGGCAGGGCGACGTCGTCGAGGAGCTTCCGCACCCGGGCCGCACGGTCCTTCGCGGACCCCCGGTGGTAGAAGTCGAGCGGCTCCTGGACGATGCGCTCGATCGTGAACATGGGGTTCAGCGACGAGTACGGGTCCTGGAAGATCGGCTGCACCTTCTGGCGGAACTCGCGCAGCTGACGTCCCTTGAGGGATGCCACGTCCGTGCCGTCGTAGCGGATGACACCCTCCGTGGGGTCCACGACCTTCAGCAGCATCCGCGCGGTCGTCGTCTTGCCCGAGCCGGACTCGCCGACGATCGCGACGGTCTCGCCGCGCGGGATCGAGAACGACACGTCCTTGACTGCGGCGAAGTCCTCTTTCTGACCGCGGACGTTGTAGAGCTTGGTGAGCCCCTCGACCTCGACGATGTTGTCGACCGGCTTGGGTGCGGCATCCGGAGTCGGCGCGCTGAAGGCCTCGGGGCGCAACCGCGCGACGGCGACCGATGGCGCCGCCTGGACAAGGGACTGCGTGTAGGGATGCTGCGGGTCCTCGAGGATCTGTCGTGCCGGACCCTGCTCGACGATGCGTCCGCGGTGCATGACGACGACGCGCGCGGCGCGCTCTGCGGCGAGCCCCAGGTCGTGCGTGATGAGGAGGACCGAGGTGCCGAGCTCGGTGGTCATACGCCCGAGCTGGTCGAGGATCGTCTTCTGAACCGTCACATCGAGCGCGCTCGTGGGCTCGTCGGCGATGAGCAGGCGCGGGTTGCAGGCGAGGCCGATCGCGATGAGTGCGCGCTGGCGCATGCCGCCCGAGAACTCGTGCGGGTACTGCTTCGCGCGGTCCTCGGCGTTCGGGAGGCCCGCGGCGGCGAGGGTCTCGACGACCTTGCGGTCGACGTCCTTCTTGGTGGCCAGACCGTGGGCGAGCAGCGTCTCGGCGACCTGCGTGCCGATCCTCGACGTCGGGTTGAGGTTCGACATCGGGTCCTGCGGGACGAGCCCGATCTGGGCGCCGCGGACGCCGCGCATCGTCGACTCGGAAGCGCCGACGAGCTCCTGGCCGTCGAGGCGGATGCTGCCCTCCGCGATGCGGCCGTTGCCGGCGAGCAGCCCGATCACGGCCATCGCCGTCGTCGACTTGCCCGAGCCGGACTCGCCGACGATCGCGACGGTCTCACCGGCGGCGAGGTCGAGGTCGACGCCCTCGACCGCCCGCACGGAACCGTCGATGGTCTGGAACTCGACGGCGAGGTCGCGGACCTGCAGGAGGGGCGCGCCGGCGGCGGGGGAGGTCTGGAAGGGCATTCTCCCATCCTGCCCTCCGCCCGTCGCCTGCGCACGGGTGGATCGCCCGGCTTTACCCAGCCGTAACGACGCGGGGGTGTTCAGCCGTCGTGGCGTGCGCCCTCGGAGGGCCGGACCGTGAAGACGTGCGGCTCGATGTGGCCCGCGGCGGCGAAGGCCGCCAGCATCGCCTCGCGCACCGCGGGCACGGCATCACGGTCGATGAGGGCGATCGCCGAGCCGCCGAATCCGCCGCCGGTCATGCGGGCGCCGACGGCACCGTTCTCGCGCGCGGTCTCGACGGCGAGGTCGAGTTCGGGCACCGAGATCTCGAAGTCGTCGCGCATCGAGGCGTGCGAGGCGTAGAGCAGGTCGCCGATCGCGCGCGGTCCCTGCTCGCGCAGGGTGCGGACGGTGTCGAGCACGCGCTGGTTCTCGGTGACGACGTGGCGCACGCGGCGGTAGGTGTTCTCGTCGACGAGCTCCTCGACGCGGGGCAGCTGGTCGACCCGCACGTCGCGGAGCGCCGGGACGTTCATCGCCTCGGCGCCGCGCTCGCACGCCGCGCGGCGCTCGCCGTAGCCGCCCGTCGAGTGGGCGTGGGCGACGCGGGTGTCGATCACCATGAGCTCGAGTCCGGCGGCGTCGAAGCCGAGTTCTACCACCTGGGCGTCAAGGCTCCGGCAGTCGAGGAAGGTGCCGGCATCCGTCTCACCGAGCATCGACGCCATCTGGTCCATGATCCCGGTCGGCGCGCCGACGGCTTCGTTCTCGGCGCGGCGTCCCGCCTGCGCGAGGGCGATGCGGTCGAGGCCGAGCTCCCACACGTCGTTCAGGGCCGAACCCGTCGCACCCTCGATGGCCGCGGACGACGAGAGTCCGGCGCCGACGGGGACGTCCGAGGCGAACGCGAGGTCGACACCGGTGACGGATGCCGCATCCGTCCCGGTCGCCTGCAGCAGCGCCCACGCGACTCCGAGCGGATAGCGGGCCCACTCGACGACCTCGTCGCGGCGCGCGGGGAAGAGCGCGTCGAGATCGGCGAGGTCGACCTCGACCGGCGTCTCGTCGAAGGTCGACACGACGCGGATGCGGCCGTCCGTGCGGCGGCCGAGCGCGACGTGCGTGCGGTGCGGCGTCGCGAACGGGAAGACGAAGCCGTCGTTGTAGTCGGTGTGCTCGCCGATCAGGTTGACGCGACCGGGCGCCGACCAGAGGCCGACGGGCGCCGAGCCGGTGAGAGTGGAGAAGAGGCCCTGGGCCTCGTCGGCAGCGGTCACAGCGTGACTCCTTCGATGGCGGTGCGGAGGCGCGCGGCGGCGTCCTCCGGGGGGACGTCGCCGATCCAGGCGCCCATGGCGGCTTCGGATCCGGCGAGGAACTTGAGCTTGTCGGCGGCGCGACGCGGGCTCGTCAGCTGCAGGCTGAGGCGCACGGTGTCACGGCCGACGTGGACGGGCGCCTGGTGCCAGGCGGCGATGTAGGGCGTCTCGGACTCGTAGAGCGCGTCGACTCCGCGCAGCAGGCGCAGGTACAGCGGGGCGAGTTCGTCCTTCTCTTCGCCGGTCAGGCCGGCGAAGTCGGCGACGTGGCGGTGCGGGAGCATGTGGATCTCGAGCGGCCAGCGGGCGGCGAACGGCACGAACGCGGTCCAGTGCTCGCCGCGGAGGAGGACGCGGGGCCCGGCCTGCTCGAACTCGAGGATGCGCTGGAACAGATCGGGGGCGGTCCGATCGATCGAGTCGAGCAGGCGGGTCGTCCGGGGCGTGACGTAGGGGTAGGCGTAGATCTGCCCGTGCGGGTGCTGCAGGGTCACGCCGATGGCCTCGCCGCGGTTCTCGAACGGGAAGACCTGCTCGATGCCGGGGAGGGCCGAGAGGGCCGCGGTGCGGTCGGCCCACGCCTCGATGACGGTGCGAGCACGTGTCACGGACTGCGTGCCGAACGAGCCGGTGCGCTCGGGAGAGAAGCAGACGACCTCGGTGCGGCCGACGCTCGTGCGGGTGCGGCCGAGGCCGAGGTGCGTGAGGTCGTCGAGGCCGCGCGGCGGGTCGATCGCCGCGGGCACGTCGTCCGTGGCCTCGGCGAGGGCGGGCCCGAACGACGGCGACTTGTTCTCGAAGACGGCGACGTCGTACACCGACGGGATCTCGGAAGGGTTCGTATCGGTCTGCGGCGCGAGCGGGTCGAGCTCGGCGGGCGGCAGGAACGCGCGGTTCTGCCGGTTCGCGGCGACCGAGACCCAGTCGCCGGTGAGGATGTCCTGCCGCATCGTGGCGGTCTCGGGCCGCCCACCCAGGTCACGGGTGTCGACGGCGCGGTCGGCGCCGAGGGTCGTCCCGGGATCGTCGAAGTAGATCAGCTCGCGGCCGTCGGCCAGGCGGGTGCTGCGCTTGACGACGCCGGCGCCGAGATCGCTCGTCTCGGCGGGGGCGTGCGTCGGCGTGCCGTTCTCCGGTGTGTTCACGTCAACACGGTAGCCGAACGGCTATGTTATCGTCAACATCACGCGAGCCTCCGGAGATCAGCGCGCATTCGCGGGAGCGAGATCCGGGGCGGGAGGGGATGCCGTGCAGCGACGCGTCTCAATGGCCGACGTGGCCGCGGCTGCCGGCGTCTCGGGGCAGACCGTCTCACGCGTCGTCAACGGCAGCCCGCGCGTCGACCCCGAGACCCGCACCCGCGTCGAGGCCGCGATGGCGGACCTCGGCTATCGACCCCACCGCGCCGCGCGGACCCTGCGCACCGGGCGCTCGGGCACGATCGGCGTGATCGTGGCGACCCTCGCGACCGTCGGCAACTCGCGGATGCTCGAGGCCGTGGCATCCGCCGCCGCCCGTCGCGAACTCGCGGTCACCCTCGTCGCCCTCACCGGGCCCGCCGACATCGCCGCCGCGTTCGACCGCCTGCACGACCTCGGCGTCGACGGCGCGATCGTGCTCAACGAGGCGACGGCGATCGCCGAGGGCGTCACGCGGCCCGAGGGTCTCGCCCTCGTCGCGGTCGACTCGCCCGGCGGAGGGTTCGCGACGGTCCAGTCCGATCACGCGGGAGGCGCCGAGGCGGCCACCCGACGGTTGCGGGATGCCGGGCGCCGGACGATCGCGCACGTCGCCGGCCCCGCGGGCTCCTTCGCGGCGGACGAACGCGAGCGCGGCTGGCGCGCGGCGCACGACGGTGCGCGCGTGCCCGAACCGCTGCGGGGGGACTGGGGCGCGGCATCCGGTCACGCGGCGGGCCGGGCGCTCGCGGCGGATCCTGCCGTGGACGCCGTCTTCGCCGCGAACGACCAGATGGCGCTCGGAGTGCTGCGCGCGCTCGCGGAGGCCGGTCGCGACGACGTCGCCGTCATCGGGTTCGACGATGTGGCGGATGCCGCCGACTACCGCCCGCCGCTGACCACAGTCCGGCAGGACTTCACGGCACTCGGCGAGGCCGCCGTCGCCGCACTGGCGGCGACGCTGGACGGCGCGCCCGCGACGCGGACCGTCGTCCCGACGACGCTCATCGCCCGCGCATCGGGCTGACGCGGGCGACCGGGAAGAGCGGTCAGCCGGCGTTGCGGCGGGCTTCCCAGCTGCTCTGCACCATCTCGTCGAGGGTGTAGCGCATCTGCCAGTCCAGGTCGCGGGCGGCGAGCTCGCCGGTGGCGACGATGCGGTCGGGGTCGCCGGCGCGGCGGGGGGCGATCTCGGGTGTGAAGTCGATGCCGGTGACGCGGGCGACGGCATCCATGATCTCGCGGACCGACAGACCGTTCTGCGACCCCAGGTTGTAGGCGGGCTCGACCGGCTCGCCGGCGCTCAGGCGCTGAGCGGCGACGACGTGCGCTGCGGCGATGTCCGACACATGGACGTAGTCGCGGACGTTCGTGCCGTCGGGGGTGTCGTAGTCGTCGCCGTTGATGCGCGGCGTCTTGCCCTCGATGAGCATCTCGAACACGATCGGGAACAGGTTGTGCGGGCTCATGTCGTACACGGACGGGTCTCCCGAGCCGACGACGTTGAAGTACCGCAGGGCCGTGTGGCGCAGGGGCGAATCGGATGCCGCCGTGGCGACGCCCTGCGCGGCGAGGAGCCACTCGCCGATGAGCTTCGACTCCCCGTAGGGCGAGGCGGGACGCTTGGGCAGATCCTCGGTCACGAGCGCCACGTCGGGGGTGCCGTACACGGCGGCGCTGGAGGAGAACACGATGCTCGAGACACCGGCATCCGCCATCGCCGCGAGGACGACGCGCGTGCCCTCGACGTTCTGCTCGTAGGTGTGGAGGGGGCGCTGCACCGAGACTCCCGCGTACTTGAAGCCGGCGACGTGGATGACACCCTCGGCGCCGTGCTCGCGCAGGGTGTTCGCGACGAGCTCGCGGTCGAGGATCGTGCCCTGGACGAAGGGCACTCCCTCGGGGACGAACGAGGCGTCCCCGCTCGAGAGGTCGTCGAGGACGACCGGGTCGAGACCCGCCTCGGCGAGAGCGCGGACGATGTGCGCGCCGATGTACCCGGCGCCTCCGGTGACGAGCCAACTCATGATCCCGAGCCTACTGGCGCGGGACCGGCCGACCGGACGTCAGGAACCCAGCGCCGCGGGCCTCACGAACCCAGCGCTGCGGCGACGACCTTCCGAGCCTCCTCCTGCACCTGCGCGAGGTGCTCGGGGCCCTTCAGGCTCTCGGCGTAGAGCTTGTACACGTCCTCGGTGCCCGAGGGGCGCGCGGCGAACCAGGCGAACTCGGTCTGCACCTTGAGGCCGCCGATCGCGGCACCGTTGCCCGGGGCATGCGACAGCTTCGCCGTCACCGGGTCGCCGGCGAGTTCGCTCGCCGACACGGCGTCGCCCGACAGCTTCGACAGCGCAGCCTTCTGCTCGGGAGAGGCGGGGGCGTCGACGCGCTGATAAGCGGATGCCCCGAACTCGGCCTCGAGCTCGGCGTAGCGCTGCGAGGGGGTCTTGCCCGTGACTGCGAGGATCTCGGCGGCGAGCAGGCACAGCAGGATGCCGTCCTTGTCGGTCGTCCAGACCGTGCCGTCCTTGCGGAGGAACGAGGCGCCGGCCGACTCCTCGCCGCCGAAGGCGACGGAGCCGTCGAGGAGCCCCGGGACGAACCACTTGAACCCGACGGGGACTTCGAGAAGGGTCCGACCGAGGGACGCGGCGACGCGGTCGATGATCATCGAGGAGACGAGGGTCTTGCCGATCGCGGCATCCTGCGGCCATCCCTCGCGGTGCGCGTACAGGTAGTCGATCGCGACGGCGAGGAAGTGGTTCGGGTTCATGAGGCCGGCGTCGGGCGTGACGATGCCGTGGCGGTCGGCGTCGGCGTCGTTGCCCGTCAGGATGTCGAACTCGTCGCGGCGGGCGACGAGGGAGGCCATCGCCGAGGGCGAGGACGGATCCATTCGGATCTTCTCGTCCCAGTCGAGCGTCATGAACCTCCACGTCGGGTCGACCTCGGGGTTCACGACCGTCAGGTCGAGGCCGTAGCGCTCGCCGATGAGGGCCCAGTACTCGACCGAGGCGCCGCCGAGCGGGTCGGCGCCGATCCGGACGCCCGCGCGGGCGATCGCCTCGACGTCGATGATCGAGGCGAGGTCGGCGACGTAGCCCTCGCGGAAGTCGTACTCGCCGAGGGTCGAGTCGTCGATGTCCGCGTGGCGGACCCGCTTGACGCCCTCGAGGCCCGCCTCGATGAGCTCGTTCGCGCGGTCGGCGATCCAGCCGGTCGCGTCGGTGTCGGCCGGGCCGCCGTGCGGCGGGTTGTACTTGAACCCGCCGTCGCGCGGCGGGTTGTGCGAGGGGGTGACGACGATGCCGTCGGCACGACCGGCATCCGCCTCGTCCCGTCCCCGGTTGTAGGTGAGGATCGCGTGGCTGAGGGCCGGCGTCGGCACCCAGGAGTCGCGGCTGTCGACGCGCACGTCGACGCCGTTCGCGACGAGGACCTCGATCGCGGTGTGCTCCGCGGGCAGCGAGAGTCCGTGCGTGTCGCGACCGAGGAAGAGAGGACCCGAGATGCCCTGCGCGGCGCGGTAGTCGACGATGGCCTGCGTCGTGGCGAGGATGTGGACCTCGTTGAAGCTGCGCGACAGTGAGGAGCCGCGGTGGCCGCTCGTGCCGAACGCGACCCGTTGGGCGGCGACGGCGGGGTCGGGCTTCAGGTCGTAGTACGCGTTGATCAGCGCGTCCACATCGATGAGATCAGAGGATTCGGCGGGCTGTCCTGCGCGGCTCATCCGCCCAGTCTGCCAGGGAACGCGGCGACGGCGCCTGCGTGTCGCGGATCCGCACCGGCTGTTCAGGCTGGCAGGCGTCCCGAGTCGGTCGTCATACCCGCTGCGTGCTCGGCCAGTTCGTCGAGCACCGTCCGGAGGGCCGGCGAGTCCGCCATCGTCCGCCGGTGGATCGCCGACACCTCGCGGATCGACTCGGGCGAGACGGTGGGGATCGCGACGAGGTCCGGCCCGAGCGGCGGGCGCCCCAGTCGCGGGACGAGTGCGACGGCGATGCCCGCGCGGGCGATCTCGAGGTGGTTCTCGAACTCCATCGACTCGTGCACGATCCTCGGCGCTCCACCCACGCCGTCGAACAGGCGGCGCAGCCACTGACGGCAGATGGTCGACTCGAACGTCGCGACCCACGGTTCGCCGCCGATCTCCTCGGGCCGCAGTTCGGCACGGGCCGCGAGCGGGTGGTCGCGGTGGAGGATCACATCGGCGACGTCGGTGAACAGTGGAACCTCGACGAGGTGGTCGGGGATCGCGAGAGCCACATTCCCCCAGCGGTGCACGATGCCGAGGTCCCGCTGGCCCGACGCGACGAGGGCGACCGTCTCCCAGGGCTCACTCTCGCGCAGGGGGAGGCGCAGGTCGGGATGCCGCCGGCCGAGGTCCGCCAGCAGAGGCACCATGACGCCGCGCACGACCGTCGAGAAGGCCCCGATACGGATCTCGCCGGCGACCCGGTCGGGTTCACCGGCGCCGTGGAGGTCGGCGCGCACCCGCTCGAGGTCGGCGAGGATCGGCGTCGCCGAGACGACGAGACGCGTCGCGGACTCGGTGAGGACGACACCGCGGCCGACGCGCTCGAGCAGCGGAACGCCGGTGTCGCGTTCGAGGCGCTTGATCTGCTGCGAGACCGCCGACGGGGTGAAGCCGAGCGCCGCGGCCGCGGCGGCGACGCTGCCCTCGGTCGCCACGGCGCGCAGCGAGACGACGGCCTCCAGATCGATCATGAAGCGATGCTACCGATTCTGGGCGTAGAATGATCGCTTGTCCTTCATGGATGCCGTGCGGTCGACTGGTCACGTGACCCGCCGTGACATGCTCCTCGCCGCCCTCGTCGCCTCGCTGTGGGGGCTCAACTTCGTCGTCATCGACTGGGGGATGAGCGGCATCCCGCCCCTGCTGTTCGCCGCGATCCGGTTCGCCGTCGTCGCGCTCGCCGTCCTCGTGGTGCCGAGGCCGCAGACGGGGTGGCGCGTGATCGTCGGGGTCGGCCTGTTCATGAGCCTCGGCCAGTTCGCCCTGCTCTACACGTCGCTCGCGCTCGGGCTGAGCCCCGGGCTCGCTGCGCTCCTCATGCAGGCTCAGGCCGTCTTCACCATCGTGATCGCCGCGATCGCCCTGCGTGAGCGCCCCTCTGCCATGCAGGTCGTCGGCGTGGGTCTCGGCGTCGTCGGCCTCGCGATCGTAGCTCTCTTCCGCGGGGGCGACGCCCCCGTCCTCGCCGTCTGCCTCGCGCTCGCCGCTGCGCTGTCGTGGGCCGTCGGCAACGTCATCTCGCGACGCGCCGGCGTCGTCACCGGTGTCGGCCGCGGCGGCACGCTGTCGCTGACGGTGTGGTCGTCGCTCGTCGTGCCGGTCCCCGCGCTCGCCCTGTCGTTCGTCATCGACGGGCCCGCCGCGATCGGCGCGGGGCTCGCCGCCATCGGCCCGCAGGCCGTGATCTCCACCCTCTACACGGCAGGTCTCTGCACCCTGTTCGCCTACGCCGTCTTCAACGGGCTGCTCGGACGCAATCCGTCGGCGGCCGTCGTGCCGTGGATCCTGCTCGCCCCCGTCGTCGCGATGGCCGCCGCCGCGCTGCTTCTGGGCGAGGCGCCGAGCGTCGGGGAGGTGGTGGGCGGAGCCCTGCTCGTCGCGGGCGTGCTGGTCAGCGGCATCCGTCGTCGTCAGGGTCAGCCGCGGGCGGTCGTGCCCATGGGGGTGCCCACTAGGCTGTCCGCGTGACATCCGAGCCCCCGGCCGCCCCCACCCGTCGCACGTACAGCTTCCTCGGCCCCGCCGGAACCTTCACCGAGGCCGCCCTCGCGCAGGTCCCCGAAGCCCGCGACCAGAACTGGCGTCCCGTCCGCAACGTCGGCGAAGCACTCGCCGATGTCATCGACGGGCGATCGGATGCCGCGATGATCGCCATCGAGAACTCGGTCGACGGCGGCGTCTCGACGACGCAGGACGCCCTTGCGACGGTTCCGGGCCTGCGGATCGTGGGGGAGTACCTCGTCCCCGTCGAGTTCGTGCTGGTCGCGAAGCCGGGCGTCCGGCTCGAGGACGTGTCGGTCGTCGCCGCCCACCCGGTCGCCTACGCGCAGTGCCTCGCGTGGCTGACGGCGACCCTTCCCGAGCACTCGCACATCCCGGCGGCCAGCAACGTCGCAGCGGCCGTCGGCGTCGTCGAGGGCACGATCACCGCGGATGCCGCGATCGCTCCTCCCGGCATCCTGAAGCTCCACGACCTCGAGCTGCTGGCCGACAAGATCGGCGACAACGCCCACGCCGTCACGCGGTTCGTGCTCGTGAGCCGCACCGCGCCGCCGCCCGCGCCGACCGGTGCCGACAAGACGTCGCTCATCGTCGAGCTGCCGGAGGACCACCCGGGTGCCCTGCTCGAGCTTCTCGAGCAGTTCGCGACGCGGGGGATCAACCTGTCGCTGCTCGCGTCGCGCCCCATCGGGGACGAGCTCGGTCGCTACCGATTCGTCATCGACGCCGACGGGCACATCGAGGACGAGCGCATGGCCGATGCCCTCCTCGGGCTCCGGCGCTTCTCGCCCCGCGTGCTGTACCTCGGTTCGTACCCCCGCGCCGACCGCGCGATCGTCCGCTACCCCGAGCGGTACTCCGACGAGGTGTTCGTCGAGGCCCGCGACTGGCTGCGCGGCCTCGTCTCGGGCGAGCCCGGGGCCTGACCCCGCCCGCCCGCGGCGAGAGGCTCAAGCGGCGAGGAGCTCCAGGGTCCGGAGGCGGGACGGCGCGGCGTCCATCGGCTCGGCGTCGGTCGCACCGGCGACGGGCGACACCATGACCTCGTCGACGCCGTGGCGGGCGGCGAACTCGGCGAGGCGCGCACGCACGTCCTGGCCGGTTCCGACGAACCAGCGCGACATCATCGCGTCGAAGACGGGTGCGGCCAGGCCGTCGGATGCCTCAGCCGATGCGGCCTGCTCGACGGTCTCGAGCGCCGTGAGCGGCTTGCCGCCGCGCAGGCGTGCCATCATGCGGGCCTGCGGCAGGGCCGCGGCGCGGGCCTGCTCGTCGGTGTCGGCGACGACGGCATTGGCCGTGACGAAGGTCCGGGGCGCCGACAGCGTCTCGGACGGCTGGAACTGGCCCCGGTACAGGTCGAGCGCGCGCTCGAGCCCGTCGCCCGAGAAGTGGTTGGCGAAGACGTACGGCAGGCCCATCCCGGCCGCCAGCTGCGCGGAGTAGTCGCTCGATCCGAGCAGCCACACCTCGGGCGCGCTCGTCGAGGCGGGCGTCGCGTGCACGTCGTAGGTCCCACCAGAGGTGAACCGCAGCGTCGCACCCTCGGACGAGACGAGCGAGCGGATGTCGGTGACGTGGTTCGGGAAGCGCTCGACGTCGCTCGTGGTGCCCGACTGGCGCAGCAGCTGCGTGATCACCGGGTCGGAGCCGGGCGCCCGTCCGATGCCGAGGTCGATGCGTCCCGGTGCGAGGGCTTCGAGCGCCGCGAACTGCTCGGCGACGACGAGGGGGGAGTGGTTGGGGAGCATGACGCCGCCCGACCCGACCCGGATGCGGCGCGTGCGGGCAGCGGTCGCGGCGATGAGCACGGGCGGCGTCGTCGAGGCGACGGCCGGCATGTTGTGGTGCTCCGCGAACCAGTAGCGCTGATAGCCGAGGTCGTCGGCGCGCTGCGCCAGCGCGATCGAGGCGGTGATCGCCTGGCTGCTGGTCTGTCCCGTGCGGACGGGGACGAGGTCGAGAACGGAAAGGGCCGGGGTCGCAGTGCTCATATCGAGAACTGCAACCCCGGCCGGGGGCGGCGCATTCCGCGCCGCGGTGGACTCAGCGGGCGAGCCGCACCGTCTTCGACGTGCGGCTCGACGATTCGTATCCGCCGAGGCTGCCGGTCACCCGCACCGAGATCGCGTCGCCGCGGTCGGCGGAGGTCACTCGGTAGGTCGCCGCCGTCGCCCCGCGGATCACCGTGCCGTCGTTCAGCCACTGGAACGACAGGCGCGTCCCCTCGGTCCAGGTGCCGGTGCGCGCCGTCAGCGTCGCGCCGACCTTCGCGGCGCCGGTGATCGTCGGGGTCGCCGCCCGCAGAGTGCCCGCGGTGATCTTGACGGTCGCGGCCGACGTCTTCGCGGCCGTCGTGTAGCCGGTCAGTGTTCCCGTGACCCGCACCGAGATGCGAGCCCGCAGGTCGGATGCCGTCAGGCGGTGCGTCGCGGTGACGGCGCCCCTGATCGGCGCACCGTCCCGCATCCACTGGTACGAGAAGGCCGTGCCCTTCGTCCACGTGCCCGGCTTCGCGGTGAGGGTGGAGCCCACGGTCGTGGTGCCGCCGATGGTCGGGGTGCCGACCGTCAGGGTGACGGGTGCCACGGTGACGGTTCGGTCGACGCGGGCGCGGTTGCCGGCGGCATCCTTCACCGTGTACTGGAGGGTGTACGTGCCGAGCTTCTTCGTGTCGACCGTGCCGCGGACCTTCAGCGAAGCCGTCAGGTCGCCGTCGACCTCGTCGCGCGCGGTCACGCCGGCGAGGGCGTCGAACGCCGATCCGAAGCGGACGGTGGTGGATGCCGGGGCGCTGATCACCGGCTTCACGTAGTCCTCGCGCAGGCCCGCCTCGCGGAAGTGCGTCGAGTGCATGCCGAACGAGTCCTTCAGGTGCGGCATCCAGCAGGCGTCGTTGTGACGTCCCTCGGGGTAGACGGCCCACGTGTGGGGCACGCCCTTGTCGGTGAGGATCGTGTTCATCGAGCGCGCGGCGTCGTCGAAGCGGTACTCGTCGAACTCGCACGCGTCGAAGTAGAAGTCGAACTTCTTCAGCTGCTTCGTGGTCATGTCGCCGGCCTGCTTCAGCGGCGTGGGCAGAGCCGAGCCGGAGTAGCTCAGCGAGCCGATGTGCGACGCGATGGAGGAGAACATCCCCGGGTTCGAGAGGCCGAGCGACCAGGCGCCGAAGCCACCCATCGAGACGCCGGTGAGGGCGCGGAAATCGCGGCCTTCGAGGGTGCGGTACTCCTTGTCGACGAGGGGCACCATCTCGGTGAGGAACATGCTGCGCCACGGCGTGCCGCCGTTCGGCTGGTCGGAGTACCAGAGCGATTCGCCGTCGGGCATGATGACGATCGATTCGGCGAGACCCTGCTTCCACAGTCCGTCGAGGACGTCGTCGATGTCGCGCGGCTCCCACTCGCGGCTGCCGCCGTTGATGCCGTGCAGCAGGTAGACGACCGGGTATTCGCGGTTCGGCTCGCTCAGGTAGGACGGGGGCAGGTAGGTCGCGAACTCGCGCGGCTGACCCTCGAGGTCGGAATCCACCGTCTCGCGGAAGAACCGGGAATCGTTGCCGGTCTCGCGGAGCGTGGTCCCGTCGATGTGGAGGAACTGCTGGGATGCCGGCTGGAAGGTGTACGGCTCGCCGTCACGCGTGCCCGTGATCGTCCGGTTGGTGTCGACGACGAGGGCGCCGTCCTCGCCGGTGACGACCTCGACCTCGCTGTCGGTGAGGGTGAGGGAGCCCGACTCCTTCATCCAGTCGCGCAGCTCGCGGGCGCGCCGGTCCTTCGACCGGCCGTCGTGGAAGTAGCTCTTGTCGAGCGTCTTCAGGTACGCGTCGACATCGCCGGCCGCGAGAGCGGTCTTCTGCGCCTCGAGGACATCCGCCACGGCGGCCGACTGCGCGGCCGAGGCGCGGGGCCCGGTGATGCCGTAGACGTTCGCGCGGACGGCATCCTTCGAGTAGATCCCGACGGGTCCTTCGTACCAGCCGCCGCCGCCGTTCATGTCGTACAGGCGCACCGCGAGGGTGTTCTCGCCGCCGAAGTTCGGTGCGTCGGCCGGAACGGGGTAGAGACGCTTCTCGAACCACTGGCTGCTGGCAGCCGGCGGCATCGTGCCCGAGCCGCCGATGCGCTGTCCGTTCAGGAAGGCTTCGTCGACGTCGTCGAGGAACCCGAGCGAGGCGACGAGGTTCGTCCCCGAGGCGTCCGCGGGGAGGGTGAAGTCGAGCCGGTACCAGGCGAAGCCGTCGTAGTCGTCGAAGGGCGTGCCGTCGCGGGGGACGGTGATGTCCTGCCAGGCCGCGTCGTCGAACTCCGGCGACGCGTAGGACGGGTCGTCCCCCTTCGCGAACTTCCAGGTGCCGGCGAGGTCGAGCGAGACGGTCGAACCGGCGGAGGCGGGAGCGTCGCTGGCTGCCGCGACGGCGGTCGCCACCGGCGTCGCCGCCGAAGCGGGAACGGCGATGCAGAGGGATGCCGCGACCGCGGCCACTGCGGTGACGGCGGCCAGGCGCCGCCGCGGAACGTGAGAATGCACGGACTCCTACTTCCTTGTGGGATGCCGGGCGTCTCTGCCCGGCTGTGACTGTGCACGTTCACGGAATCACTGATGAGAATGCTGTGAACGTGCACACAGAGAGTCGCACCGTCACGTCGGCGATGTCAACGCGGTGCGCGCCTCATGCGCATACGTGCACGCCGGTCAGGCGGAGTCGCGCCAGACCACGGGGCAGTCGAGGACACGCCCGCCGTTGCCGGGGTCCTCGCCGCGGAGCTGACGGAGGACGGATTCCGCCGCGGCGCGTCCGAGCTCGTCAGCCGGCTGATGCACGGTGGACAGCGGGGGATCGCAGCGCAACGCCCACGAGCTGTCGTCGAACCCGACGATGCCGACGTCGTCGGGGATGACGCGACCGGCGGCCTGCAGGACGTCCATCGCGCCCGCGGCGACGGCGTCGCTCGAGGCGAAGACGCCGTCGATGTCGGGTGCACGTTCGAGCAGCGCACGCATGCCCGCCTGTCCGTCCGAGTACGAGTACAGCGGCACCGGCTCCACGAGCTGCGGGTCGAAGCGGCTGCCGAGGGCGTCGACGAAACCCGCCAGGCGGTCGGAACCCGAGTCGCGGTCGAGGGCCGACGCGATCATCCCGATCCGCGAGCGACCGGTGTCCATCAGTCGGCGCGTGATCTCGCGTGCCGCGCCCCGGTTGTCGATGGCCACGTAGGCCGCGTCGCCGATGTCGCGCGGGTGGCCGACGAATGCGGCGGGCAGGCCCAGGTCGGCGATCGCCCGTGTGATCGGGTCGCCGACGCGCGCCGAGACGATGATGACGCCGTCGATCAGTCCGCCGCTCAGATAGCGCGCGAGTCGCTCGATGTCGCGGGTGGTGTCGGCGATCATGAACGACAGCTGGTAGTCGGCCTCCGACAGCGCCGCGTTCGCGCCGAGCAGGATCGAGCCGATGTTGGGGTCTTCGACGAAGAGCGAATGCGGCTCGTGGACGATCAGTCCGATGGCCTGCGAGCTCTGCATGACGAGGCTGCGCGCGGCCCGGTTGGGGACGAATCCGACCTTCGCGATCGCAGCTTCGATGGCCTCGCGCGCTTCGTCGGAGACGTACGGCTGCCCGTTGAGAACCCGGCTGACCGTCCCTCGGGAGACACCCGCCTCGTTGGCGACGTCCTTCACGGTCGCACGCCGACGTCGGCCGATGACATCCGTGCGGTCGCTGCTCACGCGTTCATCGTATGTGCACGCACACACTTGCTCACACGCACCGCCCGCGCCGCCCGCCGAGGGTACGGATGCCCGTGATCCCCGGGAGTCCCGGGAACCCAGGCGCCCTGCGGGGTCGTGTTGACATCCGAATCGCGTCTGCCTACTCTGTACACGTTCACAGAGCCTCAACGCGGAGGAACACCGCGCAGACCTGTGCACGTTCACAGGATCTGAGGAGAACATGTCGGCCCCCGCCCGCCCCTTCGCGCACGACGGCATCGCGTTCGGTTGTGACTACAACCCCGAACAATGGACGCCGGACGTCTGGGACGAGGACATCGCGCTGATGCGCGAAGCCGGTGTCGACTTGGTCGCCATCAACATCTTCGGCTGGGCGCACATCGAGCCGCGCGCCGGCGAGCACGACTTCGCCCGTCTCGACGACATCATCGGGCGCCTCCACGCCGCCGGCATCCGGATCAACCTCGGCACCGGCACCGCTTCCACCCCCGCATGGCTGACGACCGCCCACCCCGAGATCCTGCCCGTCGTCGAGGACGGGACGCGCCGCTACCCCGGTGGACGCCAGGCGTGGTGCCCGAGCTCGCCCGTCTACCGCGAGGCCGCCCTCGCCCTCGTCGACGCCGTCGCGGCGCGCTACGGCTCGCACCCGGCCGTCGCGCTCTGGCACGTGTCGAACGAGCTCGGCTGCCACAACGCGCTCTGCCACTGCGACGAGAGCGCCGCGGCCTTCCGCGAGTGGTTGCAGGCGCGCTACGGCACGGTCGCCGAGGTCAACCGCGCATGGGGGACCGCGTTCTGGAGCCAGACCTACTACGAGTGGGACGAGATCCTCACCCCGAAGGCGACGCTCTCCAGCCGCAACCCCGGCCAGGTCCTCGACTACCACCGCTTCAGCAGCGACGCCCTCCTGGCTCACTACCGCGCCGAAGCCGACGCCATCCGTGCGCACAGCGATGTCGCGATCACGACGAACTTCATGGTCACCGCGCACATCGAGAACCTCGACTACTGGTCGTGGGCGGCCGAGATGGACATCATCGCGAACGACCACTACCTCGACCATCGCCTCGGCGACCCCCGGTCCGAGCTCGCCTTCGCCGCCGATCTCTCCCGCGGTCTCGCGCAGGGGTCGCCGTGGCTCCTCATGGAGCACTCGACCGGCGCCGTCAACTGGCAGCCGCTCAACAAGCCCAAGGCTCCGGGCGAGATGATCCGCAACTCGCTCACGCACGTCGCACGCGGCGCCGACGGGGTCTGCTTCTTCCAGTGGCGTGCCTCGGTGCAGGGCAGCGAGAAGTTCCACTCCGCGATGCTTCCCCACGCCGGCACCGACTCCGCCGTCTGGCGCGAGGTCGTCGAGCTCGGCGGCATCGTCGAGCGCCTCGGCGAGGTCGCCGGCTCCCGCGTCGTCTCCGACGTCGCCTTCCTCTTCTCGTGGGAGTCCTGGTGGGCGACCCAGAGCGAGACCCGCCCGAGCCAAGCGTTCGGCTACCTCGACCAGGTGCACGCGGCGCACCGCGCCCTCCACGCGAACGGGCTCACCGTCGACGTGGTGGCCCCGGGCGCCGACCTGTCGGACTACCGCTTCGTCGTCGTCCCGGGCCTTCACCTCATGACCGAAGCGGATGCCGCGGTCCTCACCTCGTGGATCGCCGACGGCGGCACCGCACTCATCACCTTCTCGACGGCGATCGTCGACGAGAACGACCGCGTCTACACCGGCGGCTACGCCGGACCCCTCCGCGAGGCGATCGGCCTCCACATCGAGGAGTTCGCCCCCGTCGCCCCGGAGGCGGCGCTGACCCTGAGTGACGGGTCGACCGCGCGGCTGTGGTCCGAGCGGTCCCGCACCACCACCGCCGAGGTCCAGGCATCCTTCACCGACGGTCCCGCCGCCGGAATGCCGGCGCTCACCCGCAACGCCTCGGGTGAGGGTGCGGCCTGGTACCTCGCGACTCTTCCCAGCGAAGCCGACTACCGTGACCTCGTCGCGCGCCTCGCCGACGAGGCCGGAGTCGCTCCTGCCGCCGTCGTCGAGCCCCGTACGCGCGATCTCGAGATCGTCCGCCGACGCGGCGAGCTCGCGTCCTATCTCTTCGTGATCAATCACGGCGAGACCGACGTCCACGTCGACTCCGACGGTGTGGACCTCGTGACCGGCACGTCCGTCGCCGGTCGCGCCATCGTGCCCGCCGGCGCGGTGCGCATCATCAGAGAGGAGGCGGCCGTATGACCGCCACGGAAGTCCTCGTGACGCGTTCGACGGCGAAGCCGCCGCGCGCGAAGCGGATCCCGCGGGCCAAGACCCCGCACAAGGGGGCGATCGCGGTCTTCCTGGGACCGTTCGGCATCCTCTTCGCCCTCTTCTACCTGCTGCCGATCGGCTACGCCATCTGGCAGTCGCTGCTGGTCGTCCAGCGCGACGGTCTCTACGGCGAGCCCACCGAGGTGTTCGGCGGACTGACGCAGTACATCCAGGTGTTCCAGAACGCGCCGTTCTGGGAGTCGGTCGGCCGGGTGCTGCTGTTCGGCGTCGTGCAGGTGCCGGTCATGCTCGGCCTCGCGCTGCTGTTCGCGCTGCTGCTGGACTCGCCGGTCCTCAAGGGCAAGCGGTTCTTCCGTCTCGCCTTCTTCGCCCCCTACGCCGTTCCCGGCGTCATCGCGGCGATCATGTGGGGCTTCCTGTACTCGCCGAACCTGTCGCCGTTCACCGGCCTCACGAACTCGGTCGACTTCCTCTCGCCCGAGATGGTGCTGTGGTCGATCGCCAACGTCGTGACGTGGGTCTTCGTGGGCTACAACATGCTCATCATCTACTCGGCCCTGCTCGCGATCCCCGCCGAGGTCTACGAGGCCGCGCGCCTCGACGGTGCCGGGCAGGTCCGCATCGCCTGGTCGATCAAGATCCCCATGGTGGCGCCCGCTATCATCCTCACGGCCGTGTTCTCGATCATCGGAACGCTGCAGCTGCTCGCCGAACCTCAGGTGTTCCGTTCGTTCAGCACGGCGGTCTCCTCCACCTTCACGCCGAACATGACGATCTACGCGACCAGCTCGGTGCCGAACCCGTACCTCGCGGCGGCCTTCTCGGTCGTGCTGGCCCTCGCCACGTGCGTCCTGTCGTTCGCGTTCTTGAAGCTCACCCAGCGGAAGGCCGAGCAATGAGCCTCCTCACCCGTACCAACGGCGCCCTGGCGACCGACCTGCCGAAGAGCCGGGGTCCGCGGGAGTCGATCCTCTCGCGCGGCGCGGCCCTGCTCATCATGGGCATCTTCACGCTCTACTTCCTCGTGCCCATCTGGTGGCTGTTCATCGCCTCCTCGAAGGACCGCGGTCAGCTGCTGACGACCAACCCCCTGTGGTTCGCCGACTGGAACCTGTTCGCCAACATCGGCGACCTGATCTCCTACAACAACGGCATCTACTTCCGCTGGCTGCTCAACAGCCTGGGGTACGCGGGTCTCGGCGCTCTGCTGGCGACCGTGTTCGCCGGCATGGCGGGATACGCCCTCGGCAAGTACCGGTTCCGTGGTCGTGAGGCGTTCTTCAACATCGTCCTCGGCGGCGTCCTCGTCCCGGCGACCGCGCTCGCGCTGCCGCTGTTCCTGCTGTTCAGCCAGGTGAATCTGACCAACACGTTCTGGGCGGTCCTCCTGCCGAGCATCGTGAGTCCCTTCGGCGTCTACCTCGCGCGCATCTACGCCTCGTCGTCGGTGCCCGACGAGCTCATCGAGGCCGCGCGCCTCGACGGTTCGGGTGAGGTCCGCACGTTCTTCACGGTTTCGACGCGGCTCATGGCGCCGGCTCTCGTGACGGTGTTCCTCTTCCAGTTCGTGTCCATCTGGAACAACTTCTTCCTGCCGCTGATCATGCTCCGCAGCCAGGACCTGTTCCCGGTCACCTACGGGCTTTACACGTGGAACACGCAGCTCAACCAGATCCCCGAGCTGCGCACCTACGTCCTGGTCGGCGCCTTCCTGTCGATCGTGCCGCTCATCATCGCTTTCCTCTTGCTTCAGCGCTTCTGGCGCAACGGACTCGGCACCGGTTCCGTGAAGTGAGCTCCTGCCGCGGGCGGACCCCTCGGCATCCCTGCAGTACCACCACCTGTCACCCGATCAACGATCAGATTGGAAATCCCATGCAGCACACCAAGAAGGCAGTCGTCGCCGGCGTCGCACTGCTCACTGCGTTCACCCTTGCCGGCTGCGCCGGCGGCAACGGTGGCGGCAGCGGCGACGGGGCAGCAGACCCCGCCGCGTGCGCCCCCTCCGACGGCAAGGTGACCCTCGACTTCACGTCGTGGATCCCGGGCATCGAGGACGCCGCGAAGATGTGGAACGACGAGAACCCCGACATCCAGGTCAAGGTCCAGACGGGCCCCAACGGCAACTCCGGCACGTACGCGAGCTTCTTCAGCCAGCTCGAGGCAGGCAACGCCCCCGACCTCGGCCAGATCGAGTACGACGCGCTGTCGAGCTTCCGCGTGCAGGACGGTCTCGAGGACCTGTCCGCGTGCGAGGACGTCGTCGCCGCGAAGGACGAGTTCATCCCGTGGACCTGGAACCAGGTCACCCTCGGCTCCGACGGCGTCTACGGCATCCCACAGGACTCGGGCCCCATGGCGCTGTTCTACCGCTCGGACCTGTTCGAGCAGAACAACATCGCCGTTCCGACGACGTGGGATGAGTACAAGGAAGCCGCCAAGGAGGTCCGCAAGACCGGTGGTTACATCACCAACTTCTCGACCGCCGACATCAACCAGTTCGCCGGCCTCGTTTGGCAGACCGGTGGCGACTGGTTCGCCAACGACGGCCAGGAGTGGAAGGTGAACCTGACGGGCGACGAGTCCAAGAAGGTTGCCGACTACTGGCAGGACCTGATCGACGAGGACCTCGTGTCCACCTACCCGGCCTGGACCGAGGAGTGGAACAACGCCTACAACTCGGGCAAGGTATGGAGCTGGAACTCGGCCGTGTGGGGCGCCAACTCCATCTCGTCCGGTGCTCCTGACACCGCCGGCAAGTGGTCGGTCGCTCCCTCTCCGCAGTGGGCTGCAGGCGAGAAGGCCTCCGGTAACTGGGGCGGTTCGTCCGTCGCCGTCTTCAAGGGCACCGAGCACCCGTACGAGGCTGCGAAGTTCGCGCTGTGGCTGAACACGTCCGAAGAGGCGCTCACGGCTCTCAACAAGTCGGCGAACATCTACCCCGCCACCACCGAGGGTCTGAAGCTCCCCTCGCTGCAGGAGGGTGTGGAGTTCTACGGCGGACAGAAGATCTACGACGTCTTCGCCCAGGCTGCCTCCGAGGTCAACCCCGACTTCGTGTGGGGCCCGACCATGACGCAGACGTACGCCGACGTGTCCGACGGCTTCCAGAAGGCCGCCAGCGGCCAGGGAACGCTGCTCGAGGCGCTCGAGTCCGCGCAGACCAAGACGGTCGACGCCCTCAAGGCGCAGTCCATCCCCGTCTCCGAGTGATCACTCCCTGACACCCGTCATTCACTGACACCACGCATCCGCGCCGCGGGTCGGGCCTCCGGGCTCCGATCCGCGGCGCGGTCGTGTGTGCGAGGGATCACTCCTGTCGCGAGACCTGCTTGACCTTCTCGTAGGCGGCGAGCGCGTTCTGCCGCGTCGCCTTCAGATCGACCATCGGCATGGGCGGCTGGCCGTCGGCATCCGTGTACTCGGGGGCCCACCGCCCGATGTACTCGCGGGTCTTGTCGAACTTGTCGGCCTGCAGTTCGGGGTTGAAGACGCGGAAGTACGGTGCGGCGTCCGCGCCGGAGCCGGCGACCCACTGCCAGTTGAACGTGTTGCTCGCCCCGTCGGCGTCGACGAGGCAGTCCCAGAACCACTCCTCGCCGCGGCGCCAGTCGATCATCAGGTTCTTGATGAGGAAGGATGCTGTGATCATCCGCACGCGGTTGTGCATGTAGCCGGTCTCCCAGAGCTCCCGCATGCCGGCATCCACCATCGCGTACCCCGTCTGCCCCTTCTGCCAGGCACGGAGGGCGCTCGGCTTGAGACGCGGCCAGGGGAAGGCGTCGAACTCCGGCCGCAGGTTCTTCGTCGCGAGATCGGGGAAGTGGTACAGCGTGTGCCAGGCGAACTCGCGCCACCCGATCTCGGAGAGGAAGCCCGAGGCGCCCGGGGTCTCGACGGCGGCGTGCCACACCGTGTGCGGGCTCAGCTCGCCCCAGCGCAGCCGCGGCGACAGCAGCGAGGTCGCTCCCGCCGAGGGACGGTCCCTCGCGTCGTCATAGTGGCCCAGGTCCTCGTCGAGGAACTCCCTCAGCCGCGCCTGCGCCGCGGGTTCGCCCGGCTCCCACGTGTCGCGAAGGCCCTGCGCCCAGTCGGGCTCGGTCGGCAACAGGTCCCAGTCGTCCAGGTCGTCCGAGGCGGGATACCGCGACGGACCGGGGACCTCGCGCGGCTCGGGCAGAGGAGCGCGCGGCGCCGGCTGCGCGAGGCACGCGCGCCAGAACGGGCTGTAGACCGAGAAGTGCTTCCCCGCTCCGGTCGTGATGGTCCACGGCTCGAAGAGGACGGATGCCGCGAACGACGCGACCTCCACGTCGCCGTCCCGCAGGTCCGACTTGAGCGCCGCGTCGATCTCGCGCTCGGGTCCGCCGTAGCGGCGGTTCCAGAAGACCGCCCCCGCACCGGCATCCTCCACCGCCGCGCGGACGACCCGGTGAGCCGGGCCACGGCGAAGGATGAGGCGGGAGCCGCGCTCGGCGAGACGCTCGGCGAGGGAGGCGAGCGAATGGTGCAGCCACCAGCGTGCCGCGCCGCCGAGCGGACGGATGCCGTCGCTCTCCTCATCGAGCACGTAGAGCCCGATCACCGGCTCGCCCCTGTCGAGGGCGGCACGGAGGGCCGGGTGATCGGCGAGGCGGAGGTCGTCGCGGAACCAGACGATCGAAGGGGACGGCATCCCCTCATCCTGGCCGTCGGCGCCGGGCGATGCCGCCCCTTGCAATCCGGCGCCGGATCGCTCAGGGGGCCGGCTCAGACGGCGTCGACCGAGTGCCCGCGGGGGATGGCGAGGGTCAGCCCGCCGGCCACGACGCGCACCGCGATCCGCGTCGCCTCGCCGAATTCGTCGCCGTCGAGCTGCACGGGGTGCGCTTCTTCGGCGGCGAGGTCGATGCCCTTGCCACGCGAATACCGGACGGAGTTGTCGGCCGTCCGGACGGCGAGGATCTTGCGTCCGGCGCGGAACTTCCGCAGCACGCTGTTGTCCCACGCGAGGCGTCGCCAGACCAGCAGCCACCCCAGGGCCGTTCGCGGCTGCAGGATGGCGACGTCGAGCTCGCCGTCGGTGATGGATGCCTCGGGGATGAGCTCGAGCCCCGCCTGAAGCGAGCCGCAGTTGGCGAACAGGACGCTCTGCACGTCCGCGCGGTGGATGCGGTGACCCGGCACCTGGTAGACGACGGGGAACGGCTTGGCCTGCGCGATGGAGCGGGCCGCGCCGTCGACGTAGGCCACCCAGCCGACTTTCTTCTTGAGGTCGCTGTTCGTGTTCGCGATCATGGCGGCGTCGAGCCCCATGCCGCCCATCACGACGAACGCGTGCTCGGTGGTCTCGCCCTCGGGCCGCCGCAGCTGGGCGAGACCCACGTCGATCGCGAGGGTGTCGCCGTCGAAGGTCGCGGCGATCATGGCCGACGGGTCGGTGAGGGGGAGTCGCAGGTTGCGGGCGAGCAGGTTGCCGGTACCGCTCGGGACGATCGTGAGGGGCACGCTCGAACCGGTCATGGCCTCGCTGACGGCACGGACGGTGCCGTCGCCTCCGGCGACCAGGACCGCGTCGACTCCTTCCGACAGAGCCTGACGTGCGACGTCATCGCCGAGGTCGTCGACCGTGGTCTCGTAGAAAAGGGGCTCGGACCAGCCGGCATCCTTCGCCGCCTGCGCCACCTGCTCACGGAGCTGATCACCGTCGACCTTGATCGGGTTGTAGACCAGCGCCGCCTTGGGGCTCGGGCGGCCGTCGACATCGGGCATCGGCTCGGTCGACCCGCTCCGGTCGACGCGACGCGCCTCTCCGGTGTCGCCGTCCTGCGTGTCGGGTGCGACGTCGTCGGGCTCGCGGATCACGCCGTCGGGTTCGGCCGCGGTCGCCGGATCGTGCGCGTCGTCGGAGCGGTGCGTCGTGCCGGGGTCGGTCGCCATGCGTACAGGATAGGGCCCCGCATCCGTCTGGCAGGGCCCCCTTGCGCTCGCGCGTTCCCCGCACCAGGGCTGGGCCCGCGGGGGCCGCGACTAGACTCGTCGGGTGATCGATCTCGCCCTCCTCCGTGACGCCCCTGACCTCGTGAAGCGCTCGCAGGAAGCCCGCGGCGAGTCGCCCGACAGCGTCGACGACGCCCTCGCCGCCGACAAGGAGCGCCGCACGGCGATCACCACCTTCGAGGAGCTCCGCGCCGAGCAGAACGCGCACGGCAAGCGTGTCGCGAAGGCGCCGAAGGACGAGAAGGCCGCACTGGTCGCCGAGGCGAAGGACCTCAGCGAGCGGGTGAAGGCCGCGCAGCAGGCCGTGACCGTGGCAGAGGATGCCGCGTCCGCCGCGCTCGCGCGCATCGAGAACATCGTCATCGACGGCGTCCCGGCCGGTGGTGAGGACGACTTCGTCACCCTCCGCACGCACGGCGAGCCGGTCTCCTTCGACTTCGAGCCGCGCGACCACCTCGCCCTCGGCGAGATGCTCGGCGCGATCGACACCGAGCGCGGTGCCAAGGTTTCGGGTGCGCGCTTCACCTTCCTCACCGGCATCGGCGCGCGCCTCGAGCTCGCGATCATGAACCTCGGGATGCAGCGGGCCCTCGACGCCGGCTTCATCCCGGTCATCCCGCCGACCCTGGTCCGCGCCGAGGTCATGCGCGGCACCGGTTTCCTCGGTCAGCACGCCGACGAGGTCTATCGACTCGATGACGACGACCTCTACCTCGTCGGCACGAGCGAGGTGCCCCTCGCCGGGTACCACATGGACGAGATCCTCGACCTCGAGCGCGGCGCGAAGCGCTACGCGGGCTGGTCGACCTGCTACCGACGCGAGGCCGGGTCGTACGGCAAGGACACCCGCGGCATCATCCGGCTGCACCAGTTCAACAAGCTCGAGATGTTCGTCTACACGACGCCCGAGGATGCCGAGGCGGAGCACCTGCGCCTCGTCGAGATGCAGGAGCGGATGCTGCAGGACCTCGGCCTCTCGTACCGGGTCATCGACGTCGCCGCCGGCGATCTGGGCTCGTCCGCCGCCCGCAAGTACGACGTGGAGGCGTGGGTCCCGACCCAGGGCGCGTACCGCGAGCTCACGTCGACGTCGAACTGCACGACGTATCAGGCCCGTCGCCTCGACATCCGTCACCGTCCGGAGGGCGGTCGCACCGCTCCCGTCGCGACGCTGAACGGCACGCTCGCCACGACCCGCTGGATCGTCGCGCTGCTCGAGACGCACCAGCGCGAAGACGGCTCGGTCGTCATCCCCGAGGTCCTCCGCCCGTACCTGGGCGGCCTCGAGGTGGCGGAGCCGATCGCGTGACCCTGTCTGCAGACGAGGCGGCCGAGGTCGTCGAGGAGATCGCGACGGATGCCGCCGAGCCCCCGCGCGAGCGGTTGCTCATCGCCCTCGACGTCGACGGCACGATCCTGCTCGAGGACGAGACCTACAGCCCCGGCGTCGTCGACGCGATCGCCGATGCGCAGCGCGCCGGGCACGAGGTCATGCTCGCGACGGGGAGGTCGTGGGAGAGCACGGGCAGGATCATCGAGCGCCTGGCGATCACGCCCGAGTATGTCGTCTGCTCCAACGGTGCGGTGATCCTGAAGCGCACGGGGTCCACCGACTCACCCGTGTACGACCGGTTCCACACCGAGCAGTTCGACGCCACCGAGGTGCTCACGCTTCTGCGCGACCACCTGCCGACGGCGCGCTACATGGTCGAGCTTCCCAGCGGTCGCCGCCTGTTCACGCACCACATGGATGACTGGAACCTCGCGAACGCCGACCGGGTGAGCTTCGAGGAGCTCTCGGCCGACCCCGTCTCGCGTGTCGTCGTCGTGTCGGAGCAGGACACCGATGAGGACTTCGTCGAGTTGGTCGCGCGCATCGGCCTCAACAAGGTCTCGTATGCCGTCGGCTGGTCGGCCTGGCTCGACATCGCCCCGCAGGGCGTCGACAAGGCGACCGGTCTCGAGCTCGTCCGCGGCTGGCTGGGCATCGAGCCCCAGAACGTCGTCGTCATCGGCGACGGGCGCAACGACATCGGCATGTTCCGGTGGGCGCGGGCCCATGGCGGACGCGCGATCGCGATGGGCCAAGGCCCCGAAGAGGTGCTGTCCGAGGCGTCGGAGCTCACGGCATCCGTCACCGAGGGCGGCGTCACGGCGGTGCTGAAGGCCCTCTGACCTGGCCGTTCAGGCGTCCCCCAGGCGTTCCCGCGAGAATGGACGGGTTCTGGGGTCGGCTAGACTCGGCCTGTTCGACCGCTGCCGTTCGGCGGGGTCGGGAGGGTTGTCCGAGCGGCCGAAGGATCCGGTCTTGAAAACCGGTGGGCAGCAATGTCCCGTGGGTTCGAATCCCACACCCTCCGCACTGTCCGAAAGGTGATCCGTGAGCGCTAGGCACGATGCGAAGGCGACGAAGTTCCGCCGCCAACCCGTGGCTCGTCACGGTGAGCTGACCTCCCCGCATCCGCTCCGTCAGGTCTTCACGATCCTGGCTGCCGTCGTCGCCGTCGTCCTGGTGAGTACGACGGCGATCGGCGGGTTCTACGTGTGGGACGCCGCACGCAGCCTCAGCGACAACGGCGTCTCGATCGGCGACGAGGGTTCGGAGCTGCCGCCGCACATCGGTGAGATCGAGGGCGGCGTCAACATGCTCGTCGTCGGCACCGACTCGTGCGAGGGCCAGGATCTGAAACTGTTCCCGCGCTGCAAGCACGACGACGGCGGTGAGCGCAACGACGTCACGATGCTCGTGCACATCAGCGATGCGCCCCGCCGCGTGACTGTCGTCTCGTTCCCCCGCGACATGATCGTGCCCATCCCCTCGTGCCAGAACCCCGAGGGCGGCTCGTACCCGCCGATGAGCGCGCAGATGATCAACGTCTCCTACAGCTACGGCGGGCTGGGATGCTCGGTCGCCACCGTCGAGGAGCTGACGGGCGTCGACATCCAGTTCGCGGCGGCGATCCGCTGGACGGGCGTCATCAACATGTCCGACGCCATCGGCGGCGTCGACGTGTGCCTCAGCGACGACATCAAGGACAAGCACACGGGACTGAACCTCAAGAAGGGCGAGCAGACGCTCGTCGGCGCGCAGGCGCTGCAGTTCCTCCGCATCCGTCACGGCATCGGCGACGGATCGGACCTCGGCCGCATCTCCAACCAGCAGCAGTTCATGAGCTCGCTGGTCCGCAAACTGCAGTCGGGTGCGGTCCTCTCGAACTACCCGGCACTCCTGAACCTCGCGAACACCGCGATCCGTCAGGTGAACGAGAAGCAGCTCGTCCTGAGCGAATCGCTCACCAACCCGCAGCGCATGGTGCAGATCGCCATGGCCGTCGCCGACGTCCCGTACAAGGACATCGTCTTCGTCCAGTACCCCACGGTGTACGCGCCCGGGGGCGCGCGCGTCCTGCCGGTCTCGTCGGCCGCGGACGTGCTGTTCACGGCGCTGTCCGAGAACAAGCCCATCAGGGTGACCGGTTCGGCCAGCGGCGGCAACGGCGTCGAGGTCGTCGGCGAGGCTGAGGGCGACGGCGGCACGCCGGGCGCAACCGGCACGCCCGGCGCGACCGACACGCCGACTCCGGGTGCAACCGGGGAGGCCACCCCGGGCGCCGACGACGGCACCGTCGAGCTGCCCGGCGAGATCACGGGGCAGTCGGCGAACGAAGTGACCTGCACGGTCGCTCAGCGCTGACGGCCGGTTCGGTACCGGTCCGCGGAACCGTTATGCTTGCGGGGTGCATTCGCGCCGTTCGCGGTCGGATGCCTGGAGACGTCGCATAGTCAGGCCTAGTGCACCACCCTGCTAAGGTGGAGTCCCCTTACGGGGACCGAGGGTTCAAATCCCTCCGTCTCCGCAGTGAAAAGCCCCGGTATACCGGGGCTTTTCTGTTTCTGCACGTCCGTCTCACGGGGCGTCGACGCGCTCGTGCTCGTCTGTCGTCCTCGCACTGCTCAGGGTGAGAGCCCCGATGAGGGAGATCGCACCGACGGCGATGGCAACCGCGATGAAGGCGATCTGTTCGCCCCGGAAGAACGTCGATGTCAGCGCCGCGTTCCACGGGCCGTCGGGGAGTGTCGTGGCGACGAGCACCGCGATCATCGTCCCGACGAACGCGGTGCCGATGCTCGAGCCGACCTCCTGGGCGGTGTCGTTGAGGGCCGCACCCATCGATGTGCGATTCTCGGGCACGGCCCCGATGAGTGCGACCGCGCAGATGGTCATGACGGTACGCAGGCCTGCCGTCATGACGACCATCGCGACCGCGATGGCGAGATAGTCCCGTCCGACGGCCCAGGCCATCGCGCCGAGGCCGATCGTGAGGAGCACGGCACCGATGACGCAGGCGATGCGGTGTCCGAATCGGCGGATCAGCGCCTCGGTGAGCGGGGTGGCGAGGATCATGGTCAGGATGAGGGGCAGATTGGCGAGCCCCGCGGCCATCGGGCTCCATCCCCAGGCGTACTGGAAGTGCAGGATGAGCGCGAACATCACGCTCGCCATGGCCACGGAGGTGCCGATCTGCGCGAGCGCCGCACCGCGGATCGTGCCCACGGAGAAGAGGGAGAGGTCGATCATCGGGGCCGAGGATCGGCGCTCGTTCACGATGAAGAGAACGATGGATGCCGCGGCGCCGATCCCGACGAGCAGTGTGACCGGAGCGAACCATCCGAACTGGACTCCGCTCGTCAGCGCGTAGCAGGAGAGCCCGACGGCCATCACGCTCAACGCCGCTCCGGTCAGATCGAGGCGGTCTCGCGTCAGTCCGCGCGGGTCGTCGGCGGGGACGCCCAGGCGCACTCCGACTCCGGCGAGGAGGGCGATCGGAGCATTGATCAGCAACAGCCACTGCCAGGGCAGGTGCGTGAGGATGGCGCCGCCGAGCAGGGGGCCCACGACGAAGCCCGACATGCCGACGACCATCATGAGGGTGATCGCCCGCATCCGCAGGGCGGCGTCGTCGAAGAGGCGGAACACGAGCGAGTTCGTGATCGGGGCCATCGCGGCGGCGGCGACGCCGAGCGCGGCGCGGACCGCGATGAGCCCGCCGATGCTGTTCACGAGGAGGACGGCCAGGCTGACCACGCCGAACGTCGCGAGGCCGATCTGCAGGACCCGCCGCCGGCCGAAGCGATCGGCGATGGAGCCGGCGGTGAGCAGCAGGCCGCCGAACGTCAGCGAGTACGCCCCGGTGATCCACTGCAATCCCGTCGTGTCCCCGCCGAGGTCTCGGCCGATGGTCGGGAGGGCGATGGACAGCAGGGTGTTGTCGACCATCTCTACGAAGAAGGCGAGACAGAGCGCAGCGAGCGGAATCCACGCGGCTCTGAGAGAGGTGTAGACGCGGGGGGAGGTGGTGGTCACCGTCATGAGAGCTCTTTCTATCGAACAGCGTTCGACTATCGAGCGCCGTTCGATACGATAGAACGATGTTCGATAGATCACAACACTCGGTTTCCCGTGTGATGTGATGGCTGTCATGACCGAGCAGGCGCAACCACCCCGCCGACGCGCCCGCGCTCCGCGCGAGCGCTCTCGAACGTCGCATTCCATCGACGCCGTCATCGCCGGCGCGATCGAGATCCTCGACGAGTCGGGATCGCAGGGGCTGACGACGCGGGCGCTGGCGACCCGGCTCGGCGGCGGGCCGGCGAGCATCTACTGGTACGTCTCGGGACGGGAAGAGCTCCTCGACCTGGCCGCCGATTCCGTGCTCGGGGGCGTCCTGGCCGCCGTATCAGACGTGGGTCGCGAGGGGAGCGGCGATCCGATCGAGAACGTGAGGACGATCGCCGTCGCGATGTTCGATGTCATCGTCGATCGCCCCTGGCTCGGGGCGTATGCCATGCGCAACACGGCGCGACAGGTCCATTCGCTTCAGCTGTACGAGAAGCTGGGCGAGCAGATCATGCGCCTGGGGCTCTCGCCGCGGGACTGCTTCCATGCGACATCGGCGATCGTGGGGTTCGTCATCGGCACCGCCGCCGACATGGGGCAGCAGCTCCCTCCGGAGGTCGCGTCCGGCGACGTGGGCCGCGACGAGTACCTCGCCGGAGCCGTCCACCAGTGGCGGGCGCTCGATCCCGAGGAGTACCCGTTCATCCACCACATCGTGGACGAATTCGCCGGTCACGACGATCGTGACCAGTTCCGGGCAGGGCTCGATCTTCTCCTCGACGGACTCCACCTCAGCGCAGGTCGCTGATCGGAGGCGGCGTCGGTGTCAGCCGGCGACCGCTTCGTCCTGATCGGGCTCGGGGACGACCCGCAGCCCGCCGGGCGAGTTCGCCGTCGACATCAGCGCGTCGATCCAGGCCGGGTTGATCGGCCCGATGGCGCGCGAGTGGTAGCGGATGTCCCAGCTCGTCGACACCCCGACCCAGCGAGAGACTCGCCCGCTGCCCAGGCTGGGGTCGACGGTCCACGTGAGGATGAACGGCTCGCGGCGTCGGAGCTTCGCCACCATCACGACCTCGAGATGACCGAGGAGACGGTCATCGAATGTGACCGTTTCGCTGCCGAAGGCCAAGCGTCCCATTTCACCAAGCTTACGGCGTAAGCAGACAAACGAGTGCGAGAAGAGAGAGGATCGGGAAGGAGGCTCCCATGAGCAATCAGTCCGAGCGGTCGTCCGGTGCGAGGTTGAGTCGCGCCGCCATCATCGATGCAGCGCTGAGCCTCGTCGACCTCAAGGGTCCTGCGGGCCTCTCGATGCGCGCTCTGGGGGCGGAGCTGGGCGTCGAGGCGATGTCGCTCTACCGTCATGTGCACGGCAAAGAGGATCTTCTCGAAGGCGTCGTCGACGAGCTGACGGCCGAACTCGTCGTGGTCATGGAGCGCGAGGCCGCGGGTCATTGGCAGACCTTCCTCCAGAACGTCGCGCACGCGGTGCGGGACATCGCCGTCGCGCACCCCCGCGCATTCCCGCTGATCGCGACCCGGCATCCCGCCGCGCCCTGGCTCAGGCCACCGCTGCGGAGCATCGAGGCGGTGGACATCTTCCTCCGGGTGCTGCTCCAGCACGGCTTCACGGACGAGCAGGCCGTCGGGGCGTACCGGGGGTTCAGCAGCTTCCTCATCGGTCAGCTGCTGCTGGAGGCAGCCGTGCGCGGTGCCGACGTCGGGGGGACGCTCGCCGGCCAGGGGGAGACCGGGCCGGGTTCCACCGGCGAGGCGCAGATCGCCTCCCTGGATGATGCCCCCGAAGTGCGGCGCCTGCGGCCGCTGCTGAGCGAGGACCACAGCAAAGAGGAGTTCGACACCGCCCTCGAGATCCTCCTCGACCGGCTCGAGGTCGACCTCTCGCTGTAGCAGCGATGGTGCGCGCACGCGCGATTAGCACGATCTGCGGGCAGATGTCGATCCGCGATGCGCGCGAACGTCAAGGACGGTAACGACCGGTCACGGAGCGTCTCGCAAGTCGTCCTCGAGGTCGCGGCGGGCTAGGAATGTCGCAGTCACAGCGAACATCCACGCCCGGCGCACCACGAGGAGACCATCCCATGTCAGACCAGAACCAGACCCCGCAGAGCGACCTCCGCGCCGCCGTCGCGGGAGACAAGAAGCGCACCCGGATCGGCATCGCGATCGCGATCGCCGTCGTCGCGGTCGGCGCGATCGTCGGCGGAGTCGCCCTTGCGCTCCCGGCGCTCCGGCCCGCCGATGCCGCCGCGGCCGGCGGTGCAAGCCCAGCTGAGCCGATCAGCGTCAAGATCGCCGTGTCGGAGGACAGCCCGTTCCAAGATGCGGTCAAGGAGGTCGCCGCCGAGAAGGGCCTGAACATCGAGTGGGTCAACGTCCAGGACTGGGTCCTGCCCAACACCGAGCTCGCCGCCGGCACGGTCGACGCCAACGCCTTCCAGCACATCCTGTACCTCAGCGCCTTCAACACCGAGAACGGTTCAGACCTCACCCCCGTCTTCTCGACGCTCATCACGCAGTGGGGGATCTTCTCCGCGACCGCGAAATCCCTCGACGACATCGGGGACGGCGCGAAGATCGCCATCCCCGACGACCCCTCCAACGGAGGTCGCGCGCTCAACATCCTCGAGGCCGCCGGCCTCATCACCCTCTCGGCCGACAAGGGCGACTTCCCCGCCGTCGAGGACATCACGGCGAACCCGAAGAAGCTCCAGTTCACCGAGATCCCCGCGACGTCGATCGCTCAGCAGTTCACCGACCCGAGCCTGGCTGCGGTCGTCGTGGGCACGTCGTACTTCGACCCGAGCCAGAACATCGGCTCCGACGATGCGCTCTTCCTCGACAAGGCGCTCTCCGAGCAGAACCTGCCGTACGTCAACGTCATCGCCACCCGTGAGGACAACAAGGACAACCCCGCGTGGAAGATCCTGAAGGACGTCTACGCCGACAAGCGCGTCGCGGCGGCCAACGAGAAGGAGAACCAGGGCTCCGTGGTGCTCGTCGACGTCCCGGTCGAGCAGCTCCGGACCAAGCTCGCCGACCTCGAGAAGCAGGCCGCGAAGAACTGACGGCTGCCGCTCGCGACCGCACCCGGCTGAGATGAGGAATCCATGAGCACCGCCATCGCCTTCGAGAACGTCTCCAAATCCTTCACGTCGAAGGGACGCACGGTCGACGCCCTCCGCGACGTCAGCCTGACGGTCGAGAAGGGCGAGATCTTCGGGATCGTCGGCTTCTCGGGCGCCGGCAAATCGACCCTGCTGCGCACGGTCAATGCGCTCGAGCGGCCGACGAGCGGAAGGGTCGTCGTCGACGGTCGCGAGATCTCAGCCCTCCAGGGCCGTGCCCTGTACGCCGCGCGGCAGCGCATCGGCATGGTGTTCCAGCAGTTCAATCTGCTCGAGTCGCGGAACGTCTACAAGAACATCGCCTACCCGCTGCGGCTGGCGGGCCTGTCCGAGGCCGAGACCCTCGACCGCGTCGAGGAGCTGCTGCGGTTCGTCGGGCTCACCGACAAGGCGCTCGCGTACCCGTCGCAGCTGTCGGGCGGCCAGAAGCAACGCGTGGGCATCGCTCGCGCGCTGGCCACCCGGCCCGACGTCCTCATCTCGGATGAGGCGACGAGCGCACTCGACCCGCAGACGACGGGTGAGGTCCTGGCCCTCCTCCGGCGGGTGAATGAGGAGTACGGCGTCACCATCCTGCTCGTCACCCACGAGATCGACGTGGTCCGCGAGCTCGCTCACAAGGTCGCGGTCATGGAGGACGGCGCGGTCGTCGAGCACGGCAGCATCTACGACGTCTTCTCCTCGCCGCGGCATCCGACCACCCGACGATTCGTGTCGTCGGTGCTGCACCACATCCCGTCCGCCGAGGCGCTCGCGAAGATCCGCGCCGTCCATCGCGGACGCCTCGTCCAGCTGCACGTCGAGGACCGTGACACCAACCACCCGTTCCTCTCGCAGGTCTCCCGCGCGCACGACGTCGACGTCAACGTCGTCTTCGGGGGCGTCGACGAGCTGCAGGGGCGGTTGTTCGGCAGCTTGACGGTGGAGCTCCTCGGAACGGATGCCGCCGTGGATGCCGCCATCGAGGGTCTCCGCGAGACGACCACCGTCTCCGAGCTGCCGGAACCGGACGCCCGGGTGATCGCGAAGGAGGCCGTTCATGCGTGACTTCGACCCGAACGCCTTCTTCCCCCGCTTCTGGGTCGCCGTCGGCGAGACCGGGCTCATGGTGGTCGTCGCCTTCGCGGGAGCCGCCGTCATCGGCGTACTGCTCGGGCTGCTGCTCTACGCGAGCCGCCCCGGCAACCTCCTGCAGAACCGGGCGATCTTCGCGGTGCTCAACCTCGTCATCAACGTGGTCCGTCCGATCCCGTTCCTGATCGTGGCGATCGCCCTCATCCCGCTCACGAGGTCCCTCTTCGGCACCGGGCTCGGCCCTCTGCCGCAGACGATCCCGCTCATCATCGTCGCGTGCGTCGCCATCGCCCGCGTCTCGGAATCGAACCTCGTCGCGGTGAGCCCCGGGTCGATCGAGGCGGGGGCTGCGATGGGCGCGAGTCCCGCCCGGGTGCTGTTCACCATCGTCGTCCCCGAGGCCCTCGGCCCGCTCACCCTGGGGCTGACCTACATCCTGGTCGCGCTCGTCGACGCGACGGCGGTCGCGGGAGTGCTCGGCGGCGGCGGACTCGGGTCGCTCGCCATGAACTACGGGTACCAGCGCTTCGACTGGATCTCGGTCGGCATCGTCGTCCTCGCCCTCATCGTGCTCGTCCAGCTCGCCCAGTTCCTCGGCAACGCCGTGGCGCGGAAGGTGATGCACCGGTGACCGGGCGATTCGAGGACCTCCTCGCCCGCGTCGCGGTCGACGCGCCGCAGCGCGAGCGCGAGCGGCGCCTGCTGACCGCGGAGCTCGCCGAGCTGCGCGAGATCGGCTTCGGCACGTGGCGGGTGCCTGCGGTATCCGGGGGTTCGCCGATCTCGCTGGAAGAGCAGTTCGCCCGCCTCATCCGGCTGTCCGCCGCGGATGCCAGCCTCGGCCACGTCTGGCGCGGTCACCTCGCGTTCGTCGAGTCGCTCCGGCAGCAGCCGATCGAGCTGGCGCAGCCGTGGTTCGAGCGGATCCTCGCGGGGGATTTCGTGGGCAACGCGCAGTCCGAACGGCACGACACGGCGCACCTCGAGACGCGGATCGACCGCACGAGCGGCGAGCCGCTGCTGTCGGGGACGAAGTACTACACGACCGGCAGCATCTACGCGGACTGGATTCACCTCGCGGCCCTGGACGGGGACGAGCGGGTCGCGGTCACGGTGTCGGCCCACCACTCGGGTGTCCGGTCGACCGACGACTGGGACGGGTTCGGGCAGCTGCTCACGGGAAGCGGGACGACGGTGTTCGATCGCGCGCCGGTGGCGGAGGACGGCATCCTCGTGGCGCCCGCCGAAGGCGCTGAGGCGCGCGGACACCACCTGGGGGCGATCCTCCAGCTCACCCTCCTCGCCGTCATCGCCGGCATCGCCCAGCGCGCCCTCGACGACACCGTCGAGTTCGTGACCCCGCGGCGGCGGACCTTCGGGTTCGCGGGCGAGACGCTTCCGCGCGAGGACCCGCTCGTGCAGCTCGTGGTGGGGGAGCTCGACGTCGTCGCGGCGACGACCCGTCGGCTCGTGCTGTCGGTCGCCGCTGACCTGGGCGCAGCATCCGATCGGGGAGCGAGCGCGACGGAGATGCGCGAGATCCAGTTCGAGGTCTTCCGACTCCAGGAGCTCGTGCCTCGTCTGGTCCTCGACGCGACGACGCGCTTGTTCGAGGTGGGCGGCGCATCGGCGGTCGGCACGGGTCGAGCGCTCGACCGTCATTGGCGCAATGTCCGCACGATCGCCTCGCACAATCCGGTCATCCAGCGCACGCGTGCGCTCGGTCAGGTCGCCCTCACCGGCACGCTGCCGGCGTGGCAGGCGCCGGGAGCGCAGGCGCCCCGTCCTGCGGAGGTCGCGCTCGCATGACTCGGGTCGCCGATGCGGTGGAACGCTTCGCCCCCGTCTTCGACGAGGTGGGGCGGGATGCCGTCGCCCGCGAACTCGCGCGGAGACTGCCGCACGACGAGGTCGCTCTTCTCCGGCGCGCCGGGTTCACCCGGGTGACGGTGCCCGAGGAGTTCGGCGGCGGCGGTGAGCCGCCATCGGTGCTGTTCGCCCTCCTCGCCGAGCTCGGCCGTCGTGATCCGAATCTCGCGCAGCTGCTCCGTTCGCATTTCTCCTTCGTCGATCGGACGATCCTGTCGCCCGATTCCGAGGAGCGCTCCCGCAGGCTCGCCCTGGTGGCAGGCGGCGCCATCATCGGCAACGCGACCCACGAGCGATCGTCGGCGAAGGTCGGCGCGCTGTCGACGACGTTGACGGGGTCGCCCGACGGGCTCCGCCTCGACGGCACGAAGTACTACAGCACCGGGACGCTGTTCGCCGATCTCGTCTCCGTCGCCGCGCAGGACGACGACGGGGCTCTCGTCGCGGCACTCGTGTCGACGGCGGCGGCCGGGGTCGACGTCGTCGACGACTGGCGCGGCTTCGGTCAGCGTCTCACCGGGAGCGGGACGACCGTCTTCCGCTCGGTCGTCGTCGACGAGGACGCCGTCGCCCGCCGCGTCGTCGGCGGCCCGTCGCACGGCGGGGCCTTCGTCCAGCTCGTCCTCCTGGCCGCCGCCGCGGGGATCGGGCGCGCGATCGTCGACGACGCGGTCGCGTTCGTGCAGAAGCGCACGCGGACCTACAGTCATGCCTCGGCCGCGACGGCCCGTGAGGACCCACTCGTGCAGGAGACCGTCGGTCGGCTGTCGGCGCTGTCGTTCACGGCGGATGCCGCGCTCACGGCCGCGGTCGCGGGACTCGACGCGTCGGTCGCCGCCCAGTCCGCCGGCGTCTCGGGTGATGCGCTGCGCGACGTGATCGCCCCCGTCGAGGCGGCGACGGCCCGCGCGCAGCTCGTCGTCCTCCCCGCCGTGCTCGAGGCGGCCACTCTGCTCTTCGAGGTCGGTGGGGCCAGTGCGGTCGACACCGACCTCGCCCTGGACCGACACTGGCGTAACGCCCGAACCCTGGCATCCCACAATCCCCTCGCCTTCAAGGCGCGCGCACTCGGCGACCTGCTGCTCAACGACACCCCCGTGCCCGGGTGGTGGAGCACCGGCGAAGCCTGATCCGCAGCGACGCCCGAAACCTCCAGAAAGGACCCGCATGGCGGAGCGCAAGAAGCTCATCCTGAACCTGTTCGAGATGAACACGGTCAGTCACATCACCCACGGGCTGTGGTCGTTGCCGGGGAACAACCGGCACCGGATCAACGACATCTCGTACTGGATCGAGCTCGCGCAGATCCTCGAGCACGGCGGATTCGACGGGGTCTTCCTCGCTGACGTCGTCGGTGCGTACGACGTGTTCCGGGGCGGCCCCGAGACCGCGATCCGCGAGGGGCTGCAGATCCCCTCGAACGATCCGCTGCTCGTCATCCCCGCCATGGCGGCCGTGACCGAGCGCCTGGGCTTCGGCGTCACGTTCTCGACCAGCTACGAGCCGCCGTTCTCGTTCGCCCGCCGCATGTCGACTCTCGATCACCTCACCCGGGGACGGGTGGGGTGGAACATCGTCACCTCGTACCTGCCGAACGCGGCCCGGAACTTCGGGCTGGCCGATGAGATCCCGCATGATCGCCGCTACACGATCGCGGACGAGTTCCTCGACGTCGTCTACAAGCTGTGGGAGGGCTCGTGGGACGACGATGCGGTCATCGCGGATGCCGCGACCCGGACCTACACGGACCCGTCCAAGGTCCGCTACGTCGATCACGTGGGGGAGAACTTCCGCGTCGCGGGTCCCCACCTGAGCCAGCCCTCGCCGCAGCGCACGCCCGTCCTCTACCAGGCGACCGGATCGCCCGCCGGCATCGAGTTCGCCGGACGCCACGCGGAGCTCGTCTTCACGGGAGGGCGCTCGACGGCGGACTTCATCCGCAACGTCGAGCAGATGCGGGCGGCGGCCGCCCGCCACGGCCGCGGCGCAGACGACCTCCGCTTCATCGTGCAGGCGGGCGTCGTCGTCGGTCGCACCGAGGACGAAGCGGCCGACAAGTGGCGGACGTACCGCGAGAACACGAGCGTCGACGGCATCCTCGCCCACGCCGGGTTCCCCTTCGACCCGACGGCCTTCCCCCGCGAGACCCTCGTCCGCGACGCCCTCGCGCAGGCGGGAGTCGCAGCGGATGCGGCGCCGCCGACCGGCCCCGACGCGACGATCGGGGAACTCCTCGACGGGATCGCCACGGGTCGTGAGGGCCGCTTCTTCGTTGCGGGGACTCCCACCGTCGTCGCCGATGAGATCGAACGGTGGCTCGACGAGGACGGCATCGACGGCATCAATCTGCGGCAGTACCACTCCTTCGACACCGCCCGCGATTTCGCCGAGCTCGTCGTGCCCGAGCTGCGCAAGCGCGGTCGCCTCCTCGAGGGCGGTCCGACCCTGCGCGAGCGTCTGTTCGGGCGCGGACCGCGCCTGCCCGAGAACCACATCGCGGCGCGCTACCGGGGCGGCGCGAACCTCGACGTCCCGGTGGCGCCGCTGTTCGGGTGAGCGCCGGCTGAAAAAACTTCTCTCGTGCTGCATCCGAGGCGGCCTGTCCGGCGGAACACCTAGTAGCGCCCGACATGTCCGCCGGGCGTGACTCTTCTCATCGAAGGAGCACCATGATGAACAAGAAGCTCGGAATCGCCCTCGCCACGGTGGTCGCGGGCGCGCTCGCCCTGACCGCATCCCCTGCCTCGGCCCATCAGGCGACCGCGCCGAAGGGGACCATCGTCGACGTCGCGGTCGCCGCCTCCGGCGGCGGCACCCCGGACGCGAACGGATCGGACTACGACATCCTCGTCCAGGCGCTCGTCGCGACCGGTCTCGACAAGACCCTCGACGACCCGAACGCCACCTTCACCGTGTTCGCTCCGAACGACCGTGCGTTCGAGCGTCTCGTGACCGACCTGACGGGAACGGCGCCCACCTCCGAGAAGGCGGCGCTCACGGCGATCACCTCGACGTTCACGACCGACGAGATCAGCGACATCCTGCTGTACCACGTGGTCGCGGGCAAGAAGCTCTCGCCCCTCAAGGTCCTCTTCTCGCGCTCGATCGAGATGGCGAACGGCGGCACGATCGAGCCGCGCGGCATCATCCTGCGCGACGAGACGCCCGAGCTGAAGAACCCCAAGCTCGTCCTCCGCGCCATCAACATCCAGGCGTCGAACGGCGTCATCCACACGATCGACCGGGTCCTCGTCCCCGGCGCCTGACCGCTTTCCTCGAACGGCCCGTCCTCGGTGGCACCCACCGGTGGCGGGCCGTTCGCGTGCGACGGATGCCGGGGGTCAGCGCCCGAGCACGCGCCGCAGCCACCGCACCCGCGCGTCGCGCGCGTCGCGGGAGAGCGCGGCGTCGGGGGCGAGCGCGTCGAAGGCGTGGGCGCCGCCCGGCCAGACGTGGAGTTCGGCATCACCGCCGGCGGCCCAGATGCGGCGCGCGTAGTCGACGTCCTCGTCGCGGAAGGTCTCGGCCGACCCGACCTCGATGAAGGTCGCGGGCAGGCCGCCCAGGTCGGCGGCGAGGGCGGGGGAGGCGTAGGCGGGCACCGCGTCGGCGTCGAGCGCGCCGAGATATGCCGCCCAGCCGGTCGCGTTGGCGCGGCGGTCCCATGCGCCGAGACCCTCCATCTGACGAGCGGATGCCGAGTCGTTGCGGTGATCGAGCATCGGATACACGAGCATCTGGCCGAGGGCGGCCGGGCCCCCGTGGTCGCGTGCGCGGAGCACCGCGCCGGCAGCCAGCCCGCCGCCCGCGCTCACCCCGTGCACGATGACGCGCGTGGGGTCGAGCCCCCACGCGGACCCCTCCCGTGCGACCCACTCCCAGCCGGCGTAGACGTCGTCGAGCGGGGCGGGGTAAGGGTTCTCGGGCGCGAGCCGGTACTCGACCGAGACGATCGCACAGCCGAGGTCGAGCGCCGTCGGTCCCAGGTCGGGGAGGACGTCGTGCGCACCGCCGACGACCATCCCGCCGCCGTGGATGTGGAACACCACGGGGAAGGGCCCCGGCTCGTCGCGAGGGGTGAGGACGGTCAGGCGCACCTCGGTGCCGTCGGCGGCGACCGTCCGGGCCGCGCGGTCCGCGAAGCGTCCGCCGAGCGTGTAGGCCTCGCGCGTCGGCGGGACGGCTCCGGCGCGGAGCGCGGTGATCTCGCTCGCGGCGAGACCGACGACGACGTCGTCGCCCTCCTCGAGCGCCCGGCGGACGTCGGGATCGAACGGGGGGTGCGGGATGCCGTGTGCGCTGGGGCTCCGTTGCTCCATGCTGATCCTCTCCACGCGGCGGGTGAGCCACGTGCTAAATCGCGTTAGCTCAGAGAGTAGCGGATGCCTCGCACCGGTTCTCGTTCAGTGCGCGTCGGCGACCGCGCGCACCGAGCCGCGGCTGCGGAGCGGCATCGGGAGGCGCTCGACCGACGCTGGGGACTCCGCGGGCGTGGTGAGCAGCATCTCGACGGCGCGCAGCCCGAGATCGAAGTGCGGGATCGCGAAGGTCGTCAGGCCGGGGTGCACCCAGCTCGCGAGCTGGTGGTCGTCGAACGAGACGATCGAGAAGTCGCCGGGCACGGTCAACCCCGCCTCGGACACGGCCTGGTACGCGCCGAATGCGATGCGGTCGTTGAAGGCGATGATGGCGCCAGAGCGCACGCCGGACGCGATGAGGTCCGCGGTCGCCTTCCAGCCGTCGGCGGGCAGCCAGATGCTCAGCTTGCGGCCGGAGGCGGGGGAGAGTCCCGCGCCCGTCAGTTCGTCGAGGATCCCCTCGAGGCGTTCCCGCCCGGCGATGGTGCTGCGGGGCACATCCGCCGGCGTCGGCCCCGCTCCGATGAGGTGGATGTCCCGGTGTCCGCGCTCGAGCAGCAGCCGCGCGGCGCGACGCCCGGCATCCAGCTCATCCGGGAGGATCGCGTGCGCGTTCTTCGCCGGCCCCTCGGGCAACGTGTTGAGCAGGACGACGTTCCGTCCGGCGAGGGCGGCGGGGACCGGACGCTCCCGGGTGAACATCGAGGCGAGGATGACGCCGTCGACCTGACGGTCGAGCATCGCGTCGATCAGGCGTTCGCGTTCGGTGTCGTCGCCCTCGTACTCGCCGATGAACAGCATGTGCCCGTGGCGACGGGCACCCTCAAGGGCGCCCTTGATCATGTCGCCGGCCAGCTGCGACGTCGCGACGGAGTCCGAGATGAACCCGAGCGTCCGGCTCGTGCCGCTGCGCAGTCCCGCAGAGATCATGTTCGGCCGGTAGCCGAGTTCGGCGGCCACGAGGCGCACGCGTTCCTGCGACGCCTCGGCGATCCGCATCTCATCGCCTCGGCCCGACAGGACGAGTGACGCGGTCGTGCGCGACATGCCCGCTGCGCGGGCGACGTCGGCGAGTGTCACCCGATTCCTCGTCACGGAGTCCTCCTGTCTCCCGCGATCCTAACGGCGGTGGGGGAGGCGCCGCGGCGCGGGGCCGCAAGCGGATCCCGCCGGCGGATTGCGCGGACACGTCTCGGTCACGACACGGCTCCTGCCCATTGACACGTCGGGGATCGGTGGCGCATCATGACCTTGCTAACGCGATTTAGCACCGACTCACGTCGACGCTTTTCCTCCCGAACACCGTGGTTCTCTGAAAGGAGACAGTGATGTCTCGACTCACACAGCGCCCCCTCCGCCCGCTCATCCTCGCCGGTGTCCTCACCTCGCTCGCCGTGGCCGTCACCGCGTGCGCCCCTCCCGGAGGGACCGCGGCACCGCAGGCATCCTCGACCGCCGACTTCGGGGCGAACGGCCCCACGTGCGGTGACGAGGACGTCGTCCTCAGCGGCTACTTCGAGACCGGCTTCCCGCTGCCGAAGGACCTCACCGACGAGTTCACGAAGCAGTACCCGAACGTGACCTTCGACATCCGTGAGGACCAGTTCGCCGTCATCACGCAGAACGCACCGCGCGTCCTGCAGGACTCGCCGCCGGACCTCATGCGCCTGCCGCAGATGTCCGAGCTCGCCACCGACGGGCTCCTCCTCGACCTCGACCCCTACGCCGAAGCATTCGGCTGGACGACGTGGCCCGAGTCGCAGCTCCAGCAGTTGCGGGTCGACGAGAACGGTCGTCGCGGCAGCGGCCCGCTCTACGCGCTCGGCCTCAACTACTCGATGACCGGCGTCTTCTACAACAAGAGCCTCGCCGAGAAGATCGGCATGACCGAGGCTCCGAAGACTCTCGACGAGTTCGACGCCGCTTTGAAGGCGGCGAAGGATGCCGGCATCACGCCGATCACACAGTTCAACGGCGGCGCGACCGGTGGTCTGGCCTTCCCGCTGCAGGCGCTCATGGCGTCCTATGGCGACCCGGCCAAGATCAACGACTGGATCTTCCAGCAGCCCGGCGCCTCCATCGACACCCCCGAGAACCTCGAGGCGGCAAAGCACCTCAAGAAGTGGATCGACGAGGGCTTCTTCGCCGACGACATCAACTCGCTCGACTACGCGCAGATGATGAGCCGCTTCATCGGTGGCGACTCGCTCTTCATGTTCGACGGCGACTGGGAGTCGGGCAACCTCGACACCCAGATGCCCGGCGAGGCCGGCTTCTTCCTCATGCCCCCGCGTGAAGAGGGCGGCCAGATCGGTGCGATGTCCGCTCCGCTGACCTACGGTGTCGCAGCCACGGCGAAGCACCCCGACTGCGCCGCGTTCTTCCTGAACTGGACCGCGACGAACGAGAAGGCCCGCACGATCGGCGTCGAGGTCGGCGGCTCGCACCCGATGGGCCCTGCGGACGCGTTCATGCCTCCCGTCAAGGAGGGCTCGACCACGGCTGCGACGCTCGCCGCCGGTGCTCAGCTGTCCGAGGCGAACGGTGCGATGGACTTCATCGCCAACGCGACCGGCGCGATCTACGCCCAGAGCTGGACGCCCAACCTGCAGAAACTCGTCGCCGGCGAGCAGACCCCCGAGGGCCTGCTGTCGTCCGTGCAGTCCGACTACGAAAGCCAAATCGGGAACTGAGTGATGGTCTCTGCTCCTCCCGCTGCTGCGCCGGTGGTCTCCACCGGCGCAGCAGCGCTCGACTCGGCGGCGGCACAGCGCCGTCGCCGGCGGAAGTTCCGCGCCAGCCTCGCGGCGTACCTGCTGGTACTCCCCGCCGCGGGCTTCTACGTCTTCTTCGTGCTCCGTCCCATCGCCCTGTCGGCGCAGTACTCGTTCTACGAGTGGAACGGCATCGGTCCGGCGACGTGGGTGGGCTTCGCCAACTACGTCGAGGTCTTCAGCAACCCGAAGTTGACGGGCGCGATCGGCAACGCGTTCGAGCTGATCATCTACTTCAGCATCATCCCCGTCGGCATCGCCCTCGTCGCCGCGAACATGATCCGCGCGATCGCCGCGAGCCGACTGGCCGCCATCTCGCGGACCGTCCTCTTCCTGCCGCAGGTGATCCCGCTCGTCGCCGCCGGCATCATGTGGAGCTGGCAGCTGTCGACCAACGGGCTGGTCAACCAGCTCCTCGGTCTGTTCGGCCTCGGCGGAGTGACCCGAGCCTGGCTCGGCGACTTCTCGACCGCCCTGCCGGCCGTGGGCGTCATCGGCGCCTGGGTTCAGGTCGGGCTCTGCCTCGTGCTCATCCTCGCGGGCATGACCAAGATCGACCCCGCGCTGTACGAGGCCGCCCGCATCGACGGCGCCGGCCCCGTCCGCGAGTTCTTCAGCATCACGCTCCCGGGCGTTCGCCAGGAAGTCGCGGTGTGCGTCACGGTCACCGTGATCGCCGCGCTCGCGAGCTTCGACATCATCTACATCGCCACGCAGGGCGGCCCCGGCGACAGCACGCTCGTCCCCGGCCTCCAGATCTTCTACCTCGCGTTCTACCAGCGCGAGGTCGGAACGGCCTCAGCTTTCGCCATCGTCCTCATGGCCCTCGTCCTCCTCATCGTCCTGCCGCTCCAGCGCATCCTCCGAGGGAAAGAATCGTGATCGTCCGCGCACGCGAGAAGTGGCTCGGCCGCGTCCTCCTGATCGTCCTGATGCTCGTCACGATCATGCCGTTCATCAGCCTGTTCGTGACCGCGCTCCACGCTCCGGGCACCTACCCCAGTGGTCTGGAATGGCCGCCCGAGCCGCGGTGGGACAACTTCGTCACGGCGTTCCAATCCGCCAACATGGCAGCGCTGCTCGGATCGAGCTTCCTCATCGAGATCGCCGTCGTCCCGGCGGCCGTGCTGTTCGCGACCCTCGCCGGCTTCGCGCTCGGCCACCTGCGGCCCGCCGGCGGTCGCATCGTGTTCGTCGCGTTCATCCTCGGTCTGACGCTGCCGTTCGAGGGGATCATCACGCCGCTGTACTTCCAGATCCGCGAGATGGGCCTGCTGAACACCCGATGGGCGATCATCCTGCCGCTCATCGGGCTGTTCATGCCGTTCGCCGTGATGTGGATGCGGGCGCATTTCATCACGATGCCGGCCGACCTCTCGGAGGCGGCTCGCATGGACGGCGCGACGACGTGGCAGCTCTTCTGGCGCATCCACATCCCGCTGTCGGTTCCCGCGCTGTCGTCTCTGGCGATCCTGCTGTTCCTGTGGACCTGGAACCAGTTCCTGCTCGCGATCGTGCTCGTGAACGATCCCGAGAAGCGCACGATGGCCGGCGCTCTCGGCGCCTTCCAGGGGCAATACGGCACGGACATCCCGCTGCTGTGCGCCGGGTCGCTGCTCATCCTCACCCCGACGCTGATCATCTTCCTGATCTTCCAGCGTCACTTCGTCTCCGCCCTGATGCAGGGGTCGCTGAAGGGCTGACGTGGCGTTCGCTCTCGACGGGCACTGGGTGTGGGACTTCTGGGTCGCTGACGACGGCGAGACGTTCCACCTGTACTACCTGCACGCGCCGACCTCGCTCGGCGACCCGGACCTCCGCCACCGGAATGCGCGGATCGGGCATGCGACCTCAACGGATCTGACCGACTGGGCCGATCACGGCGAGGTGCTCGGCCCGGGGATCGCCGGCGCGTTCGACGAGACGGCGACCTGGACCGGATGCGTCGTCCACGGCGACGACGGGCTGTGGCGCATGTTCTACACGGGGGCATCCTTCGTCGACGGATCGTCGCCTCGCAACGTCGAGGCGATCGGCATGGCGACCTCGGTCGACCTGCACACGTGGGACAAGCGCAACGGGTTCGTCCTCCGCGCCGCGGGGGAGTACTACGAGAAGCTCGGCGACACCTCGTGGCCCGACGAGGCGTGGCGCGATCCGTGGGTGTTCCGCGATCCCGCCGGCGACGGCTGGCACATGCTGATCACCGCCCGCGGCGCGGGCGGGTCGACCACCGGCGGGGGCGTCGTCGGGCACGCCTGGTCGCCTGATCTCGACACGTGGACGGTGCAGCCGCCCCTCACCGATCCGGCGCCGGCGTTCCCGCACCTCGAGGTGCTGCAGCTCGCTGAGCTCGACGGCACCCCCGTGCTCCTCTTCTGCGCCACGCGCTCCGACGGGGCCGACGGCGTGTGGGCGGTGCCCGCCGCGGCCGTGCCCACCGGCATCCGGATCGATGACGCACGGCTGATCCTGCCGGCGCCCGCCTACGCGGGGAGGATCGTCACCGACCGGGCGGGCATCCCCGTCCTCCTCGCCTTCGCGCGCGACGAGACCGGAGCGCCCGTCGGCATCACCGACCCGGTCGCCGCCGATCCCCTCTGGCGCGCGTCGCGCAGTCTGGGATGATGGCGGCATGATCATCGCCGGTTTGGTGTTCGCGGCGCTCGGCGCCCTCATCCACGTCTACATCTTCTATCTCGAGTCCATCGCGTGGACCGGGGCCGCCGCGCGGCGCACTTTCGGGACGACCGACGCGACCGTCGAGATCACCAAGCCCTTCGCCTACAACCAGGGCTTCTACAACCTCTTCCTCGCGATCGCGGTCTTCCTCGGCATCGTCTTCGTCGCCACGGGCTCCACGGCGATCGGTGCGACGCTCGTGTTCGTCGGAGCCGGGTCGATGGTCGCGGCAGGGCTCGTGCTGCTGCTCTCGGACCGCTCGAAGGCGCGCGCGGCGCTCATCCAGCTCGCCGCTCCGCTCGTCGGCGTGATCCTGCTCGCGATCGGGCTGGCCCTCTGAGGTGAAGCTCGCCGTCGTCGGCGCGGGCAAGATCGTCGCCGAGTTCCTCCCGCACGCCCACGAGGTCCCCGGGCTCACCATCGCGGCCATCGTCGGACGGGCGGCCAGCCGTGACAAGGCCGACGCCCTGGCGGCGGCCCACGGCATCCCGTTCGTCTACACCGATCTCGACGCCTGTCTCGCGGACCCACGCGTCGACACCGTGTGGGTCGCCGTGCCGAACGTGCTGCACGCGGATGTCGCCCGCCGCGCCCTTCTCGCCGGAAAGCACGTCGTCTGCGAGAAGCCGTTCGTGCTGCGCACGGCCGAACTCGCCGAGCTGCGCGTCCTCGCGGAAGATCGAGGCCTGATCCTCGTCGAGGCCATCAGCAACCAGTACCTCGCGAACGTCGCGTGGATGCGGGACAACCTCCACCGCCTCGGCGAGCTGCGGCTCGTGCAGTGCGAGTACTCGCAGTACTCGTCCCGCTACGACGCCTTCCGCTCCGGCGAGGTCCCGCCCGCGTTCGACCCCGCCGCGGGCGGCGGGGCACTGATGGACCTCGGCGTGTACGCCCTGCATCTCGTCGTCGGTCTGCTGGGCGCCCCCGAGACGGTGTCGTACACGCCGCGGATGGAGCGGGGTGTCGACACGTCAGGTGTCGCCGTCCTCGGCTACGGCGACGTCACGGCGGTCTGCGTGTGCGCGAAGGACTCGCCCGGGCCCTCCCGGACGAAGATCCAGGGAACAGAGGGCGCGATGGTGTTCGACGGCCCGCCGAACGAGATCCCCGTCGTCGAGCTGCATCTGCGCGACGGAACTCACGAGCGGATCGCCCTCGACCACGACCCGCACCGAATGACGGCCGAGTTCCGGGCGTTCGTCCGCATGATCGCCGAGGCGGACCTCGCCGAGCGCGATCGCCGCCTCGACCACAGCGCCGCCGTGCTCGACACCGCGGTGCGTGCGCTCGAGTCCGCCGGCATCCGCCTGGGCTGACGGCGGCCGCGCAGTCCCGCGCCCGTACGCTCATCGGATCGGACGAGCGCGCGAGCGCCGTGATCGGTAGAGTGACGCCAGTCGTCACAGCCGAATGGGATCGGCGGACCGGGCTGGGGAGCCGAGCGATGCGCACGACACGGGGACTTTCGGTGGACGGATCACGCTCAGTCGACGCGCCTCAGGGTCGGGTCGACTGGGTGGACGCCGCGAAGGCGATCGCGATCATCATGGTCGTGTTCCTGCACACGGTGTTCAACCACGCGGGAAGCGGGGTCTCCGGCCACTGGGGTCAATTCGTCGGATTGCTCGACACGTTCCGCCTGCCGCTCTTCTTCTTCACCGCCGGCCTGTTCGCCGGCAGAGCCATCCGCTTGCCTCTCGTTGACCTCTTGCGTACCCGGATCTCGCACCTCGCCTGGGTCTACGTCCTCTGGTCGATCGTCGCGGTCGTCGCCGTGCTGGTCCTGCCGCTGACCGGTGCCACGGACAGGCCGGTGGTGTTCTCGCTCCTGCTGATCCCGGTCATTCCGACGCCGGCGACCTGGTTCATCTGGGCACTGATCGTCCACTTCGTCGTCGCGTGGTTCGCCGTCCGCATCCCGGCAGCGGCCGCGCTCGCCATCGCCGTGGCGGTGAGTGTCGTGTTCGGGATGGGGCTCCTGACCACCGGATCCATCGAGATCGACAAGACCCTCTACAACCTCATCTTCTTCCTGCTCGCGGTGCAGACATCGACGCGGCTTCGGCCGATGATCGCGTCCGTGAGCATCTGGTGGGCGGCGGTCGCTGTCGCCGCATTCGCCGCCGCTGCCGCCTTTGTGGCGAAGTTCGCTCTCCTGGAGGTCGTGGGGGTCAGGCTCGCCCTGGGAGTCTTGGCCGTGGCGGCGGGGTGCCTCGCCGCGCGAGCGATGTCGGGACTGCGTGTCTTCGCGTGGATGTCCGTGCTGGGGAGGAACACGCTGCCGATCTACCTGCTGCACTGGTACGTCCTGCTGGTCGTGTATGCCGTCGTCAACCTCGCCTTCGCCGACGGAGCGGGCGCCCTGACGGACCTCCTTGCCCCCGTGATGACAGCGGTGACCATCGCCGGGTGCCTCGCCGTGCACCGTGTCACCCGCTGGATTCCGGGCGTCTACGCTCGACCGGCGTGGCTCGTCCGAGTGCTGGAGCCCCGGAAGGGCCCGGCGCGGACGCGCTGATCCGCCGGCATCCGCCTGGGCTGACGACGGCCGCTAGCCTGGCGGCATGAGCGAACCCGTCCGAGCCGTGGCATCCATCGACTGGTCCGAGGGCACCTGGACCACGCCTCCGCGAGCCACGGAAGAACGTGAGGGGATGCTGCTGGTCACCGCCGAGGAGGGCAGCGACGCCTGGCGGCTCACCTCCTACGGGTTCGTGCACGACACCGAGCACGCGCTCCTCGCTCCGCTGCCCGACGACGCCGCGATGGAGGTCGAGTTCGACATCCCGTTCGAGGCGCAGTTCGACCAGGCGGGGCTCTTCGTCCGCGTCGACGCGACGCGGTGGGTCAAAGCCGGCATCGAGTTCGCAGACGGGGAGCTGAACCTCGGCGCCGTCGTCACGGACGGCATGTCGGACTGGTCCCTCGCCCCCGTCCCGCACTGGCGGTCAAGGCGGATCACCGTGCGCATCAGTCGACAGGGCACCGCGCTGACCGTCCGGGCGGCGGCCGACGGCGAGCCGCTGCGGCTCGTGCGGGTCATCCCGTTCGCGGCCGACCTGGATGCCGCGGCGGGGCCGTTCGTCTGCGCGCCGAGTCGCGCCGGGCTCACCGTGCCGTTCACGGCCTGGCGCCGCGGCGCCGCCGACGCCGACCTGCACTGAGCCCGTCGGCAGGGGGAACGAGGGCCCCCGTGAGGATCCCGTGAGGACGCCGCCACCGGGCGTATGGATTCCGTGAGGAGGCCCGGCGGCGCCCGCGCGGAGGTGTTCCATCAGGGATGCGCCCCACCGGCGTGCCGGCCCGATCAGGGCCCGCATCCCTCGAAATCGGAGCCTCACTCGTGCTCGACATCGTCTACGTCCTGGGCGTCCTCGCTCTGTTCGTGATCATCGGTCTGTTCGCGAAGGCGGTGGACCGACTGTGATCGTCTTCGATCTGATCGCCGCCGTCCTCGGCGTCGCCGTCGTCGTCTACCTGTTCGTCGCACTCGTGAAGCCGGAGAAGTTCTGATGGAGTGGCTTCCCGCTGTCCTCACCCTCGCCACGCTCGCCCTCATCCTCGGGGTCGCCTACCGGCCCCTCGGCGACTACATGGCCTGGGTCTACTCGTCGCCGAAGGATGCCCGGGCCGAACGCGGTCTGTACCGGCTGATCGGCGTCGACCCGGCATCCGCCCAGACCTGGCAGGCGTACGCCCGCAGCGTCCTCGCCTTCTCGGCGGTCGGCGTCCTCATCGTCTACGCGCTGCAGCGCACCCAGCAGTGGCTGCCCTGGTCCCTCGGTCTCCCCGCGCCCAGTGAGCACCTGTCGTTCAACACGGCCGTCTCGTTCGTGACGAACACCAACTGGCAGTCGTACTCTCCCGAGCTGACCCTCGGCTACACGGTGCAGTTCGCCGGCCTCGCCGTGCAGAACTTCGTCTCGGGGGCCGTCGGCCTCGCCGTCGCCGTCGCCCTCGTCCGCGGCCTCGCCTTCCGCCGCAGCGGCACGATCGGCAACTTCTGGGTCGACCTGACCCGCGGGACGTTCCGCCTCCTGCTGCCTCTCGCGGTCATCGCGGCGATCGTGCTGCTGGCCGGCGGCGTCATCCAGAACGTCACCGGATTCAGCGACGTCGCGACCGTCGTCGGCGGGGCGCAGAACATCCCCGGCGGCCCCGTCGCCTCCCAGGAGGCGATCAAGCTCCTGGGCACCAACGGCGGCGGATTCTTCAACGCCAACTCCGCGCACCCCTTCGAGAACCCGACCGGCTGGACGAACCTGTTCGAGGTCGTCCTCATGCTGATCATCCCGTTCTCGCTGCCGCGCACCTTCGGCACCATGCTCGGCGACAAGCGACAGGGCTATGCGATCCTCGGCGCGATGGGCGTCCTGTTCCTCGCCTCGACGCTCGCCCTGACGGCGTTCGAGCTCGCCGGTCGCGGCACCGCCCCCGCTCTCGCCGGCGCGGCGATGGAGGGCAAGGAGATGCGCTTCGGCATCGTCGGCTCGACGATCTTCGGGTCGACGAGCACGCTCACCTCGACCGGTGCGGTCGACTCGATGCACGACTCGTTCACCGCGCTCGGCGGGATGATGCCGATGGTCAACATGATGCTCGGCGAGCTCGCCCCCGGCGGCGTCGGATCGGGCCTCTACGGCATCCTCGTGATGGCGGTCATCGCGGTGTTCATCGCGGGCCTGCTCGTCGGGCGGACGCCCGAGTACCTGGGTAAGAAGATCGGTCCCCGCGAGATCAAGCTCGCGAGCATCTACATCCTGGTGACCCCGATCCTCGTGCTCGTCGGCACGGCGCTCAGCTTCGCCATCCCGGCTGTCCGCGATGACGTCACGACGACGTCGATCTGGAACCCCGGCATCCACGGCTTCAGCGAAGTGCTCTACGCGTTCACCTCGGCCGCCAACAACAACGGTTCCGCGTTCGCGGGTATCACGGCCAACACACCGTGGCTCAACACGGCGCTCGCCGTCGCGATGCTGCTCGGGCGCTTCGTCCCGATCGTGCTGGTCCTCGCCCTCGCGGGCTCGTTCGCCGCGCAGGACAGGATCCCCGCGACGGCCGGCACGCTCCCGACGCACCGACCGCTGTTCGTCGGTCTCCTCGTCGGCGTGATCCTCATCGTGACCGCTCTCACCTACTTCCCCGTACTCGCGCTGGGTCCCCTGGCAGAAGGACTGATCTGACCCATGTCCACACCTCTCCGCTCCGAAGCCCCGGCTTCCTCCGCTCCTGCCGCCGCGTCCGCGTCGGCGACCCGGCGCGGCATCGACGGCGCCGCGATCGCGGCCGCCCTCCCCGGCGCGTTCCGCAAGCTCGACCCGCGTGCCCAGTGGCGCAACCCCGTCATGTTCATCGTGTGGCTCGGCGCCGCGCTGACCACCGCCCTCGCCATCGCCGAGCCGTTCACGGGCGGGCCGTCGGATTCCGGCGGCACCCCCGTCCCCGTCCCGTTCACGGCGGTCATCGCGGTGTGGCTGTGGCTGACGGTGCTCTTCGCGAACGTCGCCGAATCGGTCGCCGAAGGCCGTGGCAAGGCGCAGGCCGAGACGCTCCGCAAGACCCGCACGAGCACGGTGGCGCACCGCGTGGCCGGCTACGACGCGCAGTCGGATGTCGCCGCTGAGCGCGTCACGATCGATGACCTCTCGTCGGCCGACCTCACACTCGGCGATGTCGTCGTCGTCGCGGCCGGCAACCTGATCCCCGGCGACGGCGACGTGGTCCACGGCATCGCCTCGGTCGACGAGTCGGCCATCACGGGCGAATCGGCCCCCGTCATCCGTGAGTCCGGTGGTGATCGCAGCGCGGTCACGGGCGGTACCCGCGTGCTGTCGGACCGGATCGTCGTACGGATCACGTCCAAGCCCGGCGAGACCTTCGTCGACCGGATGATCGCCCTCGTCGAGGGCGCCGCCCGGCAGAAGACCCCGAACGAGATCGCGCTCAACATCCTGCTCGCGAGCCTGTCGATCATCTTCGTGGTGGTGGCCCTCATCCTGAACCCCGTCGCCTCGTACGCGGCGGCACCGGTCAGCATCCCCGTCCTCGTCGCCCTCCTCGTCTGCCTCATCCCGACGACGATCGGCGCGCTCCTGTCGGCCATCGGCATCGCCGGCATGGACCGCCTCGTGCAGCGGAACGTCCTCGCGATGTCGGGTCGTGCCGTCGAGGCAGCCGGCGACGTGACGACGCTGCTGCTCGACAAGACCGGCACCATCACGTACGGCAACCGCCAGGCATCCGAGTTCGTCCCGCTCGATGGGATGGCGCAAGCCGAGCTCACCCGCGCCGCCGCGCTGTCGTCGCTGGCCGACCCCACCCCCGAGGGCAGCTCGATCGTCGACCTCGCGGTCCGCCGCGGCGTCGACGTGACGGGTGAATCCCAGGGCGTCATCGTGCCCTTCACGGCGCAGACCCGCATGAGCGGTCTCGACCTGCCCGACGGCTCGTCCATCCGCAAGGGCGCCGGTTCGGCGATCATCGGGTGGCTCGAGCAGGACGGCTCGCCGCTGCCTGCTGATGTACGGACCGACCTCACGGCGCGCACCGAGGAGATCTCGCAGTCCGGCGGGACTCCGCTGGTGGTCGCGACGAAGGATGCCGCCGGCACCGGTCGCGTGCTCGGCGTCGTCCACCTGAAGGACGTCGTGAAGGACGGCCTCAGCGAACGCTTCGCCGAGCTCCGCTCGATGGGCATCCGGACGGTCATGATCACGGGCGACAACCCGCTGACGGCGGCCGCCATCGCCAAGGAAGCGGGCGTCGACGACTTCCTCGCCGAGGCGACCCCCGAGGACAAGCTCGCCTACATCCGCAAGGAGCAGGAGGGCGGCAACCTCGTCGCGATGACCGGTGACGGCACCAACGACGCGCCCGCCCTCGCGCAGGCCGACGTGGGTGTCGCGATGAACTCGGGAACGTCGGCCGCGAAGGAGGCCGGCAACATGGTCGACCTCGATTCCGACCCGACGAAGCTCATCGACATCGTCCGCATCGGCAAGCAGCTGCTCATCACGCGCGGCGCGCTCACGACGTTCTCGATCGCGAACGACATCGCCAAGTACTTCGCCATCATCCCGGCGATGTTCATGGGCGTGTTCCCGCAGCTGGGGGCCCTGAACATCATGGGGCTGCACTCGCCGGCATCCGCTGTCCTGTCGGCCATCGTGTTCAATGCGCTCGTCATCGTTTTCCTCATCCCGCTCGCCCTCCGCGGCGTGAGCTACCGACCCGGCGGCGCGTCGACGATCCTCGGCCGCAACCTCGCCGTCTACGGCCTGGGCGGTGTCGTCGCCCCCTTCATCGGGATCTGGCTGATCGACCTGCTCGTCCGCCTCATCCCCGGCTTCTGATCCGAAGGACATCCCCGTCATGAACAGCTCGTCCCGCGCCACCGGGCGCACCGTCCTCGTCTCGATCCGCGCGATGGTGGTCCTCACCCTCATCCTCGGCCTCGGGTACACCGCCCTCATCACCCTGGTCGGACAGGTCGCCCTGCCCGCCCAGGCGAACGGCTCCCTCGTCCGGGACGCGTCGGGTGAGGTCGTCGGTTCGTCCCTCATCGGCCAGTCCTTCACGGGTGCCGACGGTGCCGCACTCCCCGAGTACTTCCAATCCCGCCCGTCCGCCGCAGGCGACGGCTACGACGGCGGCGCCTCGTCGGGCTCGAACCTCGGCCCCGAGAACACCGACCTCATCTCGTCGATCACCGAGCGGAAGACCGCGATCGCCGAGCGTGAGGGCGTCGCCGAGTCGGAGGTGCCCGCCGATGCGGTGACCGCCTCCGGCTCCGGACTCGACCCGCACATCAGCCCCGCGTACGCTTCGATCCAGGTCGACCGCGTCGCCCGGGCCCGGAACCTCCCGGTCGACGAGGTGCGCACGCTCGTCGCCGAGCACACCCAGGGTCCCGACCTCGGGTACCTCGGCGGGTCGACCGTCAACGTGGTGGAACTCAATCTGGCGCTCGACCGGCTAGGAGGCTGACAGTGGCGGGACGCGGACGGTTGCGCGTCCTGCTGGGCGCGGCTCCCGGCGTGGGCAAGACGTACGCGATGCTCGAGGAGGGCCGGCGCCTGGCAGGCGAGGGCTCGGACGTCGTCATCGCGGTCGTAGAGACCCACGGCCGGGCCGCGACCCTGCGTATGACCGACGGGCTCGAGGAAGTGCCGCGCCGAGAGATCACCCATCGGGGTGTCACGCTCACCGAGATGGACCTCGAGGCCGTGATCGCGCGGCATCCGGGTGTCGCCCTCGTCGATGAACTCGCCCACACCAACGCGCCGGGTTCGGCGAACGAGAAGCGCTGGCAGGATGTGCGGCAGCTGCTGGATGCCGGGATCTCCGTCATCTCGACCGTCAACATCCAGCACATCGAGTCCCTCAACGACGTCGTCCACCAGATCACCGGGGCGCCCCAGCGCGAGACGGTCCCCGATGAGGTCCTGCGCACGGCGGACCAGGTCGAGGTCATCGACCTGGCACCGCAGGCCCTCCGGGACCGTCTCGCCGGCGGGCTCGTGTACCCGGCCGAACGGGTGGATGCCGCCCTGTCGAACTATTTCCGGCTCGGCAACCTCACGGCGCTGCGCGAACTCGCCCTCCTGTGGCTGGCGGACGAGGTCGATCAGGCCCTCACGTCCTACCGCGCCGAGCACGGCATCGACAGCAGGTGGGAGGCGCGCGAGCGGGTCGTCGTCACCCTGACGGGTGGGCCCGAGGGTGAGACCCTGCTGCGGCGCGGGGCCCGTATCGCCGCCCGCTCGGCCGGTGGTCAGCTCCTCGCCGTCCACGTCACGAGCAACGACGGATTGCGCGGCGGAGATCCCGGAGCGCTCGCGGAGCAGCGGACGCTCGTCGAGAAGCTCGGCGGCACGTTCCACCAGGTCGTCGGCGACGACGTGCCGACGGCGCTCGTCGAGTTCGCCCGGTCGGTGAACGCGACGCAGCTCGTCCTCGGCGTGAGTCGTCGCAGCAGGCTCGCCGCGGTCTTCGCCGGCCCCGGCATCGGCGCCACCGTCATCCGCGAATCCGGCGACATCGACGTCCACATCGTCACCCACTCCGCCGCAGGCGGCAGGTTCGCGCTGCCGCGGCTGGGCGGTGCGCTCTCGATGAAGCGCCGGCTCGCGGGGTTCGCGGTCGCCTTCCTCGGGGGGCCGCTCCTCACGTGGCTGCTGTTCGTCACCCGCACGGACGAGTCGATCACGAGCGACGTGCTGAGCTACCAGCTGCTGGTCGTCGTCGTCGCGCTCGTCGGCGGCATCTGGCCGGCCCTCTGGGCGGCGCTGCTCAGCGGGATCACGCTGGACTTCTTCTTCGTCGAGCCGCTGTTCACCGTTCATGTGCACGAGCCGCAGCATCTGTTGGCCCTCTCCCTCTACGTCGTCATCGCGATCCTCGTCAGCGTCGTCGTCGACCGCGCCGCCCGCCAGACGCGTGCGGCCCGACGGGCGGCGGCGGAGTCCGAGCTCCTCCAGACCGTGGCAGGAAGCGTGCTCCGCGGTGCAGGCGCCGTCGAGGCCCTCGTCGAACGCACCCGTGAGGCGTTCCGTCTCGCGGGCGTGCGTCTCGTCGCGGGCACGACCTCGAGCGGGGGGACGTCCGGTGACGAGACGATCCTGGCGGCGAGCGGTGAGCCCCTCCGCGGCGGCCGGTTCACCGCCGTGCCGGTGGGGGAGCGCGCCGTCCTCGAGCTCCACGGTCACGACCTGCGGGCGTCGGAGCGCCGCCTCCTGTCGGCCATCGTCGCCCAGATGGATGCCGCCCTGCAGCAGCAGGACCTCGCCGAGGTCGCGAGCGGGCTCGCTCCCCTCGAGGCATCCGATCGGGTCCGCAGCGCACTCCTGTCGGCCCTCAGTCACGACCTCCGCCGCCCGCTCGCCGCGGCGACGGCGGCCGTGGGCGGGCTCCGCAACGGCACCTACAGCGAGGGCGATCGGAACGAGCTGCTGCAGACGGCCGACGAGTCGCTCGGCATGCTGGCCGCGCTCGTCACCGACCTCCTCGACGTCAGCCGGCTGCAGGCCGGGGCCCTCGCGGTCTCGCTCCTCACGATCGACCCGGCGGACGTCATCCTTCCTGCCCTCGAAGAGCTCGGTGCCGGACCGGCATCCGTCGACATCCACCTCGAGCCGGATGTGGAGCTCCGAGCCGACCCCGTCCTGCTGCAGCGCGTGGTGGTCAACCTGCTCGCGAACGCGCTGCGCCATTCGCCCGAGGGGCGCAAGGTGCGCGTCGCGACGAGCAGTTTCGGTGCGGTCGCCGAGATCCGGATCATCGACCACGGACCGGGGATCCCCGCCGAGCGCCGCGACGACGTGTTCGTGCCGTTCCAGCGGCTCGGCGACACCGACAACAGCACCGGTCTCGGTCTCGGCCTCGCGCTGTCGAAGGGATTCGTCGAAGGCATGGGCGGTGCTCTCACCCCCGAGGACACCCCCGGCGGCGGGCTGACGATGGTCGTGTCGCTGCCGGTCGCCGACGAGGAGGCATCCGCATGAAGATCCTCATCGCCGATGACGATCCGCAGATCGTCCGAGCGCTCCGCATCACCCTGTCGGCGCGCGGATACGAGGTGTTCACCGCCGCCGACGGCGCGCAGGCCATCTCGGCGGCCGTCGATCACCACCCCGACATCTTCCTGCTCGACCTCGGGATGCCGCAGCTCGACGGCATCGAGGTGATCCACGCGATCCGCGGCTGGTCCGATGCGCCCATCCTCGTCGTGTCGGGACGCACGGGCGCGGCCGACAAGGTCGACGCGCTCGACGCCGGTGCGGACGACTACGTCACGAAGCCGTTCTCGATCGACGAGCTCCTGGCGCGCATCCGGGCCCTGACCCGTCGCGCCCCCCAGCAGGAGCCCGATCCGGTGACGGAGTTCGGATCGATCTCCGTCGACCTGGCGGCGCGCAGCGTCATGAAGACCACCGGTGGTCAGACCGAGCGCGTGCGGCTCACCCCGACCGAATGGCAGCTGCTCGAAATCCTGCTGCGCAACCCCGGCAAGCTCGTCACCCGCCAGACGATCCTGACCTCGATCTGGGGGAGCGAGCACGTGAGCGACACGGGGTACCTGCGCCTGTACGTGTCGCAGCTGCGCCGCAAGCTCGAGGAGGATCCGGCGCATCCGCGTCACATCCTCACCGAGGCGGGCATGGGGTATCGCTTCGAGCTCGGCGGGTCCGCCGAGGGCTGACACGTCGGCGCGGGCGGCGCAACCCCCTCCCTCCTCGCGTCCCCGGCGACCAGGCTCGCCCGGAACCTGAGGAGGACCGATGAAGGCGATGACCTATCGCGGACCGTACAAGATCCGCGTCGACCGCAAGCCCGATCCCGTGATCGCGCACCCGAACGACGCCATCGTGCGCGTCGAACTGGCGTCGATCTGTGGTTCCGACCTGCACCTGTACCACGGCATGATGCCCGACACGCGGATCGGGCACACCTTCGGGCACGAGTTCATCGGCCGGGTGGAGGAGGTCGGGTCGTCGGTACACAACCTGAAGCCGGGCGACCGGGTCATGGTTCCTTTCAACATCTACTGCGGCTCGTGCTTCTTCTGTGCGCGCGGGCTGTATTCGAACTGCCACAACGTCAACGCGAACGCCACGGCGATCGGTGGCATCTACGGCTACTCCCACTCGACCGGCGGATTCGACGGCGGTCAAGCCGAGCTCGTCCGGGTGCCCTTCGCCGACGTCGGCCCTCAGGTGATCCCCGACGACATCGCCTCCGAGGATGCGCTCCTGCTGACCGACGCCTTCTCGACCGGCTACTTCGGTTCGCAGCTCGCCGACATCGTCGAGGGCGACACCGTCGTGGTGCTGGGTGCGGGACCCGTCGGCCTCGCCGCCGCTCGCTCGTGCTGGCTGATGGGTGCCGGACGCGTCATCGTCGTCGACCACCTCGACTACCGCCTCGAGAAGGCGCGCGCCTTCGCGTTCGCCGAGACCGTGCACTTCGGTCAGGTCGATGACATCGTCCTGACCCTCAAGAAGATGACCGACGGACTCGGCGCCGACTCGGTCATCGATGCCGTGGGCGCCGAGGCCGACGGGCACGTCGTGCAGCACGTGACCGCCGCCAAGCTGAAACTGCAGGGCGGTTCTCCCATCGCCCTCAACTGGGCGATCGACGCCGTCCGCAAGGGCGGCACCATCTCGGTGATGGGTGCGTACGGCCCGCTGTTCAGCGCCGTCAAGGTCGGCGACGCCATGAACAAGGGGCTCACCATCCGTGCCAACCAGGCGCCGGTCAAGCGTCAGTGGCCGCGGTTGCTCGAACACATCCGAGCGGGACACATCGCTCCTCGCGAGTTGATCACCCACCGCTTCGACCTCGACGACATCGCCGAGGGCTACCACGTGTTCTCATCCAAGCTCGACGGCATCGTCAAGCCCGTCATCACGTTCGGCGCCTGACCCGCATCCGAGGAGGAATCATGCCGTACACCGCAGACAAGCCCGGCCAGACCCCCGATCCCGACGACCTGCGTCGCCGCATCCCGGGGTGGGGTGCAGATCTCGACCCGGCGGATCGTCCCGCTTTCCCCCGCGAGCAACCCGGGATCGACACCGGTGCGCACTGGCGCGTCCCCGAGCAACAGCCGCACGGCGCCGGTCGCGAGCGATCGCTCGAGCACGAACGCCTCACGCCCGTGTTCGGTACCGCGCAGCCCCTCCACGGGCTCTCGGGCCTCATCCGGCGGGTCGCCTATACGCGCTACAGCGAGGGGCAGACTCCGCACTGGATGCTGCTGATCCTGGGCGACCGCGTCGAGTCGGCCGGCGCGCACGTGAGGTCGCTGTTCTCGCGGCGCCCCGACGATCCGGTGACACAGTCGGGGGTGTTCGGCGAACGCGGACGGCATCCGATCGCGTCGAGGTTCGGACGAGGCCGCGTCGACGTGAAGCACGCCTGGCTCGACCCCGTCCTGATCGTGGGGCCGTGGGTCGCGGCGGCCGTGGTCGTGTTCCGGATCGCGCGCGCGGCGGCCGTCCCGGCATGCCGTCGCTGACGCGACGCCTCGCTCCTCGGCATCCCTCACCGGGTCGGGTGCGGCTTCGGCCCCAGCGGATCTCCACCGGCGCGGGTTAGCGTGGTGCGGGCAGTCGACCGGGGGAGGACGCAGATGGCGGCACGTCGCAAGGCTCCGGCTGCGCGCGCGCGACGACGTTCCGCAGCGCTCGCCGTCGGGCTGGGCGTCGCCCCTGCGGCGGTCGTGGTGCTCCTCGCCGCTTGCCTGCCCTCCACGCCCCCGCAGGCCGCCGAGCCCGCTGAGCCGCCCCTGCCGCCCGTTTCGTCCCGCTGGGCGGTGGCACCCCCTCCTGCTGTCGCTGTGGCCGGGGCGAACCCCTCACGGGCTGCCGCCGTCGATCTCGTCGACGGAGCGTGGGCCGACGAGGTGGCGGCGGCCACCGGCATCCCGCGTCGTGCGGTCATCGCCTACGCGGCGGCCGACCTGACCGTCGCGCACGAGCAGCCATCGTGCGACATCGCCTGGAACACCCTCGCGGGGATCGGCTGGGTGGAGTCCCGGCACGGTTCCTACGGCGGGGCGACGCTGACCAAGCGCGGCCTCGTCGCGCCTCGTATTCTCGGGCCGCGGCTCACTGGTGACGGCGTCGCTGCGATCGAGGACACCGACGGCGGCGCTCTCGACGGCGACGACCAGTGGGACCGTGCCGTCGGCCCGCTGCAGTTCATCCCCGAGACGTGGCGGCGCTGGGGCGCGGACGGCGACGCGGACGGCGTCCGCGACCCCAACAACATCGACGACGCGGCTCTTGCCGCTGCCCGGTATCTGTGCCGGTCCGGCCCGCTCGGCACCGAGAGGGCCTGGCGGGATGCCGTCTTCACCTACAACCCGCTGACGCGATATATCAACGACGTCGCCACCCGCGCCAACGAGTACGCGCAACGCGTCGAGCTGGGCTGACGCGTCGGGCGCTGGCGAACTCAGTCGCCGGTGCGGTTGAGCGATCGACTGGAATCGGCCGAGTCGGGGTCCACCCCGGGCTCGATCTGTTCGATGGGAACCGGCTCGTCGTTGCGGGCAGCCTTGGATACGGCCTCGATGGGGTCCTCGTCCGGCAGACTCCCGCCGGGGAGCGAGGAATCGGACTCGGGGGCGGCCTCGTGCTCGGTCATGGGTGCTCCTCTCGTTCGTGTCAACGTAGGGCGCGGATGCCATCGAACCGGGGGCCTTGCAAAGGTCGGGCCCCGGCGATAAGCCCGATCGCCGGGGCCCCTCATAAGCGTGGGAAAGGATCGGTGACCCGAACACCTCTCGTCTCGACCATCCGCCTACTTACCTTGCGGTGATCACGGTAATCGGGGTGCCGGTTCCGGAAGGGGGGCATTGACTCGCGAGGCGTCGTTCTGCTACTCGCTGCAGCTAACTTGGGGCCCTCTCGGTGTCAAGCCCCTCACCGGTCCGACGAGCGCGAGTGAGGGTGAGGGGGCGAGTGAAGACCTCACCCCCCCGGCGATCAGCGACGATCGCGGACACCACACCTCGGAGGTGCGCCATGAGTGCCGATCCCGTCCATCAGCTGACCCTGCAGCCGCTGTCGCCGACGGCATGGCGCCTCTGCGACTCCCGCGTCGACAGCTCCGACGCCGCCAGCGTCATCGCCTACGTCGAGGCGGCGGACCCCGCCGGGTTCGACGTGACCTGGGTCCACGGCGGCTCGGGGAGCGCGTGGTTCGCGGACATGGACCAGATTCTGATCGGTGCAGCCCGACACGTCGCGGCCTGCGCTCCGCGCCGCGCCAAGCCGAAGCCGATCGCGCACCGCCCGCCCCTGGCGGCGCTCTAAACGGCGGCACCCGAACATGTCAAGGACGTGACACGCGCGACGCCACGACAGATGGTGGATGTCGAGACCGATCGCAGCCGAGGAGAACCGATGGGACGCATCGACATCTCGTACGGCGGGCAGTGGTACAGCGTCGCGAACCGGACGCTCGACGACGTCCATCGCGAGATCCAAGAGGGCGCCCGCGACGGCCAGCACTGGCTGGCCGTCAATGACGGCGTCGGAAGCGCGAGCCCCGCCTACCTCTTCATCACGCCGGGTGTCCCTATCGCGCTGATCCCGGTGCCCGAACCACGGGACCCTCCCACCGAAGCCGTCGCGGCGGCGTATGACGATTTCGAGGTCGAGGGGTTCTCCCCGAAGTGGCGCGGGCCCACGATCCATCCGGAGCGCTCACCGCATTCCTGAGACCTATCCGGGTCGTCGCGCCCGGTCAAGGGGATGACCGCGCCCGCGAAGACGAGCACACTGACGCCATGAGTGATGCACAGGATGCCGGCCGCGCCGGCGACGCCGTACAGGCAGAGCCCGCCATGTCGGTGAACCCCGCGGATGCCGGGCAGAAGCTCGACGGCATCATCGCCCAGACCCGAGCCGATCTGCAGGGGCACGACAGCGTCGATCCGCGGAACGTCCTCGCACAGCGGCTCACGGACGCGGGTCTGTCACTGTCCGACGACGAGATGGCCGCTGCTCTCGCTCGCATCGAGGAGTGAGCCGGGAGCGTGAGCTCCGGGGATATCACCGCCTCCCGGGCCGCGCAACCCGATGACCTCGGGATCGCCTTCGTCCTAGCGTGGGAGGCATCCACGTTCCGCGACAGAAGGGGAGCCGTCCCATGACGACCACTCAGACGAAGCCCGCCACCCGCAACAAGCGCCGCCCCGGCAAGTCGGGCGCGCAGCTGACCGAAGAGCAGAACGCCGAGCGCGGATTCACCGCCTCTCAAAAGCTCAGCGACAACCTGCAGGCCGTTCTCGTCGACCTCCTCGAGCTGTCGATCCAGGGCAAGCAGGCGCACTGGAACGTCGTCGGGAAGAACTTCCGCGACACGCACCTTCAGCTCGACGAGATCATCGACGCCGCGCGGGAGTTCAGCGACACGATCGCGGAGCGCATGCGCGCCCTGCACGCCGTTCCCGACGGCCGGAGCGACACGGTGGCCGAGACCACGACGCTGCCCGAGTTCCCGCACGGCGAGGTCCTGACCTCCGACGTCATCGACCTCGTCACCGAGCGTCTCGAGGCCGTCATCGGCACCTGCCGCGACGTCCACGACGACGTCGACGACGAGGACCCGACCAGCGCCGACATCCTCCACAGCATCCTCGAGAGCCTCGAGCAGTTCGCGTGGATGATCAGCGCCGAGAACCGTTCGCCCCGGTGACCTCCCGGTGGGGAAGTTCATCTACGACGGCACGCTGAAGGTCGACTTCGACGACCGTGCGCTTGCCCACCTCCAGGTGGTCATCATGTCGAAGCTCCGTCGCGGCGAGTCCTTCCACTTCACGTGGAAGGACGACGCCGCGATCGGCGACGGCCGCACCAGCATCTGGCTGCACCCGCGGTGCACGCTCGTCTTCAAGTTCTACAGAGGTCAGCGTGCGCCGCTGAACCTCGCTTGGGTGGACGCGCTCGCCGCCGTCGCGAACTCCCCGTCCGGTCTGTACATCGTCCCGGAACCCGCAGAGGCGGAACAGGAGAGCGTGGCATGGTGAAGCGCATCGACGTGCACTACGGGGGGACGCTGTACAGCATCGGCGAGGAGTCCTTCGAGACCTTCTCGGCGCAGGTGGCTGCGGCGCTCGACGCGGGCCACGGATGGATCGTGGTGAACGACGGCGAGGGCGCTCCTCGTCCGGCTCACCTGCTCATCTCGCCCGGCGTCCCCATCGCTCTCATCCCGATCCCGGACGAGTCCGAGCCCGAGGCCGCCGCCGAGGGGCACCTCACTCCGTGACGTCGGGCCCGCTGTCCTCATCGAACATCCGCGCCGGCAGCTGAATCCCGCCCGAGGAATTGGCGGATGCCGCGAGCTCCTCGATCCATTCGCGATTCAGCGTCGGCGGTTCCGCGTGGTCGAAGACGAACCTGAGCGGGATCGCGGGATGCAACCAGATCGTCGTCCGCCCCCGCGGGGTATCGTCCGGATGCTGCCACGACACGGTGAAGCTCTCCGAACGGCGGAGCTTGGTCGCGACCACCACCTTGAGGTGAGCGAGTGCGCGGTCCTCGATGCGGATGGGCATCGCCGAGCCGCCGTAGTAGATCAGGCCCATGGGGACACCATAATGGGGAGACGTCGTTTCGATACCGAGATGACACGACGAGGGGGCTGCCGTGGGCAAGTTCATCTATGAGGACTCCATCAAGGTGGACTTCGAGGACCGCACGCTGGCACACCTGCAGCAGGTGATCGGCAACAAGCTGCGTCGTGGCGAGTCCTTCCACTTCACGTGGCGCGACGACAAGAGCATCGGCGAGGGACGGACCTCCGTGTGGCTTCACCCGCACGCATCCCTGGTCTTCAAGTACTACGGAAGCCGACAGTCGCGCATCAACCGCGCGTGGTCGGAGGCCCTCATGTACGCGGCGAACTCGCCGGCGGGTCTGCACCTGGTTCCGGAGCCTGCAGATGCGGGCGAGGGCGACCCCAGCGCGTGACGCGAGGGTCCCCGCGTCGCCGCCCGTAACGAAACATGCCGCCCCGTCGACGCCGTGGGGGGAACGGCGGAGGGGCGGCACGAGTTCGTGTGCTCGGAGAACGGTCAGACCAACAGCGGAGGGGTTCCGAAGCGCTCGGTGAAATCGGCGGCGAGGGCGTCCTCGTAGGCGTCGGCCTCGTCGCTGAGATCGGGGTGACTCACGCGGCGACCACCGGTCGACGCGCCTCGGTGCGTGCGGCACCGATCTCGGGGATGTCCAGATCTGCGTCGAGGACGAGGCCGCCGTTCGACGTGGCCTGGTCGGCCATCTCCCGCAGCGTGGCGGGGTTCAGCGCGACAGCAGCCGACTGGTCGTAGACGAAGCGCAGCGGGATCGCCGGCTGGAACCAGAGGGTCGTGCGGCCCTCGCCGTTGTCGCCGGTTCCCTTCCAGGACACGACGAAGCTCTCGCTCCGCCGCAGCTTGGTCGTCGCGATCGCGGCGAGGTGGGCGAGGATGCGGTCGGGCATGACGATGGGGGATTCGACGTTCCCGTAGTAGAGGCTTCCCATGACGTTCTCCTGGTGGGTTCGGGGTGCTGCGGTCAGTGGTGTGCGGGCTGCGCCGTTGTGCGGTGCGCTCGCGGGCGTGAAAGGGAGGTGATGAGAGGGACCCACCAGCCCGTGCGCTGCTCGGGGATGAGAGCGACACCGATCAAGGCGAAGGGCGCCGGGATGGGGTGTGCGGGTGAGGGTGTCATCTGTCCGTTCCTGAATTACTAGCTAAACAATAGATCTAGTGGATTTCACAACTCATGTCTATCATTGATTTCGAGAAGGACAAGAACTGTCACAGATTCAGACATGTAAGGTGGTGAAGTCGATGGAGGTGCTCGACTCGTACGGCTCCGTGGACGTCAGCGAGAAGATCGCGACGTGGCACGAGGTCGAGGCGGGCTTCTGGGTCGGCAACACCGACGGGCGGTTCCTCGGAACCGTCGAGCAGAGCCCCGCAGGCTGGATCACCCGAGATCACGCCGGAGGGTTCGTCGGGAAGTATCCGGATGCGGCTGAGGCTCGGGCGGCGATCGGATGATGTTCGACACCCGTCACGAGCCGAGGAGTTGACATGCCTCAGTCCATCGTTCGACATGAGCACACGCATCTGTATGCCTCGCAGCCCCACACCGAGGCCGGACGCCTACTCAGTAGCGCCATCCTCGAGCTCCGCCATGCCGAGCAGGTTCAGGCGGACCGCTCGCAGCGGATCTCCGGACTCGGCGGGATAGACCTCGCCGCACTCCGCTACCTCGTCCAGGCGCGGCGGGAAGAGCGGGAGATCAGTCCCAAGGACCTGATCGTCATGCTCGGTACCTCCAGTGCGACCGTCACGAACGTGATCGAGCGCCTGGTGGGCAAAGGGTATGTGACGCGCGAGCAGCACCCCACGGACCGACGTGCCCACTATCTGATGCCGACGGAGTCGGCCAACGACCTCGTCGACGAGGTCTACGGTGCGCACCATGCGGCCGTGGTGTCGGTCATCGACAACCTGGATGAAGGCGAAGCGAAGACCACCGCCGAGACGATCCGCCGGATCGCTGCGGCACTTGACGACCTCGCGCGACGTTCCTGATCGCGCGCGAGCCGTTCTCTCAGAGAGCGGTGTCGGGACCCAACCGGTGCCAGGTCCGGTTGTGATAGACGAGCGGCGCCTCGGATTCGCGGGCGATGTTCGCCTGAACGGCGTGCGCGGCGATGATCGTGGAGCCCCCGGCATCCATCCGGTCGATGACGGCGCACCGGACCCACGCGCGAACCCCGTGATACACGGGCTCACCGGTGACCAGGCGTGACCAGGGCAGTTCCGCGAAGCGGTCGATCCCACTCGTCGCACCCACTTCGGCGACCCGCAGGTCGTCGGCGTCCAGCAGGTGGACGACGATGGTCTCGGCGGCGGCCAGGACGGGAGCCGCCGACGACTGCGCCGACACCGAGAAGATCAGCAGCGGCGGGTCTGCGCTGACGGACGACACCGAGGTCGCCGTGAGAGCGACCGGTCCGTCCCCCGCATCAGCCGTGATGACGGCGACGCCGCCGGGATGCCCGCGGAAGACGGCCTTGAACTCCTCGGGCGAGAGGGATTCCGTGAATCCGGAGGCGGCCCGGTCGTCCGATGCGGCGTGTGCGGGAGACGTCATACAACGAACCTACGTTCGCGCGGGCGGGACGAGGGTCGTGTGTCCGAAGCTTTCGTTCTGTTGCGTCAGATGACGCCCGCCGCGGATGCCGGGCGTCCGCTACTCTGGTCGGGTGCTGACCCTTCGCTGTTGTCGTCTCTGACCGCCGGTTCCCCGGCGACATCCGCGACCCCACACAGCGACCGCACCTCTGCGAGTGCGGCATCCCGTCAGGAAGAACACGTGCGTTACGCCACCTCCATCGCCAATCTGGTCGGCAACACCCCGCTCGTCCGCTTGAACAAGGTCACCGAAGGCATCGAAGCCACGGTCCTCGCCAAGGTCGAGTACTTCAATCCGGGCAGCTCCGCCAAGGACCGCATCGCGCGGAACATCATCGACGCGGCGGAGCGCGACGGCCACCTCAAGCCCGGCGCCACGATCGTCGAGCCGACCAGTGGCAACACCGGGGTCGGCCTGGCCCTCATCGCCCAGCAGCGCGGGTACCGGATGATCTTCGTCGTCCCCGACAAGTTCGCGGGTGAGAAGGTCGCGGTCCTCAAGGCCTATGGCGCCGAGGTCGTCATGACCGCGACGAGCGTGCCGCCCGAGCACCCCGACTCTTACTACAGCGTGTCGGATCGGCTCGCGGCATCCATCCCCGGCGCGTTCAAGCCGAACCAGTTCGCCAACCTCAACGGACCGCGCGGACACTACGAGACGACCGGGCCCGAGATCTGGCGCGACACCGACGGAACCGTCACCCACTTCGTCGCGGGTGTCGGCACGGGCGGGACGATCAGCGGCACCGGACGGTTCCTCAAAGAGGCGTCGTCGGGACGTGTCACCGTCGTGGGCGCCGATCCGGAGGGATCGATCTACTCCGGCGGCGACATCCACGGCTATCTCGTCGAAGGCGTCGGCGAGGACTTCATGCCCGCGACCTTCGACCCGACCGTCGTCGACGGCTACGAGCGGGTGAGCGATGCCGAGGCGTTCGCGATGACGCGTCGGCTGGCCCGCGAAGAAGGGCTCATGGTCGGCGGTTCGTCGGGCATGGCGGTGGTGGCGGCCCTCCGCGTCGCCCGCGACCTGCCCGCCGACGCCGTCCTGGTCGTGCTCCTGCCCGACCACGGCCGCGGCTACCTCAGCAAGATCTACGACGACGACTGGATGACCGCCCACGGCTTCTCCGTCGTCACCGACACCGAGACCACCGGGAGCCTCGCATGAGTGCACAGTCCTCCGCTCGCGGCTTCGCGAGCCTCGCCGTCCACGCCGGTCAGGAGCCCGACGAGGCGACCGGCGCCGTCATCCCTCCCGTCCACTTCTCGACCACCTACGCCCAGGACGGCATCGGCGGGCTCCGCGGCGGGTACGAGTACGGCCGCAGCGGCAACCCGACCCGCACCGCGCTGCAGACGCAGCTCGCCGCGATCGAGGGCGGCGCGCACGCGCTGTCGTTCGCCTCGGGCCTCGCGGCCGAGGACGCGCTGCTCCGCGCGGTGCTGCGCCCCGGCGACGAGGTGCTCCTCGGCAACGACGTGTACGGCGGGACCTTCCGCCTCATCTCCCGTGTGCTCGGCGACTGGGGCGTGACCCTTCGCGTCGTCGACATGAGCGACCTCGACGCCGTCCGCGCCGCCGTCGCCGAGAAGGCGCCCCGCATCCTCTGGGTCGAGACGCCGTCCAACCCGCTGCTGCGCATCACCGACATCGCCGGCCTCGCCGAGGTCGGACACTCCGTCGATGCGCTGGTCGTCGTCGACAACACCTTCGCGACGCCCGCACTGCAGCGCCCCCTCTCGCACGGCGCCGATGTCGTCGTGCACTCGACCACCAAGTACCTCGGCGGGCACTCCGACGTCGTCGGCGGTGCGCTCGTCATGAACGACGACGCGCTGGCCGAGAAGGTCGGCTTCATCCAGTTCGCCGTCGGCGCCGTGTCGGGCCCGCTCGACGCGTGGCTCACGACGCGCGGGATCAAGACGCTCGCGGTGCGCATGCAGCGGCACAGTGAGAACGGCATGGCCGTGGCATCCTTCCTCGACGGACACGACCGCGTCGCCCGGGTCTACTACCCGGGACTCGCGTCGCACCCCGGGCACGAGCTCGCGGCGCGGCAGATGTCCGGCTTCGGCGGCATCGTGTCGCTCGCCCTCGAATCGGGCGAGGCGGCGCGGCGCTTCGCCGAGTCGCTGCGGTTGTTCACGCTGGCCGAGTCGCTCGGCGGCGTCGAGTCGCTCGTGAACTACCCCGACGCGATGACGCACGCCTCGGTGCGCGGCACCGAGGCGGCCGTGCCGGTCGAGGTCGTCCGGCTGTCGGTCGGCATCGAGGACATCGACGACCTGCTCGCCGACATCCAGCAGGCGCTCGACGCCTGACGCCGGCGGCGCCGCGGCGCTGCGCGTGCCGAGTGCAGGGAGAACCGTGCGATCGGGCCCCATCCGGCATCCGATGCGCTGCTGAACCTGCATCCGGGCCGCGGCGCGGGCGATAGCGTGGCCGGATGACACACGCACGTTGGGCCATCCTCGGTGCCGGAGCGATCAGCGGCGACTTCGCCCACGCGCTCCCCGACTCGGAGCTCGGACGCCTCCACGCGGTCGGCGCGCGCGACGTGTCGCGTGCGGAGGAGTTCGCCGCGGCCCACGGCGCAGCCGTTGTCGGCACGTACGACGAGATCCTCGACCGCGACGACATCGACGCGGTCTACATCGGCACGGTCCACACGACGCACACCGAGCTCGTGCAACAGGCGCTCGCTGCCGGCAAGGCCGTGCTCTGCGAGAAGCCCCTCGGGGTGTCTCCCGCCGAGACGGATGCCGCGATCCGCGCCGCGCGCGAGGCGGGACTCCCGCTCGTCGAGGCCTTCAAGTACCGCTTCGGTCCCTTCGCCGACCGCCTGCGGGAGATCGTCGGCGGCGGCGCGCTGGGCGACCTCGTCGAGATCGAGTCGTCGCTCGGCTTCGCCGCCGGCTCCCACACGGGCAGGCTGTTCGATCCCGCGACGGCCGGCGGCGCGATCCTCGACGTCGGCTGCTACCCGCTGTCGCTCGTCGTCGGTGTCGCGGCCTGGGCCGGCCACGACCTGTCGGGGCTGGCCGTGCAGGCGGCGGCGGGCACGATCGGCGAGACCGGCGTCGATGTGAGCGCGGCGGCATCCATCGATCTGGGCGGTGCGTCGGCGAACATCCGCACCGCGATCGTGCACGACCTGCCTCGGCTGACGCGCATCGTCGGGCGGGATGCGACGCTCGAGATCCCGAACGTGTGGGGGAGTCGGACGGACAGCACCGAGGCGGCGACCCTCATCCGCACCGACGGCACGCGTGAGGAGATCGAGGTGCCGACGGTGCAGCCGATGGCGGCCGAGGCGGATGCCACGATCCGTGCGCTCCGCGACGGGCGCACCGAGGCGCCCGAGGTGCCGTGGGACGAGACCCGCACCATCGCGCGGCTCCTGGCCGAGTGGCGCGCCGCCATCGGCTGAGCCTTACCGCCGCCACCAGCGACGGCGCGGCTTCGCGGGAGCTTCGGGAGGGGCGGATGCCGCGGCCCGCGCCGCGCGCCGTTCCCGCCAGGCCGCGACCTCGGCGTCGGGGTCGCGGGTCGGGGTGACGACGGGCGGTCCGCCCTGCAGCTGCCTGCGCGCCTCGACGACGCGGCGCGAGAAGTCGGCGGTGTACTCGCGGACGTCCTCCTCGCGGTGGAAGGCGTCGACGCGGTCTTCGAACTCGGCGTGCTCGATCCGCAGTCGCAGAGCGGGCGGGCCGAGGCCGGAGAGCTGCTCGGTGCGGATCTTCCGCTTGATCCACCAGTCCGGATCGTGCGAGCCACCCAGGCCTTCGAGGGGCTTGCCGGCGCCGGGGAGGTCGTCGAAGTCGCCGCGCCGGATGGCCTGCTGGATCGCGGTCTCGACGTACATCGCGCGCTCCGTGCCGGTGGGCGTCCCGGCGTGACGCTCCGGTTCGGCCGGCGGCTCCTCGCCGTTCTCCTGCGCCGCCTTTTCGACGCGATAGCGCGCCGCAATGAGGCGGGGGTCGTCGTTCGCGGCTCGGTCGTCGGCCATTCCTCCAGCGTAAGACGGGCGGGCGTTGTGTGGATGTTGCCCGGTATGCATATACTCAGAAAACACATACCCGGTATGCAGCGAGGAGTCCCGATGTCGGTACGACAGAGCCTGCTGGCGATCCTGGATCAGGGTCCCTGCTACGGCTATCAGCTGCGCGCGGAGTTCGACCGCCGCACCGGATCGACCTGGCCACTCAACGTGGGTCAGATCTACAACACGCTCGACAGGCTCGAGCGCGACGGGCTCGTCGAGAAGGGCGACGTCGACGAGCAGGGTCACGTCTACTGGCAGATCACGGATGCCGGATCCGCCGAGGTGCAGGCCTGGCTCGACGCTCCCGTCGAGCGCACGCAGGGGACGCGCGACGAGCTGGCCATCAAGCTCGCCGTCGCCGCGACCCTGCCGGGCGTCGACCTCGGCGCCGTCATCCAGCGACAGCGTTCCGCGTCGCTGCGCCAGCTCCAGGAGCTCAACCGAGCGAAGTACGCCGGTTCGAACCCGGACGGTCCCGAAGAACTCGCGTGGTCTCTCGTCGTGGATTCGATGATCTTCGCGGCAGAGGCCGAGACCCGATGGCTCGATCACACCGAGCAGCGCCTCGCGCGGCATCCGCACCGCACGATGGGGCTCGAGCTGTCCACAGAGACTCCCAAACGGGGGAGGCCCGCCAAATCCGAGGCGAGCGACACCGAGGCGGTCGTCGGATGAGCGCCGCCGTCCTGCAGCTGGTGGGGGTCACGCAGCAGTACGGCGAGGGCGAGACGAGCGTCTCAGCACTGTCGGGCGTCGATCTGACGGTCGACAAGGGTGAGCTCGTCGCGATCATGGGAGCGTCCGGTTCGGGCAAATCCACGCTCCTGTCGATCGCGGGCGGGTTGCAGAAGCCCACCAGCGGCGAAGTCGTCGTCGAGGGGACCTACCTCTCGACGGCGACACGTCGCGATCTCGCGCAGCTCCGGCGGCGCTCCCTGGGGTTCGTCTTCCAGGACTTCAATCTCATCCCGACCCTCACGGCCGTCGAGAACGTGACGCTGCCGCTCGAGCTCGACGGCTTCCGGGCCCGGGTGGCGCGCCGTGCGGGTCGGGATGCACTCGCCTCGGTCGGACTCGAGGACAAGCTCGACTCCTACCCCGACGACCTCTCAGGAGGTCAGCAGCAGCGCGTCGCGATCGCCCGTGCCGTCGTCGGCGGGCGCCGGCTGATCCTCGCCGACGAACCGACGGGCGCGCTCGACTCGGTGACCGGTGAAGCGGTGATGAAGATGATTCGCCACCGCGTCGACCAGGGGGCCGCCGGCATCCTCGTCACGCATGAGCCGCGCCACGCGGCGTGGGCCGACCGCATCGTGTTCCTCCGTGACGGCCGCATCATCGACGAGACCCAGCGTCACGGCGCCGACGCGCTGTTGTCGGACGCGCGATGACGACCTTGCGGGACCGGCCCCGCGCGGATGCCGGGGCGCGGCGTCGCGCCGAGCGGCCGAAGCCCTCGCGCACGGCGCGGATGCGGGTCGCCGTGCGTATCGCGCGGCGCCAGGTGCGCCGCGCGTGGGTGTCGTCGCTGCTGATCATGTCGCTCATCGCCCTGCCGATCGCCGGGATGGCGGGGGTGGCGGTGTTCATCTCGAGCACGTTCTCCACGCCTGCAGAGCGGGTGAACGTCGAACTCGGGCGCATGTCGGCGTGGGTCGAGCCGATGTGGCCGGCAGCATCCGGGTTCCAGCAGGTGCCGGACGATCCGTACACGCACGGCAACGAGTCCACCTGGGGTTCCGGGACGATCGATGACGAGACGGCGGAGTTGCCGACGGACCCCACGAACGCGCTGCCTGCCGGGACGGAGATCGTGCCCGTCTCCTCAGGTGAGGAACGGGTCGAGACCATCGCGGGGATCGCCCGGGTGAAGGCGTGGGCGGGGAACGTCACGGACCCACGCTTCGCCGGGCATTTCGCTCTCGTCGAGGGACGAGCGCCGGCTGATGACCGACAGGTGCTCGTCACGCCCGCCACGCTGACCCGCACCGGCCTCGGCATCGGGGAGACGCTGTCACTCGTCGATGGTCAGAAGTTCACGATCACGGGGACGTTCCGCGATGCCGAGGTCGCCGCCGATGAGGTCGTCCTCGCGTTCGCCGACTCCGATCGCTACGCCCCCGTGCGTTCCTACCTGCCCGACGCCGACATCGGTATCTCGCAGCTCGAGGCGCTGAACGCCGCGGGATTCGGCGTGTACTCGCGGCAGCTCGTCCTGGACCCGCCGCCCGTCACGTCGCCGGTGGGAGACGACTTCGGCAACCCGACCACGGCAGAGCGGGATCAGCAACAGGCTTTCGCTCTTGCGGGAGCGATCGGGGCCGGCGGGCTCGCCGCGGGGTACATGGTCGTCCTCCTCGCCGGTGCGGCTTTCGCCGTCAGTGCGCGGCGTCAGCAGCGGGCTCTCGCGATCGCGGCGAGCGTCGGCGCCGAGCCGCGCGATCTCCGTCGAGTCGTGCTCCTCCAGGGGGCGGTCCTGGGGGTCGTCGCCGGGGGCGCGGGCCTCGCGATGGGGGTCGGTCTGGCTGCAGCGTTGATGCCCCTCTTCGACGACGGATCCGCCATCAGGTTCTGGGGATTCCACGTGCCGTGGGTACTTCTCGGGGGCGTCCTCTTGTTCGCCGTCGCGGTCGGCTCGGCGTCGGCGTGGGCGCCTGCACGCGCGGTCGGGAAATCGGACACCATCTCCGCCTTGCGTGGAGCACGCCGGCCCATGACGGTCACCGCCGCGCGGCCTCTGTGGGGGTCGCTGTTGATCGTCGTCGGTGTGGCGGTGACCGTCGTCTCAGGCATCGCCGCGGGCGCCGTGGCCGCCAGTACGGTCGTCGCCTGGGACTCGCCGCTCCGCTGGATCCCCATCGTGGGGATCATCGGCGGCCCGGTGCTCGCGCAGATCGGCATCATCATCTCGGGTCGATGGCTCCTGTGGCTCGCGTCCCGCGCCCTGTCGCGCGTCGGTCTGGCCGCGCGTCTCGCCTCACGGGACGCCGTCGCGAACGGGGCGCGAACCGTTCCCGCGTTCGCCGCCATCGGAGCGACGGTGTTCGTCGGCGTGTTCGCAGTCTCGATGGGGACGATGACGGCTGAGCAGCAGGCCCGGACGTACACGTACAGCGCGCCGTTGGGGACCGTCGTCGCGGATATCTCCTCGATGTCGGAGCCTCTCCTGACGGCGAAGGTCGGGCAGCAAGCGGCGAATGAAGCCGCCCGTCTGTTCACGTCGTCGGGGGCGACATCCACCGCCCTCGTGAGCGCCCAGCCCGACATCCTCAATGTCGGGTCGTCGGCCGACCTGCCCGCTGATCTCGATCGAGCGATGATCGTTGCTCCCCGCGATTCGCTTCTGTCGCCCGGCGAGGACGACAGGAGAGTCAGCTCCTACTACGGCTACCCCTCAGACAACCTCTCGATCGTGGCCGCGGACGACGTTGAGGCAGCGATGCGCGTCACCTTGGATCCGGCGCAGCGCGCGGCCTACGCCGATGGCGCTGTCATCATCAGCGACGACAGGTACGTCACCGATGGCCGGGTCACGGCGGGATCGTGGAGCGCGCGCGAGTACTACGAGGGCGAGGTCCCCAGCAACATCTGGCGCGACGATGCCGACGTTCCCGCCCCACGCTGGGAGCGCACTGCGCCGGCGATCTCGGTTGATGCACCGCACCAGCAGATCGTGGCGGCGATCGCCCCGGAGACCGCCCGCGCCTGGGGGATCACGGAAGTGCCACGACAGGTGCTCGCCACGTTCCCCGAGGGCTCGGAGATGAATTCGCAAGATCACCTGTACGAACTCGCCGGCGGTCTCATGACCGCGGATTACCAGGTCTCACTGTGGCGCGAGACCGGCCCCTCGAGCCCTGCCGTCTGGCTCGTCCCGCTGCTCGCGGCCGTCGCCGTCCTCGTCCTGGGCGCGAGCGCGGTCGCCCTCGGACTCGCTCGTTTCGAGCGGCGCCCCGACGACGCGACGCTCGCCGCCGTCGGCGGCACGCCCGGGCTTCGGCGGCGGATCGGACTGTGGCAGGGACTCGTGATCGCGGGGTTCGGCACATTCGCGGGGGCTGCTGCCGGCATCCTTCCACCCGTCGGCTTCTGGCTGCAGTCGCAGACGTCCGGGCAACCGCTGGACCTCGCTGACATCCCGTGGTGGCTACTCGGCGTACTCGCCATCGCCCTGCCGCTGGCGATCGCCGCCGTGAACTGGCTCGTCCCACCGCGGGAGCCCGAGCTCACGCGACGCAACGTCATCGCCTGAGCCGGGGCGACCCGCTCAGCGCATCGTGTTCAGGATGCCGACGAGGTCCTCGAACGTCGTGCGGGGGTTCAGGATCGCGAAACGGGCGTTGGTGCGGCCGGCGTGGCTCGACGGCGTGACGAAGGCGTGCTGGTCGTCGAGCAGACGGTTCGACCAGGCGGTGTAGTCGTCCTTGGTCCACCCGCGCCGCTCGAAGACGACGACGCTCAGCTGCGGATGCCGCACGAGCTCGAACTCGTCGCGCGACTCGATCTCGGCGGCGATCCGTTCGGCCAGCGTGATCGATGACGTGATCGCCTCGCGGTAGACCTCGGCGCCATAGGTCGCGAGCGAGAACCACAGCGGCAGGCCGCGTGCTCGGCGCGTGAGGTGCGCGGCGAAGTCCGACGGGCTCCAGTCGCTCGTCTCGGTGAGGGTGTCGAGGTACTCGGCGTGCTGCGTGTGCGCGCGACGGCCGAGTTCGGGGTCGCGGTAGAGCAGGGCGCACGCGTCGAACGGTGCGAACAGCCACTTGTGCGGATCGACGATGAGCGAGTCCGCATGCTCGAGCCCGGCGAAGTAGTGCCGCGCCTCGGGCGACAGTGCTGCCGCGAGTCCGTAGGCGCCGTCGACGTGCAGCCACACACCGAACTCCCGGGTCGCCTCGGCGACCGACGCGATGTCGTCGACGATCCCGAAGTTCGTCGACCCGGCGGTCGCGACCACGGCGAACACGCTGTCGCCGTGCTCCTCGAGCGCGGCGCGCACCGCATCTCCGCGCAGCACACCCCCGGCATCCGGAGCGACGGGGACGACCTCGACATCCATGACGCGGGCCGCCGACGCGATCGAGGAGTGCGCCTCGGCCGAGCAGACCACGCGCCAGCGGTCAGGACGGATGCCGCGTTCCCGGGCGGTCTCCCGTGCGGCCACGAGCGCCGACAGGTTGCCGAGCGTCCCGCCCTGCACGAACACACCGCCAGCGGTCGCGGGCAGGCCGAACTCGTTCGCGAGCCAGCGGAGCACCTCGTTCTCGGCGTGGACGGCACCCGCGCCTTCGAGCCAGGACCCGCCGTAGAGCGCGCTCGCCGAGACGACGAGGTCGAACGCCGCGGCTGCCTTCGACGGCGCACTGGGGATGAACGACAGATACCGCGGGTCGTCGGTCGTGATGCAGGCCGGTGCTAGGACATGCTCGAAGACGCCCAGCGCCTTGCGCGCGCCGATGCCCTGCTCGCTGATCGTCACACCGGCGAGGCGGGCGAGCTCGGCCGGGGGCAGCGGCTTGTCGAGCGGGTTGTCGTCGGTGAGCAGCCGCTGCCGCGAATAGTCGAGGACGAGGTCGACGATCTGACGGGTCTCGTCGGTCACATCGTGCATGCGTGCGGGCTGGGTCATCGGGTCTCCGAGGTGGTGCGGGGGAGCGCGGGTGTGCGCGGCGGCGGCGTCCGGCGGGTACCCAGACGTTCGAAGGCTACGCCGAGGCGGAGCAGGGCGGAATCGTCGTAGGCGCGCCCGACGAAGGTGAGGCCCACCGGCATCCGGATATCGGTCATCGTGCCCATCGGGACGGTGACGGTGGGGATGCCGAGGTGTCGGATCGCGAGGTTGCCGTTGGCGATCCACACACCGTTGCGCCACCCGAGGTCGGCCGAGGCGGCATTCACGTCCATGTCGGCGGGGCCGACGTCGGCGACGGCGGGGAAGATGACGGCGTCGAGGCCGGCGGCATCCATCCACTCCTCCAGGTCGGTGCGGCGGACATCTTCGAGTGCGCGGAGGCCGTCAGCCAGCTCGGGCATGTCGTCGAGCGTCGCGCCCGGGTGCGATCGCACCCAGTCGGGGTACTCGCCGATGTCGTCGTCGAAGCCGGTGTAGCGGTCGGGGAGGGCGCCGGGCGGATGCGGGAAGATCGTCGCACCGTCGACGTCTGCGAGTGACGAGAGCGCTGGGTCGCCATTCGCGTCGAGGAAGTCCTCCCACGCCCACGCCGACAGGTCGACGATCTCGCGGTCCAGGTATCCCGCCGGGAGGCGGTCCTCGATCGTCCTGGCGCCCACGCGGTCTCCCTCGTAGTCGCTCACGACGGGGAAGTCGACTTCTACGACGGTCGCTCCGGCGGCTTCGAGGTCGGCACGTGCCGCGCGCCACAGCTCGAGGATGGACTCCCGCGTCTCGATGCGCTGACCGGTCGGACCGCCGATCGTCGTGCCCGTCCCGGCATCCGGGTCCTCACCGATGTACATGCGCGGGATGCCGAGGCGCACCCCGTCGAGCGAGGCGCCCGCTGCGAGCGCCGGGTACGACGAGGGCCGCACGCTCGACGCGGCGGGGAGCTCGACCCAGGGCTGGACGCGCCAGAAGTCGCCGCGCGTCTCGGGGTCGTCGGCGACGACGACGTCGAGCACCTCGAGCAGGTCGGCCATCGTGCGGGTGTGCGGCACGACGACGTCCATCGTCGGGACGAGCGGCCAGTTGCCGCGCACCGAGATGACCCCGCGCGACGGGGTGTAGGCGCAGAGCGCGTTGTTCGAGGCGGGACCGCGACCCGACGACCAGGTCTCTTCACCCAGGCCGAACGCGGCGAAGCTCGCAGCCGTCGCGGTGCCCGAGCCGTTCGACGAGCCGCTCGCGAAGGGAGCGGTGAGCCAGTCCGCGTTGTAGGGGCTCTCGGCACGGCCGTAGACCCCGCGCTGCATACCGCCGTTCGCCATCGGGGGCATGTTCGTGAGGCCGAGGCAGATCCCCCCGCCGGCGCGGAGCCGTTCGATCGTGAACGCGTCGCGCTGGGCGACGAGCTCCGCGAACGCGGGGGAGCCTGCCGCAGCAGTGAGGCCCCGCACGAGGTAGCTGTCCTTCGCCGTGTACGGGATGCCGTCGAGCGGACCGAGCGTGTCGCCGCGGGCCCGACGGGCATCGGATGCCGCGGCCTCGGCGCGCGCGTCGGGGTTGTGCACCACGACGGCGTTCAGCGCCGTCTCGGTGTCAGGCCCGTCGTACGCCGCGATGCGGGCGAGGTAGGCGTCGACGAGCTCGACCGCGGTCGTCTCGCCGGATTCCAGCGCCGCGCGGAGGTCGGCGATGGACGCTTCGACGACGTCGATCATCGGGTCACCTTCGGCTGCTGCTGCGTGATGCAGTGGATGCCGCCGCCGCGGGCGAACAGGCCACGGGCATCGACCGTGACGACCCTGCGGCCCGGGTAGGCCATCGCGAGGATCTCCCGCGCCTCGGCATCCGCCCGTTCCTCGCCGAACCCGCACGCGATGACGCCGCCGTTCACGACGAGGTGGTTGACGTAGCTCCAGTCGACGGGGCCGTGCGCGTCGGTGAGGGTCTCGGGTGCGGGGAGCGACACGATCTCGAAGCGGCGACCGGCGGCATCCGTCTGCGCCTCCAGTTCTCGGCGCAGCGTTGCGGTCACGGCGTGATCGGGGTGCGCGGGATCGCGCTGATCGTGGAGCAGGATGCGGCCCGGCGAGGGGATCGTCGCGACGATGTCGACGTGACCGTTCGTGCCGAGGTCGTCGTAGTCGCGGGTGAGCCCCTGGCTCAGCCAGACGGCGTGGGTCGCGCCGAGGGTGCGTGCCATCTCGGCTTCGATGCGCGCGCGGTCGGCGGTGGGGTTGCGTCGCGGGTCGAGCTGCACGGTCTGCGTGAGCAGGACGGTGCCCTCGCCGTCGACGTGGATGCCGCCACCTTCGTTGACGATGTCGGAGGGGATCAGCTCGGCACCGACCTCGCCGGCGATCAGCCGGGCGTGGGCCGCTGACTTCTGCCATTCGGCCCAGTCGGGGGCGCCCCAGCCGTTGAAGATCCAGTCGACGGCGCCGAGGGCGCCGGGCCGCTCGTCGTCGACGACGAAGGTGGGGCCGTGGTCCCGCATCCAGAACTCGTCGACGGGGGCCTCGACGATGGTCACCTCGCCTGGCAGCATGCGCCGCGCGCGGGCCGTCTCGGTCGGGTCGACGACCATGGTCACCGGCTCGAAGCGCGCCACCGCGGCGGCGACGGCCGTCCAGGTCGCGTAGCCCTCTTCGCGCTCGGAATCGGTGTCGCCGAGGGTGAAGCCCTCACGGGGGAAGGCCATCCAGGTGCGCTCGTGCGCGGCGGTCTCGCTCGGCATGCGCCAGGCCATGGCGGGCTCCTCCATCCTCGGGTAACTTATTGATCAATTGATCAACAAGGGGAGGCTACCGAGTCGATGTCTCAGGCGTCAACTGCCCGCCGGGCCCGCAAGAGCCCCGCCGAGCGTCGCGAGGAGATCGCCCTCGCCGCTCGAGAGATCGCGCTCGCCGACGGCCTCGACGCCGTCACCCTGCGCGCGGTCGCCGCCCGGGTCGGCGTCGCGCCCGGGCTCGTCGCGCACCACGCCGACGGGATGGACGTGCTGGTGGCTGAGGCTTTCGGCGCTGTCGTCGCCGAGGAGCTCGCCGCGGTGCTGGCCGCGATGCGGGTGACGGATGCCGCGACGACGCGCCTCGGCATCCTGCTCGACACCGTCTTCGGTGAGGAACCGAACGACGTCACCCTCGTCTGGGTACAGGGGTGGGCGCTGGGCACCCGCAACGAGGAGCTCGCCGTGCGGGTGCGCGCCGAGATGGACGCGTGGCAGCGCGCGCTCGCCGCCGAGATCGACCGCGGCCGCGAGCGCGGCGAGTTCGGTGCGATCGACGCCGACGCGATCGCCTGGCACCTGCTCGCGATCATCGACGGCCTCGGCGCGCAGGGTCTCGTGCGCTGGCGCGCCGACCCCGCGCGCACCGACCTCACCCGCCGCGCGCTCGCCGCGCTGCTCGGCGTCGCGCCCGACGCATTGCGCGGCTGAGCCGTCGCCGAGGCGTCGCAGATGGTCGTCCCGCCGCCTTCACCGCGACCATCTGCGACCCCTCGACCGGCCGGTCACTCCTCGGGGCGGGAGACGTCGATGGTGACGAAGGTGGTCCCGGGTACGGGGCGGACCTCCCACGTCGCGCCGTCCAGCGCGCCGGGCGTGAGGCCGAACCGTTCCTCGATGCCGGCCTGATTCAGTCCGCGCAGGTCTGCCGCCTCGCCGCTGGGAGCGAGGAACTCCATGTCACCGCGGCTCTTCTTGCCGTACGCGTCGGGGTTGTCCTGCCCGATGGCATCCTCGTACAGCTCCTCGACGACCTGCCCCGGGATCTTCTTCGGCGTGCCGAGCACGTCGTCCAGCACCTCGCGCGGGGTCTCGCGCACAGCCTTGCCGACCGAGGTTCCGAGGTCGTTCGCGACGTTGTAGTCCGGCGCGGCGTGGCGCCCGGTGCGGCCGAGCTGGTCGACTCCGCGACTGACATCCGTGAGCATGTCGTACTCCGCGGCGTGGGTGGCGACGGGTGCGTCGCGCCGGTGCTGCCCGGCGTCGGCGCTGTTGCGTCGGTCCGTGCCCCGGATGCGTGCGGCGTCCGCGCGGTGCTTGCCGCCGCGCTTGCGGAACGCACCCCCGAACCCCTTCTTGAACTCGCGACCCGCGCCGTCGACGGCGTCGACGATCTCGCGCATGAGGCTCTTCATGGTCATGTCAGTCTCCCGAGATCTGCAGGTTGGCGAGGTCGGCGAGGAGCCGATCGGTGCGGTCCTCGATGTCGACGGCCTGCGCGTCCATCTCGTCGGCGGCTGCTTCCAGCGCCTCGAGGTCGGCTTCGAACTCGTCCACGTCGCCGATGGCACCCTCCACGACGGGGGCGTCCATGAGGGCCATGACGATCACCGGGACCTGCTCGGCGAGCGGCTCGACCGCCAGCGGCAGCACCTCGTTGATCACCTGCTCGATCGTCGCTTCCATGGCCATGGAGAGGAGCTTCTTGCGTGCGAGCAGCAGCAGCGCCGCGCCGCCGGCGCCGAGCGGGCCTGCGGCGAGCAACGGCACGAGCTGCATGAGGGTCAGGGTCACCTCGGCGATGACCTTGATCTTCATCGCGAGGACGATGCCACCCGCGATGTCGATCCCCGTCGCTGCGGGGCCGAGCACATCGAGGAGCTTCTGCATGTTGTCGGAGCGGTTTCGATTCCACCCCTCGACCTGCGCCGTGCCGGCGTTGCCCTGCAGCGCCGTGGCCAGGTCGCCGTTCACGCGACTGTCGACGGCTTGGATGATCGACTCCATGTCGTCGCGGTACCCGCGCACGAGGTCGGCTGCCTTGTGGACCTCGTCCTCGTCGATGTCGGGCCACTCGAGCCCCATCTTGTCCATGATCCAGATCAACTCATTGGGCAACATCATCCCCACGGCGACCACCTCCGCCATCGACAGTAGCCACGGCACACCCTCGGCCGCGATGGGGAGAACGCCCCATCGACGGCGACCATGAGCGAGGTCTCGACCCGACGGAAACGGCGATCATCCGCGATGAATGGATGCCGCTTGCGTCGGGTCGGGGGGTGTCAGGCGCCGCCGAGCTCGCGCAGGGTGTTCTCGGCGGGCACGCGGTCGTCGCGGTAGTAGGCGATGAACATCTCTGCGGCCTCATCGAGGGTGAACACCTCGTGCGCATGGACCGTCGTGCTGCGTCGCCCGCTGTCCCAGCGGATCGTCTCGGTGGGTTCTCCCGGCGAGGGCGTACCGGGCTTGCCGACGGTGTACTGGTGCGCCGTGCCGGTGGCGTCGGTCGAACGGACCTCGACCGTCACGCCTACGGCATCACCGGCGCATTGGATGTAGTTCTCCGAGGGAGGCAGGCTCGCGCGCAGGTTGGCGCCCTCGGGCGCGCGCCACAGGCTGAGCGCCCAGAAGGAGGAGCCGTCCATCTGCGTCAGGGTGAACCGGAGCTGGTCCTCGAATGACCGCAGATTGTCGATCAGGGGGAATCTGCTGGAGCCGTTCTCCTGGAGGATGTGCGTCGGCGTGGTCACGGATCTCCTTCAGGTCGGCGTGGTCATGGAACTTCCTGCCGACCACTTGCACAATCCTGACCCGGGCGCCGCGCTGCGACGCCTCATAACAACTTTTCAGGATGCCGCTCGTCGCCCGGAATCCTGCGGGACGCGTGGGCTGGTCACCGTCCGGTCGGCGGCTGCTCCGGCATCCGATCCAATCCGATCTGCGGCCGTGACCGGACAACCGATCGTGCGAAAGCCGCACTGAAGGAAGGAAAACACACCATGCGTACCAACCTGAAGCGGACCATCGTCCTCGGCTCGACCGGCCTCGCGGCCGTCGCTCTCACCGCCGGATTCGCCCTCCCGGCGAACGCCGCGCAGAGCGAAGACACCACCACCACAACTACGGCGGCCGAGGGGTTCACCGACTTCCTCAACGCCAACAAGGCTCTCGAGAGCTCCATCGGCTCGCTGCTCGACGGTCCCCTCCTGGGCGACGTGTCGACGGGCGGGCTGTCCGTCGGCGACATCGGCTCCGGCAACGACGCCCCCATCGGCTCGGGCAACGACGTGAGCGCTCCGCTCGGCTCGGGCAACGACACGAAGGTCGACGCGCCGCTCGGCTCGGGCAACGAGGTCGGCAACGGCAACGACGTGGGCTCGGGCAACACGACCGACGTCTCGCCCAAGACCGACGTCTCGCCCAAGGCCGACGTCGCCCCGAAGACCGATGTCTCCCCGAAGACGGATGTCTCGGGTGAGGTCGGCGACGTCTCGAGCGATGTCTCCTCGAAGACCGGCGACCTCGTCAAGGACATCACCGGTGACGTCGACAGCACGGTCGGCGACGTCTCCTCGAGCGTGAACGACCTCGTCGACGGCGTGCTCGGCAACTGATCGCCTGCGCGCGTTAGACCCGCACTCCCACGCACATGCCGGGGCCCCGTCCGACGGGGCTCCGGCATCGTCGCGTCGGGCGTCGTAGGGTCGGGGCATGACGCGTGCGCGACTGATCAGCCCTGCAGAGCTCGACGATATGATCCGGGATGCCGCCCCCCTCACGGTCCTCGACGTCCGGTGGCGTCTCGACCGCCCCGACGGACGGGACGACTACGAGGCGGGTCATATCCCGACCGCCGTGTACGTGAGCCTCGACGACGAACTCGCCGCCCATGGCACGCCCGAGGACGGCCGGCATCCGCTGCCCGAGATCGCCGACCTGCAGACGGCCGCGCGGCGCTGGGGCGTCGACCGCGGCGACACCGTCGTCGTCTACGACGACTGGCAGACGTTCGGCGCCTCGCGTGCCTGGTGGGTGCTGACGGATGCCGGTGTGCCCGACGTCCGCGTCCTCGACGGCGGCCTGCGGGCCTGGCGCGACGCCGGGCTTGCGCTCGAGTCAGGGACGGTCCACGCCGCCCGCGGAGACGTCGCGCTCACCCCGCGGCACCTCACTCGCCTCGACATCGACGAGGCCGCGGAGCTGCCGACCAGCGGCATCCTGTTCGACGTCCGTGCGCCCGAGCGCTACCGGGGCGACGTCGAACCCATCGATCCGCGGGCCGGTCACATCCCGGGCGCGGTGAACGCGCCCACCGGCGGGAACGTCGACGAGCACGGTCGGTTCCGTTCGCCGGAGGAACTGCGCGCACGCTACGAGGCGCTCGGCGTCACGGGCGACACGACCGTCGGCGTCAGCTGCGGCTCGGGGGTGTCGGCCGCGCAGGCGGCGTTCGCGCTCAGCCTCGCCGGCATCGACGCCGCGCTGTACGGCGGATCGTGGAGCCAGTGGTCGAACCACCCCGACCGCCCCGTCGCGACCGGCGATCAGCCCTGACCGAGCACCGACGCCGCCGCGCGCTCGCCTGACACGAGGGCGCCTGCGATCGACGGCGTCTCGCGGTGATCGCCCGCGACGACCACCCGCTCCGACAGTCTCACCGGGGATGCATGCCGCATCGGCGGCGCGAACGCGGGCAGCGCGTGCGGGATGTCGTCGCGTCGCAGCAGCTCCCACGTCGCCGCCTCGCCGCCCCACATCCGCGCGAGCTGTGCGCGCACGCTCGTCTCGTCGGCGGCATCCCGCAACAGGCAGCTCGCGGCGACGAGGTGCCTCCCCGCGGGCGCGTACCCGGGAGCGGTGCTTGACATCACGACGCTGTTCACGATCGGACCCGCGCGCTCGCCGTCGACCGCGAGCAGAGCGGATGCCGGTGCCTCCGCCCCCGTCCCGAACCACCACGTCTGCAGACCCCGCATCGGCGGCGCCGGCTCGCCCGTCAGCCGCGACAGGTGCTCGCCGCCGACCGCGACGATCACCTCGCGCGCCGCCACACCGCCGTCGAGGTCGACCCGGGCGCCGTTCACCGTCACGCCGTCGACCGGGTGCGACAGCCGGATCTCCGCACCCGCCGCGCGCGCGAGCTCGGCGAGCCGTCGCGGCAGCGCGGCGACGCCCGCCGCCGGAACGCCCGGTCGCCCGAGCGCGAACAGCCGCGTGATCAGCGTGGCGTAGGCCGCCGAGGTCGCGGCGCCGTCGTCGGCGAGCACTCCGGTCAGGAACGGCTCGAGCACCGACCGCCGCAGCGGCCCCGTGAGGCCGGCGCGGTCCCACGCCTCGTGCAGCGTCTCATCCGGGCCGTGGGCGACGGATGCCGGTCGCACGAGCCCCGGCAGCAGCCACCGCACGGCGCCCACGACGTCCGCCGGCGCCACGAGTCCCGACAGCGCGCCCGCGATCGTGGCGGGCAGCATCCCGGGGTGGCGCACGGGGTGAGCGAGAACGTTCGACCGGGCGCCGCGCACCACGCGGACGCCGACGGGGAACGGCCGCAGATCGAGGTCGGCGGGGTCGACCGCGCGGGCCAGCGCGTCGTAACGGGGATTGATCACCTGGAAACCGCGGTCGAGCAGGAACCCGTCGACGCGGTCGGTCCGCTGTCGGCCGCCCACCTCGTCCTGCGCCTCGAGCAGCACGACGTCCCGCCCGGCGCGGGCGAGCAGGGTGGCGGCGCGGAGCCCCGCGAGACCCGCGCCGACGACCGCCACATCATGGACCGCGCTCATGCCCACAGCCTGGCACGGCGCGCGGGCGCGGCATCCGTAGTTGAATCGGAGGATGCGAGCTGCTTACATGTACGGCCCCGGTGACGTCCGCGTGGTCGACGCACCCGAGCCCCGGATCGAACAGCCCACCGACGCCGTGCTCCGCACCGTCGTGGCGTGCGTGTGCGGCAGCGACCTGCACCCGTACCACTCCATGCAGCCGGACGACGCGGGACGCTCGATGGGGCACGAGATGATCGGCGTGGTCGAAGAGGTCGGCGCCGACGTCCGCACCGTCTCGCCGGGTGACGTCGTCATCGTGCCGTTCGTCTTCTCGTGCGGCGAGTGCGAGTTCTGCCGAGCGGGCCTGCAGACCTCGTGCGTGAACGCCGGGACCACGAAGCCCACGGGCGCCGGCGGCGCGCAGGCCGAACGCCGCCGCGCCCCCTTCGCCGACGGCACGCTGTACCGCGTGGACATCGCCGAGGACGACGAGCGGATGCCGGGGCTCCTCACGCTGAGCGACGTGTACGGCACGGGCTGGCACGCCGCGGTCACCGGTGGTGTGGAACCCGGCAAGGACGTGGTGGTGATCGGCGACGGCGCCGTGGGCCTGCTCGCCGTCCTGTCTGCTCGGCAGCTCGGCGCGGAGCGCATCATCCTCATGGGCCGCCACGAGGCGCGCACCGACCTCGGCCGCCGTTACGGTGCGACCGACGTCGTCGCCGAGCGCGGCGACGAGGGGGTCGCGGCCGTCCGCGAGCTCACGGGCGGGCTCGGCGCGCACGTCGTCATCGACGCCGTCGGCCACCTCCCCGCCTACGAGCAGGCGCTCGGCGCGGTGCGCGCGGGCGGCACGATGTCGCGCGTCGGCGCCCCGCAGTACACCGAGGCGCCGCTGCAGCGCGTGCAGTTCGAGAAGAACGTCACCGTCACCGGCGGCGTCGCGCCGGTCCGCGCCTACATCGACGAACTCCTCCCGGGAGTCCTCGACGGTACAGTCGATCCCGGGGCCGTCTTCGATCGCGAGCTGAGCCTCGGCGAGGCCGCTGACGGCTATCGCCTGATGGATGACCGCGCCGCCCTGAAAGTGATGCTCCGCCCGTGACCTCAGCCCCCGCCCCGCTCTCGGGCGTCCAGTTCTCGCTGCGCTCCGGCGCCTACGACGCCGTCATCGCCTCGGTAGGAGCGACGCTCCGCGAGTTGCGCCACGACGGTCGTGATCTCGTCGTCCCGTTCGAGGCAGACCAGGTGCGACCCGACTACCGGGGTGCGACCCTCGCGCCCTGGCCGAACCGCATCGTCGACGGCGAGTACGAGTTCGACGGCGAGGAGCTCGTGACCCCGCTCACCGAGCCGAACCGCTCGCACGCGCTCCACGGGCTCGTGGCCTGGCTCGACTTCGCGGAGGTCGAGCGTACCGACAGCAGCGTGACGATCGCCGCGACCATCGAGCCGCAGACCGGCTACCCGTGGCGGGTCCGCGTCGAGACGACGTTCGCGCTCGCCGCGGACGGCCTGACCCAGACCGTCCGGGCCCGGAATCTCGGCACGAAGCCCGCGCCGTTCGGCACCGGCCCGCACCCGTACGTGGTCGCCGGCCCCGCGCCGCTCGACGAGTGGACGCTCGCGCTGCCCGCCGCATCCGTCCTCGAAGTCACGCCCGACCGGCTCAGCCCCGTCGCCGTGCACCCCGTCGCCGAGTACGAGGCCGACCGTTTCGACCGTCGCGCACCGCGGGTCCTCGGCGACGTCGAGCTCGACCACGCGTTCACCGACATCGAGAAGGATGCCGACGGCACGGCCGCGGTCCGCGTCACGGATCCCTCGGGTGTCGGCGTCGAAGTCAGCTGGGGTGCCGAGTGCCCGTGGGTGCAGGTGCACACCGCCGACAAGCCGACCGGAGCCGCCCACCCGGGGCACCGGAAGGGCCTCGCGGTCGAGCCGATGACGTGCGCGCCCGATGCGTTCAATGCGAGCGACTACGACTACGACACGGGACTGCTCGTCTTGGCGCCCGGAGCGACCTTCGCGGCATCCTGGCGCATCTCGGCCCTCTGAGGGGAAGCCCTTCGTAGGATGGCGGCATGACGTCGACGTCCTCCTCCCTGCCCCGGTCCACTCCGTCAGCGCAGGGGGTGGATGCCGCCGGTGTCGACCGTCTGATCGATGCGATCGGTCAGACCGATACCGAGATGCACAGCCTCATGGTGCTCCGCCACGGGCACGTCATCGCGGAGGGGTGGTGGGCGCCGTTCGCGCCCGATCTGAAGCACCTCGTCTACTCGCTGTCGAAGACGTTCACCTCGGCCGCGGCGGGCCTGGCGATCTCGGAGGGGCGCTTCGGGCTCGACGACGTGATGGTCGACCACTTCCCCGAACTCGTTCCCGACGACCTCGATGAGAAGTACCGCCGGTATCTCGTGCGGCACGCGCTCTCGATGTCGAGCGGTCACGAGAGCGAAACCCTCGACCGCGCCGCGACGGCCTCGCGCGACGCGGGCGGCGATCTGCTCGGCGGCTTCTTCCGCGTCGCGCCGGATCGGGAGCCGGGCACGGTCTTCGCCTACAGTCAGCCGACGATCTACGGCGTCGGGCGGTTGGTCGCCAAGACGACCGGTGGCACGATCCTCGACTACCTGCGCCCGAGGCTGCTCGAGCCCCTCGGCATCGACGAGGCGCAGTGGATGATGATCGGCGACGTCGAGATGGGCTTCAGCGGCATCCACGTCTTCACCGAGTCGCTCGCCAAGACCGGTCAGCTCATGCTCGACAAGGGGCGTTGGCAGGGCGAGCAGATCCTCGACCCCGAGTGGGTCGCTGCGGCGACCTCGAAGCAGATGGACAACGACACCGCGCACCGCGGTCCCGGAGCCCCCGACCCGATCGACTGGCAGCAGGGCTACGGCTTCCAATACTGGATGAACCGGAACGGCTTCCGCGGTGACGGCGCGTACGGGCAGTTCATCATCGTCTGGCCCGAAGAGGACGCCGTCATCATCACGACGGCCGAGACCATCGACATGCAGACCCTCCTCAGCCTCATCACCGAGCACCTGCGTCCCGCGATGGCCGGTGCCGGCCCCAAGGACGCGGATGCTGCGCTCGCCGAGCGGCTGTCGTCGCTGGCCCTGCCGTTGCCGGATGACAGCGGCACGGGCTTCTCGGGAACGTTCGACGTGGACGCGGCCGTTTACCCTCCCGGACCCTTCACGAGCAACGGGCCGGTTCCCGGCGCTGAGCGCGTCGAGGTGACCGAGGCCGACGGCGGCTGGAGCATCCGATTCCTGGGCGAAGGGATCGACGTGACGCTGCCGGTCGGGCGAGGCGACTGGGCCGCGGGGGAGTGGCCCGCGCCCGCCGCGGGACTCGACGCGGTGCCGTTCCGCTCCGTCGCCGGCGTCGGTGCCGACGGCACGTGGCACGCACGGCTGCGGATGATCCAGACCCCGCACACCCTTCACGTCGACATCGCACCGAACGGCCCGGCGTCGCTCGCGTGGCGGTTCCCGCCGCTGCGCGGTGATGGGCCCGCAGGCCACGCGCTGCCGTCGCTCAGCTGACCGGCATCCGACACCCCCTGCTCGGTAGACTGGAGGCAAGGGGTGAGCGTTGACGGACAATGAGCGGGTCAGGACCCGAGACGTCGTCGCCGAGGGGCTCTACATCGCGTCCGCGGCGACTCGTTTGGCGTTGAAGAACCGCATCCTGGTCGACATCCTCGTCGACGGTGACGACTTCGATTCGGATCGCTTCGTCGGCGATGCCCGCGACATCCTGATCTCTCTCGCTGAAGAGGCCGAAGCGGATGCCGCCCGCACCGAGCGCGAGCGCAAGGCCGCCCGCAACCGGTACTCCGATTCGAGCGGCACGCACGACTACCGCAGTCGCGACGTCCGCAACCTGCGCCGCCGCCGCAAGCAGTCCCTGCACGTCGCGAAGGAGCTGCGCGCCCGGTCGGAAGATCAGGAGGAGCTGCGCAAGCTCATCGCGGATGCGCGCGACGCCGCCTGGGCCGAGGTGTCGAAGAACATCGACCGGTCGCTGCGGATCGCCGCGGCGCGTCCCGACCTGGACGCCGACTACGAGCGGATGCGGGTGGCCCGCATGCAGGCGCTGCGCCTGGTCGACCTGCCGAAGCTCCGCGCGCACCGCCGGAGCGTCGCGAAGCAGCAGGCGCTCCGCGACGGCGGCGTCGAACCCGAGCCGATCCTCGAGTCCGATCCCGCCGGGATCGACCCGGGGGAGATGGAGTAGCGGCCCGATTTCGGATTGGGGCCCGACGTGACGTATGCTGTTCCTCGGCCCGGAAACAGGCCATGCGCCCGTAGCTCAATGGATAGAGCATCTGACTACGGATCAGAAGGTTAGGGGTTCGAGTCCCTTCGGGCGCACACTGTGTTGAGACAGTAAGAAGGCCGGAACCACACATCTCGCGTGGCTTCTGGCCTTCTGTCTTGTCTGGCGACGCTTCGCTGCGCACAACACCGAACAGCTCTGGAACAGCTCCGACCGGACAGTGCGGCCAGAACACCCAACTGCCAAGATGAGGGCGTGTCAGACGCAATTGACGGCCTGTTCGATCCCAGGCGAAACGAGACCCCGCCCGCGATGAGTATTGACGCGCTCAGGGGTCTGCTACAGGCGCAGGCGAACACAATCGTGTCTGTGGGGACGGGCGGTGAGCGCATCCAGAATGTCGATGGGCAGTGGCAGCGAGACACTCGCACACTTAATGCGAACTTCCGTCGACTCGGGCTCGAGCCTCCGTTTCCTTGGAACGGTCTGTGGGATTGGCACGGCTTCTATTCGCAGAATCTCGCCACCTATCACGAGCGCCGCACCCACGTCCGGGAATTGACGCAGGCGGCGCTGGAACAGCTCGACAACATCGAGGCGCGGGGTGGAATCCACGATCCCGCTGCGGACGATGACTCGCCAAGCTGGGAGAACCTCAACGCGCGCATATTGGGCCTCATTGAGGAATACTCCTCTGCTCGCGATCGCGACGGATGGCAGGACGTTGGTAGGCGAAGCCGCGAGATCCTGATTGACTTCGGCAAGCTCATCGCGGATCCCTCTCTACTGCCCGATGGACAGCCGGCTCCAAAGGCGGGGGATGCGAAGGCATGGTTTGACCTGTTCCTCGCGAAGTACGCGGTCGGAAAAGACAAAGCTGAGTTGAGGTCGACGATGCGAGCGGTTTGGGACCTCGCGCAGAAGGTTACGCATGGAGACATCGCCGATGTTGATGCGTTCGCGGCCGCGCAAGCGACAGTGCTCGTGGTTCGGACCGCGCAGAAGCTGTTGCGAGACGCGGAGTAGAGGCAGCTATGGCCAACTTTGATGATGAGACTCTCCGCGCCGTCGGAGAATTGATCGCGTTGGGTGAGCAGGAGGGCTTCGGAATCACATTCGAGCCCACCGTCGATGGATGGGACGTGGGCTTCATGCGTGGCATGGGTGGTGGTGGCCTATATAGCCATGACGACTTGAAGCGCGCCGCTCAAGGTGCGATTCGTCCCTTGCTCGACCTGTCGGCGCGCCACGTTGCAAACCGTCGCGATCGACAGCTCGGCAAGTGATGATCGGACGAGCTTGACATGCGCTTGGACTGGGCAGTGCGTATGTCAGTGCCCTGCGGCAGGATGAGGTCGTGACAGAGGCTCAAGCGAGTGCCGGGGCAGGCACGCCGCTCAGGCGCTTCGTCGATCGCCACTTGGCCCTACTTGGCGCGCTGTTCCTGGTAGTGATCGCAATCCTGAGGGTCTACTTCGTGGCAGGGTTCGATATGCCAACGGCGCTCTCGGTGCTCGCTATTGTCGACAGGACGCAACTCCTAACCTCCTCGGTGTTAACGGGCATGGTCCTCGTGGTGCCTCTCATTTTCATCCAGCCCGCATTCCGGAAGTGGGTTCTGGCCGGCAATCGGGATGGCGCGCCGTTCTCGGCACAGATGCGGACAGCGTTGCTCTGGATTCCCCTGTCGGGAATCGTCTTGTCTACATTCACTGTGCCGCTGCTGATCGGGTGGCTCGTCGGATGGATCGTCTACCTCGTGATTCACCGCTGGGCGAGCAAGAGGGCCGTGAAGGCGGGCCTGGCGCCTCCAGCAAAGAACGCGCCCTTATTCGACCAGAACACAAACAACTGGATCGCGGCATCAGCGCTGGGGTTCTTGGCTTTTTCGGTGTTGCTTCAACCTTGGCTCGCCCGCGAGGCCGTGAGCCTGCGCGGTGGGGAACAAGTTGTTGGAAGTGTGGTGGGTACGCAGGGCGAGATGACGTTGTTGCTCGCAGCGGGTAGGCGCGGCGCCCAATGGGTGGCCACCGAAGGTATTGAGTCTCGGGAGCTGTGTCGTGACCGGCCCGAATGGTACGCGGCGACTCTTCTCGCGCTGCTTCCGAGGGACGGCATCGCCTGCAGGCCGATCCTCGAAGCTGATGCAGAGAGACGAGGGTCGTAGCGTCGAACTCCGCCGTCGATGCGGAGTCGTCGCCCTACGCTGTGTCCGAGGGCAACGAGAGGACGACGCCATGGCACCCGATTACAAAGCGATCTTCAGCGAGCGCAGTGAGCACTCCGGCGCCCGCGGCCCCCAGTACCTCGCCCCGGATGGCTCGCCGTGACGGCTCGGCGTGGGTGAGCGGGCAGGACTGATGCGCCGGGCCGGGATCGCTGACCAGGCGACCGGCAACGGGACCGACCCCGACGAGTTCGGCATCCTCATCCGCCGTTAGAGCCTTCATGCGACTGACCTCGGTCTGACGTCCGAGGCATGGTCCATCATGGGATCGTGAATTGGACTCCCATGGGCCGCGCCCGGTCAGACTCCCCGGTGCTGGTAGACGGTGTCCCAGCGTGGATGCGAAGCGGGTTGAAAGCTTGGCTGAAACCGCGAGTCCATTACGTAAGTGAAGGTCGCAACCTTCGCTGGATCGCGCGTGTGCGCGCGTTCGACCAACTCACTCGGCGAGAGTCTCCGCTATCGGAAGTGTTCGAAGACTACGGATTCGACGCGCTCGAGAGGGAGCTCCAAGATGACGCAGAGGGGGAGAACCTTTACATCCACTTCCTGGACTATTTGGTCTACCTCGTTTCAGGCGAATACGGCGGGGGAGCTCGCCTGGAAGATCTCGAAGAGATATTGCGTCGCAGCGGTTCCAAATGGACCGTCGGCACCAGAGCGGGCAATGCAGGTCTCGAGGACCGGGTATCCGACGGAGTGCGCGAAGCGGCCGAAAGTGCCATGGCATTGCCGGGTCATGCTGGTGAGCTCCTCGCGAAGGCCTGGCACGCGGCGTTTGGTGTCTCACCGAACCCGGTGTCGGCGTACACCAACGCTGTTCTGGCGGTAGAGGCAGCTACCGTCCCCGTCGTCATTCCGTCCGACCGAACGGCGACACTCGGCAAGGTGTTCACAGTCATGCGTGATCAGAGCGGGTGGGGTCTCGACATCAAGAAGCAGCATGCTGACTTCCCTGCCGATGCTGTCATTCTCGGCATGGTGCAGATGCTCTGGGCTGGGCAGGGCCGTCACGCTGGCCAGCCTGACTGGGCGCCCAATACTCAAGCTGAGGCCGAGGCTGCGGTTCTGCTTGCCGTCCCACTAGTGCAGTGGTTCGCTTCGGGCGCGATCAAACGTCGCGTCTGAGGCTGCGCGCGACGGGCCGGTTCCAGCTCTGAAACAGCTCGCACGCGCCGCTCCGACCCGCTCGGTGCGGCTCCGATTGACCCGCACACGCCGAACCTCAAACCACAAGATCTCGGGGCGAAGTGGGGCAGGGCGCGCGCGGGCCAGTGTGCTCCCGAGCACCTCCGAGTTGCCACCGTTCTCTCTACGGATCAGAAGGTTAGGGGTTCGAGTCCATTCGGGCGCACACTGTGTTGAGACAGTCTGAGAAAAGCTCCGCTTCGGCGGGGCTTTTCTTGTTGGTGCGTGGTCGGGCGAGCGCCCAGCGGGTGACTTGCGGTCCGTGCCGAGGCGCGTCGTCAGAGATCGCGGACATGGAGCAGTGAGCGGAGATTGAGATCTCGCCGCACTGCGGAGCTCTCGAGGCCGTCGACCACGACAGCAGCACCACACCATTTCGCGCCGCTCATCTGCACCAACGTGCGCGACGCCGTCGCTTGGGCGCCCGTCGCGGCCCAGTCGTCGACGAACAACACGGTATCGCCCGACCGCAGCAGATTTCGGCGGACTCCGAGCTCGAGGTGTTCATCGCGGTAATCAGGAGCCGTGGTCACCTGCCACCACGCATCGCTGTCCGCCGCGCAACCCGGGTTCTTCCGCACTTCCGCGAACCCCACCCCGAGGTGCTGTGCACACAGGACACCGAGCAGACTCCCTCTCGACTGCGTCCCCATAACCACAGTGGGCTCCTCGTCGGGGAAAAGCCGGGAGAGCGCGGCGCCCATCCCACCGAGGATGTCGGCGTCTCGCCACCAACCCGTCACATCCGCACGGAAGTCCGGATCGGTGCGGTCGCCCAGCCAGCGAAACGTCGTGCGCAGTCGATGGCGGAGCTCGGACATCGCCTCATCGTTCCATACCGCGCGCGCCCTCTCGCCCGACGGTCGTGACATCTGTGTCGACGAGCATCCGTTGACACGATCCAGCCACCTGAGTCCGGGATGTACGTACTCCAGGCTCAGGCGAGCAGCCAGCGGGTGAGTCGCCGGATGAGCTCCGGGGCGAGCGGGGACCCGTAGGCCTCCGCGTCGTGACCGAGTGCGCTGTAGGCGGCGCGGCATCCGTCGTTCTCGTGCGTCCAGGCGAGCGCGTGCGCGACCCCGTCGGCGTCGTCGTGCACGAGAAGGACGTCGGCGTCGGGAGAGACCCGCAGCGCCGTGTACGCCTCATCCACCGTGTCGAGGTCGGCGAGGTCTGCCACGGATGCCGAGACGGGCCGCACGTGCAGCGGTCCGCGCTCGGGGTGAAAGGTCACGTCGCGCACCCAGCGTCCGCCGAGCCGTGCCTCCCACGCCGCGTGCTCCGGCAGCAGCGTCGCCGCGACGTGCAGGACGAGAAGCGGACCGCGGTACCCCGCGAGGATCTCGGCCAGGCGCGAGTCGAGCGGATGCGGCGCGGTGCCGCCGCCCGCATTGATCACGAGTAGGTCCGCAGCGTCGATCCGCGCGGCGAGGTCTTCAAGCGTGTCGACGACGGTGGCGTCGCCCTCCTCCCGGAGCACCTCCGCGACGATCGCACTCGTTTCGACGAACGGATGCCACGGGTCGGCGTAATCCGCACCGCCCGAGAAGACGAGTACACGACGCATCCGCTTACTCTACGAACGATCGCGAGGATCGTTCACCCTCAGTTAAGTTGTGCACAACTCAATTGCGTGCAACCATAAAGACATGAGAGCGATCGAGCAGATGGTGTGCTTCGGGGTGTACTCGGCCAGCCACGCCTTCGGACAGGCGTATCGGCGCGTGCTCGCGCCGTGGAAGCTGACGTACCCGCAGTACCTCGTCATCGTCGCTCTCGGCGATCAGGAGCCCCGGTCGGTCAAGGAGTTGGGCGCTGAGCTCTTCCTCGATTCCGGGACCCTCTCGCCGCTCATCCGCCGCCTCGAGGCGCGCGGCATCGTCTCCCGTTCGCGCAGCCCTCACGACGACCGTGTCGTCGAGGTCTCGCTGACGGACGACGGCCGTGCGCTCCGCTCGGAGCTGTCCGTCGTCGGCGCGGAGATCGCGCGCTGCACCGGACTCGACGAGGAGAAGGCGCGGATGCTGCTCGACGTGGTCCACGACCTGAACCGCGTCATGCGTACCACCGACGAGGCAATCGCCTCCTGACCCGAAGGACATCATGGAAGCTCTCTACACCGCAGAAGCACTCGCGACCGGAGGCGGCCGCAACGGACACGTCCGCACCGTCGACGGCCTCGTCGACACCGACGTGCGCGTTCCCAAGGAGATGGGTGGCGCCGGTGGCGCTCCGAACCCCGAGGTCTTCTTCGCCGCGGGCTACGCCGCGTGCTTCCACAGCGCCCTCCAGTCCGTCGCTCGCGCCCAGAAGGTGACCCTCGAGGACACCAGCGTCGGCTCGCGCGTCAGCATCGGATCCAACGGCGAGGGCGGCTTCGGTCTCGCCGTGCAGCTCGAGGTCGTCATCCCGAACCTCCCGCACGACCAGGCGCAGGCGCTCGCCGACGCCGCACACCAAGTGTGCCCCTACTCGAACGCCACGCGCGGCAACATCGAGGTCACCGTCACGGTCGTCGAGGACTGACCTCCGCCGGACTCAGACGACAGGGCTCACGCGCAGCCAGCGGAAACCGCAGGCGGGCAGCGTGAGCCCTTCGTCGATTGCGAGCTCGACGCCCTCCACCAGATCGAGTGCCGTGCGCGCGAAGCCCGACAGCGTCACCGCCGGAACGTGCGCGGGCTCTGAAGCGACGTTCGCGAGCACCAGCACGATCGACCCGTCACCGGGCCGCTGATACGCGACGACCGACGGGGCCGGTACGTCGAAACCGATCAGGCGCGTGCCGTCGAACTCCGACGTCGTGTGGCGGACGGCGATGAGCTTCGTGAGGTCGCGGTGGATGCGGCCGGCCGAGGTGGCGGCATCCGTCTTCTGCGCGTAGCGGTCACGCGGCTTCTGACCGCGGTGCGTCCAGCGCGGGTCGTCGCGGCGCTCGGGATCGTCGCGGAACGTCGGGTCGTTCAGCTGACCGACCTCGTCGCCCAGCCACAGCACGGGAAGACCCGGCACGCTCAGCGCGAACGCGTGCGCGAGGGCCACGCGGGCTTCGCCGAGCGGGTCGCCCGCCTCGACCCCGGCGAGCGACGCGGTCGTTCCGGCCACGCCGTCCGCGGTCGCCAGGCCGCGCCCGAACGAGGAGCCGCCCGTGTAGCGAGCGGTGAGCTCGGCGGCATCCGCTCGCCACACCACCGCGTCCGCATCCCGCACCGCGGCGACGTCGAGACTGCCGTCGCGTGCCTCGAGCGCGCGCTGCACGGGTGTCGCGTCGCCCGTGGCGAGCGCGTGCCAGAGGGGAGCGGAACCGGGGGATGCCGGGAGCACATCGACTCCCGGTGCACCGATCGCCAGCACGGGGGCGAGGACGCCCACCGTGTCGCGAGCCGGAAGGAGGAAGACCTCGACCCCGCGCCCGGCGAGGAAGAGGAGATCGTCCACGAGTCCAGCGAGATCGTCGCGCGCGGGGACGTCGACCGCGAGCGAGATGCCGGACAGGCGAAGGTGGGCGGCCAGGTCGGAGAGGCGGTCGATCGATCCGAGACCGGGGTCGCCGCGACGGAGGTCGATCGTGCCGTCCTCCCGGCGGGCGAACGGTGACTGGACGTGCAGCACGCTCACGCCGAGGTCGCGGAGCGCGGGGATCTCGTCTCGGAGCCCGGCGAGGTTGCCGGCGTACCTGTCGGCGTAGCAGGCGGCGCCGAGGGCGAACCGCGAACTCATGCGCACGGGGTTCGCGGCGCGCTGCTCGCCGTGCACCTTGAGGTCGAGGGAGCGACCGTTCGCGGCGACGACCGCCGCCGTCACGAGGTCGACGAGATCGGCAGACGATCCGCGTCGGGCCAGCGCCGCGCGCAGCCCGGGGACGTGCTGGCGGATCCGCTCGGCCGCGGCGTCGTCGATGCGGACGCGCTCCGCGACAGCGGACAGCGTCGCCGCGAGGTCATCCTCGACGGCCCCGATGTTGCTCATGCGGTGGACCTCCCGCCCCCAGCGTAGAGGGCGGGCCCCCGCCGCTCAGTCGGCGCGCGCCACCGTGCGGTCGAGGAACGCGTGGATCGTCGCGTGCAGTGCGGCGGTCGAGGCCGCGTCGATCGCTCCGGAGTGACCGCCCTCGATAGGCTCGAGGTAGTGCACCTCGGCATCCGTCTCGTCTGCCAACCGTGCCGCCATCTTGCGCGCCTGCACGGGGCCGACCCGGTCGTCGCTCGCGGCCGCATAGATGAGGGATGCCGGGTACCGCCGCCCGGGCTCGATGAGGTGATACGGCGAGAAGGTCTTCACGAACTCCCACTCGGCCGGGTCGTCGGGGTCGCCGTACTCCGCGATCCAACTGGCACCGGCCGACAGTCGCGTGTACCGCCTCATGTCGAGGAGGGGCACGCCGCAGACGATCGCCCCGAAGTCGTCGGGGTACTGGGTCAGCATGTTGCCGACGAGCAGGCCGCCGTTGCTGCGGCCGTGGCAGGCGATGCGGTCGGGGGTCGAGACGCCGCGTGCGACGAGGTCGCGCGAGACGGCGGCGAAGTCCTCGTATGCGCGGTGGCGGTTCTCGCGCAGGGCGGCCAGGTGCCACTCGGGTCCGAACTCCCCGCCGCCGCGGATGTTCGCGACGACGTACACGCGTCCCTCCTCGAGCCAGGCGGGGCCGACGATCGTCGGATACTCCGGGGTGAGCGCGTGCTCGAACCCGCCGTAGCCGTTCATGAGGACGGGGAGAGTGCCGGAGCGCTCCCGCGGACCGACCTCGAAGTAGGGCACGCGCGTGCCGTCGGCCGACGTCGCCCAGTGCTGCTCCGCGACGAGTCCGGACGCGTCGAAGGTGGGGCGGCTGCGGTCGACGACGCGGGGCTCGGCGCCGGGGGCGATCACCAGGAGCGTCGGGGGAGTGAGGAAGCCGCGAGCGACCACCCACAGCTCGTCGTCCTCGTCGTCGTCGGCGGTGGCGACGCTCGCGCTGAAGAGGTCGGCGTCGCCGAGGCCCAGGTCGATGTCGACTCCGGTCAGCGTCTCGGGATCGAGCGACACGAGCCGGCTCTGCACGCGGTCGAGGATCGTCAGGACCAGGCGCGTGCGGGTCCATGTCCACGTTTCGAGCACCGCCGTGTCGCTCGGGGCGAAGGCGACGCGCAGGTTCGACCCGTCGCCCTCCGTGACGGTCTCGAGTGGACCGATGAGGAGGGTGCCCGACGGATGCGTCGTCTCGCCGATGCGCCACGGGGTCGTGGTCCGCACGGTGACGAGGTCGCCGTGAACATCGACGTTCGCGTCCTGCGGCACGGCGATCAGACGCGGCTCGCCGCCGTCCCAGACCAACGATTCGGAGTGGAAGAAGTCGTGCGCGATGACCACGATCGGCGTCGCCGTACCGCCGGTGCGGTCGACGTGCGCGAACACCCCGACGTCCGAGGCGACACCCGTCACGATGGGCGGCGCGTCCGCGAGCGACTCGCCCCGTCGCCAGGCGCGGGCGCTGATCGGATACCCCGAGTCGGTCACGCCGCCGCCGTGCAGTGCGGTGGCGACGAGCAGGGTGTCGCGGTCGACCCACGCGATCATCGTCTTCTCGGCGTCGAGGGCGAACGGGGTGTCGTCGACGAAACGACGTGCGTCGAGGTCGAACTCGCGCACGACGGTGGCGTCGCCGCCGTCGGGGCTCAGCCGCACGAGCGCCCGCCCGCTGCCGGCAGGTCCGTGAGCCGCGCCCGCGAACGCCCACGCCACGCCTTCCTCGCGGCCGAGCGCGTCGACGTCGAGCAGCACCTCCCAGGTCGGTTCGCCCGCTGCGAAGGCGGCGCGGGATGTCCGTCGCCACAGGCCGCGGGGGTTTGCGGCATCCCGCCACAGGTCGTACATGAGATCGCCGTGGCGGCTCGGGATGACGAGTCGATCGGGGTCCTGAAGGATGCCGGTCAGGCGGCGCTCGAGCGCGGTGCGTGTGTTGCCCGAGAAGGCCGCCTCGGTCTCGGTGGTCCGTTCGGCTGCCCAGGCGCGGGCCTCGGGCCCGTCGATCTCCTCCAACCAGAGGAACGGGTCGGCGGGCTCGGGGGCGGTCTCGTGGGCGCTCATGTCGCCAGCCTAAGGCCGTCTCCGACGTGGGCGTTCGCCGTGCGAGAACCGTTGGCACTCGGTGGGTCAGAGTGCTAATCTGAACGTACTTGAGCCGCAGGGGCTCAACTTTGAGACCACATCACCGAAGGAGAGAATCATGGCAACCTACGACCCGTTCCGTGACATCGACCGCCTGGCGTCGACCCTCTTCGACACGCGCCGCGGCCCGCGACGGATGCCGATGGACCTGTTCCGCGACGGCGACCACTACGTCCTGAACGCCGACCTGCCGGGCATCGACCCGGGCTCGGTCGACATCGACGTGGACGGCCAGCTGCTCACCATCCGTGCCGAGCGCACCGTGGGGGCGGCCGACGGGGTGAAGTGGATCACGCGCGAGCGTGAGACCGCGAGCTTCCTGCGCCAGCTGAACCTCGGCCAGGGCATCGACACCGACGCCATCACGGCGACCTACAGCAACGGTGTGCTCACCGTCACCATCCCGGTGAGCGAGAAGGCCAAGCCGCGCAAGGTCGAGGTGGTCGCCGACGGTTCGGCCCCGACCATCTCCGCCCGCGAGAGCGAGCCGCAGCCGATCGACCAGTGATCACCACGGCATCTGTGCACTGACGCGAATCGCCCCGCATCCCGTCTCGGATGCGGGGCGATTCGCATGTGTCACACGCCGCGAAGGCGCGCGGTCAGCTTCTCGAGCTGTGCGAGTTCGTCGTCGGTGAGGACCGACATGCGTTCGGCGATCGTCCGACCGTGGACCGTCGCCAGCCGACGGAACATCGTCGCGCCCTTGTCGGTCGCGCGGAGGATCGCGCCGCGGCCGTCCTGCGGGTCGGGCTGCTTGGAGACGAGCCCGCGTGCCACCATCCGGTCGACCAGCCGCGAGACGCTGGGCTGGCTGATGAGCATGTTGGCGGTCACGTCGCGCAGGCGTGCGGTGTGCTCATCGCAGCGCGTCACCGTCAGCAGGACGTCGTACTCGGCACCGGACAGCTGATCGTCGTCGAAGTCCCGGGAGATCTCGGCCATGACCTCGTGCTGCGCGCGGAAGAGGCTCTCCCACGCGGCGATGGCGAGGCGTCGATCGGTCATGGCGTCAACTGTATCGCCGCGGGCAGACGCGCCGAGCGCCGATGGTCGCCTCGGCTTCACCACGCCGTCACGTGCCGTTCTCACGCTCAGGAGAGCATTCTCATGAACTGTGTTGTCGCTATGTCCTGACAAACCCGCGTGTCATCGATAGTCTGCGACGACTCCCGCAACCGATGGAAGTGAGGCGCGCCCGTGAGCGTGAAGAAACAGACAAGACGAGCAGGCAGCCGGACTCGCGGCGCGATCGGGGGCCTCGGCATCCTCGTCGCGTGCACTCTGGCAGCCGTCCCCGCCTTCGCGGCGGACGGATTCACCGAGGCGCAGAAGACGGCGACCTACTCGTCGGACGCGACCGCCTCGACGGGTGATTCGAGCGCTCCCAGCGCCGACAACTGGTCGGTCCGGATGATGGATGTCTTCCAGAACCTCCGCACCGACCGCGGCCCAGGCGGCAATGCGGCCGTCATGGACTACAACGACGAGCTGACGAGCGAGATCAACCGGACGGCCTCGAAGGCGCAGGTCCAGCGGGCCATCGTCGACCAGTACCAGGACATGTCCGTCAGCATGGGCGACGCGTTCGGGAAGAAGCTCGGGGCGATCTACGCCGAGGCCATCGCCGACGGCGAACTGCCCAAGGTGACCTGGCTGCTCAACAAGGAGGGCGGCAAGCTCGGCTCGACCTCGTCGACGAACCCGCCCAAGAACTACTTCGACTACGACCGGCCGTACATCCGTCTCGACAAGACGAAGGACCTCGTCTACCGCGACAAGGAAGGCGGCGACGCGTGGGGTTCCACGAGCGGCTCCTTCCCGTCGGGCCACACGTCGCAGGCGTACTGGCAGGGCACGGCGCTCGCCGAGATGCTGCCCCAGCTCGCGCCGCAGATCCTCGCCCGCACGGCCGAGGCCGGCAACAACCGCGTCGTGATGGCTGCGCACTACCCACTCGACGTCATCAGCGGCCGCATGATGGGCCAGAAGATCATCGCGCTCCGCCTCGCCGACCCGGCCATGCGCGCGCTCGTCGACGAAGCCGCCGACGAACTGCGCGGCGTTCTGGAGCGCGGCTGCGGCGACACCCTCGAGAACTGCATCAAGAAGGACGTCCCGTACCTGCCGACCGACAAGGCGCTCGCGTACTACGAGGAGCACCTCGGGTACGGCTTCCCCGACATCGGCCCCAAGGGTGAGAAGGTCGTGGTGCCCGCGGGAGCCGAGGAGCTGCTCGTCTCGTCCCACCCCGACCTGACGCCGGCGCAGCGTCGACAGGTGCTCGCGCTGACCGCCGAGGACTCCGGTAACCCCCTCGACGTGGGTGAGCAGGAGAGCTGGCAGCGGATGAACCTCGCGGCGGCTATGGCCGCGAAGGTCACCGTGAAGGCGGACGGCTCGGTCGTGATCGGCGACGGAAGCGTCGAGCCCACCCCGCAGCCCCAGCCGAGCCCGGGCCCGCAGCCCGAGCCCACCCCGACCCCGGAGCCGACGCCGGCTCCCACGGCTGAGCCCACTCCCGCGCCCGCACCGACCGGTTCGCCCGAGCCGACCCCCGCTCCCCAGCCGACGCTCCCGTCGACCGGCGGTGCCCCTGGTGCTCCGGTCGCGAACGGTGACGACCTGCCGGCTGCGGCAGAGGGCGGCATCCAAGCGTCCGTCCGCGGCGACCGCGTCGTCGTCTCGGGGCTGACGGCCGGCGAGCGGTACTCCGGGTTCCTGTACTCGACGCCGACGGCGCTCGGACAGGTGACGGCGGATGCCGCCGGTGCCGCGAGCTTCGCGCTGCCGAACGACGTCGAGCCCGGCGCCCATCGGGTCGCCGTCGTCGACGAGTCCGGCGATCTCGTCGGATGGGCCGCGGTGACCGTCTCGAGCGGTGCGGTCGCGGCGGCTGACGGCGACGAGCTGGCGTCGACCGGTGGTCAGGCCGGGCCGCTGTGGGTCGCGGGTAGTGCCGGTGCGGCGCTTCTCGCGCTCGGGACGGTGCTCGTGATGCGCCGCCGCCGGAGCGAGACCGCCTGACGGGTGACGCAGTAAGGGCCGGCTGGAGAGGCATCCAGCCGGCCCTTGTCCCTTTGCACCAAGAGTGTCCTGCAATCACATGTCGGTAGCTGCCACAGCAAAACATCTACCGTGCAATGACTGTATAACGGCGAGATAACGGTGGCAAGGAATTCCTGTTATCAATTTGTGATGAGCAAGCTCGGTGTCCGGTGTGGCCCTCACCGCGCCGCGGCGGCGGGCGTCCGCTGCTGCCCGATCGCCCACACATAGGGGGCGGGCGTGCCGTTGATCGCCCAGTCGCCGACGATGCGTTGCTTGAAGATGACGGGATTGTGCGACGACACGGCGCGGGCGTTGCGCCAGAAGCGGTCGAGGCGCTTCGTCTCGGAGACGGCCGACGCGCCGAGCGCGTTGAGCACGGTACTCGTCGCCTCGAGGGAGAGGGACGTGAGGACGATCTGTCCCTGGGCGGACTCGATCTCGGCGCGCTGATTGGCGCGTTCCTCGGCCTCGGGATCGCTCACGAAGCGCGCCACGTAGGCGTCCTGCGCGGATTCAGCTGCCCGCACCGCGATTGCCCGGGCCGCGAACCCCTGCGCGGTCGCGACCCCGACGGTCTGCTGCACGAGCGGATCCTCGGACCAGGTTCCGGCGGAGCCGTGGCTGAAGACACGCGTGCGGGCGCGGGCGTGCGCCGCGACCTCCCGCGCCGCGCCCGCGACGAGGCCGGCCTGCGTGGCGAGGTGGACGAGCTGGTAGAAGGCCGTCTGGTAGCGGAAGCGATCGGCGAAGACGGTGATGTCGTCGGGATCGACGCGGGCGTCCTCGAGGATCGTCGTGCCGCTGCCGGTCGTGCGCTGCCCGAAGCCGTCCCAGTCGTCGTGGACGGTCACGCCGGGTTGATCGGCGCGCACGATCGCGATCACGGGGACGCCGTCGTGCTCTGCGTACACGTCGAGCCAGTCGGCGAAGATGCTCCCGGTGCTGTAAAACTTGGTGCCGTTGACGACGAGGTCGTCGCCGCGACGGGTGACCTTCGTGTTGACGTCGCCGACCTTCACCTCGCCGATCTCGGTCCAGGCGTTCCCGGCGATCTCGCCCGAGACGAAGCGCGTGAACCAGGCCGACTGGTCGACGGTCGCGTGCTGGTTGAGGCGGTCCTCGACGTAGGCGAAGTGGCCCCGCAGCGCCTGCGGGATGTTGGAGTCGGCGGCAGCGAGCTCGGTGAGCAGCTCGATCAGCTGGGGGAGGGATGCCCCGGACCCGCCGTACGCACGCGGGACACGGACGGCGCCGAACCCGGCATCGGTGAGCAGCCGGATCTCCTCGCGCGGCAGCCGACGGTCGTTCTCGCGGTCCACCGCGCCGTCGGCGATCTGCGCGAACAACGGCCGGAACCGCGCCGCGAGCGTCTCGTAGTCGGTGCCGAGCGAGAGCTCGTCGTGGAATGCGGGGTCGTGATGCCGGGTCATGTCGTCGCCTCTCAGCAGTGGGTCGTGGTCGTCGCACCCTTGCTACTCGCCGAATCCGCGCGAGGCGCGTTTGTGTCGTGAATCGCGGCATCCCGTCGTCACGGGCCGACACACACCGTCACGCCCCGACACACGCGTTCACATCGATTGACACTGCCCGGCGCCCGGGCGGAAGGTTCCGGGGAACCCATCCGATCGCGTCGCCCGCCCGCGTCGCCAGCCCACGGAGAACACCATGACCGAGCAGACATCCTCGTTCGACCAGGCCTCGACCCACGAGCCGCTGAAGTTCGCGTACTGGGTGCCCAACGTCAGCGGCGGCCTCGTGGTGTCGAACATCGAGCAGCGGACGTCGTGGGACTACGACTACAACGTGAAGCTCGCTCAGACGGCCGAGCGCGTCGGGTTCGAGTACGCCCTGAGTCAGGTGCGCTACCTGTCGAGCTACGGCGCTGCTCAGCAGCACGAGTCGACGTCGATCAGCCTCGCCCTGCTCCTCGCGACCGAGAAGTTGAAGGTCATCGCCGCCGTCCACCCGGGCCTGTGGGAGCCGGCCGTGCTGGCCAAGTTCATCCTCACGGCCGACCAGTTCTCGAAGGGCCGCGCGGCCGTCAACGTCGTCTCGGGCTGGTTCAAGGACGAGTACACGAAGCTCGGCCTCCCGTGGCTCGAGCACGACGAGCGCTACCGCCGCTCCGCCGAGTTCATCGAGGTGCTGCGAAAGCTCTGGACCGAGGAGAACGTGCAGTTCCACGGCGACTTCTATCGCGTGAACGACTTCACGCTGCGCCCCGGCCCCTACCCGGTGCCCGGCCGCCCGCATCCGGACATCTTCCAGGGCGGCAACTCGACGGCCGCGCGCTTCAATGGCGGCGCTCATGCCGACTGGTACTTCTCGAACGGCAAGGACTTCGACGGGTTCACCGAGCAGTACGACGACGTCACCCGGGTCGCCGCTGAGCACGGGCGCACCGTGCGGTTCGGTCTGAACGGGTTCGCGATCGTCCGCGACACTGAGGCGGAAGCACGTGAGCAACTGCGCGAGATCATCGCGCAGGCCGATCCGGCGTCCGTCGAAGGCTTCCGCAAGTCGGTGCAGCAGGCCGGGGCATCCACCGCGGACCGCAAGGGGATGTGGGCCGACTCCTCGTTCGAGGACCTCGTGCAGTACAACGACGGCTTCCGCACCCAGCTGTTCGGTCCGCCCGAGCAGGTCGCCGAGCGCATCATCGCCTACAAGAAGCGCGGGGTGGACCTGTTCCTGCTCGGCTTCCTGCACTTCCAGGAGGAGCTCGAGGCGTTCGGTGAGAAGGTCATCCCGATCGTCCGCGAGCTGGAGGCCGACCTCGCCCGCACCGGCGACCCGATCGGCGTCGCCCGCTGATCAGGGGCGGATGAGGACCTTCAGCGCCTCCCTCGAATCCATCAGGCGGTAGCCCTCGGCGATGTCGTCGAGGGGGAGCTCGCGGTCGAAGACCTTGCCCGGCTCGATGGTGCCGTCGAGCACCTGGGGGATGGCGCCCTCGAGGTAGGCGCGGACGGTGGCCGGCCCGCCGGTGAGGGTCGCGTTCTTGCCGAACAGCGAGGTGAACCCGACCGCGGCATCCTCGTACTGGGGGACGCCGACGCGCGAGATGACGCCGCCGGGGCGGACGATGCCGTAAGCCTGCTCGTATGCCGGCATGTGGCCGACCGCCTCGAGGACGACATGGGCGCCCTCGCCGCCGGTGATCTCGAGCACCTTCGCGACGCCGTCCTCGCCGCGCTCGGCGACGACGTGTGTCGCCCCGAACTCGCGGCCGAGGTCGGTGCGGGCGGTGTGCCGGCCCATCAGGATGATGGTCTCGGCGCCGAGCTGCCGCGCAGCCAGCACGGCGGAGAGGCCCACCGCTCCGTCGCCGATCACCGCGACGGTCTTGCCCGCCTCGACGCCGCCGCGGATAGCCGCGTGGTAGCCGGTGAGGTAGACGTCGGACAGCGTCAGCAGCGACGGCATGAGCGCCTCGTCGGTGCCGGCCGGGATGGCGACGGCGGTGCCGTCTGCGTACGGCACCCGCAGCTTCTCGGCTTGGGTGGCGGATGCGGCGCCGTCGAAGAAGCCCCCATGGATGCAGGAGGTCGTGATCCCGTCGCGGCAGAACGTGCAGGTGCCGTCGGACCAGGCGAAAGGGACGATGACGGTGTCGCCGACCCGGAGGGTCGTCACCTCCTCGCCGATCCGCTCCACCACGCCGACGGCCTCGTGCCCCATGCGGCGTCCCTCGGGGGTGTCCTCGAGGTCGTGATACGGGTGCAGGTCGGAGCCGCAGACGCACGCGTAGGTGACGCGGATGATCGCGTCCGTGGGCGCTTCGAGGGTGGGCTCGGGCACGTCGATGACGCGGACGTCGCCCGCGGAGTACATGAGGGTTGCGCGCATGACTTCTGTTCCTTGTCTCAGTGGTCAGTCGATGATCTCGACGGTGACGGGTCCGCCCACGAGGAGCGCCAGTTGTTCTTCGGTGGCGTCGTAGGTGCCGATGTGGAGCGTGTCGTCGGAGTACTCGATCCCGGAGGCGTCGTAGTAGAACCCGAGGTTCCCCCAGGGTGAGTAGTAGATGAGGTCGCCGTCCTCCGGGTCGGAGCCCGGTGATCCCTGCCAGGCGAGTTCGCGGGGCAGGGAGGCGATCTTCTCCCGGCTGTTCAGGTCCTCGAACGACAGCTCGGCCGGGAGGAGGGATAGGAGATCGCGCACCGCCGGGCTGTCCTCGCCGATCGTGACGTCGATCGTGGTGCGGTCGGACGAGAACCGGATGCGCGTCCCCACGACCTCCGCCGGAACGGATGCCGAGGCCGAGGGCGCGTCCGGGCGGGTCGCCGCGGGCTGCGGAGTGGGTTCGGCGGCGCAGCCGCCCAGCAGGGCCACGCCGAGCAGCCCGAAGCCGACAGCTGCCCTGCGGCGCGGCATCCGTCCGCGGGGGTCGCCGATCACGAGGCACTCCCGACCTGCGGGGAGCGGACCGCCGATGCGGTGCGTCCGCGGGCGAGGAACAGGAAGGAGGCGCCCGCGAGGAGGACGGAGACCGTTGTGACGATGCCGAGCGGCAGGATGCTGAGGGCACCGGCGACCCCGACCAGCGGAGCCGCGATCCCCCCGAACCCGAACCTCACCATCCCGAGGAGGGATGAGGCCGTGCCCGCCATCCGCGGATAGTCGGCGAGGGCGAGGGTCGTCGCCGGGGGAGACGAGATCGCGACCCCGCCCGCCAGGAGGAACAGCGACACGATGACGACCCACAGGGGAAGGGCGGTGAGGCCGGCGACGAGGAGTCCGATCGCGCCGACACCTGACGTCAGGACGCCGGCGGTCAGGGTGCCGGGAATGCTCCACCGCTCGGCGGAGCGCCCGGCGAGGTGTCCCAGGGTCATGAAGCCCGCCGAGTTCAGCCCGAAAGCGAGCGCGTAGCCGAGCGGGGACAGCCCGTAGACGTCCTGCAGGACGAAGGTCGATCCGGCGAGGTAGGCGAACAGGGCGGCGTAGAGGAACCCCTGGTTCAGGACGGCCCCGACGAATGCCCGGTCCCGCAGGAGCGTCCGGAAGTCGGCGACGGTGTGCGCGAAGCCGCGGGCGGTCCGCTCCTCGGGTGCCAGCGTCTCGGGGAACATCCGCAGCGTGACGACCAGGATGGCCGCCCCGATCGCGGCGAGGAAGACGAACAGGCCGCGCCAGTCCGTGACCGCGTCGAGGAGTCCGCCGAGGAGGGGCCCGATGATCGCGGCGAGGCCGCCGACGACCGTCAGGCGCCCGTAGAACCGGATCAACGCGCCGCCCGTGTACACATCGCGGCCCGCGGCCTGCGAGATGACGATGCCGACCCCGCCGGCCAGCCCCTGCACGAACCGGGCCGCGATCAGCAGTTCGACCGTTGGGCTCAGCGCGCACACCGCCGACATCAGGACGTACGCGGCGATGCCGACGAGCAGGATGCCGCGGCGTCCGAACCGGTCCGAGAGGGGGCCTGCGATCAGCTGGCCGGCGGCGAGCCCGATCAGGCAGGCGGTGACGGTGAGCTGAGCCACGGAGGTGACGGCGTCGAGCTCCGCCGTCAGCGCGGGGAGGGCCGGGAGGTAGAGGTCCATCGAGATCGGGCCGAACACGGTCAGCAGCAGGAGCAGGGTCGGCAGCGCCCTCCGGGAGCCGGTGCGTTGCGTGAGAGCGGATGCGGTCATGTCCTTCAGCGTCGTCGCGCTCGGGCGCGGGCGGGAGTCCCTGCCGGAAGGTGTACCGAGAGGGCATCCCTGATCCGGCTCGGCCGATCTAGCCTGTGGGCATGGACAATCGAGCCGAGGTCCGTGAGTTCCTCATGACGCGTCGGGCACGCGTGACGCCGGATGCGGCGGGGATCCCCGCGGGACCGGGCCGAAGGGTCGAGGGGCTCCGGCGCAGCGAGGTCGCTGCCCTCGCCGGCGTGAGCGTGGAGTACTACGCCAAGCTCGAACGGGGAGCGATCGCGGGCGCGTCCGGTGCGGTGCTGGAGTCCCTGTCCCGCGCCTTGCACCTCTCCGACGCCGAGCACGCGCACCTTCTCGACCTCGCACGCAACGCCGACGGGATTCCCGCCTCGGGGCGCCATCGTCGCCGCGCCTCGAAGGCGGGGCCGATCCGTCCGAGCCTCGAGTGGGCGCTGTCGTCGATCACGGATGCGGTGGCCGTCGTGCGCGACCAGTGTCAGGACCTGATCGCGTTCAACGATCTCGGCCGAGCCTTCTACTCGCCTCTCATCGGTGACGGCGGACGCGTCCCGAACTTCGCACGCTTCCAGTTCCTCGATCCCGTCGCGCGGGACTTCTATCCGGACTGGGATCTGTTCGCGGACATGTGCGTCGCCGTCATCCGCGCGGAGGCCGGCCGCGACCCGCACGACAAGGGCATCCAGGATCTCGTCGGCGAACTGTCGACCCGCAGCGACGAGTTCCGGAAGCTGTGGGCCGCCCACAACGTCCGGGCCCACGGTTCCGGGAAGAAGCGCTTCCGGCATCCCGCGGTCGGCGAACTCACCCTCGTGTACGAGGAGCTCGCCGTCACCGCCGAGCCCGGTCGTGTCCTGTTGATCTACAGCGCCGAGCCCGGCTCACCCTCGGCGGAGCGGTTGGGGCTGCTCGGGTCGTTGGCGGCGGACGATCGCTCCCGCGTCAGCCCGCCGGCGGGCTGACGCTGGCTCCGATCAGCTCCGGTACACCTGCACGACCGACGGTCGAGGCGCGTTGGGGATGTCGCCCCGTCGCGTCGAGCCGTAGTCGGGGAACAGCGAGGTGGGAGCTGCGACGGTGCCGTTCTCGCCGGGATGCTGCACCGCGACGAACACCAGCTGTTCCCGCGCGTGGATCACGGGGCCGCACGTCTCGGCCTCGCGGGGCACGGCGAGGAACTGCTCCACGTGGCCGCGCTCCCGTCCGGTGAGCGGGACCCGGAACAGGCCGTCGTTGAACCCGATCGTGCTCGGGGCGCCGTCGGTCGAGATCCAGAGGTTGCCGTCCTCGTCGAACGCGAGGTTGTCGGGGCAGGAGATCGGCGACACCTTGTCCTTCGGGTAGCCCGCGAAGTAGGTGCTCGGGTCGGACGGGTTGCCGCACTGCAGCAGGATGCTCCAGCCGAACGACGTGCCCGCCTGACCGTGGCGCTCGGTGATCTCGAGCACGTGACCGAAGCGGTTGCCGGTGCGGGGGTTCGCCTCATCCACCATCGACGTCTTGCCGCGGTCGGAGTTGTTCGTCAGGGCCACGTAGATCTTGCCGGTGCGGAGGCTCGGCTGCACGTCCTCGGGGCGGTCCATCTTCGTCGCGCCCATCTTGTCGGCGGCGAGGCGCGTGTAGACGAGGACCTCGTCGATCGTCATGCCGGGCACGACGCTCTTGCCGTGCCGGGTCAGCGCGATCCACTCGCCCGTGCCGTCGAAGGCGCCGTCGGAGGGAAGCTTCCCGGATCCGTCGATCTGGCTCGCGGGGGAGTCGCCGCGGAAGCGCGCGACGTACAGGTCGCCCTCCGAGAGCAGCGACATGTTCTTCTTGCGTGACGAGCTGATGCGGTTCTTCGACACGAACTTGTAGAGGTAGTCGTTGCGCTCGTCGTCGCCCATGTAGGCCACGACGCGGCGGTCCTCCGCGACGATGACGTTCGCGCCCTCGTGCTTGAACCGACCCATCGCGGTGTGCTTCTTGGGCGTCGAGGTGGGGTCGTCCGGGTCGATCTCGACGATGTACCCGAAGCGGTTGGGTTCGTTGACGTAGCCGGGGTCGAACGAGTTGAACCGCGGGTCGTAGGCCTCCCAGCCGGTCGAGGTCGTCCGCGAGGCGCTCGCCTGGTAGCGCTTCTGACCGGCCGTGTCGGCGGCCCACGCGAAGTAGCCGTTGAAGTTCTCCTCGCCCGAGAGGATCGTGCCCCACGGGGTCGTGCCGCCCGAGCAGTTGCCGAGCGTGCCGTGGACCCAGCGGCCCTCGGGGTCGGCGGCGGTCTTCACCAGGTCGGAGCCGGCGGCGGGGCCGGTCAGTTCGAACACGGTCTCGACCGTGATGCGCCGGTTGCGGCGGCCGTCGACGACGTAGCGCCACGGCTTGCCGCGGCGACGACGCGTGATCTCGACCACGGACATGCCCTGGGCCGCCTTGAACACCTCACCGCGACGGCGGAGCTCGGCGGCATCCGTCGACGGCGGGAACATGATGTTCGGGTTGACGTACTCGTGGTTGTTGACGAGGACGCCGGTCTTGCCGGAGCGGTCGGCGAGGATGTCGAGGTAGTCGCTGTTGTAGCCGAACTGGCGCTCCTGCGCTGCGCGGCTCTGCCCGTCGAGCGAGAACGTCGGCGCGTCCGAGAACAGCGGGTCGCCCCAGCGGATGATCGGCGACCACGTGTAGCCCTTCGGGACCGTGAGCGCGTCGACGGTTGCCGGGACCGGAGCGATCGGCTGAAACGGCAGGCTGTGGTGATTCCAGCCCCAGTGGGACTCGACCGCCCCGCCCGTCGTGGCGGCGGATGCGGCCTGGGGGGTGAGGACGCCGAACGCGTCCGTCGCGACCACGACGGCGCCCGCGGCCGCGGCGCCGATGAGCATGCGGCGCGAGAGAGCGAGCTCGGCGATGCTGCGGAACGTCGGGTTGTCCGACCCGTTGCATTCGGGGCCGAGGCACGCGTTCGCGCACTTGAACTGGCAGGTCACGGCGGAGCGCTTTCCGACGGCGTGAGCCGCGAGGGGAAGCGTCGTGCGGGTGGTGGGGGGTTCCACAGTGGTCACAGGGGGGTCCTCTCGTGCAGATCCGTTCCAGGATCCGTCGGCGTTCCTGCGACGGGGTGAATCACCGGTGAACAGCGCGTGACGGTCCTCGGATGCCACGATGAGGGCGTGCCCCGCTCATTCCGAACCCTTTCGAAGCTCCGCCCCGGCGACCGCGTCGCCGTGCTCTCGCCGTCGTTCGCGGCCCCCGGCTTCGCCCCCGCGGTGCACGAGCAGGCGCTCCGCCGCATCCGCGACGAACTCGGGCTCGAGCCGGTCGAGTATCCGACGACGCGGATGCTGGGGGCCGACCCGCGCGCCCGCGCCACCGACGTCGAGGCCGCGCTCGCGGCATCCGACGTCCGTGCCGTCTTCGCGAGCATCGGCGGGGACGACCAGATCACGGTCGTGCCGCATGTCGACCTCGCGGGTGCGCTCGCCGACCCGAAGCCGTTCGTCGGGTACAGCGACAACACGCACCTGCTGAACGCCCTCTGGCAGGCGGGTGTGCCCGGCTTCTACGGTGGGTCGACGCAGGTGCACATCGGCGCGGGGCCGGGGGTCGACGGCATCCATCTGCAGTCGCTGCGCGCCGCGCTGTTCGACGGCGGCGAGCTCGAGCTGACCGAACCGGGCGAATCGGAGGACACCGGTGTGGACTGGCTCGACCCGCGGGCGCTGACCTCGTACGGCGACCGCGTCCCGACCGAGCCGTGGACGTGGTCCGGGCCGGCGCGGGTCGTCGAGGGCCGCACGTGGGGCGGGTGCCTCGACGTGCTCGACGAGATCGGCCTGGCGGGACGGATGCCGGAGCTCGAGGACCTCCGTGGCGGCATCCTCCTGCTGGAGACGAGTGAGGAACTGCCCTCGCCCCGCCTCGTCGCCCGCTGGGTCCGCGCACTGGGCGAGCGCGGCGTGCTCGGCGTCGTCGCGGGCGTCGTCGTCGCGCGGCCGCCGGTCAGCACATTCGGCGACGAACCGGATGCCGAGACCCGGCGCGCGCGCCGCGAGGCGCAGCGCGAGGTGGTCATCCGGCTCGTCGCCCGCTACAACCCCGACGCCGTCGTCTGCGTCGGCGTGCCCTTCGGGCACACGCGTCCGCAGTGGATCGTGCCCTACGGCGGGACGATGCGCCTCGACGGTGTCGAGCGGCGCGTGTTCGCGTCGTACGACTGACCGGACGGACTCAGCCGGAGGCGACCGCGAACAGGCCCGCGACCCCCACCGCGTAGAGCACGAGGACCGTCAGCGAATCGACGCCCATCCCCAGCACCCGCCGCGAAGGACGGAAGATGAGCCCGACCACGTAGACCAGGGTCAGCAGGGCAGCGAGCGCGGTGAGGTAGATGTCCGTCGCGCCCGCGCGCGGCAGGATGGCCTGGCCCGAGATGACGGTCGCGACGAGGAAGAGCACCGGGAGGAACGCGTTGCCCCCGAAGATGTCGCTCATCGCGAGGTTGTCGTCGCCCTGCCGGATCGCCTGCAGGCCCGTGGAGATCTCGGGGAGCGAGGTCGCGAGGGCGAGGAACGTGGCGCCGAACAGGACGCCCGAGAGCCCGATGTCCTCGGCGATGGCGTCGCCGGCGCGCTCGAGGACCACACCGGCGCCGAGCGTCGCCGCGGCGGCGACCAGGAAGATCGTGACGACCAGCCATGTCGGCCGGCTCTTGTGGGGGTGCTGCGGCTTCGAGCGGCGGTGTCCGGGGGTGTGCGGCGACGCGTCGTCGACGGTTCCGCTGCCGCTCCAGGGCAGGTGGCGACCGGCGCGCTGCACGAGCAGCAGGCCCGCGATCCAGAGCGCGGTGATGAGGACGACGTCCGGCGTGAGGCGCAGGGCGACGAGTCCTTCCGGCAGCTGGCTGCCGGCCACGACGGCCGCGAGCACGGCCACCACGACGAGCCCTTCGAGGACCAGCACGAGGGATGCCGCGCGGTAGGTCAACGGCTTCACCCCGCGGCCCCGGCGGCCGAACGCGTCGAGCACGACGAGGACGACGGTCTGCAGTGCGATGCCACCGAGGATGTTGCCGACCGCCACCCCGAGGTTGCCCGCCGCAGCGGCGCTGACCGTGATGGCGATCTCGGGCAGGTTCGTCGCGACGGCGAGGATGATCAGCCCGCCGAAGGCGCTGCCGATGTGCCAGCGCGCGTCGAGCACGTCGGTGGTCTTCGAGAGTTGGATGCCGGCGACCCAGACGACGGCGGCGGCTGCGACGAAGACGACGACGACCAGCCAGAACGGGAGCGAGTTCACCGCACCAGTGCACACCCGGAGGCGGCCGTCCGCATAGCGGTTGACGGCGCCGGCAGAGCGTCTCCTATGAGGACGGGTCGACGACCAGCGCGTACTCGGTACCCGACCGCGTGCGTTCGACGAGGTCGTGGTCGACGAGGTGCCGCCGGAGGGCGGCGACGTCGTCGGTGAGGGCTTCGAGCCGCTCGTTGATCCCGCGCTCGTCCAGGACCTCGCCGGGGGCGAGGATGCGGGCGGCGAGGAGGATCAGCAGTTCGCGGCGTTCGTCCGGATTCGACGGATACCCGATCAAACGTCCGTCAGGTGAGAGGTAGCGCGCGACGCCCGTCGGCCTCGGCGCGGAAGGCGCAGCTGCCAGGGCGCGGGCGAACGCCCCGCCGTCCGCCCGCAGGTCATCCGTGAGCAGCCCGGCGCGCTGCAGCGTCTCGACCACGTGGCGCCGACGCGACGGCGACAGGCCCTCGAGGGCGTCGTCCGCAGTGGCCCCGAGTGTCAGCCGGGCGAACGCCTCGCGAACGCGGTCGTTCGCGAGCGCGGCCACGAGCGGACGCCACTGGTCATCGCCCGATCGGTCCATGCCAGCACGCTATCGCGCGGCGGGCAGCCTCAGCATCGCGACCGGCCGCGCCCCCGGCACGCCCTCGATCGGGCTGAGCTCCTCGAACCCGAGGCGTCGGTAGAGGCGACGGTTGTCGGGAGTGGAGGATTCGAGGTACGCGCTCTGACGTGTGGTGTCGAGCGTGTCGAGCTGCGCCGACAGCAGCGCCCCGCCCACGCCCCTGCCGCGCGCCGCGGCGCTCACCCCGATCTCGGCGAGGTACCAGTGCGGGGCGCGCGGCCGGTGGCGCGCGAGGCGAGAGAGCAGGGAGAGGGCCCGCGGCATCCCGAGCCAGCCGAGCGCCCGCGCGAAGCGGGGGAGCTCCGACGCCTGGCGTGCGAGCGCCCCCCGCTCGGCGTGCGGCCCCTCCCACGCGGCGACGCCGAGGATCGTGCCGTCCGCATCGCGCGCGAGGTCGACCGTGCCCGTCGCGTACGGCCCACTGGCGAGCAGGCCGTGGAACAGATCGGTGAGCCGTTCGTGCCGACGCCGCGTGCCCGGCACGACGGCCGCCATGACGGGGTCCTGCGCGAACGCTTCGGCGAGGATCGCGGCGGCGGGAGCGAGGTCGGTGGCGCGGGCGGGGGTCACGCTGATCATGAGATCTCCTCAATTGGTCCGAGTGGATAAAACTAATATGGATGCCACCACGCGCCGCACGCTCGGAGATCACTGTGAACGACCCGTCACCTCGCCGGACCTATCTCGACGTCGACGATCGCCGACGCCAGCTGCTCGACGCCGCGGTCGAGGTGATGGTGCACGACGGGGTCGCCGCGCTGTCGCTCCGCAGCGTCGCGCAGCGAGCGGGCGTAGCCCACCGCGTCGTGAGCTACGCCTTTGGGTCGAAGGCCGATCTCGTGACCGCCCTGCTCGAGCGGGAGTCCGGGCTGCTGACGCGCCGGCTGTGGGCCGAGCCGCTCGCACCGCTCCCCCTCGGCGATGCCGTCGCTGCGGCGCTCCACACCTTCGTCGCCGAGCTGCGGCGCGAGCGCGTACGTCACGAACGCCTCGCCGAGCTCACCGCGATGGCTCGCTCATCCGAGGCGCTCGCCGGTGCCGCGCGCGCCGAGACCGAGGCTGTCCGCGGGGAGATCGAGCGGCTCGTCGAGGCGTGGATCGCGTCCCGGGGCGGTGTGCTCACCGCGCCGACGGCGACGCTCGTGGCCGTCGTGCATGCGGCGGCCGAGGGACTCGCCGCGTGGTGGCTCGCGACCGGAGACGACGACCACGTCGACGATGTCATCCGGGTGTTCGCCGCGGGGCTCGCCGGATTCGAACGCGCGTAGCGGACGCACAGCAGACGCATCGAAAAACCGCCCTACGCTGGCGGGACACCGAGGAGGACACACGACGATGACTTCGACACCGCCGGCATCCGATCTGCAGGAACGCCCCTGGCTGGCCGCTTACGCGCCCGGCGTCCCCGCAGACATCGACCCCGTCGACGAGACGCTCGTCGACCTGCTCGACCACTCGGTCGCGCGCTACGGGTCGAAGGTCGCGACCGAGTTCTTCGGCGCCGAAACCACCTACGCCGAACTCGGCGAGCAGGTCTCGCGCGCGGCGAACGCCCTGCGCAAGCTCGGCGTCAGCGCCGGCGACCGCGTCGCGCTCGTCCTCCCGAACTGCCCGCAGCACATCGTCGCGTTCTACGCCGCGCTGCGCATCGGCGCGATCGTCGTCGAGCACAACCCGACCTACACGGCCCGTGAGCTGCGGCACCAGTTCGAGGTGCACGAGGCCGTCGTCGCGATCGTCTGGGACAAGATCGCCGACATGGTCGCCGAGTTCCCGAGCGACATCGCGCCCGCCGCGATCGTCGCCGTCGACATGACCGACGCCCTGCCCTGGGCATCGCGCACCGCCCTGCGCCTGCCCGTCCCCGCCCTCCGCGAGCGACGCGAGGCGCTGACCTCGAAGCCGACCGCGCGGGGGATCATCCGGTGGTCGCAGTTCACGAACGCCCGCCGGCTGCCCCGCAAGTACGCGCGGCCCGTCCTCGACGACACCGCGCTCCTGCAGCTCACGAGCGGGACGACCGGGATGCCGAAGGCCGCCGTCCTCTCGCACCGGAACCTCCGCTCGAACGCGGAGCAGGGGCGCGCGTGGGTGCCGGGGCTGACCGAGGGCGAAGAGACGTTCTACGCCGTCCTCCCGATGTTCCACGCCTACGGGCTGACCCTCTGCCTCACCTTCGCGGTGTCGATCGGGGCGCGGATCGTGCTGTTCCCCAAGTTCGACGTCGACCTCGTCGTGGGCGCGTTGAAGAAGTCTCCGCCGACGTTCCTGCCGGGCGTGCCGCCGATCTACGACGCGCTGTCGCGGGCCAGCACCCGCAAGGGCGTCGACCTCTCGACGATCCGCTTCGCGATCTCGGGTGCCATGAGCCTCCCGGTCCCGACCGTGACCCGGTGGGAGGAGGTCACGGGCGGCCTGCTCGTCGAGGGCTACGGCATGACCGAGACTTCGCCGGTCGCCCTCGGCAACCCGATCGGCCCGACGCGCCGCCCGGGCACCGTCGGCGTGCCGTTCCCCAGCACGGACATCCGGGTGGTCGACCCCGACGACCCCAACGTCGACCGTCCCGCCGGTGAGGCGGGCGAGCTCCTCATCCGCGGGCCGCAGGTGTTCCAGGGCTACTGGCGCCGCCCCGAGGAGACCGCCGCGGTCCTCCTCGACGGCGGATGGCTGCGCACCGGCGACATCGTCACCGTCTCGGAGGACGGCTTCGTCACCGTCGTCGACCGCGTCAAGGAGCTCATCATCACGGGCGGGTTCAACGTCAGCCCGAGCGAAGTCGAGCAGGTCCTGACCCTGCACCCCGACGTCGAGTCCGCCGCGGTCGTGGGCGTCCCACGGGCCACCGGCGGCGAGGACGTGGTCGCGGCTGTCGTCATGAAGCCGGGGACGGCGTTCGAGGCATCCGCCCTCAAGGACTTCGCCCGCTCGCACCTCGCCGCCTACAAGGTGCCCCGCAAGGTCGTGCAACTCGACGATCTGCCGCGCTCGCAGATCGGCAAGGTGCTGCGCCGACAGGTGCGGGAGCAGCTGACCGCGGGCTGATCTGTCAAGGGTCGTCGCGCCGGGCGGTGTCGACTGGCAGGGTGGATGCCGCACCCCACCCCGTCGAAGGAGACTCATGTCGCAGCGCACACTCGGACCGTTCACCGTCTCGGCCATCGGACTCGGCGCGATGCCGGTGTCGATGAACGGCAACGGCCTGCCCTCGCACGACGACGCCGTCGCGACGGTGCGCGCGGCGCTCGACGCGGGCGTGACGCTCATCGACACCGCCGACATCTACGCCCCCAGCTGGGACGAGATGGGCCACAACGAGCGGATCGTCGCCGACGCGCTCGCCGGCTGGGACGGCGACCGGTCGTCGATCGTCGTCGCCACGAAGGGCGGCATCACCCGGACGGCCGAGAAGGACTTCGGTCGCGACGGATCTCTGGAGTACCTCCGGAGCGCTGTGCAGAAGTCGCTGAAGAACCTGCAGGTCGAGGTGATCGACCTGTACCAGTACCACCGTCCCGACCGCTGGATGGTCTACGGCGAGGTCATGCAGAACCTCAAGACGCTGCAGGACGAGGGACTCGTCCGCACGGTCGGCATCTCGAACGCCAGCGTCGAGGAGATCCAGATCGCACAGGAGGTCCTCGGTGAGGGGAACCTCACGAGCGTGCAGAACGAGTTCTCGCCGCGGCATCCCGGCAGCTACGGCGAACTCCGGTACTGCGTCGAGAACGGCATCGCCTTCCTGCCGTGGAGCCCGCTCGGCGGCATCGGCGGCGCCGGCTCGATCGGGGAGCGGTTCACGGTGATCGCCGAGATCGGCCAGGCGCACGGCGTGAGCCCGCAGCAGGTCGTGCTCGCCTGGGAGCTGTCGCTCGGCGAGACCGTCATCCCCATCCCCGGGGCGAGCCGCCCGGCATCCATCACCGACTCGTTCCAGGCGCGCACCCTCGAGCTGTCGGCCGACGAGCTCGCCCGCTGCTCGACCGCCGTCGGCATCGAGGTCTGAGGGGCGTTCGCTGTGCCGAGTGCACGTTCAGCGCGCGCTGCACGGCCCGTACGGGCCTGAAGCGGCCTCCTGACCTGCACTCGGCACACCGCGGCTCCGCCGTCGGCATCGAGGTCTGAGGGGCGTTCGGCCCTGGGGCTCGGTCGCCGCGCCCGATGCAGGTTCAGCGTGCGAAACGGCGGCCGTGGCGGCCCCAAACTACCTCTGGACCTGCACTCGGCACGTCAGCCCGCCTTGAGTAGGTGCTCTCGCTCGACGATCTCGAGCGAGAGCACCTTGTAGCCCTCGCTGTCGAAGAACACCCGCATGCGGTCGTCGTCGATCGAGACGACGGTGCCGGCGCCCCACTCGCGGTGCGACACCTTCTCATCGATCTCGAATCCCGCGTCCGAAGCGGATGCCGGTTCCCGCCCAGCGTCGGCTGCTCCTGCCGCGCAGGTGTCGCAGTTGCCGCATGGCTCGTCGAGGTCCTGCCCGAAGTAGCCGAGCAGCACCTGCCGCCGGCAGCGCCGCGTCTCGGCGTACTCCCGCATCGTCTCGATGCGGGAGCGCTCGATCCGCTCGCGCTCGTCGACCCGCTCGAGCGCCGCCTTCACGGCCGCGCGCTCGTCGAGGTTCCGCCGCAGCGCCACCCCGGACTTCGACGCGCGCGCCGATCCGGTGTCGATCAGCAGGGTGAGCAGTCCCGTGACGCGGCGCGGCGAGAGTCCGGACTCTTTCGCGAGAGCGGACTTCAGACGTGCCCGCGTCGACATCGCCCGCATGAGGCGGCGGAGCTCGGCGGCATCCGGATTCTTCGTCGCGAAGTAGCGCCGCAGCGCGAGGTCCTCGGCACGGTAGTGCAGCGTGCCGTGGGCCTCCTCGCCGTCGCGGCCGGCGCGCCCGAGCTCCTGGAAGTAGGCGTCGATCGATTCGGGCACGTCGGCGTGGATGACGAAGCGCACGTTCTCCTTGTCGATCCCCATGCCGAACGCGCTCGTCGCAACGACGACGTCGAGCTCGTCGCAGAGGAACTGCCGGTGCACCTCCGCCCGCTCCTTCGACGGGAGACCGGCGTGGTACGCCCGGGCCCGCTTGCCGCGCTCGGTCAGGTCGTCGGCGTACTGCTCCGCCGAGCGCCGCGTCGATGTGTAGAGGAGCCCCGGGACGGGAAGCGAGGCGACCTCGTCGACCACGGCGGCACGCTTCTCGCGGTCGTCGCCGTGCCGTCGGACGCCGAGGCGGATCGACGGTCGGTCGACGTCGCCGATGTGGATGGAGGGGTCGTCGAGTCCGAGGCGGGCCGCGATCTCCTCGCGGACGGGGGTGGATGCCGTCGCGGTCAGCGCGAGGATCGGTGGCCGCCCGAGGCGCTCGGCGACCTCGCCGAGACCGAGGTAATCGGGACGGAAGTCGTGCCCCCACGAGGCGATGCAGTGCGCCTCGTCGACGGCGAGGAGCGCGATGTCGAGGGTGGCGAGCTCGGCGACGACCTCGTCGCCTGCCAGTTGCTCGGGTGCGAGGAGCACGTAGGTCGCCTCGCCCTCGCGCAGGCGGCGCCACGCCTCGGCGCGGGCCTTCTCGCCCCGCCCGGAGTTGAGGGCCACGGCCTTCGGCGCATCGGGGGCGTGCGCGAGACCGGCGAGCTGGTCCTCCTGCAACGCGATGAGCGGAGACACGACGACGGTGACGCCGGGCCGCAGCGCTGCGGTCACCTGGTAGACGGCGGACTTGCCCGATCCGGTCGCCCAGACGACCAACACGTCGCGCCCGCCGGCAGCCGCTTCGATCGCGTCGAGCTGCGCCGGGCGCAGGTGCGTCAGTCCGAACCGCTCGGCGGCGACGCGCTCGACCTCGGCGCGATCGGGAGCGGACGATGCAGAGGTGGAGCGGCGTGGCATCCCTCCACGGTCGTCGACGCCGCAACGTCCGAGGACACCCTTGACACCGGATGCCTCGAGCACCAAGCCTGGCAGGATCCCGCCGCTCCCTGACCGCCGCACAGGAGAGTCGCGTGCCAGGCTCGACTCGTGCAGATCCCGCCGCGACACCTCACCCTCGACCGCGCTGCGCTCGTCGTCATCGACGTGCAGCGCGGCTTCGACGACTCCGCGCAATGGGGCGAGCGCGACAACCCCGAGTGCGAGGCGAACATCGCCACACTGCTCGAGCGGTGGCGTGAGCGCGGCTGGCCGGTCGTGTTCGTCCGGCACGACTCGACGTCGCCGGTGTCGCCGCTTCGACCCGGCCAGCCGGGCAACGACCTCAAGCCGGAGGTCACCGGCATCCCGGATCTGCTCGTCACGAAGAGCGTGAACTCGTCGTTCCACGGGACGCCCGACCTCGACGCGTGGCTGCGCGCGAACGGGATCGAGCAGATCGTCGTCACGGGCATCTCGACGAACCACTGTTGCGAGACGACGGCCCGCGTGGGTGGCAACCTCGGCTACGACGTGTACTTCGCCCTCGACGCCACCCACTCGTTCGACCGGACGGCGCCCGACGGCACCGTCGTCACCGCAGCGACGCTCGCGGCGATCACGGCGACGAACCTCGACGGGGAGTTCGCCACCGTCTGCTCGAGCGCCGACCTGCTCCGCTGAACCGACCCTGTCGCCGCGACGGGGTCCGCGGTTAGCGTGGAGGGATGCCGCAGAACCCCTTCGCCTCGCTCGAGGACTACATCGCCCTGCCCCGCATCGACGCCGTCGCGCTCTCGCCCGACGGCACCCGCGCCGTCCTCACGGTCGCGACCCTGAACAAGGACAAGACCGGATACGACCGGGCGCTGTGGGAGGTCCCGGCGACCGGTGGCGGCACGCCCCGCCGGCTGACCCGCTCGGCGAAGGGCGAGCAGGGCGCCGCGTTCACCGCGGACGGCGACCTGCTGTTCGTGAGCGCCCGTCCCGATGCGGAGGGCGATGGTGAGGACGAGGCCGCGCAGCTCTGGCTCCTCCCCGCGAACGGCGGCGATGCGCGCGCGATCACGCGCCTGGCCGGGGGAGTGTCGGGCATCGCGGCCGTCGCGGATGCGGCATCCGTCGCTGTCCTCGCCGCCGACCTGCTGCCGTCGGCGGACTCGCTCGAGGCCGACGCGAAGCTGCGGGCCGAGCGGAAGAAGCGCAAGCTCTCCGCGATCCTGCACACGACCTACCCGGTCCGCTACTGGGACCACGACCTCGGACCCGCCGAGCCGCACCTGCTCTCGCTCGACCTCGACGCGCTCGCCGAGACGATCGGATCGCTCGCCGCTTCGGACACGGCGGAGGACGAACCGGATGCCACGACCCCCTACCCCGCGTCGCTTCCGCGCCCGCGTGACCTGACGCCCGCCCCCGGCCGCACGGCGGACACCGCCGGGACGGCGCTCACCCCCGACGGCCGCACGCTCATCGCCGCGATGCGCTTCCCGCAGGGCCGCGCCGAGCGGTTCGCGATCGTCTCGATCGACGTCGCGTCGGGCGCGCACACGACCCTGTTCGAGGAGCGGTCGACGTACTTCGAGTCGCCGGCCGTCAGCCACGACGGCCGGTCGATCGCCTACGGGCGGGCGGCGTTCTCGGACCCGACCGGCCCCGCCGATCAGGAGCTCTGGATCGCCGGCATCGACGGCTCGGAGCCGCGCCGGATCGCGGAGGGCTGGGACCGCTGGCCGACCAGCATCGCGTTCGCGCACGACGACACCGCGCTCATCGTGACCGCCGACCAGGACGGGCGAGGCCCCGTCTTCCGCGTGCCGCTCGACGGCGGCGCTCCCGTGCAGCTCACGACCGACGACCACGCGTACTCGAACGTGTCCGTCGACCGCGCGACGGGCGCGCTCGTGGCGCTCCGCTCGTCGTGGATGGTGCCGCCGCATCCGGTCCGCATCGACCCCGACGGCACCGTGACCGCGCTCGCGACGCCGGCTGCGCTGCCCACGCCCGCCGGAACGATGACCGAGGTCGAGACGACCGCCGAGGACGGCGCCCGGGTGCGCGGCTGGCTGCTCCTGCCCGAGGGCGCGGATGCGGCATCCCCCGCACCTCTCCTGCTCTGGATCCACGGCGGGCCGCTGAACAGCTGGAACGCCTGGAGCTGGCGCTGGAGCCCGCAGCTCGCGCTCGCCCGCGGGTACGCCGTGCTGCTGCCCGACCCGGCGCTGTCGACCGGGTACGGCCTCGAGTTCATCGCCCGGGGCTGGAACAGCTGGGGCGAGAAGCCGTACACCGACCTCATGTCGATCACCGACGAGGTCGTCGCGCGCGCGGACATCGACGAGACGAAGACGGCCGCGATGGGCGGCTCGTTCGGCGGGTACATGGCGAACTGGGTCGCCGGTCACACCGACCGGTTCCGCGCCATCGTGACCCACGCGAGCCTGTGGGCCCTCGACCAGTTCGCCGGGACGACCGACGCTTCGTCGTACTGGCAGGAGATCTTCACGCCCGAGGCGATGGCCCTGAACTCACCGCACCGCTACGTGAAGGACATCTCCACACCGCTGCTCGTGATCCACGGCGACCGCGACTACCGCGTGCCGATCGGCGAGAGCCTGCGCCTCTGGTCGGAGCTCAACGAGCACTTCGGCGAAGACGACGGGTCGACCGTGCACCGGTTCCTGTACTTCCCCGACGAGAACCATTGGGTGCTGAAGCCGCAGCATGCCGTCGTCTGGTACGAGACGGTGTTCGGCTTCCTCGGCGAGCACGTGCACGGCACGTCCGCGCCGAAGGTCGCCGGGCTCGGCTGAGGCGAGCCCGGCTGACCTGCGTCAGTGCGCGGCGACCTTCGCGCGTCCGAGCGAGGGCACGAGGACCGGCGTCGCGGTCTTGTACGCCTCGTAGTCGGCGTCGCCTCCCCAGCGCTTGTCGGCCTTCTTCTCGAGAAGCGGGATACCGCTCACCCGGGTCAGCAGCAGGATCACGAACACGGGCGAGAGCAGGCCGATCCACTGCCAGCCCTCGAAGACCGGTGCGGCGACGATCGCGACGCCGACCCACGCGAGGATCTCGCCGAAGTAGTTGGGGTGGCGGGAGCGCGACCACAGCCCGGTCCGGATGAAGCGGCCCTTGTTGGCGGGGTCCGCCTTGAACGCGTTCTTCTGCAGGTCGGCGACGACCTCGATGAGCATGCCGACGATCCAGATCACGACGCCGATGCCGGCGAACACGTCGAACGAGACGCGGTCCGCGGGCTCGGTCGCCATCGCGATCCACGCCGCGGCGGCCGTGATGCTGACCCAGAGGCCCTGCATGATCCAGACGCGCAGGAACGACAGCGGGTGGACCTTGATGTCGTCGAAGCGGTCGTCGCTGCCGGAGCGGTGGATGCGGATGAAGAGGAACGAGCCGAGGCGGGCCGCCCAGATGATCACCATCGCCGCCAGGGCGAGCGAGCGGGCGTCGGGCGACGGCGACAGGAGGGTGACGCCGAGCGTGACCAGGATGAACGTCGCGCTGCCGGTGGCGTCGAAGAAGCGCTCGGTGCGAGCGATCGCCGACGGGATGTAGACGAGCACCTGCACGGCGAACGCGGCGGAGACGGCGAGGGCGAAGACCGGGATGCCGCCGACGGTCGCGCCTCCCTGGCTGCCCGCGAGCCCGACGAGCGCGCCGATGACGAGCCCGACGACGACGGTGATGACGGCGGAACGGTTCTGCGAAGACATGGTGGCCTTTCGAGGCGGGGGAAGGTCAGCTGTAGAGGGCGGCGACGACGTCGGAGCCGCGCTCGAGGAGGACGCGGCGCTTGATCTTGAGCGTCGGCGTGATGATGGTGGTGTCGGCGAGGTCGGCGGCGATTACCGTGAAGCGGCGCACCTGCTCGCTGCGTGAGACGAGCGCGTTCGCGGCGTCGATGCTCCGCTGGATCCGCGCCCGCAGGCCTTCGTCGGGGATCTCGCGCAGTTGGCCGGCGGCGGGCGCATCGCCCTGGCGGGCGGCCTCGTCGGGATCGAGGACGATGAGCGCGGTGAGGTACGACCGTCCCTCGCCGACCATGACGGCGTGCGAGACGAGCGGGTCCGCTTCGACGGCGAACTCCCACGGGGCGGGGACGACGGTCTTGCCGGTCGAGGTGACGATGACGTCCTTGACCCGGCCGTCGATGATGAGCCGCCCTTCGGCGTCGAAGCGGCCGAGGTCGCCGGTGCGGAAGAATCCGTCGACGAAGGCGTCGGCGTCGTGCGCGGGGTCGCGATAGCCGCGGAAGACGCCGATCCCCTTCGCGAGGATCTCGCCGTCGTCGCCGATCCGGACGGTCGAGCCGGGGAGGGGTCGACCGACCGTGCCTGCACGGATGTCGCCGGGCAGGTTGCCGGTGAGCGGCGCGGTCGTCTCGGTGAGGCCGTAGCCCTCGATGACGGGAACCCCGATGCCGCGGAAGAACAGCGACACCTCGGGGTCGAGCCGCGCACCGCCCGAGAGGATGTAGTCGACCCGTCCGCCCATCACGGCGCGCAGGCGGCGGAAGAACAGGGTCTCGAACAGGCGCTGACGAACGGATGCCGGTGCCCGCCCGTCCGTGCGCTGCTCGGCCGCGCGTCCGCCCGAGACGGCGGTCGCGACAGCGGCGCGCCACACGCGGCCGAGGTGCGCGGCATCCGCCTTCTGCGCGGCGGCTGCCTGAATGCGCTCCAGAACGCGGGGGACGACGACGAGGAACGTCGGCCGGAGGACCGACAGCGTCTCGACGACCGTGCTCGGGTCGCTCAGATGCGCGATGCGCATGCCGTTCGCGAGGCAGATGAGCTGCAGTCCGCGTGCGAGGACGTGCGCGAGCGGCAGGAAGATGATCGTGTTGCCCTGCTCGTGGACGACCTCGCCGTAGGCCGCGGCGATGTTGAGCACCTGGCCGAGGAAGTTCCGGTGCGTGAGCACGGCTCCCTTGGGCTCCCCGGTCGTGCCGGAGGTGTAGACGATGGTCGCGGGTGCGTCGAGGTCGGCCGCCGTGCGGTGGCGCTCGAGGTCGGCATCCGTCACGTCGTCGGCCCGCGAGCGCAGGTCGTCGAGGGTCCGGATGCCGCCGGCCACCCGGTCGGCCGGGTCCATCGCGTAGGCGCCCAGGCGTCCCGCGCCGGTTTCGGCGAAGGCGTCGGCGAGGCGGCGGGTCTGGGCTTCGGTTCCGCCGACGCCCAGCACGACGCCGGCGTCGGCGACGATGCCGGCGACCTGGACGGGCGACGACGTCTCGTACACGGGCACGACGACGGCACCGGCGAACCAGGCGGCGAGGTCGGTGACGGCCCATTCGTAGCGGGTGGAGGCCATGATCGCGAGAGCGTCGCCGGGGGCGACACCCGCGGCGACGAAGCCCTTCGCGAGCCGGCGGACCTCGCCGAGGAACAGGACGGTGGATACCTGCCGCCACGAGCCGTCGCCGGTGGCGACGTCGAACGCGGCGTGGTGGGGAGCCTTCTCGGCACGCTGGACGAGGAGGTCCGTGACGTTGCGATGCCCGTCGACGGGCGCGAGAAGGGGAGTGTGTATCTGCGGCACACAGATGATTCGGAGCCCGAACCGAATCGGATGCCGCTATCTTCCGCGCGAGCGCGAGAGGGTCAGCGCACGCGCAGGACCGCGTCCCACAGGGCGTCGGCGACGACGCGCTTGGTCCCCGACGCCTGCGACGCGACCTCGTCGGTGGCGTCGACGAAGAGCACGCGGTTCTCGGCCGTCTCGAAGCCCTCCTGCCAGCCGACGCGGTTCACGGCGAGCAGATCGACGCCCTTGCGCGCCCGTTTGCGGATGCCGCGTTCGCGGAGCTCCGCGTCGTCGGCGGCCGTCTCGGCCGCGAAACCGACGATCGTCTGACCCGGATGGCGCGCCCGGACGAGTCCGATGAGGACGTCGGGGTTCTCGACGAGATCGAGGGTGACGGTGCCATCCTCCTTGCGGATCTTGACGTCCGAGACCTCGGGGACCGAGAAGTCGGCGACCGCGGCGGCCATGACGACGACGTCAGCCTCGGTGCTCGCGGCGCGCATCGCGGCATCCATCTCGACAGCGGTCAACGCACGTTCGACGGCGATCCGCGGGTGGTGGAGGGCCTTGTCGAGCACACCCTCGTCGACGTGCGCAGCGACGAGGTGGACGTACGCGCCGCGGTCGGCGGCGGCGAGGGCGACGGCCACCCCCTGCTTTCCGCTGGACCGGTTGCCGAGGAAGCGGACGGGGTCGATGGGTTCGCGCGTGCCGCCGGTCGACACCGTGACGCGCAGCTCCGCGAGATCGGATGCCGGGGCTCCGGCGGCAGCGAGGGCCGCCGCGACGATCTCGTCGGGCTCGACCATGCGCCCGGGTCCGCTGTCGCCGCCGGTCAGCGGCCCGTCGGCGGGGCCGACGATGTGCACGCCGCGCGAGCGGAGCGTCGAGATGTTGGCCTGCGTCGCCGCGTGGTCCCACATGGCGGTGTGCATGGCGGGTGCGACGACGACGGGCGCGGTCGTGGCGAGGAGGGTGACGCCGAGGAGGTTGTCGGAGATGCCGGCGGCCATCTTGGCGAGCGTGTTCGCGGTCGCCGGCGCGACGATCACGAGATCGGCCTGTGTGCCGAGGGCGACGTGGCGGACTTCGGCGACGTCGTCGTGCACGCTCGTCGTGACAGGATGGCGGCTGATCGCCTCCCACGTGGCGGTCCCGACGAAGCGCAGCGAGTCCTCCGTGGGAACAACGTGCACCTCGTGCCCGTTCGTCACCAGTGCACGGACCACCTGCACCGTTTTGTACGCGGCGATGCCGCCCGAGACGCCCACGACGACGAACATGGTCCGATCCTCCCACGGGGTCGGACGCGAAAGGCCACCACGATGTGCACCGTGATCGTCCACGTTCCCGAGGACGCCACGGCGGCGATCCGCGTCCTGGCCGTCCGCGACGAGGATCCCGCCCGTGCGTGGGATCCGCTCGGGCAGTGGTGGCCCGACCTTCCCGGGGTGATCGGCGTGCGCGACACCCGCGCGGGCGGCGCGTGGCTGGCGGCGGACCCGTCGGCATCCCGCCTCGCCGTCGTGCTCAACCGGGCCGACCTCATCGACGACTCGCTCGCGACCGGCTCCCGCGGGCACATCGTGCTCGACGCGGCGGCCGGACGCGGGCTGTCCGACGCGCCGCCGACGCACGGCTTCAACCTGCTGACGGTCACGCCGGGTCGCGCCCGCGTCTCGATGTGGGACGGCGAGTCGGTACGCGCAGTCGATCTCGCACCGGGCGTCCACATGATCGCGCACGACGACGTCGACGACCCGAAGACGGCGCGCATCGTCGCCTGGCACGACGCGTTCGCGGCGCCGTCGGGCGACGACTGGATCGCGGAGTGGCTCGGCGCGCTCGAACGCACCACGGCACTGGAACCGACCGACGACCGCGCCATCATCCGCGACAATCGCCCGCACGGCTACCCGACGCTGTCACTCCTCGTCTGCGCGGGATCGGTCTCCGCGAGCGGAGCCGAGGTCGTCTACGGCGAGTTCGACGAGCCCGGGGCGTGGAACAGCCTGCAGCTGCGCTGATCGCGTCGGATGCCGGTGGTACCGTCGCGACCATGGTGGAACCGGCATCCGACCCGATCTTCTTCGCCTCGGCGGCGGAGTTCGGCGACTGGCTCGAAGCCCACCACGAGACGGCTGTCGAGGTGTGGACGGTCTTCTACCGGAAGGGCGATCCGCGGTTGGGTCTGACGTGGGCCGACGCGGTGCCCGAGGCGCTGCGGTTCGGCTGGATCGACTCCGTCAGCCGCGGCATCGGCGACGGCGCCCGCATCCAGCGCTGGACGCCGCGGAAGTCCCGATCGATCTGGAGTGCCGTCAACATCGCGCACATCGAACGGCTGCAGGCCGAGGGGCGGATGCACCCCGCGGGACTCGCCGCCTTCGAGCGACGGACCCCCGACCTGTCGGGCGTCTACTCGCACGAGCAGCGGAACGAGCTCACGCCCGAGCAGGCGGCATCCCTCGCCGCGAGCCCGGCCGCCCAAGCGTTCTGGGATGCCGCCACGCCCTCGTATCGCAGGACCGTGGCGCACTGGGTGCAGAGCGCGAAGCGCGAGCAGACCCGCACCGACCGGCTCGCGACGCTCGTCGAGGACTGCGCGGCGGGCAGGCTCGTGCCGTTCCAGCGGTACGGCGAACCGCCGGCGTGGCTGGCCCGCGCCGCCGCGGCGGCCTCAGCTGCGCAGGGTCGCTGAAGCGGCGTCCTCCATGACGAGCGCCGCGTTGAGACCGGCGCCGGCCATCGAGCCCTGGCCCATCGAGAGCGGCACGTTGCCGAACGGGGTCACGACGTTGCCGGCGGCGAACACGCGTGGATGACTCGTCGCCCCGCGCATGTCGACGCGGAGGCCTTCGCCGGGCTCGGTGGATACGGCGAGGTCGAGGTTCGCCGCATAGTCGAGGTGCAGGCGCGGCGTCGGCGCGGTGAACAGCGCGTCGATCGCGTGCGCGGCGCCGTCCGCCGTGAGGGCTGCGGTCACCACGTCGTCGTCGGTCCGGAGCTCCGTGACCGGGCTGTCGACGAGGTGGATGCCGCGCCCCGCCAGGCGTGCGGCGACCGTGTCGTCGACGTCGCCGAGACCCGCGGTGAACGCGGTCACGTCATCGCTCCACTGCCGGACGAGCTCGATCTGGTGCAGGCTCGCGGGCGAGGTGGCGAGCACGCCGAGGCGATGCCCGGCGACCTCGTAACCGTGGCAGTAGGGGCAGTGGATCACGCCGCGGCCCCACTGCTCGCGCAGGCCCGGGACGTCGGGGAGGTCGTCGACGACGCCGGTGGTGAGGACCGCGCCGCGCGCGGCGAGGATGCCGCCGTCGTGCGCCACGGTGAGGTGGTCGCCGGCGTCGTCGATCGAGGTCACGGTTGTCTCGAGGAACTCGACCCCGTACGCCTCCGCCTCGACCCGGCCGATGCGCAGGAGCTCGGCGGGGGAGCGCCCGTCGTGTCCGAGTACGCCGTGCATGTGCGCGGCGAAGCGGTTGCGGGGAGAGCCGGCGTCGATCACGAGGACGCGGCGGCGCGCGCGCCCGAGCATCTGCGCGGCGCTGAGTCCGGCGGTGCCGCCGCCCACGATGACGGCGTCGTAAAGGGTGTCTGTCATGACGCCACGCTCCCGCGAGGAGGGCTGACATGGCAACTTACTTTGCCGAAGTGGCAAACTCGACCCCATGACGACGGATCCGACCCGCGTGGGGCCGCGCCTGCGCGCGGCGCGTCAGCAGCGCGGCTGGACGCTGGCCGACCTCGCGGCGAAGGCGGGGATGTCGATCAGCACGCTGTCCCGACTCGAGGCGGGCCGACGACAGGCATCCCTCGAGCTGCTGCTCCCGCTGGTGTCTGTCCTCGACCTGCGGCTCGACGACCTCGTGCGCGGAGAGCCCGTCGACCCGCGGGTGCGCCGCGCGACCGAGCGTCGGCACGGCATGGTCGTCGCGCCGCTGACCCTCGAGCATTCGCCGGTGCAGACCTACAAGATCCGGTACGCCGCGGCATCCACCGCTCCGGCGCCGAAGGTGCACGACGGCGTCGAGTGGTTCTACGTGCTGAGCGGCACGATCCGGCTCCTGCTCGACGGGGAGGAGCATCGGATCGGGGCGGGGGAAGCGGCCGAGTTCGACACGGGCCTGCCGCACAGCATCAGCGCCACCGAGGACGGTTTCGCCGAGGTGGTGAGCATCTTCAGCGCGTCGGGCGAGCGGATCCACGTGCACGGCTCGTGACAGTGTCGGCGGCCGGTCGTACGGTGTCGACATGAGAACCGACGAACTGTTTCTCGAAGCGGATGCCGCGTTGCGCTCCGTCATCGATCGCATCGATCCGGCCGACCTGTCGAAGCCGGCCCCGAAGGAGTGGACGTCCACTCCCGATCCCACCTTCCGAGACATCGTCTTCGCGCACGCGTACGACGAGGCCTGGGTCCCCGACGTGCTCGCCGGGAAGTCTCCCGCCGACGGTGACGAGTTCCGGAACGCCGACCTCCTCGGCGACGATCCGATCGAGTCATACGACCGTCTGAACGACACCGCGACGGCCGCGGTGCGGGAGGGTGTCGCGCCCGGGACGACGTTCCGGTTCCAGTACGGCGACTACTCCGTCGAGGAGGGGTTCGCCCACCTGGCGACGTATCGCGCGTTCCAGGCGTGGATGATCGCAAAACATCTCGGCATCCCGTTCCGCATGTCTCCCGAGCTCATCGCGGGGCTGAACGAGAACGTCGTCCCGCACGCCGACGAGTGGCGGCAGTTCGGGGTGTTCCCGCCGGCGATCGATCCGCCCGCGGATGCCGACGACGAGACGCGCCTGCTCTGCACCCTGGGCTTCTGGGTGCCGTGACGGTCAGCGCTCGTGGACCGCGAGGACGTTGCCCGCGGGGTCGCGGAACCACGCGATCGTCGGCCCGTTGCCGCGCATGATGCCCTTCGAGTCGGTGGGCATGTCGTCGTAGATCGCGGTCTCCACCCCTTTGGCGTTGAGGTCGTCGACGGCGGCCTCGACGTCGTCAACGGGGAAGTTCAGGATCGTGAAGCCCGCAGGCTCGTGATGCGGCTTGCCGTAGACGAGCACCGTGCCGCCTGACGCGAGGTTCAGGTGGAGGAATCCGCTGTCGAGCGTCGACACGTCGAGGCCGAGGATGTCGGCGTAGAAGGCTTGCGCCGCATCGAGGTCGTCGACCGCGAACCCGCTGTACGCGCCGTCGTTCTGGAACATGGCCGTCTCCTTCATCCGGGGATGCGACCAGGGTGCCGCTCGCGGCGGGGCTTGTCCAGGGGGAGGGTGTCGTGCCTGTGTGTTCGGGCGGGGATCTGCGCTCCCGCGGAGGCTCCGCGCCCCGAAGGTCCGCGCGAACGCGGAGCTCCGATCGATGGCAGGGGGCGAAGGGTCAGGAGCCCGGCGCGGGCTCCGAGGGCGACGAGTAGACCGGGACGGATGCCGGTCGCTCCGACGCGACGGCGAGGAGTGCCACGATCCCGAGTCCCAGTGTGCGGACGAGGAATCCGATCACGCCGAGCGCCGACGAGAGCCCGACGAACTGGACGGCCGTGGCCTGGTCGGCACCCGCGACGACCACCAGGCTGAGTGCGTCGCACGCGACCGACACGACGAGGGCGATCGCCGGCGCCCACCGCCAGGCGCGCGGGGCGACGGACGTGCGGCCGATCTGCACAACTGCAACGAGGCTCAGGGCGAGCGGAACGAAGGTCGATACCTCCCACGGGATGAGCGGGATGGGGTCCATGGGGTCCTGGAACAGGCCGACGATCCGCATCGCCAGGGGCCAGAGGGCGACGAGCGCGAGAGTGATCGTCCCGAGGGGGCGACGAGCGACCACGCTGTCGCGGGGTGACGTGCCGACCGCGAAGACGAGAACCGCAGCTGCCCAGAGCAGGTCGACGGAGGATGCCAGGACATCGGTCAGCGACGAGCCCAGCGTGGCACTGAGCAAGATGCCGGCCACCCCGCACGCGATCAGTCCGGCGCCGCCGATGGTCCAGGTGAGTCTGCGTCCGCGCATGCCTGCACGCTATCGGGTGAGGTCGGCGTGCGGTGGCCGGGCCGGGGCGGGCTGCGGGCGAAGCTCGCCCGTCGCAACGTGCCGTGGGATGCGGTCGGTTGCGACAGGGGAAGGGGTGGATGCGGGGTCGGGCTGGTGTCGGAACCGATGTCGGAACCCCCTTCTAGTCTGGGAGTATGTCCAGCCCTTCCCCGTATGTCGATGAGGTCCCCGAGGGGATTCCGACGACCCTGGACTGGGTTGTGTTGAGCGCGGACATGGCCACCATCCACGCGGCTCAGCGGTACGCGAGCATCGTCGAGTTGTGGGATGACGCGATCCGCGCGGCGACCCGGGATGAGGGTGCGTCGGTGCTGGTGGAACGGTCGGTGCGGCTCGAAGTCGCGTCGGCATTGCGGATCAGCGAGCACGCCGCGGGCCGTCTCATGGGGGTCGGGCGGGCGTTGGTGAAGCGGTACCCGGCGGTGTGGGAGTCGATGAGTCACGCGGACATCACCGACACGCACGCGACGATCATCGTCGACGGGCTCGATGAGCTCGAGATCATCCGGGATGAGCTGGTCCGCGAGGTACTCGCACTCGCGGAGGAGATGCCGACCGGGCCGTTCCGCCGCGCAGTGAAACGGATCGTGGACCGAGAGCGTGAAGCGACGATCGCGGAACGTCACGCGGATGCCGTCGCCCACCGGCACGTGCGCGTCGAACCCGGCGTGGACGGGATGGCGTGGCTCACCGCGCACCTCCCCGCCGTCGAAGCGCACGCGATCCACGGGCGGCTCACCGCTATCGCGAACACCCTCGATGATGAGCGTTCGCTGGACCAGAAACGTGCCGACGTGTTCGGCGACCTCCTCATCGACGGGGAGACCGAATCCCTTCCCGACACGGTGCGCGGCATCCGCCCGACCGTCACGGTCACCGTGCCCGCTCTCACGCTCCTGACTGGTGACGGCCCTGCCGCGCAGGCCGACGGCGTCGGGCCGGTCCCCCTCGACCGTGCCCGGGAGTTGTGCGGGGCGGCATCCGGGTGGATGCGGGTCCTCACCCAGCCCGACACCGGCGTGGTCCTCTCCGTCGGACGAGAGCACTACCGGCCCCCGGCCGACCTCCGCCGGCTCGTGACGTGGCGGGCCGCCCGGTGCATGGCCCCCGGCTGCGGGATCCCGGCGGATCGGTGCGACATCGACCACACCGTCGACTGGCATCACGGCGGGCACACCGACGCCGGCAACCTCGCACCCCTCTGCCGCGGGCATCACACCCTCAAACACCACACCGACTGGCAGGTCACAGCCCAACCCGGCGGGGCGCTCGAATGGACCTCACCCGCCGGCCGGGTCTACCTCGTAAAGCCCGAACGGCGGATTCCGCAGTTCTCCACCGACCCACCACCGTTCTAGGACCGACAGTCAGTCCTGCACGTCAACGGTCACGATGAAATCGTCGTCCGACACGTCGACGATGCGGTCGGTGTACATCTCGATCACGTCGCCTGCGTCTTCTTCGTCCATCCCGAGCAAGGCGCGTCCGCTGGGGATACGCGTGATCGGTATGCGGGAACCATCACGATCGATGGCCTCCAGCTCCACGATCGTGCCGGCGACCTCGATGACCTTCAGGCCCTCCGACTCCTCCAAGCCGTGATGCGTCTCGACGAAAGGACCGTCAGCCCCGGGGATGACAGTCCATTCCACACGCGTGAACCGGACGAGTTCGGGGCCGCAGCAATCGTGCTCCCACCCACCGACTTCGACCTCGAGACGCGTCACGAGCCTCAGGCGCGGTGGTCGCGGTAGTACTCCAGGAGCGCCTTGGTCGAGGCATCCTGCGAGTCGAATGCGTCGCTGTCGCCCTCGATCGCGGGCGCGATCTGCATGGCGAGCTGCTTGCCGAGCTCGACGCCCCACTGGTCGAACGAGTTGATGCCCCAGATCGCACCCTGCGTGAACGTGATGTGCTCGTACAGGGCGACCAGTTCGCCGAGCACCGTCGGCGTCAGGGACGGCGCGAAGATCGACGTCGTCGGACGGTTGCCGGGGAACGTCCGTGCCGCGACCAGTGCACCGGTCGTGCCCTCGGCCTCGACCTCCTCGGCCGTCTTGCCGAACGCCAGCGCCTTCGTCTGCGCCAGGAAGTTCGCGAGGAACAGGCCGTGCACATCCCGGTCGCCGTCGGTCAGCGCGTAGGCGGGGTTCGCGAACGCGATGAAGTCCGCCGGGATCAGTCGCGTGCCCTGGTGGATCAACTGGTAGAACGCGTGCTGCCCGTTCGTGCCCGGCTCACCCCAGAACACCTCGCCGGTGTCGGTCGTGACGGGGGAGCCGTCCCACCGCACCGACTTGCCGTTCGACTCCATCGTCAGCTGCTGCAGGTACGCGGCGAACCGGCTCAGCTGCTGCGCATACGGCAGTACCGCGTGCGACTGCGCGCCGAGGAAGTTCGTGTACCAGACGTTCAGCAGGCCCATCAGGACCGGCACGTTCTGCGCGAGCGGCGTCGTTCGCACGTGCTCGTCCACCGCGTGGAATCCGGCCAGCAGCTCGCGGAACGTGTCGGGCCCGAACTCGATCACGAGCGACAGTCCGATCGCCGAGTCGACCGAGTACCGGCCGCCCACCCAATCCCAGAAGCCGAACGCGTTCGCGGTGTCGATGCCGAAGTCCGCGACCTTGTCGAGGGCCGTGGACACGGCCACGAAGTGGTGGGCGACGGCATCCTTCTTCTGCTCGTCGCTGCCGTCGATGGCCCCCGCTGACGCGAGACCCTCCCACAGCCAGTCACGGGCGAGGCGCGCGTTGGTCAGCGTCTCGAGCGTCGTGAACGTCTTCGAGGCGACGATAAACAGCGTCGTCTCGGGGTCGAGGTCCTTCGTCTTCGACGCGATGTCGAACGGGTCGATGTTCGACACGAAGCGCGCTGAGATGCCGGCATCCGCATACGGCTCCAACGCCGCCGAGATCATCACGGGCCCGAGGTCCGACCCGCCGATGCCGATGTTAACCACCGTCTCGACCTTCTTGCCGGTGATGCCGGTGAACTCGCCCTGGCGCACCCGGCCGGCGAACTCGGCCATCGCGTCGAGCACGCCCTGCACATCGGCGTCGACGTCCTGACCGTCGACCGTCAGCGACGGCGTCGCGTCAGCGGGACGGCGGAGAGCGGTGTGCAGCACGGCACGATCCTCGGTCGTGTTGATGTGCTCGCCCGCGAGCATCGCGGCGTACCGCTCGGCGACGCCGGTCTGCTCGGCGAGGCGCACGAGGGCGGCGACGATCTCGTCGGTCACGAGGTTCTTCGACAGGTCGACGTGCAGGTCGGCGACGTCGTGCGTCAGTTTGGCGACGCGCTCCGGGTCTGCCGCGAACCAGCCGCGCAGATCGGGGGTGAAGCCGGCTTTCAGCGACTCGAGTTCAGCCCAGGCGGACGTGGTGGTGGCATCGATCGGAGCGTTGGTCACCCCTCAACGCTACTCACGTTCCGACCCCTCCGCCCCCGCGTGTCTCACGCGGTCGGCGCATCCGCGATCCGACCCGCCGCGAGCGTCACGACCTCGTCCACCTCGCCGAGCTCGCCGAGGTCGTGCGTCACCACGACGACCGCCGCACCCCTGTCGGCCGCGACGCGCAGAGCGGATGCCGCGGCTCGCCGCGACGCATCGTCGAGACCGCTCGTCGGCTCGTCGAGGAGCAGCAGATCCGCGTCCTGCGCGAGCGCCTGTCCGACGAACGCCCGCTGGCGCTGACCTCCCGAGAGCGCACCGAGCGGACGTGAGGCGTACGGCGTCAGCCCGACCGCGTCGATCGCCTCGGCGACTCGCTCTCGGTCCCTCCGTCGCAGCGGGAGAAAAGCGCCGCGCTCGCGCCAGCGGCCCATCGACACGAGATCGGTGACGGTCAGGGGCAGTCGAGCGGTGTCGGCGGTGTGCTGCGGCACGAGTGCGATCGCCGTTCCCGGGCGCATCTCGACCGCGCCCGACGTCGGCGCGCGGAGCCCCGCGAGCACGGATACGAGCGTCGACTTGCCTGACCCGTTCGCGCCCACCACAGCGGTGAGCACGCCGGCGCGAACGTCGAGATCGACGCCGTCGAGGGCGCGGTGCCCGTCGATGTCGACGCAGACCTCACCCAACCGGACGACGACCCCTGAGCTGTGCATCCGACCAGTATTGCAAATGAAAACCGTTCTCAATTACGTGTACAGTCGGGCACCGTGTCCGTGCTCCTCGATCCGTTCGCCGTCGCCTTCGTCCAGCGCGCCCTCGTCGGTGGCGCCCTCGTCGCGGTCGTCTGCGCCGTCGTCGGCACGTGGGTCGTCCTCCGCGGCATGGCTTTCCTCGGCGAGGCGATGGCCCACGGCATGCTGCCCGGGATCGCGGTCGCCACTCTCACCGGGTTCCCACCCGTGGCCGGCGCGGCCGTCAGCGCGGCGGCGATGTCGCTCGGCGTCGGAGCCCTGCAGCGCCGCGGCCGGATCTCGGCCGACACCAGCATCGGCCTCCTCTTCGTCGCGAGTCTCTCGCTGGGGGTCATCGTCATCTCGGCCTCGCGCAGCTTCGCGACGGATGCCTCGGCCATCCTCTTCGGCGACATCCTGGCGATCGAGCGGGGCGACCTCGTGCTCCTCGCCGTCGCTGCGGCTGTGACCCTGCTGGTCGCCGCCGCGGGCCACCGCTCCTTCGTCGCACTCGCCGTCGATCCGAGGCAGGCGCAGCTGCTCGGCCTCCGCCCTCGCCTCGCGCACATCCTGCTCGTCGGCCTCGTCACCCTCGCTGTCGTCTCGGCCTATCAGGCCGTCGGATCGCTCTTGGTTGTCGGCATGCTCCTCGGACCGGCCGTCGCCGCCGGCGCGTGGACCCGCCGCATCGTGCCGACCATGGCGCTCGCGGCCGTCATCGGCACCGCCGCCGTGGCCGTCGGCCTCGTCCTCTCATGGCACCTCGGCACCGCCGCGGGAGCCACCGTCGCCTTCACGGCGATCTGCTCCGGCGCGGTGTCCACCGGCATCCGCGCCCTCATCCGCCCCACCCGCTCCGCCCTCGACGAAAGGACCGCATGAACCGCCGCGTCCCGATCGCCCTCGTGCCCGCCCTCGCCCTCACGCTCGCCGCCTGCCAGTCGGCGCCGGCATCCGTTCCCGAACCGACGGGCGAGGGACACGGCGCCATCGCGGGCGCGACCGAGCTGGCCGAGCCTGCTCTGCACCTCACGAGCGTCACCCCGGGCGGTGAGGTCCACCACCTCGACCTGCTCGACGAGACGACCGAGACCCTCGGCGAGATCACGCCGTCGACCTCGCTCGAGACCGACGGTCGGTTCCTCTACGCGGGGCGCGACGGCGGTGTCGGGATCGTCGACAGCGGCGTCTGGACGTGGAACCACGTCGACCACTTCCACTACTACGAGGCTCCCGCTGCGGTCCTCGGCGACCTCGCCGGCGACGGCGAGCCGACCGTCGTCGCGAGCGACCTCGGCGCGGGCATCCGGTTCGACGGGGGAGAGGCCGTGCTCCTCGACCTCGACGCGCTCAAGAAGGGGCGCATCGAGGAGCGCTTCCGCCTCGACGTCCCCGCCGGCCCCGGCATGGTCGTGCCCCTGCCGACGGGCGCGCTCGTGACGGATGCCGACGGTCTCCGCCACGTCGACGCGACCGGCGCCGACGTCGAGACCGTGCCCTGCAATGATCCCGCCGGTTCGATCGCCACGAACGTCGGCGTTGTCGTCGGATGCGCCGACGCTGCGATCCTGGCGGTGACGGATGCCGACGGCACCTCGTTCGAGCGGATCCCCTACCCCGAGGGTGCCGACGACCGCGCGCTCTCCTTCGCCGCACGCGAGGGGCGGCCGACGGTCGCCGGCCTCACCGGCGGCGACGCGTTCTGGCTGCTCGACACCCGCGAGCGCGCGTGGACCCGCGTCGATGCCGGCGAGCCGCTCGCCCGCGTCGCCGCGGTCGACGACGCCGACCAGCACGTCGTCGCCCTCACGACGAAGGGGGAGGTTCTCGTGATCGACGGCGAGAGCGGCAAGGCGATCGCGCGCACGAAACCGCTCGTGGCGGCATCCCTCGCCGATCCCGCACTCGCGGCGGGCGTGACCCTGCAGATCGACGCGAACCGCACCTATCTGAACGGACCCGCCGAGAACGTGATGTTCGAGATCGACCACGCCGATTCCGGGCGTATCGCCCGCACATTCGAGGCAGACGCGCCTGCCTTCGTCGCGGAGACGGGCCGATGAGGCGCGCGCTCGCCGCGCTGGTGGTCGCCGTCGTCGCCACGCTGACCGGCTGCGCTGCGGCCGGCAGCGACCGGCCGACCGTCGTCGTCACGACCGACCTGCTCGGGGACATCACGGCGAACCTCGTCGGTGACGAGGTCGATGTCGTCACCCTCATGCCCCGCGGCAGCGACCCGCATTCGTTCGAGCTCTCAGCGCGCGAAGCCGCCCGCATGCGCACCGCCGACCTGCTCGTCTCGAACGGGCTGGGGCTCGAAGAGGGCGTGCAGCACCACGTCGACGCCGCGGTGGCCGACGGGGTCGCCTCGTTCGTGGCGGGCGACCACATCGAGCCGCTCGACTACGCCGACTCGGATGCCGTCGACCCGCACTTCTGGACCGATCCCACGCAGACCGCCCGCGTGGTCGAGGCGCTCGCGCCGCAGCTCGCGCAGATCGCCGGGGTGGAGGCATCCGTCGTCGAGAAGGCGGTCGCTGCCTACCTCGACGAGCTCGACGAGCTGGATGCCGACATGGCCGACACCCTCGGTGCGATCCCCGCCGAGCGCCGGGCGCTCGTCACGAACCATCACGTCTTCGGCTACCTCGCCCGGCGCTATGACGTACGGATCCTGGGGGCGGCGATCCCGGGTGGGACGACGCTCGCCGCGCCCAGCGCCTCGGACCTGAAAGGCCTGGTCGACGCGATCGACGAGGCCGGCGTGACGACGATCTTCGCCGACTCGTCGCAGCCCGACCGGCTCATGCGGGTGCTCGCCGACGAGGCCGGCCGCGACGTCGATGTCGTCTCGCTGTTCACCGAGTCCCTCGCCCCCGAAGGCTCGCCGGGCGGCTCCTACCTCGACATGATGCGACGCAACCTGCAGAGCATCGCCGACGGCCTCACCCCGTGAGGCATTCCCTGGAAAGGAAACCCATGAAGAAGACCCTGCAGTTCGGTGCCCTCGCCGGCGCCGCTGCCCTGCTCCTCGCGGGCTGCGCGTCCGCAGCGCAGCCCGCATCCGACCCCGCCGACAGCGCGGCCGTACCCGACGGCCCCCGTGTCGCCGTCGGGTACGAGGGGGGCGTGCTCGTCCTCGGTGGCGACGACTACGCGAATCTCGGCGAGTTCGGCTCCGAGGACTTCATCCGCCTCAACGCCGCCGGCGACGGCCGACACGTGATGGTGACCACGTCGAAGGGCTTCCAGCTGCTCGACGCGCAGCAGCCAGAGCTCACCGACCTCGTCGTGCCCGCCGCCACCGCGGGGCACGTCGTCTCGCACGCAGGCAAGACGGTGTTGTACGACGACGCGACCAGCGACACGACGATCTTCGACTCGGCAGAGCTGGCGAAGACGGGCGATGCCCTCCCGAAGGCCGACGTCATCGCCGGCGTCACCGCGCACCACGGCGTCTCGGTCGAGCTCGAGGACGGCACCCTGCTGACGACCGTCGGCGACGAGTCAGGGCGCACCGGCATCCGCGTCCTCGACAAGGACCGCAACGAGATCGCGTCGAACGACGAGTGCCCCGGCGTGCACGGTGAAGGAACCGCGAAGGACGAAGCGGTGGTCTTCGGCTGCGAGAACGGCGCCCTCGTCGTGAAGGACGGCACCATCACGAAGCTCACGTCTCCTGACGAGTACGGCCGCATGGGCAACGCCTACGTGTCCGAGAACAGCCCGCTCGTGGTCATGGACTACAAGGACGACCCGGATGCCGAGGGCTACCTCCTCCGCAACCTCGCCCTGATCGACACCGAGGCGAACACGCTCGAGAAGGTCGCGCTGCCCGACGGTGTCGAGTACACCTACCGCGGCGTCGGCCGCGGCCCGGACGCCGAAGCGGTCCTGATCGGGACCGACGGCAAGCTGCACTCGATCGACCCGGCCACGGGTGAGATCATCTCGTCGCTGTCCGTCGTCGACCCGTGGGAGGGCCCGGCCGAGTGGCAGGACCCGCACCCGTCCGTCAAGGTCGCAGGGTCGTTCGCCTACGTGACCGATCCCGCCGACAGCGAGATCATCGTCGTCGACCTGGCCGCCGACAAGATCGCGAAGACCCTGGCGCTCGACCACGTCCCGAACGAGATCGCCGTCGTCGGCTGACCCCTGACACACCGCGAGCCGTCGCGGATGGTCGTTTCCCCGGTTCGGGGGCGACCATCTGCGACGGCTCGTCGTACGTAAGGGGCTAGACGCCGGGGCGGAGGGTGACCGTACCGGCCGAGACGGTGGCGTCGATGGTGCGCGTGGCGCTCGTCGAGGTCTGCAGTCGGTTGTCGAACGTGCCGACGGAGACGTCAGACGTCACGCGGTACGCCTCGTCAGGGAGGGTCGCCACGAGGGTCCCCGCGCTGACATCCACACGGACGTCGTCGAGGTCCTCGCCGCGGAGGTCGGCAGTGATCTGACCCGCGCCGATGGTGAGATTCGCGCGCTGTACCCCGTCGACAGCGACGTCGGCATCACCGGCGCTGACATCGACCCGGACGTCGTCCGCGGTGCCGGTCACCGTCGCGTCGCCCGCACCGACCGACACGTCGAGGAGCCCGTAGGTGCCGTCTGCCGTGACCGATCCCGCCGCGACGTTGACGTCGGCATCCAGCTTCTGGTCCGCCATCTCCTCGGGGAGCGTCAGCGTCGCGCGATTCTCGGTCGCGTCGAAGCCCACCTGCAGCATCCACCACGGGCGCGAGTTGGAGAGCGACAGCGTCTCCCCGCGTCGCTCGAGCGTCCAGTCCCGGTTCCCGTCGACGGTGAGGGTCGCCTCGTCGACGTCCGCGTAGTCGACGACGACGTGACCGGCGGAGACGTCCAAGGACAGGCCCGTCACACCCGCGACATCGGCCGACTGATCGCCGGCGCCGCGATTCGTGCTCGCGTAGGCGATCGAGCCGATGCCCGAGACGAGCGTCCCGAGCAGCAGTACGCCGCCGAGCGACATCGCGATGATCGAGACGATCTGCGCCGACGCGCGCCGCGGCTGCTGCGGTGGCTGCGGGGCAGGCGTCGTGGGAGCGGTGGGCGGGGGAGTGAGGTCGATGCTCATCGGTTCGTTCCGTTCTGATCGGGATGCCCAGCGGCGGGCGATGTGCCGTGTTCGAGGTGGACGAGAGCCGCGAGCACCCGTCGGTTGCCGTGCTCATCCTGTTCGAGGCCGAGCTTCTGGAAGAGCGAGGTGATGTACTTCTCGACGCTCGCCTCCGAGACGAAGAGCGCCGTGGCGATGGCCGCGTTGCTCTTTCCCTCGGCGATGAGCGCGAGGACGGAGCGTTCCCGGTCGGTGAGGCGCGACATCCGCTCGTCCCGCGCTCGGCGGGTCAGCAGCTGGGCGACGACCTCGGGGTCGAGGACCGTGGCCCCGGCGGCGATCCGGTCGATCGAGTCGAGGAAGTCCTTGACGTCGGCCACGCGGTCCTTCAGCAGGTACCCGAGGGCGGCGTTCTGCCCGGTGATGAGGTCGCTCGCGTAGCGCTCCTCGACATACTGGCTGAGCACCAGCACGGGGAGGGTGGGATGCTGCGCCCGCAGCGTCAGCGCGGCCCGGATGCCCTCATCGGTGAACGTCGGCGGCAGCCGGACGTCGAGGATGCAGAGCTCCGGCGCCGACGCGGTCACCGTCTCGACGATGTCGCCGGCGTGGGGGAGGGCGGCGACCACGGTGTGGCCGGCGTCCTCGAGCACGCGGACCAGGCCTTCGCGCAGCAGCGTCGAGTCCTCGCAGATCAGGATGCGCACGGGACCGTCACCTCCAGAGCCGTCGGTCCACCGATCGGGCTGTCGAGCGTCGCGGTGCCGCCGGCGGCGAGCACCCGGTTCATGATCCCGTCGATACCGCCGCCGGGCAGCACGCGTGCGCCGCCGATGCCGTTGTCCTCGACGCGCGCCCAGATGAGGCGTCCGGCCTGGGCGTCGTCGCGGCTGCGGACCACGACGCGCACCTCGGTGGCGCGGGCGTGCTTGGCGGCGTTGGTGAGCGATTCGGCGATGACGAAGTACACCGCCGCCTCCGAGGTCGCGCTGCAGCGTTCGTCGAGACGGACGTCGAGGGCGACGGGGACGTGAGACCGTGCCGCGAGGGCCGAGAGGGCGGCATCCAGTCCCCGGTCGTCGAGGACCGAGGCGTGGATGCCGCGGGCCAGCTGGCGGAGCTCGGTGATGGCCGCCTTCGTCGAGGTGTGCGCCTCATCGATCAGCGCCTTCGCCGCGACCGGGTCGGAGTCGATCTTCTGCTGCGCGAGCCCCAAGGTCATCCCGACCGAAACCAGCCGCGGCTGGACGCCGTCGTGCAGGTCGCGTTCGATGCGGGTGCGCTCGACCTCGCTGGCCCGCACCGCGCCGGCCCGCTGCGCTCCGGCGGTCCGCGCCTGCTCGGCGAGGACGGCCTCGCGCGAGGGGACGAGGATCGACCGGGTCAGGAGGTCGTCGAGGAGCGATACCCCGAACAGGATGCCGAGGCTGACCAGGACTGCGAGGATGCCGCCCGCGACGGCCCAGCCGTCGGTGACGAGGATGCCGAGGACCGGCAGTCGGCCGCCCGCGGCGCCACCGAGAGGCGAGACGGCGAGCCCCACTCCGGTGACCACTGCCGACGTGGCGCCGATGACGACCCAGCCGAGCACGGCGGCGATCGCGAAGCTGCCGATGCCGCGCCACATCGCCCCGTCGGTGAACTGGAGCCACAGCGTGCGGAGGAAGCCTCGGAAGCCCGGCTGACCGCTCGCGCGGATCGCCAGCGGCGGGATGCCGTGGCCGTACAGGCCTTCGGCTCGTTCATGCTCGAGCCAGGCCGCGGCCCACGCGACGTAGAGCGCAGCGATGATCAGGACGAGGCCGATACCCAGGACGAGCGCCAAGCCGATACCGGTGCCGAAAAGGGTGGCGGCGGTGGTGAGGATGCCGATGCCCACCAGGGCGATGGCGGCGAGCTGCGCGAGCGCGCCCAGGCGCCGCAGCGGCCGGAGCCGCCGGGGAGGCGCGGAGGTGTCGGAAGTCATGTCCCCACGCTAGGGGCGACCCCGAGACCGCCACATCGGGGCGGACCCGAGACCTCCTTTCGGGTTATCCCCCAAAGGGCGGATCCGGCGTACGGTGGCGGAATGGTCAGCATCCCCACGGTCTCCCTCAACGACGGCACCGCGTTCCCGCAGCTCGGTCTCGGCACCTACAACCTCCGCGGCGAGGACGGCACGCAGTCGATCGTCACCGCGATCGAGGGTGGCTACCGGTTGCTCGATTCGGCCGTCAACTACGAGAACGAGCGCGAGGTCGGCGAGGCCGTGCGGCGCAGCGGCATCCGGGACGACCTCATCGTCACGACGAAGGTCCCCGGTCGCGATCACGGCTACGACGAGACCCGCCGCAGCGCCGAGGGATCGCTCGAGCGCCTCGGGCTCGAGCGCATCGACCTGTACCTCATCCACTGGCCCAACCCGAGCGTCGACAAGTACGTCGACACCTACCGCGCGATGGTCGATCTGCAGAAGGAGGGGCGCGTCGGATCGGTCGGCGTCTCCAACTTCACCGAGCCGATGCTCGCCCGGATCATCGAGGCGACCGGCGTCGTGCCGACGGTCAACCAGGTCGAGCTGCACCCGTACTTCCCGCAGGCGCACCTGCGGGCGTTCCACGCCTCGCAGGGCATCCGCACCGAGAGCTGGAGCCCGCTCGCCCGGCGCTCGGAGCTGTTGAGCGAGCAGGTTGTCATCGACACCGCGGCCGCGCACGATGTCACGCCGACGCAGGTCGTCCTCCGCTGGCACGTTCAGCTCGGCAGCACGCCCATTCCGAAGTCCGCCGACCCCGCCCGCCAGGCCGAGAACGCCGACGTGTTCGAGTTCTCGCTGACGGACGACGAGATCGCCGCGATCTCGGCCCTCGAGCGCGGCCGGTTGTGGGACGGCGACCCCGACACCCACGAGGAGATGTGAGCATGGGTGGACTCGTCGGCTGGCATCTGCTGATCCTCCTCGGAGTCGTCGCGATGATCGCGTTGATCGTCTGGGGGATCTACTGGATCGTGCGGCTCGCCGCGCGCCACGGAAGTGAGGATGCCGCCGACCGTCGGTCACGCGTGGGCTAGGGTTCAGGCGAGATATCCCCACCAGCCGTCGCGCAGGTCGACGGCCCAGTCCGCGTGGCGGAGCACCGGCATCCCCAGGATGAGCTCGAACGGCGGATCGCCGGGCCGGACGAGTCCGGCGATGTCGGCGACGGCGGCGATCGATGGAGCGAACCGACGACCTCCGATCGTCACCTCGGGGAGCAAGACGAGGGGAAGCTCGTTCGCGGCACCCGAGGCATCCGTCCCCTCCGCCTCGCCCGCAGGACGGAAGTGTTCCGGATGCCGCGCCACCACACCCCGGTCGATGACGCTCACGCTCGCACCCGAGTCCCAGATGGCGGGCCACGCGCCGCCCGCCCAGGCGACGTCGACGTAGGGATGCCCGCGCGAGGACTGCACCAGATCGCGCCGCTCGTCCACGGGCGACTCGGCGTCGAGTTCGAGCAGCGCGGCGTCGAAGCGGAAGTCCAGCCGGTGGCGACGCAGCACATCGAGCCCGAGCAGCGACGGCGCCGCGGGATTCGGTTCGAGGTCGAACACCGGCCGCTCGACCACGAGGTCGCCGATGCGCAGCTCACGCGCGGTGACGCGCTCTGTCGACCCGGCCCGGGAGAAGACCCCGCCGCCGCCCGGGTCCTGCGGTGTCAGCCGCTCGAGCCCGGCCGTGAGCGGACCGTCGACGAGGCCGCTGCGCGCGCCGCCGGTGTCGACGATGAGGCTGTGGATCGTGCCGTCGATCTCGGCCACCACCCGCACCGCGATCGCGTCGGGCAGGTCCGGATCGGCATCCAGGTCGAGCGGGATGACGGTGCTCACGGCATCACCCTCGTGAGCTCTCGAAAGACTGCAGCAGCATCCGCATCCGGTGGAGCACCTCGTCGACATGATCCGTCAGGGGAGCGCCTGCCTGCTCGGATGCCCATGCCTCCAGAGCGGCCTGCAGGGCTTCGACCGTGATCCCGGCGATCGCCGCCGCCGTCGCCTCGTCCTCGCCGCGGCGGCGGAAGCCCTCCCTGATGGCGTCCCGCAGATCCGCCTGCTTGCGCAGGTCCCGCTCGCGCAGCGCCGGCTCGGATGCGATCACCTGGCGGGCGAAGCGCATCTCGGCACGCCGGGGCTCGAAGCGCTCGCGCGCCAGCATCCGGAGACCGTCGATCACGACCTGCATCGGCTGCGCGTCCCGCGGCGCCTCGGCGATCATGCGGGTCGCGAGCTGCGGGATCTCGTCGTCGTCGAAGAAGACCTCGCGCTTGTCGCTGAAGTGGCGGAAGAACGTGCGGCGCGTCACGCCGGCCCGGTCGACGATGTCGGGCACGGTGGTCGCCGCGTAGCCGCGCTCCTCGAAGAGCGAGAGCGCCGCCGCTCGCAGTCGTTCCCGGGTGTCCGGTGCCCATCTGGCCATCCGGACAGCATAGTGACGACACCCTGTGTCATGCGAGGTACAGTGATGACACCACGTGACATCACGACCGGAGGAACCGACATGCCCCGACACCACGACGCCGCCGTCCTCGCCGCGCCCCGCGCGCGTCTTTCCGTCGAGCGGATGCCGACGCCCGACCCGGCGGCACGCGAGGTCCTCGTGCGCGTCCACGCCGTCGCGGTCAATCCGGTCGACTGGGTCATCCAGGGCACGGGTTCGGTCACCTACCGGTGGCTGCCGACGCCGGCGGTACTCGGCTCCGACGTCGCCGGCGACGTGGTCGCTATCGGCTCCGAGGTCACGCGGTTCCGCGTCGGTGATCGTGTCTTCGGGCTCGCCACGGGAACGGATCGCGGTCGCGATTCCCGGCGCGAGGGCGCGTTCCAGCAGTACACGACGCTCCTGGAACACCTCACGGCCCCCATCCCGGACGGCATCTCGGACGTGGAGGCCTCCGTCCTTCCCCTCGGCGTCTCCACCGCCGCGTGCGCGCTGTTCCAGCCGCGCCATCTCGGACTGGCGATCCACGACCCCGCCGACGCCCGTCCCCGCGACCGCGGGGTCGTCGTCGTGTGGGGCGGGTCGACGAGCGTCGGCATGAACGCGATCCAGCTCGCCCGCGCGGCCGGATACGACGTGGTCAGCACGGCGTCGCCGCGCAACGCCGACCTCGTCAGGTCGCTCGGTGCCGACGTCGTCGTCGACCACGGTTCCCCCCGCGCCGTCGACGATCTCGTGGCGGGGATCGGCGGGCGCCCCGTCGTCGGTGCCGTGGCCCTCGGCGAGACATCGACCGCCGGATGCCTCGAGGTGCTGCGCCGGACGGGCGGTTTGGTTCTCGCGATGGCGAGCATGCCCGTCTCGCTCGCTGAGCTCGCCGGGCGCCGCCGGCTCTTCCCCGCGATGCTGCCCACGTTCGCACGCCTGGGGCTGAGGACGCTTCTGCTGAACGCTCGCGCGCGTCGGGCTGGCATCCGAGCCGCCTTCATCTGGGGGACGAGCCTGCGCGACGACGAGATCGGGCGCCGGCTGTGGGGGCGACTGCTGCCGCAGTGGCTGGCGGACGGCACCGTCCGTCCGCTGCCCGAGCCGGTCGTGGCCGGCGACGGGGTGGGTGCGATACAGGAGGCGCTGGATCGTCAGCGCGCGGGGGTCTCTGCGCGGAAGATCGTCGTGACCCTCTGAACCGGAGCGGATCGCCCGGCGATCACACCGGGATCTCGACGAGGCGGAACCAGCGGCCGGTTGGCTGCAACCGGGCGAGAACGGGAAGGAAGTGCGGATCGCTGACGTGACCGTCGAACTCCACGTCCGCGATCCCACGCTCCGCCAGCACGTCGAGCGAGCGGCGGACGCAGGCCTCGACGAGGTGCTCGCCGTCGGGGGCCGCGGCATCCGTCGTCTCCGCCGTCAGCAGCGGGGTCTCGCCGTCGAGGTAGACGAGGGCGAGCGCGAGGACCCGACCGGTCGCATCCCTCACGACGGAGGATGCCTCGGTGTCGATCTCGTCCCACAGGTCCTCGTTGAGCGCATCGGCGAAGGCGGGTCCGACCGGGCTCCACGACGCATGCGTCCACTCGTAGATCCGGGCGTTCGCCGCCTCGATCACCGTCCGGTCGACCGCGTCGACGGCGATCACAGCCGGATCGGCGCGCAGGGCGGCCCGCGCCGTGGTCGTCGACTCCGCAGGCGGCACGACCTGGATCGTCCGTGCGCCGAGCGCGTCGGCGAAGGCGAGCGCGGGGTCGTCCACGTATGCGCGTGTCATGAGGGGGAGGGGCGCGGCGCGAAGGCCTGTGAGGTGCCGGACGGCGGCGGTCCCGATCCCGCGACGGCGGTGTGCGGGGTGCACCACGACGTCCACCCAATAGCGGTCGCCGTGCACGCGGCTCGTCCACATGATCCCGACGGCGACGATCTCGTCGGTCTCCAGGGCCACGGCCCGGGTGTGCTCGCCGCGCCAGAGATCCGGTCGGAGCTCATGCCCCGCCGTCCACGCGGGAGCGGAGGTCAGGTCTGACTCGCGCAGCGGTCGGAACTCCACGGGAGGATCCTTCCGGGCGGCGGGGTCAGAGCTGGGCGCCGTCGTCGTCACGGTCGTAGATTCCCTGGTTCCGCCCGCGGCGCGACTCGTAGGCGATGAGCCACCCGATCGAGATCGCCGCCGCCAGGACGAGCCCGACCCACACGTTCTGCCAAATGAGTCCGAACAGAATGCCGCCGGCGAACAGCAGAACCGTCCCGAGGATCCAGAATCCGCGTCCTCGCTGTCGCTGCACCATGCGGCCAGCCTACGGTTCCCGTCGCCCGGCGCTCGCGCTTCGGACCGTGGGGCGTTACCGTGACGCGCATGAGGCTCATTCGTCCGGAGCTGGCCGACCATATCGTCCACGCCAGCGTCGAGCAGCCCGGGGTGGAGCGCCCGGTACTCCTGTGGCATCACGGCTCTCCGCAGACCGGTGCCGTCCTACCGCCCGTGGCCGCGATGGCGGATGCCGCAGGCTTCGACGTCGTCTCCATCGCCCGCCCGGCGTACGGGGGAGCGCCCCGCCTGCCCGGGCGAAGCGTCCGTGAGGCGGCCGCACGGGTCGCCGACGTGTTGGACATCCTCGACCTTCGGGACGTCGTGTCGGTGGGAGCCTCCGGGGGCGGCCCCCATGCCCTCGGCGTCGCTGCACTCTCACCCGAGCGCGTCGCCGGCGTCGTCACCCTCGCGTCGATCGCCCCGTTCCGTCCCGGCGACGCGTCGTGGTTCTCGGGCATGGCCGATCCGTCCGGTCTTCGATCCGCCACCGCGGGGATCGCGTCGCGCACGGCTCACCTCGAGGTCGAGGAGTTCGATCCGACCAGCTTCGTCGAGGCGGACTACCGCGCGCTCGAAGAGACATGGGCGTCGCTGGGCGAGGACGTCGCGGCATCCGCGCGGTGGGGGTCGGACGGATTGGTCGACGACGACGTCGCCTTCACCCATCCCTGGGGGTTCGCGCTCGCCGACGTCGTCGCGCCGGTCGTGGTCGTGCAGGGCGAGCTCGATCGCGTCATCCCGCCATCGCATGCGACGGTGATCGCCGGCGGCATCCCTCACGCGACGCTGCTGCGGATCCCCGACGTCGGGCACATCGCGGTCCTCGACCATCTGCCCGCCGCACTCGCTGCGCTCCAGCGGATCTGACGGTCAGCGGTCCCGATGGTCCTCCGGGGCGAGGCGAGGACCGCGCCGCGGCTCGACGACGCCGCTCGCGCCGATGAGGCGGATGACACGCTGCCGCTGTCCCTTCCACGGCTCGAGGAGTTCCCGCATCCCGTCGTCGTCGACGCGTGAACCGGTCAGCGCGTAGCCCACCTGATGGGCGACGTGGTAGTCGCCGAAGCTGACCGCGTCGGGGTCGCCGAAGGCGCGGATGCGCGTCTCCGCGCTCGTCCACACGCCCACGCCCGGCAGGCTCGTGAAGACCCGGTCGCGGTCGTCCCCGGTCACCGCTGCGACCGCGGCGCGCTCGATCGAGGCGCGGCGGCGTGCGGCATCGACGATCGTGCGCGACTGCGGCGGTTCGAGCCCGGCGCGGTGCCACGACCAGCTCGGGATCATCCGCCAGTCCGCCGGGGGCGCATACATCGGCCGAGGCGTCGGGCCGGGCGCGGCGTCGCCGTAGTGGGTCAGGATCCGGCGCCACGCACCGAAGGCCTGCAGCCCCGTGACCTTCTGCTCGAAGACGCTGCTGACGAGCGCATCGAAGACGAGGTCGGTCGCCCCGATCCGCAGGTCGGGCCGCCGGTGGTGGGTCGCCGCGATGAGCGGATGCCGAGACGCATCGAAGTCGCCGGGGTCGTCGTCCGCGCCGCACAGCCGCGGCAGCTGGTCGAGTGTCCACGCGGCACCCGGTCCCCAGGCGGCCGCCCGGACCGTTCGCAGACCCGGGCGGATCGCGATCGTCGCGAGCCCCTCGGGAGTACGGGTCGCCCGCCAGATGACGCCGTCCGCCGTGGTCTGCGACGGGTCGTGCGCTCCGCGCTGCTGATACCGGATCGCGCCCGCCACGTCGGTGGGAACGGTCGGGCGGTACTCCGCCTCGAGCGGCTTCAGGTGCGAGGACGGCGACGGATGCGGCATTCGTTCACGCAGTCCCGACCTCATGCCGACACCCTACGTCCGGGCGCCGACAGCGGCCTGATCAGAAGCGGTCGGGCGAGGGGGTGCCGTGGCCGTAGCGGATCACGACGTCGGCGTGCCGGTCGAAGCGGTAGCCGATGCCGCGCACCGTGCGGACGATGTCCTCGTAGCGGCCGAGCTTGGAGCGCAGGCGGCGGACGTGGACGTCGATCGTGCGCTCGCCGGGAGCGTCGTCGCCGTCGGTGTGGCTCCACAGCGATGAGACGAGCTCGGTGCGCTCGATGGTGCGGCCCTCGCGCAGCACGAGGTACTGCAGCAGCTCGAACTCCTTGAAGGTGAGCGACGCGGTCTCGCCGTCGATGTGCACGCGGCGACGGGAGATGTCGATCGTCACGCCACCGGGCACGTGCTCGTCGAGGGGCTCTTCGGGCTTGGTGCGGGCGACGGCGGCGGGCTCGTGCAGGGCGAGTCGCACGACGTCGACGTCGCGGCCACCGGCGCCGACCGGGGCGAGGGCGACCGTCGCGTGGGTCTCGGCAGACGGGGCGAGCTCGGCGATCGTCCGGCGGAGCGCATCGACGATGACCGAGAGGCTGACGCCGTCAGCGGCGGCCTTCAGCTCGTCGAGACCGACGTAGAGGGCGAACCCGCGGGGGGCGGTGCCGGCCGGGAGTCCCTTAGGAACGGGGCGCTCCGTCGCAGGCGGGGTGGCGATGTCCTCGACGGCGCGGAGGTGACGGGGAGCGGCGGGGGCGGAGAGGAGAGCGGAGGTCGACATGGCGATGTCCTTCGAAGGGGGAACCCGGAGCGGGACGCGGGTTCGAGAGTGTTGCGCGGGTGGCCTCTCATAGGCCGATGTGCGAGAAACCGGCATCCGCGTTGTGGGCGGCAAAGCTGGAGTCTCGGGGGTCGGACTCGCCGTGTTCAGAAACGGCGGCGCGACCCGGCGGGGATCACCGTGTCAGCGACACATTCGGCAACACATGACAGCACGCTGCGGCATCATGATGCCGGCAGTTCCGTTCGCCTCCCGGGCGGACAGAGTGCGTGCGAAGTCAGTCATGTGGCCGATTATGACGAACCGCGTCGGGATGTGTCAAACCGCCCGCCCCCGAGGAGCGCCGCATGACGGAATGTGACAGATTGCTCAATCCGTCGGAGATCGTGTGTGGCACCCGGCGATCGGCGTAGCGTGAGCGCATGAGCGAGCTGATCTTCACCGACGAGAAGGATGCCGCGCGGTACAGCCTGCACCGCGGTAAGGATCTCGTCAGCATCCTCGATTACAACGACGACGGCACGACGATCGCGTTGACCCGTGCGTACACGATCCCCACTTTCCGTGGGTCCGGGTACGCGGGAGAGTTGGTGCGGCGGGTGGTCTCGGACCTCGAACGCCGTGGTGATCGGCGCGTCATCCCCGTCTGCTGGTACGTCGCCGACTGGTTCGACGCGAACCCGGGTCACGAGTCCCTCCTGAAGGAGCGGCGGACGGCCTAGGCCTCACCGGGCTTCGGATCGCGGATCCGCCAGCCCAGGTTCTCGAGTGCTCCCATGAGCCTGTCGGCGGCGGCCCGGGCGACTGCTGTCGACTCGTCGGAGCAGACGTCGATGGCGAGCGGTGGCGGGTCGGCGAACTTGGGGATCTGGACTTCCGCCCACGCGCCGGGGGAGAGGCTCACGCGCGGATAGGCGGTACGCGCATGCTCGACGACACCGTCGCACGCGAACGCGATCGTCTCCAGAGCGTCGGGCTTCGTGATCGGCAGGTCGACGACGAGGGTCACCACGAACGGCCCGCCCGCCGTGTCCCGACCGTGTCCCGACATCCCGTTCCCTCCGCCCCGTCCTCTTCGTTCGTAGTCGCGACCCGGCGACCGGGTCAAGCCCATCGACCGCCCGACGCATCCGGGCGAGCATGGCTAAACGACCACGACGAGGAGACGGCCATGGACAACGACGCAACCGACCGGACGAGCGAAGCGGCCGCCGCCGGTGGATGGGCGGAGGAGGACACCGCCGTCGTCGCCTCCGGTGCCGTCACGAATGAGCAGAAGGAAGCGGCCGACGAGGCCGATCGAGGCCGGGGCGAAGGTGCCCCGATGCCGGAGCCCGCATCCGACCAGTTCGTCGAGAGCGCCGAGATCCAGCAGGGCCTCGACCCCGACGTGCTGACGGATGAGCAGGCGGATCGTCGCGCCGAGTAAGCCCCCTGGTGGACGCGGACTCGCGGGCGTACCGTGACGGCCATGTGCCGCAACATCGTTCCGCTCCACAATTTCGAGCCGGCGGCGACGGATGCCGAGTGCCGCGACGCCGCGCTGCAGTTCGTCCGCAAGATCAGCGGGATGAACAAACCGTCGCAGGCGAACACCGAGGCGTTCGACCGCGCCGTCGACGAGATCGCCGCGGCGACGCGACGGCTCCTGGACGACCTCGTGTCGACGGTCCCTCCGAAGGATCGCGATGAAGAGGCGGAGAAGCGCCGTGCCCGCTCCGCGGACCGCTACGAGGCCCTCCGGGAGTTCCAGGACCGGAAGAAGGCGGAGCGCGTCGCCGCATCCTGACATCGCCCTCGTCCGCCGGGCTGCCGGTAACGTGGGACGGTCATGACATCGCCTGTAACAGCCAGCATCCCCCTGTCCTCCTCGCAGCGCTGGCGGGCGTTCTGGGTCTGCGTGTCGGTGGCCGCGTTCACGATCCTCGACCTCAGCAAGGTCAACGTCGGGCTCCCCGCCATCGAGACCTCCCTCGGTGCGACCTCGACCCAGCTGCAGCTCGTCGTCTCGGGGTACATCCTCACCTTCGGCCTCGCACTCGTCCCGTTCGGCCGCCTCGGAGACCAGCGGTCGCGCAAGGCCCTCTTCATCATCGGCCTCAGCCTCTTCACCCTCACGAGCGCCGCGTGCGCACTCGCGCCGAGCATCGAGGTGCTCATGGCGGCCCGACTCGTGCAGGGCATCGCGGCCGGCATCCAGATGCCGCAGGTCATGGGCACGATCCAGCAGCTGTTCACGGGCAAGGAACGCGGCCGTGCATTCGGCCTCTTCGGTGCGACGATCGGCATCGCGACCGCGTTCGGACCCACCCTCGGCGGACTGATGATCGCGATCGGCGGAGAGACCGACGGGTGGCGCGGCATCTTCTGGTTCAACGTGCCCCTCTGCCTGCTCGTGCTCGCCGGCGTCATCTGGCTGCTGCCGCAGACGCGCACCGCGAGCGGAAAGCGCCTGCAGCTCGATCCGGTCGGCATCGTCCTCTTCGCGTTCACGGTCATCTCGTTGATGTGGCCGTTCCTGTTCACGACCGGCTCGCCCGATGACGACCCCAACCGCTGGTGGCTCCTGACGGCCTTCGTCCTGTTCGCGACGCTGTTCTTCTGGTGGGAGCGGCGGTACGCTGCATCCGGCCGTCAGCCCCTCATCCCGTTCCGGATGTTCCGCATCCCCTCGTATCGAAACGGCACGTTCGTGGTGGTCGCCTACTTCACCGCGATCCCGCCGATGTTCCTGCTGGGGACGCTGTTCCTGCAGATCGGTGTGGGCCTCGAGCCGGTCTTCGCGGGCATGGTCTCGATCGGCTTCGCGGTCGCGAGCGCCTTCTCGTCGTATTACGGCGGACTGCTCGTCAACCGGTTCGGTCGCCAGCTGGTGACCATCGGGCTGCTGACCGTCCTCGTCAGCGTCGTGGCGCTCACGATCGTGGCGTACACGATGCCGCCCGAGACCGTCGCCTACGGCATGGCCGCCGCGCTCCTGGTCGCGGGCGCGGGAGGTGGCCTCGTGGTCTCGCCGAACCAGACCCTCACCCTGTCCGAGATCCCGGTCCGCGAAGGCGGACTCGCGGGATCCGTCGGCCAGCTCGGCCAGCGCGTGGGCACCGCCGTCGGCACCGCCATCGGACTGTCCCTGTTCTACGCGACGATCTACCGCGAATCGGATGCCGGCCTCGAATCCCTCGCCGTCTTCCACGACGCGTACGCCTACGGGATGGCGGCGGTCGGGCTCTTCCTGGCGATCGCGACCCTCATCTCGGTCGTCGATCTGATCAACCTGCGTCGTCGAGGAGCGATGTCTCCCGCCTCCGAGTGACGCCTGCGCGGCACGCCTCGGCGGCGATGTCGGAGCCTCGACCTAGCGTGTGAGCATGCGCATCCTGCACACCTCCGACTGGCACATCGGGCGGACCTTCCACGGTCACTCCACGCTCAATGCGCTCCGAGGTGTGCTGAGCGAACTGACGGCGCAGGTCCGCGAGCACGGCGTCGACGTCGTGATCGTCGCGGGTGACGTGTTCGACTCCGCGACCCCGGCCGCCGCGTCGTACACGCTCCTGTCCGACGTCCTCCGCGGCATCGCCGACGCGGGTGCACGGGTCATCGTCACGAGCGGCAACCACGACTCCGCGGCGCGGCTCGGGTTCCAGGCAGGGCTGCTGCGCGACGGCATCCACGTCCTGACCGATCCGGATGCCGTCGGCACCCCGCTCACGATCGAGGACGCCGACGGGCCGGTGCGGTTCTACGGCATCCCGTACCTCGAGCCGGCGCTCCTGCGTCACCGGTGGGAGGGGGTGCGGACCCAGGCCGCCGTCCTCGGGCGGGCGATGGACCTCGTCCGCGCCGACCTCGCCGAACGGGGCGGGCGGTCGGTGGCGATCGCGCACTGCTTCGCCGCGGGCGTCGAGCCGACGCCTCAGCTCGAGCGCGACATCCAGCAGGGCGGTCTCGACGTCGTGCCGCTGTCGACCTTCGACGGTGTCGACTACATGGCGCTCGGGCACATCCACGGGCGGCAGCGTCTGTCCGAGAGTGTCCGCTACGCCGGCGCGCCTCTGCACTACAGCTTCGGCGAGGGCGACAAGCCCCGCGGCTCCTGGCTCATCGACCTGGATGCCGACGGCCTCGCCGGCGTCGAGTGGCTCGACCTGCCGGTTCCCCGTCGCCTCGTGACGCTCCGCGGTCCGTTCGCCGAGATCCTGGCCGACGAGGCGCTCGCCGCGCATGCGGAGGCATGGGTGTGCGTCGAGTACACCGACGATCTGCCCGAGGCCGACCCGCTCCGTCGGCTGCAGCAGCGGTTCCCCTTCTGCGCGAAGGTCGTGCACGCGCCTGCCAAGGTCCGCACCGGCGACACGGCGACCTACGTCGACCGCGTCCGCGCGGCGCGCTCCGACCGCGAGTTGGTCGAGGCCTTCCTCGAGCACGTGCGAGAGGGGCAGGGGGCGACCGAGCGCGAGGCCGGGCTCATCGACGAGGTGCTCGACGAGCGCGTGCGCCAGGAGGCGATGGCGTGAAGCTGCACCGCCTCGAACTCACCGGGTTCGGGCCGTTCCGCGAGCGTCAGGTCGTCGACTTCGACGCCTTCGACGCCGACGGTCTCTTCCTGATTTCGGGGCGCACGGGCGCCGGCAAATCCAGCATCCTGGACGGCGTCAGCTTCGCCCTCTACGGCTCGGTACCGCGCTACGAGGGCGGCGACCGGCGTCTCCGGAGCGACCACAGCTTCCTCACCGACCCGACCGAGGTGCGCCTCGAGTTCACGGTCGGGGGCACCCGCTGGCGCGTGACGCGCGCGCCCGAATACGAGCGGCCCGCCAAACGCGGCGGCGGTCTGACCCTCGAACCGGCGCGCGCCGAGCTCGAGGAGTGGGTCGACGACCGGTGGGTCGGACGTGCCGCAAAGCAGCGCGAGGTCGGGATCGCCCTCGACGAGGTGCTCGGGCTCAGCGCGCAGCAGTTCCAGCAGGTCATCCTGCTCGCGCAGAACAAGTTCTCCCGGTTCCTGCTCGCGGCCAACGCTGAACGCCAGCAGCTGCTTCGCACCCTCTTCGGGACCAAGCGCTTCGAGGCGTACAAAGACGCTCTCGACGAGCGACGGCGCGACGCGCAGAAGCGGCTCGACGAGACCGGCGCCCGGGTGCGCACACTCCTCGAGGTCGCCGAGCGCGAGGTCGCGGCCCACGACCTCCACGGGACCGATAAGGGCGACGCGCCCCTCGAATCCGACGTCCTCGGACGTAAGGACGCCGTCGAGCGCGCACTCGCCCGAGCCGAGTACCGGGTCGACGCCCGCGGTAACGAACGAGCGGTCGCGACGTCCCGGGCCGAGGCGGCGGCCGCCGAGCATCGGCGGCTCGTCCAGATCGCGGAGCGTCTTGCCGACCTTGAGAAGGCGCGCACGGATCTCTCCGCGCGCGAGTCCGAGTCCCCCGAGATTGACGCCCTTCGGGGGCGCCTCGACCGGGCACGCGCTGCGGAGGCGCTGCGCGCTCCCGTCGAGAACGCGACGCGTGCGGCGGGAGTGCTGGCTGCGGCGCAGACGGATCGTCGTGCCGCAGAGGACGCCTGCAACGCCGCGGGCGGTTCGCCGGACGACGACCTCGCCGCGACGGTCGACGATCTCACGAGCCGCATCGCCCGCGCCCAGGCTGCCGCCGAGGCGGAACGGGATGCCGCGGCCCTCGGTGACGCACAGCAGCGTCGCCGCGACGAGCTGGCCGGCTTGGACGAGGCACTCCGCGACCTGGATGCCGTGCTCTCGGCCGTTCCCGAGCGCAGGCAGCGCGCGGCGAAACAGCTCGCAGAAGCTCGCGCCATCGCGGGGCGGCACGATGACCTCGCCGCCTCGCGCATCGATCTCGCCGCGCGACTCGACGCCGCCCGGTCGCTCGAGCGACTGACTCCCCGCGCGGCCGACGCCGACGCCGCGTACGTCGACGCCAACGCGGCCTCCGCCGCGGCATCAGCTCGCGTCGGAGAATTGCTCCGCCGCCGCTTGCGCGGGTACGCGGGCGAGCTCGCGGCATCCCTCGTCGACGGTGAACCGTGCGCGGTCTGCGGCTCGACGACGCACCCCCGCCCGGCCGTGCACGACAGCGAACCGGTCACCGACGACGACCTCGCAGCCGCCGAGAAGGCGCGGGACGACGCGGCAGCGGCGGAGAAGGATGCCGCGAGGGCGGCCGCCGCAGCGCGAGAAGCCGTCACGACGGCCGCGGCCACGGCAGGCGGTCGCGGGGCCGACGATCTGGCTGCCGCCCTGGCCGACCTCGACGACGAGCTCGCGGCCGCTGCGGCGGCGCGTTCGCGCGTCGACGAACTGACGCGCGACGCCGAGCAGATCGACGCGCTCGAGGCAGACGCCGTCCGCGAAACAGCTGCTCTTCGAGAGCGCGCGGGCGCTCTGCGCGAAGAGCTCGCGACGGTCGAGGGCACGCTCCAGACCGCGCGGCGAGCGGTCGAGGCGGCGCGCGGCGATCACGAGAGCGTCGCCGCGCGCATCGCCGCCGATGAGGAGCTCCGCCGTCTCGCTGCGCGTCTGCTCGAAGCCCGTCGAGACGAGCAGACCCGTCGAGAGGCGGCGGACGCCGCCGCGGGCGACCGCGACGCGCGCATCGCCGACACGGTGTTCGAGACCCTCGACGACGTCGTCGCGGCGTTGCTGCCGGCCCACGAGACGAGCCGACTCGCGCATCGGGTCGAGGAGCACGCCGCCGCCCTCAACGCCGCGCGGGCGCGCGCTCTCGAACTCGAACTCGAGACCGTCGACGCACACGTCGAGCCCGAAGCCCTGGCCGCCGCGGCACGCGCAGCGGCCGAGGCGGACGAGGCCCGCTCCGCCGCGATCGCCGCCGAGGCCGACTCCGTCAACGTCGCGACGGGCCTGCGCGACCTGGTCGAGCGCATCGACGCCGCCGCGGGCGCCGTTGCGAGCCAGGCCGAGGATGCCGCCGCGATCACGCGTCTCGCCGACACCGTCGCGGGCAGGGCTCCCAACACGATGAAGATGGACCTCGAGACCTTCGTCCTCGCGGCCGAGCTCGAGGAGATCGTCGCCGCCGCGAACCTGCGCCTGGCCGAGATGTCGTCGGGCCGGTACACCCTGCGTCACTCCGATGCGAAGCAGGCTCGGGGCGCGGCATCCGGTCTGTCCATCGAGGTCCTCGACGCGCACACGGGACGGCTCCGCTCGCCGCAGTCGCTCTCGGGCGGCGAGACCTTCCTGGCCTCGCTCGCGCTCGCCCTGGGACTCGCCGAAGTGGTCACGTCGCGTGCCGGCGGCATCCGGCTCGACACGCTGTTCATCGACGAGGGCTTCGGCTCGCTCGACCCCGAGACACTCGAGCTCGCGATGCGGACGCTCGACGAGCTGCGTGCCGGCGGCCGTATCGTGGGCGTCATCAGCCACGTCGAGGCGATGAAGGAGCAGATCCCCGCCCAGCTCGTCGTCGAGGCGACCCCCGAAGGCCCCAGCATCGTCCGGCAGGACGTCGTGGCGCAGCCCTTAGGCTGAAGGCATGAGAAAAGGCACGATCTGGACCATCCTCGGCGTCGTCGTCGCGGTGATCATCGCGTGGATCGTCGTCGACGTGGTGCTGAAGCTCGTCTTCGTCGCCGCGAAGCTCGTCATCATCGCCATCGTCGCGCTGATCGTCTTCTTCGTGCTGCGTTCGCTGTTCAGCCGCCGGGACGCCTGAGGTCTCTCGCGGACGTCAGACGCCGTACAGCTCGCTGATGCGCTCGCGCAGCTGACCGCTGCAGATCGCGACGGCGTCACGCCAGTCGGTGATCGCATCGTCCTGCGCGCTGTCAGAGACCGCCTTCAGGATGCGGATCGGCACACCGAACTGCTGGGCCACCCAGATGTAGGCGTATGCCTCCATGTCGACGAGTGTTCCGCCGAGGGCGCGGATCGCCTCGACCGTGTCGGCGTCGTCGACGAAGTGGTCGCCCGTCGCGATCGTCGTCCCCTCGCGGCCGGCGATCGACACCGTCGGCGGCAGCGAGACGTGCTGACCTGCGACACCGTCGACGTCCGACACGTCGTGCTGCAGGGCGGTGGTCACCTCGTGCACACCCACCGTCTCGGCATCCACCGATCCGGCGGTGCCGACGACCACGATCTCGTCGTAGCTCGCGCGGTCCAGCGCTCGCGTCAGGGCGTACGTGGCCTGCAGCTTGCCGGGCCCGGTGACGAGCCGGTCGAAGCCGGGGAGCTCCTCGGGGAAGGCGACGAGTTCGGAATCCAGAGCGGCGACGAGGAGCTTCACCGAACCATCATCCCACCGTGGATCAGGACGCTTCGCCGGGGAAGGCCGCATCGAGCTCCGCGAGCCACGCCGTCGCGTTGCCGTCGGACGGTGCCCGCCAGTCGCCGCGCGGCGAGAGTGAGCCGGCGGGCGACACCTTCGGCGCGTTCGGGACGGCGCTGCGTTTGAACTGCGCGAACCCGAAGTAGCGCTTCAGGAAGACCCGCATCCACCGCACGATGGTCGCGCGGTCGTAGGCGAACCGGTCGTCGGCGGGGAAGCCCGGAGGCCACGCTCCGGTCTCCGCATCCGACCAGGCGTGCTCGGCGAGGAAGACGATCTTCGACGGGCGGAAGCCGTAGCGGAGCACGTGGAAGAGCGTGAAGTCGTGCAGGGCGTACGGCCCGATCGTGCTCTCGGTCGACTGGACTTTGCCGTCCTGACCGGCCGGCACGAGCTCGGGGCTGATCTCGGTGTCGAGGACGGCCTGGAGCACCTCCTTCGCACGGTCGGTCAGAGTCGCGCCCGACTCGTCGCTGTGCGCGATCACCCAGCGGATGAGGTGCTGGATGAGGGTCTTGGGCACGCCCGCGTTGACGCCGTAGTGGGCCATGTGATCGCCGACGCCGTAGGTCGCCCAGCCGAGGGCGAGCTCCGACAGGTCCGACGTGCCGATGACCACGCCGCCGCGCTGGTTGGCGAGGCGGAACAGGAAGTCGGTGCGGGCGCCGGCCTGCACGTTCTCGAACGTCACGTCGTAGACGGGCTCGCCCTTCGCGAACGGATGCCCGAGCCCGGCCAGCAGCTCGGTCGCCATCGGACGGATGTCGATCGTCTCGATCGTCGCGCCGATCGCCTCGGCGAGGGCGATCGCGTTCGACTTCGTGTGCTCGCCGGTCGCGAAGCCCGGCATCGTGAAGGCGAGGATGTCGCTGCGCGGGCGTCCCATACGGTCCATGGCGCGCGCGACGACGAGGAGGGCGTGGGTCGAGTCGAGCCCGCCCGAGACGCCGATCACGGGCTTCGGCTGCCCGATCGCGCGGAGGCGCTGCTCGAGACCCGACACCTGGATGTTGAAGGCCTCGTAGCAGTCGAGGTCGAGGCGGGCGGGGTCGTCCGGCACGAAGGGGAACCGGTCGAGCGGGCGGCGGAGCCCCGAGACGGATGCCGCGGGCCCGACCGTGAAGGGGATGCGATTCGACCAGGTGGATTCGCTGCGGGCGTTGTCTTCGAAGGTGCCCTGACGCAGGCGATCCTGGCGGAGGCGATCGAGGTCGATGTCGGCGATCGCGTGCCGCGGTCCGTCGGGGAAGCGCTCGGTCTCGGCGAGGAGCGTGCCGTTCTCGTAGATCAGCGTCTGCCCGTCCCACGAGACGTCGTTCGTCGACTCGCCCTGGCCGGCGGCGGCGTACACGTAGGCGGCGAGGCAGCGGAAGGACTGCGACTGCGCGAGGACGCGGCGGTCCTCGGCGCGGGCGATCGTGATCGGGCTGCCCGAGAGGTTCAGGAGGACGGTCGCGCCGGCGAGGGCCGCGTGCGAGGACGGCGGCACCGGCACCCAGAAGTCCTCGCAGATCTCGGCGTGGACGACGAGTCCGGGGACGTCGGTCGCCTCGAAGAGCAGGTCGGTACCGACCGGCACCTCGTCGCCCGCAAGCGTCACGGTGTCGGGTGCGCCGTCGCCGCGCGCGTACCAGCGGGATTCGTAGAACTCGCGGTAGGTGGGCAGGTGCGACTTGGGCGCGACGCCGAGCACGCGCCCGCGGTGGATGACGACGGCGCAGTTGTAGAGCCGGTTCTGGATGCGCAGCGGTGCGCCGACGACGAGGAGGGGGGAGAGGTCGACGGATGCCGCGACGAGCGTCTCGATGGCCGTGAGGACGGCGTCGAGCACGACGTCCTGCATGACGAGGTCCTCGATCGCGTACCCCGAGAGGCCGAGTTCGGGGAAGACGGCGACGGCCACACCCTCGTCGTGGCAGGCGCGGGCGCTGGTCAGGACCGCCTCGGCGTTGGTCGCCGGATCGGCGATCGCGACCGGCACCGTGCACGCGGCGACGCGCGCGAAACCGTGCCGGTAGGGGTTCTCGAACGGGAGGTCCTGGGTCACGGCTCCAGTCTGTCAGGTGCCCGCCCGCGTGCGGCAGCCTGTGCTTTCATCGTCAGGTGCCCACCCGTGCCGGCGGATACCCGCCGCTCCCGCCGCCGTATCCGCTCCCGAAGGACTGGCGGGTCGGCACGCCCACCCGCATCCGTCCGTGGACGGTCGTGATCTACAGCCTGGTCGTGCTCGGGAGCGCTGCGGCGCTCGCGTTCGCGGTGCTCGGCGGGAACGTCGGTGCCGCGACGTGGTGGGTGCTCGTCTTCGCGGGCGCGACGCTCGGGTTCGGCGTCCACTTCGAGCGCGCCGGCGGTGAACGGGGCATGCCGGAACTCCTCAACGCCGTCGCCCTGACGCGAGCGGAGAAGCGCCCTCCCGACTCGTGGGTGCACTTCTTCCGCGAGCGCGGTGCCGGGTCGTGGGTGAGCGCGTGGTTCACCGTGGCGGGCGTCGTGTCGACCGCGGCGTTCGTCTGGGCGATCGTCCGGTCCGTGACGACGGATGCCGCCCTCGCCCTCATCTGGCTCATCCCGCTGCTCCTGGGGGCTCTCGTGGTCCTCCTGGCGGGCAGCATCGCGATCGTCTCGACGTGGCGCGCGGCATCCTTCGGTCGGCTGCCGATCGGCGTCGGGATCGGACCGTCGGGTGTGACCCGCTACTACCTCGATGACACGGACGACATCGACTGGGCCCGCATCGCGCGCGTCGCTCCGACGGTGTCGGCCGTCGACGAGACGACGGGGGACTTCACCCCGTCCGTCGAACTCCGAGCCGTCGACGACGAGATCCTGCTCGACCTGAACATCAGCGGCTTCCGCGCCCACGCGTGGCTCATCTACGCCTCCATCCGGTTCTGGGCGGAGCATCCCGAGATGCGCCACGAGCTCGGGACGACCTTCGCGCAGCAGCGCATGGACGGGTGGCGTCGCGGCATGCTCGGCAAGAGTGTCGGCGACCGCGGATAGTGTCGATTCCCGAGAGGGGATCATGCGATACATCGAAGACGACGGCCGGATCGTCTGGAGCGCGAGCGACCTGAAAGCCGCGGCCGAGTGCGAATTCGCCTGGCTGCGGGCGATCGACGCGAAGCTCGGCCGGATCGCGGCGGTCGACGACCCGGAAGACCTCACCCTCGAACGCGCGGGCCGCCTCGGCACCCAGCACGAGCGGCGGGTGTACGAGGCCTACCGCGCCGCGCACCCGGGGGCGGTCGTCGAGATCCCCGAGACCAGGTCGTCGGATGCCGCGGGCCTGGCGGCGGCGGTCGCCGCGACCGATGCGGCTCTCGCCGACCCCGCCGTCCACGTCGTCTACCAGGCGGCGTTCTCGACCGACGAGTTCGTCGGCTTCGCCGACTTCCTCGTCCGCGGCGACGACGGCCGCTGGATCGTGCAGGACACCAAACTCGCTCGCCACGCGCGGGTCACGGCCCTCATGCAGCTGGCGGCATACGTGGATCAGCTCGACCGACTCGGTGTTCCCCGCGCCGACGAGGTGCAGCTGCTCCTCGGCGACGGCACGACCTCGACGCACGCCGTCCGCGACCTCATGCCGGTCTTCTCACTGCGACGCGAGCGCCTCCGCGCGCTCATCGCCGACCGGGATCTCGCCGCCGGTGCGGCAGGCGAGCCCATCCCCTGGGGCGATGACCGCGGCGAGCTTCGGGTCGTCGCGTGCGGGCGGTGCGCGACCTGCGATCTCGAGGTCGTCTCCCACCGTGACCTGCTGCTGGTCGCCGGCATGCGTCCCGTCCAGCGCGACCGCCTCCGCGCGGCGGGCATTACGACGATCGACGGCCTCGCGGCATCCCGCGACGCTCCTCCTCGGATGTCGTGGGACACCTTCTCGGGGCTCCGGACCCAGGCGCGCCTGCAGCTCGAAAGCCCCGCCGGCGGCGTCGACGACACCCCCGCCGGGACGGGGCCCGCGATCCCGACGTTCGACGTCGTCTTCCCCAAGGCGCTGGGAGCACTGCCGCGACCCGACCACGGCGACCTGTTCTTCGACTTCGAGGGCGACCCGCTCTACACCGAGGGCGCCGCCGTGCAGTGGGGGATCGATTACCTGTTCGGCTGGGTCGACGAGACCGAGCAGTACTCCGCGCTGTGGGCCCACTCCTTCGCCGACGAGAAGCGCGCGCTCGAGGACTTCCTCGAATTCGTCGCCGTCCGTCGCCGTGCCCACCCGGGCCTGCACATCTACCACTACGCACCGTACGAGCCGACGCACCTGCTCGCCATGGCGGCACGGCACGGCGTGGGCGAAGCGGCCGTCGATCGGCTGCTCCGCGACGGAGTGTTCGTCGACCTCTACCCGATCGTCCGGCGTGCCCTGCGCGTCGGCTCGCGGTCGTACTCCATCAAGAAGCTCGAACCGCTCTACATGGGCGACGAGGTGCGCACGAGCGACGTGCAGCGCGGGGACGACTCGATCGTCCGCTACGTCGAGGCCCGCGGATTGCAGGATGCGGGCGATGACGAGGCCGCCCGCATGATCCTCGACGACCTCGCCGACTACAACCGCTACGACTGCGTGTCGACGCGTCGACTGCGCGACTGGCTCGTGGAGCGGGCCCGAGAGGCGAAGCTCGTGCCCTCGCGGGAGCCCGACGCCGGCGAAGCCGTCTACGAGCCCTCGCCGCACGCCGATTCGCTCGCCCGGTTCGCTGCCGACGCCGAGGACGAATCGGTCGCGCAGGCGCTCCGACTCGGGGCGGCGGCGATCGACTACTACCCGCGCGAGGCGAAGACCTTCTGGGCGACGCATTTCCTCCGCCTCCGCGAACCGGTGTCGGTCTGGGAGGACACCCGCGACGTCGTGGTCGTCGATCGCGACCGCTGCCGGGTGCTCACCGACTGGCACCGCCCGGAAGGCCTGACCGCCGTCCGCCGTGTCGTCGAGATCCGGGGCGAGTTCGCCCCCGGCACGCGGGTGACCGTGGGACAGAGCCCCTACGCCGTCTACGAGCTGCCGGCGCCGTTCCCCATCGAGACGAGCCCGCGGTGGATCCACGCGGCGCGGTCCATCTCCGTCGTCGACGTCCTCGACGACGGTGTCGTGATCGAGGAGAACGCCTATCAGGGGTTCACCTGGCAGGAGCTGCCCGTCGCGCTCACGCCGCCCGCGCCACCGCGAGCGGGCAGCCAGCAGGCGGCAATCGACGAGTGGGCCGACGCCGTGCTGGCCGCGGCGCCGGCATTGCCGACCGATCCCGCGACCGACCTGCTGCTCCGCCGCCCGCCGCGCCGTGAGACCCCGTTGCCGCGCACCGGCGACGACGTCGCCGACATCTCCGCGGCGCTCGCTGAGGCGACCGACGGCTACCTCGCCGTGCAGGGCCCTCCGGGGACGGGCAAGACCTACGTCGGGTCGCACGTCGTGGCGCGCCTCGTTCGCGAGCGCGGCTTCCGCGTCGGCGTCGTCGCGCAGTCGCACAACGTGGTGGAGCACATGCTCGACCGGATCGTCGAGGCGGGGGTGGATGCCGCGCAGGTCGCCAAGGCCCCCAAGGGGCCGGCCACCGGGCAGGAACGCTTCACCGTCATCGCCAAGAACCAGCTCTCCGCCTACATCGACTCCCAGCCCGCGGGGTTTGTCGTGGGCGGCACGGCATGGGACCTCACCCACACCGGACGGGTCGGGCGCCGCTCGCTCGATCTGCTCGTCATCGACGAGGCGGGTCAGTTCTCGCTCGCCTCGACCATCGCGGTCTCGGCCGCCGCGAAGCGGCTGCTGCTCCTCGGCGACCCGCAGCAGCTGCCTCAGGTCAGCCAGGGCACCCACCCCGAGCCCGTCGACACGTCGGCACTCGCGTGGGTGATGGACGACCATGCGGTCATCCCGGCAGATCGCGGCTACTTCCTCGCCCGCACGCGACGGATGCGGCCGGAGGTCGCCGAACCCGTGTCGCAGCTCGCCTACGAGGGTCGGCTCGAGGCCCACCCCGACACGGCACTCCGGCGGCTCGAGGGCGTGCCCGCGGGTGTGATCCCCGTGCCGATCGCCCACACGCGCAACGCGACGCAGTCGCCGGAGGAGGCGGAGGAGGTCGTCCGGATCGTCCGCGACCTCAGCGGCACCCCCTGGTCCGACGGCGACGCCGCCCGTCCCCTCGCGCCCGAGGATGTCATCGTCGTCACGCCCTACAACGCGCAGCAGGTGCTCGTCGAAGAGGCGCTCGTCGCGGCAGGGTTCCCCGGCGTGCGCGTCGGGACGGTGGACCGGTTCCAGGGGCAGGAGGCGGCCGTCGTCGTCGTCTCGCTCGCGGCGTCGTCGGGTCGCGATGCGCCACGCGGGCTCGAGTTCCTGCTGCTGCAGAACCGCATCAACGTCGCCGTCTCGCGTGCGATGCACACGGCCTATGTCGTCTACAGCACGGGCTTGCTCGACGACCTGCCGCGCACGCCCGACGGGGTCGCGCGTCTCAGCGCGTTCGCCCGGCTGGTCGGGACGGCATCAGCCGAGGGGGCGGTGCCGCCCCAGACCGAGCTGTCTCAGACGGTGCCGCCTCAGACCGTCCCGTAGAGACGGTCGCCCGCGTCGCCGAGGCCGGGGACGATGTAGCCCTTCTCGTTGAGGCGCTCGTCCATCGCGCCCAGCACGAGGGTCACATCCCGGTCGCCGACCTGCTTCTTGATGGCGGCGACGCCTTCCGGGGCGGCGAGGATGCAGACCGCGGTGACGTCCTGCGCGCCGCGCGCGAAGAGGAAGTCGATCGCGGCACCGAGCGAGCCGCCGGTGGCGAGCATCGGGTCGAGGACGAAGCACTGCCGATCGCTCAGGTCGTCGGGAAGCCGTTCGGCGTACGTGTACGGCTCGAAGGTCTCCTCGTTGCGAGCCATGCCGAGGAAGCCGACCTCGGCCGTCGGCAGCAGGGTCGTCATGCCTTCGAGCATGCCGAGACCGGCGCGGAGGATCGGGACGACCAACGGGCGGGGCTCGCTGATCTTGAGTCCGGTTGTGCGGGTGACCGGGGTGTCGATCTCGATCTCCTCGACGCGGACGCCGCGGGTCGCCTCGTAGGCGAGGAGCGTGATGAGCTCCTCCGTCAACTGGCGGAAGACCGGTGAGGTGGTGCGCTTGTCGCGCAGCACCGTGAGCTTGTGGGTGATGAGGGGGTGGTCGGCGACGTGCACACGCATGAGCCCAAGGGTACCGGGGCTACGCTGACCTCGTGAGTCTGCCCGTTCCCGCCGCCGATGATGCGGCGATGACGAGGGCGCTGGAACTCGCGGCATCCGCCCCCGCCCACGGTGATGTCCCCGTCGGCGCGGTGGTCACGCGGGCGGGCGAGGTCATCGGCGAGGGTCGCAATCTGCGCGAGCGCGACGGCGACCCCCTCGCGCATGCCGAGATCATCGCGCTGCGGGCCGCGGCATCCGCTCTGGGGTCCTGGAACCTCGAGGACTGCACCCTCGTCGTCACCCTCGAGCCGTGTGTCATGTGCGCCGGGGCGATCCTGCAGACGCGCGTCGGCCGAGTCGTGTTCGGTGCCTGGGACGAGAAGGCCGGCGCCGCCGGATCGGTCCACGATCTGCTGCGCGACCGCAGGATGCCGCACCGCGCCGAGGTCCTGGGCGGCGTGCGGGCCGAGGAGGGTGCGACGCTCCTGCGCGCGTTCTTCGACGAGAAGCGCTGATCCCGCGCGTCAGTCGGACGAGCTGAGGATGATCGCCTCGGTCGGAGGGGCGGGGGATGCCGGCGACCCGATGTACCCCGTCAGTTCGAGCAGCGCGCGACGGAACACCGCGGGACGCTCGAGGTGCGGCGTGTGGCCGACGCCGGGGAGCGCGAGCTCGGTGGCGACACCCCCGGCATCCGTGTAGCGGCGCAGGACCTCACGGGTCTGCGACACCATCGGCTGGGCGGGCGCAATATCGGCGCCGGGCCAGTCCGGCAGGATGCCGAGCGCGCCGAGGTGGTTCGGGTCGGAGAAGGATGCGTCCGACACGATCGGGTCGAGGACGCCGCGCACCCACAGGATGGTCGGCTTGACGGGCAGCTCGACGATCGCCGACACGTCGAAGTTCGACGGCGCGAGCGCGTTGAGCACGCCGAAGCGGCCCGGAGCGTATCCGGGCCAATGCGGGCTGGGGACGGCCTCGCCGGGGTAGTTGCCGGTCGCCGTCGAGGTCGACAGCATCGCCTCGACCCACAGGTCCTCGTGCTCGGTGGTGAACCCCTCCGCCACGAAGGACGAGCGGAAGATGCTCCGCGGCGAGGTGGGGGACTCCTCGTCGGATTCGCGGGCGTTGAGTCGGCGCACGAACTCCGCGTTCGCCATGCCCGCGCCGCAGCCGGCGTCGTCGTCGGTCAACCGGGTGCCGTCCAGGCGCGTGCCGCCGAGCCCGTAGAGCGAGATGGGGGACTCGAGCAGAATCGTCCGCACGGGGTGGTCGAGGGCGAACTGCAGAGCGACCGCTCCGCCGAGATCCCAACCGACGAGATGCGGTGCGTCGATGCCGAGCTCTGCCAGTGCTACGGCGACGTCGTCGCTGAGGTCGCGGACGCCGCGGCTCGCGTCGACCGGCATGTGCTCCGTGCCGCCGAACCCGCGCAGATCGACCGCGACGACGCGGAACTCCGCAGGCAGGTCCTGCATGAGCTCCTGCCAGACGAGGGCGGAGGAGAGCCCGCCGTGCAGGAGGACGACGGTGCGGTCGGGCGCGGTGCCGGGGTTGTCGCCGGTGCGCTCGAGGATGTTGACGCCCAGGCGGTCCGTGTCGATGATGCGGGACGAGATTCCGTCGAGGAGGGTCATGACCCGATGATAGGCGGCCGCCGCATCCATGCCGAGGGCGTCGATGACAGGATGGGTCCATGACGCACCACCTCCCGCCCGTCGCCATTCTCGGAGCAGGTTCGATGGGGGGTGCGATCGCCCAGGGCATCTCACGCTCGGGGGAAGCATCGTCGGTCGTGGTGACCAACCGCACCGCCGCCAAGGCCAGCGAGCTCGACGGGCTCGACGCCGTCACCAGCGTGGCGCTGGCGGACGAGCCGAGCGCGAACACGGATGCCGCGGCATCCGCCGACATCGTCCTCATCGGGGTGAAGCCCGCCATGGTGCCCGACGTGCTGCGCGAGATCGCGGGCGCGCTGCGCCCCGGGACGATCGTGGTGAGCCTCGCGGCGGGCGTCACGATCGACACCTTCGAAGCGATCGTCGGGCCCGGCATCCCCGTCATCCGTTCGATGCCGAACACGCCGGCCGTCGTCGGCAAGGCCGTCACGGGCCTTGCTGCCGGCTCGACCGCGACGCCCGAGCACGTCGCCCTCGTGCGGCGGCTGTTCGAGACGTGCGGCGTCGTGATCGAGGTTCCTGAGGCGCAGATCGACGCGCTCTCGACGATCTCGGGGTCGGGCCCGGCCTACGTGTTCCTGCTCGTCGAGGCCCTCACCGAAGCCGCGCGCGGCAAGGGGTTCGACGAGGCCGATGCGCGCCTCATGGCCGAGCAGACCTTCATCGGGGCGACCGCGCTGCTCGCGGCATCCGGTGAGGATCCCGCCGAACTCCGCCGCCGCGTCACGAGCCCGAAGGGGACGACCGAGCGCGCCATCGGCGTCCTGCAGACGGGGAACCTCGACGGTCTCTTCGCGCAGGCGACGGATGCCGCGCTGGCCCGCGCGCGCGAGCTGGCGACCGGCGTCTGAGGCCGGCGCTCAGGCGTCGCCGAGGGTGAGGTCCTCGGCCGTCGTCCGCTCGCTGAGCACCGCGGTGTGGTCGGCCCGGCCGACGACGCGGCGAACGGCGAACAGGATGGCTGCGCCGACCGCCGCCGACACCGCCGCGGCCGCGTAGGGGGCGCCGACGCCGTACACCGCGAGGGCGGTGCCGACGGGTGCGCCGATGGCGCCGCCGAAGAAACGGAATCCGGAGTAGGCCGAGCTCGCGACGGCACGCGGCAGGGTCGTCGCCTCCATCGCCGCTTCGGTGAGGATCGTGTTCACCGCGCCGATCTCGACGCCGAGGAGCACGACGCAGACGACGAGCAGGGGACGCGAGCCTGCGCTGAGCGAGGCGGCGACGTGGGTCGCGGCGAAGGCGACGAGGAACCAGAACAGCACCCAGACGACCGAGTACCGCTTCGTCAGTCGCGGGGCGATGAGCACGCCGGCGATCGCGAGGCCGATGCCGAAGCCCATCATGACCAGGCCGATCCCGACGGCCGGCAGCTCGAGGGCGTAGGGCGTGTACGACAGTGTGACGAAGAAGCCGGCGTTGTAGAGGAAGGCGACGACGCTGATCGCGAGTAGCCCCTTGTCGGCGAAGGCGCGGAAGGGCGCGCCGATCGAGCTGCGCTGCGCGGCGTGCCCGGGGTCGCGGACGAGGGTGAGGAGGGCGACGACGCCGACGGCGAGGAGGGATGCGGTTCCCCAGAACGCCGCGAACCAGCCGATCTCGCCGAGCAGGCCACCCACGAGCGGGCCGACGGCCAGCCCGATGCCGAGTGCGGCCTCGTAGAAGATGACGGCGTGCTCGCTGCGTCCGCCGGAGGCCGAGACGATCGACGCGAGCGCGGTCGAGAGGAACAGCGCGTTGCCGAGGCCCCACACGGCGCGGCAGGCGATCAGGGCGCCGATGGTCGGAGACAGGGCGCAGCCGACGGCGGCAAGGGCGATGACGGAGAGCCCCAGGATCATGACGGCGCGCGTGCCGATACGTGTCGACAGCCAGCTCGTGAAGAACATCGCCGAGGCGGTCACGGCGAGGTAGCTCGTGAACAGGAACGACGTCTCGACGGGGGCGGCGTGCAGCGTGGCTGCGACCGTGGGCAGGATGGGGCCGACGAGCCCGATCCCCATGAACGCGATCATCGCGGCGAAAGCGATGGCCCAGACGGCGGGCGGCTGCGAGAGCAGGCGCGGAGCGGTGGTCTCGGGGGCGGTCGAGGTGGTTCCGGTGTCGAGGGCGGTCATTCGTCAAATTGTACACCGATGATTTACTAGTGAACTAAATAGGTGCGCACGGCTACAGTGGACCCGTGACCGAGCGCGCCGACCTGATCGACCGCATCCGCGCCGCCTGGGCGTCGTCGATGCCCGAGATGGACACGTCTCCCATCGATGTCTGGGGGAGGCTCAACCGCACGAGCGCGCTCGCGACCGCGCAGATCGAGCGCCTCCTCGCCGACAGCGGCGTCTCGCGCTCCGAGTTCGACGTCCTCTGCGCCCTGGCCCGCATGGACCGGCCCCTGCGGGCGAGCGAGGTGACAGCAGAGACGATGCTCAGCGGGGCGGCGACGACGAAGCTCACGACGCGACTCGAGTCGGTCGGGCTGCTGCGCCGCGAGCGCTCCGACCGGGACGGCCGAGCCGTCCAGCTGTCGTTGACGGATGCCGGCCGTGCCGTCGTGGAACGCGAGATGCCCCGTGCCCTCGCTCACGACGAGCGACTGCTCGACGGGTTCTCGCCCGCAGATCGCGACGCCCTCGCGGGCCTCCTCGCGCGCCTTCTCGCCAACGCGCAGCGCGAGATCTGACCGAGGTCCTCAGCGGTCGAGCGACGCGAACCGCTCGATGTCGGAGTTCGTCCCCGACACGATGATGAGGTCGTGGTTGGTCACGACGGTCGTCGCTTCCGCATACCGGAAGGGCTTGCCGGGGCTCTTCACGCCGACCACGGTCACGTTGTACTTGGAACGGACTCCGGACTCGTTCAGGCCGACGCCGCGGATGAAGCGCGGCGGGTACATCTTGGCCAGCACGAAGTCGTCGTCGAAGCGGATGAAGTCGAGCATCCGGCCGCTCACGAGGTGGGCGACGCGCTCGCCGGCCTCGCGCTCGGGGTAGATCACGTGGTTCGCGCCGACGCGGGCGAGGATCTTGCCGTGCGACTGCGAGACCGCCTTCGCCCAGATCTGCGGGACCTTGAGGTCGACGAGGTTCGCCGTGATGAGGACGGATGCCTCGATCGAGGACCCGACCGCGACGACGGCGACCTGGAAGTCCTGTGCGCCGATCTGCTTCAGCGCATCGATGTTGCGCGCGTCGGCCTGAACGGCGTGCGTGACGCGCTCCGACCACTTCTGCACGAGGTCGAGGCTGTCGTCGATCGCGAGGACATCACGATCGAGACGGTCGAGTTCGCCGGCGCACGCGGCGCCGAAGCGACCGAGTCCGATGACGAGGACGGGCGAATCGCTGCGCAACTGCTCAACCAACGATGGGCCTCTCCACGGGCAGCGCATAGTGCTGCGTTCGATTGGTCGCGGCCACCGCCGCGGCGAGTGTCACTGTACCAACGCGCCCCATGAACATCGTCAGGGCCATGACGAAGACGGCGGGGTCGGGGAGTTCCTGCGTCAGCCCCGTCGACAGGCCGACCGTCGCGAAGCCCGACACCACGTCGAAGAGCACCTCGTCGAGCGGCGCCTTCGTCAGGTGGGCGATGGTGATCGTCGACAGCGCGACGATCGTCGCGCCCCACGCGACGACCGAGAGGGCGACCCGCTGCACGTCGCTCGGGATGCGGCGTCCGAACGCCGAGACGCTCGGGCGGCCCTTCGCCTCGGACCACACCGCGAGTGCGAGGACGGCGAGCGTGGTGACCTTGATGCCGCCCGCCGTCGACGCGGATCCGCCGCCGACGAACATGAGCATCGACCCCACGACGAGCGAGGACTCGTGCATCTCGCCGATGTCGATGATCGAGAATCCGCCCGAGCGTGTCATGGCCGACAGGAACAGCGCCTGGAACGTCGTGTCCCAGGCATCCATCGTCCCGAAGGTCTTCGGATTGCCGTATTCCAGGATCACGAAGGCGACGGCGCCGGCGAAGAACAGGACGACCGTGGTGATCAGCGTCAGCTTGACGTGGATCGACCATTTGCGCAGGTGCCACTGGTGCTTCCAGAGTGCGTAGATGACCGGGAAGCCGATCGACCCGAGGAAGACCCCCGCCATGAGGACGGTGAGGAGCAGGTAGTTCTGGGCGAAGGGCGCGAGCCCCTCGGCGTTCGGCGCGAAACCGGTGTTCGTGAAGGCCATCGCCGCGTAGTACGGCGCTTCCCAGAGCGCGGTGACGGCGTCGACCCCGCTCGCCAGCAGCAGCGGGTAGAGGAGGATCGCGAGGGCGGCTTCGATGACGAGGGTCGAGAGCGCGACCGTGGCGAGCAGCTGACCGACCTCGCCCAGGCGCACGGCCTGGCCCTCGTTGACCGGGCCGCCGTGCGCGCGCATCGGGTTGCTGTCGCCCGCGGCGAGGAGCTTGGCCCGGAGTCCGAGTCGCTTGGAGATCACGAGGCCGAGGATCGAGGCGAGAGTCAGCACGCCGAGGGCGCCGACGTTAACGCCGATGAACACGACGACGTGACCGAGGGGCGACCAGTGGGTCGCCATGTCGACGGTCGAGAGGCCCGTGACGCAGATCGTCGACACCGCCGTGAACAGCGCGTCGGGGAGCGGGGTCACCCGGCCGTCCGAGGCCATGATCGGCAGCGAGAAGAGAGCGGTGAAGACGAGGATCAGCGCCGAGAAGATGAGGACGGCGAACCGGGACGGCGATGCCGTGGCCAGGTCGCGCATCGCGGAGGACGCGCGGCGATGCCACGCCGGTCCGCGCCGTCGGGCGCGCTCGTCGACGGATAAGCCCGTCATCCGCGCCCCTTCCTCGTTCGGATCGTTGTCATGGTACTCCCGCGCGCGGGCGGGCTAACCTAATGCCATGGCGGACATCTTCGACGTGATCGCCGACGGAACCCGTCGGGACATCCTGCAGTTGCTCCGCGAGCGCGGGGCGTCCGGGGGTAACGGGACGAGTGTCTCGCAGATCGTCACCGCGCTCGGCGTCAGCCAGCCGACCGTGTCGAAGCACTTGAAGGTACTGCGCGAGGCATCCCTCGTCTCCGTCCGCGAGGACGGCCAGCACCGTTACTACAGCCTGTCGCCCGAGCCGCTCGACGCGGTCGACGATTGGCTCTTCCCGTTCTTCGCGGTCGCCGACGACGAATATGCCGCCGGCGCGACGCTGACGGAGGGAGCGGCGCACGCCGCCGAGGTCGTGGGGCGGGCCGCCGCGTCGGCCAAGCACGCGGTCACCAGCGTCTTCAACAAGCTGCCGGGTCGCTGACCCGCCTTTCGCCACACCGGTCACACAGGTTTACAGGCGTCCCAGCGAACCCCTAATGTGGAGGGACTCGCGGGGATGAAAAAATTCAAAGGGGACACACATGTCGGACATCTCGGATGTGCGCTTTCTCACGGTCGCCGAGGTCGCAGACCTCATGCGCGTCTCGAAGATGACCGTCTATCGTCTGGTGCACTCCGGCGAGCTCCCCGCTGTCCGCTTCGGTCGCAGCTACCGCGTCCCCGAGACGGCCGTCACCGCAGCGTTGCAACGTCCCATCGCCGACGTCGGCTAGACTGATCCGAGGCATTTTTCGTTCTGCCGTTCCCGGACGCCGATATCGGGCGTCCAGACCCCTACTTAGTGAGGTTTACCGTGGGTTCAGTCATCAAGAAGCGCCGCAAGCGCATGGCGAAGAAGAAGCACCGCAAGCTGCTTCGCAAGACTCGCCACCAGCGCCGCAACAAGAAGTAAGCGGCATCGCACACCAAGCGCCCCCGTCCGGTCAGCCGGTCGTCGGGGCGCTTCGTGTTGCGTCCGGGGCATCCATTCCCAGGTGAGAATGGATGCCGTGACCGCACTCACCCTCATCTCGAAACCCGACTGCCACCTCTGCGACGTCGCGCGCGAGATCGTCGACACCGTCGTCGCCGATCTCCCCGAGGGGCAGGTCGAGGTCCGGGAGCTGTCGATCGCCGACGACGCCGAGCTGTATTCGACGTGGTGGGAGAAGATCCCGGTGGTCCTCATCGACGGAGACCTGCACGCCCACTGGCGACTGTCTGCGGATCGCCTCCGTGCCGCCCTCGCAGAGAAGGACCGCGCATGATCCGGCACACGGTCATCTGGCGGATGGCCGCCGACGACGCCGGGACGAGAGCGGAGCACGCGGCCGAGGTCGCGCGCCTCCTCGAGGGCCTGGTCGGCGTCGTCCCCGTGATCCGCTCGCTGAGCGTCGGCGTGAACGTCGCCGTGCCCGAGAGCAACGCGGACGTCGCTCTCGTCATCGACCTCGATGACCTTGCCGCGCTGGATGCCTACCAGACGCACCCCGCTCACCAGGAGGTCGCCGGCTACATCCGCAGCGTCACCGGTGACCGCCTGGCGGTCGACTTCGAGGTCTGAGGCCGTTAGCGGGTCTGCCGAGGCGTCGCGACGACAGGAACCGGCCGGACGGCGATGCGGACCCGCTCGCCGAACTGGAGCCTCTCGTCGGCCGCATGCTGCAGGCGGACGAGCGACCCGTCGTCGGTGCGCACGAGCGAGCGGCGGATGCTGCCGAGGAACATGCTCTCCTCGACGACCGCCCCCACACCTGATCCGGCACCGACCAGATGAACGTGCTCGGGACGGAGCAGGACGTCGACCTCCCCGTCGGGGACGTCGCTCTGGAGCGGCACATCCGTCCCCCACACGGTGGCCGTGCCGCCCGCGGCGACGCCGGGCACCGAGCTCGACAGCCCGATGAACGCGGCCACGCGGGGTGTGGCGGGTCGAAGATAGAGCTCTTCGGGGGACCCGATCTGCTCGATGCGCCCGGCATCCATGACGGCGATGCGATCCGACACCGCGAGGGCCTCCTCCTGGTCGTGCGTCACGAAGACGGTCGTGGTGCCGAGGCGGAGCTGGATGCGCCGGATCTCGTCGCGCAGTTGGACGCGGACCTTGGCGTCCAGGGCCGACAGCGGCTCGTCGAGCAGGAGGACCCGCGGCTCGGTCACGAGCGCGCGAGCGAGCGCCACGCGCTGCTGCTGCCCGCCCGAGAGCTGGTGAGGGTAGCGGTCCGCGAGGTGGTCGAGGCCGACCAGCTCGAGCGCTTCACCGGCCCGGCGACGCGCAGCCCGGGCATCCACTCGGCGTCGGCGGAGCCCAAAGGCCACGTTGTCGCGCACGCGCAGGTGGGGGAAGAGCGAGTAGGCCTGGAACACCATGCCGATGTCGCGCTTGTTCGTCGGCGTCCGCGAGACGTCGGTTCCGCCGAACGAGACGGTTCCCGCCGTGGCGTCCTCGAGGCCGGAGATCACGCGCAGCGCGGTCGTCTTGCCGCACCCGGACGGCCCCAGGAGCGACACGAACTCGCCCGGTGCGATGTCGAGGTCGACGCCGTGCAGCACCCGGGTCGGACCGTAGTCCTTCACGATGCCGCGCAGCGCCACGCGGGTGCCGTCGCCGGCGGCGGCGAGCAGGTGGTTGTCCGCGGTCTGGGGCAGAGCGCGGGCAGCGGGTGTCACGTCGAGAGTCATGAGGTCTTCCTTCCGGCGCCGACGCGTCCCGCGCGGCCGATGATGAGCAGGAGCACGAAGGCGAAGGCGAGCGCCAGCAGGGTGAAGATCGCGGAGGCCCAGGCATCCTGCTTGTTGACGAGGACGAGTCCCGTCTGCAGCACCTGCCGGTTCAGCAGCGAGGCGATCGTGAACTCGCCGAGGACGACGGCGACCGTCATGAGGGATGCCGCCAGCAGCCCCTGTCGCAGGTTCGGCGCGATGACGCGGATCAGGACCGCCGGCCAGCTCGCGCCGAGCGTGCGCGCCGCCTCGGCGAGCGTCCGAAGGTCGACGGCGTCGATCGAGGCCTGGATCGACCGGTAGGCGAAGGGGAGGACGACGATGCCGTAGGCGAAGGCGAGACTCCACGTCCCGGTGCCGAACGTCCTGCCGATCGCGAGGTAGATGGGTGCCAGACCGACCACCAGGACGATGGCCGGGATGGTGATCGGCAGCAGGGCGAAGAACTCGAACACCCGTCGGAGAGCGGGGTAGCGCAGGGCGACGAGCACCATCGTGGGCGCGAGGACGACGAGGACGATCGCGACCGTCACCACCGCGAGGACGAGGGAGTTGACCAGGCCCGCCCAGACGGGGACGTAGGCCGCGGCGCGGGCAGGGTCGAAGAGCGCGGTCCAGCGGTCGAGCGTCAGGCTGCCGTCGGCGGCGGTCAGGGTGAACAGCAGGGTTGCCGCGAACGGGACAGCGAACACCGCTCCGACGAGGATGCCGATGGTCCACCGTGTCGCCCGGGAGGGTGCGAGGGGCGAGCGGGTCATGCCTGCCACCTCGAGGCCCGCCGCTGGACCAGGTTGTAGACGACCATCGCCGCCGCGACGACCAGGATCATGCCGAGCGCGAGCGACCCCGCGAGGTTCTCGCGGCCGAGCACGGTCTCGCTGGTGAGCGCGGTGCGGATCTGCAGCGGCACGATCGACGAGCCCTGGCTGGCGAGTGCGGCTGCCGTCGCGTAGGACGAGAACGCGTTCGTGAACAGCAGGAGGAAGCTCGCGAGGAACGAGGGGGCGAGGACGGGGAAGCCGACGTGTGCCCAGAAGCCGGCGCGCGTGCCGCCGAGGGTCATGTGCGCTTCGGCCCACTGGGGGCGGAGGGCGGCGAGGGCCGGCATGAACGTGAGCACCATGAGCGGCACCTGGAAGATGATGTACGCGGGGATGAGGCCCGGCAGTCCGTAGATCCAGGCGCCGTCCGCGAAGATGTCGATTCCCAGAGCGCCGGCGAGCAGGCGGGTGATGACACCCTGCGTGCCGAGCGTCGCGACCATCACGAAGGCGAGCATGACGCCGCCGAACTGCGCGAGGACACCGGATGCCGCATCCACCGCGGTGCGGATCACTCCGGTCTCGGGCAGCCCCAGCAGAGCGAAGCAGACGAGCGATCCCACGATCGCGCCGATGGCCGCGGTGAGCAGCGAGACCCAGGTCGAGTTCCAGAACGTCTCGGTGATCACCGGATCGACGAGGGCGGTCAGGTTGTCCCACGTGAACGCCCCGGTGCCGTCCTGGAAGCCCGTGACGACGGCGAGGACGGTGGGGAGGAGGAGGAACAGGGCGAGGTAGGCGAGGAAGGGGACGAGGCCCAGCCATGACCATCCGATCCGCCGCGAGCGGGGGAGCGGGGAGCCCGTGACCGGGCTCCCCGCGGGGGCGACAGCGGTCACTGGACCGCGGCCGCCCATTCCTTGCCGAGGAGCGTGCCGGCCTCGGTCGACTGGTCCTCGGTGGGGACGACCGTGTCGGCGGGGGCCTTCGGGAGCTTCGCGGCGAGGTCGGCGTCGATCGTGCCGGCCTTCGTCATCGCCTCCATGCGGACGGGACGTGCCCCGCCCTTGAGCCAGAGGTTCTGCACCTCGTCGCTGTAGAGGAACTCCTCCCACAGCCGCGCGGCGGCGGGGTGGGGGGCGTCGGCGTTGATGGCCTGGTTGTAGTAGCCGGCATAGCCCACGCCGTCGAACACGACCGTCTTCCAGGTGGGGACGTCGGCGGAGTGCGCCGCGTTCAGGTAGTCCCAGTCGAAGACGACGGGCGTCTCACCGCTCGCGACGGTGGCGCTCGTGACGTCGAGCTTCAGCATGTTGCCGGCCTTGTCGAGCTTCGAGAAGAAGTCGATCCCCGGCTGGAAGTCGTCGAGCGACCCGCCGGACTGCACGGTAGCGAGCCCGACGGCGGCGAAGGCGGCACCGGCCTGCGTCGGGTCGCCGTTGATGGCGACCGAGCCGCGGAACTCCGAGCTCAGCAGGTCGCTGAGCTGCGTCGGCGCGGCGAACTTCGAGGAGTCGTACCCGACCGACATGTACCCGCCGTAGTCGCCGACGAACAGGCCCGTCGACTCCTTCAGCTCCGCAGGGATGTCGTCCCAGGTCTGGACCTTGTACGGCGCGAAGCGGTCGGTGTTCTGGAGGGCGACGGTCAGGCCCAGGTCGAACACGTCGGGCGCGGTGTCGAGGCCCTCGTTGGTCTTGGCCGCGGTGATCTCCTCGGCGCTCGAAAAGTCGGGCGACTGCTCGGTGACCGTGATCTCGGGGTAGCGCTTGGTGAACAGGTCGAGGATCTCGCCGTAGTTGGCCCAGTCGCGGGGGAGGGCGATGACGTTCAGGGCGCCCTCGGCCTTGGCCGCCGCCTCGAGCTTGTCGAAGCCGCCGAGGTCGCTGACGCTCTTCGCGGTCGCCGCGGCGGGCTTGGCGCCGGAGGCGTTCTCGGCGCCGGTGGCACCGGCGCAGCCGGCCAGGGACAGCGCGGCGATGGTGGTGAGGGCGAGCGTGACGGCTCGCCGCCGGGACATGCGGGACATGCGTTTCCTCTCGGGTGTTCCGGCGTCCGCGGATGCGGGGCGCCGGGGGGAACGAGGGGAAGCTACGTCCGGCCGATGACCCGAGGACTCCCGATGCGTGAACGGTCGGTGACGTTACGTCGACGGCTCCGCGTCGTCGTCCCGCAGGATCGGGATCGCGTTCGTGAAGGTGCTCGCGCGTCGCTCGGCCTCGGCGCTGCCGGTGAACAGGCCGTCACCGGTGGGCGTCGGGTCGGCGGACGTCCGGGGTGCGGGGGCTGCGGCATCCGTCATCAGGACGCGCTGGACCGGCAGGGCCTGCGGCATCGATTCCTGCACCCACGCGACCATGGCCTCGCGGACGAGGCAGCGGAGGTCGAACAGGGTCGGCGCATCCTTCGCCGTGACGAGGATGCGGACGCGGACGTAGCCGGCGACGGCATCCGTCACCTGCAGGACCGACGTCCGTCCGTCCCACAAGTCGGTGCGCTCGAGGACCTGCCGCAGGTGCGCGCGCATGAGGGCGGGCGAGACGTTCCAGTCGAGGTCCATCTCGACGGCGCCGAGGAGCTCCGATCCCTTGCGAGTCCAGTTCTCGAAGGGGGTCGTCGTGAAGTACGTGCACGGCAGGACCAGGCGTCGGTCGTCCCACAGGTCGAGGACGACGTAGCTCAGGGTGATCTCGCCCACTCGGCCCCACTCGCCGTCGGCGACCACGACGTCATCGACCCGGAGGGCGTCGCTGAAGACGATCTGCAGACCCGCGAACACGTTGGCGAGCACGGACTGCGCGGCGAGGCCCGCGACGATCGAGGCGATGCCCGCGGACGCGAGCACGCTCGCACCGATCGCGCGGACCGAGTCGAACGTCAGGAGCACGGCGCCGATCCCGATGATGACGATGATCGCGATCGCCAGACGCCGGACGACGAGGGTCTGCGTGCGGATGCGGCGGGCCACCCGGTTGTCGGGCACGTCGATGCGGTACCGCCCGAGCGCCACGTCGGTGGCGACGACGACCAGCGAGGCCAGCAGCCACGCGCTCGCCGAGATGATGAGGATCGTCAGGATCTGGCCCAGGATGCCGCGCCACGTCTCGTCGGGGAATGCCACCCGGACGGCGACCCAGAGCGCGACCACGAGCAGCAGCATCCGGAACGGAGCGCGGGACTGCCGGCTCAGGACCCCCGCCCATCGCCGGCGGCGCGCGACGACCGCCAGCACGATCGTCGCGATGACGGCGACGACGATCGCGACGCCGATCCCGACGACGACCGCGATCCCGAAGTCCACCCATCCATCCCACATACCGCTGATCCTTCCGTCGGAGAGTCAGCCACCATACGACAACCGCCCGGCCGGAGCCGAGCGGTTGCCGAGAGTGCGGGGTGCCGTGTTACGGGGCGAGGCGCGTGGGTCCGCGGAAGAGGTACGTGACCTCGCGGATCGAGTCCTGGCCGAGCAGCAGCATCAGCACGCGGGCGAGGCCCATGCCGAAGCCACCGTGCGGCGGCGCGCCGAAGCGGAAGAAGTCGAGGTAGAAGTCGAGGTGCTCGGGGTCGAGACCCTTCTCCTTGGCCTGCTCGATCAGGACGTCGACGCGGTGCTCGCGCTGCGCACCGGTGGTGATCTCGACGCCGCCCATGAGCAGGTCGTACGACTTCGTCAGCCCGGTCTCCTCGTCGCGCATGTGATAGAACGCGCGGATCTCGGGGTGGTAATCGGTGATGAAGACGAACTGGTGACCGTAGGTCTCCTGCACGTGCGCCGCGATCTGACGCTCACCCTCGGGGTCGAGGTCGCCGTCGGTGCGGGGGATCTCGTACCCGCGCGCTGCGACGATCTCGCGCGCCTCGGCGAGCGGGATGCGCGGGAACGGCAGCTCGGGGACAACCACGTCGATGTCGAACAGGGCCTTGATCTCGTCGCCGTGCTTGTCGGCGACGGCGCGGATCGCGGTCTGCAGGAGCTCCTCCTGCATGCGGGCGACGTCCTCGTGCGAGTCGATCCAGCTGATCTCGGCGTCGATCGAGGTGAACTCGGTCGCGTGGCGCGAGGTGAACGAGGGGTCGGCGCGGAAGGCGGGCGCGATCTCGAAGATCTTGCCGAAGCCGGCGACCTGGGCCATCTGCTTGAAGAACTGCGGGCTCTGCGCGAGGTAGGCCGTCTTGTCTTCGAAGTAGGGCACCTCGAAGAGTTCGGCGTTGGACTCCGATGGCGAGGCCATGAGCTTGGGGGAGTGGACCTCGATGTAGTCGCGCTCCACCCAGTAGGTGCGCATCGCGTGCTCGAGGGTCGTCTGGATGCGGAAGACGAGGTTGTTGCGACGCTGGCGCAGGTCGATGAAGCGCCAGTCCATGCGCTTGTCGAGGCCGGAGTCCGCCGCGATCGGCGTCTCGGGCAGAGCGGCGGCCGCGATGTCGAGCCCGCCGATCTTGATCTCGACGCCGCCGAGCTTGACCCGCTCGTCGTGCTTGAGCTCACCGGTCGCGGTGAGGAAGGTGCCGGTCGACAGGTTGGAGATGAGGTCCGTCAGCGCCAGGGCCGCGGCATCCTGCTCACTGCCGTCCTCGGCGGGGCGCGTCGCGGGATTGACGAGCTGCACGGCGCCCGTCTCATCGCGCAGGATGACGAACTGCACCTTCTTCTGGTCTCGGACGGTCTCGACCCATCCGGAGACCGAGACGGGGCCGTCTTCACGGGACTGCAGCTGCTGGACGAGGGTGCGTTCACTCACGAGGGTCGAGTCTACGCGGCGCCCAGGTTCCGAAACCTCCCGCACCGTAGGCTGACCCGACGGGGAGCCCGGCCGGGCATCCGATCACCGAGCGCGAGAGAGCACCCGATGACCGTCATGAACACTGCCGCCACCTCCTCCTCGGGTGGCGGGTCGTGGCTGTCGGCCCTGGCCGACTGGCTCGTGATGCTGATGGAGACGATCGGTCCCGCGGGCGCGGCCATCGCCGTCGGCCTCGAGAGCCTCTTCCCGCCGATCCCCAGTGAGGCGGTGCTGCCCGTAGCCGGTCTCGCCGCGTCGCGTGGGTCGTTCACCCTCGCCGAAGCGATCGGCTGGACCACCTTCGGGTCGCTCGCCGGCGCGTACATCCTCTACGTGCTCGGCCGCGTGCTCGGCGCGGAGCGTCTCACGCGCGTCGCCGAGAAGCTGCCTCTCATGAAGGGGGAGGACGTCACCAAGACGGTCGCCTGGTTCGAACGGCACGGCTCGGTCGCGGTCTTCTTCGGCCGGATGGTGCCGCTGTTCCGCAGCCTCATCTCGATCCCGGCGGGCGTCTCGAAGATGCCCTGGTGGAAGTTCGGGCTCCTGACGACGGCCGGCAGCCTCATCTGGAACTCGATCTTCGTGCTCGCGGGATTCTTCCTCGGCGAGAACTGGCACATCGTCGAACAGTACGCCGGCGTCTTCCAGAACATCGTGATCGTCGTCGTCGTCGCCCTCATCGCGTGGTTCCTGTTCGTCCGCATCCGCGCCGCCGTCCGTCACCGCCGGGAGTCGACGGAGGATGCCGCCGGCTGAGGCCCCGCATGCGGTCGGCGCTCAGGCCCTGCATAGGACCCCCTCACGTAGACTGAAGGCGTGCCTGCCGCCCGCCTCCATCTCGTGCGCCACGGGGAGGTCCATAACCCCGACCGCGTGCTGTACGGGCGACTTCCGGGCTTCCACCTCAGCGAGGACGGTCAGGACATGGCCCGTGCCGCGGCCGAGCACCTGAAGGCGCAGGGGCGTCCCGTCAAGTCGCTCGTCTCGTCCCCGCTAGAGAGGGCGCGCGAATCCGCCGCCCCGATCGCGGAGCTCTTCGGGCTGACCCCCGTGATCGACGCCCGTGTGCTCGAGCCGACGAACGTCTTCGAGGGGAAGCGGATGCGGAGCGCACTGCGCAACCCGCTCAACTGGTGGCACCTGCGCACTCCCGCGCTGCCGAGCTGGGGAGAGGCCTACCTCGAGGTGGTCGAGCGCATGCAGGCGGCGATGCGCGACGCGTGGAACCGCACGCCCTCGGGCGACGCGGTGATCGTCTCGCACCAGCTCCCGATCTGGATCACGCACCTGTCCGTCGCAGGACTCCCGCTCCGTCACGACCCGCGTCGCCGCCGGTGCGACCTGTCGAGCATCACGAGCTTCGAGCTCGACGGCGACGTCTGGCGCGAAGTCGACTACGCCGAGCCGGCCCCGACCGCCGGCGCTGTGGACGTGGGGGCCGTATGAGACGCCGCATCCTCGCCGCCGTCGCGGCTCTGACGCTCGTCGCGGGTCTCGCAGCCTGTTCGAGTGAGAACGACAACCTTTCCGACCTGTACCGCGAAGGCAACACGCAGGGCTTCATCTCGAGCGACGGTCGCGTCGAGACGATCCCCGCCGCTCAGCGAGGCGACGCCCTGTCGTTCACGGGCACGAGCACCGACGGGTCGGAGATCTCGAGCACCGACTTCGCGGGCGACGTCGTCGTCCTCAACTTCTGGTACGCCGCCTGCGGTCCGTGCCGGGCGGAGGCGCCCGTCCTCGAGCAGACCTATCAGGACACGAAGGGCGACGGAGCCCACTTCCTCGGCGTCAACATCTACGACGGTCCTGAGCAGGCGACCTCCTTCGACGAGACGTACAAGATCACCTACCCGTCGATCCTCGCCCGTGGCGACGTCGACCTGAAGCTCGCATTCGCGGACTGGACCTCGCTCCAGGCGGCACCGACGACGCTCGTCGTCGACCGCAAGGGCCGGGTGGCCGCACGACTGTTCGGTCAGCTGCCCGATGCGACCACGCTCCGCGAGCTCGTCGACGACACCCTGGCGGAGAAGGGATGAACCCCGGTTCGATCGTGGTCGACGGGTCGCTGTGGATCGCGATCCCGATCGCGGCCCTTGCCGGACTCGTCTCCTTCCTCTCGCCGTGCGTGCTGCCGCTCGTCCCCGGGTACCTCGGCTTCCTCGGCGGGGCCATGACCCCTCGCGCCTCACGGGTGACATCGACGGATGCCGCCGGCACCGCCCCGGCGGGAGCCGCGACGCGGACCCGCGTCGATGCGCCGGCCCGCGGACGCCTCCTGCTCGGGGTCGCCCTCTTCATCGCCGGGTTCACCGTCATCTTCCTGATGATGGGCGTGTTCGCCGGCACCCTCGGACGTCTCTTCATCGAGTACCAGGACCTCATCACCCGCATCCTGGGTCTCGTCGTGATCGCGCTCGGACTGGTCTTCGTCGGCGTCTTCGGCTTCGCGCAGAAGATCTATCGTCCGCAGCTCACGCAGAACCTCGGCATCCTCGGCGCCCCGCTGCTGGGTGTCGCCATGGGGATCGGCTGGGCGCCGTGCATCGGCCCCACGCTCGCAGCGATCCTGACGATGGCCTACAGCCAGGCGGACCCCCTCCGGGCCGGGACGCTGGCGGTCGCCTACTCCCTCGGACTCGGGCTCCCGTTCGTCCTCCTCGCGCTCGGCGCGGGCTGGGCGACACGCTCCGTCTCGTTCGTGCGCCGCCACATCCGGACGGTCAACATCGTCGGTGGCGTTCTGCTGGTCGCGCTCGGGGTCCTCATGGTGACCGGAGTGTGGACGACGCTCATCTCGAACTTCCAGGGGGTGATCGGTGGTGTCCCGACCTTCTTCTGACCGTTCCGGCGCGACGGCCGTCGACGGACCGCTCCGACCGAGCGACCACCTCGACAAGACGGGCGAGCGGGGCGCGGCCGACGACGGCTCGCCGACTCAGCCCGTGCTCGGCATCGTCGGCTGGCTGCGGTGGGGCTGGCGGCAGCTGACGAGCATGCGGACGGCCCTCGTGCTGCTGCTGCTGCTCGCCATCGCGGCGATCCCGGGATCGCTCGTGCCGCAGCGCAGCGCCGACCCGAACGGCGTCACCCAGTGGCGGGCCACCAACCCCGACCTCTACCCGACCTTCGAGACGCTCCAGCTCTTCGACGTCTACTCGTCGGTGTGGTTCTCGGCGATCTACATCCTCCTGTTCATCTCCCTCATCGGCTGCGTGCTGCCGCGCACCAAGCACCACTGGAAGGCGTTGCGCGCCCGCCCGCCGCGCACGCCTGCGCGCCTGTCCCGCCTGGACGACCACGTCGAGTCGCGGGTCGCCGTTCCCGAGGGTGAGGATGCCGCGGGTCACGCGGCGCACGCGGTCGACCTCGCCGAGGCGCAGCTGCGCTCGGCCCGCTACCGCGTCGAGCGGTACGACCGGAACGGCGTCGCCTCGGTCTCCGCCGAACGCGGCTACCTCCGCGAGACCGGCAACCTGATCTTCCACGGCGCCCTGGTGGGAGTGCTCCTCTCGGTCGGCATCGGCGGCGGGTTCACCTACACCGGTCAGACGGTCATCACCGAGGGCGACGGCTTCGTCAACTCGCTCGGCCTCGGCTACACCTCTTTCAACCCGGGCCGTTTCGTCGACACCGAGGCGCTGACGCCGTACTCCATCACCCTCGACCGCTTCGACGTGACCTACGCGCCGCCGCCGTCGGGGCAGGCGGGCGACTTCGCCGCTCACGTGACGACGCGCTTCCCCGGGCAGAAGGCCGAGGACCAGGTCATCGAGGTGAACCACCCGATCACCATGGCGGGCGACCGCGTCTACCTCATGGGCAACGGCTACGCTCCGACGATCACCGTCCGCAACGGCTCGGGCGACGTCGTCTTCAGCGAGTCGGTGCCGTTCCTGCCGCAGAGCCCCACGATGACCTCGTCGGGCGTCGTCAAGATCCCCGACACCGGCGGTGAGCAGCTCGGCCTCGTCGGCTTCTTCTACCCGACGGTCGCCACGCTCCAGAGCGGCGCCCTCACCTCGGCGTACGGCGACCTCGTCGACCCGCGCCTGACGTTCTTCGTCTACGAGGGCGACCTCGGCATCGACAACGGCGACGCGCGGTCCGTCTACGCGCTCGACACCGACGGCATGACCGAAATCGCCGGGCGCAACGCCGACACCCCGTCGCTCGAGCTCTCGCCGGGGCAGACCGTCCAGCTGCCGGGCGGCCGCGGCAGCGTGACCTTCGAGGACGAGACGAAGAATGGCGCCGCGGAGTCGGTGAAGCGCTACGTCTCGCTGTCGATCCACAACGACTCGAGCGCCCCGTGGGTGCTCGCGTTCGCGATCCTCGCGATGGTCGGTCTCTTCACGGCCCTGTTCGTCCCGCGCCGACGCATGTGGGTGAAGGCGACCCCGGACGGCGACGCCGTGACGCTCGAGTACGCGGGACTGGCCCGCGGCGAGGATCCTGCGATCGCGATTGCGGTCGCCGACCTCGCCCGGCGACACGGCAGGGTGCTCGATGACGAACCGGCATCCGCCCCAGGCGTCCCCGCGAACGTAAACTGAACCCACCCATCTCCTCCGGAGGACCCTCATGTCGTTCGATGACATCTCCGTGCTGCTGCTGTGGACCGCGATCGCGATCTACACGCTCGGCTTCCTCGCGTTCACCGTCGACCTCGCTCGCCGTTCCGAGCTGGCGATCAAGGCGCAGGACGCGAAGGCGCGCACGCTCGTCGCGGCCGGCGGCGGCGGTCAGACCATCGACGAGATCCACGCCGAGGAGGCGGCCGCTAAGGTCGCCCTCGAAGCCGCGCCGTCGAAGCGCGGCCGCTACCTGTTCGCGCGCCTCGGCGTCGTGCTGACGACGATCGGCTTCCTCTTCCACGTGGGCGCCGACGTCACCCGCGGCATCGCCGCCGGCCGTGTGCCGTGGTCGAACAACTACGAGTTCGCCCTCACCGGCACGATGCTCGTCGTGATGGTGTTCCTCACCGTGCTCGTGAAGTACGACCTCCGCTTCCTCGGCGCGTTCATCAACGGCCTCATCGTCATCCTCCTCGGCGGTGCCGCCCTGGCCTACTACGTCGAGGTCGTCCCGCTGTCGGACCCGCTGAAGAGCGTCTGGCTCGTCATCCACGTCTTCGTCGCCTCGCTCGCGTCGGCCTTCTTCGCACTCGCGTTCGCCCTGTCGATCGTGCAGCTCCTCCAGTCGCGACGGGAGCGCATCGCTCTCGCGGCCGTCGGGTCGGATGCCGCACCCCGCACCCGGCTGCCGTTCCTGCGGACGCTGCCGAGCGCCGAGGTGCTCGAGTCCCTCGCCTACCGCTTCGCGATCATCGGCTTCGTCCTCTGGACCTTCACCCTCATCGCCGGGGCGATCTGGGCGAACGACGCGTGGGGGCGCTACTGGGGCTTCGACACCAAGGAAGTCTGGACCTTCGTGATCTGGGTGGTCTACGCCGGCTACATCCACGCGCGGGCGACCCGCGGGTGGCGGGGGACGCGGTCGGCCTGGTTGTCGATCGTCGGGTTCACCGCCGTGCTGTTCAACTTCACGATCGTGAACCAGTTCTTCCAGGGGCTGCACTCCTACAGCGGCCTGCCCAGCTGATCCCGTGACCGTCATCCCCGCCACCGTCGTGACCTACCCCGACGGGGAGCTCACGGGAACGGCCAACGTCGTCCACATCGCGCCGTTGCCCGACGGGCGTTCCGGCGTCGTGCTCGACCGCACCCCGTTCCACCCCGTCGACACGGCGTGGCCCGACCAGCCCGCCGACATCGGCGTGCTGCGGACGGCCGCGGGCGACGTGCCGGTGCTCGCGACGCTGACGGGCGGCATCCGCGACGGCGCGCTCGTCATCGGACCCGACCTGCCGGTCCGCATGGGGACGGAAGGGTGGACCTTCGTCGTCGTCCACGTCGTCGAGGGGTCGGCGCCCGCCGTCGGGGAGAGCGTCGACGCTCACGTCGACCCCGAGCTGCGCGCTGCGCTGTCCGCCGGGCACACCGCCTGCCACCTGGCATCCCTCGCCCTGGACGCCGCGCTCGAGGACGCCTGGACGAAGCAGGTGCCGACGGATGCCGCGGGTCGTCCCGCGTTCGACATGCTCGCCATCCAGACGTCCCGCATCGCCCCGTACGGCTCCACCGACGTCTACCGCATCGGCAAGTCGCTGCGGAAGAAGGGGTTCGACCCCGCTGCGCTGGCTGACCTTCGAGCCGTCGAGGCTCGCGCCGACGCGACGCTCGCCGAGTGGGCGGGCGCGCCGGGAGCCATCGGCATCCACCGCGACGACCACACGCTCGCGGGCCGACGTACCTGGCGCTGCGAGCTGCCCGAGGGCGCCGTCGAACTGCCCTGCGGCGGGACGCACCTGACATCCCTGGCGGGGATCGAGGCGATCACCGTGGCGCTCGCGTCGACCGAGGTCCCGGGCGGCCTCGAACTCGTCATGACGACGACGATCCGCCTCGCCGGCTGAGTCGCGCGCTGCCGTCGACCGGGCGGCGCCGAGCCCTGCGGGCCCGACGCCGCGTCCGGCTCAGGCGGGCTGGGTGAGGACGGCCCGGGCCGACGTGGAGCGGTGCCGGGTGACGGCGAGGATGCCGGCGCCGATCGCCACGAGCGTCCAGAGGACGAGTCCCACGGTTGCGGGGGCGCCGCCCCCGGCATCCGTCAGCGCGGCCAGCATGGCCGTGTAGGCCGGGGCGGTCGGCAGGAGGCCGGCCACGTCGAGGAGCGTGCCGGGAACCGTCGAGACGATCCCGGTGGCGAGGGCCATGACGCCGACGAGCGCCGAGACCCACCGTCCGATGCCGCCGAACAGCGCGACGAGGGCGTGGTTGACCGCCGCGAACGCGACGCCGGCGAGCACGCACATCGAGGCGAAGAGCCACCAGGCGCCCCAGTCGTAGCCGGCGGCGAGCTGGACGACGGTGGCCACCAGGACGCCCTGCAGGGCGCCGAGCAGCGCTCCGGGGGCGAGGGCGCGCAGTGCGAGTGCGGCGGAGGAGCGGCGCGACGAGAGTGCGGCGCGGGGGACGGCGCGAAGCACGATGAACGATGCCAGCCCACCGAACCAGAGCGCGAGCGTCGCGAGCAGCGGGACGGCGGAGGCGCCGAACAGCGAGGTGCCCGCGCCTTCGGCGACGACGGGGTTCGCGACGATCGACGCGAGGTCCGCCGCCTGGGACTTCGTGTAGCTCGGGACGCCGTCGACGGCCTTGTCGAGACCGGTCGCGAGGTCGCCGGTGCCGTCTGCGAGCTTGCCGACACCCGTCGACAGTTCGCCGGCGCCGTCGGCGAGCGAGCCGACGCCGTCTGCGAGCTGGTCCGAGCCGTCCGCGGCGGTGCCGGCGCCGGTGGCGAGGGCCTGCGCACCGGTCGCGAGCTGGCCTGCGCCGGACGAGAGCTTGTCGGCTCCACCCGCGAGCTTGTCGGCACCGCCGGCGAGCTGCCGCACGCCGGTCGCCGCCGCGCCCGCGCCGTCCGCGAGGCCCGAGGCGCCGCTCGAGAGCCCGCCCGCGCCGGTGGCGAGCTTGTCGGCCCCGTCGGCGAGCTGGTCCATTCCGCCGGCGAGCTTCTTCGCGGCGGCGGCCGACGTGCTGAGACCCTCGCTCAGGTTCGGACCGAAGTTCGCCAGCGCGTCGAGGTCCTTCGCCAGCTGCTCCGAGTCGCCCACGGTGTTCTGCAGCTGGGGCAGCGCTTTGGTCGCCTGGGCCGCGGCGGCCGTCAACTGGTCGCACAGTGCGGTGCCCGCCTGCGCGGGGACGCACGCCTTCGCGGCGGACGACAGGGCGTCGACGATGGACGTCACGGCCTGGCTGTTCTGCTCGCCGTTGGCGGTGAGGGCCTTCACCCCGTCGACGAGTTCCGAAGGGATCGCGGGGATCGCGGCGGTCTGCTCGGCGGCCTTGGCCAGGCCGTCGGCGAGCTCCTTCGTGCCGTCCGCGATCGGCCGCGCGCCCGCGGACCATTCGTCGAGCCCGCGCGAGGTGGCGGCAGCGCCGTCCGCGAGCTGGTCCGCGCCACCCGCGAGGGTGTCGAGCCCATCGGCCGCAGCGCCTGCGCCGTCGGCGAGCTGGTGGGCGCCGGTGGCGAGGCCCGACGCGCCGGTGGAGATCGCGCCGGCGCCGCTCGCGATGCCGGCGGCACCGGTCTGCAGCTTACGGATGCCGTCGGCCAGGGAGTACCCGCCGTCGGACGCGGTCGACGCGCCGTCGGCGAGCTGGGCAGCACCGTCGGCGGCGCTCTGGGCGCCGTCGGTGAGCTGGGTCGCCCCGTCGGCCGCCTTGCCCAGCTGCTCGCCGAGCGTCGTGAAGCCGAGGAACACGTTCTCGAGGTAGCCGCTCGTGAGCCGCTCTCCGAGGACGGATGCCGCGGTCGAGGTCACTTGCGACGTGATGGCTTCGTCGACGATGCGCGAGTCGGGCGATGACGTCAGTTCGATCGTCGCGCGCTCGGGCGTCTTGCCGGGAGCGGTCGAGGTCGCCGCGGCGGAGAAGTTCTTCGGGATGGTGACGATCGCGTCGTACGTGCCGTCCTCGAGCCCTTCCTTCGCGTCATCCGAGTTGGAGATCGTCCACGTGAGGTTGCTGTCCAGGTCGTCGGAGCCCTCGACGAGGCCCGCCGTCAGCAGGCGGCCGAGAGGTGTGGTCTGGCCGTTCACCTCCACCGGCTTGTCGTTGTTCACGATCGCGGTGTTCAGTGCGTCGAGCCGCTCGGTGGGGTTGTAGAGGGCAGCGACGAGGATGCCGCCGATGACGGCCGGCAGCAGGAGCACACCCAGGAGGGTGAGCCACGAGATGGGGCGCCGGGTCTGCGCGCGTTCGATGGGGAGAGTCATGAGGGGATCACCTGGGTGGGGGTGTCGGCGTCGAGGGCGGCGGAGGTGTCGAGACGCAGGGTGTCGGGTTTCGGGCGGTAGGCGTCGGCGAGCAGCTCGCGGGCGGCGCCGAGGTCGCGGGCCGAGGCCGCGACGGTGAGCTGCCCGGCCTTCGCGGCGACGGCGTTCGATGCGTCGCGGAGGAGGGCGGCGGCCTGATCGCGGTCGGCTCCGGTGAGGGCGTCGAGACCGATGATCACGACGAACCGGGTGCGGCCGGCGAGGGCTCGCCGCAGGTCGGCGAGCGGCGACTCCGAGCCGGTCAGCTCGGCGACGGACACATGGGCTCTCACCCATGCGGCGCGCCCGGGGAGCAGGTGGCCGGAGACGCGCAGCAGGCCGGAGGTCGGGGCGATGCGCCCCGCCACGGTCAGCAGGAACGCGCGGGAGGCGTGCGGATCGGCTGCCGTCACGAGGAGCGTGCCGCCGTCCTCGACCCGGGCGTGCGCGCCCGAGAAGAGCACGACGTCCGTGTCGGCCGACTCGGCCCGCACCTCGAGGTCGTCGGCAGCGAGTGCACCGTTCCAGTCGGGCTCGGGCCAGTCGGCGTGTGCGCGCTCGTGCTCGACCGCCTCGCCCTCGATGTCGACCTTGGGGAGTAGGCGCTCGAGCCAGCGCGGCATCCACCAGGCCTTGTCGCCCAGCAGGGCCATGACCGCCGGGGTCAGGGTCATGCGGACGAGGAAGGCGTCGACGGCGATGCCCACGGCGAGGCCCAGGGCGATCGGTTTGATCGAACTGTCGCCTTCGGGGACGAAGGCGGCGAAGACGGCGAACATGATGACGGCCGCTGCGACGACGACGCGGGCCGAGGCGGTGAAACCGCTGCGGACGGCCGCGATCGCGGTCTCGCGGTTCGCGCGTCCGCCTCGGGCGCGCACCGCGTGGACGAAGTCCTCTCGCATGCGGGAGACGAGGAACACCTCGTAGTCCATGGCGAGGCCGAACAGGACGCCCATGAGGATGATCGGCATGAAGCTGATCACGGGGCCGGTGCGCGTCACGTGCAGGGCGTCGGCGAGCCAGCCCCATTCGAACACCGCGGCGACGGCGCCGAACGCGGCGAGGATCGACAGCAGGTAGCCGAGGGTCGCCTTCAGCGGCACCCAGATCGAGCGGAACACGATCATCAGGAGGATGAAGGACAGCCCGACGACGAAGATGCCGAAGGGCAGCAGTGCGGCCCCGAGCCGGTCGGAGACGTCGATGCCGACGGCGGTGTAGCCGGTGACCTTCAGATCCACGCCGTACTCGTCCTGCCACTCGTCGTGGTGCGAGCGGAGCTCGCGCACGAGGTCGGCGGTCGCCGGGTCGTCGGGCGCCGTGGTCGGCACGATCTGGATGAGGCCGGTGTCGGCGGTGGCGTTGGGGGTCGCGAGGGCGACGCGCTTCACGCCGGGGATCGCCTCGACCTCCTTCTTGAGATCTCCCATGAGGCCGAGCGGATCGGTCGAGGTGACGATCGTGCCGGCCATGACGAGGGGACCGTTCGACCCCGCGCCGAAGTACTCGGCGTTCAGGTCGTACGCCTGGCGCGCTTGACTCGACGGCGGCTGGACACCGGCGTTCGGCAGTGCGAGGTGGAGGCTCGCCGACGGGATGGCCATGATGCCGAGTCCGACGACGACGGCGACGGTCGCGATGATCGGATGCCGCGTCACGAGCATCACCCAGCGGTTGGGTCGCGCGGGTGCCACCGGCCCGGGGGCGGGTGCCGGCTCGGGCTCGGGTGCGGCGTCGTCACCCTCGGTCGCCGCTGCGTCGACCTCGGCCGCGCGGCGACGGCGGGTCGGGAGGCCGCGCTGCAGCATCCCCCCGCCCCAGCCGACGACGCGACCCTTCGCGAATCCGAGCAGTGCGGGGGTGAGGCTGATCGCGACGGCGACCGCGACCGCGACGGCGACGGCAGCCGCGATGCCCATCGTCGACAGGAACGGGATGCCGGCGATGCTGAGTCCCACGAGGGCGATCATGACCGTCACTCCGGCGAAGACGACGGCCGATCCGGCGGTGCCGACGGCACGGGCGGCGGACTCCTCGGGATCCATGCCGGCGCGGACCTGGTCCTGATGTCGCGACACGATGAACAGCGCGTAGTCGATCCCGACGGCGAGGCCGAGCATGACGGCGAGCATGGGGGTCGTGGCGGAGATCGTCGTCACCGCGGTCGCGAGGAAGATGAGGGCGATCGCGAGTCCGACGCCGATCAGAGCGCTGACGAGCGGGAACCAGGCGACGGCGAACGAGCGGAACGTCACGATCAGGACGAACAGTGCGACGAGCACACCGACGACCTCGACGATCGACAGTGCCGGGATGGATGCCGCGAAGAGGTCGCCGCCGAGCGCGGACTGTGCGCCGTCGGGCAGGTTCGCGTGGAAGTCGGCGGCGGCTTTCTCGACCGCGTCGACGGTCGCGTGGCTGACCTCGGTGGACGTACCGTCGAACTGCATCTGCACGAGCGCGGCGCGGTCGTCGTCCGACACGAGGCCGGTGACCATCTCGTCGAAGGGGGAGGTCGCCGAGGTGACGCCGTCGATGTCGCCGAGCCGGGTGACCAGGTCGTCGATCTCGCCGCGGAGCGGCTGATCCTTCACCGTCTCGCCGTCGGGTGCGACGACGATGAGCTGGGCGCTCGCCCCGCTGGCCTGCGGGAACGTGCGGTTCAGCAGCTCGAGTCCCTGCTGCGCCTCGGTCCCGGGGATCGTGAACGAGTTGTCGGTGCCCTTCATGAAGAGGGCGACACCGCCGCCGATGATGCCGAGCAGCAGGATCCAGGCGATCAGCACGCGCCACGAGTGCCGGTAGGCCCATCGGCCGAGGGTGAAGAGGATTGTGGACACAGGCGCTCCTGGATCAGAGTCGGACGGTTTCGATACAGCGCTGTATCCAATACACATGTGTATCGTAGACCCGAAAACAGCTCCCAATCCTGAAGGGCGGGTGTGAGATGGCGCGAAGTCGCGAGAACACGCGTGCGCGCCTGCTCGAAGCCGCACACGAGGTGTTCGCCGAGGTCGGGCTCGATGCGGCATCCGTCGAGATGATCTGCGAGCGCGCGGGATTCACGCGGGGCGCGTTCTACTCCAACTTCGAGTCGAAGGACGAGCTCTTCCTCGCCCTCATCACGCAGCTGTCCGAGGACAAGCTCGACGAGGTGTCGGTGCGCGTCAAGACGCTCTCGGGCGGCGGCGACGTGGTCGATCTCGTCCGTCAGATCGCCGCGATGTCACTGTCCGAACGGATGGAGCCGCAGCTGCTCAGCGAGGTCCGCACGCAGGCGCTCCGCGACCCGCGCCTGGCGGAGGCGTTCCTCTCGTGGCGCGCACAGATGCTGCGACGCATCGAGACGATCGTCGGCGACGTGAGCGAACGGCATGGACTGCCCCTGCGGATGACGGTCGCCGACGCCGCCCAACTGCTGCTCGACGTCTCGGAGCAGTGCAGCGTGCAGGCCGCACTCGAGCGGCTGTCGGAGCGTCAGGCGAACCGGGCCATGCAGTCGCGGCTCGAGCAGCTCGTGCCGCTCCTCGTCGGCTGACCCGGGTCTCCTGGGGATCGTCAGCCGGCCTGCAGGACCGCGTGGCACCGCTCCAGGCGGGCGAGCCACCAGTCCCGGCGCTCCGGCGTCGCGGCGTGCGCGTCGAGCAGCGCGGCATCGGGCACGACGCGGCGGACGGGCAGCATCCCGCCCTCGGGCCGCAGCGGCTCGCCGGTGACGTCCGCCGCGAGGAGCGACGCCGTCCCCAATCCGCAGTCGACGTCCAGCTCGGGGAGGGATGCCGCCAGGGCGACCCCCATGGCGAGGCCGACCGAGGTGTCGAGGGCGCTCGACACGACGGCGGGGAGCCCCGCTTCGGCGACGACCGACAGGGCCCGCCGCACCCCGCCGAGCGGCTGCGCCTTGATCACGAGCAGGTCGGCCGCGCCGGCCCGCGCGACGGCGACCGGGTCGTCGGCCTTGCGCACGCTCTCATCGGCGGCGACCGGGATGTCCATGTACCGGATGCGTCCGCGCAGCTCGGCGAGCTCGGCCACCGTCGCGCAGGGCTGTTCCACGTACTCGAGGTCGAACGCGGCGAGCGAGTGGACGGCGTGCTCCGCCTCGTCCAGGTTCCACCCGCCGTTGGCGTCGATGCGGATGCGCCCCTCAGGACCCATCGCCTCGCGGACGGCGCGCACCCGCGCGACGTCGTCGGCCAGCACCTGACCGGGCTCGGCGACCTTGACCTTCGCAGTCCGGCATCCGTCGAATCGCGCCAGGACATCGGGAACGGATGCCGCGGCCACCGCCGGCACCGTCGCGTTTACCCCGATCTCGTCGCGCAGCGCCGCCGGGGTCGGCTGCCAGCCGTATTCGATCGCCGCGGCGAGCCACGACGCCGACTCGACATCGCCGTACTCGGTGAACGGCGAGAACTCGGTCCACCCCTCGGGGCCTTCGAAGAGCATCGCCTCGCGGATGTCGATGCCGCGGAACCGGGTGTGGAGCGGGAGCGATACGACGCGCGCGCTCGCGCGGAGGTCGGCGAGCGAGGGCAGATGCATGACCCCATCCTGGCCCCCGCGGGCGCCGTTGCGCGGAAGGTCCGACGATCGCACGTCAGAGGCGGGTGTAGCGGGCGCGGAAGAAGGCGTAGACGCCGTACGCGATCCAGCCCGCACCGATGAGGACGAGGAGGATCTTTCCCGCGGGGAGCTCGGCGAACGACCGCAGCGCCCCGTCGAGACCGGTCGACTTCTCGGGGTCGTTCGTCGCCGCGCCGACCAGGAACAGCACGCCGACGCCGGCGAATGCGACGCCACGGGCGATGTATCCGACCGTGCCCAGGATCCGGACGCCCCGGCCCGCCGTGCCCGACGGCAGGGACAGGTCGCGCTCGAAACGGCGGGTCGCGCCCTTGAAGACGAGGTACCCGGCGATGCCGATGACGACGAGGCCGATCGCGACGACGAGGAACACGCCGCCCGGGGTCGAGAGGAGATCCGCGGTGAGCGAGCGGGTCGACCCGGCCGAACTCGTGGATCCGCCGGCCGCGAAGGTGCCCGCGCTGAACGCGATGACGAGGTAGACGACGCCCTTCGACGCGTTCTTCACGATGTGGACTGCGCGCTCCTTGCCGTCGGAGGCACTCCGGTCGAGGAAGGCGCTCAACAGGTGCCAGAGCCCCAGGGCGGCGAGGCCGATCGTGGCGGCCCAGAGCAGGAACACGCCCCCGGGGGCGGCCGCGAGCTGGGCGAGGGCTCCCGACTGGTCGGCCTGCCCTCCGCCGGAGAGTCCCAGGGCGAGGGAGACGGCGATGAGGCCGACGATGATGTGGACCACGCCGCTCGCTGCGAAGCCCGCTCGTGCGAGCACATGCACCGCCCTGCTGTTCTTCGCGCCGTGTGCTGCGGTCTTGGCTGAGGAGCTCATCGCGCCAGCGTAGTGACGCCGCCGCCGGTCCGCGCGGGGGTTGCGCGCGCGGTACAGTGACGCCCAGGAGGGCCGGATGACACCGACACTGCACGACGTCGCGCGGCTGGCGGGTGTATCGATCAAGACGGTCTCGAACGTCATCAACGGTCACCCCCACGTCCGACCCGATACCCGCCGGAACGTCGAGCGAGCGGTCGCCGAGCTCGGATACACGCCGAACCTGACGGCGCGCAACCTCCGGAGCGGCCGAACGGGCGCCATCGCCCTCGCCGTCCCCGATCTCGCGCTCAGCTACTTCGCCGAGCTCGCCGGCATGGTCATCGCACGAGCCGAGGAGCGCGGCGTGGTCGTCCTGGTCGAGCAGACCGGCGGCGAGCGGGAGCGTGAGCGCGAGCTGCTGCGGAGCCGCCGCCTCGGTCTCACCGACGGCTTGATCATGAGTCCATTGGGTCTGGATGCGGCGGACCTCGCCGCGCGCCCGGGGGCGTACCCGACTGTCTTGCTCGGGGAGCGGGTGTTCGACGCGCCGCTGGACCACGTCACGATGCGGAACGCCGAGGCCGCACAGGCGGCGACGGCGCATCTGCTCGACGCGGGCAGGGGTCGCATCGCCGTCCTCGGCGCCCACGACGGCGATGCCGACGGCGCGGCGGGTCTTCGCCTGCAGGGGCATCGCGCCGCGCTGGCGGCGGCCGGGGTCGCGCTCGACCCCGAGCTGATCGTCGCCACGCGCTTCTGGGACCGCTCGGGAGGAGCCGACGCCGTGCGCGACCTCGTGGCCCGTGGCGTCGCCTTCGACGCCGTCTTCGGGCTCAACGACACCCTCGCGCTCGGTGCCATCCGCGCGTTGCAGGAGGCGGGACTCCGGGTGCCTCACGACGTCGCCGTGGTTGGGTTCGACGACCTCGACGAGGCGCAGTACTCGATACCCTCCCTGACCACGATCGATCCCGGCCGACGGTGGATCGCCCAGACCGCGGTCGACACCCTGCTCGGTCGCGTCGGCGCGGCATCCGACATCCCTCACCGGGTGCTGTCGGGCGAATTCACGCTGCGCGTGCGGGAGTCGGCGCCGGGGCGTCGCTGATCGCGGTCGGCGGCGCGGCGCGTGGCGCGGGCCTGGCGTTCGCGGATGCAAGAGTTCGTGCGCGCCACGCCGTGCCTCGCGGGCGGGCACCGGCGTGTCGGGCCGGATCCATTGCATCCGTCGACGCGGTGAGAGGGGCGGAGGCCTTGACGCCCGGCATCCGCGTCGCCATCATGATTTACAACGTTTACCTCCCGGACAAGGACGCCCCACATGACCTCCGCACGCCTCACCGTCGACGCCGCATCGCCCATCGGGGAGGTCCGCCGCAAGATCTTCGGCGGTTTCGTCGAACACCTCGGCCGCCACATCTACGACGGCATCTTCGAGCCGGGTCATGAGACAGCGGATGCCGAGGGTTTCCGCACGGACGTCATCGACCTCGTCAAGGAGCTCGGGGTCGACACGATCCGCTACCCCGGCGGCAACTTCGTGTCGGGCTTCCGGTGGGAGGACTCTGTCGGTCCCGTCGACGAGCGGCCCCGCCGGCTCGACCTCGCCTGGCACTCGACCGAGACGAACGAGGTCGGCCTACACGAGTTCTCGTCGTGGCTCGACAAGGTCGGCAGCGACCTGATGATGGCCGTCAACCTCGGCACCCGCGGCACGCTCGAGGCGATCGATCTGCTCGAGTACTGCAACATCCGCTCGGGCACTGCGCTCAGCGACCAGCGCGTCGCCAACGGCGCGACCGACCCGTTCGGCATCCGCATGTGGTGCCTGGGCAACGAGATGGACGGTCCGTGGCAGCTCGGGCACCGGTCGGCGGAGGACTACGGCAAGCTCGCGTCGCGGACCGCGAAGGGGATGCGGCAGCTCGACCCGTCTATCCAGCTGGTCGTCTGCGGTTCGTCGGGCGCGACGATGCCCACGTTCGGCGAATGGGAGCGCGTCGTCCTGTCGCACACCTATGACGATGTCGATCTCATCTCGTGCCACGCGTACTACGAGGAAAAGGACGGCGACATCGGCAGCTTCCTCGCCTCGGCGGTCGACATGGACCGCTTCATCGAGACCGTCGTCGCGACGGCCGACCACGTCGCCGCCGTGAAGCGGTCGTCGAAGAAGATCGACATCTCGTTCGACGAGTGGAACGTCTGGTACCTGTCGCGGTGGGAGAACGTCGAGAAGATCGACGGCATCGACAACTGGCCGGTCGCGCCGCGCCTTCTCGAGGACGTGTACTCCGTGGTGGATGCCGTGGTGTTCAGCGGCCTCATGATCTCGCTGCTCAAGCACGCCGACCGGGTGGCCAGCGCTTCGCTCGCGCAGCTGGTCAACGTGATCGCGCCGATCATGACCGAGCCCGGCGGCCCGGCCTGGCGTCAGACGACGTTCTTCCCCTTCTCGATCACCTCGCGCCTCGCGCAGGGCGACGCGATGCGGGTCCTCGTCGATGCGCCGTCTTACGAGACCGCCGCGTTCGGCGAGGTGCCGCTCGTCGATGCCGTTGCGACGCACGACGACGCCACGGGTCGCAGCGCCGTCTTCCTCGTCAACCGCAGCACGACCGAGTCGATCGAGGTCACCGTCGACGTGACGGGGCTCGGTGCCGGCTCGATCGTCGAGACGCACACCCTCTCGGACGACGACGTCTACGCGAAGAACACCCTCGCCGACCGCGAGCGCGTCGCCCCGCGGCCGAACGAGTCGGCCCGCGTCGATGACGGGACCCTGACCATCACGCTCCCGCCGGTGTCGTGGACGGCGGTCGCGCTCGGCTGAGTTCTGCCGTTCCGCACCCCTGGCGAGACGATGTCCCCGGATGGGACACTCCTCGGCAGGGGGTGCGGGATGCGGCGACGAACGACGATCGCGGTCGGGCTGGTGGTGCTGGGGGTCGCGCTCGCCGGATGCGACGGTGTCCGGCTCCCTTTCGTCGAGGTCCAGGCGTGTGCGTCGTGGGTGTCGTACGAGACCGACGAGGAGCGCGCCGCCGGATCGCAGGCGGTCGTGGTGACGAGCTCGGTCGAGTCGGACGGCACGACGCGGATCATGGAGTACGACACGAACGTGTATCTCGTCACCGTGGACGTGGCCGAGAAGGGTGACATCGCGGCCGGCGACAAAATTCGCGTCGCCTCGACCGCGGACGCGTGCGGCACCTATCCGTACGGGGATGCCGCCGGTGACCCGATGCTCGGCTCGACGCCCCTCCGCCTGTTCCTCTTCGATGAGGGCGGCACGTGGCGGACGATCACGCCGTTCGACGGCGTTCGGTCGGCGACGTGAGGTTCGTCTTCCACCAGTGCGTCGATCTCGTGGGCGAGGTACTCGTCCCGGCATCCGGTCTCGCGTCTGTCGACCCCGCGGCGTACGCGCGGGCGATGGCGAAATACGACGACACGCCGGAACGCCGCGGTCTGCGCGACACGGTCATCCCCGGCCTCGGCAGGCGGTGGACCGAGGTTGTGTTCTTGAGTCCCGTCCACCCTCACGCGATTTGGCGGGCGTGGCGCGATGTCCGCGGGAAGGAGCTGCCGCGGGCGGAGTTCTGGGCGATCCCGGCGGACGACCTGCCGCGCGCGACGGTCGTCCTCGACCGGACGATCTCGGCGGTCGGCGACCCGATCGAGCCGGCAGAGGTCGCACCGTTCGATCCGGCATCGTTCACGTCGGCCATGGAGGTGCCCGCGGCGAACCGTGCCTGGCTCGAGGAGATGGTGCGTCGCGGCGTCAGCGGGGCGTGGTTCCACGGCATCCCCCACGTCCTCGCGCCGGGAGCGGTGCCGCTCCACCGGGCCCACGTGATCAGCTGGGAGCAGGACATTGATTCGAGTTTCGGATTCGACGGATGAGAACAGATGTTCTAATCTGGGTCTCATGGAAGCCCGGGCATTCGAACACGATCTGACGCTGTGGTTCGTCGACGACGTGCCCGCCCGCATGTTCTTCGGCGGCCGGCGGTGGACCGTGTCCGACACCCCCACCCGCCTCGGTCGAGGGATGTGGCCTGCACTGCCCGCGTCGGCCGCTCGCGCATGGCGGTTCCAAGCGACCGACCACGGCGGGGAGGCCTTCGTCTTCGACATCTACGACGACGGCGACCACTGGCACGTGCATCGCGCATACGCCTGATCTCACCGCAGGTACGCGTCGACCACGAGGTCACCCCGGATCCGGCGGAGCGCGTCGACGATCGTGGGAACGGTTCGCGTGCCCGCCGTCCGGAGGACGACGTCATGCGGCCCCAGCGGTTCGAGCCCTCCCGTGCGCACGCGCACGACCTCCCACCCCGCGGTGCGCAGGAGCGCGTCCTTGCGCCGATCGGATGCCTCCCTCTTGCCTACGTGCTCGAGCCCGTGGCGCCCGGGGGTGTCGTACTCGACCGCGACCCGCAGCTCGGGGAGCAGGATGTCGGGCCACACCTCCCGATGGCGGAAGAACGGTCGCGTCACCCGGACCGCCGTCATCCCCTCGGTGAACAGCATCGCCGCGGTCAGATCCGCGCGCAGCCGCGCTTCGGCAGCGGATGCCGGTGGGGGAGCGCACGCGCTGACGAACGGCTCGCCCGCGGGAAGGTCCGGGGTCTTTTCGCAGATGGCCGGCACCGCGCGCTTCCGCGCGGAAGCTTGAGCGGGGGCCACCGGCATCCGCACCGCTTTCGCCTGCTGCACGGCGGCGAGGACCGCGCCCGCGTCGATGCGTTCGACGACCCTCACGGGGCGGGGCGCCGCGAGCGCCGAGCACTCCGGGCACCAGGCCGACCGGCGTCGCACGCGTCCCGGGCGTTCACGCTGCTCGGTCGGCGTCGCGGCGAACCGATGGCCGGCGGAGCACTCCCAGCACAGCAGGACGTCGGCGGCCGGCGGGATCTGCGACAGGACGATGCCGCCGTTGAGGTCGGGGTGGTACTGCCGGACGAGCTCCGGGTATGCGGCCCACGCGGATCGGTAGGTCCCGACGGCGTACGGGACGTCGGCGCCGCGCGAGAACTGCCGCCGCTCCCACCACCACCGCACCGGTTCCGTCACGGTGCCGACGGTAAGCGGGGGCTCGGACACGGCATACTGCGGAGATGCGTGCACTTCGATCCGTCGTCCTCGTCGCCGCGCTCGTCGCCGGGCTGACCGGTTGCGTCTCGACCGCGAGCCTCGAATCGGAGCAGTCGCCCTCGCCGTCACCGCGCCCGACGCGCGTGATCGTCGATGGCGAGACGGACGACCCGTCCTGCACACGAGGGGGCGATACGACCCTGGCGGTCGAGCAGTCGATCGACGGGATGCCGGGGGTCGACCGCGGTCCTGAGTACACCGCCGGCGTCGCTCTCTTCGAACGCGGCGACGGCGCCTGCGTGCCCGCCGGAACGGAGGCCGTCAACGCGCTGTGTGCCCCGCAGGTCGCGCGGGACGGCGTCTCCGCGTATCTCGCACCGACCGAGCACATGTTCGCGGCGGGAGCGACTTCGCAGATCCAGGCCTCGGTATCGGGACGCAGCACGAGGGATGAGCAATTCCTCTACCGCATGTCGGTCTGGCGCTTCGACTCACCCGCCGCAGCGCAGAAGGCCCCATTCGTCGACGCCGTCACCGCGTGCGACGGCGTCCTCTCCGCCGTCACCGGCGAAGGACAGCGGCTCGAACTGCGTGACGGCGACGAGCCGTACCTCCGGCTGGATGTGGAAGGGGATCGGATCTTCGCGTTCCAGAGTCTCCGTCTGTCAGACGCACCCGGGCTGCGCTCGACGTCGTCCGGCCTGCTTCCGGTGGTCGCGGTCGATCACATCGAGCAGTGGTGGCGTCTCCACGGGACGGACATCGAGCCGACCGAGCCCTGAATCCGGCTCAGGCGACCTGCTGGCCGCACATCCCGCACTCGCCGGTCGCGGAGACCTCGACGAAGCAGTTCGGGCACATGGCGCGGACGACGTCGAGCGAGGCCGCAGGACGCTTCGGTGCGACGGTCCGCTCGAGACGCGGCTTCGGCGCGGTGCCGCGGGCCTTGCCCGGGCGGGCGACCGACGGCGGGGGCGGCGGGGCGGTCTTGGGGGCGTGCTCGGCGCAGTAGTAGCGCACGAATCCGGCGTGGTTGTTGGGATGCCGGTGCTTGACGGCCCACAGTTCGGTCCGCTCCCGCGGCTCGCTGCCGGCGGGGCAGCCCACGCAGCGCGTCGGCTCGCCGGGCACGGCGTCGGCGGCGAGGACGGGGACCTCGAACGGAAGAGCGTCCCGCCAGTCGGATGATCTCGTGATCTTCATGCGGGGGTCCCTCCGCGGCGCTCGTTTCGGGGTGAGGGCCGCCGTACAAGCTTCGCACGATCGGGACGCCCGTGGGGCCCGCGCGTAGGCTGGCGGGGTGACCGTCTCCGAGCTCTTCGACCCGTCGGAGTGGACCGGGGCGCCCGGCGCCCAGGGCTACACCGACATCACCGCGCACGTCTCGACGGACGGACGGATCGCCCGCATCGCGTTCGATCGTCCCGAGGTCCGGAACGCCTTCCGGCCGCACACCGTCGACGAGCTGTACCGCGCGCTCGACATCGCGCGGCAGGACCCGAAGATCGGCGTCGTGCTGCTCACGGGCAACGGCCCGAGCGCGAAGGACGGCGGCTGGGCGTTCTGCTCCGGCGGCGACCAGCGCATCCGCGGCCGAGACGGCTACACGTACGCCGCGGATGACGCGACGACACCCGATCCGGCACGCGCGGGGAGGCTCCACATCCTCGAGGTGCAGCGCCTCATCCGCTTCATGCCCAAGGTCGTCATCGCCGTCATCCCGGGCTGGGCGGCGGGTGGCGGGCACTCGCTGCACATCGTCTGCGACCTGTCGATCGCGAGCGCGGAGCACGGCAAGTTCAAGCAGACGGATGCCGACGTCGGGTCGTTCGACGCCGGGTACGGCTCGGCGTACATGGCTCGCCAGGTCGGTCAGAAGGTCGCGCGCGAGGTGTTCTTCCTCGCTGAGGAGTACTCCGCCGAGCGCGCGTACGAGATGGGCGCGGTGAACCGCGTCGTCCCGCACGCCGACCTCGAGCGCGAGGCGATCTCGATGGCGCGGACGATCCTCGGCAAGTCCCCGACGGCGATCCGCATGCTGAAGTTCGCGTTCAACGCGATCGACGACGGCATGGTCGGCCAGCAGGTCTTCGCCGGCGAGGCGACGCGCCTCGCCTACGGCACCGACGAGGCCGTCGAAGGGCGCGACGCCTTCCTCGAGAAGCGCGATCCGGACTGGTCGCCGTACCCATACCACTACTGAGTCCGCGCCATGCAGCTGAGCCGCCTCGATTCCGCGGATCCACGTGACGTGCTCCGCGCGCTCCGTGCCGCGGTGCTCGGCGCGGGACCGGCGGTCGCTCTCGGCGCGGCATCCGATCTTCCGACCGACGTCCCCGCGGGCACGGCCGTCGTGGTCACGACGAGCGGCTCGACCGGGTACCCGAAGTCCGTCGCGCTCAGCCGGTCGGCGCTGACCTCGTCTGCACTCGCGACGGCGGACCGGATCGGCAGCGGCTCGTGGCTGCTCGCCCTCCCCGCGACCTACGTCGCCGGCGTCCAGGTGATGGTGCGGGCACTGGTCGCCGGTCGCGACCCGGCGATCCTGGCCGGCTCCTTCACGGCGCAGACCTTCACGGCCGCAGCGTCCGCGATGGCCGCGAGCGAGGGCGGACACCGGGTCCCGACCTACACGTCCCTCGTCCCCGCCCAGGTGCAGACCCTGGTGGAGGCGGGGGAGACGGATGCCGCGGTCGCCCGCGCGTTCGCCTCGTTCGACGCCGTGCTCGTCGGCGGGCAGGCGCTGCCGCCCGCGCTCGCCGACCGCGCCGCAGCGCTCGGCGCCCGCATCGTCCGCACCTACGGGTCGACCGAGACGAGCGGCGGATGCGTCTACGACGGGCGCCCGCTCGAGGGTGTGCGGCTGCGTGTCGAGGACGGCGAGGTCCAGCTCGGCGGTCCGACACTTGCCGACGGCTACCTCGGCGATCCCGAGCGTACGGCCGAGACGTTCGTCCGCGACGCCGACGGTGCGCGCTGGTACCGCACGGGCGATTCCGGGTCGGTCGAGGACGGGGTCCTCCGCATCACGGGCCGTCTCGACAACGTCATCGTCTCGGGCGGCGTGAACGTTTCGCTCGACCGCGTCGAACAGGCCGTCCGGGCGCTCGAGGGTCTCGAGGGCGCGGTCGTCGTGCCGACGCGCGACGAGCGGTGGGGTGAGGCATCCATCGTCGTCCTGGCGCGCCGCGCGCTCAGGGGCCGGGCCGAGCCCGACGTACTCCACGACGTGCGCCGGGTCGTCGCCGAGGCGATCGGGGCACCCGCGCGACCTCGTGAGCTGCTCGTGCTCGATGAGGTGCCGATGACCTCGACCGGCAAGCCCGATCGCGCGCTCCTTCGCCGACTGCTCGCGGACGACGAGGAGCCCACGCCGCGCGGGGAATAGGATCCTTGCTCGTGGCCGCATCCCGAAAGACCCCCCGCAAGCCCGCCGCGAAGCGCTCGGCGCCGCGAGGCAACCCGGCGAAGGCGCGCGTGTCGTCGGCGCCGCCGAAGCCCGCCCCGGTGACCGCTCGCGACTGGATCGGGGCGGCCCGTCTCCGGACGCTCCCCCTCGCGATCAGCCCGATCCTGGTGGGCACGGGCGCGGCGATCGCCGTCGGCGGCGGCTTCCACTGGGTGCTCGCCCTCTGCTGCCTCGCCGTCGCCGTTTCGCTGCAGATCGCGGTGAACTTCGCCAACGACTACAGCGACGGCATCCGCGGGACCGACGACCACCGCGTCGGGCCCGCCAGGCTCACGGCGTCGGGCCGCGTCACCCCCCGCGCCGTGCTGATCGCCGCCCTGCTGTTCTTCGCGATCGCCGCGCTCGTCGGCATCGCCGTGATCATCCGCACGCAGCACTGGTGGCTGCTCGCGGTGGGCGCGGTGTGCATCGTCGCCGCGTGGTTCTACACCGGCGGCAAACGCCCTTACGGCTACTCGGGCCTCGGCGAGGTGTTCGTCTTCGTCTTCTTCGGGCCCGTCGCCACGATCGGGACGACCTTCGTGCAGGCCGGATCGGTGCCGCAGGAGTCGTGGATCCCCTCGATCGGGGTGGGAGCGCTCGCGTGCGGTGTGCTGGTCACCAACAACCTCCGCGACATCGCGCAGGATCGCGTGGCGGGCAAGCGCACGCTGACGGTGCTCATCGGCAAGCGCGCATCGCAGGTCCTCTACACCGTGCTCATGCTGGTGCCGTTCGCGACCGTGCCCATCGTCGCACCGTTCTACCCGGTGGCGTGGCTGTCGCTGCTGGTCCTCCTGGCGACGCTGTCGGCGACGCTCATCGTCTGGACCTACCGCACGGCGCGCGAACTGATCGTCGCGCTGCAGCTCAGTTCGCTGGCGTCGCTCGCCTGGAGCGGCTTCATCCTCTGGGCGTACGTCGCCGCCTGACGCTCAGCGGGCGGAGTCGTCGGATGCCGACTGCGGCGTCGCCGCGGCATCCGGATCCTGCTCGTCACGGAAGGCGTCTTCGACGGCCTCGTCGCTGTCGGTCCGGCGCCGCGCCTCTCGGCGCTCGGCCATGCCGACGGAGACCTCGTCGAGGGGGCGCCGCAGGAACAGCACCGACAGGCTCAGGCCGATGAGGGCCGCGAAGATGGCCGCGAGCCAGTACTGCTCGCGCAGCACCGGGAACAGCATCATGACCCCGAAGGGGACGAAGAAGGCGAGCAACCGCAGCAGCGCGTAGACGAAGGCGGACCGGGCACGCATGCGGACATTCTACGGCCGCCGGCCGTGCGGTCGGCGTCGGTGCGCGGCGGCCTCGGTGCGGGGGCGCGCGCCTAGGATGGGGGGATGGCGCGCGTGTACCTCGTTCTGGCGCTGCTGCTGGCCGCCTTCTGGGTCTACAGCATCGTCGACTGCGCGGTTCAGCCGCCGACACGGCATCGCGGTGTCAGCAAGCCGATCTGGCTGCTCATCGTCATCCTGCTGCCGGTCGTGGGCGGTGTGCTGTGGTTCGTCATCGGCCGGTCGCGGGCCTCGTCGAGCCGGGTCGTGTTCAGGGCGCCCGACGACGACCCCGACTTCCTCGGACGCATCGGCACGTCGAGCGACCAGGACGACCGCATCCGCCGCCTCGAAGAGGAGCTCGCCGCGCTCGACTCCGAAGCGCCGGACCCGCGGGACCGTCCGGCGGATCCACCCGCCGAGGACGACAGCGACGAGCAGTCGCGCGGCTCGCGGTCCTGAGATGGCGACGGACGGACCTGGCCGTGCGCCCGCGACCGATGCCGCAGCGGCGCTTCTGACGCGACTCGTCGAGCGGGGTCTGCGTCACATCGTCCTCTCACCCGGGTCGCGCTCTCAGGGGCTCGCCCTCGTCGCCGCCGAGCTCGAGGCGCGCGGGCTGGTCCGTCTGCACGTCCGCATCGACGAGCGCGTCGCGGGTTTCACCGCGCTCGGGATCGGCCGCGAGGACCGGATGCCGGCGGTCGTCGTCTGCACCTCGGGTACCGCCGTCGCGAACTTCCTCCCCGCCGTCCTCGAAGCCCATCATTCCGGTGTGCCCCTTCTCCTCCTCACCGCCGATCGGCCGCCGGAGCTCCGTGGCATCGGCGCCAACCAGGCCACGCGTCAGCCGGGCATGTTCTCCGGTTTCGTGCGCCTCGAATCCGACCTTCCCGTCGCCGAGGCGCTCGCCGAGTCCGCCGAGGCCGACGAGGCCGCCGCCTTCCGGGCGGCCGCCGACGAGGGGTGGGATGCCGCCGTCGGCAGCGGTTCGCGGGTCGCGGGGCCCGTGCACCTCAACATCCCGTTCCGGGAGCCGCTCGCGGGCGAACTCCCCGGGTGGGTGCCGTCGTCGAGTGCGGAGGATGCGGCATCCGATCCGACCGAGGCCGACGTCGAGGCGGAGACCGTCGAGGCCGAATGGGGCGCGCATTACCAGGGCGGCGGCGGTGTCGGTGCGGCATTCGAGGTCGTCGAGTCGGAGCCGGTCGTCCTCGAGGCGGGACCGCGCACGGTGGTCGTCGCCGGCGCGGATGCCGGGCCGGATGCCGAGGAACTCGCGCACGCCGGCGGCTTCCCGCTGATCGCGGAGATCGTGAGCGGCGCGCGGTACGGACGGCACCTGGTCCACGGCTACCGCACGCTGCTGTCGGATGCGGAGCTCGGCGGTCGCATCGAACGAGTCGTCGTGTTCGGGCATCCGACTCTGAGCCGCGAGGTCGCGAGACTGCTCAGCCGCAGCGACGTCGAGGTGATGGCGGTCCGCGGGCCGGGGGAGCAGCTGAATCTCAACGGCGTGACGGTCGCGGTCGACGATGTGACCGTGGCGCGAGGCACGGGCGACCGCGACTGGCTGGGGGCGTGGATGCGCGCGTCGCGAGACCAGGTGGTCGACCTCAGCCCGGCGGCACCCGACGCGGATGCGCTGTCCTCGGCCGTTCCCGCCGAACGGCTCGGCGCGATCTCGGCCGAGCTAGGGGCGATCCGTGCCCCGGTCGATCGGGCCGCTCTCGTCGACGCGGTGTGGCGGGCGACGTGGCCGCACGACCGGCTGCTCTTCGGATCGTCGCGGCTGGTGCGCGTGGCCGACGAACTGCTCGGCGGAAAGAAGGTCCCCGTTCACGCGAACCGTGGGCTCGCCGGCATCGACGGCACCATCGCGACGGGTCTCGGCATCGCTGCGGCGTCTCAGCGCGGCGCGGTACCGGGCGTCACCCGGGTGCTGCTCGGCGATCTCGCCTTCCTCCACGACGTCGGAGCGCTCCTGCATCCGGCCGCAGAAGACGAACCGCGCATCCAGGTCATCGTCGGCAACGACGGCGGCGGGACGATCTTCGACGGCCTCGAGGTCGCCGGCGTCGCGAGCCCGCCGGCGTTCGATCGGGTGCAGTACACCCCGCAGACCGCGCGTCTCGAGGAACTCGCCCGCGCCTACGGCTGGGAGTACCAGCGCATCACGACGCGGGGTGCCTTGGATCAGGCGCTCACGTCGCCCGCGGGAGGACGCCAGATCATCGAAGTGCCCCTGAGCCGGTAGTCGCGGCATCCGCAAGGCGGTCGCGCCGGTCACGGCGGCACGGCAGGATGTGGCGCATGACTGACGCTCACTGGACCGCTTCCCCGTCGACGCTGCTGCGGGTGGGGCCGGGATTCGGGCTCGCGGACGTGGACCCGGCATCCACCCCCGGTTACGACGGCGACAAGAAGGCGGGGCAGGCGGATCTCGCCGCCGCGGCGGAGCGGTTCGACCAGCTGCAGGAGCGGCTCTACGCGCAGAGCCGCACGCAGCCGGATTCGCCGTCGGTCCTGCTCGTGCTGCAGGCGATGGACTCTGCGGGCAAGGGCGGCATCGTCCGTCACGTGATCGGGGCGACCGACCCGCAGGGCGTGCATCTGAAGGCGTTCAAGAAGCCCACGGCAGAGGAGTCGGCGCACGACTTCCTGTGGCGCATCGAGAAGGAGGTGCCGGAGCCGGGGTACATCGGCGTCTTCGACCGTTCGCACTACGAGGACGTCCTGATCGGCCGGGTCCGCCAGCTCGCACCCGCGGAGGAGATCGAACGACGTTACGGAGCGATCGTCGATTTCGAGGAGCAGATGGCGAGGCGTGGGGTGCACATCGTGAAGGTGATGCTCCACATCTCGGGCGACGAGCAGAAGTCCAGGCTCGCCGAGCGGCTCGACCGCCCCGACAAGCACTGGAAGTACAACCCCGGCGACGTCGACGAGCGCGAACTGTGGCCGGCGTACATGGAGGCCTACCAATCGGTGTTCGAACGCACCTCCACCGACCGGGCGCCGTGGTTCGTCGTCCCCGCGAACGCCAAGTGGTACGCCAGGCTGGCCGTGCAGGCGCTGCTGATCGACGTCCTGGAACGCATCAATCCGCAGTGGCCCGTGGCGGACTTCGACGTCGAGGCCGAGAAGGCGCGTCTCGCGGCGACGTGACGACCGTCAGGGCAGATGGGAGCGGATGGCGCGCACAACGGCATCCGCTCGCTCGACCGGGACGAAGTGCCCGCAGTCGGTGACGACCTCGAGGCGGGCGTCGGAGAAATGCTCGGAGAGCTTGTCTGCCCAGTCGACGGGGAACAGCGGGTCGCTGTCGGGCCACAACATCGTCGTCGGCACGGTGATCGGCTCGTCGTCCGCGGCGTATCCCCGGTTGGCCGCGTACCACTGCAGGCTCGCGGCGAAGGCCCCCGGCCGCGCGTAAGCCGCGACGATCTCGTCGAGGTGCGGCGGCGGCGCGGCATCCGCTCGCCACGTGTCCCAGAGGTAGGTGAGGTACGTGCGGACGGCGCGTTCGTCACCGTCGATGAGGGCGGCGGCGACGGGTTCGCGGTGGAAGTGCTGGTACCAGAAGGTCGAGGCGAGGGCGGGGGATGCCGCGCGGTCGCCGATTCCCGGATAGGCGGGCGTGAGCACCGCGCCGCGGAACCGGTGCGGAGCCGTGCGGAGGGCGGCCTGCGCGATGCGGCTGCCGATGTCGTACCCGACGATGACGATTCCGTCGGCGGCGCCGTGATCGTCGAGCGTCTCGAGCACACGGTCCGCGTGCGCCTGCGCCGCGGCATCCTCGACGTCCGGGATGCCGGCGTACGCGGCGCCCATCCCGCGGAGGTCGGGGATGATCACACTCTCGGCGGCAAGGGCCGCGGCCACCTCGTCGTAATCGGAGGGGAGCCCCGGCCACCCGTGCAACAGGACGACAGTCATGCTGCGAGGCTAGCGGCGACTCCGCGGATGCCGCAGGCCCGACCCTGATCGGCGTGGAGCCGCGCGCGGCCACCCGGTAATATGCGGCGGGGGACGCGCCGCATCCGCGGCTGCGAGAGGGGGGACCATGCCACGACGGAAAGCGCTCGTCGTCTGGATCGTCGGCTCAGGGCTCATCGCCCTGGTTCTGGCAGGCGTGCTCGTCTCGGCCGCGATCACGGCGACGATCCTCGTGGATCAGGTGCCCGGTGGGGACGACGGGCTCGCCTCGACACCCGCCCTCGACGGCGCCTACAGCACGATGACGTGGTCGCTCGTGGCACTCGTCGTCGTCGCCGCCCTCGGCGTGAGCGTCCCGCTCGTCGCCCGGAGGATCCGACGCCGTTCCTCCTTCCGCTGACTGTCTCTCAGGGAGATCCGTTGCCTTTCGAACCCGTTGCGCTCGACCACACCTTCACGGCCCCGATCGGCGTGGAGGTCAAGGGTGAGACCTGGTCCTGCGTAGAGATGCCCGGTTCGGCGGACTTCTTCGGCACCGGCCGTTCCGTCCGGGTGGACCTCACCGTCGACGATGTCGAGATGTCGAACGTCGGGTTGATGGTGACGGGCACGGGTGGGCACATGGTGTCGCTGAACGCTGGGGTCCGCCGGAAGCTGGGCAAGGGCATCGGCGACACGGTGACCGTCCACCTGACGCGTCGGCTGAAGTAGGTCAACCCCGCATTCGTCGGCGCCGGTGACGGCTAGCGTGGTGCTCCTCGATCTCGGACGCGCTTCTAGAGACGAGCGGGAGGGAACGTGTGAGACTTCGTCGAAGCGAGCCGGTCGTCCATGTGCTGACGGTGGACGGGCTGAACTTCCGCATCGTGCGTTCGTTCCATGCCGCTGCTCAGCGCACTTTCCTCCTCATCCACGGAATCGGGATGTCGCATCGGTACCTGCGTCGGCTCCACGCCGAGCTCGCGCTCATGCACTCCGTGATCTCGATCGATCTGCCCGGCTTTGGCGGCCTGCCCCGCCCCTCTCGGGACCTCGACGTCCGCGCGATGGCGGGTGCCCTCGCGACGCTGCTCGACCGCGTGGCGGTGACGGATGCCGTCGCCGTCGGCCACTCGATGGGGAGCCAATGGGTCGTCGAGCTCGCGGTGCAGCGCCCCGACCTGGTGACGCACGTCATCGCGATGGGACCCGTCGCCGACGATCACCACCGGACGGCGTTCGCACAGGCGCGCGCCCTCGCACTCGACGTGGTGGGTGAGACGCCGCGCGCGAACTGGCAGGTGCTGAGCGACTACGTGCGATGCGGCATCCCCTGGTACCTGCGTCAGCTGCGGCACATGGTCGCATACCCGATCGAGGAGCGCGTGGGACTGCTGACGAGGCCGCTGCTCGTGCTCCGCGGTGCGCAGGACCCGATCGCAGGGCTGACGTGGTGCCGCCGGTTGCGGGATGCCGCTCCGGATGCCGCGGTGATCGAGGTTCCGCGGGGATGGCACGTCGTGCAGGACCGCGCTCCGCGGGCGGTCGCCGGAGCGATGGAAGCGTTCCTTTTCGGGCATACGCCGCCGAGCCCGGGAAGGTCGTCGCGATGACGGCGCTCGTGCGCAACGCGGTGTGGTGGGCGAGGGACTACCTGTATGCGGCGGTGTGGCAGATCCGGGCGACGCTGAACCGCACCGACCCCCAGACTTTCTCGGAGGGGGATCGCACGCCCATCGTCATCCTCCCGGGCGTCTACGAGACCTGGCAGTTCATGTATCCCCTCATCACCGCGATGCACGACCGGGGGCATCCGGTCCACGTCGTCCAGGTGCTGCACCACAACCGTCGCCCGGTCGACGAGGCGGCCGCCCGGGTCATCGAGTATCTGCGCGCGAACGGTCTGCGCGGCTGCGTTCTCCTCGCACACAGCAAGGGCGGGCTCGTCGGTAAACGCGCGATGGTGATCGACGCGGGGGACGGGCGGATCGCCCGCATGCTCGCCGTCGCGACGCCCTTCGGCGGATCGCGGTACGGCCGGCTCATGGTGTTGCCGTCCCTCCGGATCTTCTCACCGAGGAGCGCGACGATCCGTACCCTCGCGAAGGAGCGGGAGGCGAATGGCCGGATCGTCTCGGTCTTCGGGGAGTTCGACCCGCACATCCCGGAAGGGAGCGAGCTCGCCGGTGCGGCGAAGAACGTCCGGTTGGACACCGGCGGCCACTTCAGGGTGCTCGCGGACCCTCGTGTCATCGCGGAACTGATCGCCCTGTCGGAGGGCGACGGGAGTCCGAACGGTCAGGCCACGCCCTGAGCGACGAGCGCGTCGTCGACGAAGGCGTAGACCAGCTGCGGACGGAACCCTGCGAAGAACGTCGCGCGATGCTTCTCGATGCGCACAGCGTGCCGTTCCTGCTGGCCGACCTCGAATGCCCACGTCTTCACCGTGCTCACGGAGAATCCGCGAACGGTGTCGACGACGCTCTGGCCGTCGACGGTGATGGTCAGCCGACCCCAGAACTTGTCGAAGGAGAAGACGACGGTGTGCTTCTCGGTGTCGCCCACGGGGAAGGTCATGATCACAGCGTCAGCCTAGGGGTGCGCGGGTCCATGCCCGACTGGAGCGCGGCACGCTCCCCGTCACTGAGGGGAGCGAGCGGGTAGCGGGTGGCGTCCTCGCGGAACTCGTAGCCGTCGCCCGGCTGGCGGGGGATGACGTGGAGGTGCGCGTGCGGGGTGCCCTGGTCGGCATCCTCTCCGTTCGACATCACGAGGTTCGTCCCGGTCGTCGTCGCCGCGAGGACATCCCGGATGGCGCGATCGGCGGACTGTGCGACCAGGGCGAGCTCGGTCACCTCGTCGGACGTCAGCGACGCGAGATCGGGGGCGTGGCGGAGCGGGATGACCAGCACGTGCCCGCGGTTGATCGGATGCCGGTCGAGGACCGCGAGGACGCGTTCGCCGCGGGCCACGACGTCGAAGCCGTCCTCGGCGATGTTCCGACAGAAGCTGCAGGCGTCGTCGTTCATACCGGTGAGACTACGGCGGGCGGTCATCGTCGATGAGTTCCTCGAGGCGCTGCCGTGGCGGAGGATGGAACGATGGACACCGCCGTGCCGATCGACCTCGATACCTGGCCGCGCCGCTCGCACTTCGATCACTATCGCCGCCGTGTGCGCGCGACCGAGCTCTTCCCCCAGGGCGCGCCGCCGGCGAACACCTTCGACGTCTCCAGCATCCCGTGGACCAGCTTCACCGGCTTCACCCTCAACGTCGACGGCGCGTGGGACCATCTCGCCCCGATCTTCACGCTCGGCCGGTACGTCGAGCGCGACGTGAGGACCTTCCTTCCGCTCGCTGTGCAGGTACACCACGCGGCGGCGGACGGCTTCCACACCGCCCGGCTCATCGACGCGCTCCGGGGCTTCTTCGCCGATGCGACGTGGCTCGGCTCAGACGTCTCGGTTCCCGACTCGTCCGCGATCGATTCCCGCCGGCACGGCTGAAACCACCGAGCGCCGGGGCCTACGGCGCACCTCTCCTGCGACGACGGCCGCAACGGAGGCGAACACCAGCGCGACGCCGCAGACCTGCGTCAGGGTGAGGGTTTCTCCCGCGACGAGGCCGCCGATCGCGAGCGCCACGACCGGGCTCAGGAGTCCGAGAAAGGCAGGAACCCTTGCCGGCAGTGCGGCGACGCCGCGGAACCACACGGCGTAGGCGAGCGCGGTGCCGATGAGCGCGAGATAGGCGTAACCGGCGATATTGGTGAGCGTGGGCGGCAGCGCGGGGAGCGGCTCGAAGACGGCGACGAGCGCGGCGAGGATGAGGCCGCCGGCGACGAGCTGCCAGGCGGTGACCACGAGGGGCGGGTGATCGTGCGACCACGCCTTCGTCAACACGACGCCCGTCGCCATCGACACGGCACCCAGAAGGGCGGCGGCGACGCCGATCGCATCGAGCCCGCCCGAGGCCCGCAGGACGATGAGGGCGACGCCGATCACCCCGGCGACCCCTGCGGCGACGACCCGCCCCGTCAGTTTTTCGGCGAGCACGCGCGAGGCGAGCACCGCGACCAGAAGCGGTTGGATGCCCCCGACCACCGCCGCGACGCCGCCGGGCAGTCGGTCGGCGGCGATGAAGAGGAACGCGAAGAAGCCGCCGATGTTGAGCGCGCCGAGCACCGCCGACTTCCACCACCACGAGCCGCGGGGGAGTCGCCGTCCGATGAGGAGGAGCAGGATGCCGGCGGGCAGTGCGCGCACGGCCGCGGTCAGGAGCGGGTGGCCCCCGATGAGGAGGGTCGTCGCCGTGAGGTACGTGGTGCCCCAGAGGATCGGAGCGACCGCGGTCATCGCGACGACCGACATCGTTTTGCTAAGCACTTAGTTAATATAGCTCACTGCTTAGCGATACGGTGGAGGGATGGATCACGTCGATCGCATCCTCAGCCAGTGGCGCGCCGCTCGGCCCGGTCTCGATGTGAGTCCGATGGCGGTGATCGGTCGCCTCAGTCGCGCCGCGGCCGTCGTCGACGCGAGACTTGCGGCGACCTTCGCGTCTCACGGCATCGATGCCGGGACGTTCGACGTGCTCGCGACGCTCGCGCGTCAGGGCGAGCCCTTCCGGATCACTCCCGCCGAACTCGCCGCCGACGCCATGATCACGTCGAGCGCCGTCGCCCAGCGCCTCAACCGCCTGGATCGGCTGGGTCTCGTGGTCCGCGAGCCGAATCCCGACGACGGACGCGGCAAGTTCGTGCGACTCACCGATGCCGGACGTGAGCTGCTCGACGCGGTCCTGCCCGATCATCTGGCGACCGAGCGCGAGATCCTCGCACCGCTCACGGGCGCTGAGCGGGACACGCTCGCCGGGCTGCTGTCGAAGCTGACCTCCGAAAGGTGAGCGACGCGCCCGTCAGGCGAGCGCGTCGACGATCGGGCGGAACTTCACCCGGGTCTCGAGCATCTCCGTCTCGGGGTCGCTGCCGGCGACGATTCCCGCACCGGCGTGCGCGATGAGCGGGATGTCCGCCCCGGCATCCGTGTGCACGTCGAACTGCGCGCAGCGCAGGGCGATCGCCCACTCTCCGTCACCCGCGGCGTCGATCCAGCCGACCGGGCCGGCGTAGCGGCCTCGGTCGAACGGCTCGACCCGGCGGATGACCTCGAGCGCAGCCTGTGTCGGCGTGCCGGCGACGGCCGCCGTCGGGTGCAGGACCTCGACGAGGTCGAGGGACGACGCGTGGCCTGACAGGGTGCCCTCGACGTCCGTCGCCAGGTGCCAGACGTTCGGCAGTTTCAGCATGAACGGCTCGGGCTCGGCGACCAGGGCCGACGTGTGCGCACGCAGCGAGGTGAGAACGCTCTGCACGGCGTACCGGTGCTCGTCGAGGTCCTTCGGGCTCGTCGCCAGGGCGAGGGATGCCGCGGTGTCGGCATCCGCGTCGGCTCCGCGCGCGGCGGTCCCGGCCAGCACGCGGGCAGTGACCGTGCCGTCCGAGACGGTCACGAGGGTCTCGGGGCTCGCCCCGATCGCGCCGTCGACGGCGAACGTCCAGGTGTCGGGGTACGCCGTCGCCAGCGCACGGACGAGCCGGCGCAGATCGGAACCCGCCGGCACGGTGCCCACCAGGTCGCGGGCGAGGACGACCTTGGCGACCTCGCCGGAGGCGATCGCCTCGAGCCCGGCGCGCACTTCGCCCTGGTAGCCGTCGGGCGTGCAGGCGCCGGGGCCAACGGTCGCCGACCAGTGCGGTCCGAAACCGATCGCCTGCGGCTCGTCGCGCTCCGGCTCGCCCTCGACGAAGACATGGGTGACCCAGCTCGTGTCGCCGCGGCGACCGATGATCATGCGCGGCACGGCCAGCGCGGCGCTCGCCGAGCTGTTCGCGGGGTCGAACGGCAGCGTGCCGAAGGCGACGAGGCCGGACCCCGGCATCCCCACCTTGTCGTCGATCTCCGCGACGGCAGCGACGTCGCGCCACCACTGCGCAGCAGGCGTGCCCGCGGGGAGCTCGGCCGCACGACCGACACCGACGAGCAGATCACCGCGACGCGACCACACGGTCGGGTCGTCGGGAGAGGCGTAGACGAGCGGCTCGTCGACCGGTTCGATCCGGCGGGTGACGGCACGCAGCCGCGGGATGCCGAGTGCAGACGTGGTCACCCCGCCAGCCTAATCCGGCGGTGATGCGGCGGGCCGCGCCTCTCAGCCCCGCCGCACAGCCTCACCGCACCCTGCCCGGATTAGGCTCGACACGTGACCGACCAGCCCTCCCGCACCCCGTCCACCCGCGCGGACCTCGGCAAGGACCCCGCGCGCGTCAGCGGCATGTTCGACGAGGTCGCGGCGGCCTACGACCGCACCAACACGGTGCTGAGCCTCGGCAACGACAAGCTGTGGCGCATTGCGACCACCCGAGCCGTCGCCCCGCGTCGCGGTCAGCGCATCCTGGACCTGGCTGCCGGCACCGGGGCGAGCTCGGTCTCGCTCGCCCGCTCGGGTGCCGAGGTCGTCGCCGGCGACTTCTCGGCCGGGATGATCGCCGAAGGGAATCGGCGGCACGGCGGCATCCCGAACCTGTCGTTCGTCGAGGCCGACGCGACGGCCCTGCCCTTCGCCGACGAGGAGTTCGACACCGTCACGATCTCGTTCGGCCTCCGCAACGTCAACGATCCCGAGAAGGCGCTCCGCGAGATGCTCCGCGTCACGAAGCCCGGGGGAACGCTCGTGATCTGCGAGTTCTCGCACCCGCCGGCAGCGCTCATGCGCGTGCTGTACCGGTTCTACAACGACCGCGTCCTGCCCATCGTCGCCCGCGCGTTCAGCTCGAACGCCGCCGCCTACGACTACCTCAACGAGTCCATCCGCGACTGGCCCGACCAGCGCACCCTCGCCGGTCGCATGCGCGAGGCCGGCTGGGATCAGGTGGCCTGGCGCGACCTCAGCTTCGGGATCGTGGCCCTGCACCGGGCACGCAAGCCCGCCACCCCGGACCAGGCGTAGGGCGCGACGGGTACGCTGGAGCCATGACCCCCCGCCCCGGTACTCCGGGCTCGCAGATCGCGAGCCGACTCGGCGTCACCGAACGCATTTTCGTGGGACCGCGGATGCGGAAGCTCCTCACCACGGTCGAAGAAGGGCTCGACCTCGTCGAAGCCCGCCTCGCCGGTGAGTTGAAGGTCGGCGACTCGCTCGCCGACGTCACGTCCCGCTACCTCTACGAGGCCGGTGGGAAGCGGATGCGGCCCATGCTGGCGATCCTCACCGCGCAGCTCGGCTCGGGGGTGACCGATGACGTCCTCGCGGGTGCGACGGCGCTGGAGATGACCCACCTCGGCTCGCTGTACCACGACGACGTCATGGACGAGGCCGACCGTCGACGTGGCGTTCCCAGCGCCCACGCCGTGTGGGGCAACAACGTCGCGATCCTCACCGGCGACCTGCTCTTCTCCCGTGCGAGCCAGCTCATGGCGCAGGTGGGGGAGCGGGCGATTCGCCTGCAGGCCGACACCTTCGAACGTCTCGTCCTCGGGCAGATGCACGAGACGGTGGGCGCCCAGCCAGGCGACGACCCGGTCGAGTTCTATCTGCAGGTCCTGAGCGACAAGACCGGTTCGCTCATCGCCGCCGCCGCCGAGACGGGCGTCGTCTTCTCCGACGCGTCCGACGAGTACGCGGCTCCCGTGCGCGAGTTCGGTGAGCGCGTGGGCGTCGCCTTCCAGCTGCTCGACGACGTCATCGACCTGTCGGCCGACCCCGCCGAGACCGGCAAGGTGCCCGGCACCGACCTGCGTGCCGGCGTCCCGACCATGCCGTACCTGCTTCTCGGCCGCGCGACCGACCCGGCCTCGCAGGCCCTCAAGGTCACGATCGACGAGGGTGTCGCGCGCATCTCCGACGGCGCCGACCCCGCGATCCTCGACGAACCACTCGCGCAGCTGCGCGTCCACCCCGCGACAGAGGCGACCCGCCTGCTCGCGCACGAGTGGTCCGACCGCGCCGTCGCGGCTCTCGCGCCGCTTCCCGACGGGCAGGTGCGGGATGCGTTGACCCGCTTCGCCCAGGTCGTCGTCGACCGCTCCAGCTGAAACCCGGCGGAATCGCCGCTTCTTCGTCACGCCCGTTCGCGGGCTCTCGGAAAGGACACCCATGACCAAGCTCCGGCTGGCCATCGTCGGCGCAGGACCCGCCGGCATCTACGCGGCGGACATCCTCCTCAAGGCAGAGCGCAAGTTCGACGTCTCGATCGACCTGTTCGACCACCTGCCCGCCCCGTACGGGCTCGTCCGCTACGGCGTCGCCCCCGACCACCCGCGCATCAAGGGCATCATCAACGCCCTCCGCGACGTGCTGGACCGCGGTGACATCCGCATCTTCGGCAACGTCCGCTTCGGCACCGACATCACCCTCGCCGACCTCAAGAAGCATTACAACGCGGTCATCTTCGCGACCGGTGCCATCAAGGACGCCGACCTCGACATCCCCGGCATCGACGCCGACGGGTCGTACGGCGCCGCGGACTTCGTCAGCTGGTACGACGGGCACCCGGACTTCCCGCGGGAGTGGCCGCTCGACGCGGCATCCGTCGCGGTCCTGGGCAACGGAAACGTCGCCCTCGATGTGGCACGGGTACTCGCGAAGCACGCCGACGACCTGCTGCCCACCGAGATCCCTGCGAACGTCTACGAGGGCCTGAAGGCGTCGCCCGTCACCGACGTCCACGTCTTCGGTCGCCGCGGTCCCGCGCAGGTGAAGTTCACGCCGCTCGAGCTCCGCGAGCTCGGCGAGCTGAACGACGTCGACATGGTCGTCTACGACGAGGACTTCGACTATGACGAGGCCTCCAAGGCGGCGATCGCGTCGAACAAGCAGGTCATGGTCATCGACCGCGTGCTGCAGTCGTGGCGCAAGCGGCCCAGTGTCAACAACGCCGGCGGCGAGGCCAGTCGTCGTCTTCACCTCCACTTCTGGGCGCGTCCCGTCGAGATCAAGAAGGATGCCGACGGTCGCGTCAGCGCGATCGTCACCGAGCGCACGCGGCCCAACAACTCCGGCGGCGTCGAGGGCACGGGCGAGATGCGCGAGATCGCCATCGGCCAGGTCTACCGCGCGGTCGGTTACTTCGGTTCGCCGCTGCCCGACGTCCCGTTCGACAAGCGCCACGGCGTCATCCCGAACCACGAGGGTCAGGTCGTCGAGAAGGGCTCGAACGAGCGCGTCCCCGGCGTCTACGCGACGGGCTGGATCAAGCGGGGCCCGGTCGGACTCATCGGCCACACCAAGTCCGACGCCATGGAGACCATCCGTCACCTCATCAACGACCAGGCGTCCTGGTGGACTCCCGAGGACCCGTCCGACGAGGCGATCATCTCGCTGCTCGCCGAGCGCCAGGTCGCCTGGACCGACCTGGACGGCTGGCACCGACTCGACGAGCACGAGGTCGCCCTCGGCGCCCCGCACGAGCGCGAGCGCATCAAGGTCGTCGACCGCGACGAGATGGTGCGGGTCTCGCGCGGGGAGTGATCACGCGATGACCGGCGGCTGGGAGCAGGACGTCCTGGGGCGTCCGTTCGAGCGGCTCACGCTGCCCCTGGGCAGCGACCAGGAAGGCGAGGTCGTCGCGACGCTCGTCCGGCTCGATCCGCCGAGACTCGCGGGCCTGACCGGTCCGCTGCGCGACGTCGACGTTCTGTACCTGCACGGCTGGTCGGACTACTTCTTCCAGGTGGAGCTCGCCCGGTTCTGGGCGTCGCTCGGCGCGCGGTTCCACGCCCTCGACCTCCGCAAGTACGGTCGAAGCCTCCGGCCGGGGCAGACGCCCGGCTTCGTCACCTCGCTCGACGTGTACGACGCCGACATCGCCGCGGCTCTCGAGGCCATGGGGCATCCGCTCGAGGGGCCGCCCTCACGTCGCCGACTCGTGATGATGGGTCACTCCACGGGTGGTCTCACCGCGACGCTGTGGGCGTCGCGGCATCCCGGCCGGCTCTCGGCGCTCGTCCTGAACAGCCCATGGCTCGAGCTGCAATTGGGGACCCTCGGTCGGCAGGCGCTGTCGCCGCTGGTGCAGATGCGCGCTCGGGTCGACCCGATGGGTGCCCACCCGGTCGTGGACCTCGGGTTCTACACGCGCGCACAGACCGAGGTCGGTGCTCTTCCCGTGCGCGGGTATCGGCGCGAGTGGCGGCCCGAGCGAGGGTTCCCGACGCATCCCGCCTGGTTGGCGGCGGTGGTCGAGGCGCACCGGCGGGTCGCCTCGGGCATCGACGTGGCCTGCCCGACGATCGTGCTGCTGTCGACGAAGTCCACGAATCCCTTCGCCTGGAACGCGGAGATGACCGGGAGTGATTCGGTCCTGGTCGTCGACGACATCGCGCGCGCCGCGACCCGCATCGGCCGCGACGTCACGCTCGCGCGGATCGACGGCGGCATTCACGACCTCTTCCTGTCCCGTCCCGCCCCGCGCGAACAGGCCTACCGGACGCTTGAGCGATGGCTCGCCCAGGGTGCCCTCGGGCGACCACGCGGATCGCGGCGAGGGCGGTCCGCGCACTGACGGCGGACGCGGTCAGGCCGGCCGCAACAGGGCGCCGAGGGTCTGGAGTGTGGACTCCAGCCCGACGCCGGGGTCAAGCAACCACTGGATCTGCAGACCGTCGGATGCCGCGATGAGAAGGGCTGCGAGGTGCTCGGCGGGAACGTCGTCCCGCACGAGGCCTTCGCGCTGCTGGACCCGGAGGCTCTCGGTGATGGATCCGCGGAGTCCCTCGAAACGGGCGGTGAAGAAGTCCCGCCCGACGCCCTCCTCGTCCTGGAGGGACGCGGCGAGCAGCGTGGAGTAGAGGGTCACGAGGCCCGGGATGTCGACGTTGCGCCGCGCGGCGTGGATCATCGTGTCGATGCCGGGTCGGAGCTCGGGCGGATTCTCGTGGTTCTGCTCGGCGTGCGCGTAGACGGCGACGAGCAGCTGCTCGCGCGAGTCGAAGTAGTGCAGGAGAGCGGCGTGGGAAACCCCGATGGCTTCGGCGATCCTGCGGAGCGACGTGCCGCTGGCACCCCGCTCGCGGAACACCTCGATGGCGCGGTCGAGGATCTCCTGGCGCCTCGCGACGCCCTTGGGCATCGATCCGCGGCGACCGATGACGTCGTCCTGACCCTGCTGCATGGGGCCAGCGTAGGCCCGCAGAATCAAAACCTCCACATGGAGGTTAATTCTGTTATCGTCGGGGTCACGCCGCCTCGCGGCATCCGACAACGACGTTACGAAGGAAGGCCCATGGCTCTGCCACTCGCCTCAGTCCAGCTCTACACGCTCGCGAAAGAGTTCAGCGAGGACATGTCCGGATCGCTCGACAAGCTGGCTGCTCTCGGCCTGCGCAACGTCGAGGCGTTCGACTTCGTCCGCCGTCCCGATGAGATCCGCGCGGCGCTCGACGCCAGCGGCCTCGCCTCGCCGACCGGCCACGCGCCCCTGCTGTCGGACGAGCTGTGGACGCCGGACGGCTCGATCCCCACCCCCGCGCCCGAGGTCGTCTTCGAGGCCGCCGCGAAGATCGGGATGACCACGGTCATCGACCCCTTCGTCCCCGCCGAGCGCTGGTTCACCGAGGAGGGCGTCGCCGACATCGCCGAGCGCCTCAACCGGCTCGCCGAGACGGCCGCCGGTTTCGGCATGACCGTCGGCTACCACAACCACGCGCAGGAGTTCGTGAAGTCCTTCGACGGACAGACTGCCTACGAGCGCTTCCTCGAGCTCACCGACGACCGCGTCGAGATCGAGCTCGACCTGTTCTGGGCGCTCACCGGCGGCCAGGATGTGCCGGCTCTCGTCGAGAGGCTCGGCGACCGGCTCATCGCTGTGCACGTGAAGGACGGCATCGCCCCGGCATCCAACCCGTGGGCTCCCGGCTCCGACGAGTTCGGCTCCGACTCGCTCGAGCAGTTGCGCGCCGGCACCGGAGACGTCCCGCTCGCGGCATCGCTGCGCGCCGGCACGAACATCCGGTACGCCGTCATCGAGTACGACAAGGCCCCCGGCGACGTGTTCGAGGACATCGCGGCGTCCTACGCCTTCCTGAAGGACGGCGGGTTCATCGCATGACCGGTCCCGTCGGAGTCGGCATCGTCGGTGCCGGTGTCATCAGCCAGACCTACCTCGAGAACCTGACGTCGTTCCCCGACGTGAAGGTCGTCGCCATCGGCGACATCATCCCTGAGCGCGCCCAGGCCAAGGCCGAGGAGCACGGCGTCCCCTCGTGGGGCACCCTCGAGGACGTCCTCGGAAACCCCGAGGTCGAGCTCGTCGTCAACCTCACGATCCCCGAGTCGCACATCGCGGTCTCGTCGCAGGCGGTCGCGGCCGGCAAGCACGTGTGGACCGAGAAGCCGCTGGGTCTCGACCGCGAGGGTGCTCGCCAGTTGTTGAAGGATGCCGACGCTGCCGGCGTCCGCGTCGGCTCGGCGCCCGACACGATCCTCGGCCCGGGCTTCCAGTCCGCGAAGCGTGCGATCGCCGAGGGCGTCATCGGCACGCCCCTGTTCGTGCAGACGGCTTTCCAGACGCAGGGGCCCGACCTGTGGCATCCCGAACCGGCGTTCCTGTTCGCGAAGGGTGCGGGACCGCTCCTCGACATGGGGCCGTACTACTTCTCGGCGCTCGTCAGCCTGCTCGGCCCGATCGCCGGTGTCGCGGCGCGCGGTTCGCGCTTCCGCACGGAGCGTCACATCCACACCGGCCCCCGCGCCGGCGAGACGTTCCCCGTCGAGGTGCCGTCCTCGGTGCAGGTCCTGTCGACGTTCGAGGGCGGCCAGCACGGCACGCACCTGCTGAGCTTCGACTCGGCGCTTGAGCGTCACGGCGTCGTGGAGATCCACGGCACCGAGGGCTCGATCGTGCTGCCCGACCCCAACCGCTTCGACGGTCCGACCCGTTACGTGAAGCCGCTCGGCGTCTTCCGCGACGGGATGAAGACCGAGCAGGAGTGGATCGACGTCGAGCAGCAGGGGACGGTCGTCGGACGCGGCCTCGGCGTGCTCGACATGGTCCGCGCGATCGCGGAGGACCGCACGCACGTCGCTACCGGGGAGCTCGGCTTCCACGTGCTCGACGTGCTGCTGTCGGCGCAGGACTCGGCCGAGACCGGCCAGTACCTCGAGATCGACAGCACGGTCGCGCCGGTGCCTGCGGTCCCGGTCGATTTCGACCCCTTCGCCCGCACGCTCTGATCAGCTGACAGCACGACGGCCCGGATCCCTCGGCGGGGTCCGGGCCGTCGTCCGTTCGTCAGCGCGGTTGGTGTGCGCGCACCCGGAACCAGAGGCTCAGCTCGCGTGCGGCTCGGAGCGTGGCCGACGGGTCGCCGTGCGCTTCGAGGTCGTCGAAGGTGTCGCGGAAGCCTTCGGGCGCGTTCTCGTCGGGCATCGCTATGGGCTCGAAGCCCATCGTCCACTCGGCGAAGTTGCGTTCCTCGATGAATTCGTCGATGAGGACGCGCAGGTGGTCGTGGCGCGGATCGCGTTCGATCTTGCCCATCGTCTCTCGGACCGCCTGCTCGGGGCCCTCGAGGATCTGGATGAAGCGGCCGTTGCGGTACAGCAGCATCCCGGTGATGTCTCGCTGCGCGTTCGAGGCCCGGCTCTGCTGGAGCAGCTCGCCGAGCGCGTCGTCGCTGAACGGGGCGGTCGCGTTGCTGGAGTACACGACGGAGAAGACGGTGTCGTCGGTGGCGGTCATCGGTTCTCCCGGATCGTGAGGATGCCGTTCGTCCCCGGCGCGGGTGTCGGCGACGACGAGAGCGTCCGCATCGCGGAGACCAGGTCGGCGAACGTGCCGATCACCGCCGAACGCATGTCGAATGCGTCGTAACGCCCGTCCCGACGTCGCTCGATGTAGCCGAGGAAGTTGCCGTCACGGCTGCCGACGTGGAAGCCGTCTTCGACGCGCGCCCAGACCGTGCCGGGGGATGGGTGGTGCTCAGACACGGGGACCTCACTTACTCGTGGTGCAGAGTAGCCACGGTAGGTGAGGGCCCCGACAGCCGCGCGGGCTTGACAACCCGTTGGCCGCTCACCCGCGAGTCAGCGGTAGTTGATGAACTGCAGGTCGACGTCGAGGTCGGCAGCCTTCAGCATCCGCTGCACCTCCTGCAGATCGTCGCGCGACTTCGACTGCACGCGCAGCTCGTCGCCCTGGATCTGCGCCTTGACCGACTTGGGTCCCTCATCGCGGATCAGCTTCGTGATCTTCTTCGCGTCCTCGGAGGAAATGCCCTCCTTGAGCGTCGACACGAGACGGAACTCCTTGCCCGACGGCTGCGGGTCCTCGGACTCGAGGCTCTTCAGCGAGATGCCGCGCTTGATCAGCTTCGACTGGAAGACGTCGAGCACGGCCTTCGCCCGCTCGTCGCTGTTCGCTTTGATGAGGATCGACTCGCCGCTCCACTCGATCGAGGCGGCGGTGCCCTTGAAGTCGTAGCGCTGCTCGACCTCCTTGCGCGCCTGGTTGAGGGCGTTGTCCGCCTCCTGACGATCCACCTTGCTGACCACGTCGAACGAAGAGTCTGATGCCATGCGTTCGAGGGTACCGCTGTACCGAGCGGATGCCGCGGGTCCCGGCATCCGCATCGTTGCGCGCCCGTGATCGGGGACCGATAGCGTCGAGGCATGGATCGTCGGGGGAAGATCATGCTCGGTATCGCCGTGGGGGCGGTCGTGGGGTTGCTGGCGCTTGCGGCGCCGGCGGTCATCGGCATGATCCCGACGGATGAGGTGGTGGCGGAGGCGCCGTCGCCGTCGGCCAGTCCCGCGCGCATCGCGCCGCCGACCCCGACTCCGACCCCGACGCCGGAACCCACGGAGCCCGCACCCGTCGAGACGACGCCCGCACCGCCCGAGAGCAAGTGCCTGGGCGTCGCACCCGGCAAGGATCGCGGGTCGATCTCTCCCGGGGCCACCGGCGTCGTCGAGCGATCCAACGGGAAGGGTCTCGCGACGGTCTACCGCGTGGTGTCGAACGATTCGTACTGGGCGATCGTCGAGCGCTTCTGCCTCGACAGCGGCGATTTCGACGCCGCCAACGCGTTCGACGGTGCGGGCGAGATCTACGAGGGCGACTACCTCGCGATCCTCCCCGAGGGTACGGCGACGGCGGCGGCGCTCAACGAGGCGAAGAAGGGCGGCTATCGCACCCACCAGGACTGCGACGGCATCGCCCGCATCGAGGTGTCCGAGCCCACCTCGTCGGGACGGATCTCCGTGAGCATGTCCGGCGCCCTCACCGACACCGGTACCGGCGAGTACGCGGAGGGTCCCGTCGAGAAGGTGGACGGGAAGCCCACGTTCTACACCGTGCAGCCCGGCGACACCTATCGAGGTATCGGCGACCGCTTCTGCGTCGACGCGATCACGGTGCAGCGCTTCAACGAAGCCGGCGGTCCCGAGCACGTCCTGCAGCCGGGCGACCGGGTGCAGCTCCGGCCGACCAGCCGGTCCATCGAGGCCAAGGGCTGAGCCCCGCGCGCCGCCCGGCGCGGGCGCGTTCCGCCCGTAGCCTGACGGGGTGAGCACGCCCGCACCTCCTCAGCTCGCGCAACGCGCGTGGGGAATCGCCGCTGTCGCCATGGTCGTCCTGTCGGTTCTGCCGACCCTCCTCGTGCTCGTCCTGGTCGCGACGGTCGACGAGCAGTACGGGTGGCTCCTCATCCTCACCTTCGCGCTGCTCGTCGCGGGCGGGTCGGCGGCGATGCTCGCCGGCATCGTCGGTCTGGTGTTCGCCGGCATCCGTCGACGTGGGTTCGTCTGGCCCGCGGCCGGAACAGTCCTCGGGATCGCACTCGTCGGCGCGGCCTCGATCATCCTGGCCGTCGGGAGCTGACGGCGGAGCCGCGGCATCCGTCGCTTCGTAGACTGGAGTGATGCGGCCGCTGACAGAGGACCAGTTGCGCGACGTGCTCGTCAATGCGACGAGAGACGAGCGGGAACGTCTCGAACTGCCCCACGACTTTCCGATCCTCGAGTGGGATCACCTCGATTTCCTCGCCTGGCGAGACCCCACGACGCGCAGCCGGGGTTACGTCGTCGCCGAGATCGGCGGCGAGCCCACCGGCATCGTCCTGCGCGCCGCGAACGGCGCCGCCCGCGCCCGGTCGGCGATGTGCAACATCTGCCACACGATGCAGCCGGGCAACCAAGTGACGATGTTCACCGCGCGACGGGCGGGGGATGCCGGTGACCGGGGCGACAGCGTCGGTACCTACGTGTGCGCCGATCTGACCTGCCATGACAACGTGCGGATCGCCGGTCCGCTCGCGCCGAGCGAGATCCGCGCGAGCGTCGATCGGCGCATAGACGGCACCCGGCACCGACTCGAATCCTTCGTGGAGCGCGTCGCCTCCGCCGCCTGAGGCCTCGGTTTTCGACATGCCCTCGGGGAGGGTAGTATCGGTGATCGCGCCTCCGGTCGACTGAGAAAGCCGGGCGGGTGCGCACCTGGCGAGTTACCCAAGCGGCCAAAGGGATCTGACTGTAAATCAGACTGCATTGCATTCGGGGGTTCGAATCCCTCACTCGCCACCAGACGAAAGAGCTGCGGACATCTCCGCGGCTCTTTCTTGTTTCTCCCGGCGTGCGCAACCCCTGTGGACATCTCCGTCGCCCACGGGGCGGTCTGACAGGATGGGGGATCGAGGGCGGGGGAGGCCTCCGCCGAAGGGATGCCGAGGATGAGCGAACCGAGCACTGCGCCGAATTCGAGCAAGATCTTCCGAGCCGCGATCTGGGTCGCGATCGGCGCCTTGATCGCCGCGGCGATCGTCTGCGTCGTCTGGGTCCTGGTGGGCGACTCCAACGGGATGGTGGCCCGGGCATTCCTGACGATCCTCCTGCTCGCCGCCTTCGCGGGAGTGTCGATCCTCGAGGCATCCCTTGCTGAGCGCCGCCCGGCCTGGTTCGCGCTGGCGAGCATCGTGTCGTGGGTCGTCGCGCTGATCGCGGGGGCGTTCATGATTTGGATGCCGGAAGCTCCCGGCGACTATGGCGTCGGCGCCGAGCGGTTCTTCAAGTTCATCCTGATCGTGCTGATCCTGCAGGCGGCCCTGCTCCACATCCGGCTCTACAGCAAGTCGTTCGCGCGACACCAGACGACCTTCACGAGCATCGTCGCCTACGTCACCATGGGCCTCGTCGTCATCCTGGCCGTCATGCTGATCATCCCGCTGCTCTTCGCCGAGTTCACCGACTTCCGCGACATCTACTGGAAGGTCGTCGTTTCGGTGACGATCCTCGCCGCCGTCGGCACTGCCCTCGTCCCGCTCGTCAACGCGCTGTTCGCCCCGAAGCGCGATCGTTCCCCGGTCTCCGGCTACGGTTCCCAGGGCTACACCGCCCAGCCGTACGGCTCCGTCGCGCAGCTCGACCCCGCGCTGACCGCTCCGGCGGCTCCCGTCCAGGCCTGGCCGACGTACGCGGACGGCCGCACCCCGCTCCCGGTCATGCCCGACGGGTCGCCCGACTGGAACGCCTACTACACCGGCCAGCCGAGCTACCCGCAGCAGCCGTACGGCGCGACGGCTCCCCAGGCACCCCCGGCTCCCGAGTCCGTTCCCGCGGATGCGCCGGCGGTTCCCCCGGCACCACCGGTTCCGGGCGACGCGTCCCAGCCCGATCAGCCCGCACCGCCGGTCCCGCCTGCGCCGGGCGCGCCGGACGTGCCGCCGCCGCCGCGCTACTGAGACCGCGGGCCGGCTAGCCCGGCAGCATCTCGAGAGCGGCCATCGCCGCGTTGTGTCCGCCGATCCCGCTGACCGCTCCACCACGGCGGGCACTCGATCCGCAGAGCAGCACACCCTCGACACCGCTCGAGACTCCCCACCGTTCGGCGGGGGTCTCGAGCGGTTCGTCGTCTCGAGCCCACGGCCACGACAGCTCGCCGTGGAAGATGTCGCCTCCGACCATGCCGAGGTCCCGCTCGAGGTCCGCCGTCGTGCGGGCCTCGACGCAGGGGCTCCCGTCCGGTGCCCGGTACAGGAGGTCGGCGATCGGCTCGGCCAGCACCGAGTCCAGCGACCGCTCGGCCGCCGCCCACAGGGCGTGACGGTCCGCGGCACCTCCGGCGACCAGTCGATGGGGGACCTGCAGCCCGAACAGGGTGAGTGTTTGCGCCCCCGACGCGCGCAGCTCGGGTCCCAGGATCGACGGGTCGGTGAGGGAGTGGCAGTAGATCTCCGCCGGCAGCGGATCCGGGATGGCTCCACCCGCCGCACGGTCGTGGGCGGCATCCACCTGCGACAGGGTCTCATTGATGTGGAACGTGCCGGCGAACGCGGCGCGAGCGTCGACCGAGGTGTCCCGCAGTCGGGGCAGGCGGGACAACAGCATGTTGACCTTGATCTGCGCCCCCTCGGGACGGGCGGCGCCGGTGCCGATGCTGCCGCCGGCGCGCAGGAGGCCGTCGAGCACCGCCGCGCCCACGCCGCTCAGAATGAGCCGCGCCCCGAGCCGTTCGCCGTCGGCGAGTTCCACGTCACCGTCGGGGGAGACCGCGACGACCTCGGCGCCGGTTCGGATCTCGGCGCCCGCCGACCGGGCCGCGCGCTCGAGATCGGCGCTGACGGCACCCATGCCACCGACCGGGACGTCCCAGTTCCCGGTTCCGCCACCGATGACGTGATAGAGGAAGCAGCGGTTCTGACGGAGCGACTCGTCGTCTGAGTGGGCGAAGGTTCCGATCAGGCCGTCGGTGAACGCGATGCCGCGGGCGACGTCGGTCGCCAGTGCCCCTCGGATGAACTCGCCGAGCGGACGGCCCGACACCGCCTCCCAGAGGGCGTCGTCGCCGACGGCGGCGCGGACGGTGGACTCTCTCCGCAGAGGCGCCGTGACGGTCGGGAAGAGCGCCCTGCCCAGCGGGGCCACCCTCTCGTACAGTGCCGAGAACCGTGCCGCCTCGCCGTCGTCGCCCGTCGCGTGCGCGAAGCTCGCCGCGGTGGCGGCGGCATCCGCGTTGTCGATGAGGATGCCGCGGTCCGGGGAGTCCGGCATGGGCGTGTACGACGAGTAGCGTCGCCGCTCGAGTCGGATGTCGAGTCCGAGATCGTCGATCACGGTGCGGGGGAGCAGGCTGACGAGGTACGAGTAACGAGACAGGCGCGCGTCCACTCCCGGCCAGGGGCGCTCCGAGACGGCTGCGCCGCCGACGTGACCCTGACGTTCGAGCACCGTCACGGTGCGTCCCGCGCGGGCGAGATAGGCAGCGGCGACGAGGGCGTTGTGCCCTCCGCCCACGATGACGACGTCGCGGATGGCGCTCATGATGCTCAACCTAGCGGCGTACCGTGGAGGGATGGATGCCGCTGCGCTCGCCGACCTCGCCCTCGACATCGCCCGTGACGCCGGCGCCCTGGCGCTGCGCCGTCGCCAGGAGGGTGTCGCGATCGCCGCGACCAAGTCCGTGATCGCCGACATCGTCACCGAGGCGGACCGCGAGGTCGAAGCCCTCATCCGCGCGCGGCTCGCCGCCGAGCGCCCCGACGACGGCTTCCTCGGAGAGGAGTCCGGCGCCGAGCGGGGCACCTCCGACATCACGTGGGTCGTCGACCCGATCGACGGGACCGTCAACTACGCCTACGGGATGCCGCACTACGCCGTGAGCATCGCGGCGGTGTCCGGAGAGCCCACGCCCCCGACCTGGACGGCCCTCGCCGGTGTCGTCCACAACCCGGCTGTCGGCGAGACGTTCTACGCGGTGCGCGGTGGCGGAGCCTGGCGGGGCGAGGAGCGCCTCGCCGTGTCGAGCGTCGGCGAGGCGGGTGGGCTCGTGGCCACCGGCTTCGGGTACGACCCGAAGTACCACGAGGAGGACCTCGCCCGCGTCGCCGCGGTCATGCCGCTCTTGCGCGACCTGCGGCGCGCCGGAGCGGCGTCGCTCGACCTCGCCTACGTGGCCGCCGGGCGGCTGGACGGCTACTTCGAGCGCGGCCTCCACCCCTGGGATCACGCCGCCGGCGCACTGCTGGTGACCGAGGCGGGCGGGCGGGTCGCGGGCGCTCCCGGTGGATTCCCCGGGCGCGACATGACCGTCGCGGCGGGCCCCGAGCTCTTCGCGCGACTGACGGACACCATCGGCCTGGGAATGGACATCCCATTCCCAGGCCCGTTCGTGTAGCGTGTTTATCTGATCGTTACCTTCGCTGCCCGAGCGAGGGTGTCTGTCCTTGAAGCCCCGCGGCCCAGGCCGCTCTACCCGAGAGCCCGCACGTTTGACTTTCGAGACCTCCCCGACTGACGCGCCCGCTGCGCGTCGCGATCGGCGACCCGCCGCGTCCGGCTCCAAGCCGTTGACCCGTGCGGAGTATCGCAAGCAGGCTGCGGCCCCGGTCAGCGACGCCGAGACGGCAGCTGTCCAGGCCGTCGCCGCCATGGGTGACGTCATCGCCATGATCCAGGCCGCCGACGCCCCGGCGCTGCGCCGTCGCCGCACGCGTGCCGTTGCGGCGGACTCCTCGGCAGCAGACCTCGCGCCCGTGTCGCTGGCGGAATCCGTCGTGTCCGAGACCATCGCCGACGCCGTCATCGCCGACTCGGTCCCCGTGCCGTCTGCCGATGTCGCATCCGCCATTGCGGCGAGCCCGGTCGCGCAGACGCCGGTCGCCTCCGTCCCGCTGCGTCGTCGCGTTCGCTCTGCGCGCTCCACGACTGCCGAGGCCACCGCGACCCCCGAGGCGACGCCGTTTCGCGAGTTCCTCGACGAGACGATCGTCCTCCCGTCCGCGGACTCGACGCACGCCTCCGGCCACGACGCGGCTCCCGGCATCGACGAATTCGAACTCGCGGCGAAGGTGTTCTCCTTCACCGGCGAGACGCCGATCCAGGTCGCCCGCGCAGCCGCTGACGCCGACGAGCAGACTCAGCGCAAGACCCGTGTCCGCATGGCCGACCAGCCCCAGCGCCCCCGGCGGGGCCGCGTCGTGTTCAAGCGGCTGGCCGCGGCATCCTTCTCGGTCAGCGTCGTCGGCGTCGTCGGCCTTCTCGCCATCGGAACGACGACCCCGGTTGCGGCCGTGGGTGCGTTCGGCCAGGAGGTCCGCGGCGACATGACGCTCGCCAGCGAGAAGACCACGACCGAGGCTCCCGAGATCCAGGCGTACGTCTCGGGATCGACGGCCGCGGCCGGCGATCTCGCGCGTTCGGACGAGTACGACATCGAGTCCATGGCCGACGTGGCCGCCGAATCCGGCGTCACCAAGTTCGCGGGAACGTGGGTGAACGATGCGACCGCCGAGGTGCAGTGGCCGTTCCCGGTCGGTGTGCCGATCTCGGCGCAGTTCGGATCCACCTCGTACCTGTCGAAGTTCTCGCGGGTGCATCACGGCACCGACTTCACCCCCGGGCGAGGCGCCGAGATCCACGCGGTCGCAGCGGGTACCGTGCGCATCGCCACCGAAGCGGGCGGGGACTACGGCGTGACGGTCGTCCTCGACCACATCATCGACGGCCAGCTCGTGTCGACCCGCTACGGCCACATGGAGTACGGCTCCCTCCGCGTTTCGCCCGGCGAGACCGTCAAGGCCGGCCAGGTCCTCGGCAAGGTCGGCAGCACGGGCAAGTCCACCGGTCCTCACCTCCACCTCGAGGTGCTGCTCGGCGGAACCACCCGCATCGATCCGCTTCCGTGGCTGAAGGAGCACACGCGAGGCTGACCCGGTTACAGAGGGATGCCGCGACTCTGGTATCCTCTTCTAGTTGCCCGCTTGCGGGCAGCACGCCCCGATAGCTCAGTGGCAGAGCACTTCCATGGTAAGGAAGGGGTCGTCAGTTCAATCCTGACTCGGGGCTCGCAGCATCCTTCAGATGCGCCACGGCGGGGTAGCTCAGCTGGTCAGAGCGCACGACTCATAATCGTGAGGTCGCGGGTTCAAGCCCCGCTCCCGCTACGCAAAACCCCTGGGCTCCACCCCGGGGGTTTTGTCATGTCCGGGCGGGGGTTAGCTCGCCGTTCCCATCGCGTCCAGCAGCGCATCCTCCGGATCGACCGGTCGCGGTGGCCTCCGCTCACGGCGTGCACGTGACAGGAACGCCATTGCTCGCGCCGCTGCTACGCAGATGCCGCAGAGTACGGCGACACCCAGCATCCGCAGACTAAGGACGGGTTCGCCCTCCAGCGACGTCCACGGGAGCATGACCCAGACGACGGGGACGGAGGCCACAGCGCCCAACGCCCCGAACGCGACGATGTGCAGCCACGTCGAGGTGACGGTCCGCAACGCTCGCGCCGTCAGCCACGCCAGCGGCGAGCCGAGGCAGCAGAGGATGAATACGGCGACGGTGCTGAAAGCGAGGAACCAGCCGAGATAGTCGAACCCGCCGCCCGGCGAGGAGGCCTCGGCCCCCCAGTACGCGCCGACCATGACCGATCCGAGCGCCCACGTCGTGAGCGTGTGCACCGTGATGTCGGCCGACGTGAACGGCACCTGCGCATCGGGAGCGGTATCCATGACCTGAATCTGACACAGATCTTCGGGGAGATGAAGACGCAGGTCGAACCGCGGCATCCTCACCTGTCGACGGATGCAAGGGATTCGACGAGACACGCCGCCTCACCGGGTCGGTGGGCGGCGTGTCGAGCACGATCTATGGCATCGGTGAACGCGATGCGTCGTTCGAGAGCTCAGACGTCGATGGGGGAGAGGTCGCCCTCGCCCTCCTCGCCGAGCTCGACGACCACCGGATCCTCACCCTGCGATTCGGGCTGGATGTCGGTTGCGGCATATGTCTCTTCGGGCTCGTCCGCGGGGATGTCGAGGGGGCGTCCCTCGAACTCGGCGTCGGCGGCCGCGGTGTCTCCGACCGTGGTGTCCTCGGTGGGTGCGTCATTCGGGTCGAGGCGGATGCCGTCGTCGCCGGTCTGCTCGGGAGTGCTCATGGTTGTTCCTTCCTTCGAGAACCCCACCTTCACCCACTCCACCTTGCTCACGCAGAGGCTGTCGCGTCGCGCCGGGCTGGGCTACCCTGCCGCGGTGACCACGCGACTGCTGCTGATCTCCGACACCCACATCCCCGGCCGTGCGCGCACTCTGCCCGACGCGGTCAGGCGTGAAGCGGATGCCGCCGACCTCATCGTCCATGCGGGGGACTGGGTCGCGGCATCCGTCCTCAGTGACCTTCGTGAGCACGGTGACGTGCTCGGCGTGTACGGCAACAACGACGGCGAGGACCTGCGCGCCGTCCTCCCCGAGATCGCGCGTCGCGAGATCGAGGGGGTTCGCGTCGCCGTGGTGCACGAGACCGGGCAGAAGCACCGCCGCGAGGAGCGGATGGATGCTGCCTTCCCCGATGCCGACCTGCTGGTCTTCGGCCACAGCCACATCCCGTGGGACACGACGTCGCCGAGCGGGATGCGGCTCCTGAACCCCGGTTCGCCGACCGATCGACGGCGTCAGCCCCATCACACGCTGATGGTGGTGGAGCTCGCGGACGGCGGCATCCGTTCCGTGGATCTTCGTCGCATCTGACGGGTTGCACCCCGCCGTCGGAGGAGTACTATCGCTGTCGGATTGCTAGAAAAGCGAGGTAAATCTCATGGCGAAGGACTCCCGCCGGTGGCTCGGACTGGTCTTCATCAGTGTCGCGGTGTCGCTGATCATCGTCGACTCGACGATCGTCAACGTCGCGGTGCCGTCGATCGTCGAGGAGCTGAAGATCAGCTCGACCGAGGTGCAGTGGGTCCAGGAGGTCTACACCCTCGTCTTCGCCTCGCTGCTGCTGCTGTTCGGTGCCTTCGCCGACCGCTTCGGCCGTCGTCGCGTCATGCTCATCGGCGTCTCGGTCTTCGCGGCGTCGTCGGTGCTGGCGAGCTTCGCGCCGACGGGTGAGCTGCTGATCCTCGCCCGCTTCGTGCAGGGCGTCGGCGGAGCGATGATCCTGCCGACCACCCTGTCACTCATCAACTCGACGTTCCGCGGCCGCGAGCGCGGCATCGCGTTCGCCGTCTGGGGATCGACGATCGGCGGCATGGCCGCGGTCGGCCCGCTCCTCGGCGGCTGGCTCACCACGGCGTTCTCGTGGCGGTGGGCGTTCGGCATCAACATCCCGCTCGGCATCATCATCGTCATCGGTGTGCTGCTGACCGTCGCCGAGTCGCGGGAGAGCCGTAAGCGCTCGATCGACGGGGTGGGCGCTCTGCTGTCCGTCATCCTCTTCGGCTCGCTCGTGTTCGGCCTGATCGAGGGCAGGACGTTCGGCTGGTGGATCGCCGAGCCCGGGCTCACGATCGGCGGCTGGACCTGGCCGCTCTCCGTCTCGCCGATCCCCTTCGCCTTCACCATCACGCTCATCGCGCTGGTCCTGTTCGTCCGGTGGGGCCTCCGTCGCGGTCGCCGCGGCCAGGACCCGCTCATCGATTTCTCGCTGCTGAGCATCTCGTCGTTCAGGAACGGCAACATCGCGGCTCTCGTCGTCTCGCTCGGCGAGTTCGGGCTCATCCTCGCGCTGCCGCTGTGGCTCCAGTTCGTCCTCGGCTTCGACGCGCTCCAGGTCGGGCTCCTCCTCCTGGCCCTCGCCGGGGGATCGTTCGTCGCGAGCGGCGCCGCGGGCGCGTTCAGCGGCAAGGTCCCGGCGGTCGTCGTGGTGCGCGTCGGCATCCTCGCCGAAATCATCGGCATCGCCTGGGCGGGGTTCATCATCGGACCGGAGGCCGCCTGGGGCTGGCTCATCCCCGCTCTCGCCGTCTACGGGTTCGGCGTCGGACTCGCGACGGCCCAGCTGACCGGTGTCATCCTGCAGGACGTCCCCGTCGAGAAGTCGGGCCAGGGCTCGGGCATGCAGTCCACCGCCCGCCAGGTCGGGTCGGCGCTCGGCGTCGCGATCCTCGGGACGGTGCTGTTCACGACGACGGGCGGTGTGCTCGCGGCATCCCTCGACGATGCTGGTGTCCCGTCGACCGCCGCCGACAAAGTCGTGACGGCCGTCGTCGACTCGGCGGGAGCGGCGATCGCCGGTCTCGAGGCGGACCCGTCGCAGGCGCAGATCGCGGATGCCGCGCGCACCGCCTTCTCGGACGGCACGCGCGCCTCGGCTCTGACAGCCGCCGGCTTCCTCGTCATCGGGCTGGGCGCGACGTTCGCTCTCGGTTCCGGCCGCCGCCGCGACGTCGAGGCTCAGGAGGCGCGACCAGTGGAGCGCGTCCAGGGGGCCTGACCGTCATTCCCCTGTCGCAACATGCCGCGCGCGGCCGCAGTTCGCGACAGAGGAACGCAGCCCACGCCGCTGGCCGGCACTCGCCTGTCACAACACGCCGCCGGGTCTCGCCGTTCGTGACAGGGGAGGTCAGCGCGCCGTGAGAGCGGCATTGACCTTCGCGGCCGCCTGAGCGTGATGGCCGAACACGTCCGCTTTCGTGATGCGGACCACGGTCCATCCGGCGGCGCGCAGCGCGTCGTAGCGCTCGATGTCGTATGCCCACTGCCCGGGATCGAGCAGGTGATGCTCGCCCTCGTACTCGACCGCGACACGCGCACCTGGATAGACGAGGTCCGCCGTCGCCACGACGCGGCCGTCGGCGACGATCGGGTGGTTGAGACGTGGTTCGGGCAGTCCCGCGTCGAGCAGCGCGAGCCGCAGATGGCTCTCCGGCCGCGAAGCCGCCCGGGTCCGGAGCCGAGGAAGCGCTTCGCGAAGTGAGCGGACGCCGACCCGCCGGCCGCGGTCGATCGCAACCGCCAGCTCATCGATAGTCGCGAGGGGATTCGGCACCCGCCACGTCCGCACGATCGCGTCGCCCGCGGCCACGAGGTCCGGTTGCGAGCGCAGGATCGCGCCGAGCGTCGCCCATGTCGACGCGGGGTCCGTCACCCGGAGTCCGGTCGTGGGGTGGGTCGCGAACCGTGTGATGCCAGGGAGCAGTTCGTGGCCGCGCACCCCGGCGGAACGGGGGAGCCGTCGCGGGCCCTCGACTCCCACGTGCACTCGACGATCATGCAGCACACCCGGAGGAAGCGGGATGTCCCAGATGACCGCCGCGGTGATATGGCTGAAGGCTTCATGCGGAGCCATCCTTGCGGCGTACTGCCGTGCGCGAAGGAGGTGCGCCGCCTCGGCGTCTCCTCGCGGCATCCCGAAGCGATCAGATCCTGAGTCGTCGTGCGCGTCTCGACGCTCCCGAACACCGTGGAATGGCCGCACGAGGTCGCCTCTTCGCAGTCGACTCGTCGGGATACCGGCTGCCCGAGCAGAGGCGACCGAGAACCGCTCGCCGAGCGACGCGGGAAGGGGGTGCATCCGTCCAGCGTCCCGCCGACGTCGACCCCGCCGCCGCTGGGCTGTGGAGTCGGAGAGGGGACGCCGCCGATCCCCGCCTGTGCAGAAGGCCTCCCCTGTCTTGAACTGCGAGCCGCCGCGGCGTGTCGTGACAGGGGAGCGAGTGAGTTCCGCCATGGGAGTCTTCCCCTGCCGCGAACGACGGGGCGCCGCGGCGTGTCGTGACAGGGGAAGTGGCTGGGGTGGCGCGAAGCGCGGCCGAACTACGATCGGAGGGTCCCGCCCGGCATCCTTCTCTGGAGGTACACCCATGTCCACGCCCCTCACCGGCTCGGCAGCGCTCGACCACGCCGCCGATCTCGCCGACTTCGTCGCCGCCTCGCCCTCGAGCTACCACGCTGCCGCCGAGGTCGCCCGCAGAGTGCGCGACGCGGGCTTCACGGAGCTCGACGAGCGCGACGCATGGCCCTCCCAGCCCGGCGGGCGGTTCTTCGTCGTGCGCGACGGAGCTGTCCTCGCGTGGGTCGTCCCGAACGGGGCGGATGCCGCGACCGGCGTCCATGTCTTCGGCGCACACAGCGACTCCCCGGCCCTGAAGCTCAAGCCGCGTCCCACGACGGGCAGCCTCGGCTGGCTGCAGGCCGGCGTCGAGGTCTACGGCGGTCCGCTGCTGAACTCGTGGCTCGACCGAGAACTGCGCCTCGCCGGCCGCCTCGTGCTCGACGACGGGACGAGCGTCCTCGCCGCGACGGGCGCTCTCCTGCGCCTGCCGCAGCTCGCCATCCACCTCGACCGCGAGGTCAACGACGGCCTCGCCCTCGACAAGCAGCGTCAGACCCAGCCGGTCTGGGGCCTCGGCGACGCGGACTCCGCCGACCTGCTCGGCGAGCTCGCCGCCGAAGCCGGCGTCGACGCCTCGCGCATCCGCGGGTACGACGTCGTCACGGCCGACGCCGCCCGGGGGGCTGTGTTCGGCAAGGGCGATGTGTTCTTCGCCTCGGGTCGTCTCGACGACCTCGCCTCGGTCCACGCCGGCGTCGTCGCCCTCGCGCGTGCTGCCGACGGGTTCGACGCGGAGCGCATCGCGATGCTCGCCGTGTTCGATCACGAGGAGGTCGGGTCCGCGACCCGCTCGGGTGCCGCCGGTCCCTTCCTGGCCGACGTCCTCGAGCGCATCCAGCTCTCCCTCGGCGCCGACCGCGAGCAGCAGCTGCGCTCGCTCGCCTCGTCGTGGTGCGTCTCCAGCGACGTCGGGCACGCGGTGCACCCGAACTACGCCGAGAAGCACGACCCGGTGGTCCAGCCTCGCCTCGGTTCCGGCCCGATCCTCAAGATCAACGCGAACCAGCGCTACGCCACCGACGGCGCCGGCGCCGCCGCCTGGCACGGCTGGTGCGACACCGCCGGCGTCGGTTCGCAGGAGTTCGTCTCGAACAACGCCGTGCCGTGCGGCTCGACCATCGGTCCGATCACGGCGACCCGGCTCGGGATCGCGACGGTGGACGTCGGCATCCCGATCCTGTCGATGCACTCCGCGCGCGAGCTCGCCGGCGTGAGCGACCTGCACGACCTGTCGCGGGTGGCGGAGGCCTTCTTCACCGCCTGAGGCTCAACGCCGAAACGACGGATGCCGCGGTCCCGCCGACGTCATGTCGGGGACCCGCGGCATCCGCGGTGTCAGCTGGTGATCAGTACCAGCCGTTGTTCTTCGAGTGGTTCCAGGCGCCGCACGGGCTGCCGTAGCGCCCGTCGATGTAGCCGAGGCCCCAGGCGATCTGCGTGGCGGGGTTGGTCTCCCAGTCGGATCCGGCGCTGCTCATCTTGCTGCCGGGGAGCGCCTGCGGGATGCCGTACGCGCCGCTCGAGGAGTTGTGCGCGCGGTAGTTCCAGCTCGACTCCTTGTCCCAGAGCGAGACGAGGCAGGAGAACTGGTCGTCGCCCCAGCCGTAGTTTCCGAGCATGCCCCGCGCGGTCGACTGCGCGGCGGCGGCCGACGTGCCGCTGCGGGCCTTGCCGCTGGTGGGGATGGAGCTCGACGAGCTGGACGAAGAAGAGGACGACGAGCGGGACTCGCTGGCCTCGGCCTCTGCGGCCGCTGCCTCTTCGGCAGCCTTCTTCTCGGCTGCGGCCTTGGCGGCAGCCTCGGCCTTGCGCTTCTCCTCGGCGAGGCGTTCCTTCTCCTTGGCGATCGCGGCGTCGAGACGTCCCCGGAGGGCGCTGGTCTTCTCGGTGACGGCGGTGATCTCGGTCTCGAGCTCGGCCGTCGCGTCGCGGGTGTCGAGCAGGAGCGGCAGCGACGACACGGTCTCGAGGTCGTCGACGGCCTTCGAGAGGCCGTCGGTGGGGACCGTGATGTCCGTCGTACCGACGTTGAGCTTGGATGCCGTGATGTCGGCGGTCACGTCGGTGGAGGCGGCCGCGGCGTCCTGCGCACGCTGAAGCGTGGACTGGATCTTCGACTCCGGAGCGGAGGTCGCGACACCGTCGGTCAGCGACTCGGGGAGCTTCTGAGTGAAGGAGGCCAGGGCGATCGCCGGAGTGGAAGTCTCCGATGATGCGGCCTGCGGCGCGGGGGCCATGGCGGTCGCGCTCGCGGCGATGACGAAGGCCGTGGTCAGCGTCGAGAGGACGAGGACCGGGCGCCGCCGGAGGCGACGGGCTTCGATCTGGGTGGAGCGGATGGAGCGGCGGGTGGAGGGCACAGTTGAGTCAGTAGGCATGCAGCAGTAATGGTTCCGTGTAGCGAGGGCACGCCTGTGAAAGGCGAGCGTGACCGTTCGGGCGGGCACGAGTCGCCCACTCTGGCCGACGTACCTGAGCGTTACCCGAACGTTACCTGGATGTCCTCGATCGGTCACCCGCTCACAAAAGTCCTGATCACAGAGCCTGGCAACTTCCTGAGGTCCGCCGCGGACCCTTCCAAGCGATATATCGTTGTGTATCGGTCACCACGTGAAGGAGACATCATGAACAGTCCATTCGGTTCGCAGGGCTTCGGGTCCAGCGGCTTCGGCGGCAGCGGCCGCAGGTTCGGATCCGGCCCCCAGGGCATGGATCTCGGCAACCTCGGTGCCGGGCTCATGGAGGCGTTCGAACAGTTCCGCACGTCGTTCGATCAGCGTCCCGGCCCCTCCCGTATGAGCCGCGGGGACGTCCGGACCGCGGTGCTCGCGCTCCTCTCCGAGAAGCCCATGCACGGGTACCAGATCATTCAGGAGATCGATTCGCGAAGCGGCGGATCGTGGAAGCCCAGTGCGGGGTCGGTCTACCCGACGCTGCAGCTCCTCGCGGACGAGGGGCTCATCGTCGCCGAAGAGGCGGGCGGGCGGAAGACGTACTCGCTCACCGACGCGGGTCGGATGGTCGCTGACGAGGCGGCCGGCTCGGCGCCCTGGGAGACCGCTGGCCCGACGAAGGAGCACCACCCGCGCGCGACGGCGCTGCCGAAGGCGGGCGTCGAATTGGCGCAGGCCGCCGCGCAGGTGGCGCGATCCGGGTCCCCCGAGCAGGTGGCGGAGGCCGTGGAGATCCTCGAAGAGGCTCGCCGTCGGCTCTACGCTCTGCTCGCGCAGGGCTGATCCGCGTGGCAGCACGGCGTCGGGAAGGCGAGAACCTTCCCGACGACCGCGACGCGCGGGCGCGCTATCGACGGATCCTCCGTTTCGCGGCGAGGGCACTTGCCGTCACATGGTGGTTCGAGCTCTTCCTGCCGCGCATCGGCCTCGGCTGGATCGGTGTGCGGGGGCGATCGGCGCGTATGCAGCGCATCGCCCGCCGATTCCACGGTCTCGCGATCGACCTCGGTGGCCTGATGATCAAGGTGGGCCAGTTCATGTCGTCGCGCCTGGACGTCCTCCCTCCCGAGATCACGAAGGAACTGGAAGGACTGCAGGACGAAGTCCCTGCCGTCCCGTTCCCCGAGATCCGTGCCGAGGCCGAAGGGCAGCTCGGCGTGCCGCTCGACCGCGCGTTCGTCGACGTGGAGAGCGTGCCGGTGGCCGCGGCATCCCTCGGTCAGGCCCATCGGGCCCGGCTGTCGGAGGAGGATGCCGCCCTCACCGGGCTCGACGCCGTCATCCTGAAAGTGCAGCGCCCCGGGATCCAGCGGATCGTCGACACCGATCTCGCGGCGCTGCGTCGCGTGGGCCGGTGGCTCAGCCACGTCCGCATCGTGTCGGACCGCGTCGACGCCCCCCAGCTCGTCGAGGAGTTCGCCGAGACGAGTCTCGAGGAGATCGACTACCTGCAGGAGGCGGCCAACGGCGAGCGGTTCGCGGCGGACTTCGCCGGTGATCCCCGCGTGGGCGTCCCCGCGGTCGTCTGGGAGCGCACGTCCCGTCGCGCGCTCACGCTCGAGGACGTCACGGCGATCAAAATCACCGACCACGACGCGTTGCGTGCCGCCGGGATCGATCCCGCCGAGGTCGCGAAGGTGTTCGCGTCGGTCATGTTCGACCAGGTGTTCACCCACGGGTTCTTCCACGCCGACCCGCATCCGGGGAACATCTTCGTCACACCCCTCACGGGGACGGATGCCGCCGGTGCCGACGCCCCGTCGTGGCGGCTCACCTTCATCGACTTCGGCATGATGGGCGAGGTCCCGCCGGGCCTGCGGAACGGATTGCGGCGCCTCATGATCGCCGTCGCCGCCCGCGACGGCGTCGCGCTCGTGCAGAGCATCCGCGACGTGGGCGTCCTGCTGCCGAGCGCGGACACGACCGAGCTCGAACGAGCGATGACGCAGCTCTTCGCCCGCTTCGGCGGCATGGGGTTCGCCGAACTCCGCGAGGTGGACCCGCGGGAGTTCCGCGCGTTCGCGATCGAGTTCCAGGACGTCGTGCGGGCACTCCCGTTCCAGCTGCCGGAGAACTTCCTCCTCATCGTTCGCGCGATGTCGCTGACGTCGGGTGTCTGCAGCGCGCTGGATCCGACCTTCAACCTCTGGGATGCGGTCGAACCGTACGCTTCACGTCTCGTCCGCGAGGAAGGACGTAACGCCGTTGGCGACGTCCTGCGGCGTGCCGTCTCGAGCATCACGACCGCGTCGCGGCTGCCGGGGCGCGTGGATGAGCTCATCACGCGTGTGGAGGACCGGCGGATCTCGTTCCCCGACCCGGCACTGGAACGCCGCGTCGCGCGGCTGGAGCAGCTGGGCCGTCGCACGCTGTCGGGACTGCTGTTCGCCGCCCTCCTGGTCGGTGGGGCGACACTGCGTCCCGACGACCCGGTTCTCGGCGGCGTCCTGATGACCGGTTCGCTCCTGCCTCTCGCCCACGCGCTCCTGGCGGGCGTCTTCGGCCGCCGCGGGTGACGCGCGGCCGCCGCCTAGGATGAGTCGGGCGCACCGGCACAGCTCTGACGGTGCGCGTGGAGGAGGCGGCATGGCCGACAACCGGAGGACCTGGATTCTCGTCGACGGCGAGAACATCGACGCGACCCTCGGCGGATCGATCCTGGGGCGGCGCCCCCAGCCCGACGAGCGGCCCCGGTGGGACCGCATCCTCACCTTCGTCGCCGACCAATGGAACCAGGACGCGCGCGGCCTCTTCTTCCTGAATGCCTCGACGAACCTGCCGATGTCGTTCGTGCAGGCCCTCCTCGCGCTCGGCTACCAGCCCGTGCCGCTGTCGGGCGACCCCGACGAGAAGGTCGTCGACCTCGCCATCCAGCGGACGCTCCAGGCACTGCAGCAGCACGGTGACGACGTGGTGCTCGTCAGTCACGACGGCGACTTCGTCGACGACCTCGGCGTCCTCGCCGACGGGTCGCGACGCATCGGCGTGCTGGCATTCGAGGAGTTCCGCAACGCCGGCTTCGCTCAGATCCCCGGCATCCGCTTCTTCGATCTCGAATACGACGCCGGCGCGTTCGACGCGCAGCTGCCGCGCGTGCGGATCATCCCGATCGACGAGTTCGACCCGGAGCAGTTCCTGCGCTGAGCGGGGTCAGGCGAACCGCACCCAGTTCGCGCCGCGGCCGGTCTCGTACCGCCCCTGCAGGTGCAGGTCGGCGCCGTCGACGCGGTACAGCGAGACTGTCGTCGACCGCTCGCCCGCCGCGACGAGCAGCGCGCGGTCGTCGCTCACGGCGAACCCGCGCGGCTGCTCCTCGGTCGCCGCGAAGCCGGTCGGCGCGCTGAGCGAGCCGTCGGCGTCGATGCGCAGCGCCGCGAGGGTGCTCGCCGTGCGCTCCGACGCCCACACGACGCCGTCGGTGAGGTGGATGTCGGCGCCCCAGACGTAGTGGTTCTCGCGCGGGTCCTCGTCGATGACGCTGTGGCGGAGCTTCTCGGACGGGTCGTGGGCCGGGGTCGCGTCGACGAAGTCGAGGATGCCGTTCGCCGGGTCGCGGTGGAAACGCAGCACCTCGCCCGTGAACTCGGTGAGGACATAGACGTTCCTCTCGTCGTCGCTGAACGCGAGGTGCCGCGGTCCACTCCCTGCGGGGGCGTCCGCGGTCGCCGGGTCGAGCGCGGAGAGGCAGAGGTCGTCGCCCAGTGCGTACTGCGCGATGAGGTCGGTCTCGAGCGAGACGAAGTAGGCGTGGCGCCCGTCGCCGCTCGCGAGCACCGAATGCAGCCGCGGGAACCGCACCTCGGCGGTCGGTGCGGAGACGACGCCGTCGTCGCCGACCGCGCACACGATGCCGTACCCGCCCGAGTAGGCCGCGCCGAGCAGCACGGAACCCTGCCGCGTCAGCGAGAGGTAGTTCATCGCGCCACCGGGCAGCGCGACCCGCGAGAGCGGGGTGAGCGCGCCGGTCTCGCGAGCCAGCGCGAGGGTCAGGATGCCGGCGTCCGGGTTGTCGTCGTCGGCCTTCACCGATGCGAACACGAGGCCACGGTCGACGTCGACGGCGAAGTTCGAGCAGCCGGTGGTGCCCGCAGTGACGGCGAGGCGTTCGAGCCCGGCATCCGTCACGCGGAACGTGCTGATCGAGGAGTCACCGGCATTGGCCACGAGGACGAGCGAAGAGGACATGATCCGATCGTATGCCGCTGACCGGAGCGGCCGCTGCGGTCCCCGGGAGTAGGGTCGAGGCATGCGTTTCGTGTCGGATCTGCCCTCGTGACCGCGCTCCCGACCATCGACCGCACCCCGCGCTACTACCTGAGCGCCCTCGGCATCGGTCTGCTCGCCGGGCTCATGTCGGGCATGTTCGGAGTCGGCGGCGGCACGGTCATCGTCCCGCTCCTGCTGACGCTCCTCGTCTTCGACCAGCGCCGCGCCGCGGGCACGTCGCTCGCCGCCATCGTCCCGACCGCCGCCGTCGGCGTCATCTCGTACGCCGCTGTCGGCGCGGTGGCGTGGATCCCCGCGCTCATCCTCGCCGCGGCCGCCGTCATCGGTGCGCAGGTCGGCACCTGGCTGCTCGCGCGGCTGCCGCAGAACGCGATCCGGTGGGGGTTCATCGCCTTCCTCGTCGTCGTGATCGTGATGCTGTTCATCGTGGTGCCGTCGCGTGATGCGGAGGTCCCCCTGACGTGGGGCACCGGCATCGGATTCGCCGTGCTCGGCGTCTTCACCGGGATCATGGCGGGGCTCCTCGGGGTGGGCGGCGGCGTCATCGTCGTGCCGGCGCTCATGTTCCTCTTCGGGACGAGCGACCTCGTCGCCAAGGGCACCTCGCTGCTGATGATGATCCCCACCGCCATCTCGGGGACGATCGGCAACCTGCGTCGCCACAACGTCGACCTCGTCGCGGCGGCGGTCATCGGCGTCGCGGCGTGCACGACCACGGCCCTCGGCGCCTGGCTTGCGACCCTCGTCGATCCCTTCACGGCGAACGTCCTCTTCGCGGTGTACCTCACCTTCATCGCGGTGCAGCTCGGGATCAAAGCGATTCGCGCCCACCGCGCCCGCTGACCGGACCCGCGGGAGGCCCGGACGGTAGGATCGTCCGGTGCCTGTGAATCCCGAGTTGCTCGGTCGAGCCTTCCCGCCGACCACCCCGTACCTCGTCGGACGTGAGAAGGTGCGCGAGTTCGCCCGTGCCGTCTTCGCGACCGACCCGCAGCACGACGACCCCGCCGCGGCTCAGGCCCTCGGCTACGCCGACGTCGTCGCGCCGCCCACCTTCGCGATGGTGATCCAGGACATCGCGCTGCAGCAGCTGCTGGGCGAGCCCGACTCGGGCATCGTGCTCGAGCGCGTCGTCCACGCCGAGCAGCGCTTCCGCTACACGCGACCCATCGTCGCGGGCGACGAGCTGACCGGGCGTCTCACGGTCACCGGCATCCGTGCATTCGGCAAGGGTGCGATGGTGACGAGCGAAGCCGAGATCACGGATGCCGGTGGCGACCACGTCGTCACGGCGACGTCCGTCCTGCTGGTGGGAGGAGACGAATGATCCCCCTCGAGGTCGGCGCGGTCGTCGCCGAGCGCACCGTCCACCTGACGCGCGCGTCGCTCGTCCGGTACGCGGGAGCGTCGGGCGACTTCAACCCCATCCACTACAACGACGCCGTCGCCGAGCGCGTCGGCCTGCCCGGCGTCCTCGCCCACGGCATGCTGACGATGGGCCTCGCTGTCGAGACGCTCGTCGAGTGGCTCGGCGACTCCGGTCGCATCCTCGAGTACGGCGTGCGCTTCACGCGCCCCGTCCTCGTCGACACCGAGGCCGGCGCGGACGTCACGGTCGTCGCGAAGGTCGGCGCGGTCGACGACGATGCCGTGCGTATCGATCTGACGGTCAGCCACGACGGCACGACCGTCCTCGGCAAGGCGCAGGTGCGCGTCCGCGCGGCATCCTGATGCCCGAGATCACGCCCGTCCCGCTCTCTCAGCTCACGACTCTCCGGGTCGGCGGGTCTCCGCAGCGGATGGTCGAGGCGACGACGGCCGACGAACTCGCCGACGCGCTCCGCGAGGTCTGGGCGGCGGGGGAGCCGTGGCTGGTCCTCGGCGGCGGATCGAACCTGCTCTTCTGCGATGAGGAGTTCGAAGGCACCGTGATCCTCGTCCGCTCGTCGGGCATCGAGCGGCTGCCCTCGCCGAACCCCGGTCACGTGCGCCTCAGGGTGCAGGCGGGTCACTCGTGGGACGACCTCGTCGCGCAGACGGTCGCGGCTGGGCTCAGCGGCATCGAGGCGATGGCCGGGATCCCCGGCACGACGGGCGCCGCGCCCATTCAGAACGTCGGTGCGTACGGTCAGGAGATCGTCGAGACGCTGGTCGAGGTCGAGCTCATCGACGAGGCGACCGGGGAGGTGTCGGTGGTCCCGGCATCCGATCTCGGTCTCGGTCTGCGCACCTCGGTGCTGAAGAAGCACTACGGGTCGGTGCCGGAGCGTTCGGCCGTCATCCTGTCGGTGACCCTCGAACTCGCCCAGGTCGGCCACGGCGCGGTGCCCGTCCGCGGTGCGCAGCTGCGGTCGGCGCTGGGACTCGACGCGGATGCCGAGGTCACCCTCGCGTGGATCCGCGAGACCGTCCTCGAGATCCGCGGACGCAAGGGCATGGTGCTCGACGAGGACGACCACGACACGTGGAGTGCCGGGTCGTTCTTCCAGAACCCGGTCGTGTCGGCGCAGTTCGCCGCGACCCTCCCCGCGGAGGCGCCGCGGTGGTCGATGGCGCCCGCCCTCGAGGCGGATCGCGTCATCCCGCTCGACCGGTTCGACGGGTTCATCCCGCCGCGCGCCGGCGGACCCGCGCCCGTCAAGATCAGCGCCGCATGGCTCATCGAGCACGCGGGGATGCGCAAGGGCTTCCGCCTGCCCGGCTCGCAGGCGTCGCTGTCGACCAAGCACGCGCTCGCGCTCACGAACCGCGGCCGGGCGACGGCCGAAGAGGTCGCCGCCCTCGCGCGGCTCATCCAGCAGCGCGTGCAGTCCGAGTTCGGCGTGGTCCTGCAGCCCGAGCCGGTGCTCTTCGACGTCGAACTCTGACCCGGGGCGTTCGACGCCGAGGTCCCGATCCGGCCGGGAACAGCGCGCTCATTCCCGGCCGGAGTGGGACGTCGACGAAGTCCGACGTCAGGCGAAGAGGCGCTGAAGGCGCTGGACGCCCTCGAGCAGCTGGTCCTCGCCGAGCGCGTAGGACAAGCGCAGGTAGCCCGAGGGGCCGAACGCCTCACCCGGGACGACGGCGACCTCGGCGCGCTCGAGGATGAAGTCCGCCAGCTCGAGGGAGGTCTCGATGCGGACGCCGTCCCATTCGCGCCCGAGCAGGCCCGTCACGTCGGGGTAGACGTAGAAAGCACCGAGCGGGTTCGGGACGGTGACGCCCGAGATCTTCGCGAGTTCGGCGACGATCAGCCCGCGACGACGGTCGAACGCCTGTCGCATCTTCTCGGCCTCGTCCTGCGGCCCGGTGAGGGCGGCGAGGGCCGCGCGCTGCGCGATGTTGTTGACGTTGGAGGACAGGTGCGACTGCAGGTTGCCGGCGACCTTGATGGCGTTGGCGGGGCCGACCATCCAGCCCACGCGCCAGCCGGTCATCGCGTACGTCTTCGCGACGCCGTTGACGAGGATCGTCTGGCCGGCGAGCTCCGGCACAGTCTCGACGATCGACTGGGCCCGCGCGCCCTCGTAGACGAGGTTCTGGTAGATCTCGTCGCTGATCACCCAGATGCCGTGGGCGAGGGCCCACTCGCCGATGGCCTTCGTCTCGTCGGGGGTGTAGACCGCGCCGGTCGGGTTCGACGGCGAGACGAACACGAGCACCGTGGTCTTGTCGGTGCGAGCGGCCTCGAGCTGGTCGACGGTGACCTTGTACTCCTGATCGGCACCGGCGAACACCTCGACGGGCACGCCGTCGGCGAGGGCGATCGCCTCGGGGTAGGTGGTCCAGTAGGGCGCGGGGAGGAGGACCTCGTCGCCGGGGTTCACGACCGCCTGGAAGGCCTGGTAGACGGACTGCTTGCCGCCGTTGGTGACGATGACCTGCGACGGCGCGACCTCGAGCCCGGAGTCGCGGAAGGTCTTCGCCGCGATCGCCTCACGGAGCACCGGGAGGCCGGCGGCGGGCGTGTAGCGGAAGTTGGCGGGGTCGCGCAGGGCCTCGGCCGCGGCATCCACGACGAACTGCGGCGTCGCGAAGTCGGGCTCTCCGGCCGCGTACGAGATCACCGGGCGACCGGCGGCCTGCAGGGCCTTGGCCTTGGCATCGACCTTGAGGGTCGCGGACTCGGCGATGGCGCTGAGCTTTTCGGACACACGGGGTTTGCGGGAGACGGGGGCGCGTTCGGTCACCCTCCGAGCGTACCGTCGGGCATCGCCCGGGCGAGAGGTGTGACGCGGGTCAGCGCGTGGGGCGCGTGAGGATCTCGTTGCCCGATTCGAGGATCGCGACAGTGTGCTCGGTGTGCGCGGTGCGGCATCCCGTCGCGCTCCGGAGCGTCCAGCCGTCGTCGTCGACCTTCAACTCGTCGGTGTCGACCATGACCCACGGCTCGATCGCGAGCATGAGTCCGGGGCGCAGGCGGTAGCCGCGGCCCGCGCGGCCGATGTTCGACACGTGCGGATCCTGGTGCATCGTCGTCCCGATGCCGTGCCCGCCGAACTCGGTGTTGACGGGGTAGCCCGCGGCGGTGAGGACGTCGCCGATCGCGGCCGAGATGTCGCCGATTCGGGCGCCGGGCTGCGCCGCCTCGATGCCGGCGGCCAGGGCCTCCTGGGTCGCCGTGATGAGCGGGTCGTTCTCGGCGTGGGCGCCGCCCCCGACGGTGAAGCTGATCGCGGCGTCCGCGGCCACGCCGCTCGTTTTGATCGCGAGGTCGAGGGTCAACAGGTCGCCCGCGACGACTCGCTGATCGCGCGGCCGACCGTGGAGGACGGCGTCGTTCACGGCCGTGCAGATGTAGTGGCCGAACGGGCCGCGACCGAACGACGGCGCGTAGTCGACGTAGCAGGATTCGGCACCCGCGCCGAGGATCATGTCCTTCGCCCACGCGTCGATCTCGAGGAGGTTCGTCCCCGGCTTCACGCGCTCCTTGATCCCGTGCAGGATGTCGCCGACGAGTCCACCCGTCGTGCGGGCGCGGTCGATCTGGTCGGGGGTGAGGATTTCGATCACGAGGCAGTCCGTTCGGTCATCAGGCGCAACGGACAATCATACGTCCGCGCGCCTCGCCGTGGTCGGGAGCCGGTCGACGCCCCTCTAGGCTCGTCGTGTGCTCGAGTGGATCCTGGCCGAATGGATGCAGATCGTCGGATTCGCGACGGGGGCCGCGTGCGTGTTCCTCGCCGCTCGCCGGAACATCTGGACCTACCCCCTCGGCATCGCCAACAACATCGTCTTCCTCGCCGTCTTCGTGCCGGCCGGGCTCTACGCCGCCGCAGCACTCCAGGTCGTCTACCTCGTGCTCGGGGTCCACGGCTGGGTGCGCTGGGCGCGCGGCGTCGAGCAGGACAAGGGCTACATCGCCCGCACGCCGCGCCGTGCCGTCCCGTGGCTCGTGGTCGCCGGCATCGGCGGCACGGCCGTGCTCGCCTGGTTCCTCGCGACCTTCACCGACTCGCAGGTGGCGGTGGCGGATGCCGCGACCACCGCGGCGAGCCTCGTCGCCCAGTACATGCTCAACCGCAAGTGGATCGAGAACTGGTTCGTCTGGATCGGGGTCGACATCGCCTTCGTCGCGCTGTCCATCGTGACCGGCCTGTGGATCGTCGCGGCCCTCTACGTCCTGTTCATCGGTCTGTGCGTCGGCGGCTACGCGGGCTGGCGGCGCGTCGAGCGGACGTCGGCCCCCGGCGAGGTCGCGGCCGCGCGTGCCTGACACGCGGTTCCGCCACGGCGTCGTGGTGGGGAAGTTCTACCCCCTGCACGCCGGGCACGCCCACCTCATCCGCTCCGCGGCGCGTCAGTGCGAACGGGTGACGGTCGAGGTCATCGCCGCGTCGGTCGAATCGATCCCGCTCGCCGAGCGCGCGGCCTGGATCCGCGAGGAGCACCCGACCGTTCGTGTTGTCGACCACCTCGACGACACCCCCGTCGACTTCGCCTCCGACACCGCGTGGCAGGCGCACACCGCGACGATCGCGGGCCTGCTCGACAGCCCGGCGGATGCGGTCTTCACGTCCGACGCCTACGGCGAGGAGCTCGCCCGACGCCTCGGCGCGACCTGGGTGCAGGTCGACCCGGGGCGCATCCACAACCCCATCTCGGGAACGGCGATCCGCGCCGACATCGCTGCGCACTGGCACGAACTCGCCCCCGCGGCCCGGGCGTCGCTTGCGGCCCGCATCGTCGTGCTCGGTGCCGAGTCGACCGGTTCGACGACTCTCGCCGCGGCGCTCGCCGAAGAGCTCGGGACGACGTGGGTGCCCGAGTACGGCCGCGAGTACTCCGAGATCCGTGACGGCGGCCTCGACGCCCCGTGGCGGAGCGACGAGTTCGATCTCGTCGTCGACCGCCAGATGGCGATGGAGGATGCCGCACTCCGCCGCGTCCCCATGCCGGTGCTCGTCTGCGACACCGACGTGCTCGCCACGGCGCTCTGGCATGAGCGCTACGTCGGGCGCCCGGCCCCCGGCATCCGTCGTCGTGCGGACGGCCACCGGCCGGCCCTGTACGTCCTCACGGGGGACGAGATCCCGTTCGTGCAGGACGGGATGCGCGACGGCGAGCACATCCGGCACGCCATGCAGCGCCGGTTCCGCGAGGTGCTCGCCGAGCAGTCGGTGCCGTGGCTGGAGGTGCGCGGATCGGTCGCCGAGCGGGTCGCCGCCGTCCTGCCGGCCGTCCGCGAGGCGATCGTGCGGGCGGCATCGTTCGCGGCTCCCCTCGAAGGGCGCCCGCTCGCCGAGCAGGAGGCCCTCCGCGGGCGCACCGCCGGCGACGCGTCCCGTTAGGCTGGCGCGATGGCGGACCGCTGGCACAAGCTCTCGGAATCACCCACGACGAGTGCAGCGGATGCCGGTGTCGCACCGCTCACCGCGGAGGATCTCTTCCGCGCACCCGGCCGCGCCGAGGCCCCCGCGCTCGATGAGAAGGTCCGTCGCGCCTACTACTGGATCGTCAACCGCGCCGTCATGTCGCCGTACTACGACATCGAGTTCTCCGACGGCGATCCGCTGACCTTCGGGGTGGGGGATGCCGGGGCGGAGATCACTCTGCCGACGCAGCCGTCCTTCTCATCGAACGTCCTCCTCCCGCTCCTGTCCTTCGTCGTCGGAGGCAAGTGCCTGCTGATCGGCGGACCCGGACGCGGCAAGACGACCGTCGCGGTCCTCATGGGCGTCCTCTCGGGGTCGACCGCCGAGGAGGTGCGCCGCGGCGTGCAGCAGGGGCAGCCGCAGCTCACGATCAGCGACCTCGTCGGCATCCCGCTGCCGCGCGACCTCGTGCAGGCGGGTTCACTCGCCGAGATCGGCATCGCGTGGCGCGAGTGGCTCACGCGCCCCGTGAAGATCGTCGACGAGTACAACCGCATCCCGACCAAGACCCAGTCCGCGCTCCTGACGATGGTCGCCGAGGGCTATGTCGAGAGCCACGATCAGATGCGGCGGACGGCGCCGGAGTCGGGCGTCGAGAGCTGGTTCTTCACCGCCAACGACGACGCCGGCGGCGGGACATTCCCCGTCATTCAGGCGCTCCGCGACCGCATGGACGTCACCGTCCCGGCGGCGGGGTTCAACAGTCGGTTCTTCGACGAGCTCGTCGCCCGCGTCGAGGCGGGCGAGAAGCCGGAGGAGCACGTCCCCGACGAGCTCGTCTTCGACGGCGACGAGCAGCGTCGGATGCGCGACGAGGTGCGGGCGGTGCCCGTTCCCGACGCCGTGCGTCGCCGCCTGGAGTTCTTCTTCAGCCACTTCGAGTTCGTCCAGGGTGGCGGGCGGCGGTTCGAGTACCGGACGAAGGACACCGTCACGACGGCCGGCGGCCGGGTGCCCGAGGTCATCGAGTCGAACTCCGGCGCCGACCTCACCGCGGACCTCGGCGCCCAGACGATCAACGGGCTGTCGGTCCGGGCTCTCCAGACGCTCATCCTCTACGCGAAGGCGATGGCGTGGTTCCGCGGCCGGCCGACGGTCGAGATCGCCGACGTCGCCGCGATCCTGCCGTTCGTCCTGCGCGGCAAGCTGCTGCCGAACCCGACGCATCCGCGGTTCGACGTCGGCGCCGAACGCGAGCTCGCCACCGACCTGTCGAGCTGGCTGAGCGACATGTTCGCGGAGTCGTGCCGGCAGTACGAGGCGCTCGGCCGCGGGCAGGACGATCCGGTCCGGACGCTGCTGGCCGACCTCGACCGCGGGCTCGACGGCGTCAGCGCTGTGGACGCGTCGCGCCGCCTCACCGAGATCGAAGCGCGCATCCGCGCGATCGCGGCGACGGGCAAGGTCTACGGCCGCGATTTCGACGACCTCGTGACGCTCAAGTACCTCCACCAGCGCTACACGGCCTACCTGCGGTGGGCGGAGCGCCGCGCGTGATCCGGCGTCCCGGGCACCTCGCGGCTCCGCCCCCGTCCGCGCCGATGCCGCACGTCGAGGGCCTCGACATCGACCTCGCCGCCCGGAACACGGCGGCAGCCGGGGGTGACCCCGCACGCTTCGCGGCGTCGTTCGCCGCCGGGTTCGCCGCGGCATCCGACGTCGACGCCGTCGACCTCGCCGGTGTCGCCGCCTGGCGAGCCGGCGCCCTCGCGTTCCGGGACGACGCCCTGCAGCGTCTCGCGCGGCTGTCGCAGACGCATCCGGATGCCGCGGCCGCAGCCCTCGGGCTCGATTCCGCCGACCTCGACGCGTTCCTCGAGGCGCAGCGGGACGACCGGTTCTGGTGGCCGGGGCGGGCGGCATCCCGCGGCTACGTATGCGCCGTCGGCGGCTTCGCCGGCCTCGGCGGGGCGTGGATCGCACCGCCCGTCGAAGCGGCTCCGCTCGGCGACCCGGGAGCCTTCGGCGTCCGGACGGGCGAGCAGTGGTGGCGCCTCGACGCCGACGCGTGGGGATCGCGGCTGCGTGCTCTCGACGCCGCGCCCGAGGCGGCGGCCGGGGGAGCGGCGAGCATCGTGCTGTTCCCCGATTCCTACCTCGCCTGGGTCCACGTGCGGGATGCCGCGTGAGCGCCCCGGCGACGGTCGTCCCGCTGGAGGGCGGGACGCGGGAGGCGTGGGAGAGCGCCCTCGGGCTCTGGGGTGTGCACCTGCGCGACGTGCGTCTCGCACCGGGTGAGGGCGCCGCGAAGGGCACCGCTGCCTGGTTCTCGTTCCCGCCGTCGGTCACCGTCGACCCCGACATGATCCGCACGTGGGGCGTCGAACACGGGGCCGAGAGCCTGTTCGCCCACGAGATCGGCCATCACGTCCTCGCCCCGGCCACCCGGATGGATTCGCTGAAGATCCGCCATCAGCTCGCCCGCGCACTCGCCGCCGCGGGGGCGGACCCGGTCTCGGCGGACGACCTCGCGCTCCTGTCGAACCTCTGGACCGACCTGCTCGTCAACGCCCGGGTCGCGCTGCTGCAACGCCGCCGCGGCGACACGGAGCCGGTCGGGATCGTGCGACTCGTGCAGGCGACGCTCCCCGCGCCCGAGAGCGCCGATCGCCTCTGGTGGGTCTACCTGCGGACCTTCGAACTCGTCTGGGGCCTCCCCGCCGGACGACTCTGCCCGCCCGCGCCGCCGGCTCCGGCCCCACCGGCTCCGCCGCGCGGACGCTCCGACGCACCGTGGGAGGAGATCCCCGAGAAGCACCGCGAGCAGGAACGCGCGCTCCGCGAAGCGCGTCGCGAGCGAGAGCGCATCGCCGCCGAGCTCACGGGAGCGATCACGACGCGTCCCGAGGCGGATGCCGACCAGCTCGCCGGCGTCGTGCGCTCCTTCGCGCACGATCCGGTGCTCGGGGCGTTGCGGTTCGGGGTGCTCACGGCGCCCTACATCGTGGAGCGGCAGCGGTCGTCGCGACGGACACCGCCGGCCGGGCCGGGCCACGGCGCGGGCTGCGCCGCCGACGACGCGCCGGTGACCGCCGAGGAGCTCGGCCGCATCCTCTCCGACCGCCGGTTGCACGGCGGAATCCCGGCTCATCCCGGGTCGAGCGGTCCGGGTGCGATCGGCGAGGCCGGCGGGGGAACCGGCGTCGGCGGCGGTAACGGCCAGGCGCTCGGGCTCGCCCGCACCCTCGCGCTGTACGGGGCGAGCGACCCGGACGAGGTCACGGCCGCCTGGTACCGCGCCGAGGCGGCCCCGTGGGTGCGACCGTTGACGCAGCGGATGCCGGCGGTCCCCGCTCCGGAGCTGCCGGGGCCGCTCGAGGTCTGGGAGACGGGCGACGACCTCGCCGACCTCGACCTGCCCGCGACCCTGCAGGCCGGGGCCACCGTCCTCCCCGGGGTCACGACGCGTCGGCGATCGTTCCTGCCCGACGAGCCGACGCCGCGTGAGGCGAGCATCGCGCTCGACGTCTTCATCGACTCGTCGGGCTCCATGCCGCGGCCGGGCCGCGGATCGTCGGCGGTCCTCGCCGGCATGATCGTCGCGCTGTCGGTGCTCCGCGGCGGGGGCCGCGTGCGCGTCACGAGCTTCTCGGGGCCGGGCCAGGTCGCCGGCTCAGACGACTACCAGCGGACGGTCGGCGGCGTCGTCCGCGACCTCGCGTTCTTCTTCGGCGGCGGGACGACCTTCCCCCTCGACCTGCTCGAGCGCCGCTACACAGGGCTCCGCCCACCCGCACCGGATGAGCGGCGGCACCTCCTCGTCCTCTCCGACGACGGTCTCGTGTCGATGTTCGGCGACGGCAATGCGGAGTACGCCGACGTCGCCACGCGTGTGCGGCCGCTGCTGACGACGGCGACCCTCCTGCTCTCGGCGCGCTCGACGCGCGTCGACGCGCAGGCCGCGGCGGCCGGGTACGACGTCCTGCACGTCCAGACGATGGACGACGCCCCCGCTGCGTGCGCCCGATTGGCGGAGGCGCTCCGTGGCTGAGTCCGGAGAACTGCTGTCGGCATGGTCGGCATCGGCCCCGCCCGAGGACCGCGCGTGGGAGGCGACCGTTCCGGGTCCTTCTCTCGCTGCGGTCGCGGCACGGATGGCGAGCGTCCCGCGCTCCTTCCTGGACGCGCGGGTCTCGATCGCCGCGCTCGCCGGCGACGTGCTCCGTCCCCGGCTGCTCGCGGTGTCCCATGAGGACGACGACCGCGTGCGCCGCGGGGCCGCGGTCGGCCTCTGGCTCGTCGCGAGCGAAGACCTCGTCGAACCGTTCGCACCCTCGGTGGCAGCGGCCCCGGGCATCGGGCGCGCCGTCGACGCCCTCGCGCTCCGTCTCTCCCCGGTCGTCGATCCGTGGGAGTGGCTGTCGGACGACGAGCGCCGCGAGGAGGCGGTCCGCACGTTCCTCCTGTGGGCGGGGCTGCGACCCGCCGGCGAGGACGTCACGACCGCCCGCAGCCTGCTCGAGGCGCGGGATTCCCTGCGCCGGAACGCCGCCCTCGCGCAGGCCTACGCCGCGCACCGCCACCGCGACGAGATCGCCCGCCGGCTCGCCGAGGCGCGGGCGAAGGAGGCCGCCGCGAGGTACTCGAGTGAGTGACCCCGACGACTCCCTCGCCCTCGCCGAGTACACCCCGGGCTCGGCGGCCGTCCTGACCGACGCGGAGCGATGGCCGACGATGGATGCCGCCGGTGCCGCACGCCTGGACCGGTGGCGCCGGCATCCCGCCGCACCCGACTGGGTCCACGCGACCGGCGACCGGCTGACGGCCGAGATGGTCGAGCGCACCCGCCGGCCGCTGCCGACGGACGGCTGGCTCGAGGAGCACCTCGGGGCGGCGCGGAACCTGCTCGCGTACCGGGGGCTCGGCGACCTCGCCGCGCTCACGGACTTCCCGCCGATCACGCGGCAGCACCTCGTCGACGACCTCGCCGCGTTCGTCCCGTTCGACGCGGACCTCGACCGGATGCTGCACGGCACGAGCTCGGGGTCGACCGGCGCCGCCCTCCTCATCCCCGACGACGTCGAAGAGGTCGCCCGCGGCTTCCACCTCATGGTCTCGCTCGTCCGGGCGCAGGGGATCGACTGGTCTCCGGACGGCGAGCGGTTCGCCGTGGCATCCGTCGTCTTCCAGCGACAGGCGTTCACGTACGTCTCGCTCGTGAGCGGGTTCGCGCACCGGGCGATGGCGCGTCTGAACCTCGACACCGGCGCGTGGCGGCGACCGGGCGACCGTGTCGCGTTCCTGCGCGACGCCGATCCCCAGGTGATCTCGGGGCACCCGACGAGCCTCGCCGAGTTGCTCCAGCCCGAGCTGCGGGGCGTCCTGCGTCCGCTCGCGCTTTTCTCGGGCGCGATGGCGCTGTCGGGGCCGCTTCGCGCCGACCTCGAAGAGGCCTACGGATGCCCCGTCTTCGACGTCTACGGTCTGCACGAGACCCGGCCGATCGCCGTCCGCACGGACGACGGACCGTTCCGTGTGCTCGACCGGCGCGTGCACGTCGAGGTCCTCGACGCAGAGGGAACCGTGGTGCCCGAGGGTGAGGTGGGGGAGATCACGGTGACGGCGGGGGAGAACCCGCTGCTGCCGCTCGTCCGCTACCGCACCGGTGACACCGGACGGTTGGTCCGCTTCGCCGACGGCGGGATCGGCATCGCGGACCTCGAGGGGCGGGAGAACACCGTGTTCCTCGCCGCCGACGGCCGGCGGATCCCGTGCGTCGACCTCACCCAGCAGTTGCAGACCCACGGGGCTCGGGGGTGGAGCATCGAGCAGGCGGCGGACGGGAGCATCGACGCGCGGATCGTCGGCGGCGACGCGGATGCCGTCGAGCGCGTCCTGTCGGCGCTGCTCGGTCGAGGCGTCGACGTGCGGCGGTACGAGCGGCTCATCGAGCTCGGCGAGGGCAAGCCGCGGCGCTACCGCAGCGCCGCCGGCTGACCGGCCCGGGCGCTTCTCAGCCCACTCCACTACGGTGGATAGGTGAGTGACCCCCAGACCCCGACCGAATCCGCTGAAACCCCCGACCTCCCCGGCTTCGATGAACTCGGTTTGACCGGTCCCGTCCTCGCCGCCATCAAGGACCTCGGCTACGAGACGCCCTCCGCGATCCAGGCCGCGACCATCCCCGTCCTCCTCGGCGGCCGCGACGTCGTCGGCATGGCGCAGACCGGCACCGGCAAGACCGCCGCATTCGCCCTTCCCATCATGGAGAACCTGGATCTGGCCCAGAAGACTCCGCAGGCACTCGTTCTCGCCCCCACCCGCGAGCTCGCGCTCCAGGTGTGCGAGGCGTTCGAGTCCTACGCCGCCCGCATGAAGGGCGTCCACGTCCTCCCCGTCTACGGCGGGCAGGGCTACGGCGTGCAGCTGTCGGCCCTCCGCCGCGGCGTGCACATCGTCGTCGGCACCCCCGGCCGCATCATGGACCACCTCGAGAAGGGCACCCTCGACCTCTCGCAGCTCAAGAACCTCGTCCTCGACGAGGCCGACGAGATGCTGAAGATGGGGTTCGCCGAGGACGTCGAGCAGATCCTGGCCAAGACGCCCGCCGAGAAGCAGGTCGCCCTGTTCTCCGCGACGATGCCGCCGTCGATCCGCCGTCTCGCGCAGCAGTACCTTCGCGACCCGGAGGAGATCACGGTCAAGACCAAGACCTCCACCAACACGAACATCACGCAGCGCTACCTGATCGTGTCGTACCAGCAGAAGGTCGACGCACTCACCCGCATCCTCGAGGTCGAGGACTTCGACGGGATGATCATCTTCGTCCGCACGAAGAACGAGACCGAGACCCTCGCCGAGAAGCTCCGCGCCCGCGGATTCAGCGCCGCACCCATCAACGGCGACATCCCGCAGCCGCAGCGTGAGCGGTCGATCTCTCAGCTCAAGGACGGCAAGCTCGACATCCTCGTCGCGACCGACGTCGCCGCTCGTGGTCTCGACGTGGAGCGCATCAGCCACGTCGTGAACTTCGACATCCCGACCGACACCGAGTCGTACGTGCACCGCATCGGCCGCACCGGCCGTGCCGGCCGCAAGGGCGACGCGATCAGCTTCGTGACGCCCCGCGAGCGCTACCTGCTCGCGCACATCGAGCGCGCGACGCGTCAGGCGCCCACGCAGATGCACCTGCCGACCACCGAGGACATCAACTCGACGCGACTCGCCCGCTTCGACGACGCGATCACCGCCGCGCTCGCCGAGACCGACCGCATCACCGGGTTCCGCGACGTCATCGCGCACTACGTCCGCAACCACGACGTGCCCGAGCAGGATGTCGCCGCCGCCCTCGCCGTCGTGGCACAGGGCGAGACGCCGCTGCTGCTCGACCCCGCATCCGACCAGCTCGCGAAGACGCTGGCCGCCGACGCCGACCGTGGCAACCGCAGCAAGGACCGTCCGGCGCGCGAGCGTTCCGACGCTCCGCGCGAGCGTCGCGGCAAGGGCGACTTCACGACGTACCGCATCGCGGTCGGCCGTCGTCACCGTGTCGAGCCGCGTCAGATCGTCGGCGCGCTCGCGAACGAGGGAGGCCTCGGCCGTGACGACTTCGGCGCGATCACGATCCGGCCCGACTTCTCGCTCGTCGAGCTGCCGACGTCGATGGACTCGTCGGTCCTCGACCGTCTGAGCGGCACCCGCATCTCGGGCCAGCTCATCGAGATCCGCCCCGACCGCGGCCGTCCCGGTGGCGAGCGCCCGCAGCGCTCGTTCGACGACCGGCCGAAGCGCTCGTACGACGACCGCCCGGAGCGCAAGCCCCGCCACAGCCGCGACTGACGGCATCCGCCGACCGGGCGGCGTGCTGCGGCATCCGCTCGTTCGGCGATGCGCCGGCTCTCCGTTTCGCGGGCTGGACCGGTGACGTTGGTCGTCGTTCGCGGATGCAATGGATCGCGGGCGACGCGCCGTGCGCGGGCCGGATGCCGCGGCGTGTCGGGCCGAAACTATTGCATCCGCTGACGGTTCCAGGTCAGGCCTGGCCGGGCCCACGGGTACCCACTGACGAGCGGATGCCTCCGGCCGCCGTTCGCGGACGCGATGGATCGCGGGCGACACGCCGTGCACGGGCCGGATCCCGTGGCGTGTCGTGCCGAAACTATTGCATCCGCTGACGGCGCACCCGGCGCCCCGCCTCACCCGCCGTGACTCCCGATGATCGCCGCGCGGATGCGGTCGATCGGGATCTTCGGCGTGCGGTCGTCGGTCACGAGGCCGTTCGTCTCCTGCAGGGTGTCGGCGAGCTGGGTGTAGCAGAAGCCCGCGAGGGCCTCGCTCGCGTGCACGGCTGCCATGAGCCCCTCGAAGCGTTCCGCGAAGTCGTCGGGCGAGGTCGCGGAGGAGTAGCCCCAGGCACCCTCGGCCGCGGCGGTGTCGAACGAGATGCCGCCGAACTCGGTGAGCATGACGGGCGCATCCGACACGTCGCCGCCGAGGATCAGGTCGCGACCCGCCGGTCCGGTCGCGTCGATGAGTCGGCGGATGCCGGCATCCGTCGCATAGCGCTCCCGCACGACCTCGGGCCGCCACTCGTAGTCGTGGATCGCGACGATGTCGGTGTCGACCTGCTCCCAGCCGTCGTTCGACACGACGGGCCGGGTCGGGTCGAGGGCCTTCGTGAGCGCCACGAGAGCGCGGGCGAAGTGCTGCATCCGCGGATCCGTCGCGATGTGCTGCACACCCCAGCTCTCGTTGAGCGGCACCCACGTGACGATCGACGGGTGGGATGCGTCGCGGCGAACGACCTCGAGCCACTCGCGCGTCGTGCGCTCGATGGCGGTCTGCGTGAACGTGTAGGTGCCGGGCGCCTCGCCCCAAACGAGCAGACCCAGTTGGTCGGCGGCGAGGAGGAAGCGCGGATCCTCGAACTTCTGGTGCACCCGCGTCGCGTTGAAGCCCATCGACAGGATGAGCTCCGCCTCCTCTCGCAGGGCAGCCGCCGACGGTGCGGCCAGGTGCGACTCGGGCCAGTACCCCTGGTTGAGCACGGAGCGCACATAGTAGGGACGGTCGTTGAGCCAGAACCGTCCGCGCGCGACGTGAGCGGTGCGGATGCCGAGGTACGAGGCGACGACGTCGTCACCGACCCGCACCTCGGCGTCGATGAGGCGCGGATGCTCGGGCGACCACAGCAACTCCTCGTAGGCCTGGCCGTTGCGGAGCTCGGCGATGGGCAGGACGACGGTCGCCTCGTTCTCGGTGACGACGGCGCGGACCGTCGCGAGCGTACGTCCCGCGAACGAGAGGGAGATCGCGGCATCCGTCCCTGACCGAGGTCGAGCGGATAGTTCGAGGTCGACCGTGACGATCCCGGCGCGCGGGTCCGTCGTCCACCGGAGCCCGGTGATGTGGAGGGGTGGCACGCTCTCGAGCCACACCGGCTGCCAGATCCCGGACGTGCGGTGGTACCAGATGACGTGGGGATCCTCGCGCCAGTCCTGCTTTCCGCGGGGCTGAGCGATGTCGAGCGGGTCGTCCTCGACGCGGACGACCACACGGGACCCCGAGCGTGCAGCGCGGGTCACGTCGAGGACGAACGGCGTGTGACCTCCCTCGTGCGAACCGACGAGTGATCCGTCGACCCAGACGTCGCAGCGGTAGTCGACGGCTCCGAAGTGCAGGAGGAGGCGCCGGCCCGACTCGTGACCGGCGGCCCGCAGGTCGGCGTCGGTGAGGTCGCGGGAGTACCAGACGATCGGGTGCATCCCGGTGTCCCCGACGCCCGACGCGGACGACTCGGGCGGGAACGGGACGACGATGTCTCGTTGGGCGACCCCGGATGCCGGCCACCCGGAGGCGACGCCCTCGTCGGCGTCGTCGTGGGCAAAGGCCCACGAGTCGCTCAGGTCTGCCCATGTCGACCGGACGAGCTGGGGCCGGGGGTAGGTGCCGTCTTGCGTGCTGGCACGCAAGGCGCCGTGGTCGTCATCGATCATGGCGTCCAGCATGCCTCATGCTGTGCAGCGCTGTAAACCTGGAAGGTTCGATGGGCCCGTTCAGGGTGCAGGGATCGACGGCGCGCTCTCGCGGATGGCGATCCGATGGGGGGCGATCTCATGCCGCCCTGCGCCGTCATACCCCGCGACCCGCTCTAGGAGAAGCTCCATGGCACGGGTGAACAGTGCATCGACGTCGGGACTGACGCTCGTCAGGCTCGGGAACGTGACGGCGCTGAGGCGTGTGTCGTCCCACCCGGTCACCGCCACGTCCTCCGGCACGCGGATCCCGCGCTCGTGCAAGGCTCGGAGGGTGCCCATCGCGGCGAGGTCGTCGCGGCACACGACCGCGTCGACATCCCACCCGTCGCTCAGTGCCTGACGCACCGCGGCCGCCGTGTCGGCGGCATCTATGGACGCTGTGGCCACGAGCATCCGCGGGTCGGCCCGGACGCCCGCCCCCGTCAGGGCTTCCTGGTATCCGAGGATGCGCTGGCGGGACGTCTCGCTGAGGGAGGTCGTCTCGTGGCCGACGAAGCCGATCCGTCGTCTGCCTGAATCCAGCAGGTGTGTCGTGATCTCGCGCGCTGCGGCCACGTTGTCGATCATGACGTGGTCCATCGTCAGGGGCGCGGGCATCTCGCCGAGGAGCACGATGGGGATCTGCGAACGATGCTGGGCGATCTCGGAGGGGCTCATCTTCGACGGCTGGAAGAGCATGCCGTCGACGAGGCCCGCCTCGGAGCTCGCGATGAGGGCGCGCTCGCCCTCGATCGTGTCGTCGGTCTCTTCGAGGAGCACGCGGTAGTCGAAATCCCGAGCCCGTCGCGACGCCACGTGCGCGAGTTCGGCGAAATAGGGGATCGCGACATCGGCGAAGGCGACGGCGACGAAACCCGTTCGCCCGGTGGCCAAGCGTCGGGCGACGACGTTGGGCCGGTAGCCGAGTTCGTCGATCGCCCGCTGAACTCGCTCGCGCATCGCGGCCGAGACGTGTGGGTGGTTGCGGACGACGTTGGAAACGGTCTTCATCGACACGCCCGCCCGTTCTGCGACGTCCTGTAGGCGCGGTCCTCGCATGGAGATTCCCTTCAACGGCTCGCGGGCCACAGTACAGCGCTCGCCCGGTTCGCTCCGGCGAGCGGTGGCCGAGCCCGTTGACACCAAATTTCTAGCGCTGTAAGTTCGACGACACTCACACAGCGCGCCCGAGCTTCCGGGCGGGGAGTACTCAAAGGAGAGCAATCACATGACTACGCGACTTTCGCGGGGCCTCGGTCTCGGCGTCGCCACGGCGCTCGCCGTCACACTCAGCGCCTGCGGGGCAACGAACTCCAGCGAGGGCGGGGTGTCGGGCGAGGACTACGACGGCCCCGCCGTCGAAGTCACCTTCTGGCACGGCTGGACGGGCGGCGCCGCGCCGACCATCGTCCCCAAGCTGATCGACAAGTTCAACGCCGAGCACGACAACATCAAGGTCAAGAACGTTCCCCAGGAATGGGCGGACATCAACTCGAAGATGCCGCTGGCGGTAAAAGCGGGCAAGGGGCCCGATGTCGCCGTCCTCCACGGCGACGACCTGGCGACGTACGCCGCGCAGAACCTGCTGCAGCCCGCCGACGAGATCATCGAGGGGCTCGGTTACAGCGAGGGCGACTTCCCGCCCGACGTGTTCGGGATGGGGGACTTCCGCGACGCGCAGTACGCCGTGCCGTGGAGCGTCACGCCGCTCGGGATGTTCGCGAACAAGGACGTCATGAAGAAGGCCGACCTCACCGAAGTGCCGACGGACCGTCAGGGCTACCTCGACGCGCTCGAGAAGCTGAAGGCGGCCGGCGTCCAGGGCGAGTGGGTCGACGGCTACGTCTTCACGGGGACGTTCGAGTTCCAGAGCCTGCTCTGGCAGTTCGGCGGCGATCTGTACAACGACGACGTGACCGAGGCGACCTTCAACTCGGATGCCGGGGTCAAGGCGCTCACCTGGATGACCGACCTCGTCGACAAGGGCTACAGCCCGAAGAACGTCGCGCAGGACGGCAACATCAAGGCGCTCCTCGCCGGCGACACCGCCTTCAACTGGAACGGCGTGTGGCAGACCACCAACACCGCCTTCGGCGACCTCGATTGGGCAGCCGCCCCGGTGCCGCAGATCGGCGACGAGAAGGCCGTCTGGTCGAGCTCGACGCACTGGGTTTTCCCCGCGAACAAGGGACAGAGCGCTGACGAGACCTCGGCCGCCGCGACCTTCGTGAAGTGGATGAACGACAACTCGGCCGGCTGGGCGGAGACGGGCGAGCTCCCCGCGGCCAACACGGTCCGCGAGGACCCGGCCATCCTCGAGAAGTACCCCAACCTCGAGCCGTTCATGGAACAGCTCGATTACGCCCACTATGAGACCGTGTCGCCCGGCATCAACGAGGCCAACGCGCTCATCACCACCGCGATCAATGAGGCGCTGACCGGCAAGAAGACGCCGCAGGCTGCGCTCGACGATGCGAAGGCGAAGGCGGACGCGATCATCGAACAGAACCAGCAGAAGTATGGCGAGTGACCTCGCCGCCACGACGGCCGTCCCGGCCGACCGCATCGTCGGTCGGCCGGGCGGTCGTGGCCGTCGTCCGGCCGCACGCCGTCGGCGCACCCTCATCGCTTACCTGTTCCTCGCACCGTTCCTGGCGTTGTTCGTCACGTTCGTCATCGTGCCGGCCGTGTTCGGCGTGTGGATCAGCCTCACCAACTGGTCCCCGTTCCGCGACAGTCAGGACTTCATCGGCCTGAAGAACTACCTCGACCTCTTCACCGCGGGCTCGACCACGTCGGCGGACTTCTGGAACTCGATGCGGGCGACGGGGCTGTTCGTCGTCCTGAGCGTCCCCTTCCTCGTGGTCGTGCCGCTGTTCATCGCCGTCCTCCTGAACCGCAAGCTGCGGGGAGCCACCTTCTTCCGAACCGTTTTCTTCGCGCCGTACGTGCTCGGTGTCGCGATCGTCGGCGTGATCTGGAGCTACGTCTTCGACACGCAGTCCGGCATCCTGAACCACCTGCTTGGGCTGTTCGGCCTGCCGAGCGACACTCCGTGGGTGGTCGACACGCCCTGGGTGTGGGTCTCGCTGGTCGGTGTCACCGTCTGGTGGACCGCGGGGCTCAACACCGTCATCTTCCTGGCCGGTCTCAAGGGCATCAACACCGACCTCTATGAGGCCGCGGCGCTTGACGGCGCGGGAGCCGCCCGCACGTTCTTCAGTGTGACGCTGCCCGGACTGCGCCCAGTCATGATCTTCATCACGACGACGACGATCCTCGCCTCGGCGAACATGTTCGGACAGTCGTTCCTGTTGACGAACGGTGGTCCCGGCAACGAGACCCGCACCGCGATCATGTACATCGCCGACCAGGGCCTGTCCCAGAACAACATGGCGCCGGCCTCGGCGATGAGCTACGTGCTCTTCGCCTTCCTGGCGATCATCAGCGTCGTCAACTTCCGCCTGCAGCGCGAGCGCAGCGAGAAAGCCGCCTCATGACCGACACCGCCGTCCGTCCCGCCACGACGAAGCCGTCGCGCCCCGTGCGCCGCCGATCCCCCCGTCGAGCGGGGGACCTCACCGCATACGCCGTTCTCGGCGCCCTGGCGCTCGTCGTGATCTTCCCGCTCATCTGGATGCTGCTCACCTCGGTGAAGACCGACGCGGATGCCGTCCGCAACCCGTATGCCCTTCCTTCCCCGCCCTCGCTCGAGGCCTACCAGACGCTCCTGCTCAGCGGTCAGCAGCCGATCTTCCTCTGGCTGTGGAACAGCTTCGCCGCGGCGACGCTGCAGACCGTACTCATCCTGGTCACCGCGTCGATGGCCGCCTACGCCCTGGCCCGGCTCGATTTCGCAGGCCGGAACATCGTCTTCGGTCTCATCATCGCGACCTTGCTCGTGCCGCCGGTCGTCTTCCTGATCCCGAACTACCTGCTGGTCGAAAACTTCGGGTGGCTCGATTCGATCCTCGCGATCACGGTGCCGGGGGCGGCGAGCGCTTTCGGGGTCTTCTTCCTCCGCCAGTTCTTCCTCGGCATCCCTCCCGAGATCGAGGAGGCGGCCCGCATCGACGGTGCGGGGGACTTCCGAATCTTCTTCCAGGTCGCGCTCCCTCTCGCGCGGCCGGCTCTCGCGACCCTGGCCGTTCTCTCCTTCCTCGGCAACTGGAACGATTTCCTGTGGCCCGTGTACGTCCTGCTCTCGCCCGAGAACATGACGCTCCAGCCCGGACTCGCCATGCTTCAGGGCGCGTTCCGAACCCACTTCGGCATCGTCATGGCCGGCGCCGCGATCGCCTCGATTCCGGTCCTCATCCTCTTTGCTTTCGCACAGCGGCAGATCGTCGATTCGGTGGCCGGAGCGGCGGTGAAGGGATGAGACGCGCCCTAGAGCTGGCAGCGTTCACAATCGTGGGGGTGCTGGCGATGAGCGGTTGCGGCGCCGCGTCGCAGTCCGCGCCGGCGCCCTCCGCGGACTCGGCATCCGGAACGGGTTTCGTGCTCGACGAGGATTTCCCCGATCCCGACGTGGTGTCGACCGATTCCGGGTACGCCGCGTTCGCCACCGGGAGCCACGGATTGAACATCCGCGTCGCAACGTCGGCCGACCTCGAGAGCTGGACGGTCGAACGGCGCGATGCGCTGCCGACGCTGCCGGCGTGGGCGTCACCCGGGCGGACCTGGGCGCCCGAGGTGACGGCTCTCGGTGAGGAGTACGTCATGTACGTCACCGCAGAGCACGCTGCGTCGGGTCGGCAGTGCATCGGCGTCGCCGTCGCGCCGTCGCTCGACGAGCCCTTCGTCCCGGCATCCGACGAGCCGCTCGTGTGTCCCGTTGAGGAGGGCGGCGCGATCGACGCCGCCACCTTCGACGACCCGGACGGCACCCGCTACCTGCTGTGGAAAACGGACGGAAACTGCTGCGCCCTCGACACGCGGCTCATGATGGCCCCGTTGGCGGCCGACGGGCTGTCGCTGGCCGCCGCGCCCGTCGCCCTCCTCGCGCAGGACCAGCCGTGGGAGGGGGCTCTCGTCGAAGCACCCACCCTGGTCGCCCGCGACGGGGGCTACGCCCTTCTCTACTCGGCGAATGACTACGGCGGCGACTCGTACGCCGTCGGTGCGGCCTGGTCGGACGAGCTCGAGGGCCCGTATCGGAAGCAGCCCGAGCCGATCCTGACGACCTCCGGCAGCGACGGAGCCTTCCGTGGTCCTGGAGGCCAGGACGTCGTGTCGACCGCCGACGGCGATGTGCTCGTCTTCCACGGCTGGGACGAGCAGTACATCTATCGCGGCCTGCACGTCGCGCCCATCCGCATCGCGTCCGGCGGGGTGGCCGTCGACCTCGGCTGACGGTCACCCCGACGGCGGGTCACTCCACGAGGAATCGCGCGTAGGCGCCGAGGGTGAGGAACGCCGGGAAGTCCTCGTCGAGCGCGACCTCGCGGAACACCTGTGCGGCGTCGTCGAACCGGTCGCCGTCGTGGCGGATCGCCTCGTCGAGCACCTGTGCGACGAGGCCCTCGACGTAGTCGCGCGTGATGCGCGTGCCGTCCTCGGTGGACAGGTCCTGGTGGATCCAGTGCCAGATCTGCGAACGGCTGATCTCGGCGGTCGCCGCATCCTCCATCAGTCCGTCGATCGCGACCGCCCCCAGGCCCCGCAGCCACGCCTCGATGTACCGGATCGCGACCGATACGTTGCCGTGGACACCGGCTGCGGTGATCGGCAACCCGATGTGGCAGTCGATGAGCTGTGCGGGCGACACGTGGACCTCGTCCCGTCGGCGATCGACCTGATTCGGGCGGTCGCCGAGGACGGCGTCGAACTCGGTCTGCGCCACCGGGATGAGGTCGGGGTGCGCCACCCAGGTGCCGTCGAACCCGTCGCCCGCCTCGCGCTTCTTGTCGGCGGCGACCTTCTCGAACGCGGTGCGGGTCGCCTCGGGGTCGCGCCGATTCGGGATGAAGGCACTCATGCCGCCGATCGCGAAGGCGCCCCGCTTGTGGCAGGTCTGGACGAGCAGTTCGGTGTAAGCCCGCATGAACGGCACGGTCATGGTCACCTGGCTGCGGTCCGGCAGGACGAAGCGCGCACCGCGGCCGCGGTAGTTCTTGATCATCGAGAAGATGTAGTCCCAGCGGCCGGCGTTCAGTCCCGCCGCGTGGTCGCGGAGCTCGAAGAGGATCTCCTCCATCTCGAACGCGGCGGGCAGCGTCTCGATCAGCACCGTCGCCCGGATCGTGCCGTGGGCGATCCCGAGGAACCGCTCGCTGAAGGTGAAGACGTCGTCCCACAGCTTCGCCTCCTCGGCCGACTCGATCTTCGGCAGATAGAAGTAGGGGCCGCGGCCGTCGGCGATCAGGCGTTCGGCGTTGTGGAAGACGTAGAGGCCGAAGTCGACGAGTGAACCGGATGCCGCGAGCGTCCGGCCCAAGCGGTCGGTGACGTCGATGTGCTTCTCGGGCAGGTGCCACCCGCGCGGACGCATGACGATCGTCGGCGTCCGTTCCGCGATGACCTCGTAGATCTTCCCTTCGGGGCTCGTGAAGCTCAGCTCGCCGCGGATCGCGTCGCGGAGCGTCAGCTGCCCCTCGATCACGTTCTCCCAGGTGGGGCTCGTGGCGTCCTCCTGGTCGGCGAGCCACACGCGGGCACCCGAGTTCAGCGCGTTGATCGTCATCTTCGGGTCGGTGGGGCCGGTGATCTCGACACGGCGGTCCTCGAGGCCGGGGCCGGCTCCGGCGACCTGCCAGTCCGGGTCGTCCCGGATGTGCGCGGTGTCGGAGCGGAAGGTCGGATCCTGACCGTTGCCGATCTCGAAACGGCGCCGCATCCGGTCGGCGAGACGGTCGTGGCGGCGTCCGCCGAACCGCTCGTGAAGCTGCGCGACGAAGTCGAGGGCTCCGGGCGTGAGGATCTCCTCGTACCGCTCGCGCAGCGGTCCGCGCACGGTCAGGGCGGTCGTCGTGGGGGGAGGGGTGTCGATGAGGGTCATGTCGTACTCCTGAAGAAAGGGGATGCCGGGGCATCCGGTCGTGTCAGTGGAATTGCGCCGTCTCGGTCGATCCGACCAGGGCGAGGGTGGCGCTGTCGGGGTTGAGCGCCGTGGAGACGAGGTCGAAGTAGCCGGTTCCGGCTTCCCGCTGGTGCTTGGTGGCGGTGTAGCCGTGCTTCTCGGCGGCGAACTCCGCCTCCTGCAGGGCCACGTACGCGGTCATGCCGCTTTCCGCATAGCCCTTCGCGAGGTCGAACATCGAATGGTTGAGGGCGTGGAAGCCCGCGAGGGTGATGAACTGGAACGCGTAGCCCAGCTCGCCGAGGTCGCGCTGGAAGGTCGCGATCTGCTCGTCGTCGAGATGGCGTTTCCAGTTGAAGCTCGGCGAGCAGTTGTAGGCCAGCAGCTTGCCCGGGAAGCGCTCGTGGATCGCCGCCGCGAAGGCGCGGGCGAGCTCGATGTCGGGCTCGCCGGTCTCGACCCAGAGCAGGTCGGCGTACGGGGCGAAGGCGAGGCCGCGGCTGATGACGGCGTCGAGTCCGGGGCGCACCCGGTAGAAGCCCTCGGCCGTGCGCTCGCCCGTCGTGAATCCCTGATCGCGCGGGTCGACGTCGCTCGTGAGCAGGTCGGCGGCGAGCGCGTCGGTGCGGGCGATGATGATCGTCGGCACCCCCGCGACGTCCGCGGCGAGCCGGGCCGCGTTCAGCGTGCGGATGTGCTGCTGCGTCGGAACGAGCACCTTGCCACCGAGGTGGCCGCACTTCTTCTCGCTGGCGAGTTGGTCCTCCCAATGGATGCCGGCGGCCCCCGCCTGGATCATCGACAGCGCCAGCTCGTACGCGTTGAGGGGGCCGCCGAATCCGGCCTCGGCGTCGGCGACGATCGGAGCGAGCCAGTCGCGGGTCGCGCCGCCCTCGGCGTGCTCGATCTGGTCCTGCCGCGTCAGGGCATTGTTGATGCGGCGGACCACGGACGGCACCGAGTTGGCGGGGTACAGGCTCTGGTCGGGGTACGTCTGGCCCGCGAGGTTGCCGTCGGCGGCGACCTGCCACCCCGAGAGGTAGATCGCCTTCAGTCCGGCGCGCACCTGCTGGACGGCCTGGCCGCCGGTGTACGCGCCGAGCGCGTTCACGTAGTCCTCGGTGTGCAGCAGGTTCCACAGGTTCTCCGCGCCGCGACGGGCGAGGGTCGCCTCTTCGCGGACCGACCCGCGCAGCCGGATGACGTCCTCGGCGCTGTAGGTGCGTTCGACGCCGTCCCAGCGCGGGTCGGCGTCCCATTCGGCCTGCAGGTCGGCGGCGCTCTGCGTCTGATCTCCGGCGCGCATCGGATGGGCCGGCGGGGTGGTGGGGAAGGTCATGGCGTCCTCCTGAGGGGTCGGGAGCGGGTCGTGACACCACTGTGCGAGAAGAAGGCCGTACTGCGAGACGATTCGGGACGGGAAGATTGTGCGATCTTCTGCTGCCGTGACACACTCCCCGTCATGACGATCGATGAAGATCGGGCGGAAGCGGCATCCGCTGATCACGGACCGGACGCGCTGAGCATCGGGCGGCGCGTGCGACAGGTGCGCACGGCGCGCGGGATGACCCTCGACGAGCTGGCGGCCGCCGTCTCGCGAGCGCCGAGCCAGCTGTCGATGATCGAGACCGGCAAGCGCGAGCCGAAGCTCTCACTGCTCCAGGCGATCGCCCGGGCCCTCGGCACGACGATCGACGCGCTCCTGACGGCAGAGCCGCTCGACGAGCGCGCGACCCTCGAGATCTCCCTCGAGCGCGCGATGAAGGGACCGACCTTCCAGGCTCTCGGCATCACGCCCTTCCGTATCGGGAAGTCCGTCCCCGACGGCGTCCTCGAGACGCTGCTGACACTCCACGGCGAGATCGAGCGGCTGAACGACGAGCGCTCCGCGACACCCGAAGAGGCACGTCGGGCGAACGTGGAGCTGCGGCACCTCATGCGCAGGCAGGACAACTACTTCGCCGAACTCGAGGAGCAGGCCGAAGCCATCCTCGCGGCCGTCGACCACCCCGGCGGGCCGCTCACGCAGCGGACCGCGTCCGAGATCGCGGCGCACCTCGGGTACTCGCTGCACTACGTGTCGGACCTGCCGGCATCCACCCGCTCCGTCGCCGACAACCGCACCGGGCGGCTGTACCTCTCGAACACGATCCCAGGCCGCGGCGACTCGCGGACGCCGGTGCTGCAGGCGCTCGCCGGTCGCATCCTCGGGCAGGCGGAGCCGACCTCGTACGCCGAGTTCCTCCGCCAGCGCGTCGAGACCAATTACCTCGTCGGCGCGCTCATGGTGCCCGAGTCGCACGCGACGGCGTTCCTGCAGGACGCGAAGACGCGCCGCGCGATCTCGATCGAAGACCTGCGCGACGCGTACTCGGTCTCATACGAGACCGCCGCGCACCGGTTCACCAACCTCGCGACCCGGCATCTCGGCATCCCGGTCCACTTCCTGAAGGTGCACGAATCGGGCACGATCACGAAGGCGTACGAGAACGACGACGTGAACTTCCCCGCCGACCGGTTCGGCTCGATCGAGGGTCAGCTGTGCTGCCGGCGGTGGACGAGCCGGGTCGTCTTCGACATCCCCGACAAGTTCAACCCGTACTACCAGTACACCGACACCGGCAACGGGACGTACTGGTGCACGGCCCGCGTGGAGTCCTCGAGCGACGGCGCTCATTCGGTCAGCGTCGGCGTCCGCTTCGACGACACGAAGTGGTTCATCGGGCGCGAGACGCCGAACCGCGGGGTGTCGCGCCACGGCGTCGAGGTCTGCTGCCGGCGTCCCCCGGTCGAGCTCGAGCGCACGTGGCGCGACCAGGCGTGGCCGAACGTCCGGACGCCCCGCACCCTGCTCGCGACCCTCCCGACCGGAGCCTTCCCCGGGGTCGACACGACCGACCTGTACGAGTTCCTCGAGGCGCACGCGCCGGAGTGAGGTTCGGGTCGCAGGGCGGAGATCTGCGCGACGCGCCGCGGTGCGGCATCCGTTCTCCGGCGTGTCGGACCGGATCTCCGCCGTACGGCTCGAGTATGCCGGAGGCCAGGAGCCCGTCGACGGCGGCGCGCACCGTGTCCCAGTCGTGCACGATCATCGCGTAGTCGAAGCGGAGCGTGACGTAGCCCCAGGCTGCGGCATTCGCGTCGCGCAGCAGGTCGCGGTGCCGCGCGCGCTCCGAGGCATGGTGCTCCGCTCCGTCCGCCTCGAGGATCACGCGGTCGCCGAGGAGGAAGTCCACCCGGCCCACGCCGGCGACGTCGACTTGGGCGCGCAGGGAGACCCCGGTGCCCCGCAGGCGCCAACGCAGGAGCGATTCGAGGCCGCTCTCCGAATCGCTTCCGGCGAAGTCCAGCGCCACGCGGGCGCCGTCTCCGCAGGTACGGCGCAGCCACGCCCGACCCGCGGGCGTCAGCATCCCGAGATGCAGCGCGGACTCGACCGCCACGAAGAACTCCTCGACGCCGCGGCACAGCCAGATCTGCCTCAGGATGCGGGGAACGGATGCCGCGGCGAGACGCCCGGCCGACGGTGCGGCATCCCAGTGGTCGAGGCACCGGCATCCGTCATGGGGAAGGCGGTGACCATCGGCGCGCATCCAGACGTGGAGGTCCGTACCGGCCTCGAGCGTCCACAGGCCTCGGTGCCGCGCGGCGCTGAGGCAGCCGAGGACGCCGCCGTGCCGCGCCGCCTCCCGCACGGGCACGCATGCTCCGCGTGCGGCATACGTGCCGCGGCGCATACGCGTGATCGTTCCGGCCCGCACTGCGGCAGCGATCGCCGCGGGGCTCAGCCCCGATCGCCGGAGTTCCGCCGTCGTCGTCAGCCCCGCCCCGTCCTCGCACACGACGGCACCCTCCCGCAGACCCGCCGGCCGTGGCCGTTCGTCCGCCGAGGTCGTGGACGGAGCAACCGCCGCCGCGGGGGTGGAGGACTCCCCGGTGCCACGAACGGCGGAGATCCAGCGGGACACGCCGCCCGCCGCCACGGCGAGCCCGGCGCGGCGCGAGATTCTCCGCCGTTCGGTCCCGCACCGCGCCACACGACATGCCCGCCCCGCCGTCACCGCCCGAGGTGCAAGGCCGCCCACAGCTCGGCGCGGGCGGCGAACGACGACAGGTCGACGCCGAGGATGCGCTCGGCGGCGGCGAGGCGCGTGCGGACGGTGTGCCGGTGGACCCCGAGTGCGGTCGCGGCGGCGTCGTTCGAGCCGTCGGCGACGACCCAGGCCCGCAGGGTCTCCTCGAGCCGGGCGCCGTGCGAGCGATCGTGTTCGCGGAGCGGGTCGAGGTACGCCGCGGCGACCGTCGACGCCTGCCCTGCCGACAGGGCTGAGAGGATGCCGCGGGCCTGCACCTCCTCGAACCTCACGATCCCCGGGCCCGAGGCGCGGCCCCGTGCCGCGCGGGCCTGGTCGAGGGCGCGCGCGAATTCGGCGTAGGGTGCCGGCTCCGACAGGCCGAGGCGCACGTCGAACCGTTCTGGGAACTCGTCGAGCACGGGCGCAGCGGATGCGGGGACCACGATCACGACGTCGTCGTCGACGCTGCCGAAGAACAGACCGCCGCGGCGCTCCTCGGCGCGCAGCTCGAGCAGATCGAGGAGGGCGTCCGTGCGCCGACCGGCGGCATTCGTCACCGCGACCACGACCGGCGCGGGCGGAAGGGCGCCCCACACGTCGCGGGAGATCTGCCGGGCGAGGCCCGGGTCGCCGGTGAGCATCGAGCGCACCATCCCGGACCGTAGCGCCTTGCGGGCGCGCGACAGTCGTTGGTGCTGTTCGAGGGCGAGGCCCGCCATCGCGATGACGGCCGTGACGACGTCTCGGCCGGCGCGGTCGAGCTCGCCCGCCGCGATCGCGAGGACGCCGCGCAGCTCTCCGCCGCGCCCCAGGGTCTGCAGCGTGAACGCGTCGGAGTCGGAGCGCAACGACGAACCGGCGCGCGCGCCGCGTCGCAGCACCGCCCCGACCTCGGCTCGGAGTGCTGCCGCCGCTCCCACCGAGAGGGCGCCGGCGGGGTGTTCGCGGACGAGCTCGCCGGCCGCGTCGTACATCCCCACCCACGTGTCGAGCTGACGGGCGAGCTCGGCGATCGTCGCGTCGAGTCCGTCGGGCCGGAGCGCCGCGAGGGCGATCGCGCGTTGCGCCGACAGCGCCCAGCTGCGCCGCGCGTACGCCTGGGCGGCGACGGCTTCGGCGTTGGCGCGCGCGACGGCGATGAACGGCGTGCTGTAGGGCACCTCGAACAGCGGCAGGTTCGCACGGCGGCAGGCGACGGCGAGTCCCGGCGGGATGCCGTCGCGCACCACTTCGGTCCCGAACCCGAGTGCGGCGACACCGCGGTCGACGAGTCTCCCCACGTAAGCGTCGAAGGGGTAGCGGATGCCGGTGGGGAACTGCGTCCCGGTCGTCAGGAGCACGAGATCCTCGGCGAGGAACGGTGTCGGATCGTCGAGGTCGGAGCTGTGCACCCACCGCGTCGCCCGGTCGAGGGCGCCCGGCGGCAGATCGGCCTCGGCGCCCGCGAGCCGTAGTCTCAGCTCCCCCCGACCGAGGAGGGCGCGCAGGGTGGGATCGGCATCCCGTGCCACCATGTCGGCCTCTCCGGTGTACGACGCGTACAGTCCTGCGCCGAGAATAGACGCAATGGCGAGTGACCGCACGCGCGCACACCTCTACGCTCGCCGCATGAGTACCTCGATCGCTCCCGTCAGCACGCCCCTCGGTGGACCGTCCCTTCCGCAGGAACGCCGCCTCGAGACCGCGATCCCCGGCCCCCGTTCGCAGGAGCTCCTCGCACGCAAGGCCGAGGCCGTCGCTGCGGGCGTCGGTCACACCGTCCCGATCGCGGCCGTCGCCGCCGGCGGAGGCGTCGTCCTCGACGCCGACGGCAACTCGCTCATCGACCTCGGCTCCGGTATCGCCGTCACGACGGTGGGCAACGCCCACCCCAAGGTCGTCGAGGCGATCGCCGCGCAGGCCGCGCAGCTCACTCACACCTGCTTCATGATCTCGCCGTACGAGTCGTACGTCGAGGTCGCCGAGACCCTCAACCGGCTTACTCCCGGAGACCACGCCAAGAAGAGCGCGCTGTTCAACTCCGGCGCCGAGGCGGTCGAGAACGCGGTGAAGATCGCCCGTAAGTTCACCGGCAAGCAGGCCGTCGTCGCGTTCGACCACGCGTACCACGGCCGCACGAACCTCACGATGGCGCTGACCGCGAAGTCGATGCCCTATAAGAGCGGCTTCGGTCCGTTCGCCTCCGAGATCTACCGCGTGCCCGGTTCGTACCCGCTGCGCGACGGACTGTCCGGGGCGGATGCCGCGGCCCGCGCGATCTCGATGATCGAGACGCAGGTCGGTGCCGACAACCTGGCCGCCGTCATCATCGAACCCATCCAGGGCGAGGGCGGCTTCGTCGTCCCGGCCGACGGCTTCCTTTCGGCCGTCGTCGACTGGTGCCGCGAGAACGGCGTCGTCTTCATCGCCGACGAGGTGCAGTCCGGGTTCGCCCGCACCGGCGCCATGTTCGCGAGCGAACACTTCGGCATCGAGCCGGACCTGATCACCACGGCCAAGGGCATCGCTGGGGGAATGCCCTTGGCCGCGGTCACCGGACGCGCCGACATCATGGATGCCACGCACACCGGTGGCCTCGGCGGCACCTACGGCGGCAACCCCGTCGCCTGCGCCGCCGCTCTCGCTGCGATGGACGCGTTCGAGAACGACGGCCTCATCGAGCGGGCGCAGGAGATCGAGAAGGTCCTGACGACGCGGCTGCGCGAGCTTGCGGCATCCGATCCCCGCATCGGCGAGGTGCGCGGACGGGGCGCCATGATCGCCGCCGAGTTCGTCGATCCGACCACGGGCGCCCCCGACGCCGCGCTCACCGGGGCGATCGCGAAGGCATGCATCGCGGCGGGCGTCATCGTCCTGACCTGCGGTACGTACGGCAACGTCATCCGGTTCCTGCCGCCGCTGTCCATCTCGGACGAGCTCCTGGCGGAGGGACTCGACGTCGTCGCAGAGGCGCTGGGGAAGGCCTGAGTATGGCGGGTTCGGACAACTGGTCGAATCCCGTCTCGCCCGAGACCTCGGCGGGACTCGGAGCGGTCACCAAAGCGCGCTCGAACAAGCTCCGTTCGCGTCACGTGACGATGATCACCCTGGGCGGGATCATCGGCGCCAGTCTGTTCGTCGGCTCCGGCAACGTCATCCGGACGGTCGGCCCGGCCGCCGTCCTGTCCTACCTCGTCGGCGGCCTCCTCGTGTTCTTCGCCATGCGCATGCTCGGCGAGATGGCAGCATCCCGTCCCGCGATCGGCTCGTTCATGGAGTACGCCCGCGTCGGGCTCGGCGACTGGGCGGCCTACCTCGTGGGTTGGCTCTACTGGTACTTCTGGGTCGGCGTGCTCGCCTATGAGGCGGTCCTCGGGGGCGAGACGATGCAGACGTGGTTCCCCGCCGTGCCGTCGTGGGCGTGGTCCCTCATCCTCATCGCGATCTTCGTCGGCACGAACCTGATCTCCGTCCGCACCTTCGGTGAGGTCGAGTTCTGGCTGGCGAGCATCAAGGTCCTCGCCATCGTCGTGTTCCTCGGCGCCGGCCTTCTGTTCGCGCTCGGACTGTGGCCGAACGCGACCTTCTCGGTACCCAACCTCTGGGAGCACGGCGGGTTCGCCCCCAACGGCATCGGCGTCGCCTTCACGGGCGTCGCGCTCGTGATCTTCTCGTACTTCGGAACCGAGATCGCCGTCATGGCCGCCGCCGAGTCGGTCGACCCGGCAAAGGGCATCCGTCAGGCCACCAGCACGATCATCTGGCGCATCCTGCTCTTCTTCGTCGGATCGGTCCTCGTCATCGTGGCGGTCGTCCCGTGGGATGAACTGCCCGTGCCGACCGACGTCGCCAACGCGCCGTTCACGATCGCGCTCGCCAAGTTCGGCATCCCCGGCGCCGACGTCATCATGCAGCTGGTGATCTTCACCGCCGTGCTCTCGGTTCTCAACTCCGGCCTGTATTCGGCGTCGCGCATGTTCGCCGCGCTCGCCGACAAGGGCTTCGCGCCGAAGGCCGTGACCACACGCTCCAAGACCGGCGTCCCCGTCGTCGCGCTTCTCGCCTCGACGATCGGCGGGCTCATCGCCACGCTCGTCAACTTCCTCGCCCCCGCCTCGGGCATCTTCGACTTCATCATGAACTCGGCGGGCCTCGTGGCCCTCTTCGTCTATGTCTTCATCGCCCTCACGCAGATGCGACTGCGCCAGAAGATGACGCCCGACGAGGTGGCGAAGCTGAAGCTCAAGGTGTGGTTCCACCCGTGGCTCAACATCCTCCTCATCGCGGCGATCGCCGCCGTGGTCGTCGTGATGCTGACGTCCGAATCGGGACGCTCCCAGGTGTGGACGAGCCTCATCGCCACCGGCGTCCTCCTCGTGTTCTGGCCGCTCGTCCGCCGCAACCTCCGTCGCCGTCCCGACCACGCGTCGAACGAGCGCATCCCCTCCAACGAAGGAGTCGTGAATGACTGAGATCACCCGAGACGTCGTCATCGTGGGCGCCGGCGCCGCCGGCCTCACCGCCGCGCACGAGCTGCGCAAGGCGGGCCTGTCGGTCGCGGTCCTCGAGGCGCGCGAGCGCGTCGGCGGGCGTCTGTGGACCGACGTCATCGACGGCGCCATGCTCGAGCTCGGCGGGCAGTGGGTCTCGCCCGACCAGGACGCGCTCATCGACACGGTCGCCGAGCTGGGTCTCGACACCTTCAGCCGCTACCGCGAAGGAGACAGCGTCTACGTCGGACCCGACGGCACCGTCTCGCGCTTCACGGGGGAGATGTTCCCCGTGAGCCCCGAGACCGAGCGGACGATCGACGAGATCACCCAGCGTCTCGACGCGATGGTCGCCGAGATCGACCCCGACCGTCCGTTCGCGCACCCGAAGGCCGCCGAGTGGGACACGATCACGTGGGATGCGTGGCTGCGCCAGCAGACCGACGACGATGAGGCGGTCCGCAACCTCGCGTTCGCGACCGGATCCGCCATGCTCACCAAGCCCACGCACGCGTTCTCGCTGCTGCAGTCGCTGCTCATGGCGGCGAGCGCGGGCAGCTACTCGCACCTCGTCGACGCGGACTTCATCCTCGACAAGCGCGTCGTCGGAGGACTCCAGCAGGTTCCCGTCCTCCTGGCCGAGCGGCTCGGCGACGACGTCTTCCTGAACCGTCCCGTCCGCACCATCGAGTGGTCGGATGCCGGGGTCACGGCGCACGCGGACGGACTGACGGTCCGCGCCCGGAGCGCCGTCCTCGCCGTCGCACCCGTGCTCTACAACCGCATCTCCTTCGTCCCGCCGATGCCGCGCCTGCAGCACCAGATGCACCAGCACATCTCGATGGGCTTCGTCATCAAGGTCCACGCCGTGTACGAGACGCCGTTCTGGCGCGAGAAGGGGCTCTCGGGAACCGCGTTCAGCCCGTACGAGATCTGCCACGAGGCGTACGACAACACGAACCACGACGACCCGCGCGGGACGCTCGTGGGCTTCGTCTCGGACCGGAACGCCGACGACATGTTCCGCCTCACCGCGGAGGAGCGCAAGGAACGGATCCTCGGGTCGCTGTCGCACTACTACGGTCCCGAGGCGAAGGACCCCGTCGTCTACTACGAGAGCGACTGGGGCACCGAGGAGTGGACCCGCGGCGCGTACGCGGCCAGCTTCGACCTCGGTGGTCTGCACCGCTACGGCGCCGACGTCCGCACCCCGGTAGGCCCGATCCAGTTCGCGTGCAGTGACATCGCCGGTGCCGGCTACCAGCACGTCGACGGCGCGATCCGCATGGGACGCCTGGCCGCGCGGAACGTCCTCGCGGACGGCCGGGTATGAGCAACCGCATCGTCGTCGGGTACACCGCGACGAAGGCGGGCCGCGATGCGGTGGCCGTCGCGGGCGGGATCGCGGCGGCATCCGGATCCGAACTCGACATCGTCCTCGTCCTGCCGGGGGAGGGGCGGAGCGTCATCACCCCGCCCGACGCCTCGTACGACCGGTACCTGCTCGGTCAGGCGGAGTCCTGGCTCGCAGAGGCCGCGGCATCGGTGCAGGCGGGAGTCGTGCACCGTGAGCACGCGCGCTACGCCGAGTCGTTCGCCGAGGGGCTCGTCGAGGCCGCGGACGAGTTCGGCGCGACGCATCTCGTCGTCGGTGCGGCCGACGGCGGCGCCCGCGGACGGCACCGGCTCGGTTCCACGACGAGCCAGCTCCTGCACTCCTCCGACGTGCCGGTCGTCCTCGTGCCGCGCGGTGCCCGCAAGCGGGTGACGGATGCCGGTGTCCCGCGCCTCACCGTCGCCGTCGGCACGCGCGCCGGAGCGGACGTCCTCCTCGAGGAGGCCGTCGCCCTCGCCTCGGCGACCGGTGCCTCGCTGCGGCTCGTCTCGCTCGTGACGGTCGACCTGCCGGCATCCGTCGACACGGGTGTCATCCGCCTCGCCGGCGCGGCGCACGCCGAGCAGGTCCTCACCGATGTGCTCGCGGCGATCCCGGAGGGGGTCCGCGCCGACATCGTGACCGCCAAGGGCGACAGCATCGAGGACGCCGTAGCGCACCTCGACTGGCTGCCGGGCGAACTGATCCTCGTCGGGTCGAGCCGGCTCGCCCAGCCGCGCCGCCTCTTCCTCGGTTCCGTCGCCGCGAAGCTCCTGAGCGAGATCCCGGTCCCGATGGTCGTCGTCCCCCGTATCCGTACCACCGACCCGTCCCGCTGACCCGAAGGAGCTCGACGATGAGCCAGCACGCAGCAGAGAAGGCCCCCGTCGCCGACGGCGGCCTCTCGAAGAAGGGCCTCAGCGCCGGGACGATCGGCCTCATCGGGGCTGTCGTCATCGGCATCTCCTGCATCGCGCCGGCGTACACGTTCACGGCCGCCGTGGGGCCGACGGCCTCCGTCGTGGGCTCGCAGATCCCGGCGATCATCCTCGTGGGGTTCATCCCCATGCTGCTGGTGGCCTTCGGCTACCGCGAACTGAACAACCGGATGCCGGATGCCGGGACGTCGTTCACGTGGGCAACCCGCGCCTTCGGTCCGTGGATCGGATGGATGGCCGGCTGGGGCCTCGTCGTCGCGACGATCCTCGTGCTGTCGAACCTCGCGGGAGTCGCGGTGGAGTTCCTCTTCCTCCTGATCTCCCAGATCACCGGCAACCCGGGGATCGCCGACCTGGCGTTCATCCTGCCGATCAACATCGGCGTCTGTCTGCTGTTCATGCTCGCCGCCACGTGGATCTCGTACCGCGACATGCAGACGACGCAGAAGCTCCAGTACGTCCTCGTCACGTTCCAGATCGCCGTGCTCGTCCTGTTCGCGGTCGTCGCGATCGTCCAGGCGGTCAGCGGCGGCGGATTCGACCCGCAACCGTTCGACCTCGAATGGTTCAACCCGTTCGCGGTGTCCTCGTTCGGTGCCTTCGCCGCCGGGCTTTCGCTGTCGATCTTCATCTTCTGGGGGTGGGACGTCACCCTGACGATGAACGAGGAGACGAAGGACCCCGAGCGTACGCCCGGTCGCGCCGCCACTGTCACGGTCATCACCATCGTCTCGCTGTACCTGCTGCTGGCGGTGGCGATGATCATGTTCGCCGGCGTCGGCACGGGGGAGCTCGGCCTCGGCAACGAGGACATCCAGGCGAACGTGTTCTTCTTCCTGTCCGATCCGGTGCTCGGGCCGCTGGCCTTCCTCGTCTCCCTCGCCGTCCTCACGAGCTCCGCGTCCTCGCTGCAGTCCACGTTCGTGGGACCCGCGCGGACGCTCCTGGCGATGGGGCACTACGGCGCCCTGCCGCCCTCGTTCGCGAAGGTCAGCCCGCGGTTCTTCACGCCGGGTTACGCCACCGTCGTCTCCGCGATCGTGGCCTCCGCCTTCTACGCCGTGATGCGCATCGTCAGCGAGGACACGTTGTGGGACACGATCCTCACCCTCGGCATGATGATCTGCTTCTACTACGGCATCACGGCCTTCGCCTGCGTCTGGTACTTCCGCAAGCAGTGGTTCGACTCGGTGAGGAACGTGTTCTTCACGTTCCTCTTCCCACTGATCGGCGGCGTGATCCTCGCCGTACTGTTCGTGACGACCCTCGTCGACTCGATGGACCCCGCCTACGGGTCCGGTTCGCAGATCTTCGGCGTCGGGATCGTCTTCATCCTCGGCATGCTGATCATCGTCGTCGGGATCGTCACGATGATCTGGCAGTCGATCCGTCGTCCCGCGTTCTTCCGTGGCCAGACCCTGTCCCTCGACGCACCCCCGAGCGCGCGAAAGCTGCGCGCAGAAAGTGAGACCCTCCGATGACCTCCCGCGAGTCCGACCTCCTGTCCCGCATCCCGAACCAGCTCTTCATCGGCGGGGAGTGGGTGGATGCCGAAGGAGGCAAGACGCTCGACGTGGTCGACCCGTCGACGGGCGAGGTCATCCGCAGCATCGCGGACGCGTCCCCGGCCGACGGCATCCGCGCCCTCGACGCCGCCGTCGCCGCGCAGGAGGCCTGGGCGGCGACCGCCCCGCGCCAGCGGAGCGAGATCCTCCGCCGGGCGTTCGACCTGGTGCAGGAGCGCAAGGAGGACCTCGCGCTCCTCATGACGCTCGAGATGGGCAAGCCGCTCGGCGAGTCCCGTGGCGAGGTCGCCTACGGCGGCGAGTTCCTCCGCTGGTTCAGCGAAGAAGCGGTCCGTATCTCGGGCCGGTACGGCATGAACCCCGAAGGGACCGGGCGCATCGTCGTCTCGCAGCGTCCCGTCGGCCCGTCGTTCTTCATCACCCCGTGGAACTTCCCGCTCGCGATGGCGACCCGCAAGATCGCCCCGGCGCTCGCCGCCGGCTGCACCGTCGTGATCAAGCCCGCCGAACTCACGCCTCTGACGACGCTGTTCTTCGTCGAACTGCTCGCCGAGGCCGGCGTCCCCGCCGGTGTCGTCAACGTCATCACCACGGCATCGTCGGGCGCGGTCTCCGGGCCGATCATCGCCGACCCGCGACTGCGGAAGCTGTCCTTCACCGGATCGACACCGGTGGGCCAGAAGCTCATCGCGCAGGCCGCCGAGGGTGTCCTCCGCGTCTCGATGGAACTCGGCGGCAACGCCCCGTTCGTCGTGTTCGACGACGCCGACCTCGACAAGGCGGTGGACGGCGCCATGCTCGCGAAGTTCCGCAACATCGGCCAGGCCTGCACGGCGGCGAACCGCTTCATCGTGCACGAGTCGGTGGCCGCCGGGTTCTCGCGCCGCGTCGCCGACCGGGTCCGCGAGATGACCGTGGGTCGCGGTACCGAGGACGGCGTGCAGATCGGACCCCTCATCGACGACCGTGCGGTGTCGAAGGCGAAGGACCTCGTCGGCGACGCCGTCGAGCGGGGGGCCCGCATCGTCGTCGGCGGCAACGCCCTGGAAGGACCCGGCACGTTCTACGAGCCGACCGTCGTCGAAGGCGTCGTCCCCGGCAGTGCGATCCTCCGCGAGGAGATCTTCGGGCCGGTCCTCGCCATCAGCACGTTCTCGGACGAGGACGAGGCCGTGCGCCTCGCGAACGACACCGAGTACGGCCTCGTCTCGTACGTCTTCACCCAGGACCTCGCCCGCGGGCACCGCATGATCGACCGCCTCGAGACGGGGATGATGGGGCTCAACGTCGGTGTCGTCTCGAACGCGGCAGCGCCCTTCGGCGGCGTGAAGCAGTCGGGCATCGGCCGCGAGGGTGGCCTCGAAGGCATCCACGAGTACCTGAACGTGAAGTACACCCTGATCCCGGCCTGACCGGATCCCCTGACCGACCGGAATCACTGGAGAGAATCATGAGCGACTACGCCGTCATCGACCCCGCCACCGGCGAGACCCACGCGACGTACCCCACCGCCACCGCCGACGAGGTGGAGCGCGCCCTCGGGGCCGCCGACGAGGCCGCCCGGGGGTGGGGGCGGACCTCCACTCCCACCGAGCGCGCCGACCTCCTGCGCCGTGCGGCGCAGCTGCACCGCGAGCGTCGCGAGGACCTCGCGAAGATCATCGTCCGCGAGATGGGCAAGCAGATCGACGGTGCCCTCGGCGAGGTCGACTTCGCCGCCGACATCACCGAGTACTACGCCGACCACATCGACGAGATCACCGCCGACGCGCCGATCCCGATCGAGGGGGAGGGGACCGCCGTCATCCGCAAGGCGCCCCTCGGCGTGCTGCTGGGCGTCATGCCGTGGAACTTCCCGTACTACCAGGTGGCCCGGTTCGCCGCCCCCAACATCGCGGTCGGCAACACGATCCTGCTCAAGCACGCACCGCAGTGTCCCGAGTCAGCGGCCGCCATCGAGGCGATCTACCGCGATGCGGGCTTCCCGGCGGGGGTCTACACGAACGTGTACCTCACGAACGAGCAGGCCGCCGACGTGATCGCGGACCCGCGTGTGCACGGTGCATCGGTGACGGGGTCGGAGCGCGCCGGCGCCGCCGTCGCCGAGGTCGCCGGACGCAACCTCAAGAAGGTCGCCCTCGAGCTCGGTGGCTCGGACCCGTTCATCGTGCTGTCGGCCGACGACATCGACGCGGTTGCGCAGGCCGCCGTCGACGCGCGTCTCGACAACACGGGCCAGTCCTGCAACGGCGCGAAGCGCTTCATCGTCGTCGACGGCCTGTACGACGCGTTCGTCGAGGCGTTCACAGCGAAGATGTCGGCGGCATCGGTGGGCGACCCGTGGAGCACCGACACCGTCCTCGGCCCGCTCTCGTCGGTCGCTGCGGCCGAGCGTCTCGAGAAGCAGATCCAGGATGCCGCGGCCCAGGGCGCGACGATCGTCACCGGCGGCACGCGCGACGGGGCGTTCTTCGCGCCGACCGTCCTGACGGACGTCACCCCCGAGATGGACGTCTACCGCGAGGAGCTGTTCGGTCCCGCCGGCGTCGTCTACCGCGTGGCCGATGAGGACGAGGCGGTCCGCGTCGCCAACGACACCCCGTTCGGCCTCGGGTCCTACGTCTACACGACCGACCCCGAGCAGGCGACCCGCGTCGCCGACCGGATCGAGGCGGGCATGGTCTACGTCAACCTCGTCCTCGCCGACGAGCCGGGCCTGCCCTTCGGCGGCATCAAGCGCAGCGGCACCGGCCGTGAGCTGGGCCTGCTGGCAGCCGACGAGTTCGTCAACAAGAAGCTCGTCCGCATCGGCTGAACGAGTGGTGAGGGGCGGCATCCGATCGGATGCCGCCCCTTGTCGTTCCCGCTCAGGCCGAGGTCGTCGCGCGGACCTCCGCAGCGTCGCCGTGGCGACCGAGTCCCTCGTAGACGTCGCCGAGTTCCAGCGCCGCCTGCTGGCGGAGCGGCTCGTTCTCGCTCGCGGTCGCGTGTTCGATGGCGGCTCGGTAGAGCGGGACGGCATCGGCCGGTCGCTCCGCGCCGACGAGCAGCCGGGCGGCGAGGAGTTCCGACCCCGCGCCCGAGCCGGCGTCGCCGGCCTGAGCGAACCCGTCCGCGGCCTGGAGTGCGGTCGCGACCGCTTCGTCGGTGCGCTGGCGCGCGGCCAGCAGGCGGGCGCGGGTGTCGAGCACGTCGGCGACGTACCAGTGCGCCTCGTTGGCGCGACCGAGCGTCAGCGCCTGGTCGATGACGTCGAACGCGTCCTCGTCTCCGCGCTGCATCTTCGCCTGCGCGAGCAGATGGAGCGCCTCGGCGTGCAGGCCGATCTGCTCCTCGCGGCCGGCGATCAGTGCGATGGCGGTGTCGAGCGCGATCACGGAGTCGTCGTACTCGCCGAAGTTGCCGAGGTGGCGGCCCTGCGCGACGAGCGCGAAGGCCTGACCCTCGGCTTCGCCCGCCTCTTCGTGGAGGTCGGCGGCGAAGCCCCACGCCCCGACGGCGTTCCCGAAGTCGCGGGCGCCCTCGTAGGCCCGGGCAAGAAGCCCCACCGTGATCGCGCGCGATCCGGCGGGCACCTCAGCGGCGGTCTCGTCCGAGAGGACCTGGTGGAGTGCGTCGACCGCCTCCTCCGGCATCCCGGCGGAGATCACGGCCCGGCCCAGCCGGTACCGCGGATCGGCCGTGGGAGCACCCGCCGATTCGAACCGCTCGACCGCGGACCGGTAGCGCCCCGCGGCGAGGGAAGCGGCCCCCGCATCCTCGTGCAGGGCTCCGGCCAGGACGAAGGCCTCGCCCACGCGCAGGTCGTCGGCGGCCAGCGAGAGGAGCAGTCTCACCGCTTCGTCTGCGGCGGCCGCGCCCTCGGCGAACTCCTCGGCCACGCCGTGCAGGCGGGCCTTCGCCGCGAGAGCCCGCGCCCGACGGCCGTCGCTGATCGGTTCCGAGAGCAGTGCGTCCAGATCGGCGCGGGCATCGTCGAAGAGCGACGCGGATGCCGCGGCGTCGACCGCGAGCAGTCGCACGCCCTGCGCGCGCACCGCGTCGCCGGCCTCGAGAAACAGGCGCACGCCCTCGCGCGCGTCGTCGCGGGCCTCTGCGAACGATCCCTCGTACATCTTCGCGACCGCCAGCGTCGCGACCAGGTCGGCCCGGACCGCGGGGGGAGCGCCGACAGCGGCGGCCGCCTCGGCTCGGAGGGCGTCGCCGGCCTCCGCCAGATCCTTCCCGAAGAGGACCAGGCCGAGGCGGTCCTCGAGATCGGCCTGCTCGGCGTGGCCGGCGGCGCGCAGGATGGCCAGGCGCTCGGGGAGGAACGCCTCGGCCTCGTCGATCCGATCGGTGGCGACGAGGCCGCCCAGCAGGTGGGACGACAGTGTCACGCGCTCAGCGGGATCGGCATCCGTCAACAGATCGCGGAGCGGGTCGATCGCGGCGGACGAGCCGGCGTGTGCGAGGGCGACGGCGCGCGCGACCCGGTCCTCCCGCGTGAGGACGGGAGCTGCCGCGATCACCGTCGAGAAGTCGTGCGAGCGGATCGGCACGTCGTAGCGCTCCGTGCCGATCTCGCGCAGGCGCTCGAGGTTCCGGGTGTGGGCGTCCGTGCCGTTGCGGCGGTCGAAGGCGTCGGCGATCGAGCCCGCGGCGGCCCAGGCGGCAGACGCGAGGTCGTCGACGCGCCACGGGCCGTCGTGTTCACCGAAGACGGGGACCAGGTTCTCCGCGCCCGACCCGCGGACGGTGAGCTCCGGGTGGCCGGCCGCAGCGACGGCGTCGAGGGCCAGTGCGAACGCACCGAGGGCCGTGCCGTGTCCGTCGGCATCGAGACCATCGTGGACGAGCCACGGCAGGTGGCGCTCGACGAGGGCGAGGGCGCGCGCCTCGTTGCCCGTGACGGCGCAGAACACGACGTTCTTCGCGACGATCGCGAGGTTGTCGGGGTTGTCCTTCGCGAGGCGGTAGCTGCGCAGGTGCGCGGTTCGGGCCTCGTCGAGCATCCCCGCGTGCAGGTAGGGGAGGAGGATGCGCGCCAGCGCATGCTCGGGCTCTTCGCCGCATGAGAAGCCGTTCTCGATCATCTCGCCGACGAGGCGGATGGCGTCCTCCTCGCGGCCGGTCTCGATGAAGAACCCGGCGAACTGGCTGCGCACGCACGCGTCGCAGTGGCTGTAGTCGTCGCGGGGCGTCGCCTCGAGCGTCCGCTGCAGCTCCGTCGCCTCGTCGATGCGCCCCGCGGCCCAGGCATCCTCGAATCGGGCCATGAGCACCCCGCTGGGACCGACGCCCGCGCGCTGATAGTGGGCTTCCATGTCATCGAGCACGGCGGCGATCTGCTCGGAGGGGAACTCCGGCGAGTTGCCGAGGGCGCTCGCCATCCACTTGTACTGCCACAGCACGTCGCCGGCGCCGTCGACCTCGGCGGGGAACCGCTCCGGGTCGGCGTCGTGGTGGGCCAGGCACCACGCGAACGACGTCAGCATGAGGTCGGTGTCGCCGCCCATGTTGGCGCTCGAGGTCTGCCGCAGGCGGGCCTCGTACTCCAGGCGCTCGTCGCCGCTCTCCTGGGCCAGCGCGACCGCCTGTGCGACGAGGGCCTGCTCCTGCGGGCCCCACGGGGTGTTGTCGATCTCGTCGAAGAGGGATCGGATGCGGGTGGCATAGCCGGTCATGAGGCTCCTTCTGTCGCGGGCGGGATGTCGGTGTCGATCGCGCGGTCGACCAGCTCCGCGAGTGCGGTCGACATCATCGTGCGGTCGCGCGGTCCGAGGGGGTGGTGGCCCGCGAGCAGCGACTGCACGTACAGCAGCTGCACGCTCAGGTCGAACACGCGACCCGCCGGGGTCGCGGCGAGCTTGCGGATCACCGGGTTCGTCCAGTTGAGGCAGAGTCGCGCGGCAGGCTCCTCCGCCCCGCGGCCCGACACGACGCTCGCGGCCCGGTCGAGGACGCCGCCCCACAGGGCTCCGCCGGCGCTGCGTGCCCGGCCGCGATCGAGTGCGCGCAGGACTTCGGGGTCGGCGACGAACAGACCCGGGAGCTCCGGACGCTCGAAGGTGCGGACGGCGACGTCCACGTCCTCGAGTGCGGCCCGGGCCCGGTCTTCGAGAGCGGTCGCCGCAGCGCGGTCGTCGAGCGGCGCCAGATCGAGACGGTCGATCTCGCCGACGACGTCGACGCGCTCCACCTCGACACCGGGGAACAGCTCCGGGATGCGGCGGACGAGGTCCGCGTCGTAGAGGTAGCCGCCGTTGACGAGGATGCCGCCGGCAGAGGTCATGCTGGCGACCTGGCGGAACTCGTCGACGCTCTCGGCGTAGCGCACCAGCGGGAAACGGCGGGCGATCTCCTCGATGCGCAACCGCCCGGCGGTCGTGTCGACCGACAGCCATCGCACGATGAACCGGGCGAGTTCGTCGTCGTGGCGGACGAGCGATTTGAGGGCCACCTCGTGGATCGACACGAACTGCGACAGCCGCAGGGGGTCCTGCAGCGCTGCGTCGAGGATCCAGCGGCGGATCGCCTCGCCGATCTCCTGCCGGGTCTGCTCGAGCGCGTCGTCATCGACGAGCGACTCCCGACTGGCGGTGGGGTGCAGCGAGCCGGAGTCGACGACGGCCTGGGCGAAGAACGCCCAGGCGGGCAGCAGCTCGTCGGCGCGCTCGGTCAGCAGCATCCGCCGCAGGTAGACACGGGTGCTCTGACGTGCCGTCGGGGGAGGGGCGAAGGGCAGGACGAAGGCCACGCCCCGCGTCTGCGTTCCCGGCACGTGCAGCGGGATGACGTCGAGAGGCTCGGCGCCGATGAGCTCGCGGCCGTAGGCGAGCTGTCGTTCCACGTCGCCGTCGAGGAAGGGCGCCGGTTCGGTCACGGTCGTCTCGCCGCCGCCGGGGAGGTCGACGACGACCGTGTGCGGCAGGTACCGGCCGAACGTCTCGGCGAGTTCCATGACGGTGCTCGTGCCGAGGAGCGCCCGGGTGTCGGCGCGCGGAGTCAGGTGCACGCTCGTTCCGACCGGGATGTCCTGGGCGTACGGCGCGACGGTGAAGGTGCCGTCCGAGTGGCCGGTCCACTCGACGGCAGCCGATCCGGCGGCGCTCCGTGAGCGGATGACGATCGTGTCGCACACCATGAAGCACGACAGCATCCCGATGCCGAACTGCCCCAGGAAGTCGCCGCGCGGCAGATCGAAGATGTCGCGTTTCGAGCTGCGTCCCACTGTCGCGAGCAGGTCCGCGACCTCGGTCTCGGTGAGACCCACGCCGTCGTCGCGCATCACGAACTCCGTCGACCCGTCGCTGACGGGTGTGATGCGGATGCGGCCGCCGCCCCCGTCGAGCGCCCGTCGCGCCGCGATCGCGTCGACGGCGTTCTGGAGCAGTTCGCGCAGGAACACCCGCGGGCTCGAGTAGATGTGGCGGCTCAGCAGGTCGATGACTCCGCGGAGGTCGACCTGGAACTGTTGGGCGGCAGTACTGTCGGTCACCGCGCTCCTCGGTAGTCGTCGTTCGTCCGATGCCGCACCCCCCGATGCACCGGCTGCGGGACGGCCGATCAAGCCTACCGACGGCGCCCGACGGCGACGAGGGATGCCGCGCGTTCGCCACCCTCCGAGCCATGCCGTATGCTTGTCCACGCAGTTGTCTGCATTCTTTTGCCGTGCCCATGGGCCCGGCAGGATGCGGATTCCCGGGTCGCAAGACCTTAGGGCGGTAGCTCAATTGGCAGAGCAGCGGTCTCCAAAACCGCAGGTTGCAGGTTCGATTCCTGTCCGCCCTGCGCGTCAGCGTCAGCTGACTCGAACCGAGCAACAGGTGGGTTGAATGGTCCAGGATGAGCCGAACGGCGAGGTCGTCGCTGCCAGCAGCGGCGCCACCCGTGAGAAGAAGCTCAACTTCTTCCAGCGAATCGCCCTCTTCATCCGCCAGGTGGTCGCCGAGCTTCGCAAGGTCGTCACGCCGACTCGCCAGGAGCTGGTCAAGTTCACGCTCGTCGTCCTGGGCTTCGTCGTGGTGGTGATGGCCATCGTGTACGGCCTCGACCTGCTCTTCACCTGGGTCGTCGACGTCGTCTTCGGCGTACCGAGCTGACGACCGGACGACCATCCGTCGCGGTGACGGGCGGCATCCCGGGCAACCGGACGCACCCGCTGTCGCCGCTGAACATCGAAGCCGAACCTGCAGGGAAGTGAATCACGTGACCGAGAGATATGTGGACGACGCCGACTGGTCGACCGCCGCAGAGCAGTCCAGCGAGGACGACGAAGCCCAGGAGGGCAACGTCCTGGCGAGCCAGGAGCGTTCCGCCGAGTCCGCCGAGCACGCCGCCCTGCACATCGAGGATGACGAGCCCGTCGAGGACGAGCCGACCGGAGAGGATGCCGTCGTGATCGAAGACCCCGAGGCAGACCGCATCGTCAACGACGCGCTCGAGATCGACCAGGCCGACGAGGCCGAGGCCGCCGCCGAGGTGCTCACCGAGTCTCTCGCCGACGAAGAGGAGGAGCGCGCCGCGGCAGCCGCCGACGAGGTGGCTCCGTACGACGGTCCCGAGCTCGGCGACGACGAGGACGAGACCTCCGACGACCCGTACGAGGCGTTCCGCCAGGAGCTCCGCTCCCTCGAGGGCAAGTGGTACGTCATCCACTCCTACGCCGGCTTCGAGCGCAAGGTGAAGGCCAACATCGAGCAGCGCAAGTCCACGCTCGAGGTCGAGGACGACATCTACCAGGTCGAGGTCCCCATGGAGGACGTCGTCGAGATCAAGAACGGCCAGCGCAAGATGGTCAACCGCGTGCGGATCCCCGGCTACGTGCTGGTCCGCATGGAGCTCAACGAGGACACCTGGTCCGTCGTGCGCCACACCCCCGGTGTCACCGGCTTCGTGGGCAACGCCCACAACCCGACGCCGCTGCGCTTCGAAGAGGCCTTCAACATGCTGAAGCCGCTCGTCGAGGCCAAGGAGGTCGCGCCTGCCAAGGGTGGAGCCGCTACGAAGGGCTCCGCCACGCAGGCCCGCTCGGTCATCACCGAGGTCGACTTCGAGATCGGCGAGACCATCACGATCAAGGAGGGTTCGTTCGCGGGCCTGCCCGGATCGATCTCCGAGATCAAGCCCGAGAGCGGCAAGCTCACCGTCCTCGTCTCGCTCTTCGAGCGCGAGACGCCGGTCGAGCTGTCGTTCGATCAGGTCACCAAGCAGTAAGCGCAGCATCGCGCGATGCGAAGGCCCCGCTCCGGCGGGGCCTTCGTCATGCCGGGGGATGCCGGATGCGGTAGACTCATGTGGTTTGTGCGCCGTTTCGTCGTGCGCGCAGACACCACCACGACCCGGATCCGCCGGGAGCGTGGGAGAACGAGGCATCCGCCTCGCTCGTGAAAGGAAGAGGAAATGGCACCGAAGAAGAAGGTGACCGGCCTGATCAAGCTTCAGATCAACGCCGGTGCAGCCAACCCGGCGCCGCCGATCGGCCCCGCGCTCGGTCAGCATGGCGTCAACATCATGGAGTTCTGCAAGGCGTACAACGCCGCGACCGAGTCGCAGCGCGGCAACGTCATCCCCGTCGAGATCACCGTCTACGAGGACCGCAGCTTCACGTTCATCCTGAAGACCCCGCCCGCCGCGGAGCTCATCAAGAAGGCCGCCGGTGTGGCCAAGGGTTCTGCGACCCCGCACACCACCAAGGTCGCGAAGCTCACCAAGGATCAGGTTCGCCAGATCGCCGAGACGAAGATGCCCGACCTGAACGCCAACGACATCGAGGCCGCCTCGCTGATCATCGCCGGCACCGCCCGTTCCATGGGCATCACGGTCGAGAGCTGAGGGGAACAGAACAATGGCTAAGTCCAAGGCTTACGAAGCAGCAGCGGCCAAGATCGACCGCTCCACGTTCTACTCCTCCGAGCAGGCTGTCGCCCTCGCCAAGGAGACCGGTTCGGCCAAGTTCGACTCGACCGTCGAGGTCGCGCTGAAGCTCGCCGTCGACCCGCGCAAGGCGGACCAGATGGTCCGTGGCACGGTCATCCTGCCCCACGGCACCGGCAAGACCGCCCGCGTCATCGTTTTCGCGACCGGTCCCGCCGCTGAAGCCGCTCTCGCCGCTGGTGCGGACGAGGTCGGTGGCGCCGAGCTCATCGAGAAGGTCGCCGGTGGCTACACCGCGTTCGACTCGGCAGTCTCGACCCCGGAGCTCATGGGCCAGGTCGGTCGCCTCGGAAAGGTCCTCGGACCCCGTGGCCTCATGCCGAACCCGAAGACCGGCACCGTGACCCCCAACCCGGCCAAGGCCGTCGAGGAGATCAAGGGCGGAAAGATCGAGTTCCGCGTCGACAAGCACGCCAACGTGCACTTCGTCGTCGGCAAGGCGTCCTTCTCGGAGGACCAGCTCAACGAGAACTTCAACGCCGCGCTCGAAGAGATCGTGCGTCTGAAGCCCTCGAGCTCGAAGGGCCGTTACATCCAGAAGGGCGCCATCTCGACCACGTTCGGTCCTGGCATCCCGCTGGACGTCAACGCTCTCGTCTGAGTCGTCCAGACAGTAAGGGGCTCCACCTCCGGGTGGGGCCCCTTCGTCGTTCCCGCCTTGATAGCGTCGTCGCGTGACCCGCGACATCCCGACGCTGTTCGGCATCGACGCCCCCATCGTGCTCGGGCCGTTCGGCGGTCTGTCCTCGGTCGCGCTGACCGCGGCAGTCAGCGACGCCGGAGGTCTCGGCTCGTTCGGCCTCTACGGCTACTCCGGCGCCCGCATCCGCGAGACGGCGTCCGCTCTCCGCGCCGCGACGAACCGCCCGTTCGCACTGAATCTCTGGCTCCCGACGGGTGACGAGGTCTCGCCCGCTGAGACGGACCTCGATGCCGCCCGGGTCGCCGTGGCGCCGCTTCTGGCGGCGGCGGGTGCGGCGGCGACCGTCCTCCCCGATACCTTCCTCCCCGACCTCGGCGAGCAGCTCGAGGCCGTGTGGGATGCCGCCCCCGCAGTGCTCAGCGTCGTGTTCGGCGTGCCGGCGGCCGAGATCGTCGACGAGGCGCATCGCCGCGGCATCCGTGTCGTGGGAACCGCCACCTCGGTCGCCGAGGCCGCCGCGCTGGCGGAGGGGGGAGTGGATGCGGTCGTCGCCAGCGGCGCGGAAGCCGCCGGTCACCGGGTGAGCTTCCTGCGCCGGGCGGAGGAATCGCTCGTCGGCACGTTCGCGCTCGTGCCGCAGGTGGTGGACGCTGTGGACGTACCCGTCATCGCGGCCGGCGGCGTCGCCGATCGACGGGGCGTCGCGGCCGCGTTCGCGCTCGGTGCGGCCGGCGTCCAGGTGGGGAGCGCGTTCCTGCAGACGCGGCAGTCTGCGGCCTCCGACGCGCATCGGACGGCGCTGCGCGCAGCGGCCGACACGGACACCGTGCTGACGCGGGCGATGAGCGGGCGGTTGGCCCGCGGCATCCCGAATCGGGCCGTCCGGACCATCGAGGCTGCGGGCGCGATCGCACCCTTCCCGGCACAGAATTGGCTGACGGCCGCGTTCCGCGCCGCTGCGCCTCACGACGCGGACCTCATCTCGCTCTGGGCAGGTCAGGCCGCGGGGTTGTCGCACCGGGGTGACGTGGGCGAGGTCTTCGCCGAACTCGCCGCGGGGCTTCCGCCGGCATCCCGCTGACACAGACCGTCACCTGCGGGAATCATCCACGCGGATGCGTGTTGTACTGAGGGGCCTGCGCGGGCCGCAGCCTTCGCGCGCCTTCCCCTTCCCCCTCACCAAGGAGACCCATGTCCCGTCGTCGTACCGCCGCACTCGGAGCCCTCGCCCTCAGCGCCGTCCTGGCGCTGACCGCCTGCTCCTCGAGCTCGAACGGGACGGACGCCGCAGGCGACGACCTCGGTCTCGCCAAGGGCGGCACGCTGACGGTCGCCACCGAGGGCACGTACCGCCCGTTCACGTACCACGACGAGAGCGGCAAGCTCGTCGGCTACGACGTCGAGATCATCGAGGCGGTCGCGAAGAAGCTCGACCTGAACATCGAGTTCCAGGAGACCCAGTGGGACGGCATCTTCGCCGGTCTCGATGCCGGTCGCGTCGACGTGATCGCCAACCAGGTCTCGATCAACCCGGAGCGCGAGGCGAAGTACCTCTTCAGTGAGCCGTACACGGTGTCGCCGAGCGTCGTGGTGGTCAAGGACAGCGACGACTCGATCTCGAGCTTCGCCGACCTCAAGGGCAAGAAAACCGCGCAGTCGCTCACGAGCAACTTCTTCACGCTCGCCGAGGAGGCCGGCGCCGACGTCACCCCGATCGAGGGTTGGGCTCAGGCCGTCGAGCTGCTGCGTCAGGACCGCGTCGAGGCGACCGTCAATGACAAGCTGACGTTCCTCGACTACGAGAAGACCGATGGCCCCACCGGCCTCAAGATCGCCGCCGAGACTGATCCCGCCGAGACCGCCGTCGTCACGACGAAGGACAAGAAGGCGCTCATCGAGAAGATCGATGGCGCGCTGGACGACCTGCGCGAAGATGGAACCCTCGCGAAGATCAGCGAGAAGTACTTCGGAGCCGACGTCACCGAGTGACACCCGTCCCGACGGGCTCGGCGCGGCGCGGTGACGCGACCGCCGAGCCCGTTCCCCGTTCTGCGAAAGGATGCCGGTGGACACCGACACATGGCAGCTGATCCTGACCTCGTTCTGGCCGATGTTCCGCGCCGGGGTCACGGTCACGATCCCGCTCGCGCTGATCTCGTTCGCCATCGGGCTGCTCCTCGCCATCACCGCCGCCCTCATGCGGATCTCGGGCAACCGGATCCTGTCGGGGATCGCGCGTGTCTACATCTCCGCCATCCGCGGCACGCCGCTGCTCGTGCAGATCTTCGTGATCTTCTACGGTCTGCCGCAGATCGGCGTGCGGATCGATGCGTACCTCGCAGCGGTCATCGCCCTGTCGCTGAACGTGGGTGGCTACGCCGCCGAGGTCGTCCGGGCGGCCATCCTGTCGGTGCCGAAGGGGCAGTGGGAGGCCGGCTTCACCGTCGGGCTCTCGCGGGCCACGGCGCTGCGGCGGATCATCCTCCCGCAGGCGGCCCGGGTCTCGGTCCCGCCGCTGTCGAACACCTTCATCTCGCTCGTGAAGGACACGTCGCTGGTCGCCTCGATCACCGTCGCGGAGCTTTTCCTCGCGGCGCAGCGCATCGCCGCGTTCAGTTCGGAGTTCCTCATCGTCTACATCGAGGCGGCCTTCATCTACTGGCTCTTCTGCCTCGTCCTGTCCTTCGGCCAGGACCGCATCGAACGGAGGCTCGACCGCCGTGTCGCACACTGACGCACCCCTTCTCGCCGTCACCGGGCTCCGCAAGTCGTTCGGCGACAACGTCGTCCTCGACGGCGTCGACTTCTCCGTCGCGCCCGGGCAGGTCGTCTGCCTGATCGGCCCCAGCGGTTCGGGCAAGACGACGGTCCTCCGCTGCCTCAACGGCCTCGAGACGCCCGACGCCGGTGTCGTCGCCTTCTCCGACGGTCAGCGTCACGACTTCGCACAGCCTCTCAAGGGCCGCGCGGCCAAGCTCGACCGCGCGGCCCTTCGCGACCGGTCCGCCATGGTGTTCCAGCAGAACAACCTGTTCCCGCATCTCACCGTGCTCGAGAACGTGATCGAAGGTCCCGTGCACGCCCACGGTGCGTCGAAGGATGCCGCGACCGCCGAGGCCGAGCGGTTGCTGGGTCGCGTGGGACTCGCCGAGAAGCGCGATGCGTACCCGCACGAGCTCTCCGGCGGTCAGCAGCAGCGTGTCGGCATCGTCCGGGCGCTCGCCCTCGCGCCCGACGTGCTCCTGTTCGACGAGCCGACGAGCGCGCTCGACCCCGAGCTGGTCGGCGAGGTGCTCCTCGTCTTGAAGGAGCTCGCCGAGGAGGGGTGGACGATGGTCATCGTCACGCACGAGCTGGCCTTCGCGCGGCAGGTGGCGGACGAGGTCGTGTTCTTCGACGACGGCGTCATCGTCGAGCGCGGGCACCCGCGCGACATCTTCACCGCGCCGACGAACGAGCGTACGCGGCGGTTCCTCGACCGCATCCTGCGTCCGCTCGAGGACTGAGCCTCAGGCGTCGCGCCGGATCTCGAACCCGTCCTCGTCCGTGACCGGCGTCAGCTCGGTCATCGCGACGTGGTCCACGACCGCTCCGCGCGGGCCGGTGGCCGCCCAGTCCACCACGGACTCGACGGCGGCGGCATCCCCCTGCACCTCGGCTTCGACGGAGCCGCCTGCGAGGTTCCTGACCCATCCCGTCGCGCCCGCGCCGCGAGCGATGTGCTGCAGGGAGTAGCGGAACCCGACGCCCTGGACGATGCCGCGGACGACCAGACGGATGCGCCGCATCACGCCTCCGTCACGCTGAGGACGACCTTGCCGCGGACGTGACCCCGCTCGACCTCGCGGTGCGCGTCCGCGGCGTGGGCGAGGTCGAAGACCTTGTCGATGTAGACCTGGATGGCGCCCGATTCGAGCAGCCGACCGAGGGTCGCCAGCACCGACCCGTCGGGCACGACCTTGTACGTCGTCGCGCGCACGCCGGCCGAGGCGGCGGCCTCCGCGTAGCCGTCCCATCCGCCCGTCGGGACCATGATGTACAGGCCCCCGGGCCGCAGGACGCCGAGAGAGCGGGCGCCCGTGTCGTCGTGGACGTTGCCGACGAGGTCGATCACGACGTCCACGTCGCCGACCACGTCCTCGAACCGCGTCGTCGCGTAATCGATCGCGACCGACGCCCCGAGTTCACGCAGCCACCCGAGGTTGCCGTCTGATCCCGTCGCGGTGACATGGGCTCCGAAGTAGGCGGCCAGCTGCACGGCGAAGTGGCCGACTCCGCCGGAACCTGCGTGGACGAGCACCCGCTGGCCCTCATGCGCGTGAGCGGTCTCGACGACCAGCCCCCAGGCCGTCAACGCGGCCAGGGGGACCCCCGCGGCCTCGACGTGCGACAGTGACGCGGGCTTGCGTGCGACGGAGAGCGTCGGCACGACCACGTACTCGGCGTAAGTGCCACCCGACCGCGGGAAGGGGACCATGCCGAAGACCTGATCACCCGGTTGCAGGGGGTGAGCTTCGAAGGGGCTCTTCACGACGATGCCGCTGAAGTCGAACCCGAGGGTCGAGGGGTATTCCGGGATCTGCCCCGAGACACCCCGGCCGGAACGCGTCTTCGCATCGATGGGGTTCGCGCCGGCCGCGACCACGCGCACGAGCAGCTCGCTGAGCGCCGGCTCGGGGACCGGGATGTCGGCTTCGCGCAGGACCCCGGCATCGCCCGGCCCGTCGTACACGACGGCGCGCATGGCAGCGGGGGGAGCGGTCACCTCGACGAGGTCGCTCGCGGTGGGGGCTGCGGGTCGCAGTGGCCGGAATCGCATCGGCGGCTCCTTCTCACCAGCGCTCGACGGCGGGCGCTCTAGGTGCTCGGTGGATGACCAGTCAACCTCGCCATTGTCTCGGCGGTGTTACGTCGGCATCACCGGGGCAAGAAGCCCGGCCTGAGGCCCTCGGCGCGGCCTAAGAGAGGGATCTGCCGTCGGGCCGTGACCCGGCGACCAGGGCGTGCAGGAGGTGCGCGAGGTTCTCGATGTCCTCGACGCGCCAGTCGCTGAGGGCCTCGAGCAGTGCCCCCTCCTGCGGGCCGCGGGCATCCGCGAGGCGCTCGTGACCGCGCGCCGTGGCGGACAGGAGGCTGGAGCGACCGTCGGTCGGGTCGGGGGTGCGCTCGATGAGGTCCAGATCGGCCAGCTCCCGGACGGTGCGACTCAGCTGGCCCTTGTCGACGGCGAGCATCTCGGCGAGAGCGGACTGCGTCACCGGCTCGTGCCGCGCGATCGTCGTGAAGACCTTGTACGCACCCGGCAGCATGCCGGGGCTCACCCGGTTCGCGTTCTCGGTGATCCGGCGGCGGAACAAGGCGATCAGATCACTGAACTCGCCCTCGAGGGCGCGCACCGCCAGGGTGCGCGCCTCTCGATCGGACTGCGTAGACATCTCGGCCATATTATCGGCGGGGCGTCGCCTCGGCCTCGGAGCGAGCATCGGTGTCGACGTCGGAACCGGTGACGGGCACGGTGCCGGTGGCGGTGATGCTGTCCATCGCGGCGGGGACCGAGACGGTCGCGAGGTCCGCCTCCGAGGCGTTGCGACGCTCCGAAGTGGTCATCGTGCTGAGCGACCGGTTCGGCAGGAAGATCACCGCGAGGATGCTCAGGATGCCGAAGGGCACCGCGATCAGGAATGCGGACGAGATCCCCTGGGCGTAGATGTCCTCGACGATGACGCGGAGCTGGTCAGGCATCTCCGAGACACGGGGGAGCGTTCCCGAGCTGAGCTGCTTTCCCCACGTCGCGCCGGCCGGGCCGATCGCGGTGAGCGCCGCGACGACACGCTCGTGAGAGCCCGCGAACAGGTCGGCGACCCGCGAGGCGAGCGCGGCGCCCATGAGCGAGACGCCGATCGTGCCGCCGAGGCTGCGGAAGAAGGTGACTCCCGAGCTCGCGACGCCGATCTCGCTCGGCTTCGCGCTGTTCTGGACGGCCAGGACGAGGTTCTGCATCGTCATGCCGACACCGGCACCGAGAAGGAACATGTACACCGACACGAGGAAGAAGTCCGTGTCGTAGTGGATGGTCGACAGGAGGGCGGCGCCCGCGGTCAGCAGGATGCTGCCCACCACGAGGTACGGCTTCCAGTGTCCGTAGCGGGTGATGAGGGCTCCGACGCCGATGGACGAGAGCAGCAGCCCTGCGATCATCGGGATCGTCATGAGGCCCGCCTCGGTCGGGGTCGCGCCGCGGGCCATCTGCATGTACTGGCCGAGGAAGACCGATGCGCCGAACATCGCGATGCCGGTGGCGATCGAGGCGACCACAGCGAGCGTGAACGTGCGGTCGCGGAACAGGGTCAGCGGGACGAGGGGCTCCGAGCTGCGGAGCTCGACGATGACGAACAGGATCGCGGCCAGGACGGCGCCGCCGACCATGAGGAGCGTCTCCGTGCTCCACCAGTCGTAGCTGCGGCCCGCGTTGGTGACCCAGATGAGCAGGAGCGATACGGCGGTCGAGAGGAGGACGATGCCGATGTAGTCGATCTTCGGTCGGCGCGTCGACGGGGCGGAGGCGGGGATCGTGCGCTGCACCAAGAGGAGAGCGGCGACGGCGACGGGGAGCGAGACGAAGAAGTTCCAGCGCCAGCCGAAACCGTCGGTGATGACACCGCCCAGGAGCGGACCGCCGACCGTGGCGACGGCCATGACGGCTCCGAACAGGCCCATGTAGCGTCCGCGCTCGCGCGGGCTGATGATGTCGGCCATCAGCACCTGGCTGAGGGCGGCGAGGCCACCGGCGCCGACGCCCTGTGCGGCGCGGAAGGCGATGAGCGTGCCGGGGTCCTGCGCGAATCCGGCGGCGGCGGTCGCCAGCACGAAGATCACGAGGGCGATCTGGTAGAGCGTCTTGCGGCCCATGAGGTCGGCGAGCTTGCCCCAGATCGGGGTCGAGATCGCGGTGGTGAGGAGCGTGGCGGTGACGACCCAGGTGTAGGCGCCCTGGTCGCCGTTCAGGTCGTGGATGATCACCGGAAGGGAGGTCGATACGACGGTCGAGGCGATCATCGAGACGAACATGCCGAGAAGAAGGCCCGACAGCGGGACGAGCACCCGACGCCGGGTCGGAGTGGTGGTGGTCATGTACAGCTCCAGATGGTTGACTCACATCAAAGATTGAGAGAAGTCAACTATATGCCGATGCTTGATCCGTGTCAACTATCTGCAGACGCCTGGCGCGCGGGCGCGCCGGGAACACGGGCCGCAGCCCGGACGTGATGCGGCGGTCAGTCCGCGAGGGCGAGCGCGCGGAAGATGTCGCGCTCGCGCAACTGCTCACGACGACTGACCGGTGCAGGCTGCTCGCGTCGCGGCGGGGTGTTGCCGGTGGTGCGGCGGTAGAGCTCATCGATGAGCGACGTCGCCAGGTGCACGAGCGCGCCGATCTCGGCCTCATCCCGGTCGATCCATGCGCAGCGCGGCTCGTCTCGGAGCGGCACGAAGTCCTGGTGCTCCTCCCATACGACGAGCGTCCGCTCGGCGCCGAGGACGTGCTGCTGCCACCACACCTGACGCATGTAGGTGCGGGGGATCGACTTCCAGGTCTTGTTGGTCGTCTTGATCTCCGCGAGAACGACGCGGCCCCCGGCATCCACCATGATCCCGTCAGGGGTCGCGAGGTGACGCTTCTCGACCTCGGCGTGGAACAGGGCGGACGAGGGCAGGATGCCGTGGGTCGCCGCCACCCACGCGGCGATCTCGGGCTCGCGGCGTCGGCCGTGGTCGGTGTAGGCGTTGCCGCTGAATCCCGACCCGTTGAGCTTGGCCTCGGCCGCCCGGGCGATGGCGCGCTCGCTCGTGAGCGACGCGACGTCCGTGGCGGTGATCCCGCGGGAGCGAGCCCGCATCCACGCGACCCGGTCGCGGGAGTCCGCGACGATCCGGGCAGCGAGTTCGGGAGTCACCCGTCGATCCTAAGTCGCCCCTCCCGCACGCTCGCCCCGACCCGCCGGATGCCGACGGCGAGGATGCTCACGCCCTCAGTGACGTCGAGGCGAGGACGTCGTGCGAGAGCGCGTGCTCGATCGCCAGCATCCCCGCGCCCAGAACGCCGGCGTCGGCGCCCGTAGCGGACTGGACGATCGACAGATGCGCCGTCGCCAGCGGGGCGGATCGGGAGTACACGACCTCGCGGATGCCGGCGATCAGGTGCTCTCCGACGCGGGCCATCGACCCGCCGACGGCGATCACCGAGGGGTTGACCAGGCTGACGCAGGTGGTGAGGACCTCGCCGATGTCACGACCCGCCTGCCGGACGGCCTGGATGGCTTCCACGTTTCCCCGCTTGACGAGTTCGACGACGTCGTTCGAGGTGCGCGCGTCGACGCCGATCGCGCGGAGTCCGCGCGCGATCGCCGGTCCCGAGGCCAGTGCCTCGAGGCAGCCCCGGTTGCCGCAGGTGCACGGCACATCGCCGCCGCGAGCCACATGAACGTGGCCGATGTCGCCGGCTGCGCCCTGGGCGCCTCGCCTGAGCTGCCCATCTGAGATGAGTCCTGCGCCGATCCCCGTCGCGATCTTGACGAAGAGCAGATCCTCGACTGCGGGCCATGCCGCGGCGCGTTCGCCGAGGGCCATCGTGTTCACGTCGTTGTCGACGAGGACGGGTACCGGGAGGTGTTCCTGGAGGCGGCCGGGGATGTCGAACCGGTCCCAGCCGGGCATGATCGGAGGGTTGGACGGCCGGCCGCTCGAGTGCTCCACGGGTCCGGGCACGCCGATGCCGATCGCCGCCACCGAGGCATCGTCGCGACCGACCTGCGCAAGGAGCCGTCGCGCGACGTCGAGCAACCAGGCGAGCACCGAGTCCGGGCCGTCGGCGATGTCGATGGGCTCCGACGACTGCGCGAGGACCACTCCGGCCAGGTCGCTGACAGCGACCGTCGCGTGGGAGGCCCCCAGATCCGCGGCGATGACGACCTTGGCGGCCGGGTTGAGGGCGAACTGGGACGGAGGGCGACCGCCCGTAGAGACCTTGTCCGCCACCGCCGTCACCAGCCCCATCCGCATGAGCTCCTCGACGCGCGCCGCGATCGTGGACCGTGCGAGACCCGTCGACTTGGCGAGTTCGGCACGGGTGCGGGGTGCCCCGTCGCGGAGCAGCTGGAAAAGCTCGCTGGCTCCGGGAGCCAGGGCGGGGGAGTCGGTCATCGGATCATCTCTTCCGGGTCCTGCGATCGGGCGCACGCCTCGACATCCGTCGATTCTCCACCGCCGCGCTATGTCTGACGTGCATGTGACCTCGTCGGCCTGCGGCGCGTGTGGCGTCAGGAGGTCCGGCCGGCAGGTCGCGCGAACCGCTGCTGCAGGAGCACGGCGATGACGATGATGACGCCCTTCGCCACGGCCTGCACGGACGACGACATGTTGTTCTGAACGAAGACGTTGGTCAGGGTGGCGAAGATCAGGACGCCGAAGACGGTCCCCGTCACGGTGCCCCGGCCGCCGATGAGGAGCGTTCCGCCCACCACGACCGCCGCGATCGCATCGAGCTCGAGGAGTTGTCCGTTGACCGACGCTCCCGCGGTCGTGCGTCCGAGGATCATGACGCCGGCGATTCCGGCGCACAGGCCGGAGATCGCGTAGAGGTACATGACGTGGCGCTTGACGTTGATGCCGGCCAGGCGTGCCGCCTCGCGGTTGCCTCCGATGGCGACGGTGCGGCGACCGAAGGTGGTCCGGTTCAGCAGCACCCAGCCGAGGACCGACACGACCAGGAAGATCCAGATGAGCATGTCGACTCCGAGGATGTCGAGGTTCATGAACGTGATGAACTCGCGCTGTCCGCCGACCTGCAGCGTCCTGCGGTTGGCGAGGATCTCGGCGAACCCGCGCGCCCCGACGAGCATGGCCAGAGTGGCCATGAAGGCGACGACGTTGCCGTAGGCGATCACGATCCCGTTCAGGAACCCCGCGAAGACGCCGACCGCGAGGGCGACGATGACCATCACGATCCAGTGGGTCTGGTCGGCGAGGTCCTGGACGGCAGCCAGCGCTCCGACGACCGATGCGAGGCCCAGGACGGACCCGACCGAGAGATCGATTCCGCCGGCGATGATGACGAGCGTCATGCCGATGCTGATCACGCCCACGATCGACGCCTGGCGCAGGATCACCATGATGTTCGACAGGCCGAGGAAGGTGTCGGGGGCGGATGCCGCGCCCACGATGACGAGGACGAGCAGCGCGAGCACCAGGCCCATGTTGCGTCCGACCGACCCTGACAGGACGCGGCGCCAGAGGGGTGCGTCCTCGACCGTGACGGTCGACGTGGTCGGAGGTGCGTCGGTCGAGGTCAGCGGGGTGTCCGCCCCGGCGGTGGTCTGCTCGCTCACGCGGCGGTTCCTTTCATGACGAGGTCGAGCACGCCGTGCTCGTCGATCTCGGAGGACGGAAGGGTGGAGAGGATGCGGCCCTCCGCGACGACGAGCACGGTGTCGGCGAGGCCGATCACCTCCTCGATCTCGCTGGAGACCACGACGACCGCGTTGCCCTCGGCTGCCAGTCGGCGGATGAGGGCGTAGATCTCGGCGCGCGCGCCGACGTCGACGCCGCGGGTCGGCTCGTCGAGGAGGAGGACCCGCGTTCCGTGCACGAGCCAACGGGCGAGCAGGATCTTCTGCTGGTTGCCGCCCGACAGCGTGCGTGCGGGCCGGTCGGGGTCGGCGGGTCGGAGCTCGAGCGCCTCGATCTGTTCGCGAGCCGCGGCGCGCTCGCCGCGGAAGTCCAGAAAGCCACCGCGCGAGAACCTCGACATCGACGGCAGGGTCACGTTCATCGCGATGGGTTCGTCCAGGACGAGGCCTTGGCTCTTGCGCTCCTCGGGGGAGAGCCCCACCCCCGCCGCGACGGCGTCGACGACCGAGCCCCGGCGCAGGGGCCGGTCCGCGACGGTGACGGTGCCGGAGGTCGCGCGTCGGGCGCCGTAGACGGTCTCGAGGATCTCGGACCGTCCCGATCCGACGAGGCCGGCGAGACCGACGACCTCGCCGGCGCGCACCTGGAAGGACACGTCCTCGAACACGTCGCGCAGCGACAGGTCTCGGACGTCGAGGACCACCGGGGCGTCGGCGGCGGGCGGGGAGGACGGCGGGAAGACGTTCGCGACGTCGCGCCCGGTCATCAGGCGGATCAGATCGGGCGTCGGCGTGTCGGCGACGGGGAGTCCCGTCGCCGTCGTCCGGCCGTCCTTGAGGACCGTGATGCGGTCGCCGATCTGGCGGATTTCCTCGAGGCGGTGGGTGATGTAGACGACGGCGATCCCTGCCGCCGTCAGCTCGCGCACGACACCGAACAGGTTCTGCACCTCGTGGCTGTCGAGGACGGCGGAGGGCTCGTCCATGATGATCAGCTTGACCTCGTGGGAGAGTGCTCGCGCCATCGCGACGATCTGCTTGTTGGCCGCGCTCAGCTGCCCGACCTCGGCGTGCGGCGAGAGGGAACCGTGACCGAGTCGTCGCAGCAGCTCGCGGGTCCGCCGCGCCGCCTCGCCCCGTCGGGTGAATCCGCCCCGGGAGAGTTCGTGGCCGAGGAAGATGTTCTCGGCCACCGTCAGCCCGTCGACGACGTCGAGCTCCTGGTACATCGTCGCGATGCCGAGGGCGAGACCGGCATCCGGGTCGGGGATGTCGACGATCGCGCCGTCCCACCGGATCTCTCCCGCGTCGGGTCTGTGCACGCCGGCGAGGGTCTTGATCAGGGTGGACTTGCCGGCACCGTTCTGTCCGAGGATGCAGTGCACTTCGGCGGGGCGGACGTCGAGGTCCACTCCGCGCAGGGCGCGGACACCGGCGAAGGACTTCGTCACTCCTCGCACCTCGAGTAATGACGGTTCATGGTCATCTTTGATCACGTCGCGAACATAACATGCGCGTCAAGCCTTTGGCGAGGGGCACAGCGCCGAGGTATCAGCAGTCTCTCCGAAGCATCTCGCCCGAGATTCCGCCAGTTACGTTCAGGATTCTGGCGCCGGTACTTCTGACGATAGAAAAACAAAAGTTGACGGACACGACATCCGTTCTGTTATGTTCATCCCGTCAGCGCTGACCCTCCTCGTGTGCGTTCTCGAGGCCGAGAGGTGCGCTGGTCGCTTCACACCAGAGCTGCATCACATTCAAGGAGGAAGACATGCGCTCACGCATGACGGCGCGCACGCGCCTCATCCTGACCGGCGTCGCCGCCGCCGCTTCGGTCGGCCTGCTGGTCGGCTGTACGGGGACCGGAGCCGACGAGAACGGTGCCGAGAGGCAGGGCACCACGTCGGAGGAGAACGCGGAGAGCGGGGACACCGTCACGATCGGGTTCTCCGGTCCCGCAGCCGACCACGGCTGGCTCGGCGCCATCAACTCCGGCGCCGCAGACGCCGCCGCCAGCTTCGACGACGTCGAGCTGAAAACGGCGGAAGGAACCAACGACCCCATCGCGCAGATCGCCGCCGTGGAGACGTTCGTCAACGACAAGGTGGACGCCATCGTCCTCCTGCCGACCGACGGTGCGGCCCTGACCGAGGCCGCGATCGCCGCCATGAACGCGGGCATCCCCGTCATCAACGTCGACCGCGAGTTCTCGAGCCCCTTCGCGGCCCGGGCCACCGTCCTCGGCGACAACTACGGCATGGGAGTCTCTGCGGGCACCTACATCTGCGAACAGCTCGACGGGAAGACCGACGCCGTCGTGGCCGAGATCGCCGGCATCGATTCGCTACCCCTCACGCAGGACCGGTCGCAGGGGTTCGCCGACGCGCTGAAGGACTGCGGACTCGACGTCTCCGCCCGGGTCGCCGCCGACTTCACGGTCGCCGGTGGCGAGTCCGCGGCATCGCAGCTGCTCTCGGCCAACCCGAAGATCGACGCCATCTGGAATCACGACGACGACCAGGGAATCGGCGTCCTCGCCGCCATCGCCTCCGCGGGCCGCGACGAGTTCTTCATGATGGGCGGCGCGGGCAGCAAGGCGGCCATGGAGGCCATCGAAGCGGACGACAGTGTCCTTAAGGCGACCGTCATCTACCCGTCCACGCAGGCTGCGGACGGCGTGGCGTTGGCCCGTCTGATCGCGCAGAGCAAGACCCTCGGGGACATCGTGACCCCCGGCATCCCGAACCGGATCGTCCTCGACGCGCCGGTCGTCACGAAGGAGAACGTCGACCAGTACATCGACCTCGCCTTCGAGTGATCACCACGGGGGCGCCCGGTGCGTGGGCGCCCCCACCTTCTTCGAGAGGACACCGTCATGACGACAAGGCTCCGGGTCGCGATGATCGGCCACGGCTTCATGGGTGCCGCCCATTCACAGGGCTGGCGGGTCGCGCCGAGGTTCTTCGACCTGCCGCTCGACCCGGTCCTGCACGTCGTGACCGGCCGCGACGCCGGGTCGACGGCGGCGGCGGCGGCCAAATGGGGCTGGGCGGAGTCCTCCACCGACTGGCGCGCGACGATCGCCCGGGATGATGTCGACGTGGTCGACATCGTCACCCCCGGCGACACCCACGCCGAGATCGCGATCGCCGCGCTCGCGGCGGGCAAGCACGTGCTCTGCGAGAAGCCGCTGGCCAACTCCGTCGCCGAGGCCGAGGCGATGACGCAGGCCGCGGCTCGCGCCGAGGCGCGCGGCATCCGTTCGATGGTGGGCTTCACCTACCGGCGGGTGCCGGCGGCGACGTTCGCCCGCGACCTGGTCGCCGCAGGTCGACTGGGCGACATCCGCCAGGTGCGCGCCGAGTATCTGCAGGACTGGCTGATGGATGCCGAGGCGCCGATGACCTGGCGACTCGACAAGCAGAAGGCCGGCTCGGGCTCGCTCGGCGACATCGGTGCGCACGCCGTAGACCTGGCCGAGTTCATCACGGGACAGACGGTCGACAGCGTGTCCGGCATCGTGGAGACGCTCGTCCACGAACGGCCGCTCCTGGGTGAGGGCATCGGGCTGTCGGGGACCGCGAGCGCCGAGCGCGGACGGGTGACCGTCGACGACGTCGCGCTGTTCACCGGCCGGCTCAGCTCCGGCGCCCTCGCCTCTTTCGAGGCGACCCGGTATCGGACCGGGCGCAAGAACGCCCTCCGGGTCGAGGTGTCCGGCACCCGCGGCGCATTGGCCTTCGACCTCGAGCGGCTGAACGAGCTCGAGTTCTACGACGCGACCGCCGCCGAGACCGAGCTCGGCTTCCGCCGCATCCTCGTCACTGAACACGGTCATCCCTACCTCGAGCCGTGGTGGCCAACGGGGCACATCCTCGGATACGAACACGGGTTCTCGCATCAGGTGCGGGACTTCACCACGGCGATCGCCGAGGGGGTCGCGCCTCGACCCTCGTTCGCGGACGGTCTCCATGTGCAGCGCGTCCTCGACGCGGTGGAACGCAGTTCGGCGGCGGGCAGTCGCTGGGTGCCGACGAACGACTGACCCGCGGGGCGACCCGCATCCACGAAAGGATCTGCAATGGCGCGACCGATCACCCTGTTCACCGGCCAGTGGGCCGACCTGCCGTTCGAGGAGGTCGCGCGCCTCGCCGGGGAGTGGGGGTACGACGGACTCGAGATCGCCTGCTGGGGTGACCACCTCGACGTCTCCCGCTGGGACGACGCGGAGTACGTCCGGAGTCGTCGGGACATCCTCGAACGCAACGGCCTGCAGGCGCATGCGATCGCGAACCACTTGGGCGGGCAGGCGGTCTGCGACGATCCGATCGACCAGCGGCACCGCGACATCCTCTCCGACCGGGTGTGGGGTGATGGCGAGGCCGAGGGGGTGCGGCGGCGTGCGGCCGAGGGGATGAAGGACACCGCCCGGATGGCGGCGAAGCTCGGCGTGAAGATCGTGACCGGATTCACGGGGTCGTCGATCTGGAAGTACGTCGCGATGTTCCCGCCGGCATCCCAGGACATGGTCGATGCGGGCTACGAGGACTTCGCCGCGCGTTGGAACCCGATCCTCGACATCTTCGACGAGGTCGGCGTGAGGTTCGCCCACGAGGTGCACCCGTCCGAGATCGCCTACGACTACTGGACGACTCACCGCGCGCTCGAGGCCATCGGGCACCGCGAGGCATTCGGACTCAACTGGGACCCGAGCCACATGGTGTGGCAGGATCTCGACCCCGTGTCGTTCCTGTGGGACTTCCGCGACCGCATCATCCACGTCCACTGCAAGGACACGAAGAAGCGACTCGGCAACGGTCGGAACGGTCGGCTGTCGTCCCACCTCGCCTGGGCTGATCCGCGGCGCGGGTGGGATTTCATCTCCACGGGCCACGGCGACGTGCCGTGGGAGGACGCCTTCCGCATGCTGAACGCGATCGGGTACACCGGTCCGCTCTCCGTCGAGTGGGAGGACGCGGGCATGGACCGCCTGGTCGGCGCCCCCGAGGCTCTCGCCTTCGTTCGGCGGCTGTCGACCTACGAGCCGTCCGCCGCCGCCTTCGACGCCGCGTTCAGCACGCGCTGAGCGGCGCGAGCGGGCGCAGCGCCGGGGCCCGAGAGCGCGCGGTCCTGTCGAGCGCGTCGGCTGTGGCGCGGCATCCGCCCTCGCTTTCGGTACGGGGACGCACTTTCGTGCCTCCTCCACACGGGCGAGGCGACCGGGGCTGTCCGGAAGGGCGACGTGCGCGTGTCGTCCGGGCGGACCGGGCGGCACGCTCGGGGGATGCGAGAACTGGACCTGGCTGCCGCCGCGTCGGCGCTGCGGCGTCGAGACGACCTCGTCCTCGATGGGTGGAGCAGACGCGACATCGACGACGCGCTCCGGGGCGGCGCCCTCGTGCGGGTGCGCAGGGGGTGGTACTGCGACGGCGGGACCTGGCGGGACCTGTGGCCCGAATCGCAGCACCGCCTCCACATCGCCGCGGTGTCATCGGATGCCGGGGCGCCGCCGGTCTTCTCGTTCACCTCGGCCGCGGTCCTCCACGGATTGCCTCTCTACCGGCTGTTCGTCCAGCGCGTGCACGCGGTCGACGCCGGGGTGGGTCGGCACAGCGGACCCACGGTCGGACATCGTGACGCGGTCGACGATGTGGACATCGTCACGGTGGACGGACTCCCGTGCACGAGTCTCGAGCGGACGGTCAGCGATCTACTGCGCGGCGCGAGCCTCGAAGTGGCCGTGGCGGCGGCCGACGCGGCGATGCAACGTGTGGCCGGCCCGCCGCGGCGCTATGACGTGGCGGGCGGAGATGCTTTTCGAGAGCGGTTGCGGGAGCGGCTGCGGCGCAGCTCCGGAAAGCGGGGAGTGCGGGCGGCGCGCGACGTTGTCGAGGTGCTCGACGGCAGATCGGAGCTGCCGCTCGAGTCGGTGACGAAGTTCAGGTGCGGCGGCTGGGCTTCATGCAGCCCGGCCTCCAGGTGAAGGTGCCCGCCGGCACCGGCACATACTGGATGGACCTTGAACTCGTCGAGGCGGACGCGTTCCTCGAGTGCGACGGCGACGGCAAGTACACGGACCCCGCGCTCACCGCCGGGCGCCCGCTCAGCGGCATCCTTCTGGCGGAGAAGGAACGCGAGGACTGGGTGCGTGGCGTCACGGGCCGACGGGTGTTGCGTTGCGCCAGCCGCGACGTCGTCACCCCCGATGCGCTCGCTGACCGCCTGCGGGCCTTCCGCATCACCCTCCCCACCTCGCGAGAGCGTCTCTTCTTGCCGAGAAGGCCCCTTCTTGCCGGGCAATAGCAGGCGCACTCGGCACGAAGCGGCGCTCTCGCGTCCCGGGCGCGCGGCGCACACACGGGCGCGGATGCCGGGATTTGGCGCGCCGGGCGGCGGCACGTACACTGGGGCACAAGCCAAAGACCGTCGGTCATCGTCGTGCGTCCGCGCATGCGATCGAAGCTCTGCATCGCAGGGGCCCACGCAGGTGTACGACAGACTTCCGGGAAACCGGGCTCAAAGCTCCGTGCGCTTGCGCCGGAGCTTTTCTCATGCAGCCCGACCGTCGAGGTCGATGTCCCGCTGCCGCGGGACGTCTCGTACACATCAAGGAGTGACCATGGCGCAGAAGGATGCATCGGTCGCCGAGCTCACGAAGAACTTCGAGAACTCGAACGCCGTCTTGCTGACCGAGTACCGCGGTCTGACGGTTGCCCAGCTCAAGGAGCTGCGCAACAACATCCGTCAGGACGCGCAGTACGCCGTGGTGAAGAACACGCTGACCAAGATCGCCGCGAACAGCGCGGGGATCACGGCTCTGGACGAGGACCTCAAGGGCCCCTCGGCCGTCGCTTTCGTGCACGGTGACTTCGTCGCCACTGCCAAGGCTCTGCGTGACTTCGCCAAGGCCAACCCGCTTCTGGTGATCAAGGGCGGCATCTTCGAGGGCAACGCCCTCACTGCCGACGAGGTCAACAAGTACGCCTCGCTCGAGAGCCGTGAGGTTCTGCTGGCGAAGGCTGCGGGCATGATGAAGGCGACGATGGGCAAGGCTGCCGCCACCATCGACGCGCTTCGCGAAAAGCTGGAGACCGCTGACGCCGCGTAAGCGACGAGCGAGCTCTTTTACACAAACCCCATCTATCTAGGAGATACATCATGGCGAAGCTTTCCACCGAGGAGCTGCTCGAGCAGTTCGCCGGCCTCACCCTCGTCGAGCTCAGCGAGTTCGTGAAGGCGTTCGAGGAGAAGTTCGACGTCACCGCTGCTGCCCCCGTCGCCGTTGCCGGTGCCGGCGGTGGCGCTGCTGCTGAAGAGGTTGAGGAGAAGGACTCCTTCGACGTCATCCTCGAGGCTGCCGGCGACAAGAAGATCCAGGTCATCAAGGTCGTCCGCGAGCTCACCTCGCTCGGCCTCGGCGAGGCCAAGGCCGTCGTCGACGGTGCTCCCAAGGCCGTGCTCGAGGGCGCGAACAAGGAAGCTGCCGACAAGGCCAAGGAGGCCCTCGAGGCCGCCGGCGCGACGGTTTCCGTCAAGTAAGGCGAATCCCTTCACTGGAAGGCTCCGGATGCCGCGGCATCCGGAGCCTTCCGGCGTTAACCGGCCCGGCGGTGAACCGTCAGGACTCGGCGATGCGGGAGAGCCCTGAGTCGCGGACCGCAGCGGCGGTCGCGCCCGAGCGCGGCGCCGTCGAGTTGCGGACGACGAGGCGCGGCCGGATCATCACGGTGACGGGGTCGAGCGTCGCGTCCTCGATGTGGCGCATGAGCAGTTCCACCGCCGTCGCCCCCTGTTCGCGGGGCACCTGGCGAAGGGTGGTGAGGGCGAACATCTCGGCGTTGACGTGGTCGTCGATGCCGATGACGCTGAGCTCGGACGGGACGAGGATGCCGAGACGTCGCGCCGCGATGATGGCCCCGATCGCCACTTCGTCGCAGGCCCCCACGATGGCTGTCGGGCGCTCCGACGGATCGCTGAGGAGGTCGACGGCTGCTTCGTAGCCGGCCGGCATCGACAGTTCCGCCGGTGTGCGGGTGACCTGCGCGCCGAGATCGGAGTCGTGCATCTCCCGCGCATATCCGTCGAAGCGGGCGGACTCGACGTGAGGCCAGTGGCTCGAGGACGTGCCGCCCAGGAAGGCGATGCGCCGGTGTCCCAGCGAGATGAGATGGGATGTCGCGAGGGCGGCGGCGAGCCGATCGTCGAGCGTGACGAGGCTCGTGGTCTGCTCGGTGCCGATCACGCTGACGACGGGTCGGTCGAGGGCCAGCAGCGCCTCGGTCTCGCTCGCGGCGGGTTCGAGGCCGACGGCGATGAGGCCGTCGAACCTCTTGCGGGAGAGGAAGTCGTCGAAGACGCGCCGACGGCCGGCGCTGCCGGGCGTCGCGTCGTAGAGGGTCAGGTCGAGCCCGCGTTCCAACAGGGATGCCTGGATGCCCTCGAGGACCTCGGCGAAGAACCACCGGTTCACGTGGGGGAGCACGACGCCGATGTTGCGGGTTCGCCCCGTGGCGAGGCTGACGGCGCTGGTCGAGGGGACGTAACCGAGGCGCTGTGCGGCCTCGTGGACCCGCTGTCGTGTGGCCGGGGACACCTGTGCGCTGCCGGTCAGGGCGCGACTGGCCGTCGCCTTGGAGACGCCGGCTTCGCGTGCAACGTCGGCGATGGTGCTCATCGGTCCTCCTCGACCCCGTCATGACCTGTCCCCGTGGTCGAGGACTCAGCGTAGTCGGTGGCGGCCGCGAAGGGAACCGGTTCCATCCTCAGTTCATGGGAGCGATCCCATGCGGATCATAACCGAAAGCACAATGGTTGCAGAACCTTGATATTTCGCAGTTGTGCGGAGAGTGTTCGGCCAAGTAGGTTGTCCTGGAATCGGTTCCCCAAGGATGCGGCCAAGGCTCCTCTGGGCGGACGATGATCCCGAAAGAGGAGAAGTACATGGCATTGTCACAGCGATACCGTCTTCTTGCCCCCGTCGCCCTTCTCGGCGCGGCAGCGTTGATGCTGGCAGGGTGTGCGGAAGGTGGCAGCGGAAACGGCGGCGGCGAGGCGAAGAAGACCGTCCGCATCTCCGGCGGCATCACGGGCGGCGAGGCAGACGCCCTCAACAAGTCCTTCGACCAGTTCACCAAGGACACCGGCATCACCGTCGAGTACGTCGGCGACAAGTCGTTCGAGGGCAACATCGTCACCAAGGTGACCGGTGGCGACGCCCCCGACATCGCGGTCGTCCCGCAGCCGGGTCTGTTGAAGACCCTGGTCGACACCGGGAAGGTGCTCAAGGCTCCCGAAGCGGTCGAGAAGGCCGTCGACGAGAACTGGTCGCCCGACTGGAAGAAGTACGGCACCTTCGACGACACCTTCTACGCGGCACCTATGCTCGCGAACCTGAAGGGGTACGTCTGGTACTCGCCGAAGCAGTTCGCGGAGTGGGGTGTCGAGGTCCCCAAGACGTGGGACGACATGATCGCCCTCTCCGACAAGATCGTCGAGACCACCGGCAAGCCCGCGTGGTGCGCCGGCTTCTCGTCCGAGGCGGCGTCCGGATGGCCGGGCACCGACTGGGTCGAGGACCTCGTCCTGCGCCAGTCCGGTGCCGACGTCTACGACCAGTGGGTCGCCGGTGACGTGAAGTTCACCGACCCGCAGATCAAGAAGGCGTTCGACGCGGTCGGCGAGATCCTCCTCAACCCCGACTACGTCAACGCCGGCTACGGCGACGTGAAGAGCATCAACTCGACGGCGTTCGGCGATGTCGCGGCGGCCGTGGCGAGCGGCGACTGCGCCCTCACCCACCAGGCCTCGTTCCTGTCGGCGAACTTCCTCGACGTGAAGACCGCGGACGGCAAGACCCCCGAGGTCGCGCCCGACGGTGACGTCTACGCGTTCATCATGCCCGGCTACACCGAGGGTGAGCTCCAGATCGAGGGCGGCGGCGAGTTCGTCGCCGGCTTCTCGGACGACGAGTCGACGCAGAAGGTCCTGGAATTCATGGCATCGCCCGAGTTCGCTGACGCTCGCGTCGAGCTCGGTGGCGTCATCTCGGCCAACAAGAAGGCCGACCCCAGCCTCGCCTCGAGCGAGTTCCTCAAGGAAGCGATGACGACGCTGCAGGACGACTCCACGGTCCTCCGCTTCGACGCATCCGACCTGATGCCCGCCACGGTGGGTCAGGGCTCGTTCTGGAAGGGCATGGTCGACTGGATCGACGGCAAGGACACCGACACGGTGCTCTCCGACATCCAGGCCGGTTACGAGAACTGATCGTCGCCTGACGATCGGCTGAGCCGAGCGGGGTCGGGCTTCCAAAGCCCGGCCCCGCTTCTCCCGTCCGTACCGCACGGGTACGCCGCTGTACCCAGAAGGGAACCCGCATGTCGCAGACGACCGTCGACAGGCCCGTCGACACCGAACCTGCCGTCACCACCCACGCTCAAGACCCGAGGGGTCGATCGATCACGAAGATCGTCGTCGCCGCAGGCTTCATCCTCATCGCTCTGGTCGCTTTCCTGCTCGCCTTCACCGGTTCGACCGAGGAATCGGCGCGCATCACGATCGGCTTCTCGCTCAACAGCTTCTTCCTGTGGCTCGGCGCGCTGAACCCGCTCATCCAGATCCCCGTCATCCTGCTGGTCTTCGGCCTCGTGGTGGCGATCATCCTGGTGCTCATCGAGTTCGCGCCGCGCCCCGGGCGCGGCTACTTCATCATGCGGCTGGTCGCCTGTCTCGTGATCCCGGTGCTCGCCTTCCTGCTGCTGCGTCCGTACGCCAACGCCGTCGTCTACGTGGTGGCCATCGCGCTCCTCGTCGGGGCGCTGCTCTTCTTCGCGGACTTCCGCTCCCGTCAGGGCGCGGGATACCTGTTCCAGCTCATCCTCTTCATGGCCCCGGCGAGCATCATGCTGATCCTCGGCCTCGTCTACCCGGCGATCGCGACGATCTTCAAATCGTTCTTCGACAAGACGGGCGATGAGTTCGTGGGCCTCGAGAACTACATCTGGGTCTTCACGAACCCCACCGGCACGGCCTCGATCGTCAACACGATCCTGTGGGCGCTGCTGGCGCCGACGATCTCGGTCGTCATCGGTCTCGCCTACGCGGTCTTCATCGACCGGGCCCGGGGCGAGAAGCTGCTGAAGGTCCTCGTGTTCATGCCCGTCGCGATCTCGTTCGTCGGCGCCGGCATCATCTGGAAGTTCATGTACGACGCCCGCCAGGGCGACCAGATCGGCCTCCTCAACGCGATCGTCACCGCTTTCGGCGGCGATCCGGTGCAGTGGCTCGCCATCAAGCCGGTCATCAACACGCTCATGCTGCTGGTCGTCTTCATCTGGACGCAGACCGGTTTCGCGATGGTGATCCTCTCGGCCGCGATCAAGGCTGTCCCGGTCGAGCAGATGGAGGCCGCCGAGCTCGACGGCACCAACGCGTGGCAGCGCTTCCGCAACGTCACGGTGCCCGGCATCCGCTCGTCGCTGATCGTCGTGCTGACCACCGTGACGATCGCCTCGCTGAAGGTCTACGACATCGTCGCCGTCATGACCGGTGGTCGCGACGACACGACCGTCCTCGGGTTCGAGATGGTCAACCAGCAGCAGCGGTTCCAGAGCTTCGGACACTCGTCCGCGCTGGCCGTCGTGCTGTTCCTGTTCGTCTTGCCGCTGATCGTCTACAACGCCCGATCGATGGCCAAGCAGAAGGAAATCCGCTGATGACCGTGGCAGCCCCGACCACGCCGGTCGACAACCGCACCGCGCGCCAGGTCGCGCGCGACACCCGCCGCAACGAGGCGATCGCCCACAAGAAGCTCACGTCGAAGGGCGCCACGATCGCGGCGGCCATCATCGCGATCTTCTGGACGATCCCGACCTTCGGTCTGTTCGTCACCTCGTTCCGCCCCGGAAGCGACACGCAGACGAGCGGATGGTGGACGGCGTTCACCGATCCGAAGTTCACGCTCGACAACTACATGCAGGCGCTGAACTCGGGCGGGACGTCCACGACGCTCGCCTCGGCCTTCGTGAACTCGCTCGCGATCACGATCCCCGCGACGGTGTTCCCGATCGTCATGGCGGCCCTCGCGGCCTACGCGTTCGCGTGGATCGACTTCAAGGGGCGCAGCGCGCTGTTCGTGTTCGTCTTCGCGCTCCAGATCGTGCCGCTGCAGATGGCCCTCGTGCCCCTGCTCAGCCTGTTCTCGGACGGCCTGAGCATCAATGACGTGCCGATCTTCCCCGGCTTCGGTCTGAACGAGGTCGATTACAGCTTCGCCCGCGTGTGGATCGCGCACGCGATCTTCGCGCTGCCGCTGGCGACGTTCATGCTGCACAACTTCATCGCCGAGATCCCGGGCGAGATCATCGAAGCCGCGCGCGTCGACGGTGCCGGACACGGCCAGGTGTTCTTCCGGATCATCCTGCCGCTGGCCGCTCCCGCCATCGCGTCGTTCGGCATCTTCCAGTTCCTCTGGGTCTGGAACGACCTGCTCGTCGCGACGATCTTCGCCTCGCCGGGTGCACTGCCGATCACGCAGGCCCTCAACTCCCTGTCGGGGACCTGGGGCAACAAGTGGTTCCTGCAGTCGGCGGGTACGTTCATCTCGATCCTCGTCCCGCTGATCGTGTTCTTCGCGCTGCAGCGCTTCTTCGTCCGCGGCCTCCTGGCCGGGGCGACGAAGGGCTGATCGCCGAAACGACAGAAGAGGGGGATGCCGGTGGCCACCGGCATCCCCCTCTTCTCGTTCGTGCGTGTCAGCTGCAGCCGAGGCGCTGCTGCATCGAGGTCATGGCCTCGATCTCGAAGGTCTGACCCTTCTTCATGTTCGCGGCGACCGTCTTCACGCGCGCGTCGGTGCCGAGCTCGAGAACGGCCTCGGCCATCGGGATCGCGCCCTCGTGGTGGCGGATCATGAGCGAGAGGAACATGCAGTCCGCGGTCTTGCCCGTCGTGCTGTGCAGGGCGGCCAGCTCGTCGTCCGAAGCCATGCCCATCGCCTCACGGACCTGCTCGTCGGTCTGCGGCGCGTCCGAGGCCGTTCCATGGGCGTGACCGGAACCGGATGCCGACATCCACGCCATCGGTGCGTCACCGTACTGCGGGAGCCCCCACTGGACGAGCCAATCGAGCATCTCGCCCCGCTGGGACGACTGTCCCGTCGCGATGTCGTACGAGAGGGCCCGGAGCTCCTCGTCGTCCGTCTCCGCGTAGATCGTCATCGCCATGTCGACCGCCTGCGCGTGGTGCACCTGCATGTCACGGGCGAAGCCGGCGTCCGCGGAGCCTTCGGCGGGCGTGGATCCGGCGATGCCGAAGGTCGAGAAGCGGCCGATCGAGAACGCGACCGCGGCGACGGCGAGTCCGACCAGCAGCACCACCCACCACGGCGGGAGGGTGCGCGGGGTGCCCGGCTCGTCGCCGACGGTCTCGGTCGTCACTGCTTGCCGGGGGCGTCCAGGGCGCCCGTGCACGCCGCGCCGGGCTCGGGACCGTTGGTGTTGCGCCAGTAGGCCTTGACGAACTCGCCGATGCGCTCGTCGTCGGGGGAGTCGACCTTCAGCTGCGCGTTCCACGCGCTGACGGCGATCGGGCTGTCCATGCCCTCGTAGGGGGAGAGGACCGTGTAGTCCTTGGGCAGCTGCGCATCGAGCGCCGCGACGCCCGCCTCGTCGACACGGGCCGGGTCGTAGGTGATCCAGATGGCGCCGTGCTCGAGGGCGTGGACCGCGTTCTCGTTCGGCACCGGCTGCGTGTACACGCCGCAGTTGAGCCAGACGGCGTTGTGGTCGCCGCCGGCCGGCGGGGTCTGCTCGTAATCGACGGCGCCCTCGACGTGGGTGGCCGTGTGGTCGAAGGTCTGCACGCCGCGGATGCCGCTGCCGTCACCGTCTCCCCGGGCGATCGACACGGGGCGGGGTGTCAGGAGGAACGAGGCCACGACGAGACCCACCACGAGGACCGCGGCGGTGGACCCGACGATCCACCAGGTGGCCTTGGTGCGGCGGCGCTTGGCGAGCTGACGCTGGTACTCGGCGAGTTTCTGCTGCTTCTGCTGCTCGCGCTGCTGCTTGACGGTCAGGTTCAGCTGGGCCTGCGTCGCGGGGTTGCCGCTCGTCCGCTTTCCGGCAGGGTCGTTCGGGGTCATGGGAGTGGCCTCGTCGGTCGGGGTGGGGAGGGCGCGGGCGCGCCGGTTCGAGTTTATTCGCCTGCATCTGCGGAGGCCCTGGATGGGCGTCGTTCATAGGTTCCCGTGACCCTGCGACCGTCCACTGCCGCGAGCGCAAGGGGCAGGTTCGTCGGCGGGATGTCGGCCAGGATGAGCGCATGACGAGAGTGCCCACGCATGAACACGAGATCGGCATCGGCCTGCGCCTGGCCGTCATCGGCGCGATCCTCCTCGTGGTCGCCGTCGCGACCGGCATCGCGGTCGAATCGACCGATTCGGAGCTGATCGACCTGGATGCGTGGTGGAACACGTACGTGACGACGTTCCTGCCCGGCATCCGTCCGATCTCCTTCCTCATGAACATCCTCGGAGCAGGAGTCGTCGGGACCTACGTCGTCCCGCTCGTCGGCGCCGCGCTGCTCGCGCTGGCACGCCGGCCATGGGGTGCTGTGTTCTTCCTCGCGGCATCGATCGTCGGCGCCCTCGTCGTGCAGCTGCTGAAGGGGCTGTTCGGGCGGGTGCGCCCCGAGGAGATGCTCGTCATCTCGGATCATGGGTCGTTCCCGTCGGGGCACACGGCGAATGCCGCCGTGATCGCGACGGTCGCCGTCATCCTCTTCCCCCGCGTGTGGGTCGCGGTCGTGGGCCTCGCCTGGGCGTTGCTGATGGCCTTCAGTCGGACCCAGGTGCACGCGCACTGGCTCACGGACACACTCGGCGGGACCGTGCTCGGAGTCGCCACGACGATGCTCGTCGCCGCCGCCCTGACGATTCCCATCGTCAGGGAGCGCGAGCGACGCCTCTCGCTAGGCTGACGACATGAGCGCCGATGAAGCCGCCGCCGAACTCGCCCGCCTCGAAGCGGAAGCCGCTGCCGCCGCGGCGGAACTGAAACTCGCGCGCGCGCAGGCCGCCCTCGCGGCCGCCCGTGCCGCGGCGGTGACGACGGATGCCGCTCCCGCCGAGCCCGCGTCTGCCGAGCCCGCTGCGGCGGAGCCACCCGCCGAGCCCGCGTCTGCCGAGCCCGCGGCGGCGGAGCCACCCGCCGAGGCTCCGGCCGCGGAATCCGCTCAGCCCGCTGCGGCCCCTCCCGCCGGGGGCCCGCTGGACGACGGCGAGGTCGCCCGCATCGCCCAGGGGTACACCTTCGACGAGGCGACCCTCGACCTCGGGGCCCTCATGAACGGTGCCCCCCTCCCGGACGCGCAGATCCGCATCCCGCTCGCCATGACCAACCGGCACGGCCTCGTCGCGGGTGCCACCGGCACGGGTAAGACCCGCACGCTCCAGGGGTTGGCCGAGCAGCTCGCGGCGAAGGGGGTGCCGGTCTTCGCCGCCGACATCAAGGGCGACCTCACCGGCGTGGCGACGGCGGGGGAGCCGAACCCCAAGCTGCTGGCCCGCACGGAGGCGATCGGGCAGGCATGGGAACCGGCGGCATCCGTCACGGAGTACTTCGCCCTCGGCGGCATCGGCACCGGGGTCCCCGTGCGGGCGACCGTCACCGGGTTCGGTCCGCTCCTGCTCAGCCGGGTCCTGGGGCTCAACGAGACGCAGGAGTCGAGTCTCGGCCTCGTCTTCCACTACGCCGACGCCCACGGCCTGCCGCTCGTCGACCTCTCGGACCTCCGGGCGGTGCTCACCTACCTGACGAGCGACGAGGGCAAGCCCGAGCTGAAGGACCTCGGCGGCCTGTCGCCCGCGACAGCGGGCGTGATCCTCCGCGAACTCATCACCTTCGCCGACGGCGGCGCGGACGTCTTCTTCGGCGAACCGGAGTTCGATGTCCACGACTTCCTGCGGACGGCACCCGACGGGCGGGGTGTCATCTCTCTCCTCGAGGTGCCGGGGATCGCCGACAAGCCCGAACTGTTCTCGACCTTCCTCATGTACCTGCTGGCAGAGCTCTTCGCGATCCTCCCCGAGGTGGGGGATGCCGACAAGCCCAAGCTGGTGTTCTTCTTCGACGAGGCGCACCTGCTCTTCCGCGACGCCTCGAAGGCGTTCACCGCCGCCATCGTGCAGACCGTGCGGCTCATCCGTTCGAAGGGCGTCGGCGTCTTCTTCGTGACGCAGACCCCCAAGGATGTGCCGGCGGACGTGCTCGGTCAGCTCGGCTCGCGCATCCAGCACGCGCTCCGTGCCTTCACGCCCGATGATGCGAAGGCCCTCCGCGCGACGGTGAGTACGTACCCGACCTCGGGATACGACCTCGAACGCGTCCTCCAGGAGCTCGGAACGGGCGAAGCGATCGTCACGGTCATGAACGAGAAGGGCGCCCCCACCCCGGTCGCGTGGACGCGCCTGCGCGCCCCCCAGGGCCTCATGTCCCCGACGCCCGCGGCGGCCGTGCAGGCCGTCGTCGCCGCGTCTCCGCTCCTCGCGACCTACGGGACACCCGTCGACCGCGAATCCGCGCGCGAGATCCTCGGCGCCAAGATGGCCGCCGCCGATGCCGCGGCGGATGCGGCGAAGGCGGCGACCGAGAAGGCCAAGGCCGACGCGGAGTACGCGAAGCAGAAGGCCGCTGCAGACAAGGCGCAGCAGAAGGCCGAGCGCGATGCCCAGCGGGAGTACGAGCGGATCCTCCGGACCACCGGCGGCAGCACCCGGACGAGCCGCACGCGCGAGGCATCCCCTCTCGAGGAGATCCTCGGGTCGAAGACGACCCAGTCGATCATCGGCAGCGTCATCCGCGGAGTGTTCGGGAACGGACGCCGGCGATGACCGCGGCGGGAGGCATCCGTCCGTTCCGTCCCGGCGATGAGCCGGCGCTCTCGGAGATCTGCCTGCGGACCGCGGATGCCGGGAGCGATGCGACCGGGATCTTCGAGGACGACGCGATCTGGGGCCACATCTGGGCGCTGCCCTATGTGGAACGCCACCCGGACCTCGCCTTCGTGGTCGAGGACGAGAACGGGACGCCGATGGGATACGTCGTCGCGACCGACGATACGGACGGGTTCGAGGAGTGGTTCCGGACGCAGTGGTGGCCGCGGTTCGCGAACCGCTGGCCGAAGCCCGAGGCCGAGGTCACGCGTCAGGACGGCACGCTGCTCTACGCGTACGGCCGCGGCGAGAAGCCCGAGCGGTACGCGGCCGACTTCCCCGCCCACCTGCACATCGACCTGCTGCCGCAGGCGCAGGGGCAGGGGGCAGGGCGCCGACTCATCGAGACGCTCTTCGCCGCCTTGCGGGAACGGGGCGTCGCCGGTCTCCACCTCGTCGCCTCGGCGGAGAACACCGGCGCGATGGCGTTCTACACCCGTCTGGGCTTCGCGGCGCTGCCGTCATCGCCGGGGTCGAGCGCGTACGGCATGCGGCTATGACCGGTGGACGGGGATCGGCATCGTCGACGTGTCGATGAGCGGGTCCTCGTCCTGACGAGCGACGACTTCGATGGCTTCTTCGCGCGTCTCGACGGTGGGAACGGATCCCAGCAACGGACGCTTGGCGGTCTCCTTCATCGACAGCAGGGCGACGCCGCCGAGCGCGGCGAAGAACATGATGTAGAACGCCGGCATGAAGGTGTTGCCGGTCAGATCGATGAGCGCCTGACTGAACAGCGGCGTCGTGCCGCCGAACAGGGAGACCGAGACGTTGTAGGCGATCGCCATGGCGCCGAACCGCGACGCCGTCGGGAAGAGTGCAGGCAGTGTCGACGCCGAAACGGCGACGTAGAACGCCACAGGGATGGCGACCATTCCGAGGGCGATGAACACAGCCCATTCCTGACCGATCTGCATGACCGCGAAGGCCGGGATCATGAGGACGATCGTCGAGCCGGCCGCGATCATGTACACCGGTCGACGCCCGATGCGGTCGCTCAGCCCGCCGATGAACGGCAGGCACGCCGACATGACCAGGAGCACGGGCACAGTGGCGACAGCAGCGCCCAGGTTGGAGATCCCCACCTCCTTCTCGAGGTAGGTCGGCATGTAGCTGGTGAGCGCGTAGCCTGCGGTGTTCGTCGCTGCCACGATCGCGATGCCGATGAGCACCTCACGCCAGTGGTGACGGAGGATGCCGACGATGCCATGGCGTGCCAGAGGATCATCGCGATCCGGCTCCTCGTCGGTTCCGGCGGTGTTCTCGTAGGCGGGGGTCTCGGGGATCTTGAGGCGGAACCAGATCGCCACGATGCCGAGCGGGATTGCGACGAGGAACGGGATGCGCCACCCGAAGTCCGTCATCGCGGTCTCGCCCCAGACCGACTCGGTGATGATCGTCGTGAGAGCGACGACGGAGGCACCGGCGGCGAAGCCGACGTACGAGCCGAGATCGAGCCACGACGACCAGAAACCTCGCCGCTTGTCGGGCGAGAACTCCGCGACGTAGGTGGTCGCGCCCGCGTATTCGCCACCGGTGGAGAAGCCCTGGATCATCTTCAAGACATAGAGCGGGATGATCGCCCAGAGCCCGATCTGAGCGCTCGTGGGCAGCACGCCGATGAGAGCGGTTGCCAGAGCCATCATCGCCATGGTGAAGAACAGGACCTTCTGGCGTCCGATGCGATCGCCGAGCGGACCGAGAACGAGCCCGCCGATAGGGCGGACCAGGAACGAGATCGCGAACCCGAAGAGGGTGGCCAGCAGACCCCATGGTTCGGGGAGGTCTGCCGTGAACACCGCGGTGATCGTCACGGCGAGGTAGCCGTAGATCCCGAAGTCGAACCACTCCATGAAGTTGCCGACGACGGTGCCGCCGATCGCTGTCCGGACGCGCTTGGTGTCGACCACGACGACGTCGTCCACGCCCAGCCGCGGAGGTGGCGCGGAGCGGGTCAGTGCTTCGGAGGACGGGGGTACCGAGGGGCGAGATGACCTGGCCATCTCTCCACGTTACGTAGTCGATCGGACCCTCGCATCCCGGGGCGTGTCTCTTGACAAACACGACGGGCTGAGCAGGGCCCGACCCCCGTCGGGACCGGTCTATCGTGGCGACATGAGCGAGCTCTCCGCCCCCACCGGCCGCGAACCGGCCCTCGTTGCACAGCCTCGACCGGATGGTTCCGCGCCGCGCGCACTCGTCCTCGGAGCCACCGGATACCTCGGCGGGCGGCTCGTCCCACGGCTTCTGTCGGCGGGGTACCGGGTGCGCGTCCTCGTCCGCACCCCGGCGCGACTCGCGGCGTTCGTGTGGGGGAGCGAGGTCGAGGTCGTGGAAGGTGCTGCCGAGCACGCGGATGCCGTGACCCGGGCGGTCGACGACGTCGACGTGCTCTACTACCTCGTCCACTCGATGGGCGGGGGCGACGACTTCGAGACGAAGGACCTGCGCGCGGCGGAGACGGTCGCCGACGCGGCGGCCGAGGCATCCGTCGGTCGGATCGTGTACCTCGGCGGGCTGCACCCGGCGGGTGTGACGCTGAGTCCTCACCTGCGTTCGCGGGTCGAGGTGGGCGAGACGCTGCTGCACAGCGGGGCGCCGACGCTCGTCCTCCAGGCCGGTGTCGTCATCGGATCGGGGTCGGCCTCGTTCGAGATGGTCCGTCACCTGACCGACGTGCTGCCGTACATGCCGGCGCCGAAGTGGGTGCGCAACCGCATCCAGCCGATCGCCGTCCGCGACGTCCTGCACTACCTGCTCGCTGCGGCCCACGTGGATCCGGAGGTCAATCGGGCGGTCGACATCGGCGGCCCCGACGTACTGCGCTACGGCCAGATGATGAACGGGTACGCGGTCGAAGCCGGGCTCCGCCAACGCGCGATCGCGGCGCTGCCGGTGCTGACTCCCGGACTCGCCTCGCACTGGGTGAACCTCGTGACGCCCGTGCCGCGGGCGATCGCCCGCCCGCTGATCGCCTCGTTGCAGAACGAGTGCATCATGGACGACCACTCCGTCGACGACCTGCTGCCGCGTCCCGAGGGCGGCTTGACGCCGTACCGCGAGTCCGTGCGGCTGGCCCTCCGCAAGGTCGAAGCCGACGCCGTCGAGACCAGCTGGCAGGACGCCGAGGTCTCCTCCGTGCCGAGCGACCCGCTGCCCAGCGACCCCGAGTGGGCGGGCCGGCTCGTCTTCACCGACGAGCAGTCCGCGACGACGTCGGCGAGCCCCGAGCAGCTGTGGCGCGTCATCGTCGGGATCGGCGGGGAGAACGGCTGGTACTCGTCGCCGTTCCTCTGGGCCGTCCGCGGCTGGATGGATCGCCTCGTCGGCGGTGTCGGCCTGCAGCGCGGTCGCCGCAGCCGCGGCAAGGTCGCCGCCGGCGACGCGATCGACTTCTGGCGCGTCGAGGCCGTCGAGGAGGGCCGCCTGCTGCGCCTGCGCGCCGAGATGAAGGTGCCCGGGCTCGCCTGGCTTGAGCTGCGCGCGAAGCCCGAGGGCTCGGGATCGCGGTACGAGCAGCGGGCCGTCTTCTTCCCGACCGGGCTCGCCGGCCGGCTGTACTGGTTCGCCGTCCTGCCCTTCCACGGATTCATCTTCAAGGGCATGGCGAACCGCATCGCGGCGGCGGCGGAGCGCGAGGCCCCGACGACCTGAACCACGGCGCGCTGAGGTTCAGGCGGGCGTCAGTCGTCCGCCCGCGACGCGCACGGTGCGATCGACGAGGGATGCGGGGACCCCGGCGTGCGAGATCAGCACGACCGCGTGCGACCCGTCGACGGCGCCCAGCAGATCGGTCAGGAGCGCGTCGGCGGCGGCCGGATCGACCCCTGCCGTCGGCTCGTCGAGGATGAGCACGGGGAACCCGCGGAGCAACGCCCGCGCCAGGGAGATGCGCTGGGCCTGCCCGCCCGAGACGAGGGCGCCGCGCTCGCCGACCCGCGCGCCCAGCCCCCCGCGGGCGCGGAGCCAGTCGCCGAGCCCGACCCGTTCCAGCACGGCTTCGAGCTCCGCGTCGGTCGCGGTGTCGCGAGCGAAGAGGAGGTTCTGCCGGATGTCCTCGTCGAAGAGCATCGGATGCTGCTCGCACAGTCCCACGGTCAGGCGCAGGTCGTCGGGCGCGATCTCGTCGACCGAGCGTCCGCCGATGGAGTACTCGCCGGTGACGGCGAGGAACCTCACGAGGGCGTGAGCGAGCGTCGACTTGCCGGCGCCGCTCGCACCCACGATGTGCAGGCGCTCGCCGGGGTGCACGTCGAGGTCGACGCCGGTCAGCGCAGGCGCCGCGGCGCCCGGCCAGCGCACGTCGACGCCGCGCAGCCGGAGCCCGTCGCCGAGTGATGGAGCCTCGCCGGTCGGAGTCCCTTCTGCCGGTATCTCGCTCGGGACTTCTTCGGGCACGACGCCGGCGACACGGGATGCCGCGGCCCGCACCTGCCGCCAGGCGGACGCGGCGAGCGGGACGGCCGTGAAGACCTCGAACACCGCCATCGGCACGAGGACGGCCACGCCGAGCGCGGGGCCCGAGAGGCCGCCGGCCGCGACGGCCGGGGCGGCCACGAGGAGGGCCGCGACCGTCGCGACGCCCGCGGCGAGGGAGACGAGGGCGGCCGTCCCCGCCTGCGCGCCCGCCCGACGGAGAACGGCACGGCGGAGGGCGGCATCCGCGTTCCGGACGGCAGCGCGCGAGGCGGACTCCGCCCCGAAGGCGACGAGGACGTCGAGCCGCGAGAGATGATCGAGGACCGCGTCGCGCAGTCGCGCACGGAGCGGGGCGATCGATCGCTCCGCCCGCGCCCCCGCCACCCAGCCCCACGCGAGGGCGGCGACCGCGGCGCCGAGGAGGCAGGCGAGCAGGGTGAGGGCGGCCGGCCACCACACGAGTGCGACCAGGAGCACCGATCCGATCGCCACCGTGGCCGACGAGACGAGCGGGAGGATCACGCGGAGCGACAGGTTCTGCAGTTCGTCGACGTCGTCGACGAGGGCCGCAGAGGCGTCACCGCGCGATGACGAGGCGAGTCCCGCGGGGGCGTGGGGGAGCAGCCGCCGCACCAGATCGGTCCGCGTCCGGGCGAGCTGCCGGAGGACGGCGTCGTGACTGGACAGGCGCTCGGTGTAGCGGAAGAACGCGCGGGAGAGGGCGAAAGCGCGGACACCGACGACGGCCATCGTGACGTACATGACGAGCGGTTGCTCCGAGGCGCGGACGATCAGCCACGCGCTGACGGCGAGGAGCGCGACGGCCGACGCTTCGGACAGGAACCCGGACGCGAGTGCGGGCCAGAATCTCCGCGGTGTCGGGACCGCGTCGCGGAGGACGTCACGCATGGTCGTCATGCGGTGACCTCCGCACCGCTCAGGCGCACGACGCGATCGGCGATGCCCCGGGCGCTCTCACGGTGCGAGACCAGGACGATCAGGGCCCCGGCATCCGCCACCTGACGCAGGGAACGCCACAGGTGGGCCTCGGCGTCGGCATCGAGGGCCGCGGACGGCTCGTCGAGGGCGAGCACGGGAGCGTGGCCGCGGAGGTGCCGGGCGAGGGCGCGGGCGACGGCGACGCGCTGCGCCTGCCCGCCCGACAGCCCCGCGCCCTGCACGCCCAGCATCCGGGCGGGGTCGAGGGCGCCGAGGCCCACGAGCGCCAGGGCTTCGCGGACCGTCCGTTCCGGCATGTCGTCGTCGCCGAGGCGGATGTTCTGCGCGACCGTGCCCGCGGCGAGACCGGCGCGCTGTCCCGCCCATCCGAGCCAGGCCGACGGCGCGAGCGAGGCTGCCGCGACGCCGTCGAACTCGATGCGTCCGGTCGCGGGGGCGAATCCGAGGAGCGCGTGGAGCAGGCTCGATTTGCCGGCACCGCTCGGCCCCTCGATCAGGACGATCTCGCCCGAGCGCGCGTCCAGCGTCACGGGCGGCAGATCGCGCACACGCACGTCCTGCACGCGCAGCACGTGGTCCGGCCCGGTCGGCGCGGTTGCCGGCGCGGTGTCTGCGGATGCCGCGGCGGCATCATCGAGCACAGCGAAGACGTCCCGCGTGGCCGCGACCCCCTCGCTCGCGGCGTGGAACTGCACGCCGACCTGACGGAGGGGCAGGAACGCCTCCGGTGCGAGGAGGAGGACGAACAGGCCGACGCTCAGGGTGAGGGAGCCGTCCATCAGGCGGAACCCGATCGCGACCGCGACGATCGCAACGGAGATCGAGGCGAGGAACTCCAGTGCGAAGCCCGAGAGGAACGAGACCCGGAGCACCGTCATCGTCTCGCGGCGGTAGTCGTCCGTCACTCGCTCGATCGCGTCGGCGGCGCGACGCTGACGGCCGAAGACGGTGAGCGTCGACAGTCCTTGCACCGTCTCGGAGAACCGGGTCGCGAGCCGGGTCAGAGTCTCCCACTGGCGGCGCTGCACGGAGCGCGTCGCCAGGCCGATCAGGATCATGAAGATCGGGATGAGGGGAAGGGTGAGGAGGACCGTGAGGCCCGAGATCGCGTCGGCCGACCACATCGCCGCGGCGAGGATCGGCGTCGCGATCACGGTCTGCACGAGCTGGGGCAGATAGCGCCCGACGTACGGTTCGAGGGCGTCGAGTCCGCGCCCCGCCACGAGGGCGAGGTGCGACGTGCTGCGCGACGCCGTCCACTCCGGGCCGAGCTGCGCGACGCCGTCGAGCACGGCCGCGCGCAGCTGCGACTCGACGCGTGCCGACGCGCGCGCGGCGACGCGTTCACGGATCAGCGCGAGCACCGAGCGGGCGACGACGATGCCCGCGAGGGCGAGAAGGGTCCCGGCCAGGTCGGCCCCGGCGATCGCATCGACGATCGCTCGGGTCGTGAAGAAGGCGAAGCCGACGATGACCGCCGTCTGCAGGAGGGACAGCAGGGCGATGACGACGAAGAACGATCGGGATGCCGCGGCGTACCGCCACAGGCGGGGGTCCACCGGCGGCTGCCGCGGCTCGGTCTCGTCAGGCATGGCTCGATCCTCCCGCGGGCTCAGTGAGCAGCCGCGGCATCCGCCTTCTCGATCTGCACCCGCGAGATGCGCTTGCGGAACACCCAGTAGGTCCAGGCCTGGTAGGCGAGGATGCCGGGCAGGAAGATGACCGCCGCCCAGGTCATGACGCCGAGCGTGTAGTCGGTGCTCGAGGCGTTCTCGATCGTGAGCGAGTTCGCCGGATCGGTGGAGGACGGCATGACGTAGGGGAACAGGGCGAACCACAGCATCAGGACGGCGCCGACGATCGTGACCGCTCCGAGGGCGAACGCCCACCCGTCGCGGCGACGGAGGTTCGCGACGGCCGACCCGAGCAGCGCGAGCGCGGCGGCGACGCCGCATCCGATCACCGCCGCCAGTGCCGGTGCCTCGCGATCCATCGCGATGACCGTGGTCCAGACGACGGTCGCGGCGGCGAACGCGATCGTCGGGAGGGCGACGCGACGTGCCAGGCGGTGCGCTTCCTCCTTGACCGTGCCGTCGGCCTTCAGTCCCACGAAGTACAGCCCGTGGAGGAAGAAGAGGAGGAGCGTGGTCGCCCCGACGCACAGTGCGTAGGGGTTCAGGAGCGTCAGAAGCGAGCCCGTGACGTTCTTTTCGGCGTCGATCGGGACGCCCTGCACGATGTTGCCGAACGCGACGCCCCACAGAAGCGCCGGGATCACGGAGCCGATCACGATCATCCGGTCGAAGCCGCGCTTCCACGCGAGTCCTTCGCGCTGGTGTCGGTATTCGAACGAGACGCCGCGCAGGATGAGGGCGAGCAGGATGAGCAGCAGCGGCAGGTAGAACCCGCTGAACAGGGTGGCGTACCACTCCGGGAACGCGGCGAACAGGCAGGCTCCGGCGACGATGACCCAGGTCTCGTTGAGGTCCCACACGGGACCGATCGTGTTGATGACCTGGCGCCGCGACACCTCGTCTCGGCCGAGGAACGGCAGGCTCATCCCGACGCCGAAGTCGAACCCGTCGAGGACGAAGTAGCCGACGAAGAAGACACCGACGATGAAGAACCAGAGGTAGGCGAGATCCATGGCGTGCTCCTAGTAGACCGTCGAGGGGGTCTGGTCGACCGGCAGGTCCCGCGGGTCGGGGTCATCGGGTCCGGGCAGCGGGTCGGGACCCTGCTGCGCGGCTTTGAGGATGAGGCGGAACTCGACGACCGCGAGCGACGCGTAGATCGCGGTGAAGGCGACCAGCGATATGAGCACGGTCCAGGCGGGGACGTTGGGGGAGACCCCGTCCGCGGTGTGCATGAGACCGAAGACGATCCAGGGCTGGCGACCCATCTCGGTGAAGATCCAGCCCACGAGGCTGCCGAACAGCGGGAGCGGGGCGGACCAGATGGCGACGCGCCACATCCAGCCGGCGACGGGACGCGTGGCCTTCTTGCGGGTGACCCAGAGACCTGCGACCGAGATGAGGGTGGCGATGCCGCCGAAGCCCATCATCCAGCGGAACGACCAGTAGGTGACCCAGATCTCGGGCATGTAGTCGATGCCGGAGCCGAAGCGCGCCGTGTAATCGGCCTGCAGGTTGTTGAGGCCTTCGACGCAGCCGTCGAGTGTGTGCGTCGAGAGGAACGACAGCAGGTACGGGACGCGCAGCGACCAGACCTCGGCCGTGCCGTCGGGGGTGCCGATGGAGAAGATCGAGAAGGATGCGTCCGCCCCGCACGCGGTCTTCCAGAGCGCCTCGGCGGCCGCCATCTTCATCGGTTGCGTCTGCACCATCACGAGGCCGAGCTGATCGCCGCTGATCGCCGTGCCGACGAACGAGATGATCATGAACCACATCCCGTACCGGAGCACCGGACGCATCGTCTCGAGATGCTGGCCGCGGCGCAGGTGGTAGGCGGCGACGGCGATGATGACGGCCGCGGTGAACATGAACGCCGCGAAGATCGTGTGCGGGAAGGCGGCGAGGGCGACCGGGTTGGTCAGCAGCGCGAAGAAGTTCGTCAGTTCGGCTCGCCCGGTCTCGGGGTTCAGCGTGTAGCCCACCGGGTTCTGCATGAACGCGTTCGCGGTGAGGATGAAGTAGGCCGACAGGATCGAGCCGAATGCGGTCGCCCAGATGGTGAGGAGGTGGATGCGGCGCGGCAGCTTGTCCCATCCGAAGATCCAGAGGCCGATGAAGGTCGCCTCGAAGAAGAACGCCATGAGGCCCTCGAAGGCGAGCGGAGCGCCGAACACGTCGCCGACGAAGCGCGAGTAGTCCGACCAGTTCATGCCGAACTGGAACTCCTGCACGATGCCGGTGACCACGCCCATCGCGAAGTTGATCAGGAAGATCTTGCCGAACAGGCGCGTGATGTGCAGCCACTTCACGTCGCCCGTGCGGTGCCAGATCGTCTGGAAGATCGCGACGGTGAGCGCCATGCCGAGCGTGAGCGGCACGAACAGGTAGTGGTAGAGCGTCGTCAGTCCGAACTGCAGGCGAGCCAGGATGAGCGGGTCCAGAAAGTCCACGGGCTTGGTCCTTCCACGGGTATGTTCCGACGGTACGACGCGGTCCCGATCGCGGGATCGGATCGGGCCGTGCAAAACACCCGGATGCCGCCGCGCCGCACCACCCCCATGGTGGGAGCGGTCTCCGCCCCCTACGGTGGGCCACATGACTCGTGGCGAATCCTCCCGTGTTCCCGCGATGATGCGGCGGATGACAGCGCTCACGGCGGTCTGGGTGACCGCGGTGCTGATCCTCACCGCGGGACCGGCCGCGGCCGGGACCGTCCCCACCCCGTCGCCGACCCCCACTCCCACCGCGAGCCCGACTCCGACGCCGACGCCGACGCCAACGCCGACGCCGACCCCGAAGCCGACGGTCGCTCCGACCCCGAAGCCGTCGCCGTCGCCCACGCCGACGCCGACCCCCGCACCTTCGCCGGATGCCGGTGCACGCCTGGCAGCGCCCCCGGCCCCGCGCATGCCCTCGATCACGCGGATCAGCGCGCCGACGGCCGCTGACCAGACGATCACAGCGAGCCGCACGCTCTTCCCCGACGGCAGCACGGAGGTCGTCGTCTCGGCCGCCAAGCGTCACGACGCGCAGACCGCGGCCTACCTCGCCGGCGCCCGCCGCGCACCCCTCCTCTACGTCGCGCCCGATGCGATCCCCGCCGCGATCACGGCCGAACTGAAGCGGCTGCGGCCCACCCGCATCCTCGTCGTCGGGTCGACGGCCTCCGTCGGGACGAAGGTGGCGGGCCTGCTCGGCGCCATCGCTCCGGTCGAGCGGATCGCCGGCGGTGACACCTACGCGCTGTCGCGAGCGGTCCTCCGATTCCAGGGCCCGGTGAAGCGGGTGTACATGGCCGACGGTCGCACGATGGGCACCGCTCCGATCGCCGCTGCGGCCGCGAACGCCACCGGCGCGGGCTTCATGGCGGTCGACGGCCGCGGGACGGCGTCGACCGCGACGATGGACGCGCTCCGGGCGGTGGGGGCGAAGGAGGTCGTCCTCACGAACGTGATGTCGATGATGGGTCGGAACTTCGTCGACAAGATCAGGGCCGCAGGCATCAGCGTCCGGCGCCTTCCCGGCGGGACGAACGAGGCGATGGCCGTCTCGGCCGCCGGAGAGTACCCCGCCACGACCACCCGCGCCGTCGTCGTCTCGGGCGCGGACGCGCCCAATTATGAGACCGGCACGGCGGCGGCGGTCGCCGGTGCGCTCCGCCAGCCCTTCCTCTACGCCCGCACCGAGTGCGTATCGGATGCCGCCGCAGCGATGCTCGACCGGCGCAAGGATTCCGTCCTCGCGATCGGCTCGACGAGCCGGCTCAACGCGACGGTCATCTCCGGCGACGGGTGCACGGCCGTCCGGACCGCTGCCGCCGACACGCTGCGCGCGAAGATCACGGCGGCGACCAAGCGGCATCCGTCATCGTCGTACGCCGTGACCGTGCGGCAGATCGGCGGGCTGGAGGTCGTGTCGGGAGTGACCGGTGCCACCCGCCGCGAGCCGGCCAGCATGATGAAGCTGTTCGTCGCCTGGGCGGCTCTGACCCGGGTGGACAAGAAGCAGGCGTCGCTGTCGACGAAGCTGTCCTCGGGGCTGACCGTGAAGGAGTGCCTGCGAGAGCTCATCTGGATGTCGGACAACTACTGCCACACCGACCTCGTCCACTGGATCGGGATCTCCAACCTGAACAAGCAGATCGCCGCCGGCGGGTACGGCCAGACCTCTTACGGGCGCGTCCTCAAAGGGCAGGACGTCCTCTACGGCGGCAACCGCACGACGTCCAACGACCTCAGCCTGCTGCTGTCGCGGATCGAGAAGAAGCAGCTCCTGAGCGCGTCGAGCAGGGCGCTCATGCTCGACCTCATGCACACGCAGCTGTTCCGCTCCCGCATCCCGAACGGCATACCCGCCTCCGCATGGCAGGCGTCCAAGCCCGGCTCCCTTTGGGTGAAGGGCGGCTTGCTCCAGGCGGACACGGCGATCATCCGGGGCCCGAAGGGGACCTTCGTGCTCACGGTCATCGGTGACGCCGGATCGTCGAAGGCCGGCATCCGCGACATCGCGCGCACCGTCTACTCGCACGTCAACGGCTCCTTCGGCGCGGCCGCGAACCATTCGGACCTGCACGTGCGGACCACGAAGAACGCGACGTGGCGGAAGAGCGCGGGCGGCGCGGTCGGCGGAACGGTGCCCGTCGGCACACCGCTGCAGGTCTCGGACTCGAAGCGGCACTGGTACAAGATGCACTACCGCGGCGGCTACGCGTGGATCTGGTACTCGTCCGTGCGCAGCAACCTCGCTTACTGACTCACGCGTCGGGGCGCCGGCGAAGCAGCTGGATGACGCACTGCTGCGGGTCGCAGGACGAACGCATGCCGTCCACGGCGAGCGGTCCGCCCGCCTCGCGGAGCGCCCCCTGCATCAGCCCGAGGTGGACCTCGCACAGGGTCTCGCGGTGATCTGCCTGGTCGGCGGCGTGGGCGCACGGAGTGAGATCGATCGTGAGGCCGTCCTCGTCGATCTCCGGATCGAACCCGCCGTCGAGGAGCTGCTCGACGAGCGCATCGAGCTGATGCTGCTCCTCGCCCGTGAGGGTCCCCGCGGTCTCGGGCATGACGCGGCGCATGAGGTCGCCGCGCTCGACCGCGGCCTGCACCTTGCGACGGTGCTCGGGGCTCGACACGCTCGCACCGTCGACCGCGCGGTAGAACACGCGGGGGCGTCCGCGGATGGTGCGATTCTCGACCTCGGTGGCCACGAAGCCGCGCTCGATCAAGCGCTGCAGGTGCTCGCGCACGGTGTTGGGGTGCAGTCCGGTGGCTTTCACGAGCTCGCCGACGGTCTGCTGCGGAGTCGTCTGCAGCAGATGGAGGATCGCCACGCGCGAGGACGTGGAGATCGCGTTGTAGGCCGTCGGGCGCCGGGCCGTCATGGCTCCATTATCGCGGGATGCCCGGTGCTCGGAGGCGGCCCCAGGATGAGATTCCGCCCTTAATCTGGAGGGCATGCGGCACCCCACTCCAGACCCCGTCGGCCCGGGACAGGAGAGCGTCTGGGACTATCCCCGACCCCCTCGCGTCGAGCCGGTCCGCGGGACCGTGACGATCACCCTCGGCGGCGAACGCATCGTCGCCACGAAGGGAGCGCTGCGGGTCCTCGAGACGAGTCATCCGCCCGTCTACTACCTGCCCATCGCTGACTTCGTCCCGGGCGCGTTGACGCGGGCGCCGGGAGCGTCGTTCTGCGAGTTCAAGGGCGCCGCGCGCTACCTCGACGTCCACGGGGGCGGGCGGACTGTGCCCGGCGCGGCGTGGAACTATCCGAACCCCGAGCTCGGCTACGAAGAGCTCGCCGATCGCGTGGCGGTGTACGCGCAGGAGATGGACGAGTGCACTGTCGCCGGCGAGGTCGTCACTCCGCAGCCGGGGCGGTTCTACGGCGGGTGGATCACCGCTCAGGTGGTGGGACCCTTTAAGGGCATCGCGGGGTCGATGGGGTGGTGACCCCTCCCTGAGCGACCCCGGCGGTCAGAGCCCGAGCGACGGCTGCGCGTCGGGGGAGTCGCTCTCGCGCGGCTCCTGCCGGACGAGATCGGCCACGGAGCCCAGGATCTCGTCGGGACGGAACGGGTAGCGCTCGATCTCGGCGCTGTCGCTGATGCCGGTGAGGACGAGCACCGTGTGGAGCCCCGCCTCGATGCCCGCGACGACGTCGGTGTCCATGCGGTCGCCGATCATGCCGGTGTTCTCGGAGTGGGCGCCGATGCGGTTGAGCGCCGAGCGGAACATCATCGGGTTCGGCTTGCCGACGACGTAGGGCTCTTTGCCGGTCGCCTTGGTGATCAGCGCCGAGATCGCGCCGGTCGCGGGCAGGACCCCCTGGGTCGAGGGCCCGGTTGCGTCGGGGTTGGTGGCGATGAACCGCGACCCGGCACCGATGAACCTGATCGCCTTGGTGATCGCCTCGAACGAGTAGTTCCGCGTCTCGCCGACGACGACGTAGTCGGGGCTCGTCTCGGTCATGATGAAGCCCGCCTCGTGGAGCGCGGTCGTGAGACCTGCTTCGCCGATGACGAAAGCCGTGCCGCCGGGCTTCTGCGAGGCGAGGAAGTCCGCGGTGGCGAGGGCCGACGTCCAGATCGACTCCTCCGGGACCACGAGGCCCGAGGCGCGGAGCCGTGCGCTGAGGTCGCGCGGCGTGAAGATCGAGTTGTTGGTGAGGACGAGGAACGGGGTGCCGTCGTCGCGCCATTGCTCGAGGAGCTCCGCGGCGCCCGGGATCGGCGTGTTCTCGTGGACGAGGACGCCGTCCATGTCGGTCAGCCAGCACTCGATGTCCGCCCGGGTCCGCATGCCTTCACCCTACGCCCGCGGCTCGTTCGGCCCGGGTAGGGGGATGGCGGTCCGGTCCATGGCTCGACTTTGGTTAGGCTGTCCTTACTTAGCTCCAAGGAAAGGCCCCTGCTCACCATGTCCCCACGCTCACGACTGGTCCTCGCCTCCGCGGCCGGGATGATCGCTCTCGCCCTGGCCGGATGCACCGCCGCCACCGCGCCCGAATCGGCGGGCGGATCCGCGGCCCCGGGAACGCGATCCGTCGAGCACGCCCGCGGCACGGCCGACGTGCCCGACCAGCCGGAGCGCGTCGTGACGCTCGAGCCGCTCGAGCTCGACACGGCGGTGGCCATCGGCATCACGCCCGTGGGTGCGGCCGTCGCGGGGAACGTGACGGAACTGCCCTCGTACCTCGGGGTCTCGGACGTCGCTCCCGTCGGGACCGTCCCCGAGCCCGACCTCGAGGCGATCGCGGCGCTGAAGCCCGATCTGATCCTGGGCACCGAGTCGCGGCATTCAGAACTCTACGAGCAGCTGAGCGCCATCGCCCCGACGGTCTTCATCGCCTCGCAGGCCGACCCGTGGCGCGAGAACGCCACGCTCATCGGCGAGGCGCTGGGCCGTGAGGACGAGGTCGCCGGCCTCCTCACCGGTGTCGACGATGAATGCGCGCGCCTGAAGAGCGAGTACGCGCTCGACGGTCAGACGGTGCAGCTCATCCGCCCGCGCGACGAGACGACGCTCAGCCTCTACGGCCCGGTCTCGTTCGCCGGCAGCCTGCTCGAATGCGTCGGCTTCACCATCCCCGACCGGGAATGGGAGGACGGCCTGCAGGCGGACCTGTCGCCAGAGAACATCGCGTCGGCGACGGCGGATCACGTCTTCGTGACGGCGGCGGACGTCGACGACCGTTCCGCGATCCCCGCTGCGGTCGCCAGCGCGTTCCCCGATGCGACGCTGGTCGACACCAGCACGTGGGTGTCCGGCGTCGGCCCGAAGGGGGCCGAGGCCGTCCTCGGCGACATCGAGCGGTACCTCTCCGCGAACCGGTGACCGTCACCACGCGCCCGGGTCGAGGCATCCTCAGCGTCGGTGTCGTCGCGGCGATCCTCGCCGTCGCCGTGATCGCGTCGCTCGCGCTCGGCGCCAACCCGCTCGCCCCGCCGGCGGTGATCGACGCGCTCGCCGGCAGGGGGACGAGGGAGACGTCTTTCGTCGTCTGGGACCTGCGGGTGCCGCGCACGGTCGTCGGCCTCATCGCCGGCGCGGCGCTCGGCGCGGCCGGAGCGCTCATGCAGGCGTTCACGCGCAACCCCCTCGCCGATCCCGGGCTCCTCGCGGTCGGTGCGGGGGCGGCGTTCGCCGTCGCGCTCGGCGTGTCCCTGTTCGGATTGTCCGACCCGGGAGAGGTCGTCTGGCCCGCCTTCGCCGGCGCGCTGCTGGTGACCATGGCGGTCTCCGTGATCGGTGCGAGCGGGCCGGGCGGACCGGTTCGCCTCATCCTCGCGGGTGTCGCGCTCGGCGCCGTTCTGTCGGGCATCACGACCGCCATCACGCTGACGGACCCGGAAGCCTTCGACCGGATGCGCGGATGGAACGCGGGGTCCCTGCTCGGAGCAGGGCTGGACGACCTCGGCGCCATCGCCCCTTTCGTCGCCGCGGGTGCCGTCCTCGCGTTCGCGCTCGCCCCCGGACTCAACGCGATGGCGCTCGGCGACGACGTCGCGCGCTCGCAGGGAGTGAACGTCGGCCGCATCCGGATCGGAGTGATCTTGGCGGTCACCCTCCTCGCCGGGGCTGCCACCGCGATCGCGGGGCCGATCTCGTTCGTCGGCCTCATGATCCCGCACGTCGTGCGGTGGATCGTCGGACCCGATCAGCGTGCAGTTCTGCCGCTGTCGCTGCTGGCCGGCCCTGTCGTCGTGCTCGCCGCCGACATCCTCGGCCGCGTCGTGATCGCCCCCGCCGAGGTCCCGGTCGGGGTCGTCGTCGCCTTCGTCGGAGCCCCGCTCCTCATCGCGCTCGCGCGTCGACGGACGGCGAGGGCCCTGTGATGGTCGCGACCGTCGTGGACCGTGCGGGCCGAGTGGGGCGACCGGCTCGGTCCGTCGCCGCCGGGCGGCGGCGCGTGCTCGCGGTGGGGGTCGCGGCATCCGTCGTGCTGGTCGTGCTGGTCACCCTGGGTCTGATCCTCGGGGACTTCCCCGTCCCGCTCGAGCGGATCCCGACGATCCTGGCGGGCGGCGGCGAAGGGATCGAACACACCGTGGTCGTCGACTGGAGGCTGACGCGCGTGATCGCCGCGGTCGGGGTGGGGGCGCTCCTGGGCATCGCGGGTGCGCTGTTCCAGACCGTCACCCGCAATCCGCTCGCGAGTCCCGACATCCTGGGACTTTCGAGCGGTGCCTTCAGCGGCATGCTCCTGACGCTCGTGCTCGTGTCCGCGAGCTGGCAGGCTCTCGTCGCCGGATCGCTGGTCGGCGGGCTCGTGACGGCACTCGTCATCCAGATGCTGGCCTCGCGCGACGGACTGCAGGGCTTTCGGATCGTCGTGGTCGGCATCGGGGTCTCGGCGATGCTGGCGTCGCTGAACACCTGGCTGTTGCTGCAGGTCGAACTCGAGACCGCGATGTTCGCATCGGCGTGGGGTGCCGGATCGCTCAACGGCGTCTCCGCAGGCCCCGTCACCGGGGCGCTCGTGGCCGCTGTGCCGATCGTCGTGGGGGCGTTCTGCCTCGTCCCACGGATGCGACAGCTCGAGTTGGGGGACGATCTCGCCGCGGCCACGGGGGCGCGTCCGCACGCCGTCCGGGCCCTGGCGTTGCTCGCGGGGGTGGGCCTCGTGTCGGCGGCGACCACCGTCGCAGGCCCCGTGGCCTTCGTCGCCCTGGCGGCTCCGCAGATCGCCCGCCGCCTCGCGCGCACGCCGTCGCTGCCGCTCGGACTGTCGGCCCTCCTCGGAGCCGCGGTCCTGCTCGCCTCCGACCTCGTCGCGCAGCACGCGCTGCCCGCGCCCCTCCCCGTCGGCGTCGTCACCGTCTCGGTCGGCGGCCTCTACCTTCTGTCCGTCATCGTCCTGGAGCTCCGTCGCCGTGCCTGATCGCCCACCCGCTTCCCTCACCGTCGAGCAGGCCTCCTTCGCCTATGCCGACACCCGCATCGTCGACCAGCTCTCGCTGCAGATCGAACCGGGCTCGTTCACCGTCGTCATCGGCCCGAACGCGTGCGGCAAGTCGACGCTTCTGCGCGGTCTCGCGCGCCTGCTCGCACCAGAGGAAGGGCAGGTCGTCCTCGACGGCCGGTCGATCGCCGAAATCCCCGCCAAGACGCTCGCGCGGCGGATGGGGCTTCTGCCGCAGACCGCGGTCGCGCCCGAGGGGATCACGGTGCGCGACCTCGTCTCGCGGGGCCGGTATCCGCATCGGGGGATGCTGCGACCCTGGTCGCCCGCCGATGAGTCGGCCGTCGTCGAGGCGCTCGCCGCGACCGGGACGACCGAGCTGGCGGACCGGCCGGTCGACGCACTGTCGGGCGGGCAGCGCCAGCGGGTGTGGATCGCGATGGTCCTCGCGCAGCAGACCGAGGTTCTTCTCCTCGACGAACCGACCACGTACCTCGACGTCGCGCATCAGGTCGAACTGCTCGAACTCCTTGCGGCCCTCCACGAGCAGGGTCGGACGATCGTCGCCGTCCTGCACGACCTCAACCAGGCGGCGCGCTACGCGACGACCGTCGTCGCCATGCGCGACGGGCGGGTCATCGCCGAAGGGCCGCCTGCCGAGGTCGTCACGAGCGAGAACGTGTCGGCCGTCTTCGGCCTCGCCAACACCGTCATCCCCGATCCCGTCACGGGAGGGCCGCTCGTCGTCCCGCTCCGTGCGCCCCACGTCACGGAGGTCCGACCATGACCGCAGTCCTCGAGCGTCCCTGGGCGTACAGCGCCTTCGAGGTGGAGGTCGCCGCGACCGTGCGGCTGAGCATGAGGTTCATCCGGATCACGCTGCGAGGCGACGCACTGCGGAACTTCGCGGAGTGGGGTCTCGATCAGCGCATCAAGCTCGTCCTGCCGCTCCCCGGTGGCGGCCTCGCCGACTTCGGCCTGCTCGACGAGCCGACGCCGCACCCCTCCGATTGGTACACGCGGTGGAAGGAGCTCGACGAGACCGAGCGGAACGTGCTCCGGACGTACACCCCCGCCGCGATCCGAGCAGACGACGGCGAGATCGACGTCGACGTCTACCTGCACACCCCGGCAGGGCCGGCGTCTGCGTGGGCTGCGTCTGCTCGCCCCGGCGACCGCCTCGTCGTGACCGGACCCGACCGCCGCATGGGGTGGACGGGGTACGGCCTGCACTGGCATCCGGGTTCGGCACGTCGGGTGCTGCTCGTCGCGGACGAGACCGCGTACCCCGCGGCGCGCAACATCGTGTCGGCGTTGCCCGACGGTGTCGTCGCCGACGTGATGGTGGATGCCGCGGCTCCGGCGGACGACCTGCTGTCACCGCACGTCGCCGCACCTCACCGCGCTCAGCGCATCGACCGCGACGATGCCGGGGGTCTCGCGCGTGCCGTCGCGGCGTGGGCGGGTGCCACGGCGGATCTGCCGAGCGGCGAGGTCTACGTCTGGCTGGCCGGCGAGTCCGGCACGGTCACCTCGCTCCGGCGCCTGCTCACCGGCCGCCTCGGTGTGCCGAAGGATCGGATGTCGTTCCTCGGCTACTGGCGCGAGGGCGGCCCGCTCGTCGGCTGAGCGGGGGAGGGGTGGACGCCTACGAGGTGCCGGCGAAGGGCGGCGATCCACTCGTCCGTCGCATCGAGGTGCGCGTCATGACTTCCCCGTGTGAGGTCGGCACGACGTGTCTGCGGGCGGCGGGCGATCAGCTCGTCGCGCTGCGCCGCGCTGAACATGCCGTCCCTCCCGAACACGACGAGGGTCGGCACGGTCAGGCTCTCCCACGCCGTCCACTGAGGTCGATGGACGTCCTCGAGGGTGGTCGCCATGACGTCCGCGTCGAATCGCGGAGAAAGGCCACCGTCCGCATCCACGAGGTCGGCGATCCAGGCGCAGGAAAGGGGTGAGTCGCCGAGGAACGCGAGCGCGGCGGCGGGGTCGGCGAACGGTGTCGGCCAGGAGGCGAAGAAGGTGCCGACGGCCGCAGCGTCGCCGGGGCGTCCTCCCTGCGCATGACCTTCGAGCATGACGAGGTCCGAGACGCGATCGGGGTGGGCCGAAGCGGTCAGGAACGCGGTGTGCGCGCCCATCGACTGACCGACGAGCGTCGCCGGCTCCGCGGCCGAGAACAGGTCGATCACTGCAACGACGTCATCGACGAACGCGGAGCGCGAGAGGTCCGCCGGTCGTCGCGTGCTCCGTCCGTGCCCGCGCTGGTCGAGGGCGACGACGTGGAAGGAATCCGTGAGTGCGTCGGCTGTCGCGATCATTTCGGTCGCACTCCCGGCCAGGCCGTGGAGAAGGATGAGAAGTCGACCCTCTCCGCCCGCGTCGAGGACGGACAGATCGACGTCGCCGCGAGACACGGTCCGCCGGGTGATCGCCACGGGGTCACGCTAGCCGATGCGGTCCTGCACGGGGTTCGACGTCAGGCGGTGGCGACCGCGTTCGTCGGGACCCAGCCCAGCGACGGAGCCACGTGGCGTGCGAACGACTCGACGAGGCGCAGGTTGAAGGCGACACCCAACTGGCTGGGGATGGTCAGCATGAGGGTGTCGGCCTCTCGCACTGCGGCGTCGTGCTGCAGTTGCTCGACGAGTTCGTCGGGCGTGCCGGCGTACGTCTTGCCGAACGTCGAGCGCATCCCATCGATGATGCCGATCTGGTCACCGTCCGAGCGTCCGCCGAAGTACATGGCGTCCTCCGCCGTGGTGATCGGGAAGATGCTGCGGCTCACCGAGACCCGAGGCGTACCGGCGTGACCGGCCTCGCGCCACGACGTGCGGAAGGCGTCGATCTGCTCTGCCTGCAGGATGTCGAACGGTCGCCCGTCCGCCGACGTGAGGAGAGTCGAGGACATCAGATTGACGCCCATCCGACCCGCCCACTCGGCCGAGTCGCGGTTGCCCGCTCCCCACCACACCCGCGAGCGCAGCCCGGGGGAGTGCGGCTCGATCCGCTGCAGCCCCTGTCCGCCGCCGAACGGGCTGTGCGGGTCGCTCTCGGCGAGACCCTCCCCGTCGATCGCGCGCAGGAACAGGTCGAAGTGCTCACGAGCGAGGTCGGCACCGCGGGGGTCTTCCGAACCGGTGTAGCCGAACGTCTCGTAACCGCGGACGACGCTCTCGGGTGAGCCACGGCTCACGCCGAGGGCCAGGCGCCCATCGCTGATGAGGTCGAGGGCCGCCGCCTCTTCGGCGAGGTACAGCGGGTTCTCGTAGCGCATGTCGATGACGCCGGTCCCGACCTCGATGTGCGAGGTCCGTGCGGCGATCGCGGCGAGCAGCGGCATGGGCGACGCCTGCTGGCGCGCGAAGTGGTGGACGCGGAAATAGGCGCCGTTGACACCCAGCTCGTCCATGCCCTGCGCGAGGTCGATCGCCTGCTTCAGCGAATCGCCGGCGGTGAGCTCGCGGCCCCCGCCGAGGGGACCGTAATGGCCGAAGGACAGCGTTCCGAAACTCTGCATACCGGTGACAACGCCGCGGCCGCGGCATCCATTCCTTTGAATATGGATGCCGCGGCCGCGGAACGTGCGGAGCGCGTCAGCTCGTGGGAGCGACCGCGCGCAGGGCGTCGACCCAGGACGTGGTCGGGCGTCCGATGAGGTCCGTCAGGTCCGTCTCGGACACGTCGAGGGCGCCACCGGCGATCCCGGCGTCGAGGGCGACGACGAAGCCGACCGTGCCCTCGTCGAGCCCGAACGAGGCCAAGCGGGCTGACAGCTCTTCGGGCGTCGCGGGTACATAGGCGACCTCGCGACCGAGGACCTCGCCCATCGCGGCTGCGATGTCGGCGTAGGTCGCGCGGGGGCCGGCGAGCTCGTAGGTCCGCCCGGTGTGGCCGTCCTCGAGCAGGACGACCGCGGCCGCCTCGGCGAAATCGACACGGGCGGCGGCAGCGACCGCGGCGTCGCCGACGGCAGCCGAGAGCACGCCGGTCTGGGCGGCACCGGCGAGGTCGCCGGCGTAGTTCTCGATGTACCAGTTGTTGCGGAGGAGAACGGCGGGGATGCCGCTGGCCGCGATGGCCTCTTCGGTCGCCTTGTGGTCGGGGGCGAGGACGAGATCGACGGTGTCGGCGTGCGAGACGCTCGTGTAGACCAGCTTCTTCACGCCGGCGCGGGCCGCGGCGTCGATCACGTTGGTGTGCCCGGCCAGGCGGCTGCCCGGCTCCGAGCCCGAGATCAGCAGGACGCTGTCGACGCCCTCGAGTGCGGCGTCGATCGACTCCGGTGCGCTGTAGTCGAGGGGAACGACGCGGACGCCCTTGTCGGCGAGGTCGGCGGCCCTCGCCACGGTGCGGGCACCAGCGACGATGCTGTCGGGAGAGGCGCCGCGGGCGAGGAGGGCGTCGACGACGAGGTGGCCGAGCTGTCCGCTGGCGGCGGTGACGAGGATGGTCATGGCGAGTCCTTTCGGTGATCGAGCGAGATGCGCGACACGAGAGGGAACCCGCATCGGGACCCGAAACATTCCTCAAGGGGGGTACCCACCTTCAGGTAAGCTGCTGACATGTCCGTCAGTTACGCGCAGATGCAGCAGGAGTCGCCGGGGATCTTTACGGAGGCCTGCCCCACCCGCACTGTGCTCGACCACATCACGAGCAAATGGGGCATCCTCGTCCTCCTCTCGCTCACCGACGGCACGCTTCGCTGGGGTGAACTGCGTCGCAGCGTCGACGGCATCAGCGAGAAGATGCTCGCCACGACCCTCCGCACCCTCGCCGCTGACGGCCTGGTCGCGCGCACGTCGTACCCCGAGGTCCCGCCGCGGGTCGAGTACTCCCTGACCCCCCGAGGCCTCGAGCTGATGGAGCGCGTCATGCCGCTCATGACGTGGATCCAGGTGAACGCAGACGACATCGTCCGTCGCTGAGGTCCGGCCCCGGGCATCCGTCATCGTGTCAGGATCGTGACCATGACTGTTCTCGGTACGAGCGACCTGACCGTGTTCCCCCTGTCCTTCGGCGGCAACGTCTTCGGATGGACGGCGGACCGCGACACCTCCTTCGCCGTCCTCGACGCCTTCGCCGCTGCCGGCGGCGACTTCGTCGACACGGCGGACGTCTACAGCGCCTGGGCGCCGGGCAACTCCGGCGGCGAGAGCGAGACGATCCTCGGCGAGTGGATCGCCGCGCGACGACCGTCCGGCGTCGTGATCGCCACGAAGGTCTCGAAGCACCCCGAGTTCCCCGGTCTGTCGGCGGCCAACGTGCGGGCCGGAGCCGAGGCGTCGCTCACGCGGCTCGGCGTCGACACGATCGACGTCTACTACGCCCACGCAGAGGACGACGAGACCCCGCTGGAAGAGACCGTGGCGGCGTTCGGTGCGCTCGTCTCCGACGGCCTCATCCGCTACCCGGCGATCTCGAACTTCTCCGCCGAGAACACCCGTGAGTGGGTGCGCCTGGCCCGCGAACAGGGCGTCGCGGAGCCGATCGTCACCCAGCCCCGGTACAACCTCGTCGACCGCGCGATCGAGCGCGACGTGAAGCCCGTCGCCGAGGAGCTCGGCCTCACGGTCGTCCCGTACTCGGCCCTGGCCAGCGGGTTCCTCACGGGCAAGTACCGCTCCACCGACGCGTCGGGTCAGTCCTCGCCGCGTGCCGGATCGGCCGCGGCCTACGCGACCCCCGACGGACTCGCCGTGCTCTCGGCGCTCGACGACGTCGCAGCGGCGCACGACGTCGCACCGGCATCCGTCGCCCTCGCCTGGCTGCGCGCGAAGGGCACCGTCCCCATCGCGTCGGCGTCGCGGGTCGACCAGGTCGACGCTCTCATCGCCGGCGCGACGATCGACCTCACCGCCGACGAGGTCGCCGCCCTCGACGCGGCTTCCGCCCCGTTCGTCGGCTGAGTTCCGAAGGACGGATGCCGCCCCGCGATTACCCTGGTGGGGTGGCATCCGTCCTGAACATCTCCGCCTACCTCTTCACGCACATCGCCGACCCCGCGTCGCTGCGTCCTGTGCTGAAGGAGCGCACGGAGGCTCGGGGACTCCGCGGCACGATCCTCCTCGCGGAGGAGGGCATCAACCTCTTCCTGGCCGGACCGGCCGAGGACGTCCGCGGATTCGTCGACGAGCTCCGTGAGGACGAGCGCTTCGCCGCGCTCACGACGAAGGAGAGCTGGTCGGACGAGCAGCCGTTCCGCAAGATGCTCGTCAAGCACAAGCGCGAGATCATCCGGATGGATCGTCCCGCGATCCGACCCGAAGTCGGTCGAGCCCCCGCCGTGGACCCGACGACGCTCCGACGCTGGCTCGACGCGGGGGTCGACGACGACGGGCGCGAGGTCGTTCTGCTCGATACCCGTAATGCGTTCGAGGTCGACCACGGCACCTTCTCGGGCGCGCTCGACTGGCGGATCGAGAAGTTCACCGAGTTCCCCGAAGCCGCCTCGGCCCACCGCGACGAGCTCGTCGGCAAGACGGTCGTCAGCTTCTGCACCGGCGGCATCCGGTGCGAGAAGGCTGCGCTCGTCCTCCGCGAGGACGGGATCGACGCCCGCCAGCTCGAGGGCGGCATCCTCGGCTACTTCGAGCATGTCGGCGCCGACGGGTTCGAGGGCGACTGCTTCGTCTTCGACGAGCGCCGCACCGTCGACGCGTCGCTGCAGCCCACGGGCTGACCCGCGTCGGAGGTCGGGGCTAGCCTCATCCCATGCACCGGCTCACGAGGGACGAGGCCCGCCGCATCGCGGTGCGCGCGCAGCTGCTCGACGCCGAGCGGCCCGGCGACGTCGTCGAGGTCGCCGAGCAGATCGCCGCGATCAAGATCGACCCGACGGCCGTCATCGCCCCCAGCGAGCAGTCGATCTGTTGGTCGCGCATCGGCTGGGCGTACGAGCCGGGACAGCTGTCCAAAGCCGTGGAGACGGACCGCCTGCTGTTCGAGTACGACGGGCACTTCCGCCCGGCATCCCTCCTCCCCGCGCTCCGGGCGATCATGCCGACACGCAGGCTGGGCGGCGCGACGCGACAGTACCTCGATGCGAACGCCGACTTCCGTGCCGAGATCCTGCGGCGCCTCGACCGCGACGGCCCGCTGCAGGCGTCGGAGATCCCCGACACGAGCGCGGTCCAGGCGAAGAACGAGAGCGGCTGGTACGGGGCGAATCAGGTGCCTCGGATGCTGGAACTCCTGTCGTACCTCGGCGACGTCGCGATCAGCGGGCGAGTCGGACGCCAGCGGGTGTGGGACCTGCCCGAGCGGGTCTATGCGGGGACGGATGCCGCGATGAGCCCCACCGACGCCGAAGAGGTGCTCATGGGCCGCCGCCTGCAGGCGCTCGGCATCGCACGGCAGAAATCGTCCTGGTCGGGCGTCGGCACGGCCGGTGACGAGGCCGAGGTGGAGGGGAGCTCATGGCGCTGGCGCGTCGACCCCGAAGCGATCGCGGCGCTCGATGCCGATCCCGGAGGCCGTGCGGCGATCCTCAACCCGTACGACCGGATGCTCTTCGACCGGCCGCGGCTGACCGAACTGTTCGACTTCACCTTCGTCCTCGAGCAGTTCAAGCCGAAGCACCAGCGGGTCTACGGCTACTTCGCGCATCCCATCCTCGTCGGCGATCGTTTCGTCGGCCTCCTCGACGCGGCGCTCGACAAGAAGAAGGAGACCCTCGTGGTCGCCGCCGTCCACGAGCTCGCCCCGATCGATGAGGACGAGCGCGAGATGGTGCACGCCGAGATCCGAGACCTCGGCGAGTGGCTCGGGGTCCCGGTCCGCGGGCTGGAGTGATCCGGGTCAGCGCGCCAGACGCAGCGTGACGAGCTGGAACGGCGACAGGTCGAGCCGGACCGTCCCCGATGACGCGCGGAGCGCGGTCGGTTCGATCCCGCGCTCGAGCAGGTCGGTCTGCGTGACCGTCGAGGTCTCGAAGCCCGCCGTCAGCTGCGCCGACCGTGCCGAGCCGAGCGCTTCGTAAAGACGCACGATGACGTCTCCGGAGCCGTCGTCCGCCAGCTTGACCGCCTCGACGATCACACCGGGGTCGTCGATCGTGAGCAGCGGCGCGACCTCGCCCGCACCCTGCACCGCGAAGGGAGGCAGGTTGAGGCGGAGGCCCTCGCCGATCGCACCCGCAACGGTCGCGGCGGGCAGGACGGAGAGTCGGAACTCGTGCGCGCCCTGGTCTGCCTCGGGGTCGGGGAACAGGGGCGCGCGCACGAGTGTCACGCGCGCGACCGTCCGGGCTCCGCCGTCGGGGCCGGGTGCGCGCTGCACGTCGTGGCCGTACGAGGAGTCGTTCGCCACCGCGACGCCGTAGTCGCCCTCGACGACGCGGATCCACCGGTGCGCCACGGTCTCGAACTTCGCGGCATCCCACGTCGTGTTCGCGTGGACGGGGCGCGAGAGGTGACCGAACTGGATCTCGGACTCCGTGCGTTCGCCGCGCACCCGCAGCGGGAAGGCGATCTTGAGCATCTTCTGCCGCTCCCGCCACTCGAGGCGCAGGGCGATCTCGAGGGCGCCCGAGAACGGGTCGACGCGGTAGCGCTGCTCGAGTTCCGACGCGCCGAAGCGCCGCCGCACGACGAGGTCCGCACCGTCGACGACCACCTCATCCGCATCCGTGAGGGTCGTCCCGAGGGCGCCGTCCTCGGCGTCGATGTTCCAGGCGTCCCATTCGCGAGGGGTGTCGCGGAACAGCTGCAGCACGCCGCCCGGGAAGGCCGGGTCGATGAGCTCGCGGCCCGTCGTGAGGTCGACCGCGCCCACGACGAGCCCCCGCGCGTCGATCGCCCAGTGGAACCGCTCGTGCCGGAACGCCCACCCGTCACCGTCAGGCTCCGGGACCACGGGCAGGACGGATGCCTCGTCCGCGACCGCGAGCGCCGGCGCGCCCGCCAGCGACATCGGCGCCGCGTTCGCGGTCAGCTGCCGATCGCCCTCGCCGGTCAGCGAGCGCAGGGCGGTGTCGATGATCTCCTGCAGCTCCGCCGCGACGCGTGCGTAGGTCGCCTCGGCCTCCTGGTGCACCCAGGCGATCGACGTGCCGGGCAGGATGTCGTGGAACTGGTGCAGGAGCACCGTCTGCCACAGCGAGCGCAGGCGCTCGGCGGGGTAGGCGGCTCCGGTGCGGACGGTGTCGAGTGTCGCCCACAGCTCTGCCGCGCGGAGCAGGTGCTCGCTGCGGCGGTTGCCCCGCTTGGTGCGCGCCTGGGCGCTGTAGGTGCCCCGGTGGTATTCGAGGTACAGCTCGCCCGACCACACCGGCGGGTCGCTGTACTCGGCCTCGGCCTCGGAGAAGAACTGCGACGGTGATCCGAGGTGCACGCGCGGCGACCCCTCGAGGTCGGCCGTACGGCGCGCGGCGGCGATCATCTCGCGGGTGGGCCCGCCACCGCCGTCGCCCCACCCGAACGGGACGAGGGAGTGCGAGGCATCCGCCTTCTCGGCGAACTGGCGTTCGGCGAGGGCGAGTTCCGCGGCCGACAGCTCGGAGTTGTACGTGTCGACCGGAGGGAAATGTGTGAACACGCGGGTCCCGTCGATGCCTTCCCAGAGGAAGGTGTGGTGCGGCATCCGGTTGGTCTCGTTCCACGAGATCTTCTGCGTGAGGAACCACCGCGACCCGGCGGCCCGGATGATCTGGGGGAGTGCCGCGGAGTAGCCGAACGAGTCCGGCAGCCACACCTCGAGCGGCTCGACGCCGAACTCCTCGAGGAAGAACCGCTTGCCTTCGACGAACTGGCGGGCGAGGGCTTCGGAGCCCGGCATGTTCGTGTCGGATTCGACCCACATGCCCCCGACCGGGGCGAAGCGTCCGGCGGCGACGGCATCCTTCATCCGTCCGAACAGCTCGGGGTAGTGCTCCTTCATCCAGGCGTACTGCTGGGCGGATGACGCGGCGAAGACGAAGTCGTCCTCGGTGCGGATGAGGTCGAGGACGTTCGAGAAGGTGCGGGCGACCTTGCGCACCGTCTCGCGGATGGGCCAGAGCCAGGCCGAGTCGATGTGCGCGTGACCGACCGCGGTCAGCTGATGCGACGAGGCGGATGCCGGGGCCGCGAGCACCGCGCGCAGCTGTTCCCTCCCCGCCTCGGCGGTGCCCGTGACGTCGTCGGGGTCGACGGCGTCGACGGCGCGGCCGAGGGCGGCCAGGACCCGGGCATGACGCGTACGGTTCGGCTCGAGCTGGTCGACGAGACCGCGGAGCGTCCAGATGTCCTGCTGCAGCTCCCACACGGTCTCATCGAGAAGGCCGAGCTCCAGCCGACGCAGCCGGTAGATGGGCTCGTCTCCCGCGGTCCGCCGGTCGCCGAGCGGAGTGGCCGCGAACGTGAAGGTGCCGGCGACGCTGGGGTTGCCGGCGGCCTCGATCCAGAGGTCGATCTCGTCGCCCTCGACGGGGACCGAGGCGTTCCGCGGCTCGATGGCCTTGACGATCGAGCCGTCCGGGCGGAAGACGAGCGCCTCGGCCTGGAAGCCGGGACCGGACGCGTCGAAGCCGAGGTCGACGACGAGTTCGGGATGCGTCCCGCTCGTCCCCCGCCAGGACGCCGGGACGCTCCCGGTGACGTGGAACCACACCGTGCCCCACGGACGTCCCCACGCCACGCCCACCGACACCGGATCGTAGGTCTGCCGGATCGCCTCGGCGAACGGGACGGGCTCGCCCGGCACCTCCCACGCGGTGATCGTGAGCGGAGCGGTCTCGCGGTAGAGGGCGGGCGGCAGGCGGTCGCCGGCGAGTCGGTCGATGCGCTGCAGGGCCAGGCGGTCGTTGCGGTGCATGGGGTTCCTTCGGGAGAGAGGCGGCGGGAGGAGGGGCTGTGCTGGTCAGCCCTTGACGGCACCCGAGAGCGCGAACGCCCCCCCGAGACCGCGGGTGACGATCAGGTAGAGGCCGAGGACGGGGACCGAGTACAGAAGCGAGTAGGCGGCCAGACGGCCGTAGGCGACGGCGCCGTACTGCCCGAAGAAGGCGTAGATCGACACGGCGGCGGGTTGCCAGTCGGGGGTCAGGAGCAGCACGAAGGGGACGAAGAAGTTGCCCCACGCCTGCAGGAAGACGAACACGAAGACGACGCTGAGAGCGGGCCGCATGAGGGGGACGACGACCGTGAACAGGGCCCGCATCGCGCTGGCGCCGTCGACCCAGGCGGCCTCCTCCAAGCTGACCGGGACGGAGTCCATGAAGTTCTTCGTCATCCACAGCGCCATCGGTAGTGCGCTGGCCGCGAGGAAGAGCGTCACCGCCCACGGTTGGTTGATCAGGCGCAGCTGCACGAACAGGCTGTAGACCGGCACCATGATCGCCGTGATCGGCAGGCAGCTCGCGAAGAGCACCGAGTAGAGGAACGGCCCGTTGAAGCGGGACCGGTAGCGCGACAGCGGATAGGCGGCGAGGACGGCCGTCACGACGGTCACGACGGCTGCTCCCGTCGACAGCAGCAGGCTGTTGACGAGAGGGCGCAGCGTGAGTTCCGGCGTCAGGACGTCGGTGAAGTTGTCGAGCGTCGGTTGTGCCGGCCAGGCGACCCGGTAGGTCGCCGCGGAGTCGATCGAAGCCAGGATGACCCACGCGAGAGGCGCGGCGAACAGCAGGCCGATGACGATGAGGACGAGGTTCGCCCAGAACCGGGTGGCACGACGGCGCGGCGAGGCCACGCTCGGCGCCCGCCGCGGTCGGCGCGTCGCGGTCGCGGCGCTCACCCGACGCCGCCCCGTCGACGGAGCGAGACGACGTACGCGAGCGAGAACACCGCGCCGAGGGCCAGCATGACGATCGCGATCGCATTGCCGTAGCCGATGTCGCCGAACGAGAACGCCTGGGAGTAGGCGAACACCGGCAGCGTAGACGACAGGTCGCCGGGGCCGCCCTTGGTCATCACCCAGATGAGGGTGAACACCGACAGGGTCTGCAGGGTCGTCAGGAGCAGGTTCGTGAAGATCGTGCCCGAGATCATGGGGAGGGTGATGAACCGGAGTCGCTTCCAGGTGCCGGCGCCGTCGATCATGGCCGACTCGGTCACCTCGGGCGGCACGTCGTCGAGGGCCGCGCGGTAGATCATCATCGAGAACGCCGTGCCGCGCCAGGTGTTGGCCAGGATGATGGCGAGCAGCGGCAGCGAGTACAGCCAGTTCGGGCCCTGGATGCCGACGAGCGACAGCACTCCGTTGAGCGTGCCGTCGGCCGAGAGGAACGCGTAGCTGACGAACGCCGCGACGATCTCGGGCAGGACCCAGGCGGTCACGACGACCACACCGACGGTGCCGGCGACGGCCCGGCTCCCGGCGCGGAAGAGGACGGCGAGCAGCATCCCGAGGACGTTCTGTCCGATGATCGCCGACCCCACGACGAACACGACGGTCAGCAGGACCGACAAGGGCAGGACCGGATCGGCGAACAGCCGCGTGAAGTTGTCGAGGCCGACGAACTCTGGTTTCGCCGCGCTCACCCCGGTGAGGGCGCGATCGGTCAGAGAGCCCGCCACGGCCCACACGATCGGTCCGGCCAGGAAGACCAGGAGCAGGCCGACGGCGGGCAGCAGGGGAACGGCTCGTGCCGGTGTCGCACGCGACCCGACCCGCGTGCGCGCGCGCCGGCGGGCGGGCACGGCCGGGTCGGGGGGCGGTGCGAGGGTCGTCGTCATACGCTCACCCGGTGACGACTCCGTCGTCGCCGGCGATCTTGCGGACGGCGTCGTCGTATGCGGCGGCTGCCTCGGCGGGGGACTGCTGTCCGGTGATGACGGCTTCCGTGGCCTCCTGGGCTGCGACGGAGATCTGCGGGTAGTCGCTGTTGGCGGGGCGGAAGTGGGTGACCGAGACGGCATCCGTCACCGCCTTCACGAACGGATTCGCCTCGAGGTACTCCGGGTCCGCGGCCACGTCCTTTCGGACGGCGATCTGCGAGTTGTTGACGGCGTACCAGAGCGCGTTCTTCTCGTTGACGACCGTCGTCATGAACTCGAACGCGAGGTCGGGGACGTCGGTCTGGGCCGAGGCCGCGAGCGTCCACCCGCCCGACATGCTCACGCCTCCCGGCTCCTGACCGTCCTGTGTCGGGAACAGCGCGACGCCCATCTTGTCGGCGTATTCGGGCCACGCGAAGTCGCCGCCCTCCGCCCAGAACGACGGCGTGTACGAGCCTTCGACCGTCGCGCCGAGGGTCGCCTTAGGGAACATGTCTCCGAAGACCGACTGCCACACGTTGGGGTCGAGCGCCTTGTCGGGGCTGACGGCGTAGCCCTCGTCGTAGAGGGTCTGCAGGAAGGTCAGCGAGTCGACGAAGCCCTGCGAGCCGACGACCCACTTGCCGGACTCGTCATCGTAGAGGCCGGTCCCGTCGCCAGTGCCGTAGAGCAGCTCGTAGAAGCTCTGCATGACGGTGCCTTCGCCCGTGCCGGTTCCGGCGTACATGTTGAAGGGCACCGCGTCGGGCTGGCTCTTCTTGATCTGCGCCGCGGCGGCGAGGATGTCGTCCCAGCTCTCGGGCTGCCATGGCAACGCGATGCCGGCCTTCGAGAGGACGTCCTTGTTGTACCAGATCACGCGGGTGTCGGTGCCCAGGGGCAGCGCGTAGACCTTGCCGTCGGCGCCCTCGCCGGCAGTGCGGGCGTTCTCGTCGAACTGCTCCCAGTCCTTCCACGCGCCGACCTTGTCGTCGAGGTCCAGCAGGTAGCCCGCTTCGATGTCGCTGCGGACCGAGAAGGAGTCCTCGTAGAACACATCCGGTGCCGTGTCGGGGGAGGCGAGCGAGAGCTGCAGACGTGTCTTGTAGTCGTCGTCGCTCGCGGTGATCGGCTCGAGGTCGACGGTGATCCCGTCGTGGGATGCCTCGAACTCCTTCTTCGCCGTCTTCATGAGGGTGTCCATCGCGGTGAACGCGTTCGTCTTCACGTACACGACCGTCACGGTGTCGCCCTCGGATCCGCCGGGATCCGCGGAACACCCCCCGAGAACGAGGACGGCAGCGGCTGCTGCGGCGATGGACGTGATGGCGGTGCGAATTCTCACGGGGCCCCCTTGCTGACCATGACGCCCGTACCCGATGTCCGGACCCCGTAAGTCAAATGGCTGGAATTACGTGAGTCAAGGCGCACCGGAGACCGTGACGTGATTGGGATCACGCCGACGGAACCAGCAGCGACGTCGTCCGCGGGGTGAGCGCCTCGTCGAGGATCAGGCAGGCCGCTCCGATCGCTCCGACGTCCGATCCCAGGACGGTTCCGGACACCGTCACGGGGTGCACGCCCCGGGCCGCACGCAGCTCGTCGAGCCGGGCCGGGATCGTGTCGGTGAACATCTGGCCGACGCGGTCCCAGAGCGGTCCGCCCATCACGATCCGGTCGACGTCGAGCAGGTTCGACACCACGGCCAATGCCCGCGCCACATGCTCGCTGCACCGGCGCAAGAGCTCGTCGGCACCCTGGTCGCCCGCCTCTGCCAGCGCCACGAGTCGGGTCATCGCGGCGTCCACCCCGGTCGGGTGGTCGTCGGGGCGCTCGGCGGGGATGACTCCGCGTCGCTCGGCCTCTTCGATCAGGGGAAGCGGTGCGCAGCTGACGGCGATGCAGCCGCGCAGTCCGCACGCGCACGGAAGGCCGTCCGGGTCGACGACGATGTGGCCGATCTCGCCCGCGTTGCCCGACCCGCCGCGGACGACCTCGTCGCCGATGACGAGGCCGACGCCGAGACCGGTGCCGAGGTAGAGGAACGCGAAGTTCTGCGCGCCGTCGGCCTCGTCCGTCCACTTCTCGGCCACCGCGGCGGCGGTGACGTCCTTCTCGAGCACGACGGGAAGGCCCGTCGCCTCGGCGATCGCGTCGCGCAGGGGCACGCGGTGCCACCCCGCCAGGTTGGGCGGATCCAGCACGATGCCGCGGTGCACGTCGATGGGACCGGGGGCGGCGATGCCGAGGCCGACGATGCGAGTGCGGTCGATGCCCGATTCGGTGAGGACCATCTCGATGTCCTGGATGAGCACGTCGACGGTGTCGGAGGGGTCCTGCGCCGTCGGGGTCGCTCGCGCGTGGCGGCTGACGACGTCGCCGTCGATCCCGAGGACGACGACGGTGATGAGACCGGGATCGAGGTGCACGCCGATCGCGTAGCGGCTGCTGCCGACCAGGCGCAGGGTCGTGCGCGGCTTGCCCCGGCCGGAACTGGTGCGCCCCGCCTCTTCCACGATCCCCGCGTCGAGGAGTCGCTGCACGATGTTCGAGACGGTCTGCGCGGACAGGCCGGTGGTGTCGGCCAGCTCGACACGGCTGTGGCCGTGCGAACGACGGATCTGGTCCAGCACGACCGCTTCGTTGTAACCACCGACGCTGGGTTGATTTGCGCCGCGTCTGGCCATGGGTGAACCTGCTTTGCTCCGAGGGGCGGTTGATCGAGCGTAGCGCGCCCCGCGGCGACCGGCGATCCCCTGCCGGGCCCGCTACATTCGTGGCATGTCCTCGCCCTCACCTCTGGCCGCCCGCACCCTCGAAGACGGCGCTGTGCTGCGCGTCGCGCGGCCCGGCGACGAAGCCGGCATCCTGGCCGCGATCCACGCCCTCGCGGCCTATGAGCGGGAGCCGGATGCCGTCCGCACGACGGTCGGCGACCTCACCGCCGCGCTGTTCGGCGACGACCCGAAGGCGTTCGCCCACGTGATCGAGCGGGACGGCGGCATCCGGGCGATCGCGGTGTGGTTCCTCACCTTCTCGACCTGGACGGGACGCCACGGGATCTGGCTCGAGGACCTGTTCGTCGACGAGACCGATCGCGGGCGCGGGTACGGCACGGCGCTCCTGGGTTCGCTGGCGGCCGTCGCCCTCGAGCGCGGCTACCCGCGGCTCGAATGGACGGTGCTCGACTGGAACGCGCCGGCCGTCGGCTTCTATCGCTCGATCGGTGCCGAGGGCATGGAGGAGTGGACGACGCAGCGGATGGCCGGCGACGCGCTCGCAGCGCTCGCGCGGCGCTGACGGGTCAGGACAGCGGCGAGATCGTCACCGGGTCGCCCAGCCCTGACAGCTTCTGCGTGATCGTCGCGGTGCGTCCGAGGAACCCTGTGGTGGATTCGGCGGCCACGGGCAGTCCTTCGGTCGTGATCCAGAGGGTGTAGGACTCGACCGGGATGTCGTACCACGTGTACGGTGCCGCGCTCACGAGCCGGTAGGCCTCGACGGTGCCGTCGGGCGTCTCAACGTCCTCGGGCTCGGGGGAGACCTGCCACGTCTCGCCGGCGCCGATCAGATCGCCCATGAAGCCGGGGTCGGAGAATACGCGGTAGATCTCCGCCGTCGACCCGGCCTCCTGCTGCGACACATCCGCCGAGTCCACGTCGGCGACGACCGGTCCGTCCCCGTCGTCGAGGAGCATCGCGCCGTCGACGAAGCTGATGGATGCCGGGCCGGCACCGGTCTCCAGCTCGCCCCGGAACTCGAACATCGGGTCGTAGTGATAGACGATCTTCCCGGCCAGTTCGTCGCCCGAGATCGTCAGCGTGCCGCTGTCGTAGCGGACGAGGACCGCTTGGATGCAGGGGCCGAGGTCTCCGCCGGTGACGGTGGTCGCGGTGAGATCGAGGGTCTCGCATTCGACCGGCTTCTCGACGACCGGCGCAGCCGCCGTGGGGGTCGACGAGGGCGTGCCGGGTTCCGTCGGGGTGGTCGTCGCCGTCGACGGCGGATCGGTGGGGCCCGGTTCGGCGGGCCCGGTGCATCCCGTCAGGGCGAGGACCGCCGCCACGGCCGCGATGGACAGGGGCAGGACGGGAGTGCGCACGGGAGCTCCTTGCGTCGACGTGGCGGGAGTCGTCGTCGAGCCTACTCGGGCCGTCTATCGAATCGGATGCCACTGGCGCAAGCCCCTGGGGCGGCATCCGGAACGCCGCCGATCATGGACGGCACATCGCGACGAGAGGAGAACCGTGGCCAGCATCATCGAAACGGTCGATGTCAGTGTGCCGGTGTCGACCGCGTACAACCAGTGGACCCAGTTCGAGTCCTTCCCCCACTTCCTCAGCTACGTCCAGTCGATCACGCAGATCGACGACACGACGAACCGCTGGAATGTGAAGATCGGCGGCGTGGAGCGTGAGTTCACCGCGCACATCACGGAGCAGCATCCGGATGAGCGCGTCGCGTGGAAGAGCGTCGACGAGGATCACGCCGGCGTCGTGACCTTCCACCGCCTGAGCGACACGGAGACGCGCGTCACGGTGCAGCTCGACTGGAAGCCCGAGGGCTTCGTCGAGACCGTCGGCGCCGCCATCGGCGTCGACGACCACGCGGTCAAGAAGGACCTGCAGAAGTTCAAGGAATTCATCGAATCCCGCGGCGCTGAAACCGGTGCCTGGAGAGGCGACGTGGGCTGAGCGGTCGGCGCGTCCGACTGCTCGCGACGGCCCGGTGGTGCATTCCACCGGGCCGTCGTGGCACGGTGGGAACATGACCACTCTCTCCCTCGAAGGCCGCGCTCGCCGCCTTCGCGACCTGCACGCCGCCCCCGAGATCCTCCGCGTCATCAACGTGTGGGACGTCATCTCGGCGAAGGCCGTGCTCGCTCTGCCCGAGACACGAGCGATCGCGACCGCGGGCCACTCGATCGCGGCATCCTTCGGCTACGACGACGGCACGATCCCCCTCGAGACGACGCTCGACATGGTGGGCCGGATCGTCGAGGCCGCCGGCGACGTCCCCGTGTCGGCCGACCTCGACGACGGGTATGAGGACACCGGCGACACGATCCGCCGGGCGATCGGCGTCGGCATCGTCGGCGCCAACATGGAAGACCGTCTCCGGCCCTTCGACGAGGCCGTCGCGCGGGTCGCCGCCGCCGTCGCGGCAGCCGAGTCCGAGGGTGTCCCGTTCGCGCTCAACGCCCGCACCGACGCCATCGCCAGAGCAGGGGACCGCCCGCTCGAGGAGTCGATCGCCGATGCCATCGCGCGCGGTCGCGCGTTCCTCGACGCGGGCGCCGACGTCGTCTTCGTGCCCGGAGCGCTCGACGCCGACACTACGGCCCGCCTGGTCGAGGGCATCGGCCGGGTCAGCGTGATCGGACTGCCCGGCGCCCTCCGCGCGGCCGAATACGAGAAGCTCGGCGTCGCCCGCATCTCCTACGGCCCGCTCACCCAGCGCGTCGCGTTGACGGCGTACCAGGATCTCGCCGCCGATCTGTACCGGGACGGCGTGATCCCGGACAGCACCCGAGCTCTCAACTGACGGCAGCGGGACGGATGCCGGAGCGCGACCTTCGACAGGGCGGGCGGAGCCTGCGTGGTAGGCTCTCCCGTTGGAAGCGTGTCCGAGCGGCCGAAGGAGCATGGCTGGAATCCATGTAGGCGGGGTAACTCGTCTCGCAGGTTCAAATCCTGTCGCTTCCGCCGGAACGAAGCCCCGCACCTGATGGTGCGGGGCTTCGTCGTTCCCGGAGCTACCGGGTCCTCAGCGCTGCCGGGACCTCAGCGCTGCAGCGGCATCGCCTCGGCGAAGGTCGACCCCGGGTGGACGACGAGCGAGCGCGGCAGCAGACGCGCCGCAAGGCGACGTGGCACCGACACGGCGGCGAACAGCCCGGCGCGGATCGCGGCGGCATCCGTCACGAGCTCGTCACCGTCGGCGTCGCCGAACGAACCAGGCTGCGCGTAGCTCGAGCGCTCGACGGCGCCCACGAGCCGGTCCAGCGCGACCGGCGGACCGCCGTGGTCGGCCTGGAGCCGCTCGCCGAACGCCCGCGGCGACTCCGATTCGGGCACCGGGATGCCGAGGTCGAGCGCCGTGTCCTGCACGAGACGCCACGCCGCAGCGGCGCTGCCGCGTCGCGCCTGCGACCGGCGTCGGCGGGAGACGACCGCGCCGGCGAGACCGGGAAGGGAGAGCAGGAGGATGACGCCGGCCACGATCCCCAGGACCGGCAGCACGGTGACGACGGAGAAGGTCGTCGTGGGCGTGGCGCCCGCGGTGGGGTCCTCGTCGGGTCGCGGTGCCGCCGACGCGGTCGAGGTCGGCTGCGGCGTGGCGGTCGCCGACGGCTCGGGCTCGGGCTCGTTCGAGCCGTCGTCCTCCGAGGCGAATCTCTGTGCGGCGCCGAGGCTCTTGGTGGGTTCGAAGGCGACCCAGCCGATGCCCGCGAAGAAGACCTCGGGCCAGGCGTGCAGTTGGGCGGTCGTGGCCTGATAGACGCGATCGTCGCCCTCGACGTCGCCGGTCGGGAGGCCTGGGAGGAATCCCACGACGACGCGGGAGGGCATGTCGAGGGTCCGCGCCATGATCGCGAATGCCGACGCGAAATGGACGCAGTACCCCGACCGCACCTGCAGGAATCGCTCGACGGCTTCGACGCCGGAGCCGTCGAAGCCCTCCTCGACCGGAGCCGAGAGCGAGTAGTCGAAACTCGGCCCGCGGAACCACGACTGCAGGGCGAGCAGACGGTCGTAGTCGTTCGAGGAGTCGGCCGTCACCTCCGTCGCCAGATCGGCGATCTGCGACGGGGTGTCGGCCGGGAGCTCCACCGCTTCGCGGGGGCCGCCGCGGGCCTCGGCCGCGCGCGCCTGCTCGAGGGTGGGCCGCGGCGTCCGGCTCACGACCTCGAACGTCTGGCCGCGTGCGGCGGAGGTGGGCGAGGCGACCGTTCCGTTCGCAGCGGTGATCCGCCAGCTCCCGGTCACCCCGTCGAAGGAGACCGCGTCCGCGGGGACGGGCAGCTGCGCAGAGGAGAGGTCGAGGACCTCGACCGTGCGCCGGTCCTCCACGATCTCGATGCCGTCGGCGGCGGAGTCCTCGGGCGCCCACTCATCGATCGGCACGGAGCGGTTGCGGTCGGGTTGCCACGAGTTCCCCTCCAGCTCGGTGAGGGTCGCGACGCGCAGGTAGGCCGGGGCCGCCGCGGCGCTCCACTGCCGGACCACGGGAATCTCCGCGGGTCGGCGCAGGTCGTCGCCGAGGTTCAGCGACGCGTCGATCGATGTGCCCCCGCCGAACCCGCCACTGGGGGCGGCCGGCGTCGGCAGCGCCGGCGCGGCGATCACGGCGATGACGATGGCGGATGCCGCGATCACGGCCGCGACGGCGCCGACACCGCCGCGCGGTGCGTCGGCGGACCGCGCACGGTGGCGGGCGCGGGTCTCTGCGCGCAGCAGCCACAGCAGGACGACCGCGAGGAACGCGAAGGCCCACAGGTCCATCACCTGCGGCACGGCCAGCGTCGGGATCAGCCAGACGGCGATCAGGGCGACACCGGCGAGCAGCGGCATCCGCGCCGTCAGGACGACGTGGTCGAGGGCGACCGCGAGCAAGCCGACGGCGCCGACGATGAGGAACGTGAGGGAGGCCGAAGCCTCGAGCGGCGCGACGCCGACGGCGATGTCCGAGCTCGCGATCTCGACCAGTCGCGGCACCCGGGCGAACGCCTCACCCGAGGGGATGACGAACAACCAGGCGACATCCGAGAAGAACACGGCCGTCATCGTCGCGATCCAGATCGCCAGGAGGGACGGGGTCACGACGAGCGCACCGAGCCGGAGCCGGCGCAGCAGGTACCCGGCGCCGAGCAGCAGACCGGCGAGGACGAAGGCGAGCGCAGCCCACGCGCCGCCGGCGATCACGCTGAACAGCGGGACGAGGGCGGCCACGAGACCGAGGAGGAGCGCGACGGTCGACGGCCCGTCGTAGCGGGGGCGCGCGGCGCCCTGCGGTTCAGCCGGCATGAGCGCGCATCCCCTCCGTGCCGACCCCGCCCGGCCACAGCGAGTCGAGCTCGTCCTCGGGTTCGAGGCGGTGCACGCGCCACCCGGCCTCCCGCGCCGTCCGCAGCGCGGCATCCCCGCTGCCCTCGACGAACAGGACGGGCATGCTGCTGTGCGTCACGACGGGAGCGAGGGAGGCGGCATCCGTCACGTCCACCTCACCGGTCACGACGACGACCGGGCCGAGCGTGGATCCCGCGAACAGCGGCGCGAGATCCCGGAGCGAACCGTCGCGCCGAGCCGTGAGGGTCGCGAAAGCCGTCGTCATCGCCTCGAGCGCCGTGGTGTCGCCCCCCTCGAGCCCCGGAACGAGTTCGGCGCCGTCCACGTCGATGACCGCGACGCTGTAGCCCTCGCGAACGAATCGCGCCGCCGCCGAGACCACCGTCGAGACCGCCGCCTCGAAGCCGGGATCCTCGCCCGGGGAGCGCAGGGCCTCGCTGGTCCACCGGGCGGCGGTCCGATCGAACACGATGACGGCCTCGGGATTGGACTCGCGCTCCTCCTGCCGGACCATGAGCTCACCGCGATGCGCGCTGGCGCGCCAGTGGATGCGGCGCATCGAGTCGCCCGGAGCGTACGCGCGGGGGATGAGGTTGTCGGCACCCTGCCCGAGCCGGTCGGTGGTGGACTGCATCGTGCCGCCGGCGGCGCCGGGGAGGTCGTCGAGGACCTCGAGCGGGATGAAGGCAGGGGTCACCGTGAGGGGCACGCTCCCGCCGAGCTGCTGCAGCCGGCGCGTCAGACCGAAGGGATCGGTGGTCTCGACGACGAGCGGACCGATCGGGCGCACGCCTCGCCGCCGCGCATGCACACGGTAGGCGATGTCCACGCGGTGGCTGCCCGCGGCGAGCCCCGAGCGGAGCGCCGGATAGACGCCGGTCGGCTCGCCCTCGACACCCCGGGGCAGCCTGTCGTGCCAGGTTCCCACGACCGTCGGCAGCATGGAGCGCGAATCGACCCGGACCCGGACGTCCACCTCGCCGCCCACGGCGGCCACGTCCGGGGCGAAGGAGCGATGCACGCCGTCGGCCCGGTGACCGAGCCACAACGATGCGAAGGACAGCCCCACGACCGCCACGAGGAGGACGCCGAAGAACACGAGCGCGGGCACGCCGACGATCGGCGCCAGCACGAAGGAGGCGAGGCCCAGGAGGACCGCTCCCGTGCCGCGAGGAGTCAGCGGCCATCGCGTCATGACGGGCGACCGGTCAGCGCGCGGCGACGGGGACGCGCACCGAGCCCACGACCTGCTCGAGTGCGGCGGCGACGAGGTCTGCCCCGCCCCGTCCGCGGGACACCGCCCCGCCGCGGGCCGCGATCAGCCGGTGGGCGAAGACGGGTTCGATCAGCGCCACGAGATCGTCGGGGATGACGTACTCGCGTCCTTCGAGGGCGGCCCACACCTTCGCGGCGCGGATGAGCTGCAGCGTCGCGCGGGGGCTCGCGCCGAGTCGCAGGTCCGAGTGCTCGCGCGTCGCCCGCGACAGCGCGACGGCGTACTCCTCGACGGCGGGCGAGACGTGGACCGTCCGTGCCCAGGAGATGAGCGAGGCGACGCTCTCGGCGGTGATCACCGGACGGATCGCGTCGAGGGGGTTCGCGCTGTCGCGCTGGCGCAGCATGAGCGCTTCGTTCGCGGCATCCGGGTACCCCATCGAGATGCGCATCATGAACCGGTCGCGCTGCGCTTCGGGGAGCGCGTAGGTTCCCTCCATCTCGAGAGGGTTCTGGGTCGCGACGACGAGGAACGGATCCGGCAGACCTCGGCTCGTGCCGTCGACGGTCACCTGGCGCTCCTCCATCGCCTCGAGCAGTGCGGACTGCGTCTTAGGGGAGGAGCGGTTGATCTCGTCGGCGATCACGATGTGGGCGAAGATCGCGCCCGGCTTGAAGTCGAACCGACTCTCGGACTGGTCGTAGACGCTCACGCCGGTCACATCGCTCGGCAGCAGGTCGGGAGTGAACTGGATGCGGCGCACGGTCGCCCGGATCGAGGAGCCCAGCGCGCGGGCGAGCATCGTCTTGCCGACGCCGGGGACGTCCTCGATCAGCAGATGACCTTCGGCCAGCAGGCAGACCAGAGCGGCACGGACGGCGTGCGGCTTGCCGTCGATGACCTTCGACACCGACTCGACGAGTGCGGTCGTCGTCTCGGCGAACACGGTCGCATCGACCCGGCTGGTGGACCGCGTCGCGGTCCCGCCCCCCGGCGCCGTCATGGTCGTCTGGTCTTCGGTCATCCGTCCCCCTCACGCGGTCGGCGCAGCAGCGCGCCCGGACCGATGCTAACCCGGCCGTCGTAGGCGGGCGCCCGACGTCGGGTAGACTTGCAGCAGCTCTCCGCGAGACGGCACCCAGGCCAACTCCCCCAGGACGGAAACGTAGCAAGGGTAACCGGGCTCTGCCGGGTTCGCGGAGAGTCTTATTTTTGCAGGGGTACCCGCTTCGACCGCAGCCTCGGCTCCCAGCCCGGTCATCGACCCGCGAGCCTAGGCTGGATGCGTGGCTCAGAGCATCTACATCACCTCAGCCGAAGGTCACTCCGGCAAGTCGACGATCGCCCTGGGTGTCCTCGACACCCTGAGCCGTCGGTCGCCACGCGTCGGGGTCTTCCGAGCGATCGCCCGCTCGACCGAGGAACGCGACTACGTGCTCGAGATGCTCCTCGACCACGACGGTGTCGACCTCGGCTACGACGAGTGCATCGGCGCCACCTACGACGAGGTCCGCGCCGATCCGGATGCCGCTCTCGGCCGCATCGTGGAGCGCTACAAGGCTGTGGAGGCGCAGTGCGACGCCGTCGTCATCGTCGGCAGCGACTACACCGACGTGGGCAGTCCCGCCGAGCTCGGGTACAACGCCCGGATCGCCGCGAACCTCGGCGCTCCGGTGCTCGTCGTACTGGCCGGTCAGCCCGCCGACGGGGAGCGTTCGCCGGATGCCGGGGGTCTGTCGCCCGAGCAGGTGGGGAACCTCGCGACTCTCGCCCTGGCGGAGCTCAAGCACGAGCGTGCGGGGATCTTCGCGGTCGTCGTCAACCGGGCCGACCCGGAGCGCCTCGACGACATCGTCGCAGCCGTCCGGGAGGTCCCCGCCGCGGCGGGCGACATCGGCGTCTGGGCGATCCCGGAGGACGCCTACCTCGTGGCTCCGTCCGTGGGCGACGTCGCCCGCTCGCTCGGGGCGAGCCTGGTCAAGGGCGACGAGACCCTTCTCGACCGCGAAGTCCTGCACGTCGTCGTGGCGGGGATGTCGCTCAACAACGTCCTGCCGCGGCTCGAAGAGGCGGCGATCCTCGCCGTCGCAGCCGACCGCACCGAAGTGCTCCTCGCGGCACTGTTGGCGAATGCGTCCGGAACCTTCCCGTCGCTGTCGGGCATCGTCCTCTACGGTCCGTTCGAGCTCCCCGAACACGTCGAGCGGCTGATCGACGGGCTCGACTCGAACCTCCCGATCCTCGCGACCGATCAGGGTACGTACGAGACCGTCCGCGGCATCATGAGCGCGCGCGGTCGACTGGCGGCGCACTCGCAGCGACGCTACGACACCGCGCTGGCGCTTTTCGACACGCACGTCGACACCGATGATCTGCTGCGTCGCATCGGGCTCGCGAGCTCGAGCGTCGTCACGCCCCTCATGTTCCAGTACGGCCTCATCGAGCGTGCGCGCAGCGAGCGCCGGCGCATCGTGCTGCCCGAGGGGAGCGACGACCGCATCCTCCGCGCCGCGGCGACGGCCCTCGCCCGCGGCATCGCCGACATCACGATCCTCGGCGAGCCGATCGAGGTGCGCTCCCGTGCGCTCGAGCTGGGTCTCGACATCCAGGCCGCCGAGGTCCTCAGCCCGTTCGACGCCGTCCACGTCGACAAGTTCGCCCGGGAGTACGAGCGCCTCCGCGCCCACAAGGGCATCACGTTCCGCCAGGCCGCCGACACCGTCACGGACGTCTCCTACTTCGGCACGCTGATGGTGCACCTGGGGCTCGCCGACGGCATGGTCTCGGGTGCCGCGCACACGACGGCGCACACGATCCGTCCCGCGTTCGAGATCATCAAGACGAAGCCGGGCGTCGACGTGGTCTCGAGCGTGTTCCTCATGGCGCTCGCCGACCGCGTCCTCGTCTACGGCGATTGCGCCGTGATCCCCGATCCGACCGCCCCGCAGCTCGCCGACATCGCCGTCTCGTCGGCCGCGACGGCGGACCAGTTCGGGATCTCGCCGCGGGTCGCGATGCTGTCCTACTCGACGGGGGAGTCCGGCTCGGGCGCCGACGTCGAGAAGGTCCGCGAGGCCACCGCGCTCGTGCGCGAGCGCGCCCCGAAGCTGCTCGTCGAAGGCCCCATCCAGTACGACGCGGCCACTGACGCCGCGGTCGCCGCGACGAAGATGCCGGGCTCGGATGTCGCCGGCCGGGCGACCGTGTTCGTGTTCCCCGATCTCAACACCGGCAACAACACGTACAAGGCCGTGCAGCGTTCGGCCGGCGCGGTCGCGATGGGCCCGGTCCTGCAGGGCCTCAACAAGCCCATCAACGACCTCTCCCGCGGAGCGCTCGTCGAAGACATCGTCAACACCATCGCGATCACCGCGATCCAAGCCCAGAATGCGGCGGATGCCGCAGCCCCGGAGACCCGCGCATGACCCCCGTCCTCGTCATCAACAGCGGCTCGTCGTCGTTCAAGTACCAGCTCGTCGACGTCGAGACCGAGCGAGCCCTGGCCTCGGGGCTCGTGGAGCGGATCGGCGAGGCGACCGGCGTCGCCACGCACACCGTCTTCTTCGCCGAGGAGGGGGCCGGCGTCACCGCGACGAAGGCGACGACGCGCATCGAACGCCCGATCCCGGATCACACGACCGGCTTCGCGGTCATGCTCGAGGCCTTCGGCGCTCAGGGTCCGTCGCTCGATCGGGCACGGCCCGTCGCCGTCGGCCATCGCGTCGTCCAGGGCGGTGCGCGCTTCTTCGAGCCGACCCTCGTCACCCCGCTCGTCGAGATCAACATCGACGAGCTCTCGGCCCTCGCGCCGCTCCACAATCCGGGCGCGCTCCAGGGCATCCGCGCGGCGCGGGCGGCCTTCGCCGACGTCCCGCACGTGGCCGTGTTCGACACCGCCTTCCACCAGACGATGCCGGCGGCGGCGTACACCTACGCCATCGATCGTGAGATGGCGCAGAAGCACCGCATCCGCAAGTACGGCTTCCACGGTACGAGCCACAAGTTCGTGAGCGAGGCCGCAGCCGCCTTCCTCGGGCGGCCGCTCGCGGAGCTCTCGCAGATCGTGCTGCACTTGGGTAACGGCGCCTCGGCGACCGCCATCCGCGGGGGCGAATCCGTCGACACGTCCATGGGCCTCACCCCGCTCGAGGGCCTCGTGATGGGGACCCGTTCGGGCGACATCGACCCCTCCGTCCTCGGCGTCCTCGCCCGACGCGAGGACATGGCCCCGGGCGAGCTCGACTCGTTCCTGAACAAGAGGAGCGGGCTCCTCGGTCTCGCCGGCGCCTCGGACATGCGCGACATCGACGCGCGTCGGCAGGCGGGGGATGCCGACGCCACGCTCGCGTTCGACGTCTACATCCACCGGCTCCGCGCGTACATCGGCGCGTATCTGGCTCAGCTCGGCGGTGCCGACGTCATCTCGTTCACCGCGGGCGTGGGCGAGAACTCCGCCGTGGTGCGGGCGGCGGCTCTCGAGACGTTCGGCTTCGCCGGGGTGCGAGTGGATGCCGAGCGCAATGCCTCCCGCGAGCGCGGCATCCGTGTCATCTCGACCGACGACTCGCCCGTCACCGTCCTCGTCGTCCCGACGGACGAGGAACTCGAGATCGCCCGCCAGGCCCACACGGTCGCGACGGCGTGACGGATACGCTGGAGGCGTGACGATGGCCGAGCTCCCCGACCTCACCCGTTTCGACGGCGTCCTCTTCGACCTCGACGGCGTGCTCACGCCGACCGCCGAGGTCCACATGCACGCCTGGGAGAGCATGTTCACCGAGCTGTTCTCGGCCTGGGGCATAGAACCGGCCTACGCCGAGGGCGACTACTTCGAGCACCTCGACGGCAAGAAGCGCTACGACGGCGTCGCGAGCCTGCTGCGCTCCCGCGACGTCGAGGTCCCCTGGGGCAATCCCTCCGACGACCCGTCCGCCGACACCGTGTGCGGGATCGGCAACCGCAAGAACGTCGTCTTCGAGCGGGTCCTCCGCGCCGACGGCATCGCCGCCTACCCGGGCTCGCTCGCCCTCGTCGAGAAGCTGCAGGCAGCCGGCGTCCCGATCGCGGTGGTCTCCAGCTCGAAGAACGCCCGCGAGGTCCTCACCGCCGCCGGCATCATCGACCGCTTCCCGGTCGTCATGGACGGCGTCGTCGCCGAGGCCGAGCACCTGGACTCCAAGCCCGCCCCCGACGTCTTCGCCCGCGCGGCCGAGATGCTCGGCGTCGACCCTCGGCACAGCGCCGCCGTCGAGGACGCGCACTCCGGCGTGCGCTCGGCCGCCGCGGCCGGGTACGGTCTCGTGGTGGGTGTCGACCGCGGCGCAGGGGAAGCCGCCCTGCGCGAGGCCGGCGCTCACGTCGTCGTCGACGACCTCGCCGTCTTCGTCTGATCCGCCCCGGCGCGCCCGCGCCACCGGCACCCCCCCCGCTTCTCGTCCTGCCACCCGAAGAAGGACCCTTCATGATCGATCGTCAGCGCTTCCCCGTGGACCCGTGGCGTCTCGTCGAGACGTCGTTCTCGCTGGACGACCCCGGCGTCACCGAGACCCTCTTCGCCGAGGGGAACGGCTACCTGGGTCTGCGCGGCAACCACCCCGAAGGCCGCCACGCCCACGAGCACGGCACCTTCCTCAACGGCTTCCACGAGGTCTTCCCGATCCGCCACGCCGAGCGCGCGTTCGGGTTCGCCGAGGTCGGTCAGACGATCATCAACGCGCCCGACAGCAAGGTCATGCGCGTCTACGTCGACGACGAGCCCCTCTCGCTCGACATCGCCGACCTCCGGGAGTACGAGCGCGCCCTCGACATGCGCCGGGGCGTCCTCACCCGCCACATCCGATGGATGACACCGAGCGGCAAGGACGTCGTGATCGACTACGAGCGGCTGGTCTCGTTCGAGGAGCGGCACGTCGCCGTCATGCGGATCTCGGTCACCGTCCTCAACGCCGACGCGCCCGTCACCGTCAGCTGTCAGCTGATCAACCGGCAGGACGGTCAGGACGTCTACGGCGGCGGAGGCCTGGGAAAGCAGGCCTCGGCCGGCTTCGACCCGCGCAAGGCCGACGGCTTCCAGGACCGCGTGCTGCAGCCCGAGGACTACTGGCAGGACGGCGACCGCGCCGCGCTGTCCTACAAGGTGAGCGAATCGGGCATGACGGTGGCCGTCGTCGCCGACCACCTCGTCGAGACCGACAACGAGTACTCGTCCCGCTCCCTCGTCGAGCCCGACATCGCCAAGAACGTCTTCCGGGTGCAGGCGCGCCAGGGGGTGCCCGTCACGATCACGAAGGCCGTGGCGTACCACACGTCCCGCGGCGTCCCCGCGCGGGAACTGGTCGAGCGAGCCCGTCGCACCCTCGACCGGGTCGAGCACGAGGGCATCCAGAACCTCTTCGATCGCCAGGAGGCCTGGATCTCGGCGTTCTGGGAGCGCTCGGACGTGGTCATCGAGGGCCACGACGACCTCCAGCAGGCGACGCGCTGGTGCCTGTACCAGCTCGCACAGGCGGCCGCCCGGGCGGACTCGCTCGGCGTGCCCGCCAAGGGCGTCACGGGATCGGGCTACAGCGGCCACTACTTCTGGGACACCGAGGTCTACGTCCTGCCCTTCCTCGCCTACACGACTCCGCTCTGGGCGCGGAACGCGCTGCGGATGCGGTACCTCATGCTCCCCGCTGCGCGGAAGCGCGCCGGCCAGCTGAACGAGGCGGGAGCGCTGTTCCCCTGGCGCACCATCAATGGCGAAGAGGCGTCCGCCTACTACGCCGCCGGGACCGCGCAGTACCACATCAACGCCGACATCGCCTTCGCCCTCGGCAAGTACGTCCGCGCCACCGGCGACACCGACTTCCTCTACCGGGAGGGCGTCGACATCCTCGTCGAGACCGCGCGCCTGTGGGCGACGCTCGGCTTCTGGCGGTTCACCGAGACCGGTGACCCCGAGAGCTTCCACATCCACGGCGTGACGGGTCCCGACGAGTACACGACCGTCGTCAACGACAACCTGTTCACGAACGTCATGGCCCGCTACAACCTCCGGTACGCGGCCAGGGTCGTCCGCGAGATGGCGATCGACCAGCCCGAGTCCTATCGGGCGATGGCGGAGCGGCTCGACCTCGACGAGGCGGAGCCGGCCGCCTGGCAGAGCGCCGGCGAAGCCATGCACATCCCGTACAGCGAAGCCCTCGGCATCCACCCGCAGGACGCGGTCTTCCTCGAGCGCGAGGTGTGGGACCTCGAGAACACCCCCGAGGAGCAGCGCCCGCTGCTGCTGCACTTCCACCCGCTCGTGATCTACCGGTACCAGGTGCTCAAGCAGGCCGACGTCGTGCTCGCGCTGTACCTGCAGGGCAACCAGTTCACCCCTGCTGAGAAGCTCGCCGACTTCGAGTACTACGACGCACTGACGACGGGGGATTCGACGCTGTCCGCGGTCGTCCAGGCGATCCTCGCCGCCGAGGTGGGGTACCAGGACCTCGCGCTGGAGTACTTCCGCGAATCCGCCTTCGTCGATCTCGGCGACCTGCACAGCAACGCGTCCGATGGCGTGCACGTGGCCTCGGCCGGCGGCGTGTGGACGGCCCTCGTCGCCGGGTTCGGCGGGATGCGCGACCACCGCGGTGCGCTGAGCTTCGACCCGCGTCTGCCGGCGGATTGGCCGTCGCTGTCGTACACGCTGCACTGGCACGGCACCCGCCTGCAGATCACCGTCCGCCGCGACGAGATGGTCGTCTCAGCGGGCGACGGACCGGGGGTCTCGTTCACGGTCCGCGGCGCCGGCTACACGGTCGCGGGCGGCGAGACGGTCACGGTGCCGCTGCAGGGCCAGGGCCCCGTCATCGCGGGTCGTCCGACGCTGAAGCAGATCGGCGAGCAGCTCCGTGAGGACGGCACGCTGCTGTCGGCATCGGTGCCCGATGCGACCGCCGCCACCTCCGTCCCCGTCCACACCGGAACGATCCCCATCGTGACGGCCGACTCCGAGAACACGGATGCCGCGGGCGAACCCGACACCCGGACGCAGCAGATCCTCGCGATCGACGCGGGCGACGTGACCGCGAGGGTCTGACCTCAGACCCCCGCGGCCACCCGCTCGCGGAAGATGGCGCGGACGGCCTCGCGTCCGGCCCGATTGGCGCCGACCGTCGACTGCGACGGGCCGTAGCCGATGAGGAAGAGGCGCGGCTCGTCGATCGCGCGGGTGTCGCGCACCCGGACGCCTCCGGCGGCGGTGCGCAGCCCGAGCGGGGCGAGGTGGGCGATGTCGGCCCGGAACCCGGTGGCCCACAGGATGACCTCCGCGGGCTCGAGGGTGCCGTCCGGCATCCGCACCCCGTCCGGTTCGACAGCGGTGAACATCGGATGCCACACCAGAGCCCCGCGGTCCTTCGCCGCCTGCGCCCACGGCGACCAGTGGGCTCCGGTGACCGACACGACGCTCCCCGGCGGGAGGCCCTGCCGCACGCGCTCCTCGACACCCGCGATGGCCTGGATGCGGGCGGCCGTGTCGAAGCCCGTCGCGTCCCACTGCGGCTCGGCGCGCGAGACCCAGAAGGTGTCGGTCACCCGCGAGATCTCGTCGAGCAACTGGATCGCCGAGACCCCGGCGCCCACGATGACGACCCGTCGGCCCCGGAACTCCTCGGCGGAACGGTAGTCGTGGACGTGCAGCTGTCGTCCTGCGAACGATCCCTGTCCGGGGTAGGTCGGCCAGAAGGGCTTCCGCCACGTGCCGGTCGCGTTGATGACGTACCGCGCCGACCACGAGACGGGCGTCCCGGCATCCTCCGCCTCGATCGTCAGCGGTCCGTGCGGGTCGTCGTCCGGGCGTCGGACGGCGCGGACGAGGACGGGCCGCCGCACCCGCAGGTCGTACCGGTCCTCGTAGGCGGCGAAGTAGGCGGGCAGCACCTCGCGGCTGGGGGCCTCCGGATCGGCGGGCGGCACAGCGTAGCCCGGCAGTTCGTGGATGCCGTTGACCGTCCCCATGAGGAGGGTGGGCCACCGGTGCTGCCAGGCGCCACCGGGATCGGCGTCGGCGTCGACGACGAGGAAGGTGGGGGAGCCGTCGGCGGCGGCGTCGCGGAGCGGGACGAACCCGCGGCGGCGCAGGTGGTACGCGGCGCTCAGCCCCGCCTGGCCCGCGCCGATGACGAGGACGTCGACGGGGGTGGGGGGCATGCCCGCTGCAACGCGCGCGGTGCCCGCGCTGTTCCCCCTCGCGGTCGCCCGGGCCGCCCCGACGGCGCGCCCGTTAGGCTGACCGGATGGCATGCGTGACGAGGCAGACCGGGGGAGCTCGATGAGCTCGGCGTCGGTCGGTGCCCGCGCCGCCGACGGGGTCTTCGACGGGCTCCGCGAGGACATCGTCGCCGGTCGGCTCGCGGTCGGCGAGCGGCTGCCCTCCGAGGCCGCGCTCGCCGAGCAGTACGGCGTCAGCCGCCCGAGCGTGCGCGAAGCCCTCCGCTCGCTGCAGGCGCTCGGACTCACCCGCACGCGCACCGGGAGCGGAACCTACGTCGCCTCCGACCGCCCCGCATTCTCGCTCGGCTACGGCGACTTCTCGCCGCGCGATCTCAGCGAGGCACGTCCTCACATCGAGGTGCCGGCGGCGGGTCTCGCGGCGGAACGCCGGACCGACCAGCAGCGCGCCGACCTCGTCGCGCTCTGCGACCGCATGGACGCGACCACCGACCCGGGGGAGTGGGTCGAGCTGGACTCGCGCTTCCACGTGCTCGTGGCCGAGGCATCCGGCAATGCGGTCTTCGCCCGCGCCGTCGGCGACATCCGTGACGCCCTCAGCCACCAGTCGGGCGTCGTGAACCTCATCGCCCACCGCCGCGAGCCGTCCTCGCGCGAGCACCGCGCCATCGCCGAAGCCATCGGCATCGGCTCGGCGATCGAGGCGCGCGAGGCCATGCGCGCGCACCTCGGTGCCGTCGAGCGCGTCGTCAGCCCGCTGTCGGAACCAGCTTCTCGGGACTGAGCGCCGCCGCGAGCGCGGCCGGGTCGAGGAGTCCCCGTTCGAGGACGACCTCGGGAACCGAACGTCCCGAGCGCAGCGCCTCGCCGGCGACCTCGGTCGCCGCGCGGTAACCGATGAGCGGGTTCAGCGCGGTCGCGAGTCCGATCGACTCGGTCACGCGCGCGGCCATGACGTCGGGACGGGCCTGGATGCCGCTGACGCACCGCTCGGCGAGCAGACGGCACGCGGCGGTCAGGTGCGCGATGGTCTGCGAGAGGGCCCGGACGATCACGGGCTCGAAGGCGTTGAGCTGCAGCTGGCCTGCCTCTGCGGCGAGGGTGACGGCGAGGTCGTCGGCGATCACCGTGTACGCGACCTGCGTCACCATCTCGGGGATGACGGGGTTCACCTTGCCCGGCATGATGCTCGAGCCCGCCTGGAGGGCGGGGAGGGTGATCTCGCCGAGGCCGGCGCGCGGCCCCGACGACAGCAGCCGCAGGTCGTTGCACGTCTTGGAGAGCTTGACCGCGATGCGCTTGAGCATGCCCGACAGGTGCACGAAGGCGCCGGGATCCTGGGTGGCCTCGATCAGGTCGGTCGCGGGGGTGAACGGGCGCCCGGTGAGCGCGGCGAGGTGCGAGACGGCGAGCGGTCCGTAGCCGGCCGGCGCGTTGAGTCCCGTGCCGATGGCCGTCGCGCCGAGGTTGACCTCGAGCAGCAGCCGGGCCGATTCGCGAAGGCGCAGGCGGTCCTCGTCGAGCATGACCGCGAACGCACCGAACTCCTGCCCGAGCGTCATCGGCACGGCATCCTGCAGCTGCGTGCGGCCGATCTTCACGTAGCCGCCGAACTCGGCGGCTTTGGCCGCGAACGCGTCGTGGAGGACGCCCATCGCGGCATCCAGTCCGTCGACGCCTTCGACGAGGGCGACGTCGATCGCCGTGGGGTAGGCGTCGTTGGTCGACTGGCTCAGGTTCACGTGGTCGTTGGGATGCAGGTACGCGTACTCGCCCTTCGCGTGACCCAGGAGCTCGAGGGCGCGGTTGGCGATGACCTCGTTCGCGTTCATGTTCGTCGAGGTCCCGGCGCCGCCCTGGATCACGTCGACGACGAACTGGTCCGCGAGGGCGCCGCCCCGGATCTCGCGGCAGGCTGCCGCGATGGCGTCGGCGCGAGCGGTGTCGAGCAGGCCCAGGTCGCGGTTGGCGAGCGCGGCCGCCTCCTTGACGAAGGCGAGCCCTCGCAGCAGGAACGGGTAGGTGCCGATGGGAACGCCCGTCACGGGGAAGTTGTCGCGGGCCCGCGAAGTGTGAACCCCCCAGTACGCGTCTGCAGGGATCTCCGCAGGGCCCAGAAGGTCGTGCTCGGTGCGCGTCGTCGTCATGTCGCTCTCTTCCTCGAGGTGGCCGAACGCCGCAAACCTATCAGACAGATTAGACATTCTTCACGACGAGAACTTGACGAATCCGCCGTCCCGGGTGTTCAGTGTTCCCAAACCTGTAAGGCAGATATCACATACCGAACGGCGACGGCGCCGCGCGGCAACGAAAGCGAGAACCCATGACGACGGAGTCGACCTCCCCGAAGACGGATGCCGCGATGCTCCGCACGGCCTCGATCGCGCAGGCCGAGGGCGCGGGCTTCCACAAGGGCCTCCGGCCGCGTCAGATCCAGATGATCGCCATCGGCGGCGCGATCGGCACGGGCCTGTTCATGGGGGCCGGCGGCCGGCTCGCGACGGCGGGCCCCGCACTCGTCCTCGTCTACGCGGTCTGCGCCGTCTTCGCGTTCCTCGTGATGCGCGCGCTCGGCGAGCTGATCCTCCACCGCCCGTCGACGGGGTCGTTCGTCTCGTACGCCCGCGAGTTCTACGGCGAGAAGATGGCGTTCGCCGCCGGCTGGATGTACTGGCTCAACTGGGCCATGACCTCGGTAGCCGACGTCACCGCCGTCGCGCTCTACATGAACTTCTTCAAGCAGTACGTGCCAGCGTTCGCCGGCATCCCGCAGTGGGTCTTCGCCCTCGTCGCGCTGGTCCTCGTCCTCGCCATGAACCTCCTGTCGGTGAAGGTGTTCGGCGAGCTGGAGTTCTGGTTCGCGATCATCAAGGTCGCCGCGCTCGTGACCTTCCTCGTCGTCGGCATCTTCTTCGTCGTCACCGGTACGCCCGTCGCGGGGACGACCCCCGGTTTCCACCTGATCGCGGACAACGGCGGAGTCTTCCCCAACGGCATCCTGCCCGCCCTCATCGTGGTGCAGGGCGTCGTCTTCGCCTACGCGTCGATCGAACTCGTCGGCACGGCCGCCGGCGAGACCGAGAACGCGCGCACCATCATGCCGAAGGCGATCCGCGCCGTCGTGTTCCGCCTCGCGGTCTTCTACGTCGGCTCGGTGCTGCTGTTCACGCTCCTCATGCCGTTCACTAGCTACAAGTCGGGGGAGAGCCCCTTCGTGACCTTCTTCGGCTCGATCGGAGTGGAGGGCGCCGACGTCATCATGAACCTCGTCGTCCTCACCGCCGTCGTCTCGTCGCTGAACGCCGGGCTGTACTCCACCGGCCGGATCCTCCACTCGATGGCCGTGACGGGCTCGGCTCCCGCGCCCCTCATGCGCATGAACCGCGCCGGCGTCCCCTACATGGGCATCGCGGTCACCGCGGCCGTGACCCTGCTCGGGGTCGTCCTGAACGCGGTCGTGCCCTCCCAGGCGTTCGAGATCGCCCTGAACGTGTCGGCGCTCGGCATCATCAGCGCCTGGGGCGTCATCATCCTCTGCCAGATCAAGCTCCAGCGATTGGCGCGGGCCGGAGTGATGGAACGCCCCTCGTTCCGGATGCCGGGGGCGCCCTACACGGGATGGATCACGCTCGTGTTCCTCGTCTCGGTCATCGTCCTCATGGCGCTGGACTTCCCGATCGGGACGTTCACCGTGGGCTCGCTCATCGTCATCGTGCCGGCGCTCATCGGGGGATGGTTCCTGCTGCGCGACCGCATCCGGATGCTGGCGGCCGAGCAGACCGGCACCCTCGCCGCGCTGCAGCGCACCGACGAGAGCGGCGCGTGAGCGCACAGCACCTGGTCGTCATCGCGACCGGCGGCACCATCGCGAGCCGCCGGTCGCCGGACGGATCGAGCGCTCCCGTCCTCGGCGGGGGCGCTCTCCTCCACGGGTTCGCCCCCGATGACGACGTCCGGTTCGTCGACGCGCTCGCCGCGGACTCGGCGACGTTCACCCTCGCGGACATGCAGCTGATCGTCGACGCGGTGACCGACGCCGTCGCCGACGACGCGGTGCGTGGCGTCCTGGTCCTGCACGGGACGGACTCCCTGGAGGAGACCTCGCTCCTGGCGGCGATCCAGGTCGGCGCCCCGCGCATCCCCGTCGTCTTCACCGGCGCCCAGTTCACCGCCGACGACCCCGCGTCCGACGGCCCCGACAACATCCGGGTCGCGTTGGCGGCGACCCGGGCCGCGGTCCCCGGCGTGTGGGTGGCTTTCGGCGGCCGCATCCTCTCGACGTGGGGGCTGTCGAAGCTGACCACCGACCGCGCCGACGCCTTCGGCTACGCACGGCGGGATGCCGGGGCGCCGCCGCACGCGACGGGCGACGTCTCCGGGCTCCGGGTCGACGTCGTCGCGCTCCCGCCGGGTGCCGACGACGTGCACCTGCGGGCGAGCCTCGCCGCCGGCGCCCACGGGATCGTCCTCGAAGCGCTCGGGTCGGGGAACACGACCCCCACGGTCGTGGCGGCGGTCCGCGATGCGGTGGCGGGCGGCATCCCGGTCATCGTGTCGAGCCGCGTGCCGCGGGGGGTGCTCGTCCCGTCGTACGGCGGGGGAGGAGGCGGAGCCGACCTCGCCGCAGCGGGCGCCGTGCACTCGCCGACCCTCCGGCCGGGTCAGGCGCGCATCCTCCTGGCCGCGATGCTGGCCGCGGGTGCCGACCGCGACGCGATCGCCGCCGCGGTCGACGGGCGGGCGCCGGATCGGATGTCGGTGCCACGCCGTAGTCTGTTGTGGTGACCACCGCTCTGTACCGCCGCTATCGCCCGGAGACCTTCGGCGAGATGATCGGGCAGAGCCAGGTGACCGAGCCCCTCATGACGGCGCTCCGCAGCGACCGCGTCGGTCACGCCTACCTCTTCTCGGGTCCGCGCGGCTGCGGCAAGACGACGTCGGCGCGCATCCTCGCGCGCTGCCTCAACTGCGCGCAGGGCCCCACCGACACCCCGTGCGGCACATGCGACTCGTGCGTCGAGCTCAGCCGCGGCGGGGGCGGCTCCCTCGACGTCGTCGAGATCGACGCGGCATCCCACAACGGCGTCGACGACGCCCGCGATCTGCGCGAGCGCGCGGTGTTCGCGCCCGCCCGCGACCGCTTCAAGATCTTCATCCTCGACGAGGCCCACATGGTCACGGCGCAGGGCTTCAACGCGCTGCTCAAGCTCGTCGAGGAGCCGCCCGCGCACGTCAAGTTCATCTTCGCGACGACCGAGCCCGAGAAGGTCATCGGGACGATCCGCTCGCGCACCCACCACTACCCGTTCCGCCTCGTCGCGCCTGCCGCGATGCTCGAGTACGTCGAGCAGCTCTGCCAGACCGAGGGCGTCTCGGTCGAGCCGGGCGTCCTGCCCCTCGTCGTCCGTGCGGGCGGCGGGTCGCCGCGTGACACGCTGTCGCTGCTCGATCAGCTCATCGCCGGGTCCGAGGACGGTGCCGTCGGCTACGAGCGTGCCGTCGCGCTGCTCGGATACACGCACGCCGAGCTTCTCGACGAGGTCGTCGACGCCTTCTCGTCCCATGACGCCGCGGCCGCGTTCGGCGCCGTCGACCGTGTCGTGCAGACGGGGCAGGATCCGCGACGCTTCGTCGACGACCTGCTCGAGCGCCTGCGCGACCTCATCATCGTGGCCGCGACCGGCGAGGGCGCCCGCGCCGTGCTGCGCGGCGTGCCGGTCGACGAGCTTGAGCGCATGGCCCGCCAGGCGGCGGCCTTCGGCACCGATCGGCTCTCGCGGATCGCCGATCTCGTGGTGACGGCCCTCGACGACATGACGGGTACGACCTCGCCCCGCCTGCAATTGGAGCTCCTCGTCGCGCGCGTCCTCGCGGCGACGGATGCCGGGGCTCACGCAGCGCCCGTTCCCGCTGCACCGGTGCAGGCGGCGGCTCCGGCGCAGTCACCCCCTCCCGCCACGGCACCTCCCGTCGCGGCACCTCCCGTTGCGCAGGCACCAGCCGTCGCCCACGCGCCGGCCACGGCACCCGCTCCGGCCGTCGCGCAGGCTCCCGCGTCCTCCGCTGTCGCCGAACCCGCGTCGCCCGCGCCCGCCGCCGCTCCCGAGCCGGCGGTGCCCACCGGGCCCGTCACGTTCGAGCAGATCCGCGACTCCTGGCCCGAGATCCTCCGCCGGCTCGAGGACATCAGTCGCACCTCGTGGATGATCGCGACGGCCTCGCGCCCGGTCGCGTACGCCGAGGGCGATATCCTGACCCTCTCGTTCCAGAGCCACTCCGACGTGCAATCGTTCAAAAAGCTCTCCGCGGGCAAGGGGCCGAGCGAAGATCTTCGCACCGCGATCCTGTCGGTGCTCGGCGTGCGGGTGAAGTACCTCACCCGTCACGACACCGATCCGACCCCGCCCCCGCCCGGGGGCGTCGGTCCCGACGTGCCCCCCGAGCCCGACGCACCTGAGGGCGGGTACGGGGTCACCCCTGCCGCGTCATCCCGTCCCGCCTCGGCGCCCCGGTCCGCGCCGGCTGCGGCAGCGCCCGTCACCGAGTGGGCGGTCGCCCCGATTCCCACCGACGACGGCGCTCCGTCCGCCCAGTTCCCCGTGGACGACGAGCCCGAGGATGCCGCACCGTCGCCGGTCCGTACGCTCACCGTGGAGCGCGAGGGCGATGTCCTTCCCGCCGAGGCGCCGACCGACGACGACGAGGACGACGTGCCGCCTCCCGTGGACGCCGACGCGCCGGTCCCCGTGCGGACGCCGCCTCCCCGGCTCGCGCCGGAACCGCCCCGCGGACCCCGTCCCGGAGGGATCGAGAGGGTCGGCGAGGCCGCCGTCCGCCAGCTCCTGGGTGCGCGCTTCGTCCGAGAAGAGCCGTACACCCCTCCGACGAGGTTCAACTGACCCATGTACGACGGCATCGTCCAAGACCTGATCGACGAGTTCGGACGCCTCCCCGGCATCGGACCGAAGTCGGCGCAGCGCATCGCGTTCCACATCCTGCAGACCCCGTCCTTCGACGTGTCCCGACTGGCGCAGCTGTTGTCCGAGCTCCGCGAACGGGTGCGGTTCTGCGAGATCTGCGGCAACGTCTCCGAGCAGACCCAGTGCTCGATCTGCCGCGACCCGCGCCGCGACCGCACCTTCATCTGCGTCGTCGAGGACGCCAAGGACGTCTCGGCGATCGAGCGCACCCGTGAGTTCCACGGGCTGTATCACGTGCTCGGCGGCTCGATCAGTCCGATGGCGGGCATCGGCCCCGACGATCTGCGGATCGCGCAGCTCATGCAGCGACTCGCCGACGGCACGGTGACCGAGGTCATCCTCGCGACCAACCCCAACCTCGAAGGCGAAGCGACGGCGACGTACCTCAGTCGCCTGCTTCGGACGCTCGAGATCAGCGTCACCCGGCTTGCATCGGGTCTTCCGGTCGGCGGTGACCTCGAGTACGCCGACGAGGTCACCCTCGGTCGTGCGTTCGAGGGTCGCCGCGCGGTCTGAGCTCAGTCGGTCGGGGCGAACAGCTCCGGCTCCTGCGCGAGCGTACGCTCGACGGCGGCTGCGATGTCCTCGTCCTCGATGCGGTACTCCTCGGTGACGCGCTCCTCGGCTTCGCGCCACGCATCGTCGTCGCCGATGCCCGCGGTTTCGTCGTACTCGGCTGCGGCGCGGTCGACGGCTTCGGCGGTCGGCTCGAGACCCAGCGTGCGGTAGCCCTCGGCCACGGCGTCGAGCGGGAACTCCTCATCTGCGGAGTGCGCTTCGATCGCGTTCCAGAAGCCGCTGCCCTGGACCGTAGCGTGGAAGGTGAGGACCCTTCGGACGGCGAGGTCGCCGGGCAGGGAGATGGGCTCGTCGAGGTCGACGGCACGGTTCCAGATCTCGTCACTCGCAGAGCTCATGCGGCGAGCCTAGGGGAGGTCAGGAGCGCTCACGTGCCCGGGCACGGATCACGGTGCCGAGCGAGGCGCGCAGCGGCTGACCGACGTAGATGCCGAGCGATGCGCCGACCGCGAGGGCGATCCCCACCGTCGCTGCCGACGCGAGGGTCGTGAACCCCGACAGGAGCAGGGCGGTGCTGCTGCCCGATTCGACGACGCCGAGGAGACCGCGGAAGACGGCGGCTCCGGGGACCATGGGGAGGATCGCCGCCGTCGTGATCGCGACCGACGGCACGTGCAGCCGGTAGGCCGCGAGAATGCCGACGAGGCTCCCCGCGAAGGCGCCGACGCCGCTGGCGGCCGCCGTCTCGAAGCCGAGACCGGATGCCGCGGTGTACCCCGCCCAGGCGACGACGCTGAGGCCCACGCTGACCGCGACGACGCGCAGTCCTGCTCCGTTGTAGATCGTGACGGAGACGGCGATGAGAGCCGCGCCGACGAACTGCAGCGGAAGGGGGCCGAACGGCAGCGAGTCGTTGGGGACGTCCATCCCGGCTCCGACCACCCGGGCGGTCTCGAGTCCCGCGAGGATGCCGAGGACGACGCCCAGGGTCTGCGTCATGAGCTCGAGGATGCGGCCCGTCGCCGTCAGGGCGAAACCGTCGATCGCGTCCTGCGCGGCGCCCACCACGGTGAGCCCCGCGAGCATCAGCACGATGCCCGACGCGACGATCACCGTCGGTTTGATGTCCTGCGCGACCGGCCACCCCGTCGCCTCGAGGCTCGGAGCGACGGCGGCGATGAGCGTCAGGACGAACGCGCCGGCGACCTGGCTGAAGAAGAAGGGAACGTGGACCCGGCCGAGGAGGAACTGCGTGATCGCGGCACCTCCTGCGGCGATGAAGGAGAGGAGGATGACGAGCCAGTTGGCGCCGAACATCACCGCCACGCCGACCGCGAGGAGCGCCTGCGCGGCGATGATGACGGGCGGGTGGTAGGCGAAGGGCGTGCGGCGCACGATGCGGAACTCGGCGCGGGCGGCCTCGACCGGCATCCCGCCCCTGATCTGGGTGACGAGGGCCTGCAGTCGCTGCAGGCGGGCGTGATCGGGGGCCTGGCTGCGGACGACGCGCATGAGCGTGATCGGCTTGTCGGCGCCGCTCCGGTGGTGCGCGACGGTGATCGAGTTGTAGCTGACATCGACGTGGACCGGGTCGAGTCCGTAGACGCCGGCGACCCGCACGATCGTGAGGGTGACCTCGCTCGCGGGCGCCCCCGAGGCGAGCATCGACTCCCCGATGCGGATGCTGAGATCGAGGACTCCGACAGCGAAGGCGTCGTCGATCACCGGCAGCATCTCGGTGTGCGGCGCCGAGTTCTCGGGGGACCGGACGAGCGCCTGCAGCGACGTGAAGAACTGGCGTCGTCCCATGGCATCCAGCCTAAATGAGGTGCTCCGGCGGGCGTCACATGGCCGAGCGCGTACGTCGTCCTCCCTAGGATGGGAGCGGGCGTGCGTCACCGCCCGCCGGCTGCGCCCGGCATCCACCCGGGAGTATCCGACATGGCCCTGATCGTCCAGAAGTACGGCGGTTCGTCCGTCGCCGACGCCGAGAGCATCCGCCGCGTCGCGAAGCGGATCGTCGACGCCCGACGTGCCGGTCACGACGTCGTCGTCGCCGTCAGCGCGATGGGCGACACGACCGACGAGCTGCTCGACCTGGCCTCCCAGGTCTCGCCCCTGCCGGCGCCGCGCGAGCTCGACATGCTGCTCTCCAGCGGCGAGCGGATCTCGATGGCGCTGCTGGCGATGGCGATCAACTCGATGGGCTTCGAGGCGCGCTCGTTCACCGGCAGCCAGGCCGGGATGATCACCGACAGCTCCCACGGAGCCGCGCGCATCGTCGACGTCACTCCGGTTCGCGTCCGCGAGGCGCTCGACGAGGGAGCCATCGTCATCGTCGCGGGCTTCCAGGGGTTCAGTCGCGACACCCGCGACATCACGACGCTCGGCCGCGGCGGGTCCGACACGACCGCCGTCGCCCTCGCCGCCGCGCTGAACGCCGACGTCTGCGAGATCTACAGCGACGTCGACGGCATTTTCACGGCTGACCCCCGCGTCGTGCCGAAGGCACGCAAGCTCGCGACCGTCACGTCCGAGGAGATGCTCGAGCTGGCCGCGAACGGGGCGAAGGTGCTCTACATCCGCGCCGTCGAGTTCGCCCGCCGCCACGGCGTCATGATTCACGCCCGCTCGACCTTCAGTTCGGGCATCGGCACCTATGTTCTCGGTGCGGGGATGACCGCCCCCGACCACGAAGAGGGAGAAGAGATGGAAGAGCCCATCGTCACCGGTGTCGCCACCGACCTCAGCCAGGCCAAGATCACCGTCGTCGGCGTCCCGGACGTCCCCGGCAAGGCCGCCGACATCTTCAAGATCGTCGCCAAGTCCGGCGCGAACGTCGACATGATCGTGCAGAACGTGTCGGCTGCCGCGACCGGCCGCACCGACATCTCCTTCACTCTCCCCAAGGCCGAGGCGTCGACGGCGCTGCGCGCGCTCTCGGTCGAGCAGAGCGCGGTCGGCTTCGACAAGCTCGTCCACGACGACCAGATCGGCAAGCTCTCGGTCGTGGGCGCCGGCATGCGTACGCACTCGGGCGTCTCGGCGACGCTGTTCGAGGCCTTGTCGACGACGGGCGTCAACATCGAGATGATCTCGACCTCGGAGATCCGCATCTCGGTCGTCGTCCGAGGCGATGACCTCGCCGAGGCGGCGCGCGTCGTGCACACCGCCTACGGACTCGACGGCGACACCGAAGCCGTCGTCCACGCCGGCACCGGTCGCTGACGCGTCAGCGCTGAGAGTCGAGCCACTCGTCGAAGCTCGGCCCGGCGATGGTGGCGCCCGGTCCCGGCAGGGCGAGGCCCTCGCGCATGCCGCGCATCTGAGCGCCCGGGATGCTCACCGGGACGACGAGCCGCCGAGATCCGTCCCGGCGAATCCAGGCCCGGATCATCCGGTCCAGGCGTTCCTCGCGGGGACCGGCGAGGTCCGGTACCCGCCCCTGCGGGCCCGCGACCGCGAGGTCGACGAGCCGCGCGGCGACCGCCGCCGCGGCCACCGGTTGCGCTCGCGCCCGCGGTGCCAGCTGCACGGGCCCGAGACGGGCCTGCGAGGCGACCTGCCCTGCGAACTCGTGGAACTGCGTCGCCCGCAGGATGCTCCACGGCACCGCGCTCTCCTTGAACAAGCGCTCCTGCAGGACCTTGCCGGCGTAATACCCGTTCGGATTCCGGTCGATGCCGACGATCGACAGCAGTACCGCGTGTTCGACCCCGGTGCGCGCCGCCGCGTGGAGAAGGGCGCGGGATGCCGCGGAGAAGAACTCCGTCGCCGTTGCCGCGCTGGTCGTGCCGACGCTCGCCACGTCGATGAGCGCATCCGCCCCCGCCAGTGTGCGCTCGACGGCTGCGCGGTCCCGCAGGTCCACCCCCGCGGCACGCGAGAGGACGGCGACGTCGTGCCCCACCTCCCGTGCCCGCTCCACCACGAGTCGTCCCACTGTGCCGGTCCCGCCTGCCACTGCGATCTTCATGTCGTCCCTTCCGAAGGTGTGTCACTGTGGTGACGACGCAGCCTCCGCGAATGTGAGGCCCGGGACGGAGATCGTCATGACGGATGCCGCGACCCGCCGGATCGGCGACGTGGACGCCTACCGCCGTACGCTCGTCGCCGCCGCCTACCGCATGCTCGGGACGTTGGCCGACGCCGAGGACGCGGCGCAGGAGGCCTACGTCCGGTGGCTCCGGTTGGACGCGGGCGAGCGCGAGGCCATCGAGAACCCCGGCGGCTGGCTCATGCGCGTGACGGGGCGGATCTGTCTCGATGTCCTCGGCTCCGCGCGAGTCCGGCATGAGACGTACGTGGGGGAGTGGCTGCCCGAGACGATTCCGGTCGGCACGGCGAGCGGCGACCCCGCCGCCGTCGTCGTCGGGGCGGAGGAAGTGTCCACGGCGCTGCTGTTGGTGCTGGAGACGCTCACCCCCGCCGAGCGCGTGGCGTTCGTGCTGCACGAGGTGTTCGCGGTGCCGTTCGCCGAGATCGCCGGGGTGCTGGGGAGGTCCGCGGCCGCGTGCCGCCAGCTGGCGGCATCCGCTCGTCGTCACGTCGGACGCCGCGCGGGGGCCGGCGTCCCGCGGAGTCGTCACGACGAACTGATCGCAGCCTTCGCGGCGGCGAGTGCGAGCGGGAGTCTCGACGCCCTCGTCCGTGTGCTCGCGCCCGACGTCGTCCTGGTTTCCGACGGTGGCGGGATCGTGTCCGCCGCGCGGCGGCCGGTCCGCGGGGCAGACCACGTCGCGCGCTTCCTTCTCGGGCTCGCGGCGAAGCAGCCGACCGCGACCTACGAACCGGCCATCACCGGAGACGGGCTCGGTTATGCGATCCGGGTCGACGGCGTCATCGTCGCCGCCGTCACCTTCGCCACCGACGGTGAGCGGATCACCGATGTCTGGATGATGCGGAACCCCGAGAAGCTCAGCGCGTGGGTGTGACGTCCCGCGGCGACACATGCGGATCGCGGTACCCGGTGCGCCGGTAGAATCGCCGGAACCCGCTCTCCTGCGCCCTGCCGCGACGTCCCGTCGCGCGGCGCCGCACCCTCGAGGAACCGCACCATGACCGTCTTCTCCGAATCGGGATTCTCCGTCGCCGTCGTCGGCGCCACCGGCCAGGTCGGGACGGTGATGCGCGACATCCTCGTCGACCGCGCCTTCCCGATCCGCGAGCTGCGTCTGTTCGCGACGGCACGTTCGGCGGGCTCCACGATCGTGGTCGACGGCCGGGAGATCCTCGTCGAGGACGTCGCCACGGCGGACCCCAGCGGCATCCAGATCGCCCTCTTCTCGGCGGGGGCGACCGGATCGCGCGCCCACGCTCCCCGCTTCGCGGAGGCCGGCGCGGTCGTCATCGACAACTCGAGCGCCTGGCGCATGGACCCCGAGGTGCCGCTCGTCGTCAGCGAGGTCAACCCGCACGCGATCCACGACCTGCCCAAGGGCATCATCGCCAACCCGAACTGCACGACGATGGCGGCGATGCCCGTCCTGAAGCCGCTGCACGTCGAGGCGGGCCTCGTCCGGCTCACCGTCAGCACGTACCAGGCGGTCTCGGGCTCCGGCCTCGCCGGCGCCGAGGAGCTCCTCGGCCAGGTCGAGTCGGTCGTCGCTCAGGGCGGGGCGATCGGCCTGGTCCACGACGGTTCCGCCGTGGACTTCCCGGCACCGGAGAAGTACGTCGCCCCCATCGCGTTCAACGTCATCCCGTTCGCCGGCAACCTCGTCGAGGACGGCGACAACGAGACCGACGAGGAGAAGAAGCTCCGCAACGAGAGCCGCAAGATCCTCGAGCTCCCCGACCTCCGTGTCGCCGGCACGTGCGTGCGCGTCCCCGTGTTCACGGGCCACTCGCTCTCGATCCACGCCGAGTTCGCCGAGGACATCACGCCCGACCGTGCCCGTGAGGTCCTCGCGGATGCCGCGGGTGTCGCCCTCGCCGACGTCCCGACCCCGCTCGCGGCGGCCGGAGCCGACCCGAGCCTCGTCGGACGCATCCGCGCCGACCAGTCCGCGCCCGAGGGCAAGGGTCTCGTGCTCTTCATCAGCAACGACAACCTCCGCAAGGGCGCCGCGCTCAACGCGGTCCAGATCGCCGAGCTCGTCGCCGCCGACCTGGCCGCCCGCGTCTGAGACGGATGCCGGGTCCCGCCGCGCGCGGTCGGGCGCCCGGCATCCGCCTTTCATCAGGGGAAAGAACACGCTTTCCTGCCGCCTCGACCGGCGGCGAGCGGCGACCCGGACCGTAGCGGCGACGTAGACTGGATGACCGTGACTGACAATCCCGGAGCAGACGATCACGCCGCAGAGAACGCCGCGGCGACCAGCCCCGCCGCAGTGAGTCCGACGGAGACGTACGACGCGCTGCTCATCGGCGGCGGCATCATGAGCGCCACCCTCGGCACCCTGCTGCAGCAGCTCGAGCCGGACTGGAAGATCGGCGTCTTCGAGCGCCTCTCCGAGGTCGCGCAGGAGTCCTCCAACGCGTGGAACAACGCGGGGACGGGCCACGCCGCCCTCTGCGAGCTGAACTACACGCCCGAGTCCTCCGACGGCACGATCGATCCCTCGAAGGCGATCGGCATCAACGAGCAGTTCCAGCAGTCGCGTCAGCTGTGGAGCGCGCTCATCGAGCGCGGCGTCCTCGACGAGCCGTCCACCTTCATCAACGCGACGCCGCACATGACCTTCGTCCGCGGCGAGAAGGATGTCGCGTTCCTCAAGAAGCGCTACGAGGTGCTCAAGGAGCAGCCTCTGTTCGCCGGCATCGAGTACTCCGAGGACTCGCGCGTCATCAACGAGTGGGCGCCGCTGCTCATGCAGAAGCGTCGCAAGGGCGAGCCGTTCGCGGCCACCCGCGTCCCCGCGGGCACCGACGTCGACTTCGGCTCGCTCACCCGCCAGCTCTTCGAGCACCTCGCCGCCTCCGGCGTGGATGTCGAGACCAACCGAGAGGTACGGAACCTCAAGCGCCAGAAAGACGGCACGTGGGAGGTCACCTACCGCCAGACGGTCGGCCGGACCCCCGGGAAGGTGCGGGCGCGGTTCGTTTTCGTGGGTGCGGGCGGCTGGGCCATCAAGCTCCTGCAGCGCTCCGGCATCCCCGAGATCTCGGGCTACGGCGTGTTCCCGATCGGCGGCCAGTGGCTGAAGACCTCGAAGCCCGAGCTCGTCGCGCAGCACAAGGCGAAGGTCTACTCGCAGGCCTCCGTCGGCGCGCCCCCCATGTCTGTCCCCCACCTCGACACCCGCGTCGTCGACGGTGAGGCATCCCTCCTGTTCGGTCCGTTCGCCACGTTCAGCCCGAAGTTCCTGAAGAACGGCCGGATGACGGACATCGTCGCCCAGGTGCGCCCGGGCAACATCCTCCCGATGCTCAAGGTCGCCATCGACAATCCCGGCCTCATCAAGTACCTCGTCAGCGAGCTGTTGAAGGGTCACGGCAAGAAGGTCGACTCCCTCCGCGACTTCATGCCGAGCGCGCGCGACGAGGACTGGGAGCTGCTGCAGGCCGGCCAGCGCGCGCAGGTGATGAAGAAGGACCCGAAGAAGGGCGGCGTGCTGCAGTTCGGCACCGAGGTCGTCAGCTCCGCCGACGGCTCGATCGCGGGCCTCCTGGGTGCGTCCCCGGGTGCCTCCACCGGTGCGTCGATCATGCTCGGTCTTCTGAAGACCTGCTTCCCTGACCGCCTCGCCGCGTGGGAGCCGACGTTGAAGGAGCTGATTCCGACGTACGGTCAGACGCTCAACAGTGCTCCTGACACCGCTCACGTGGTGCTGCAGAAGACGGCAGCCGCGCTGCAGATCAACGTCTGAGTCGCGCCCGTGGCGAAGCTGTACTTCCGCTACGGCGCGATGAACTCGGGTAAGTCGACGGCCCTGTTGCAGGCGGCGTTCAACTACGAGGAGCGCGGCCAGCACGTCCTTCTCGCGAAGCCCGAGATCGACACCAAGGGTGCCGACCAGATCTCGAGCCGGCTCGGCGTCGAGCGCACGGTCGACTTCCTCATCGGTCCGGACGACGACGCCCGCGAGCTGTTCGCCGAGCACCGCCGTCGCGTGCAGCGCGAGGCCGAGGCGGCTCTCGTGCCCGACGTCCGCACCGACGTGGCCTGCCTGCTCGTGGACGAGGCGCAGTTCCTCCAGCCCGAGCAGATCGACGACCTCCTGCGGGTCGCGGTGAGCGACGGAATCCCGGTGCTCGCCTACGGCATCCGCACGGACTTCCAGACCCGGGCCTTCCCGGGGTCGGCGCGACTCATGGAACTCGCGCACAGCCTCGAAGAGCTCAAGACGATCTGCCGCTGCGGCAGCAAGGCGCTCTTCAACGCGCGCCTGGTCAGCGGGCGCTTCGTCTTCGACGGCGACCAGGTCGCGATCGACGAGCTGTCGCCCGACCGGGTCACGTACGAGTCGATGTGCGCGCGCTGCTACCTGCGCGAATCGGGCGGACGCCTGCGCTGAGGCCTAGAGGGTCGGGATCAGCTCGTCGAGGAACGCGGCGGTGTCCTCCCAGCCCTCCACGGCGTGACAGGTCACACCCATGGCCAGGACGGGGTAGTCGTTGCCGTGCTCGTCGAGGCGGTCGCCCACGAAGAGCATGTCCTCGAGGGGGATGCCGGTCTGCTCCGCGAGTTTGCGCATGCCGTAGGCCTTGTCGATACCGCGGTGCGTGATGTCGACCGACGTCGAGCCGCCGGAACGGACTTCGAGGTCCGGGATGCGGGCGGCCACGGCGTCGCGCAGGGTGTTCTTCTTCTCGCCGGTGGGGTCCCACGCCGTCTTGGCGTCCAGGGGAGCGGACTGACCGAGCGCCGAGAAGGTGATCTGCGAGCCCCGGTCCTCGAGGATCGGACCCCAGGTCTCGCTCTCCCAGAGGCCGAGGCGCGTCGCTTCTTCCTCGACCGCGGCGAGGGCGCGGGACTTCTCGTCGTCGGTCAGGGAGAGCGCGTAGACCGTCTCGATGCCGTCCGTCGTGAGGCGGTAGTACTGCGTGCCGCACGTGGGCATGAGGTGCAGACGGTCGAGGGTCGCGGCATCCGTCTCGGGGAGCCGGTCGACCACCTGGGTATGGAACTGCTGCAACTGACCGCCCGAGATGATCGCCACCTCGACGCGCTCCGCGAGACGCAGGAGCAGGTCGCCCATGCGCGGATCGATGGCCGTCTTCGACGGAGCGAGCGTGTCGTCGAGGTCGAACGCGACGAGGCGGGGAGAGGTCATGATGCTCCGTTTCGAGGGAGGTGAGATGGCCCCTCCGGGGAGGGATGCGAAAGGCCCCGCCGGTATCCGGCGGAGCCTCTCTGCGGTCGGGGTGACAGGATTTGAACCTGCGGCCTCGTCGTCCCGAACGACGCGCGCTACCAAGCTGCGCCACACCCCGTGGCAACCCTCCAAGCTTACCCTGCCGACCGCCCCTCGGGCGAATCGTCGGCGCGTCGGGCGCGGAGGACCAGGACGGATGCCTCTGGCCGGCACCCGAAGCGCACCGGGGCGTAGATCGAATGGCCCAGACCCGCGCTCACGTTGAGCGGCACCGTCCGTCCATCGTGCGACCACCGCGTCAGGCCGCGGGCCTGATCGAGGGGGATGTCGCAGTTCGAGACGAGGGCCTTCTTCGCGAACGGGATGCGGACCTGACCGCCGTGCGTGTGCCCGGCGAGGATCAGGTCGGCACCGGCATCCGTGAACGCGTTGAGCACCCGCTGGTAGGGCGCGTGCGTTACCCCGAGGCGGACGCTCGCGTCGTCACCGAGCGCGCGGAAGGCGGCCGATGCCGCGTCGAGGTCGTCGAGCTCGCGGTGGGCGTCGTCAACGCCGAGCGCATTGATCCGGACTCCGCCGACACGGATGCTGGCGGCCGTGTTGTCGATCAGTGTCTCGCCGAGTCCGGTGAGGAAGTCGTCGAGCGCGTCGGTGTCGAGCGAGGGCGTGAATTCGACGTGCGTCGACGGTCCCTCGAAGTACTTGAAGGGGTTGCGGGCGCTCGGGGCGATCTTGTCGTTCGACCCGTGGACGAAGAAGCCCGGCACGCCGCGCAGGGGGGCGAAGGCCGCACGGATGCCGCCAAGCCCGTCCTGATGACCGAGGTTGTCGCCCGTGTTGATCACCAGGTCGGGCTGCACCGTGTCGGCGATCTCTGCGATCCAGCGTTGCTTGCGGTGCTGCCACGGCGCCATGTGCGCGTCGGACAGGTGGAGGACGGTCACCGACGGGCTGCCCGGCGGCAGGACGTGGAGGTCATGGCGGCGGAGCGTGAAGAGGTAGCGCTCGATGCCGACGCCCCAGACGCCGGCGGCGACGCCGACCGCCCCCACCGCGCCGAGCGCAGTGAGGGCGGTCTGTGCGGCGGGCCTCACGGACCGTTGCCGTTGCCGGGGCCGCCGTTGCCGTTACCGTTGCCCGGGCCGTCGTTTCCGCCCCCGCCGTCGCAGGCCTTGGCCTGGTAGTTGAGGGTGATGGCGGCGTCTCGTGCGACGGTTTCGCCGGCGGCGGGATCCGTTCCGGTCACCACGCCCTGCGTCGGCGCGCCCGGGTCGTCGGTACAACTCAGCGTGACGTTCGAGAACCCGGCTGCGTTCAGCGCAGCGGTGGCGTCCTTCGGGTTGCCGCTGACGCCGGGGACGACGACGCCCTTGCCGTCACTCGGGCTGATCGTGACGGTCGTTCCCGACACGACACGACCGGCGCCGGGCGACTGCTCGACGATCGTGCCCTCGGCCTCGGGAGACGGCACCGGGTCGCCGACGCTGACGCTGAAGCCGGCGTCCTCGATCCGCTGGCGAGCGGCGTCGACGTCCAGTCCGACGACACTCGGCAGATCCGCGTACGAACGTTTGGTCAGTTCGCTCGCCGGCTTCGGGAACTCGCCGCCGCCGAACTCCGAGTTGGCGGCGCGCTGCATGGCGGGCCAGATGGAGTTACGGATGCGGGACAGGCGGTAGCCGCTTTCATAGTGGTTCTCGAGACGCTCGTCTCCCGCCACGTTGCCGACCCAGACCGCTGTCGTCACCTTCGTGCTGGAGCCGATCATCCACGTGTGCAGGAACTGGTGGATGCCCGTCTTTCCGAAGATCGGTACTCCGTCGAACGTCCGCGCACCACTTCCGGTGCCGCTGGCGCTCATCACGCTTTGCAGCACGTATGCGGCCGTGGCAGCCACGTCTTCGCTGATCTTGCGCTCGCACTTCGTGTCAGGGATCGGACGCTCATCGCCGTTGGCGTCGACCACGCGATCGATGGCCTTCGCGGCGCACAGGGTGCCGTTCGAGGCGATCGCCGCATAGGCGTTCGCCATGTCGATCGGGGCGACGGCCTGCGACCCGAGGACGTCGTAGGGGTTGTTGAACTGATCCAGCGGCTTTCCGTCGCCGAGGGTGACTCCGAGGTCTCCGGCGACGCGGTTGGTGCTGCAGACGGAGATCTTCTCAGCCATCGTGAGGAAGCCGGAGTTCAGCGAGTCCTTTGTGAATCGGGCGACCGTCCCGGTGTAACCACGGTTCCCCTCGAAGTTTCCGATCGCGCCCTTGCCCTCACCGGTCTTGACTTCCTGCGTACCCCCCTCACAGCCGGTCAGCACTGTCTTCTCGCCGACGCGTCCGTTGAGTACCTCGTTGACAGAGTGGCCCTGCTGCATCCAGTTGATGAGACTGAACACCTTGTAGGTCGAACCCGCCGAGTGGCTGCCGCCACCGTTCTTGACGGGGACGTTGTAGTTGACCTGGGTCGTTGTCTTGTCGTCCGCCTGGTCGCTCCACGGACGGTTCTGCACCATCGACAGGACGCGGCCGGTTCCGACCTCCACCTGCACACCTGATGCGCCGAGGTTCATGTACGAGACGCTTCCGGGAACGACGGAGATGGCCTTGTTCGCGGCCGACTGGAGAGAGGTGTCGAGCGTCGTGTAGACGCTGAGACCACCACGACGAAGCGCCGCGAGCCGGTCCTCCTTCGTCTCACCGAAGGCCGGGTCGGTCCGGATGATCGAGGTGACGTAGGCGCAGAAGAACTCCTCGCCCTTCGCCTCCGAGCAGCCCTGGGGACGTGACGTCAGCTTCGGGGTGATCGGGGCCTTGATGGCCTCGTCGTGCTCAGCCTTCGTGATCTTGTTGTCTTTCAGCAGGCGGTTGAGGACGTAGTCCTGTCGGATCTTCGTCAGGCGGTAGCCGTCGGCCTCGCCGTTGACAGGGGAGCCGTCCTTCGCAGTGAGCGTGCCGCCCGGCTTGTCGATGCGGAGCGTGTTCGGCTCCTGCACCATGCCGGCGATGACGGCCGCCTGAGCGACCGTGAGCTTGTCGGGCGTCGTGTCGAAGTAGTGGCGAGCCGCGGCGCCGATGCCGTAGACGGTGCCACCGAAGTGCGCGATGTTGAGGTACCCGATCAGGATCTCGTCCTTCGAGTACTCCTTCTCCAGCTGGATCGCGTAACGCATCTCCTGGATTTTGCGCTGGTAGCCCTGCGTGCCCTTGTTCGCCGTCGACTCCTCGTAGCACGCGCGAACCTGCTCAGCGCCCACGGCTTCCGCCTCGCACGACTGCTGGAGGACGTTCTTGACGTACTGCTGCGTGATCGAGGAGCCACCGCGGTTTGATCCCGAGCTCGCGTTGCGCGCCAGCGCGCTGAGCGTGCCCAGCAGGTCGATGCCGCCGTGCGTGTAGAAGTTCTTGTCCTCACTCGAGAGGATCGCGTCGTACATGACCGGGGCGACCTGATCGAACGTCACCGGGATGCGGTTCTGGTCGTAGAACTCGGTGAGCTTGACGTCCTTGCCGTCGTCGTTCTTGGCGTAGATCGTCGTCGGAAGCATGAGCTTCTCGATCTTGAGGTAGCTCGGCATCTTGTCGAACATCTCGATCGCGCTCGACGCCGCATACCCGGACACCGCGATCGCCGGGGTGATCGTTGCCGTGACGAGGAGACCCGCAACGGTGCTCAAGCCGACGAGGCCCATCAGGCCTCCGAGCACACCGGTGGCCGTACGTTTCGAGTGGGGCATAGGCTGATCGTAAGGGAGATTGCTGGGCGATGCCTTGGTGACCGTCCCTGTGTCGAGCCCGTCCGGGCGCGCGAGTCACGACCTCCGGGAGACCCGAATGACCACGTGGGAGTACATGACCACGCCGCTGCTCATCCACAACACCGCGGCGATCCTCAACAACTGGGGCAAGCAGGGCTGGGAGCTCGTTCAGGTGGTGACCGGCCCCGAAGGCGGTCTCGTCGGTTACTTCAAGCGTCCCTCGGGCGGCGACGGCTCCGCCAACGCGGGACTGGATGCCGCGGCTGTGGCCGCTCGTCAGTTCGGTCAGGGCTGATGTCGGTCACCGCACGCCTCGCCGAGCTGGGTATCGAGCTGGGCTCCGTCGTCCCGCCGCTTGCCGCGTACATCCCGGCCAAGGTCCACGGCGACCTCGTCTACACGTCCGGTCAGCTCCCCATGGTCGATGGCGCGATGCCCGCGACGGGCAAGGTGGGCGACGGCGAGGGGTACGTGTCCGCGGACGAGGCCGCTTCGCTCGCGCGCCAGTGCGCGCTGAACGCAATCGCCGCCGCGGCCGCCGCGGTCGGCGGTGTCGACCGGCTGACCGGCGTCGTGAAGGTGACGGGGTTCGTGGCATCCGCACCGGAGTTCACCGGTCACCCCGCCGTCATCAACGGAGCGAGCACCGTGCTCGGTGAGATCTTCGGCGACGCGGGTCGACACGCCCGCTCCGCCGTCGGTGTGGCGGCTCTGCCCATCGACAGCCCCGTCGAGGTCGAGGTCGTCTTCTCGCTTTCTTGAACCGAGTGCATCTTCCCAGCGAGCTGATACCTCGTCGGGAACGTGCACTCAGACGCCCGCGTCACGCTGTCGCCATGACCAGCTCACGCGTCGCGTCGTCCCTTCTCCTCCGCACGGCCGCCGTCTTCACCGGTGCCGCTCTGCTGACCGGGTGCGCCGCAGGAGGACCTGCGGCCGCTGCGGGCACACCCCACGTCGGACCCTCCGCTCAGGCGGCATCCGCGACCGCAGGCGGTGCGCGGGCGGACCGCGATGACCCCGCGACCGAGGGGACCAACCTGGCCGCGGTCACGCGGCTCTTCTCCGCGGCTTTCGCCGACCCCGACTCGGCGGAGGCTCAGGCTGCCGCTGCCGTGAGCGTCGCGAAGGACGCCGTGACCCACGGCGGGAACGCCGAAACGGGGCCCGCGGGCCTGCTCGCCCAGTTCGCCGCGGCGCACAAGAGCGTTCCCGGCGCACAGGTCGTCATCAAGCACACGGCCGCGGACGGCGATCTGGTCGCGGTCCACTATCAGATCACCGCGGACCCTGACGATGAGCGCACCGGGCTCGCGGCCGCCGACGTCTTCCGTCTGGCCGGCGGCAAGATCGTCGAGCGCTGGGCCTTCGAGCAACCCGTCACGCAGGGCAAGGCCGCCAGCGGCAACACGAACTCGATGTTCAGCGATCTCTACAAGCCCGCCACGCCGTCGCCGGCACCCACCGAGACGCAGGAGGAGAAGAATCGGGTGTCCGCTATCGACGCGTACGACACGCTGTTCAAGGACCGCGACGTCAGCATCCTCGACCGTGCGTTCGATCCGAACTACCTGCAGCACAATCCCGTCGCCCCGAACGGGACGGCCGCCCTCAAGCAGTTCTTCAGCGGGGGTGCGTCCTTCCCGCCCACGGAGTCGACCGTGTCGCTGGCGGACGGCGACCTCGTGTGGACGCTGTCGCAGGCCGTCGGAGCCACGCCCGGTGATCCCTACACCGCGCTCGACATCTTCCGCGTCGACGGAGGACTGATCCGCGAGCACTGGGATGTCGTCCCCGCCGCCACGGCGGGGTGAGCGCGGTCAGTCCTTCTTCGTCACCTGCCCCTTGATCGTGGACATCACCATGGTGTCGGCGAGGGTCGTCGTGTCGCCGACCTCGCGTCCTTCCGCGACGTCGCGCAGCAGTCGGCGCATGATCTTGCCGCTGCGGGTCTTGGGGAGCTCGGTCACGATGTAGACGTCGCGCGGACGCGCGATCGGACCGATCTGGTCGCCCACCCACGCGCGGAGCGTGTCGACGAGCCCGTCGAGGGAGTTCGCCTTCATGTACGACTCCTTGATGACGCAGAACGCGACGACCGCCTGCCCGGTCGTCTCGTCAGAGGCTCCGACGACGGCCGCCTCGGCGACGGCCTCGTTGCCGACGAGGGCGGATTCGATCTCGGTCGTCGAGAGGCGGTGGCCCGACACGTTCATGACGTCGTCCACGCGACCGAGGAACCAGACGTCGCCGTCCTCGTCGAGGCGCGCCCCGTCACCGGCGAAGTAGTAGCCCTTGTCGGCGAACTTGTCCCAGTAGGTCTCCTTGAAGCGGTCCGGGTCGCCCCAGATGCCGCGCAGCATGCTCGGCCAGGGTTCGGTCAGCACGAGCAGCCCGCCGTTGCCGTTGCCGACCTCCTGGCCCTGATCGTCGACGACGTCGAGGCCGATGCCGGGAAGCGGCACCTGCGCGCTGCCCGGCTTGGTCTCGGTCACCCCGGGCAGCGCCGACACCATAATCGCGCCCGTCTCGGTCTGCCACCAGGTGTCGACGATGGGCGTCCGATCCCCGCCGATGACGTGGCGGTACCACATCCACGCCTCGGGGTTGATGGGTTCGCCGACGCTGCCGAGCAGGCGCAACGACGACAGATCGTGTTGCTCGGGGATGCTCCTGCCGAGTTTCATGAAGGAGCGGATGGCGGTGGGCGCCGTGTAGAGGATCGTCACCCCGTACTTCGCCACGATCTCCCACCATCGACCCGGATGCGGGGTGTCGGGGGTGCCCTCGTAGATCACCTGCGTCGCGCCGTTGGCGAGCGGACCGTACGTGACGTACGTGTGTCCCGTGATCCACCCGATGTCGGCGGTGCACCAGTAGACGTCGGTCTCGGGGTGCAGGTCGTGGACGACCTTGTTCGTGAACGCCGCCTGCGTGAGGTAGCCGCCGCTCGTGTGCAGGATGCCCTTCGGCTTCCCCGTCGTCCCCGAGGTGTAGAGGATGAAGAGGGGGTTCTCCGCCGGGAACGGCTGCGCGACATGATCAGCGGATGCCGCCGGCACGAGATCGTGCCACCACAGGTCGCGTCCGTCCTCCCAGTTCACCTCGGTGCCGGTGCGCTTGACGACGAGGACGTGCTCGACGGTCTCCTGCGGTCCGTGTCCGCGGTCGCCGAGTGCCTGGTCGACGGCCGGCTTGAGTGGGGATGCCTTGCCTTTGCGGTACCCGCCGTCGCTCGTGATGACGAGCTTCGCGCCGGCGTCGTCGATCCGGGAGCGCAGGCTGTCGGCCGAGAACCCGCCGAAGACGACGGAGTGGATGGCGCCGATGCGCGCGACGGCCAGCATGGCGGCGACGGCTTCGGGGATCATCGGCAGGTAGATGGCGACCCGGTCGCCGGCGTCGATGCCGAGGTCGGTCAGCACGTTGGCCAGACGCTTCACCTCGTCCGTGAGCTCGGCGTAGGTGACGCGACGCTCGTCGCCGGGCTCACCCTCCCACAGCAGGGCGACACGGTCGCCGAGGCCCGCCTCGACGTGGCGGTCGAGGCAGTTGTACGCCACGTTGAGTTCGCCGTCCTCGAACCAGGTCGCGAAGGGCGGGTTCGACCAGTCGAGCGTGCGCGTGAAGGGAGTGTGCCAGTGGAGGTTGCGGGCCTGCTCCGCCCAGAACGCCTCGCGATCCGCGGCGGCCTCGTAGAGGTCCGCATGCGCATTCGCTGCGGCAGCGAAGTCCGCGGACGGCGCGAACCGTCGGGTCTCGTTCAGGAGGTGGTCGATCTGGCTGCTCATGCGGCGCTCCTTTGCGTGCAGGCCGTCGTTGGCCTCGTGCGGCGATGCGGCAACTCTAGGTTCGGCTCAAGGAGCGCGACTACCGCCGATAGTGGGTGCGGCGCGCTGGGCATGTGTGCGGCACAATCCCAGCCAGGATGAGCGTAAGATCGTTATCGCCCGAACATCGATTCGGTTTCGCGATCGCGCTGATCCCCCCTGAAGCGCGGTTGCGTGGGCGGCACCCTTTCCCCCAATGGGTGCCGCCCTTCTCTTTTCCCTCACGGTCGCGGTCGTCGCTTTCTGCACACGCGTTCACACCGTCGTTCCGTCCACGCCCGGCGACGTCGAAGGTCCGGGGCCGGAGGCGTCCGCCTAGCGTTCCGGGCATGCCGCATCCGTTCATCGCCGCCCCTCGAGGCACCGGAGTCGCCGCGATGCCGCGACCGGTGCCGCGGCATCCGGTGGTCGCACCGTTGCGCCGGTACCTCGCCGACCCCGGCGTCACGGACGTCTTCGTCAACGGCACCGACGGCCTCTACGTCGACCGGGGCGGCGGACCGGAGCGCATCCCGGACTGGGCGCTCGATGAAGAAGCCGTGCGTGAGCTCGCCGTCGGGCTCATCGCGCTCGGGGGCCGCCACCTCGACGACGCGACGCCCTGTGCGGACGTGCGTTGGGAGCACGGCGTGCGGGTCCACGCGGTCCTGCCGCCCATCTCGTGCACGGGGGCGACGATCTCGATCCGCCTCCCGGGTACCGGAATGCCCGATCTCGACGACCTCGGTCGCCGCGGCGCGTTCGACGCGGCGATGGGCGCCCGACTCGAACGGCTCGTCGACCAGCGTGCCAACGTCCTCGTCACGGGAGCCACCGGCGCCGGGAAGACGACGCTGCTCGCCGCACTGCTCGGACGCGTTCCCGTGTCGGAGCGGATTGTCACGATCGAGGATGTCGCGGAGCTCCGGATCGCCCACCCGCACCACGTGCGTCTCGAAGCCCGGCAGGCCAACCTCGAAGGCGTCGGGGCGATCGCGCTCGGGCGTCTGTTGCGCGAAGCCCTGCGGATGCGGCCCGACCGACTCGTGGTGGGTGAGTGCCGGGGTGAGGAGGTCCGCGAGCTCCTCACCGCCTTGAACACCGGTCACGACGGCGGCGCGGGGACGGTGCATGCGAGCGGGCTCGCCGAGGTCCCGGCCCGCCTGGAGGCGTTGGGTGCGCTCGCCGGGATGGATGATCGAGCGCTCGCGCGCCAGACGGCCAGCGCGATCGGAGCCGTCGTCCACATCGAGCGCGGACGCGACGGAGTGCGCCGCGTGACGGGGATCGCGCGCCCCGTCGTGCGCGACGACCGCCTCGGCATCGAGGCCGTCGCATGAACGCGCGGAAAGCCGCCCAGGCCAGCGCTGCGTCCGACGCAGCGGGGGTCGCCGGCGTCGTCCAGCGCCTCGCCGTCCTCCTGCAGGCCGGCATCGCGCCGGCCGCCGCCTGGCGCCACCTCGCCCACGCCGGTGACGAGACGGCCGCGGCGGTGTGCGAACGACTGGATGCCGGGGGATCAGCCGCATCCGCCCTCGCCGAGCGCGGCGGCATGTGGCAGCAGATCGGCGTCGCCTGGCAGGTGGCGACGGTCGTCGGAGCCCCGCTGGCGATGAGTCTCCGAGGTCTCGCCGAGGCGCTCCGCGACGCTCATCAGGCGCGCGACGACGTCCGCACCGCTCTCGCCGAACCGCAGACGACCGCGCGGCTCATCTCGTGGCTCCCTCTCGTGGCCCTCGGCCTCGGCGCCGCCCTGGGGTTCGACCCGTTCTCAGTCCTGGCCACCCCGCCGGGCGCCGTGTGCCTCGTCGCGGGGGGACTGCTCATGTTCCTCACCCATCGGTGGACGCGTGCACTGGTCGCACGGGCGCAGCCCGGTGACGAGATCCCCGGACTCGATGCCGAGGTGATTGCGATCGCCCTGTCGGGCGGCGTCTCGATCCCGCGGGCGCTCGAGGTCGTCGCGGCGGCCTCGGGTCTCGAACCCACCGCTGGGACCACCTCTGTCCTCGCCCTCTCCCGATCCGCGGGCGCGCCCGCCGTCGAACTGCTGCGAGCGGATGCCGCGTCCCGCCGCCAGGCGGCGCGCACCGACGGGCGGCTGCGGGCGGCATCCCTCTCTGGACGGCTCCTGCTTCCGCTCGGAGTGTGCACCCTGCCGGCGTTCCTGCTGCTCGGCGTCGGTCCGATGCTGCTCTCGGTCCTCACCTCGACCCCGCTCACGCTGTGAGCCCAGACGTGCCCATCACCCAAAACACCGGAGGAGATCATGACATCCCACGACCTGCCCACCCTGACCCGCCGCCGCGCGGCCGACCTGTTCGCCGACGAGTCCGGCGCCGCGACAGCGGAGTACGCCATCGCGACGATGGCGGCCGTCGCCTTCGCCGGGCTGCTGGTGATCATCATGCGCTCGGACGAGGTGCGCGGCATCCTCACCGACCTGGTCCGGCGCGCCCTCACCGTCTCATGAGGCGGGACGAGCGGGGATCGGTTGCGGCGGAGTTCGCCGTGACGGTCCCCGCCGTCGTCCTCGTCATCGTTCTGGCGGTCTCCGCGTTGTCGGTGGGGGCTCGGCAGGTGCGGCTGGAGCACGCCGCGGCCCAGGCTGCGCGGTACGCCGCCCGCGAGGAGCCCGCCGAGCGGGTGCGGGCTGCGGCATCCGCCCTCGCCTCGGGCGCGGCCGTCACGATTCGCCGCGAGGGTGATCTCGTGTGCGCGGACCTCTCCGCCGCGCCGGGAGTGCCGCTGCCATTGCCCGACCTCCGCGCATCCTCGTGCGCGCTCGCCGCCCCGGAGATCGACTGATGGCGGGCGCTGCGACGACCGTCGGGGTCCTGGCGGTCACGGCCACCCTGGCCGTCGGCTTCGTCGCCGCCGGAGCGGCCGCGGCATCCTCGGCGCGGGCGGCGGGAGCGGCCGACGCCGCGGCCCTCGCCGCCGCAGACACGGCGTCGGGACTCGTGCCGGGAGAACCGTGCGTGAGTGCGGCTGACGTCGCGGCGAGGAACGGCGCGTCGCTCACCGCGTGTCGGATCGACGGACTCATCGCGACCGTGGAGGTCTCGATCGACGTCGGCCCCCTGAACGCGCGGGCGCGTGCCCGCGCGGGGCCACCACCCGGGTCGCCCTGAGGGCTCGGGACGGCGGGGCTCTCAGCGCGCTCTTGACAACTCGGTGTGTATGGTGTGCAACGAAGAAAGGACGCCACGTGGCACAGGGCAAGAAGCTCGTCATCGTCGAGTCTCCGACGAAGATGCGCTCGATCCAGGGATACCTGGGTGACGGTTACGAAGTCATGAGTTCGGTCGGACACATCCGCGACCTCGCCGACAAGAAGGACATCCCCGCGGATCTGAAGAAGACCTCCGTCGGGAAGTACTCCATCGACATCGAGAACGACTTCACTCCTCTTTATGTGGAGAGCGACCGCGGCAAGAAGACGGTCACCGAGCTCAAGCGAGCCCTGAAGAACGCCGACGAACTCCTCCTCGCCACTGATGAGGACCGCGAGGGCGAAGCCATTGCATGGCACCTCCTCGAGACCCTGAAGCCCAAGGTCCCCGTCAAGCGGATGGTCTTCCACGAGATCACGAAGGACGCCATCCAGGCCGCGGTGAAGAACACCCGTGAGCTCGACCACGCCCTCGTGGATGCCCAGGAGACCCGACGCATCCTCGACCGCCTCTACGGCTGGGACGTCTCCGACGTCACCCGCCGCAAGGTCGGCCAGGGCACGAGCGCCGGCCGCGTCCAGTCCGCCGCCACCCGCATGGTCGTCGAGCGGGAACGCGAGCGCATGGCGTTCGTCTCCGCCTCGTACTGGGACGTCGACTCCACCGCCGTCAAGGGATCGGATGCCTTCGCCATCCGGCTCGCCCGTCTCGACGGCGCACCGCTGGCCCGCGGCACCGACTTCGACGACACCGGCTCGCTGAAGAAGGCCGTCGTCGTCCTCACCGAGGACCAGGCGCGCGAGCTGGCGGCAGCGCTCGAGGCGTCGGGCGCGGCATCCGTCGTCAGCGTCGAGGCCAAGCCCGGCACGCGCAGCCCGAAGCCGCCGTTCACGACCTCGACCCTCCAGCAGGAGGCCGGTCGCAAGCTCTCGATGAGCGCCAAGCACGCCATGGGCGTCGCGCAGCGGCTCTACGAGAAGGGCTACATCACCTACATGCGCACCGACTCGACCGCTCTGTCGGCGCAGGCGGTCACCGCTGCGCGCACCCAGGCGGTCGCGCTCTACGGCGACAAGGCCGTGCCCGCGAACCCGCGCAGCTACCGCAACAACGCCAAGAACGCGCAGGAGGCACACGAGGCGATCCGTCCCTCGGGTGACACCTTCCGGACGCCCAAGGAGGTCACCTCCGGCCTCGACCGCGACGAACTCCGCCTGTACGAGCTCATCTGGAAGCGCACAGTCGCCAGCCAGATGGCCGACGCGAAGTACGAGACCACGACCGTGACGATCGACGCGGATGCCGCCGGCAAGACGGCGACGTTCACGGCATCCGGCACCGTCTACACCTTCAAGGGGTTCCTCGAGGCCTACGAAGAGGGCCGCGACGAGAAGCGCAGCGACAACGACCGCGCCGACGACCAGTCGCTGCCGTCGCTCGCCGTCGGCGATGCTCTGACGCTGACCGACGTCGAGCCGAAGGGGCACGCGACGAGCCCCAAGCCGCGCTACACCGAGGCATCGCTCGTGAAGGCGCTCGAGGAGCACGGCATCGGTCGTCCGTCGACCTTCGCGAGCATCATCGACGTGATCCTCGACCGCGGGTACGTGTCCAAGCGCGGCCAGGCACTCGTGCCCAGCTGGCTCGCCTTCAGCATCGTGCGCCTGCTGGAAGAGCACTTCGCCGACCTCGTCGACTACGACTTCACGGCCGCGCTCGAGGACGACCTCGACTCCATCGCCCGCGGAGAACAGAACCGCGCCGCGTGGCTGCGCGAGTTCTACTTCGGTTCGAAGGACCACGTGGGTCTGCGCAACATCGTCGACAACCTCGGCGACATCGACGCACGCGAGATCAACTCGACGAAGATCGGCGACGTCGCGGTCCTGCGGTTCGGTCGGTACGGGCCGTACCTCGAGGTGCCGGGCGATGACCCCGAGACCCCGCGCCGCATCAACGTGCCCGAGGATCTCGCGCCCGATGAGCTCACCCCGGAGAAGGCGCGAGAGCTGATCGACGCGCCGGTCGGCGGCGACCGCGTCCTCGGACAGAACCCCGAGAACGGGCGCGACGTCGTCATCAAGGACGGCCGCTTCGGCCCCTACCTCGAAGAGGTCCTCCCCGAAGAGGAGGCGCCGGCCGAGGAGGTCAAGCCCAAGCGCGGTGCGAAGAAGGTCGTCGCACCCAAGCCCAAGCGCGCGTCACTGTTCAAGAGCATGTCGCCCGAGACGATCGATCTCGAGACGGCGCTGAAGCTCCTGTCGCTTCCGCGCGAAGTCGGCACCGACCCCGAGTCGGGCACCGTCATCACGGCGCAGAACGGCCCGTACGGTCCCTACATCAAGAAGGGCACCGACTCGCGGAGCATCGCCAGCGAGGACATGATCTTCGACATCACGCTCGAGCAGGCCCTCGAGATCTACTCGCAGCCCAAGTACGCGAACCGCGCCGCTACCTCCATCAAGGAGTTCGAGGCCGATCCGGTCAGCGGCAAGCCGATCCGCATCAAGGACGGCCGCTTCGGCGCCTACGTCACCGACGGGACCACCAACGTCACGATCCCGCGTGGGCAGACGGCGGACGACATCACCTTCGAGGTCGCCGTGCAGATGCTGGCCGAGAAGCGGGCGAAGGGGCCGGCGCCCAAGCGCACGACCCGCAAGCCCGCCGCACGCAAGCCGGCGGCGAAGAAGAAGTGACCTCCGGGCTCTGGATCACCCTCGAAGGTGGCGACGGCTCGGGTAAGACGACGCAGGCGACCCTGCTGGAGCGGTGGCTCCGTGAGCAGGGTCGCAGCGTCGTCTGCACACGCGAACCCGGCGGCACCGAGGTCGGCGTGCTCATCCGCGACATCGTGCTGCACCACCGCGGCGACATCGCCCCGCGCGCCGAAGCACTCCTCTACGCGGCCGACCGGGCGCACCACGTCGCGACGCTCGTGCGGCCCGCGCTCGAGCGCGGCGAGGTCGTCATCCAGGACCGCTACCTCGACAGCTCCGTCGCCTACCAGGGTGCCGGAAGGGTGCTGGACGGCGGCGAGATCCGCGACCTGTCGCTGTGGGCCGCCGAAGGTGCGCTGCCCGACGTCACCGTCCTCCTCGACGTCGACCCGGCGACCGCGCGGGAACGATTGGATGCCGCCGACAAGCCCTTCGACCGACTCGAAGCCGAGAAGAGCGCGTTCCACGAGCGGGTCCGCGCCGCCTTCCTCGCGTTGGCGGATGCCGAGCCGAAGCGCTTCCTCGTCGTCGACGCCACGCAGCCGATCGACGAGATCGCCGACGCCATCCGGACGCGGGTGTCCGAGCGGCTGTCCACACCCTCGTCCTGAGCGTCGCCGGCACCTCGTAGGCTGAACCGCATGACCTCCACCACCGTCGACACGCTCCCGTGGGGCGAGGTCTGGGGCCAGGACGAGGCCGTCGCTCAGCTGCGGGCCGCGGCATCCGATCCGTCGCAGCTGGCCCACGCGTGGCTCATCACCGGCCCGCCCGGATCGGGCCGCTCGACCCTCGCCTACGCCTTCGCCGCGGCGCTCATCGCCGAGCCCGGCGACGAGAACGCGATGCGCCAGGTCATGGCGCGCACGCACCCCGACCTGGCGGCGCTCCGCACCGAAGGCGTCATCATCTCGATCAAGGACGCCCGCTCGCTCGTCGAGCGCTCGTACTTCTCGCCCTCCCTCGGCCGGTACCGCGTCATGGTCATGGAAGACGCCGACCGCATGGTCGAGCGCACGAGCAACGTCCTCCTCAAGGCCCTCGAAGAGCCGCCCGAGCAGACCGTCTGGATCCTCTGCGCGCCGAGCGACGCCGACCTCCTCCCCACGATCCGCTCGCGGGTGCGCATCCTTCGGCTGCGCGAGCCCGACGTCGCCGACGTCGCGCGGCTGATCGTCCAGCGCACAGGCGTCGACGAGGCGATCGCGGAGCAGTCCGCGCGGCTCGCCCAGCGCCACATCGGCATGGCGCAGCGGCTGGCGACGGATGCCGCGTCCCGCGAGCGTCGCGATCGAACCCTCCGGGGAGTCCTCCGCGTGCGCGGGGTCGGCGACGCCGTCGAGGTGGCCGCCTCGATCGTTCAGTCCGCGACCGATGACGCCAAGGCGCTGACGGCGACCCGTGACGAGGGGGAGCGCGAGGCCCTCCTGCGGACGTTGGGGGTCGCGCCCGGAGGCGCCGTCCCCCCCGCCGTCCGGAGCCAGGTGAGCGCATTGGAGGACGAGCAGAAGCGGCGCGCCACGCGCAGCCTGCGCGACGGGATCGATCGGGTGCTCACCGATCTCGAATCCCTCTATCGCGACACCCTCATGCGCCAGTTCGGTCGGGACACCGACCTCATCAACCGCGAACTGACACCGGAGATCGACGCCATGGCCGCCGCCTGGACACCGCAGCACACCCTGACGGTGCTCGACGCCATCGCGCTGACACGCACGAACCTGCAGGGCAACGCCGCCCCTGCACTCGCCCTCGAGAGCATGCTCATCACGGTCGCGACGGGGCGCCCGCAGTGACCCGCGGGTTCTGGTGCCGTGCGGCATCCGTTCTCCTCGCCACCGGGGCGGTCGCGGCACTGCTCGCGGCGTGCACGCCCACCGCTCCCGCTCGCCCCGGTCCCGACCGGACCCCGATCACGCAGGGGGCTCCGGCCGGCTTCGAGGAGTACTACGGGCAGAAGGTCGACTGGGAGAAGTGCCGGGGGATCGGCGAGGGTGACTATTACTGCGCCTCCGTGACGGCTCCCCGGGACTGGACGGACGCGGACGGCGGCGACATCCAGCTGTCCATCATCGTGCGCCTCGCCTCGGGCGGGACGTCGAAGGGATCGCTGTTCGTGAACCCCGGCGGCCCCGGAGCGAGCGGTGTCGACCTGGTCCAGCAGGCGGCAGAGTTCGCCGTCGGCAGCGATCTGCTGGACAGCTACGACGTCGTTGGGTTCGACCCGCGAGGCGTCGGACGGTCGACGCCCGTGCGCTGCTTCGACGCCACGGCCATGGACCACTACCTCTTCGACATCCCGGCGGCCCCCCGGGGTACGCCGGAGCGATCCGCCGAGCAGCGCGCGTCGGCCGGGTCCTTCGCCCGCGCCTGCGACGTCAACAGCGACGGCCTGCTGCCCTACGTCACGACTCAGAACGCCGCCCGGGACCTCGACCTGCTGCGCGGGGTCCTCGGCGATGAGAAGCTCGCCTACCTCGGGTACTCCTACGGGTCGTTCCTCGGCGCGACCTACGCTGAGCTGTTCCCCGAGAACGTCGGTCGCGTCGTCCTCGACGGCGGTCTGGACCCCTCCATCCCCGGCGCGGTCGTCGGGGCGCGGCAGGCCGTCGGCTTCCAGTCCGCCCTCGACGCCTTCTTGAAGAATTGCATCGAGGGATCCGACTGCCCGTTCGACGGACCGGTCGCGAACGCCCAGCAGCAGCTCTCCGACGCACTGGCCGCCGTCGACGCCGCACCGCTGACGGCGACCGATGGACGGAAGCTCGGTTCGGACGCCCTCGTGATGGGCATCGTGTCGGCGCTCTACAGCGAGGGGAACTGGAGCACGCTCTCATCGGCCCTCGCCGCGGTCCTGCAGGGTGACGCCGACGAGATGTTCGAGCTCGTCGACCGGTACTACAACCGCTACGACGGGCGGTACCTCGACAACTCCACCGAGGCCTTCTCGGCCTACAACTGCATGGACTACCCGCCGGACTCCGACGACGTCGTCGCGGCGGCGAACGCGGAGGTGGCGAAGGACGCGCCGACCTTCGCGCCGTACTGGACGTCGGACGTCGACCTCTGCGACGCCTGGCCGTACCCGCCGACCGGGACCCGGAACGAGATCCACGCCGACGGTGCCGCGCCGATCCTCGTGATCGGGACGACGAACGACCCCGCGACGCCGTACGAGTGGTCGGCTGCGCTCGCGAAGCAGCTGAGCTCCGGCATCCTGCTCACCCGTGTGGGGGAGGGGCACACCGGTTTCAACAAGGGCAACGCCTGCATCGACGACACGGTCGTCGCGTACTTCGACGAGGGCACGGTGCCCGACGGTGACGTGCGCTGCGAGGCCGGTTGATCCCTGCGTTCGCAGCATCGCTTCAGACCCTGTAGGATCGATGATCGTGCAACGCGCGAGCGAAGCGCGCCACCTTAGCTCAGACGGCAGAGCGATTCACTCGTAATGAATAGGTCAAGGGTTCGATTCCCTTAGGTGGCTCCAGAACAGAGGACACACGGGTGACACAAGCCCTCGATGCGATTCTCGAGATCTTCACCTGGGTGGGATTCGGCGCTGCCGTCGTCCTCGGAATCGTCGCCGTGGTCGTGTGGGCCTCCGACGGGAGTTGGCTCGCGGCCGAGGCCTATCTCGACGAGGACGGACGGACGCTCCGCTGGATCGACAGCGAGGGAGACGTCAACTCGGCTCCTCTCGACGAGTCCGATCGCAGCCGCATCGGGGCCGACCACACGGCGAAGATCTGGTACCGCCACGGATGGCACGACCGGATGCGGTTCACCCGGCGCCCGCCCGCGCTGAACATTCTCACGGGTCTCGCCCTCGGCGGCGCGACCCTCGGGATCGCCGCCACCGTGGCATCCATCATCGTGTTCTTCGTTCGGTCCTGATTGCTGAAAAAGCGTATATCTAGCTAATCTAGGTATATGTCTCCTGCATCGACGCCCTCGCGATGGCTGCGCATCGCGCTTCCGCTCGTCCTCGTCGTCATCTGGCTGGCCGGAGGGTCGCTCGGCGGACCGTACTTCGGCAAGGTCGACGAGGTCTCGACGAACGACCAATCGAGCTTCCTGCCGCAGAGCGCGGAGTCGACGCAGGTGCAGGAGCGTCTGGGCGATTTCCTCGGCGGGGACGCCATCCCGGCGCTCGTCGTGTTCGATGCCGGCCGCGCTCTCGACGGGCCTCAGCTCGACGCCGTCCAGACGATCGCCGACCGGATCGCGGATCTGACGGGCGTCCAGGAGGTCTCACCGGCGATCCCGTCCGAAGACGGCGAGGCGGCGCAGGTGGTGGTCTCGATCGACTCCGGCGGCGAGGTGACCGACATCGTGGGCGAGGTCCGCGAGCTGGTCGCCGCCGATGCGCCCGACGGCGTCAGAGCGTGGGTCACCGGGCCTGCGGGCTTCACCGCCGACCTCGCCACGGGCTTCACCGGGATCGACGGGCTCCTGCTGCTGGTCGCCCTCGGCGCGGTGTTCGTCATCCTCGTCATCGTCTACCGATCGCCGCTTCTTCCGCTCCTCGTGCTGCTGACCTCGGTGTTCGCCCTCTGCGTGGCGCTGCTGAGCGTGTGGTGGCTCGCCAAGGCAGGCATCGTCGTCCTCAACGGGCAGGTGCAGGGCATCCTGTTCATCCTCGTGATCGGCGCCGCCACCGACTATGCGCTGCTCTACGTCGCCCGCTTCCGCGAGGCCATCGGGGAGGGCCGGAGGAGATGGGATGCCGCGACCGCAGCCTGGCGGGGATCGGTCGAGCCCATCCTCGCCTCGGGCGGTACCGTCATCGCGGGCCTCCTGTGCCTGCTGCTCAGCGACCTCGCGAGCAACCGCGCACTCGGGCCCATCGCCTCGATCGGCATCGCGTTCGCGATGCTCTCGGCGCTCACCTTCCTCCCCGCTCTGCTCGCCCTCGTCGGACGTGCGGCCTTCTGGCCGTTCATCCCCAAGGCGGGCATGACCGAGCTCCCGATCGACCTGACGCAGCCCGCGCGCGGCCTGTGGGCACGTCTCGCTCGGTTCGTCGCGCGCCGCGCGCGGATCGTGTGGATCGTCTCGACCGTGGTGCTGCTGGCGGCATCCGTCGGCGTCACACAGTTGAAGGCGGACGGCGTTCCGGCGAGCGAGCTGGTCCTCGGGGCGTCGCAGGCGCGAGACGGTCAGGCGGTGCTCGCCGAACACTTCCCGGCGGGATCGGGCAGTCCGCTGTACGTGATCGTCCCCGAGGCGGAGGCTCCGGATGCCGCCGAACTCGTCGCGGATCAGGACGGGGTCGAGTCGGTCGGTGTCGTGTCGGCGGACGCTCCCGCCGGGCAGGCGGACGCCACCGTCGAGGACGGCGAGCTCGTGCTCACGGCGCAGGGCCCGCCCGGGGCTCCGGCGCCGACGGCCACCGTCGACGGCGGCGACGTGATGCTCGTCGCGACGCTCTCGGACGCGGCGGACTCGCTCGCGGCGGAGCAGACCGTGCGGGACCTCCGCGACGCGGTCGCCGGGAGCACGCTCGACGCGGTCGTGGGAGGCACCACCGCCGTCGACCTCGACACCAACGACACGTCGATCCGCGACCGGACGGTGATCATCCCCGTGATCCTCGTGGTGGTGCTGCTGATCCTCATGCTCCTGCTGCGGTCGATCCTCGCGCCGGTCCTGCTGATCCTCAGCGTCATCGTGTCGTTCGCCGCCGCCCTCGGTGTCAGCGCGCTCGTCTTCACCGAGGTCTTCGGCTTCCCCGGCGGAGACCCGGCCGTGCCCCTCTACGGCTTCGTCTTCCTCGTGGCGCTCGGCATCGACTACAACATCTTCCTGATGTCGCGGGTGCGGGAGGAGTCGGTCCGACACGGGACGCGCCGCGGCATCCTCCGCGGTCTGGTCGCCACGGGCGGGGTCATCACCTCGGCGGGGCTCGTGCTGGCCGCGACGTTCGCCGCCCTCGGCGTCATCCAGATCCTGTTCCTCGTGCAGCTCGCCTTCATCGTCGCCTTCGGGGTTCTGCTCGACACGTTCATCGTGCGCTCCCTCCTCGTCCCCGCCCTCGCGTACGACATCGGCAGGACCATCTGGTGGCCCTCGAAGCTCGCGCGCTCGGGCGTCGACGAGACGCCGGAGCCACCCGTCACCGAGGAGATGTCGCGCGCCGAGTACCGGCGGACGCTCGAGCCCTGACGCGCGGGGTCAGCGGGCGCGTCGCCGCACGATGAGTGCGGCGACGGCGCGCCAGCCCACGAGCATCAGGAGCAGGACGGATGCCGCGACGATGACGAAGGCCACCTGCACCCCCTGACCGGTCAACACCCGCAGGAGCATGCCGCCGGCGACGGTGACGATCCACAGCGGGATGCCGGTGCGCCGCACCGCCAGCGGCGCGCGCCACGCCAGCACGCCCAGCCACCCGACGATCAGCGCGAGCAGGAAGGGCCCCGCCGTCGTCGCCAGCCCTGCGAACGCCGCCTCATCATGGCTGGCGCGACCGATCGCGGCGAAGACCGTCACGAGGACGGCGTCGATCCCGAATGCGGCGAGGATCCCGCCGGTCGTGGTGGTCTGGCGGGCGGGGGAGTCCATGCCGCCAGGGTAGTCGCGGCATCCGCCGTCCTCGTCGCGCTCAACTGGTCGTACCCTCGAGTCATGACCCGAGCGCTGTTCATCGTCGATGTGCAGAACGACTTCACCGAGGGCGGGGCCCTGGGAGTCGACGGCGGTGACGCGGTGGCCGCCGCGATCACGGCCCACCTGGCGCGACACGCCGAGGAGTACGACGTGGTCGTCGCCTCGCGCGACTGGCACGACCGTGACGGAGACAACGGCGGGCATTTCTCGACGAGTCCCGACTACGTCGACTCGTGGCCGGTCCACTGCGTCGCCGGGACGCCCGGCGCGGACTACGACCCCGGCCTCGACACCTCCGCCGTCACCCACCACGTGAAGAAGGGGCAGGGGATCCCCGCCTATTCGCTCTTCGAGGGCGTGACGGATGCCGGTGAGACGGTCGCCGACATCCTGACCGCCCACGGCGTCGTCGAGGTAGATGTCGCCGGCATCGCGACCGACCATTGCGTGCGCGCGTCGGCCCTCGATGCGATCGCGCACGGCCGGCGCGTGCGGATCCTCACGGACCTGATCGCCGGCGTCGCGCCCGCGCCGAGCCAGGCGGCCCTGGCGGAGCTCGCCCACGCCGGCGCGGAGCTCGTGGCAACCGGCGACGGCGACCGCCCCGCCGCCGACGTCGGTGAGGGCGAGCGGTGAGCCGTCAGGCGCCCGCGGGCTGGTACGCCGATCCGGGGGAGCCCGGACAGCTGCGGTGGTGGGACGGCTCCGACTGGGCTGCCGACACGGTCGCGCCGACCCCCGCGCCCGATGCCGCCCCGGCCATCACGACGCCGCCGGCACCGTCGGCACAGCCGGCAGAATCAGCCGCGCCCGCCGCCCCCGCCGCGACGCCCCGGTCAGCTCCCGCCGGTGCCGCCCGGAGCGGAACCCCGTCGAGCAGCACCGTCTGGATCTGGCTCGCCATCGCGGCATCCGCTCTGCCCCTGTACACCGGGGTGTTCCTCGACGCCCGGACGATCGTGCGGCTCGGGGGTCCGTCTGGCGGGCTCACCCCCGCGGGCTGGATCGCCGCCGCTCTCGCCCTCCTCGTCGTGATCGACGTCGTCCTCGTCGCGGCCGCCGTCCTCTTCGCGTGCCTCGACCACCGCGCTCTGCGCGGCCGCGGCATCGATGCGCCCTTCGCGTGGGGGTGGGCGGCGCTCGCGTTCGTCCTCACCCTGGGGGTCTACGTCGTCGGGCGCACCGTCGTCGTGCACCGCCGCACGGGCGGCGGTCTCGCACCGTTGTGGACGTGGGCCGCCGTCACGGTCGTCGGCCTCGTCGTGTTCGCCGTGTGGATCGCAGGGTTCTCAGAGGCGGCGTGGGTCGCGGTCACCACGTCGCGCTGAACTTCACGTGATGGACATCTGGGGTTCATCGGCTCCGCACGGCATCCCCTGAGCATGGGGGGATGAGCCGTCCTCGCGTCCTGTCGCTGTACGAAGGCCTGTTCGCCGGTGGTGCGCGGGTGCTGCACACGAACGTCATCACCGGTCTCCACCTCGACGGATCGCACGAGCACGCGGTCCTCTCGATCGCGTCGCAGGCCCGCCGCGAGGGTGCGCTGCAGCCGATGAGCGACGACCCGAGGTACCGGTGGCTGCGCGAGGCGGGCATCGAGGTGTCCGACCTCGGGCGCGAAGCGGGCGCCCTCCCGCCGGACCCCGAGAGCTTCTCGGACGCCGAGCTCGACGTCGCGGCCGCCGTCGTCTCCCGCGCCGACGTGATTCTGACGCTCAAGGAGCAGCCGCTTGGGCTCCTCCTCGCCCTCGACGCCCGCGGTCTCCTTCCCGATGTCCCGATCGCCGCGTGCCTCCACAGGTCCGACCCGACCCACTCGGGCCCCGCCATGCGCTGGCTGGGGGAGCTGGCGGCATCCGGTCGCCTCACCTCGACCATCTCGTGCGCCGAATCGACGAGCGACGCCTACGCCCGCTTCACGCCGCCGTCCGTGGAGAGGTTCGTGATCCCGAACGGCATCGACCTGGCTCGCTACCGCCCGAAGCCCCATGAGCGGATGCCGCTGCGCACCCGTCTCGGCATCGCGCCGAACGTCCCCGTGATCCTCCTCGCCGCACGCTTCGACGCGATGAAGGACCCCGGGCTCTTCCTCCGCGCCGTCGGTGCACACGCGGCGCGGGACAGCCGCGCTCAGTACGTCATGTGCGGCGCGGGGATGACCGCCGACAACGCCGCCCTGACGGCGGCGATCGCGGAGGCGGGGGCTCCTGCCGAGCGCGTCCACCTGCTGGGGATCCGCGACGACATGCCCCGCGTCTACCGCGCGGCCGACATCGTCGCACTGACGAGTGCGTTCGGCGAAGCGTCGCCGCTCTGCCTGATCGAAGGCGCCGCGAGCGGAGCGACCCCGGTCACGACGGCAGTGGGGGACTCCGCCCAGGTGGTGGCGGGCATCGGACTCGTCACGTCGCACGACGCGCAGGCGATCGCGTCCGCGTGGACGAGGGTCATCGCGCGCCGGCCGGACTATCGCGCGGCCGCGCTGGCGGCGCGTCCGCGCATGGGGGCGGACCGCATGCTCGACGAGTACCGCGGTGCGATCGACGGTCTCGCCGAGCGCGCCGAAGCGGCGGCCTGACGTCCCCAGCTCCCGTCACACATCGTCGACGGGGTGTCAACCGGCATCCCATCCTTCGCGGCCCCAGCGAGACTCGAGCAGTGGCATCCCTCGACGACATTGGCCCCGGCCAGGACCTGCGCAGCTACGCACCGATCGGCGACGGTCGGACGATCGCGCTGATCGGGCTCCGCGGACAGATCGATTGGATGCCGATCCCCGGCATCGACGACCTGCCCATCTTCGGGCGGCTGCTGGACGATGACGCCGGCGGCTGCATCGAGCTCGAACCCGTCGAGGAGTACCAGGTGCGGCGGCGGTACCTGCCGCGCACCAACGTGCTCGTCACGACGTTCACGACCGCGTCGGGCACGGCCACCGTCACCGACGCTCTCGTGACGGGTGTCGCGGGACGGCTGCCGTGGGCCGAGCTCGCCCGCCGCGTCGACGGGGTCACGGGCGAGATCGCGTTCCGCTGGCGCGTGCAGCCCGGCACCTCGCTGAAGACCGCCGCGCCCTGGCACGACCGCGCGAACGATCGCAGCATCCTGCGGTCGGGGCTCACGACGATCGGCGTGACCGGACGCGACTACGGTCCGGAGCCCGCGGCGTCGGCGGACGGCATCGCGACGGGGTTGGCGGGCGGCTTCACGACCGCCGAGGGCAGCCGCCACCTGCTGATCATCGTCGGCACGCACGACGAGCCCATCCACTTCCCCGACCCGGACAACGTGGACCGCGGGATCGACCGGACGATCGAGGCGTGGCGCGCCTGGTCGCGCGAGTTCTCGTACGAGGGGCCCTGGGCGCGCGACGTGCAGCGGAGCGCCCTCATGCTCAAGATGCTCATCCACAGTCCCACCGGCGCGATCGCGGCCGCTGCGACGACGTCCCTCCCAGAGGACCTCACGGGCGGGAAGAACTGGGACTACCGGCTCGCCTGGGTGCGCGACCTGGCATACACCGTCGATGCCCTCATCGGCTTCGGGCTGCGGGAGGAGACCCACGCGGCGATCTCCTGGCTGTTGCGCACGATCCGCCGACACGGGCCTGAGCTCCACGTTATGTACACCCTCGACGGCGAGCTCGACGGGCACGTCACCGAGTACGACGTGCCCGGGTGGCGCGGCGTCGGCCCGGTCGTCACGGGCAACCCCGCCCGCGAGCAGGTCCAGCTCGGCGTGTACGGCGACCTGTTCGCCATCTGCCGCGCCTACGTCGAGGCGGGGAACGCGCTCGACGTCGAGACCGGCCGCATGCTGTCGATGTACGCCGACAAGGTGTGCGACGCGTGGCGGAACCCCGATTCCGGCATGTGGGAGCTCCCCGAGGAACGCCACTACACCTCGTCGAAGATGGGATGCTGGCAGGCTCTCAACGACGCCGTCGCCCTCGCGGAGCTCGGCCAGATCCCCGGGAGCAGCGAGCGGTGGGCGGCCGAGGCATCTCTCGTGCGCGCCTGGGTCGACGAGCACGGGTGGTCGGAATCCCGCGGGGCCTACGTCATGGCGCAGGGCAGCCGCGACCTCGACGCGTCCGTCCTGCTCCACTCGCTCAGCGGGTTCGACCGGGGCGAGCGGATGTCGCGCACGATCGACGCGCTGACGGGAGAACTCGGCGAAGGACCGCACCTGTTCCGCTACACCGGGATGCGCGACGAGGAGGCGACGTTCGTCGCGTGCTCGTTCTGGCGGGCGGCCGCGCTCGTCTGCGTCGGCCGGCACGACGAGGGCATCGCGGCGATGAACGAGCTCGTCGCTGCGGGGAACGACGTCGGCATGTTCGCCGAGATGATCGACCCCGACGACGGCGCGTTCCTCGGCAACCTGCCGCAGGCACTCAGCCACCTCGCGCTCATCCGCGCGGCACTCACGATCCGCGATCTGGTCGGCGACGACGCCGACGCCCGCTGACGACCATCACGACCACTATGACCACCACGAAGAAGGAGAGCACGATGGCACGCGACCAGTACACGTTCACGAATCCGGTGGAGCTCTACTCGGAGATCGAACCTCGCAAGGGCCACCAGGAGGAGCCCGGCCTCGACGCGGATCTCGCGCCGAAGGCGGACCTCGGTGAGGAGAGCTACCGCGGCACCGGCCGCCTCACGGGTCGGAAGGCGCTCATCACGGGCGGCGACTCGGGCATCGGCGCGGCCACGGCGATCGCCTTCGCCCGCGAGGGCGCCGACGTCGCGCTGTCGTACCTGCCGGAAGAGGAGGAGGACGCGCAGCGCATCGCCGGCATCCTCCGTGAGGCCGGCGCCACCGTCCTCACCTTCCCCGGCGACCTGAAGCAGAAGGACTACTGCGTCGAGCTCGTCTCGAAGACCGTCGAGGCGCTCGGCGGACTCGACATCGTCGTCAACAACGGCGGGAAGCAGATCTACAACAAGGATCTGACCACGCTCGACGACCAGCAGTTCGACGACACGTTCTCGACGAACGTCGACGCGATGTTCTGGATCACGAAGGCGGCACTGCCGCACCTGCCTGCGGGGTCGACGATCATCAACACGACGTCGATCCAGGCGTACTCCCCGTCGGAGACGCTCGTCGACTACGCCTCGACCAAGGCGACGATCAACGCGTTCACGAAGGCCCTGGCCCAGCAGCTCGCGCCGAAGGGCATCCGCGTCAACGCGGTGGCTCCCGGTCCGATCTGGACGCCGCTGCAGGTGACCGACGGGCAGCCGCCCGAAAAGCTCGAGCAGTTCGGCGAGGACACTCCGCTCGGACGCATGGGCCAGCCCGCCGAGCTCGCCCCGGCGTATGTGTTCCTCGCGTCGGCGGAGTCGAGCTACGTGCTCGGTGAGACGCTCAACGTCAACGGCGGGATGCCGACGCCCTGACGATCGCATGACGAAGGCCCCGGCGCACACGCACCGGGGCCTTCGTCATGTTCGGATCAGGCGTCGACGAGCTCCTTCGCCGCGGCCTTGGCGCGCTTACGCGCGACGACCTTGCCGCGGATCGAGAACACCAGGACCGCGGCGAGCAGCGCGTAGAGCGTGATCGAGATGGGTCCTTGCACGAGCACCGAGAAGTCGCCGTTGGCGCTCATCGCGGCGTCCCGAAGGCTCGTCTCGGCCAGCGGCCCCAGCACCATGCCGATGATGAGCGGCGCGAGCGGGAAGTCGAGCGCCCGCATCAGGAAGCCGAGCAGCCCGATACCGAGCAGCATCACGAGGTCGAACGTCGAGCCCGACGTGGCGTAGATGCCGAGCCCGCAGAACAGCGTGATGCCGGCGTAGAGGTAGGGGCGGGGGATCAGCAGGAGCTTCGCCCAGAGCATCGCGAACGGCAGGTTCAGGATGAGAAGGACCACCATCGCGATGAAGAAACTCGCCAGCAGGGCCCAGACGAGCTCGGGAGCGCGGTCGAACAGGAGCGGACCGGGCTGCAGGCCGTACTGGCGGAAGGCCGCGAGCATGATCGCCGCGGTCGCCGAGATCGGCAGGCCGAGAGCCAGCAGGGCGCCCATCGCCATGCCGGTCGTCGAGTTGCCGGCGGCCTCGGGCGCGGCGAGCCCCCGGATCGCACCCTTGCCGAACATGGGGTTCTTGCGGCGCTTGTCGAGTCGCTTCTCGAGGCCGTAGGCCAGGAAGGTCGGGATCTCCGACCCACCGGCCGGGATGACGCCGAACGGCAGGCCGATCGCGGTGCCGCGCAGCCACGCGGGGGTCGCTTCTTTGAGCTCGCGGCGGCTCAGCCACGGGCGACCCGTCGGCCGGATGAGCGCCTTGTTCGTCATGTGGCGCTCGAGGCAGGCGACGTAAATGACCTCGCCGAGCGCGAGGATCGCAACCGTGACGGTGACGAGCGAGATGCCGTCGAACAGGTTCGGCGAGTCCATCGTGAACCGGGGCGCGCCCGAGACGCCGTCGATGCCAATCACGGCGATGCCGAGGCCGATGAACAGCGCCGTCAGCCCCTTGATGGCGCTGTCGGCCACCACCGACGAGGTCGCGGCGAACGCGAAGACGGCGAGGGCGAAGAACTCCGCCGGCCCGAACCTGCTCGAGAAGTCGGCGAGGGCGGGAGCGACGAAGACGACCACGATCGAGGCGACCATGCCGCCGATGAACGCGCCGATGGCGGCGGTGGCGAGCGCCTGCGCGGCCCGACCGTTCAGCGCCATCTTGTGCCCCTCGAACGTCGAGGCGATGGCGGATGCCTGACCTGGTGTGTTCATCAGGATGCCCATCGTCGAATCGCCGAAGAGCCCACCGAAGTAGACGCCGGCGAACATGATGAACGCCGCGGTCGGGTCGAGCGAGAAGGTGATGGGGAGCAGGAGTGCGACGGCCATCGACGATCCGAGCCCCGGAAGCACGCCCACGGCGGTACCGAGGAGGCATCCGATCAGGACCCACATCAGGTTCGCGGGGGTGAGTGCGCCGGCGAAGCCTTCGCCGAGAAGTGTCAGGACGTCCATGTCAGAACCCTCCGAGGATGCCGGACGGGAGGGGCATCCCGAGGGCCATGTCGAAACCGATGTAGGCGAGTGAACTGAGCGTGAAGCCCACGATCAGACTGTGGATGGGCCGGGTCGCTCCGAACGCCTTTGCGACGCACCAGAAGAGCAGGCCCGCCGCGATGATCCACCCGAGGAATTCGAGCAGGAAGGCGAAGGCGAGGAACGGGAGGACCACCCAGGCGAACGAGCGGATGTCGACGCGCACCGGGGTCGCCGCGGGCTCTTCACCCGCCGCTTCGGCCCGCGCCGCTTCGATCTCGGCCGTCAGGGCGTCGGGCGTCGCTCGGATCTCGTGGACCGCTCCGACGGCGAGCACGGCGGCGAAGGCGTAGAGGCCCCCCGCGATGATGCCGGGGAAGAACTGCGGACCGGGGAAGTCGGTGTCTTCCGGCACCCGCATCGTCAGGATGCCGACGACGAGGTACGTCGCGAATGCGGCGAGGATGAGGGGCATCGTGAGCCCCTTCAGCAGGGCGGCGGCTCCGGGGCCCGAGACCAGACGCAGGCGCTGGCCGACGACGGCGGATGCCGAGGTGGGGTTGGCGGGGAAGGTCACAGGCCCATCTCCTCGTAGAGACCGCGGATGCGCGTCTCCTCGTCTTTCAGGAACGCGTCGAGCTCGTCGCCCGTGATGATGCGTTCGTTCCAGTGGTAGCGCTCCATCGCGTCGGCCCATTCGGGGGTCGCGACGCTCTCGAGGACGAGTTCGGTCAGGGCTTCGCGCTCGCTGTCCTCGAGGCCGGACGGTGCCGAGAGGGACCGCCAGTTCGTGAGCGAGACGTCGTACCCCTGCTCGATGGCCGTGGGGATGTCGATCCCCTCGACGGGCTCGTTCGCGACGAGGGCGAGGGCGCGCAGGCGCCCGGCCTCGATCTGATCGATGTTGTCGGGGTAGCCGCCGGCGGCCGCCTTCGCGGTGCCGTTCAGGAGGGCCTGGATCGCCTCGCCGCCGCCGTCGGACGAGATGTACGTGGTGTCGACGGGGTCGATACCGGCCGAGAGTGCGAGATCGGTCACGACCAGCTGGTCGAACGATCCGCCGCCGGTCCAGGGGAGGGCCTTCGGGTCCTCCTTCCAGCCCTGCACCAGGTCGTCGAGGGTCTCGTACGGGGAGTCGGCGGGGACGACGATGACGTCGTACTCCTCGACGACCACGGCGAGAGGCGTGACGTCGTCGAGCGTCGCGGACGAGTTGAACTGGATCGTCGCGGCCAGCAGGCCCGTGCCGCCCACGAGCATGTTGTTCGGCTGACCCTCGAGGACCGAGACGTTGCCGAGGGCGATCGTGCCGCCGGCGCCCGGCATGTTGACGACCTGCACGTTGTTGACCAGGCCGTTCGCCTTCTGCGCCTGCTGCAGTTCGCGGGCGACGCCGTCCCAGCCGCCGCCGGCGGCGGCGGGGGCGACGATCGTCATCGACGCGTTGATGTCGTTGCCGGTGCTCGCCGAGGCGATCGAACCGGCGGCCGCCGTGCCGATGGCCGCGGCCGCGATCACACCGCCCACGACGCGGCCGATCACGGTCCTGCGCCGGTTCGGCGGAGCCTGCGGGCTGTCTGTCTGGGTCATCATCGCTCCCTTTCGCGCGGACGTCGTCGTCTCCGCGAGATCGAAATAGGATGACAGCGCGCGGTGCGGCGGCGGCATCCTCCGGCACTTGTTCTCTTAAACGCTCACGCATCGCGCACGGACGGGAATGGTGAACGATGGCGTCTCCGCGGCGGCCCCGCGCGCTCCGGCTCGTGCTGCTCGTCCTGCCCTCGGTCGTCACCCTCGCGGCACTGTCGGCGACGCTCGCGGTCGCGATGACGGTGCAGGAACGCACGATCCGGGACGCGACCGCCGAGCGGGTCATGGGCGTCGCCGAGAGTCTCGCCGATCTCGCCGACGTCCGGACGACGCTCGCGACGGTGACGGATGCCGGGACCCCGGCCGACCTCGCCGACGCCGCCGACCTCGCCGCGGCGACGACGGCGCTGCAACCGATCGCCGAGCTCGTGGGGGAGTCCGCGGGCGTCTACTACGTCGTCATCACCGACGACGAGGGCGTCCGGATCACCCATCCGCTGGCGTCGGAGCGCGGGGTGCAGGTCGAGACGACGAACTCCTCGGTCCTCGGGGGCGAGACCTTCCTCGGCACCGAGCGCGGCGCCTCGGGACCGTCGCTGCGCGCGAAGGTGCCGGTGCGCGCGAGCGACGGGACGGTCGTGGGCATGGTCGCCGTCGGTGTGCTCGAGTCGAGCATCGCCGCCGACCGTGACGCTGCCCTCGCCGCGCTGCTGCCGTGGGGGATCGGCGCGCTCATCGTGGCCTCCCTCGCCAGCTCTGCGCTGACGGCGATGGTCGAGCGCCGCTTCCGGCGAGCGGATGCCGTCGCCGCCGAGAACGCGCAGATGCGTCGCACGACGGTGGCCCTGCGCGAACAGGCGCACGAGTTCGACACGCGGCTCCACGTGATCCACGGGCTCGTCTCGCGCGGAGACGCGGCGGAGGCCCTCGGGTACATCGAGGAGGTGACGCCGGTCCGGACGTCCGGCTCGCCTGACGGCGGCGAGCCGGTCGCGGCGGCGACGATGCATGCGGTGCGCGCGGAGCTGCTCGATCTCGGGGCGCAGGCCGAGTTCGACGTCACCCTCGATCGTGACCTGGACGACGGCGCGGTCTCGGTCGTCACGAACCTGTGTCGGAACGCCGGCGAGGCGGGAGCGCGGCGGGTGCGTTGCGTGCTCCGCGATGCGGATGGGCGCCTGTTCGGCGCCGTCGAGGACGATGGCCCCGGCATCGACCCGAACGCGGCGGCGCGGATCTTCGCTCAGGGTTTCACCACGAAGGACGACGCGTCGGGCTTCGGTCGCGGCTACGGACTCGACACGGTCCGACGGACCGTGTCGTCGCGGGGCGGCACGATCGAGGTGGGTGCCTCCGCACTCGGCGGCGCGCGATTCGCTTTCGAGATGGAGCGCGTGTGAGCGATCGACCGATCCGGGTGCTGGTCGTCGACGACGACCAGGGTGCGCGCGCCCTGCACTGCCGGTTCGTCGACGCAGTGCCGGGGTTCACCGTCGCGGGCGCCGCCGGAACGGGGCGCGACGCGCTCGCGCAGAGCACGGCCGGAATCGACCTCGTCCTGCTCGACATGCGTCTTCCCGACATCAGCGGCATCGAGGTGCTGCACCGGTTGCGCACCTTCGGTGACGCCGGTCCCGACGTGCTCGTCATCAGCTCGTCGCAGGATCAGACCACGGTGCGCCAAGCGCTCGCCGCCCGTGTGGCCGGCTACCTCGTGAAGCCGTTCACGGAGGCCGCGCTCCGCGAACGGTTGGAGCGGTACCGCGAGGAGCGGCAGGCACGCACGGATGCCGGGCGTGAGCGCCCCCTCGCGCAGAGCGACATCGATCGGTTGCTGGCGACCGGCGGCATCCGCACCGTGTCTGCGTCGTCGAGCGGGCCGCGTGCGCTCCCGAAGGGGCTGGCGGTGCCGACGTTGGAACGGGTCCTGACGGCGCTGGACCCCGGGACGGGCCGTTCGGTCGTCGAGGTCGCGGAGGCGTGCGAGATGTCGCGCGCGACCGCTCACCGCTACTTGACGCACCTCGCCGAGACGGGCGCGATCGTCGTGTCGCACCGGTACGGCAAACGCGGTCGGCCCGAGGTGCTGTACCGGCTCGCGCCGGGGTGAATCGGAACGTCAGCCGGGGAAGGACGCTGCGCGGCGCTCGGCGCGGCCCCCTTTCTCAAGCACCGTCGTCGTCGCGTGCGGGGATCTCGAGAAGCCGCAAGAAGTCCTCGAACAGGCCCGGCATGTCGACTGCCTCGGGGTCGAGCAGCCATTGCAGCTGCAGGCCGTCCATCATCGCCGTGACGAGCTGACCGATCCGTTTCGCATCAAGGTCGGCGCGAAGGTGTCCCTCGTTCTGCAGTCGCGTGAAGGATTCGTCGTCCTGGTGGCGGATCGCGCGGTACCGGTCGCGGAACGACTCGTGAGCGGGATGCTGGGGGTCGGTGGCTTCGGCCGACAACACGACGTGGAGGGCGACGAGTCCGGGGGAGCGGGTGTTGCGGGCGACCTGATCGCGCATCGTGTCGACGAAGCTGACGCCCGCGGACTCCGCCTCTTCGCGCCGCGCTCGGTCGATGTCGTCGCGCGCGGCGATCGTGGCGGCGAGCAGCCCGACCTTCGACCCGAAGTGGTGGAGGAGGCCTGCATCCGAGATCCCGACGCGACGCGCGATCTCGCGGAGCGATGTGCCTCGATAGCCCTGCTCCCCGAACACCTCGACAGCGGTCTCGAGGATCGTGGTCCGACGTTTGTCGCCTCGTACCCGGCGCAGATCGGGGCGGGGGGGAAGGTCGGGCGAGGTCTCTTCGGATGCGTTGCTCATGGCCTGCTCTCTTGCGAGGTGGAGTGGCGCCAGTCTAGGCTCAACAAACTAAGCGAGCAGTTGCTAAGTTACATTTCTTTCACCTGCCGCGGCGTCAAGACTCGATGAGGAGGATCCCGTGAAGATGCGGAACAGGGCACTCGCGTTCGGTGCCATCGGTGTGGTCGGAATGCTCGCCCTCGCCGGGTGCGGTCGGACGGACGACGCCGGCCAACGCGGCGGCAGCGAGGCCGCGACCGTCGACGAATCACCGGCGAAGGGTGCCATCGAGGTGTGGGCGATGGGTGAAGAGGGCGAGAACCTCGCCGACTTCGCCGAGGGATTCGTGAAGGACAACCCCGACGCGAAGGTCACCGTGACCTCGATTCCGTGGACCGACGTCATGACCAAGTACCAGACGGCTGTCGCCGCCGGTACGGTGCCCGACGCGATCATGATCGGATCATCGCTGCTGCCGGCGATGGTCGCTGCCGGAGGTCTCGCCGAGGTGCCGGCCGACCTGGTCGATGAGGACGCCTTCAACGAGACCGCTCTCGAGTCGACCGAGGTCGAAGGCACGTCCTACGCCGTGCCGTGGTACGTCGAGACGCGCGTGATGTACTACCGAGAGGACCTGGCCGAGAAGGCCGGCGCCGAGGCGCCGAAGACGTGGGATGACCTGACGGCGTTCGCGGCCGCGATGAAGGCGAACGGGGCGGATTACGGAATCCAACTCCCCATGGGCGACGCCGAGGACTCGACCCAGGTGATTCTCCCGTTCTACGCGCAGGCCGGTGGCGAGGTGTTGAACGACGTAGGCGACGCGTACGCGTGGGATGAGGCGGCGCTGACCGACGCGCTCGAGTACTACGGGTCGTTCTTCACCGACGGGCTCGCGCCGATGTCGGGGTACGGCGATGCGCAGACCGCCGCGTTCGCCGACGGCTCGAACCCGACGTTCATCTCGGGTCCGTGGATGGTGGGCGTGCTCGGCGACCAGGAGTCGGCCGAGTGGGTCGATGAGAACGTGGGCACCGCACCGGTCCCGGCGGGTACCGACAACAACGACTCGTACCTCGGTGGGGGGCACCTCGGCGTTTTCGAGGACGCGAAGAACGCCGACGGTGCCTGGAAGCTGGTCCGCTGGCTGTCCGAGCCCGAGACCCAGCAGAAGTGGTTCGAGACGGTGAACGCCCTGCCGGCGGTGAGCTCTGCGCTCGACTCCGAGCCCTTCACGTCGGACCCGCGGCTGTCCGTCCTCAACGAGCAGCTCGAGAACACCGTCGCACCGCCGTCGGTACCCAGCTGGAACGAGATGTCGGCGTTCATCGAGACCGAGGCGGAAAAGGTCGCCAACGGCAGCAGCGCGGCGGAATCGGCATCCGCCATCGTCGCCAAAGCCGAATCCCTCGGCACGGGCTGGTAAGCGTCGTGGCGCTCGTCTCCACGAGTGCGGCTGGGCGGCGCGGAGGCTTTGCCGCCCAGCGGCGCCGAACCGCGCTGGTGGCGTGGCTGTTCGCGCTTCCGTTCCTCGTCATCTTCGCGGTCTTCATGCTGGGCCCGCTGCTGGGCTCGTTCGCGATGTCGTTCACCGATCTCGGCGTGCGGGACCTCCGTTCGCCGTTCTCGGTCAACGTGATCGGGTTCGACAACTTCGTCGCGCTGTTCCAGGACGAGCTCTTCGTGAAGTCGATCGTCAACACGTTCTACTTCGTCGGCGTCGGCATCCCGCTCACGATGGCCCTCGGCCTGCTGCTCGCCGTCGCGTTGAACTCGGGAATCGAGAAGTTCCGCAGCGTCTTCCGCGTCGGCTTCTACACGCCCGTCGTGACGTCGATCGTCGCGGTCGCCGTCGTGTGGAAGTTCATCCTGCAGGACTCGGGACTGCTGAACACGGTTCTCTCGTGGGTCGGCATCAACGGACCGGATTGGCTGAACGACTCGTTCTGGGCGATGCCCTCGATCATCCTCATGGGCGCCTGGCGCAACATGGGCACCCTCATGATCATCTTCCTCGCGGGTCTCCAGGCGATCCCGCGGGACGTCTACGAAGCGGCCGAGGTCGATGGTGCGAGCGCGTGGCGCCGGTTCACGAGCATGACCCTCCCGCTGATGCGCCCGACGCTGTTGCTCGGTGCCGTGCTGCTGTCGGTGGGGTTCCTGCAGGTGTTCGAGGAACCGTTCGTCATGACGCAGGGCGGGCCGCTCAACTCGACCCTCACCATCAGCTACTACGTCTACAACCAGTTCGGGTACGGCGACTATTCGCTTGCGTCGGCGGCGGCCTATGTGTTGTTCGCATTCATCGCGGCCCTGTCGGCGGTGCAGTTCCGGCTGCTGCGATCGAAGGACAACTGACATGGCACTCACGACGGTGACCGAGCCCGAGAAGGCTGCGGTGTCGACGGATGCTGCGCCTCGCCGGCGCCGGCGCTCGCCCGGGTGGTCGCGGAGTCTCACCTACCTCGCGCTCACGATCGGGTTCATCATCACGCTGGCCCCCTTCATGTGGATGCTCCTGGGGAGCTTCAAGACCCAGGGCGAGCTGCTGCAGCGTCCCATCACGTGGTGGCCCGAGCAGGCGACGCTCGACAACTACTCCCGCTGGCTGACGCAGCTGGATTACGGGCAGTTCTTCCTGAACTCGGTGGTCGTCGCGCTCGTCGTGGTCGTCGGCAACATCGTGTTCTGCTCGATGGTGGCGTACGCGCTCGCGAAGCTGGAGTTCCCGGGTAAGAAGGTGCTGTTCGCGCTCGTGCTCCTGACCTTGATGGTGCCGGGTGTCGTCACGCTCGTGCCGATGTTCGTCCTCGTGGCGAACATGGGACTCGTCAACACGTATCCGGCGCTGATCCTGCCGTTCCTGGCGGGACCTCTCGGGGTGTTCCTCATGCGGCAGTTCATCATGGGCGTCCCCGATGCCCTCATCGAGGCGGCGCGGATCGACGGGGCGGGGGAGTGGCGCATCTTCCTGCGGGTTGTGCTGCCGCAGTGCGGGCCGCCCATCGCAACGCTCGCGATCCTCACCTTCCTCGGCTCGTGGAACAACTTCCTCTGGCCGCTCGTGATCGCTCAGACCGAGCAGATGTACACGCTGCCCGTCGCCCTGTCGCTCTACTCGGTCGGTTCGAACGGCACGTACTACGGCCTCCTGATGGCGGGCTCGGTGCTCGTGGTCACGCCGATTCTGGTGCTGTTCCTGTTCCTGCAGCGCTACTTCGTGCAGGGCATCACGATGACCGGCCTCAAGTAGGTCGCTGACGCGAAGCGAGGGGCGGGTGACACCACGACACCCGCCCCTCGCTGTTCCGTCGCGTCAGCGGATCTCGAACGAGACCGCCCGCAGCACCTCGTCGCGGGACGACGGCCCGATGAGGAGTTCGAACTCCCCGGGTTCCACGATGCGGCGACCGACCGCATCCACGATCGTGCAGTCCGACGCCGGCAGGTCGATCTCGACCGTGGCGCTCGCGCCCGCGGCGAGGTCGACGTGCCGGTAGGTCTTCAGTTCCTTGTCGGCCCAGCTCACCGAGGTCACCGTGTCGCGGACGTACACCTGGACGATCTCGTGCGCGGGGCGCTCGCCGGTGTTGCGCAGCGTGACCCGCGCGCGGACGGTCTGGCCGGCCGAGACGACGGGCGTCAGGACCTCCGCGTCGCCGTACTCGACGGTCGTGTACGACAGGCCGTCGCCGAACGCGAACGCCGGCTGCTGCGTCAGGTCGGCGTAGCGGTCGCCGTGCTGGCCGCGGATTTGGTTGTAGTACGTCGGCTGCTGGCCGGCGTGCCGTGCGAACGAGATCGGCAGGCGTCCAGCGGGTTCGATCTCGCCGAGCAGGAGCTCCGCGATCGCGCGCCCGCCCTGCATGCCGGGGTTCGCGACCCAGACAACGGATGCCTCGCGCACCGACTCCGGCAGGATCAGCGGCTTCGACGCCATCAGCACGACGACGAGCGGCGTGCCCGTCGCGGCCAGGGCGTCGAGCAGGGCGCGTTGCCCGCCGATGAGGTCGAGCGTCGCGGTGGACCGGCCCTCGCCGACGAGCTCGATGCGGTCGCCGACGACCGCGACGACGACATCGGAGCGTTCCGCGAGCGCAACGGCCTCGGCGATCTCGGCGGCGTCGGGCTCCTGCGGTGCGACGATCGGGGGCCGGGGCTGCCCGTCCGGGAAGACACCTGCGGGATCGTCGGTGAGGTTCAGGATGCCGGCGCCCCGGGCGTGCTCGACGGTGCCGCCGCTGAGCTCGCGGAGCCCGTCGAGGACCGTCGTGATCTGGGCGCGGGGGTGGCCGTCCGGCATCCAATCGACCTGCCCGGATGAGCCCGCCCAGTCGCCGAGCTGCGTCTGCGCGTCGTCGGCGAGCGGGCCGACGACGGCGATCCGGCGTGTGGTGGAAGCCAGCGGGAGCGTGCCGTCGTTGCGGAGCAGGACCAGGGAGCGCCGCGCGACCTCGAGATTGAGGTCGGCGTGGGCACCCTGCGCGATGACCGTGGCGATGCGCTCCCGGTCGGGCAGGCGCGGGTTCTCGAACAGCCCGAAGCGGAATTTGAGCGACAGGATGCGCGAGACCGCCTGGTCGATGTCGGCCTCGGCCAGCATCCCGCGCTCGACGGCCTCGAGGGCGCCGGCGAAGAACCCGGGCGTCGTCATGACCATGTCGTTGCCGGCCTTCACGGCGGCGGCCGCGGCGCTGGCGTAGTCGGGCTGCACCTTCTGCTCCCACACCATGCGGCCGACGTTGTCCCAGTCGGTGATCAGCGTGCCGGTGTATCCCCACTCGCCCCGCAGCACGTCGCTGAGGAGCCAGTCGTTGACCGTGATCGGCACCCCGTCGGTGGTCTGGTAGCCGAGCATGAAGGTGCGGCATCCCTCCCGCGCGACGCGCTCGAACGGCGGCAGGAACCAGGAGCGGAGCTTTCGCCGCGAGATGTCGGCCTCGCTCGCATCGCGGCCACCCTGCGTCTCGGAGTATCCGGCGAAGTGCTTCGCGGTCGCGAGGATCGCGTCGGGGTCGTCGAGGCCGTCGCCCTGGTAGCCGCGCACCATCGCCGAGGCGAGCTCGCCGATGAGGAACGGGTCCTCACCGAACGTCTCGCCGATGCGCCCCCAGCGGAGGTCGCGCGCGATGCAGAGGACGGGGGAGAACGTCCAGTGGATGCCGGTGGCCGCCACTTCGGCGGCCGTCGCCTTCGCGACGCCCTCGATGAGGTCCGCATCCCACGACGCGGCCATCCCGAGCTGCGTCGGGAAGATCGTCGCGCCCTCCCAGAACGAGTGGCCGTGGATGCAGTCCTCGGCGACGAGAAGCGGGATCCGCAGGCGCGTCTGCGAGGTCAGCTCCGCGGCGCGGAGCACCTTCTCGGGGGACGTGTGCAGGATCGAGCCGGCGTGACGCGCGAGCACGATGTGCTCGAGCTCCTCGCGGGCGTCGAACTGCATCATCTGCCCGACCTTCTCGGGCAGCGTCATGCGCTCGAGAAGGTCGGCGACGCGCTCCTCGACCGGCAGGGAGGCATCCAGGTACGCGGCGGAAGCAGTGTCGACGGTCGTCATTCGCGGGCCTCCCGGCGGCTTGTGGGGACCTCCACGGCGCGGACGGCGGTGACGGCGTCGTTGACGTTCAGGCCCTTCTTCTTCATCGCGCGGGCCCGCTCGCCGGCCGAGCGCAGGCGCGGGTTCACGTACTCGTCGATGCCGAAGTTGATGAGCGACAGCGCCACGCCGATGGCGGCGATGCAGAGGCCCGGGGGCAGATACCACCACCACTGGTTCTGGCGGAACGCGCCCTGCGCGCTCGCCCAGTTGAGGATGGTGCCCCAGTTGTAGGTGTTCACCGGGATGACGCCGATGTACGACAGGGTCGTGAGGCCGAGGATCGCGGCCGTCACGGTGCCGACGAAGCTCGCGGCGATGAGCGCCATGAGGTTCGGCAGCATCTCGACGGTGATGATGCGCCGCAGCGGCTCGCCGTTGGCGCGCGCGGCCTGGACGAAGTCGCGGTTGCGGAGCGACATCGTCTGCGCGCGCAGGACGCGCGCGCCCCAGGCCCAGCCGGTGATGCCGAGGACGGCGGCGATGAGGACGAGCGGCGGCTCCTCGAACATCGACGCGACGATGATGATGAGCGGCAGCCCCGGGATGACGAGGAAGACGTTCGTCAGCGCCGAGAGGCCCTCGCTCTTCCACCCCCGGACGTACCCCGAGACGACGCCCACGACGATCGCGATGACCGTCGCGAGGATGGCGGCGAGGAAGCCGACGACGATGACTCCGCGGGTGCCGTGGATGACCTGGCTGAGGACGTCCTCGCCGATGTGGGTGGTCCCGAGCCAGTGCTCGGGGGAGGGCGGCTGGAAGCGCGCGGTGTTGTCGACCTGCGTCGGCGAGAACGGTGCGAGCACGTCCGCGAAGATCGCGACGAGGACGAAGAAGCCGAGGATCACGAGTCCCGTGATCGACTTGGCGTTGCGGAACATCGCGAACGCCGATCCGAGCCGCGCCCAGAACGTGTTCGGCGTCGGGTCCTCGGTGCGGGCCATGCGGATGGTGGCGGTGGTGGTCATGGTCAGGCCTCCGTCTGGCGGGTGCGCGGGTCGAGGAACGCGTAGGCGATGTCGGCGAGGATGTTCGCCACCAGCACCGACAGCGTGATGACCAGGAAGACGCCCTGCATGAGTGCGTAGTCCTTGCCGTTGGTGGCATCCAGCAGCAGCTTTCCAACGCCGGGGTAACTGAAGACCATCTCCATGACGATCGTTCCGCCGACGATGAAGCCGATCGACAGGGCGAAGCTCTGGATCTGGGGGAGGACCGCGTTGCGGGCGGCGTAGCGCCACAGCACGCGGGAGTTCGGCATGCCCTTGGCCTGCGCGACCGTGATGTAGTCCTCGTCGAGGACGGTGAGCATCATGTTGCGCATGCCGAGCATCCAGCCACCGAGGGAGGCGATGATGATGGTCACCGCGGGAAGTGTCCCGTGGTGGATCACCTGCCCGATGAACTCCGGAGTGAACTCGGGCGAGTAGCCGACGCCGTACGCCTTGCCGATCGGGAACCACTTGAGGTTGACCGAGAAGAGGGCGATGGCGAGCAGCCCCAGCCAGAAGTACGGGATGGTGCTGAGGAAGGTCGTGATCGGGATCATGATCTCGGAGCGGCTGCCGCGGCGCCACCCGATGACGGCGCCGCCGATCGTGCCGACGAGGAACGAGATGATCGTGGCGAAGCCGACGAGTCCCACCGTCCACGGCAGGGCCTGGCTGATGACCTCGCCGACGGGACGGAGACCGTGCAGGAGCGAGACGCCGAGGTCGCCGCGGAGCATGAGGCCCCAGTAGTCGATGTACTGCTGCCACATCGACTTGTCGGTGTCGATGCCGAGCAGGGCGCGGAGCGCGTCGGCCGCCTCGGGCGTCACGTTGCGGTTGCGGGCCAGGTACTGGTCGACCGCGTCGCCCTTCATGAGGCGGGGCAGGAAGAAGTTGATCGTGATCGCGGCCCACAACGTGAAGAGGTAGAACAGGGCGCGACTGCCGAGGAAGCGCCACGGGATGCGGGAGCGTCCCTTGACGGTCGTGGTCGCGGTCGTGCCGACCTCGAGCGCGTCGGGCGTCTCGACGGGGAGCTGGGGTTCGACGGCGGTCATCGGGTACCTCCGGAGAGTCCCGGAGCCGACGCGAAGTGGCTCTCGGGGTCGGGGGACGCAGCGCGGAGCTCCTGCGTGTACGGGTTCTGGGGACGCAGGATCACGTCGTCGGCGGTGCCGCTCTCGACGACCTTGCCCTGGTTGAGCACGAGGATCTCGTCGCTGAAGTGGCGCGCGGTCGCGAGGTCGTGGGTGATGTAGAGCACCCCGAGTCCCTCCTCGCGCTGCAGGTCGGCGAGGAGGTTGAGGACGCCCATGCGGATCGACACGTCGAGCATCGACACCGGTTCGTCGGCCACGAGCAGGCGAGGGCGGGATGCCAGGGCCCGGGCGATCGCGACGCGTTGCCGCTGCCCGCCCGAGAGCTCGTGAGGACGTCGATCGATGACGGAGTCGGGCTCGAGGCGTACACGGTCGAGGAGGCGGCGCACCTCGTCTTCGACCTCCCTCTTCGGGACGACGTCGTCCAGGCGCAGGGGTCGCTCGATGTGGTGGCGGATCGAGTGGTAAGGGTTCAGGGACGCGAACGGGTCCTGGAACACCATCCGCAGCTGCTGCCGGTAGTCGCGCAGACCCTTGCCGCGGCGGGGGATGGGCTTCCCGTCGAGGCGGATCTCGCCGCTCGTGGGCGTCTCGAGCTGGGTGAGGATCTTGGCGATCGTGGACTTGCCGCTGCCGGACTGGCCGACGAGGCCGATCGTCTGGCCGGACGAGAGGGTGAACGAGACGTCGTCGAGGGCCTTCATCTGGCCGGCTCCCCGGACGTGGTACACCTTCGTGACGCTGTCGAACTCGAGTGTGGTCATCGGACGACGACCCCCCTTTCACCGGTCAGTCGCGGGAACGAGGACAACAGCGTGCGCGTGTACTCGTGCTGCGGGGCGGTCCAGATGCGCTCGGCGGTGTCGATCTCGACGATCTCGCCCTTGCGCATGATGGCGATGCGGTCGCTGATCTCCAGCAGCAGCGGCAGGTCGTGGGTGATGAAGATGACGGAGAAGCCGAACTCGTGTCGCAACTGCGAGATCTGCTTGAGGATCTCGCGCTGGACGAGAACGTCGAGCGCCGTGGTGGGCTCGTCCATGATCATCAGCTGCGGTCGGAGGGCGAGCGCCATGGCGATCATGACGCGCTGGCGCATGCCGCCGGAGAGTTCGTGCGGGTACGACCGGCTGCGGGCGGCGCCGACCTTGACGATCTCGAGCAGTTCGTTGACCGCGTCGCGTCGTGCGGCCCGGTTCATGTCGGGGCGGTGCACCTCGAAGACGTCGGCGAGCTGCGAGCCGATCGTGGCGACGGGGTTGAGGGCGTTCATCGCGCCCTGGAAGACCATCGAGATCTTGTCCCAGCGGAAGCGGCGCATCTCTTCCGGATCGAGTGAGTTGACGTCGATGTCTTCGCCGGAGACGTCGCGGAAGGTGACGGATCCGCTCGAGATGACGGCGGGCGCCTTGAGCAGGCGCTGCACACCGTAGGCGAGGGTGGTCTTTCCGCAGCCGCTCTCGCCGGCGAGGCCGAGGATCTCGCCGCGGCGCAGTTCGAGGCTGACGTGGGTGACGGCTTCGACCGGCGGGTCGACGTCGTAGACGACGGAGAAGTCGTCGACGGACAGTAACGAATCGCGCATCAGTGCGTGCTCGCTTTCGTGGAGGTGAGCAGGGGTGGTGGGACGGATGCCGCGGGCCATGCGGCATCCGTCCCACCGTCGGTCGGATTACTCTTTCGGCTTCAGCTTCGTCAGGATCTGAACGACACCGGGCTGCGTCGGGTCACCCGCGGCGTACTGGTCGTCCTCCGACGGCCAGCCGACGTAGTTGCGCGTGTTGAACTCGCCGAGCAGCGGGTGCGCACCCAGCGGGATGGCGGGGACGTTCTCGACGAACGCCTTCTGCAGGACGGCGCCGGCCTCGGTCCGCTCGTCGTCGGATGCCGCATTGGCGTACGTGTTCAGCGCCTCGGTGACCTTCGGGTCGTCGAAACGGCCGAAGTTGAAGGATGCCTTGCCGTCGACCACCCACTTCGGGTCCATCGTCGACGTGTACAGGCCGTACGCGTTGCCGGTGTCCTCGAGCCAGTGGATGATCGCGTCGAAGTTGCCTTCCTGCTTGCCCGCGTCCCAGCCGCCGAAGTCGGGCTGGTCGACGTTCACCTTGATGCCCAGGGCCTTGTCGAGCTCTTCGGAGATGAGCTGCTGCTCGGTGTTCCAGTCGCTCCAGCCGGCGGGGACCGACACCGAGAACTCGACGGCCTCACCGTCGGGGTCGGTCAGCTTTCCGCTGTTCCAGGTGTAACCGGCGTCGGTGAGGATCTCCTTGGCCTTGTCGACGTCGACGGAGTAGTTGTCGTCCTTGTACTCGTCGATGATCTCGTTCTCGAGCACGGAGCTGAGACCGGTCTTGTTCCAGATCGCCTCACTCGCGCCTTCGCGGGCGATGTCGACGTAGGCCTCGCGGTCGATCGTCCACGCGAGCGCTTCGCGCAGTGCGGGGTCGTTGAAGGGCTTCTTCTGCAGGTTCATGAACAGCGTGCCCGCGCCCGGGGTGGGCGAGACCAGGAACACGTTGTCGGGATCGGCGTCGAGGTAGCTCTGCTGAACCTGCGGGATGAAGGCCTGGGCCCAGTCCGCATCGCCTGTCGCGAGGGCCGTCGTGAGCGCGGCGTTGTCGCCGTACGAGACGTAGTTCAGCTGCGGGACGGCGAGGTCGCCACCCCAGTAGTCGGGGTTCGCCTTGAGGGAGACGGACTCGGTCGACCAGTTCGACATGACGTACGGGCCGGTGCCGACGAGCTTGCCCTCGTCGGTGAGGGGGTCGGTGTTCGGGTCCTCGATGTCCTTCCAGATGTGCTCCGGGACGATCGGGGTGTGCAGGACGCGGCCCTGCGAGGTGAACTTCGAGCTCGAGAAGGTCAGGACGACTGTGTCGCCGTCGGCGGTGACGTCGGTGACGCCGAGGGCGCCGGTGTCGGTCAGCTTGCCGGTGAGGTACTGGTTGAAGGTGAAGACGACGTCGTCGGCGGTGAAGTCCTCACCGTCGCTCCACTTCACGCCGCTGCGAGGCGTGACGGTGAGCTGCGTGTAGTCGTCGTTCCATTCCACCTTCTCGGCGAGCCACGGGGTGGTGCCGAGGTCGCCCGTCGGGTTGACGAGCGCTAGGGGCTCGAAGATCACCTTCGAGTAGCCGTAGCGCGAGCCGGCCGAGTCGCCCAGGTACGGGTTGTGGGATTCGGTGGTGATCGCGCCGTCGGGCTTCGCGATCGTCAGGGCGGCCCCGGAGCCCTGGCTCCCGGAGTCGTTGTTTCCTCCGCCGGCGGCGCAGCCGGTGAGGATGAGTGCCGCGGTGAGACCGGCGGCGGCGAGGGAGGTCTTCAGCCTCATTGCTTCTCCTTCATCTGTGGTCCCGGCGCCGCGAAAAGACCTCCGAAGGAGTGCCACTCGGCGCTGAGTGTGATTGCATGGAAAACTTACAATCAAGTAAGTAAGTTCACAACCCTCCGATGATGCGGGCCGCGCGACCTGCGTAAGATCTGATCCGCATCCGGGGAAGAAGGCAGATCATGGTCGACAGTCGACACCAGACGAAGTCGCGCCCGGCGACTCTCGTCCGACGCCGAGAGATCCTCGACGCGGCGCAGGAGATCTTCGGATCGAAGGGCTTCGCGAACGGCACCCTGCAGGACATCGCCGAGCAGGTCGGGATGACGCATGCCGGCATCCTCCATCACTTCGGGTCGAAGGATCAGCTGCTGCTGGACGTCCTCGAGCATCGTGATCAGACGGACGTCGTCGATCTTGACGGGGGGCGCATCCCGGGCGGGATGGAGCTGTTCCGCCACCTGGTGCGCACCGCGATCATGAACATGCAGCGCGCCGGGATCGTGCAGGCCTACGCCGTTCTGTCGGCGGAGTCGGTCACCGACGATCACCCCGGGCGGGCGTACTTCGAGCACCGGTACACCGTGCTCCGGAAGGACCTGCGCGAGGCTTTCGAGCGCGTCTGTCAGGAGCGCGGGATCACCGACCCCGGGTCGATCGCGCACGGCTCGGCGGCGATCCTCGCCGTGATGGACGGGCTGCAGGTGCAGTGGCTCCTCGATCCGACGGCCGTCGACCTCGGGAGGGCGTCGGAGTTCGCGATCGAGGCGATCGTGGCCGCCGTCATCGAGCCGCGTCCGTCGGTCCTGGCGGAACCCGCCTGAGTTCTTCTGCATCGACGTCGATTCCCGTCGCGCCCGTTCGGCGCGATAGTGGGAGGGACGGGAAACGTCCCCCGGAACTCAGGAGATGACCATGAAGCACATGCTGATCATGCGGAGCACCCCGGCCTCGGCCGAGGCCTTCGTTGAGACCGATGTCGAGGCGGTGATCAACGCCATGGGCGCGTACAACGAGTCGATGATCACCGCCGGTGTGCTGGTGGGTGGCGACGGTCTCGCGCCCGAGCCCGGGTACGTCGTGGATTTCGACGGCGAGACGCCGGTGGTCAGCGACGGACCCTACGGCGAGGTTCACGAGCTGTTCAACGGGTTCTGGATCGTCCAGACGGCGACCGCCGAAGAGGCGCTCGAGTGGGCGAAGCGCGCACCGCTGACGCCGGGCAGCAAGCTGGAGGTGCGGCGGGTGACCGACGAGACCGACTTCGCGGACTTCGCCGACAACGAGTACATCGAAAAGGAAAAGGGCTGGCGCGCAGAGTAGAGCGCGTGAGCGCGCGACCTGGTCACCTGTCCGCGGATGCGATCCGGGCGCGGACGAGCGGTTCAGAACGGTGCCGGGTCTCCGGGGTGTGTGGTGGCAGGTGTGAAGGCGACGGCCGGGGTGGGTGCGTCTTCTCTGTAGGTCCTGCCGAGGGGTGAGGTCCATTCCAGGACTCCACCCTTCAGTTGTCGCACTTTCCAGGCGGTGAACTGCTTCATCGAATGATGCCGTTGGCACAGGTGGGCGAGGTTGGACAGTTCCGTCCGCCCGCCGAGCGCATGATCGTGCGTGTGGTCGACCTCACACCGGATGGCGGCGACGCGGCATCCAGGGAATCGGCAGTGCTGGTCGCGGGCTTGCAGGAATCGTCGCATCCCGGAGGGCACGCGGTACGAATCCGTCGACACGGTCACCCCGGTGGTGGGGTCGTGGAACAGGCGCTCCCAGACCCCGGTGTCGCCGGCGAGGATCCGGGCGGTGGCGGGATCGATGGGGGAGCGGCCGGTCAGGTCGCACGGACCGTCGTCGGCGCCGGTGAGTGTCGCCGCGGGAACCAGCACCTGAACCCGCGCACGGATCGCGCCCAGCGGCCCGGCCGTCGTGTCGCGCGTGTCATCCAACGCCGGGGTTCCCGCGAGGAGCAGGTCGGCGAACACATCAGCCCGCACTTGATCGGTCGAGCGCGCATCGGTCGCGACGGCGTCGGCGTTCTCGCCCGTGCTGCGTTCGTCCCGGGTGTCGATGATCGCCCGAGCCTGCTGGGTGAGCCGGTCCTGGATTCCCTCGGCGATCACTGTTGGGAGGGTCGCGATCAGGTCCGACATCCCGTCCCGCCCGGGGATCAACCGGACGCACCGCCCCGCGGCAGCTTCCTCGTGTCGTTCCGCGAAGGTCCGGGGGTGCATCCGGTGTGCGAGGATCTCGAGCTCACCTCGCACCCGATTCGGCGTCTCACCGTCGCACCGCTCGATCGCGACCTTCTCGAACTCCGCCCACAACTCAGCCGGCAGGTTCACCCCAGCGTCGACGATCGCCCTCACGTGCGCCTGCACGATCCGCCCCGCCTCCCACGCAGCGACCGCCGCGGGGAATCCTTCGATCGTCAGCCGCGCTTCGCCGATCCGACGCTGCACCGTCCGATCGGTCGTCCGCATCACCCCGGCGACCTCGGCCGAAATCGACCGGAGCACCATGTCGTGCAGGGTGACTTTCGCGTTCGGGGGCGCGCCCTGTTCCTCCGCCAACCGGCCCGCCGCGGCCAGCGTACGGAGCTGCGCGATCTGCACCGCGGCCATCCGCCGCTCCACGTCCTCGACGTCCGCAACGATCCCCGCGATGGCGGCGAGATACGCCTCGCCACCGGGGGTTTCCGCTGCATCCGTCATACCTGCACTATCGCACCAACCTCCGACATCCAAACCCCGAGAACGGCGGGAATCACGCCCTGCGACCAGGTCAAGAATGAGAAACCTCTCACCCGCAGGCGGTCCCTAGATCCACCCCGCTCGCTCCAGCACCTCACGCGCGATCTCGGCCACCGCTCGCCAGTCCGTCGCGACCCGTACGGCATCCGGAGCCCCCTCGTCCAAGCGCCGAGCGGCCGCGACGCTTCGGGTCACGTGCTCCTCGAGCGCCGTCCCGATCTCGCGCTTCGCAAGGCGCTCCGCTGACCGTGTTGGTGAAGATGAGTCGCGAGTACCCGGCCTCGCGATAGTTGGCCCACATCGCGGCGAGGTTCCGCTCCGCGAGCGGGATGCCGCTGCGCCACGGCGGCGGATGCGCCTGGTCCAGGTTGTCGCCCTCGATCACGGCGTGCTGAACGTCAGCGAGCCCGAGCAGGTGAGAGGCCTCGGCCGCGACGGACGATTTCCCCACCCCGGAGCGCCCGCCGATGAAGATCACGTCGGTGTGCATCCCCTCATCCTCACGACCTAACCGCCTCGGCCGCATCCCGCAACCCCGAGCCACGTCGCGGCACCCCGACATAGCGTGGCCGAAACGATGCGAACGGAGCGTGTGATGCGGACGTACGACTATCTGATCGTCGGTGGCGGAATGGTGGCGGATGCGGCGGCCCGCGGCATCCGGGAATTGGATCCGGACGGCACGATCGGCATCCTCAGCGCAGACGTCGACCCGCCGTACACGCGTCCGGCGCTGTCGAAGAAGCTGTGGACCGACCCGGACTTCACGTGGGATCAGGTTCCGCTGGGTACCGAGGAGACGGGCGCGGAGATCCGGCTCGAGACCTTCGTGACGGGTATCGACCGCGAGGCGAGGACGGTTTCGATCGGCGAGGGCAACGACCTCGGCTACCGCCGGCTGCTGCTCGCGACCGGCTCCCGGCCGCGCGAGATCCCCGTGCCCGAGGACGACCGCATCCTGTTCTTCCGCTCGGCAGACGACTATCGGCGCCTCCGGGACCTCGCTGCCGACGGCGGTCGCGCGGTCGTCATCGGCGGGGGCTACATCGGCGCCGAGATCGCCGCGGCGCTCGTGCAGAACGGTGTCGAGACCGAGCTCGTGTTCCCGTCCGACGTCCTCGGCGACGGTACGTTCCCGCCCGAGCTCGCGACGCGCTACGAGCAGCTCTTCCGTGACGCCGGCGTCGAGTTGGTTCCGGGTGCCCGCGTGGAGGAGGTCCGTACTGCCGGCAACCGCCTGCACGTCGCCCTCGAGGGCGGCGAGGAGCGCCCCGCCGACATCGTCGTGCTCGGACTCGGCGTCGACCCTGTGACCGACCTCGCCGAACAGGCGGGGCTGGAGGTCGACGAGGGTGTCGTCGTCGACGAGCACCTCGTCACGAGCGACGACGCGATCTGGGCAGCGGGCGACATCGCGTCCTACCCCGACCCGATCCTCGGACGCACGCGCGTCGAGCACGTCGACAACGCGAACGAGCAGGGCGCGGCCGTCGGCCGGTCGATGGCGGGGGAGCGGCTGCCGTACACCCACACGCCGTACTTCTACTCGGCTGTCTTCGGCGTGCGATGGGAGGCGGTCGGTTCGCTCGATCCCGAGAAGAATCCGCTCGTCGTGGACCTCGACGAGGATCGCACCGTCGTCTACTACCGCGATGAGTCCGGCGCGCCCGTCGGCGTGCTGCTGTGGAACGTCGAGGATGCCCGTGACCTCGCGCGCGCCGTCCTCGTCGACGGTGAGACGGATGCCGAGGTCCTTCGCACCCGCATCGGCTGACCCTGTGCCAGGGTGGGCGCATGACGCACCGTCGCCTCGTCGTTCCTGCGCTGCTCCTACTCGTCCTCGGTCTGTCGGCCTGCGCGGGTGGGCCGCCGCTTTCGCTGGGCGGGGGATACGAGTCCTGCAGCTCCGAAATCGATGAGCCGGTGACGTTCGGTGACGTGGCGCGGGCATCCGCAGCCGGCACGGTCGTCATGGAGTCCATCGAGCTGGAGGGCGCCGAGGGGCTCGCGTTGCGCGAGGTCTACCTCGTGCCGATTCAGAACCAGGTCAGCCTGGGTGCGGACGCCTTCCCGCCGGCGGCGGAATTCTGGGATCGGCGAGTCGCCGTCCCCGGGACCGCAATCTCGCCCGGAGAGGAGGTGACCGTGCTGTTCGTCGTCGAGGCCGTCGGTGGGGGCGACACCCATGGCTCCGAGGGATACACCGCGCGGTATTCGATCGACGGACGGCCCTACGAGACGACGAGTTCAGCCCGGTTCCGGCTCGCCCCGGACTGTGGGGCGGAGGATGAGGAGGGGCCCTAGCCTGCCAGCGGAAGCGTGATGGTGATGGTCGTCCCGACGCCTATGGCGCTGTCGATCTCGAGTGCGCCGTGGTGCTCGGCGACGGCGGCCACGACGCTGGCGAGCCCGAGCCCGGTGCCGCCGTCCTCGGGCTCAGCGAGACGTCCGCGTTCGCCGGGCGCCGCGATGGTGTCGATGTCATCCGGGTGGATGCCGCGGCCCGCATCCCGCACCGTCACGGAGACTGTGTCGTCGCCGCGAACGACCTCGACGTGGATGTCCTCATCGGAGTAGCGGGCCGCGTTCTCGAGGACGTTCGCGAACGCGCGGCGCAGAGCGAGGACGTCGCCGCGCACTGTCGCCGTGTCCAGTCGGTCGAAGTGAATGCGCTCCTCCGCGCCGGGGCGGAGGACGACGGTCGCCGATCCGCGCACGACGAGCGACACGTCGAACGTGCGCTCGTCGTCGCGCATGCCGCTTACGGCATCTGCCATCAAAGCGCCCGCCATCGCCGCAAGGTGCTCACTGGTCTCGAGGGCGAGCCGCAGGTAGCGGTTGTCCGTACCGATCTCGTCCTCGAGTAGGTCGAGGTAGCCACGGAGGGCAGTGACAGGGGAGATGAGGTCGTGGGCGAAGGTGCGCTGCAGGGACACCTGCTCGTCCTGGGCCTGCTTCTCCGCTGTAATGTCGCGCACGATCTTCACGAACCCGCCGACGCCCGTGTCGTCGTGGATCGCGGTGATCGTCACGTGAGCCCAGAACTGCGAGCCGTCCTTGCGCACCCGCCACCCGTGATCCTCGACGCTCCCATCCGAATGCGCCCTGTCGAGCAGCGTGTCGGGGAGCCGGTTCTCGCGGTCGACGGCGCGGTAGAACAGCGAGAAGTGCTGTCCGATGATCTCGTCGGCGGAGTAGCCCTTCAGGTCCTCGGCCCCGACGTTCCATCCCCGCACGAAGCCGCTCGAGTCCAGCTTCACGATCGCGAACAGGGCGACGTGCTGCTCCCACGCCTCGATCGCGTCTGTTCGCACCTTCATGGTCCCCCGCCGGTCGGTGTCAGTCGTATCCGTCAGCATAGAAGCATTCCCGAGGCCCGCCCCGCGCTCCGGTGTGCCCTGACGCCCGTCAGAAGGCGCGGACCTCGCCCGGGTTCGCCGGCGGCAGCGGGGCGTGGGTGTCGAGATCCTCCATGAGGTGGATCGACGCATACGGATGAGGGGTGATGCGACCCGCGTCGTCGAAGACGCGGAGCGCGCGCCGCAGGAGGCCACCGGGAAGAAGCGGATGCCGGAACGTCACCTCGACACGGGTGTCGGGCCATTCGCCCACGATGTCGATGCGGGGCTCGCTCAGCCCCGGAGTCAGCGCTTGACGTTCCCCATCCGGTCCCCGCCAGTACTGGGCGAGGTCGCCGAACTCGTCGACGAGCGCGGTGATCGCGGCATCCCGTCGCTCCATCGGCAGATGGATGCGCTGCCAGGGCACGTCCGGCGTGGTGTCGACGACCTCATCGGGTCGGAACCGGTCGAGGACGGCGAGGAACTCCTCTTCGGACAGCGGTACCGCATCGCTCATCGGTAAGAGTCGTTCCGGGAGCGGACCGGTGGGCAGCAGAGCGGTCGCGTACCGGTAGTGGGAGGAGGTCCCGCCGTGCTCCGCGCGCACATCGGGCGCGTCGGGCGAGAAGACCATGCGCGGCGCGTCGCCAGCGTCCTCGACGATGAGGACGCGTCGATCGATCGTGTGCGTCGTGCGCGTCCCGCCGGCGATCACGATGAGCTCCGTGTCCGTCGACCACGCTGCTCGGTCGTCGGGATCCGGGTCGTGGCGCTCGCGCAGCCAGAGCCCGTGGCGGGTCGCTCCGACGGCGTACCTGCTGGCGTCCGCGTGTGTCTGGGCGACCGCGCCGGCCCAGCGAACGTGGACGGCGGTGATCGGCCGGTGCAGATCGCCCTCATCGTTCTCGCTGGGCGCGTACACGACCCACGCACCGTCCGGAGCGGCGTACACGGTCACACCGACCGCGACGTCGCCGACCTCCAGATCCGGCCAGGAGACGACCCGGTCATCCTCGCCGGCCGCCCGGATCACCGCGACCGGCTGCGTCATGCTGACGAGGATCTCAGCGTCCTGACCCACGGCGACGCGCCGGGCGCGGGAATCGGTGCTCACGTGGTGATTCTGCCCCACGGTGGATCAGTCCGCCTGAGCTCGGCGCGCCGCCCGATCCGATGCGCGGTCGGCGACGAACACCCTCCGTGACGATCACCTGGCAACCCGAATCCGCGCACGCTCGGACGCGACTGGAGACGGATGCCGCTGCCCTCGGCCTGCGTCGGGTCGAGATCCCGACGACCATCGGCACGGTTGTCGCACGCGTGGGGGTCGCCGCCAGCCCCGTGGCGACCGTCCTGCTGCACGGCGCCGCCGGATCGTGGACGAGCTGGACCCCGCTGCTGCGAGCCGCTGCTCGATGCGACGATCCGGTGCGCAACGTCGTCGCGCTCGACCTGCCCGGCTGGGGCGAGAGCCCGTTCCCGTCCGACGGGATCGACATCGGGCGTTTCAGCGAGGCGATCCGCGAGGTCGTCATGGCCCTGGGATACGAGCGATGGGATGTCGTCGGTCACTCGCTCGGCGGCGCGTTGGCCCTCGACCTGGCTGCCCGTTTTCCCGAGAGGACTGATTCCGTCTTCCTCGTCTCGCCGTCGGGACCGGCCGTGTTCGACGCCGTGCGACGGCCGCTCCGAGGCGGGCTCGGGCTGCCCGCCTTCGCGGGGATGCTCCTGGCCATGCGCATCCTCCGCGGTCTCGGCGACGCGTCCGCTCCGCTGCTCCGCACCCTCGAGCGCGGCGGTCTCCTGCGACCCCTGAGCGCACCCCTCTTCGCGCTGTCCCGCCGGATCGACCCCTCCGTCGTGCACGCGCTCGCCGACGAGATCCGGCCGCGGGCTTTCGTCGCCGCATCCCGTGCCGCCGCAGCCTACGACGAGTCGTCGTGGCGCGGCATCCGCTGCTCGGTGAGGTCGGTCCGCGGTGCCCGCGACGTGTTCGTGGGCACGGATGACGGTGCCGGGCTCGCGGCACTGATCGAGGACTTCGACGAGGTGGTGCTGCCGGACGCCGGCCACTTCGCAGCGGTCGAGCATCCGGCCGAGGTCCTTCGGCTGATGCGCCGCGCGACGAACTAGAAGTCGATGCGGACGGCGTGGCCGGTGACGACGATGCCACCCGAGGCCGGGATGTCCACGATCAGCTCGCCGGCCCGTCCGACGTGCGCGCCCTGCTCGATGACGACCTGAGCGGGCGGTGCGACGGCAGCAAGTGACCGCAGGTAGGCGCCGAACGACGCCGCGGCCGATCCAGTGGCAGGGTCCTCGGTGATGCGTCCGACGGGGAAGAGGTTGCGTGCGGCGAAGCGGTCCGGCCCGAGACGGTGGGCGACCGTGATCGTCGCGGGCCATGCGCGGTCGTCCATGAGAGAGCGCACGCGCGCCGCATCGAACGTGAAGCCGTCGAACGCCGCACGGTCGGCGATGACGAGGACCGGATGCGGGTTGCCGGCGTGCGCGATCCGCGGTGGAAGATCCGCATCGAGGTCCGACGCTTCGAGCCCGATCTCGTCGAGGACCGCCGTGAGATCGTCTGCGGTGATCGGCGACACCGACGGTTCGACGCTCGTGAACGAGGCGCGTGTGCCCGCGGCATCCGTGCTCACCCGGATCTCGACGGCACCTACCGGCGTCGCGAACCGGATCGCGCCCGCCCCCACGCGGTCGGCATCGGCGAGAGCGACGGCGGTGGCGACGGTCGCGTGACCGCAGAACGGCACCTCGGCGATGGGGGAGAAGTAGCGGATCGTCAGGGCGCAGTCGCTGTCGGTCCCTGTGACGAACGCCGTCTCGGAGAAGTCGATGTCCGCAGCGATGCGCTGCATCGACGCCTCGTCGAGGGCGGACGCGTCGAGCACGACGCCGGCGGGGTTGCCGCCATCGGAGTGCGTGGTGAAGGCGGCGTAACGGAGGATCTCGAGGTCGGGCACCGTTCGAGGCTATGCCCGTCCGCAGGGTCAGCGGCGGACGAGGTCGGCGACGATGGGGCGGTGGTCCGTCGCGATGCCGGCGACATCGAGTGTGGCGACCCGCGCGGCATCCCACTCTGGCGTCGCGAGGACGTTATCGATCGCGGCGCCGAACAACGGTGGAACCATCGAGGGCCATGACGGAGCGAAGGCGCCGACGGTGCGGCACGAGCCGAGTCGTCTTCCGGGCATGTTCGCGGGGACGGCGTTGAGGTCGCCCGCGACGATCGTGTCGGGGGAGCCGCAGTGCGACGAGATCCAGTCGAGGCCGAAGTCGCGTCCCGACGAATCGCCACGGAAGCTGAGAGCGACGAGGTGCGCGGCGACGATGCGCGGCGCAGCACCGTCGACCTCGGGAGCGAGGACGAAACCGGACGTGCGGCCAGATTCGTCCGCGTCCACGACCCGGTAGCGCGGCAGATCGTCCGCGACGAGCACGGTCACCGCGATGCCGCGCACGCCATAGCTCACGTACCCCGCCGGTACATCACCGTCCCGGAGGAGGTTGCCCTGATAAAGCTCGCTGAGGACGACGATGTCGGGTTGGAGCGCGCCGATGAGAGCGGCGCGGGATGCCGCATCCTCCGCGCCCTGCAGGACGTTCCAGCCCAGGACTCGCAGCTGACCGTCCTGACGAGCCGGGACGGCGTCGGGGGTGACGGTGGCGGGCATCGCGAACGCCGTCACGAGCAGGGCGACGAGCAGGCCGGTGCTCACGACACCGGTGCCGAGCAGCGCGATCTTCCTGTTTCGCCGGAGGATCAGTGCGAGGAAGGTCAGGATGAGGGATCCGGCGAGCATCCCGGCGAACACGAAGCCGGGGAAGGCGAGCGCTCCGCTGAACAACCACCATCGCGCGAGCAGGCCGAACTCCCGGCCTGCGAGATAGACGATGGCGACGACAGCGATCATCGCCGCCCCGACGAGGAGGAGCGGCGTGAACCGATCCTTACGGACACGCCGTGCGCCTGTGTTCATGTCCTACGCCCCCCGCGCGGTACCGGTCGGCGAGTTCGCCGCGGCCCACGCTACCCGTGCCGGTCAGCCGCTCGCTGTGCCATGGCCCAATCGCACCGATGGTCAAGAGGTGCTTGACCTCGCCCCTGGGGCCGGGTCGATGCTGAACTCGTGGCTGCACAAGACGAAGAGTGGATGACCGCCGGCCGGTTCGGCGCGTCGACCCTGCTGTCGGCGAAGGCGCTCCGGATCTACGCGGATCGCGGACTGCTCGTACCGCGCCGGGTGGATGCCGAGACCGGGTACCGCTACTACTCGGGCGATCAGGTGCCGACGGGATGGCTCATCGCACTCCTGCGCTCGGCCGACCTCTCACTGGATCAGATCGCGTCGATCGTCGACCTGTCCGACACGGATCCGGATGCCGCTGTCGCCCTGATCGATGAGGCGACAGCAGCGATGGATCGTCGAACGCAGGCTCACCATGTCGTGCTCGCTCGAGCGCGGCTTCATCTCACGAAGGAGACGCTGATGTCCGCTGTCGAAACCGCGATCGAGGCCGATCGCCCCGTCCTGAGCGTCATGCGCCGCATGGCGCCGCAGGAGATGGACCAGATCATCCACGACGGGGTCCACCACCTGCGGCAGATCGCCGAGGGCGCGGGACTGCAGGTGACCGGGGACGCCTTCGGGGTCTTCCATGCGCCGGTCACCGATGACTCCGACGGTCCGCTCGAGATCGTCGTGCCCGTCGACGGCCTGATCGACGGCGCCGACGACGTGCGCAGCTACCGGATGACCGGCGGCCAGGTCGCCCTCCGTCACGCGGAAGGACACGAGACGGACTTCCCCGAGATCCTCGCGCTGTACGACGAGGTGCACGCCTGGATCACGGATGCCGGTCGCACCCCCATCGGCCCGCCGCGGGAGATCTGGCACAACTCGCCGCGCGACGACGAGCCGCTGCGGCTGACGGTGGCGTGGCCGTTCGCCGGGTGAGCTGACCGATCCGCCCCGGATCCGCAAGAGGGAGATTCCGCTCCCGTGATGCGTCACAGTGGGACACGCAAGCCCGTCACGCATGACATCGCCGCAGCCTCGGTGCATCCGATTCGGTGTTCGCTACGAACAAGCTCGGAAGGGATGACATGAGCACTCACACCACAGGCAAGCGGTTCTTCTTCTGGGCGGCCGTCTCGGGCCTGGTCGGGGGCGCCGTCTTCCTCGCGATCGCCGAGCTGGCTGCCCTGCTGTTCTCGAGCACCTCGAGTCCGATCCTCGCGGTCGGGTCGTTCGTGATCGACATCGTCCCGCGTCCGCTGAAGGAATTCGCGATCAGCACGTTCGGCGAGTACGACAAGATCGCGCTCCTCGCCGGTCTCGGTCTCGCTGTCGTCATCGCGTCGGCGATCGCCGGCGTCCTCGAGTACATCCGGCCGCCCCTGGGCGTCATCGCGCTGGTGCTCGCCGGCATCCTGTCGGGTGCGGCCATCCTCACGCGCGCCGAAGCAACGGCGCTCGCGTTCCTGCCGCCGCTCCTCGGCACACTGGCCGGCGCGGCGATTCTCTTCTTCCTCGGTCGCCGGCTGCGGGCCTGGCGCGACGCGCACCTCTCAGACGCCGACGCGCGCGAGGACGGCCTCGACCGTCGACGCTTCCTGCTGATGACGGGCATCGCGGGCGTCTCCGCTCTCGTCGTGGGGGTCGCAGCGCGCACGGTCAGCGCGGCAACCGCCTCCGCCGACGCGATCCGCCGTGCACTCAAGCTGCCCGCCCCGAAGTCGAAGGTCACGATCCCGTCGGGCGCGGAGCTCGACGTGAAGGGCATCAGCCCGCTCATCACCCCGAATGCCGACTTCTACCGGGTCGACACCGCTCTCACCGTTCCGAATATCGACCCGTCGACCTGGCGCCTGGTCATCGACGGCATGGTCGACAAGCGCGTCGAACTGTCGTTCCAGGACCTCCTCGACATGGGCCTCGACGAGTACGCCATCACGCTCACCTGCGTCTCGAACGAGGTCGGCGGCAACCTCGTCGGCAATGCGATCTGGCAGGGCGTGCCGCTGCGCGAAGTCCTCAAGATGGCGGGGCCGAAGGCGGGCGCCGACATGATCCTCTCGACCAGCATCGACGGTTACACCGCGAGCACGCCCCTCTCGGCGGGCACCGACGAGAACATCGATGCGATCCTCGCTGTCGCGATGAACGGCGAGCCCCTCCCTCCCGAGCACGGCTTCCCCGTCCGCATGGTCATCCCGGGTCTCTACGGGTACGTCTCGGCGACCAAGTGGGTCACCGAGCTGAAGATCACGACGTTCGCCGACGACCAGGCCTACTGGACGCCGCGTGGCTACAGCGCCGAGGCGCCGATTAAGTTCTCGTCGCGCGTCGACACCCCCAAGAGCGGCTCACCCGTCAAGGCGGGCACCGTCCCCATCGCCGGAGTGGCGTGGGCGCAAACCGTGGGCATCGAGCGCGTCGAGGTCAGCATCGACAACGGCGAGTGGATGCCGGCGAAGCTGTCCAACCCCATCAACAAGGACACCTGGGTGCAGTGGGTCCTCGAATGGGATGCCACGCCCGGCACCCACTACGTAGCGGTCCGCGCGATCAACAAGAACGGCGACATGCAGGTCGAGGAGCGCGCCGCGATCGCCCCGAACGGCTCGTCGGGCTGGCAGCGTTCCCTCGTCACCGTTTCGTGACGCACGGCCTAGGGTGAGCACGTGACATCCCTTCGCGCCGTCGTGATCACGGTCTCCGACCGCTCCGCCTCGGGCGAGCGCGAGGACCGCGGCGGGCCGCTCGCGGTGCAGCTGCTCGAAGACGCGGGCATCGAGGTCATCGGACTCGAGGTCGTCCCCGACGGCGCGGATTCCGTCGAATCGGTGCTGCGCCGTGCCCTCGCCACCGGCGCCGGTCTCGTCGTCACGACAGGTGGCACCGGTGTCGGCCCGCGCGATCAGACGCCCGAGGGTACGGAGCGCGTCGTGACCCGGCCGCTGGCGGGCATCGCCGAGGAGCTCCGCCGCGTCGGCCTCGCCGACACCCCGCTGTCGGTGATCTCCCGCGGCGTCGCAGGTGTCGCCGACCCCGAGGGAGCTCTGATCGTCAATCTGCCGGGGTCGCCGCGTGCGGTGAGCTCCGGCATCCCTGTGATCGTGTCGGTCGCCACACACGTGGTCGACCAGGTGAGAGGCGGAGACCACTCGTGAACGCTGTTCGGATCGCCCGGCTCGAAGAGACCGCCCTCGACCTCGACGCGCACCTGCGCGCGGTGGAGGACCCGAAATACGGTGCGGTGACGACGTTCATCGGTCGGGTGCGCGACAACGATCCGGATGCCGCGACCACCGTCGTCGGCCTCGAGTACAGCGCTCACCCCGACGCAGAGTCGACCCTGCACCGGATCGCCGCCGAAGCGGGTGATGCGTCGGGCGCCGTCGTGGCCGTCAGCCACCGTGTCGGCAATCTCGCCGTCGGCGATGCCGCGGTCGTCATCGCCGTCGCGTCGGAGCACCGGGCCGAGGCGTTCGAGGTCTGCCGCGCCATCATCGAGACGATCAAGACCGACCTGCCGGTGTGGAAGCGTCAGCTCGAAGTCGACGGCACGACGGCGTGGAAGGGCATCGGCGGCTGAGGCTCAGCCTCGGATCAGCCGCCGGCGAAGGGCGGCAGCACGTCGATCATGCGTGCATCTGCGAGGGGGGTGTCGCCGTCGGTACGCACGCCGTCGACGAGCACGGCGCAGTCCGGCAGCACGAACCACAGCTGGGGATGCTCGTCGAGGATCGCTGTGCGGAGCTCGGCGAGGGTCGCCTCGGGGCGCTCCTCGCTCTCGGTCCCGGCAGCCTCGGCAGCGGCTGCGAAGTAGCGGACGAGCGTCATGAGCGGTCCTCTTCTCCGGGACGTACCCAGTCGCCCGAGCGTCCGCCCGACTTCGCGACGATGCGGACGTTCTCGATCACCACGGCCCGGTCGAGGCCCTTGATCATGTCGACGACGGCGAGTGCGGTGACCGACACCGCGGTGATCGCCTCCATCTCGACGCCGGTGCGGTCCGCGGTTCCCACGGTCGCCTCGATCTCGACGCCGTCGTCGGTGATGTCGAGCTCGACGGATGCCCGGTGCACACCGATCACGTGGGCGAGCGGCAGGAGCGTCGCCGTAGACTTCGCCGCCTGGATGCCGGCGATGCGCGCGACAGCCAGCACGTCACCCTTCGGGGCGGTGCCGTCGCGGAGCGCGGCGACGACCTCGGCGCTGCACCGGACGAAGCCCCGTGCGGTGGCCGTGCGGACCGTCGGGGCCTTCGCCGTGACGTCGACCATGTGCGCCCGGCCGGCCGAGTCGAGGTGGGGGAAGCTCATCAGACCAGCATGACATCTACGACGTCGCCGACGGCCACGCTCGCGACCTCGCCCGGCACGATGGCGAACGCGGATGCCTGTGCGAGCCCGCCGGCCAGATGCGAGCCCGAGCCGCCCGCCGTCGCGGGGCGCACGGTCCCTGCGGCGAGATCGACGACGGCCGGCAGGTACTGCCGTCGTCCGGGCGGAGTGGTCCACGCCTCCGCCGCGGTCATGGTCACGTGGGCGCGGTGGATGACCGACCGGCCCTGCAGAGCGAGAAGAGCGGGGCGCACGAACACCTCGAACGATACGGCGACGCTGACCGGGTTGCCGGGGAGGCCGAAGACGAGGCATCCGTCACCCACGGTGCCGAAGGCCTGCGGCTTGCCGGGCTGCATCGAGACCTTGGCGAACTCGACCTCGCCGTGGCCGTCGAAGGCGGCGCGCACGGGCTCGTAGGCTCCCGCGCTGACACCGCCGGTGAAGATGATGACGTCCGCCCCTGCGGTGCGCGCAGCGGCCGTGGCCCCTGCGACCCTGTCGCCGTCGTCCGGGACGCGGGCGACCATCACGACCTCGGCATCGGACGCGGGGACGAGATGCTCGAGGAGCGGCCCGTTCGAGTCGGGGATGAGCCCCCGGCGCACGGGCTCGCCCGGCCCGGTCAGCTCGCTGCCGGTCGAGACGACGGCGACGCGAGGCGCGCGGACGACCGTCACCTCGTCGATCCCGGCGGCGACGGCGGCGGCGACCTGGAACGGTCCCATGCGCTCGCCGGCGGTGATGACGACGTCACCGGCGTGCAGGTCCGCGCCGCGGCGACGGATGAACGCGCCGGCGGCGGGAGCCTCGAGCACCTCGACGATGTCGAGCGAGTCGGCGAGCCCGCCGGCGGTGTTCTCGAACGGCACGATCGCGTCCGCGTCGGTGGGCGTGGGCGATCCCGTCATGATCCGGGCCGCCTCGCCCTCCGAGAGCGCCGGGTCGTCCGCCACCCCGGCGGGAAGATCCGCGACGACCCGCAGCGAGACGGGATGCCCCGGCCCGGCCGGCGCCACGTCCGCGGCGCGCACGGCGAAGCCGTCCATGGCGGAGTTGTCAAAGAGGGGGATGTCGTGCGCAGCGACGGCCGGTGCCGCAAGCGTGCGGCCGGCAGATGTCCCGACGGGGACGACCTCGGTGGGAAGCGTTCGGACCGCGGCCAGGACGCGCGCGAGCTGTTCCTCGACGCTGCGGAGCCCGCTCATGCGCTCGCCGCCGCAGCCGTTGCGGCCGACCGCAGCGGGATCTCGTGCTGACGGCTCGAGAGCGCGTCGAGGACGAGCATGCGACCGAGCAGCGGCGTGCCGACGCCGATCGCGAGCTTCACCACTTCGGTGGCGAGGATGCCGCCGACCTGCACGCACAGGGCACCGAGCACGCCGACCTGCGCGCAGGTGGGCGGGTCGCCCTCGGTGCCGACGGCGAAGAGATCGTTGAGAACGACCGGATCGCCCTCCGGCGGCCGCGACCAGAAGACCGTGATCTGCGCGTGCCACTCGCGGACGGCTCCCCATACGAGAGGGAGCCCCATCGCCTCGGTGGCGGCCGCGACGGCGCGACGCGTGGCGAACGAGTCGCTCGTGTCGATCACGATGTCGGCACCCGCGAAGAACTCCTGCGCGTTGTCGTCATCGAGGCGAGCGGTGACCGGAGTGACGACGGTGACGGGCGACAGTGCCGCGACGGCGCGCACGGTGCTCTCGGTCTTGTGGACGCCGATGTCCTCGATGCGGTGCGCGATCTGGCGCTGCAGGTTGTGGAGCTCGACGGTGTCGTCGTCGATGACGGTGATGGCACCGACGCCCGCGGCGGCGAGGGCCAGGATCGCGGGCGACCCGATGCCGCCGGCGCCGACGACGGCGACGCGCGTGTTCGCGAGACGCCGCTGCCCCTCGTCGCCGATGCCCTTGAGAACGGTGTGGCGAGCGGTCCGCCTGCGCTCGTCGGGATCCAACTCGGACACGGGATCGACCAGGGGGCGCATGTCCCGAGTTTACGGGGGTCCGGATGCCGCGGGATCGGATTCGCTGCAGGTTAGGAAACCGCAGATACGGCTCGTTACGCGGCCGAGAGCCGCGCATGCGGCATGATTGACGCATGACGACCTACCGCGTGGCGCGAGCCGCCCGCCTTCTGGGCGTGAGCGACGATTCGGTGCGGCGTTGGATCGACCAGGGGCTGCTCCCGGTGACCGACGCCGTGCCCGCCGAGATCCCGGGCGAGGCGCTCGCCGCCTTCGCGGTCTCGATGGCGAACGACCCGGGCGACGGCTACGAGCACCGCTCCAGCGCTCGCAACAGCTTCGTCGGGATCGTGACGCGGGTGCAGGTCGACGGCGTCATGGCGCAGGTCGACATCCAGTCCGGCCCGCACCGTGTCGTCTCGCTCCTGTCCGCCGAGGCGGTGCGCGAGCTGGAGCTCGAGGTCGGCACCCTCGCCCGGGCCTCGGTCAAGGCGACCAATGTCGTCGTCGAGTTGGCGGGGGAGTGACATGCGGCGTTCCCTGCTCCGGCCGCTAGCCCTCGGGGCACTCGCGCTCCTGCTGACGGGGTGCGCGGCACCGGCACCCCCCACGTTGGGCGATCAGCTCGGCGGGTCGCTGACGGTTTACGCCGCGGCATCCCTCAAGGGGTCGTTCGACGAGATCGACGAGGCGTTCACGGCGAAGCATCCCGGGGTCGCCATCAGTCCGGTCTACGACGGATCGTCGACGCTCGCGACCCAGATCTCCGAGGGGGCGCCGGCGGACGTGTTCGCGTCGGCCGACGAGGCCACGATGGCGAAGGTGTCGGAGTTCGCGCTCGAGCCCGCGGTGTTCGCCTCCAACACGCTCGTGATCGTCGTCCCGGCGGGCAACCCGAAGAAGGTCTCGACGCTGGCTGACCTGGCTGATGCCGTGACGGTGCTGTGCGCTCCCGAGGTGCCGTGCGGCGCGGCATCCGCGAAGCTGCTGAGCGCGGGGGGCGTCACGCTCGACGCCGCGAGCCTCGAGCAGAACGTCACGGCGGTGCTGACGAAGGTCGCGGCCGGTGAAGCCGATGCGGGTCTCGTGTACGCGACCGATGTGGTCGGGCGGAGCGACGTCGCGTCTGTGGCGCCCGACGGCGCAGACGAGGTCGTCAACAGATATCCGATCGCCGCGCTGAAGGATGCGGCGAATCCCGACGCGGCTGCGGCGTTCATCGCGTTCGTGCGGTCCGAGGCCGGGCGGAAGATCCTCGCCGGCCACGGCTTCGGGGCGCCGTGAGCTCTGCTCGCGGGTACGTTCCGCGGAGCCTCGCGTTCCCCGCGCTCGTCGGTCTCGCCTTCCTGATCCTGCCGCTGCTGGCTCTCATCGCACGGGTGGACTGGTCGACGTTCGTCGCCGATGTGACCTCGCCCGCGGCACTCGAAGCCCTGGGACTGTCGTTCGGCTCTGGGGCGGCGGCGACTGCGGCGTGCATCGTGATCGGTGTGCCGTTGGCGCTGCTGATCGCCCGCTCGGGCCCGCGCCTGGCGGCAGTGCTGCGTGCCGCGGTGACCGTTCCGCTCGTGCTTCCACCGATGGTCGGCGGGATCGCACTGCTGTACCTGTTCGGTCGTCAGGGGTGGCTGGGCGGGTGGGGGCTGTCGTTCACCACGCCGGCGGTCGTCGTCGCGCAGACATTCGTCGCGCTGCCTTTCCTCGTCCTCGCCGTCGAGGGCGCGGTGCGGTCGACCGGGGTGGACTTCGAGCGGACCGCCGCCGCGCTGGGAGCCGGTCGGTGGACGATCCTCCGGCGCATCACGCTGCCGCTCGCTGCCCCCGGCATCGTCGCGGGTGTCGTGCTGTGCTTCGCCCGGGCGATCGGCGAGTTCGGTGCGACCGCCCTGTTCGCCGGTAACCGCCCCGGTGTCACGCAGACGATGCCGCTCGCGATCTACACGGCGTTCAACGGAGCCGGCGTGACGCAGGGCACCGCGGTGGCCCTCGCACTCCTGCTGCTGGCGACCGCCGTCCTCGTCCTAATGCTGGTGCGCGGCTGGCGACCCGGGGCGGCCCGATGAGCGGGCTACAGGCACGTGTCGTCGTCGACCGGGCGCGCTTCCGGGTGGACGTCGCGCTCGACGCGGCCGCGGGGGAGACCGTCGCGATCATGGGTCCGAGCGGAGCCGGCAAGTCGACGCTGCTCGACGCGCTCGCCGGACTCGTGCCGCTGAACGGCGGCGAGGTCGTCGTGGCCGGACGGACCGTGGAGCGCGTGGCCGCACCCCGGGTGCACACGCCGCCGATGCATCGCGGAGTCGTGCTGCTCGGTCAGGACCCGCGCCTCTTCCCGCACCTGAGCGCGCGCGAGAACGTCGCCTTCGGGCCGCGTGCCGCCGGAACACCCGCCGCGCAGGCCCGTTCCGACGCCGACGCGTGGCTCTCCCGGGTCGGCCTCGGCGGGCTGGGTACACGAATGCCGCGCGAACTGTCGGGGGGAGAGCAGCAGCGCGTCGCGATCGCGCGGGCTCTGGCGGCGTCGCCGCGGGTGGTGTTGCTCGACGAGCCGCTGGTCGCGCTCGATCCCGTGACCGCGTCCGAGATCCGCGGGATGCTGCGGGAGCAGCTCGTCGGGGTGACGACGGTCGCCGTGACGCACGACGCCGGCGACGCGGTCGCGCTGGCCGAGAGGCTGTTCGTGATCGAGGCGGGCGCCGTGGTGCAGAGCGGTCCCGTGCGCGAGGTGCTGGCGGCTCCGGCATCCGCCTTCGTCGCATCGGTTGCCGACATGAATCGGATGCCGGGCGTCTCGGCGGGCGGTGGGTTGACGGATGCCGCGGGCCGCATGCTGAGGGGGGCGGAGGCCGCACCCGCCGCGCGTGAGGGCGTCGCGCTCGCCGCCGTGTTCCGGCCGGGCGACGTGCGGATCGTAGGTGGGGCAGGGTCGAACGCGTGGGCTGCGACTGTCGTCCGTGTGGAGCCGACGGTGGCGGGGATGCGGGTGCACACCTCGGCTGGGATGGTGGACGTGTCACACGCGACTGTGTCGTGGTCGCCTGGAGAGTCGGTCTGGCTGCAGGTCGACCCGTCGCGGGTGCGGTTCGTGCGGCTGTCGTGAGTAGGGGCGTCAGTCACGCATGCGATCGAGCGAGTACGACGGCGACGCGAACGATCCGCCCTGCGGCTCGATCGTGGCGCCGGGAAGGTTCCACTCCGCGGCGTCGTCCGTGGGCCGGAAACCGACGAGCTCCCCGGCCGCCCGATCCCACCAGACTTCCGAGTTCGCCGATACAGCATAGAAGACGGCGTAATGCTCGTCGGTCGTCATCGCGGCGGTGGACGCGGCGATCGCGTCTCGATGGCTGAGCCAGGTTGCACGCTCGCGGGGGGTTCGGGGTTCCTCTTCGTAGCTCCCGATCCTGAGCGAGATCGTGCTGAGGCCGAACTTGTCGGAGTAGAGGCGGCACAGTGCCTCGCCCGCCACCTTCGACACACCGTAGAAGCCGTCGGGTCGCGGGGGCATGTCCGGGTCGACGAGTGCGTCCGTGGGATACATTCCGGTGACCCGGTTGCTGCTCGCATTGACGACCCTGCGGACACCCGACCGACGAGCGGCTTCGAGCACGTGGTACGTGCCGACGATGTTCACCTGCGCGAGGTCGTGGAAGTCGGCTTCATCGGACAACCCGCCCAGATGGATCACGCCGTTGGCGTCCTCGAACATCGCCGTGAGCGCAGCGAGGTCGGCCAGGTCGGCGACGGTGACGCGATCGCCGGTCCGGTCGACGGGCTCCACGTCTCTGACGTCGGTCGAGACGAGCTCGACGCCTGCGGCCCGGAGCTCTCGGCGGAGGGCGACTCCGATGTTGCCGGCAGCGCCGGTGACGACCCATCGAGACCCCGCGAGTGTGTTCACGCGCTCATCCTGGCAGGGGGTGACGACGTCGGTCCCGGCATGCCCGTCGAACCTGCAACGATGAGTCCATGCGCGTCATCGAGTCCCGTTGCGTCGTGCCGGTCCCGGTGGAGGTCGCCTTCGCGGTGTCGCAAACCACGGGCGAGACCCGCAAGCGCTGGGATCCGTTCATCCGCCGTCAGTACTTCGTCGACGGCGCGACCGCCCCGGGGAAGGGCGTCCGCACGTTCACCGTGCAGCGCTTCGGCTTCCGGATGGAGAGCGAATACGTCTCCTACAACCCGCCGTCGAACGTCGGGATGAAGATGACGAAGGGCTCCTGGTTCTTCGAGCGTCTCGCCGGTGGGTGGAAGTTCACGCCGGTGGCCGAAGAGCCCGACAGCACGCTCGCCGTCTGGCGGTACAACTTCGCATGCCGCCCCGCCTGGCTCGCTCCGCTCGCCGAACGGATCGGCGCGTTCGTGCTGCAGCGCGACATGGACCGGCGCATCCGAGGCTTTGCGAGGGGGTGCGAGGACCCGGTCGTCCTCGCCGCATCGCGCTGAGCTTCCGTGCAACGCTCGGTCCGTAAGGATGGGGTCATGCGCATCATCGGGAGCTTCTTCCTCGCTCTCGCCGCCACCATCATCGGGCTCCTCGGCGTTCTCATGCTCGGTCTGGCGGGCGTCCACTGGGACGGCGGTCTCGTCGTCGCGCAGCTGTCCGATTCGGATGACACAGAACGTGCGTTGGGGATAGCGATGGGTGTGGGCGGCCTCCTGGGCTGGGTCGGCCTCTCGTGCGCCGCGGCGTATGCAGGTCTGGGCGGGCAGCGTCCGTCGCGCGCGAGTCGCATCGCGGTCTGGACGATTCTCGGACTCGGTGTTGCGATCATCGCGAGTGCGACGACCTTCGTTCTCTTCTTCAGCATCCGGCCCTGACGGCTGGAGCGGCGGTGAGACGTCGGGAGCTGTTACGAAGCTGTTCGTGGCGATGAGGCGCGCGGCTACTTGCGGGTGACCCAGACGTTGTCGGAGATCATGTCTCGGACCTCCCCGCTGCGGTAGCTCAGGTCGGCGGCGACACTGGCACTGTCGCTGATCGGGATGGACACGTAGTCCCTCTCGCACTCGGTGGTCTGCCAGACGTCGTCGAGGGTGAGCGACAGGCACAAGGAGTCTCCGTCATCCGCCGCGCGCGCGAGGTAGACGTCGTAAGCGTCGGCCTTGCCGACGTAGCGCAGTGTCGCGACGTCGAGCTTTCCTTCCGCTCCGGTGACGACGGAGTCTGGTCGGTCCGCGGCGGTCTGCTCTCGGCCAAACTCCGCCGGCGAGCAGGCGGTCAGGAGAAGTGCAGTCGCCGCGAGGAGTGGCAGCGCGGTGCGGCGGAGGCTCATGTGCCGAAAACTAGCGTGCGATCTGGCACCGGGCCGGGGATTGGTGCCGACTTCACAGCCCGCGACTGCCCTCCTCGCCCCGGCGGCTGGTGGCGGCGATTAGGCTCGGACAATGGGATGCCACAGGGGGAGAGAGCGGTGACGGCCGTTCCGATCTCGCTGGGTCGCGCCGCGCCGCAGATCCCGCCGGGCGCCGTCCCGGATCCCGCCGTCGGCCTCGTCGACACCCACGGGCGAGTCCACCGCGATCTCCGGATCTCGCTGACCGACCGCTGTTCCTTGCGTTGCACCTACTGCATGCCAGAGCAGGGCAACGAGTGGCTCGCGCGCACGAGCATCCTGACGACCGACGAGATCGTCGAGATCGCGGAGGTGGCCGCGAGCCTCGGCATCCGCACCTTCCGGCTCACCGGCGGCGAGCCTCTGCTCCGCACCGACATCGTCGACGTGGTGCGTCGCGTCGCCGCGATCTCGGGACCCGACGGACCGGTCGAGGTCGCGATGACGACCAACGGCATCCGACTCGCCGAGGTGCTTCCCGACCTGATCGATGCGGGTCTGACGCGGCTGAACATCAGCATCGACACGATCGACCGCGAGCGGTTCGCCGCGCTCACGCGTCGTGACCGGCTCGACGACGTGCTCGAGGGAATCGCGGCAGCCGCGGCATCCGACCTGAAGCCTTTGAAGCTGAACGCCGTCGCGATGCGCGGCGTGAACGACGACCAGCTCTCGGACCTCGTGGCGTTCGCGATGGAGGTCGGGGCCCAGCTGCGTTTCATCGAGCAGATGCCGCTGGATTCCGGGCACACCTGGGACCGCAGCGCGATGGTGACGCGCGAGGAGATCCTCGAGGCGTTGTCGGAGCGATGGACGCTCGAGCCGGTCCCCGGCCGCGGCGGTGCTCCCGCCGAGAAGTGGCGGATCGACGGCGGCCCGCACGAGGTCGGCGTCATCGCGTCGGTGACGGCACCCTTCTGCGGAGCGTGCGATCGCCTGCGCCTGACCGCCGACGGTCAGTTCCGCAACTGCCTCTTCTCGCTGACGGAGTACGACGTCACGAGCGCTGTGCGCGGGATGCCGGTGGCCGCCGCGCCCGACGACCGTCGCCGTGTCATCGCCGAGACGCTCCACGCGTGCGTGCTCGGCAAGTTGCCGGGTCACGCGATCAACGACCCGTCGTTCCTGCAACCCGCGCGAGGGATGAACGCCATCGGAGGCTGAGCGCTGGCGGACCGGCGTACGGGGTGACCTACTGGTCGAGGTTCTTGCGCATGTCCTGGAACGAGCCAGAGTCGAGCACTTCGCCCGTCGAGTCGTCAACGAAGTCGACGGTCACGTCGATGTCGTCGGCGGAGATTCCCTGGAACTGCTGTAAGAGCGCGCCCTGCATGTAGAAGCCGAGCACGAGGAATCCTTCCATCGCGCTGTACTTCGCGGGATCGACCGACACCGTGAAGGACGTCATCTCATCGTCGAAGTCGACGGCGGTGACCGAGTTTGCGTCATCGGCGACGAGATCATCGGCGGATTCCCGCGCTGAAGACCGCATGCCGGCGAGCATCTCGTCGCGTTGAGACTTCGTCATCGTGTAGACGACCGTGTCGCCCTCGACGACCGCGGAGAGGCCGTTCTCCTTCGCGCTCGCGATGATCTCATCGTCGGACAGCGCGCCTTCCGGGTCGAGCATCGACTTCGCCACGCGGACGTCGACCGTCGTCAGTTTTTCGTCGACCTCGACCGCGGCGGGCGTGGCGGGTGGACTGGCTGTCGCCTCACCGTCGACAGCCGCGCAACCCGCCAGTAGAAGTGCTCCAGCGGCAGTGAACGAGATGAGCGCGTGACGAATCTTCATTTTCCCCCCAGTGATCGCCGGATACCCGGCCTGGGTGAGCCTAACGGCTGCAGCGGACATGGCTGTCGCGGAATCGGACGGCGTCCCGTACCTGACACGTCGCCGGAACCGCAAGGCTCTGCCTCACAGCTCGCTCCGCGCGCACACTGCGGGGGTGACCCGCCTGCGAGAACACTCGTCCGACCTCCACCTCAGCGCTGGCCCGTTCGGTGATGCGGCCGCAGGGCCGCTCGCCGAGGCTGACCGGGTCGACGCGTTCGGGACAGACGTTGCCGCCACGCTCGCCTGGGCGGTGGGCGCAGGCGCCGCGCGCGGAAACCAGCGCTCGCTCGCCGACGACTGGTCGTTCCTCGCTGCGGTCGCGAGCCGGGATGTCGGTGCGGCACGCATCCTCGAACCCCACCTCGACGCGCTCGACATCCTCGACCAGGCCCGTCGCGACGGGCACGACCTCGACCTCGCCTCGATCCAGGCCGACTCCGGATCCTCGTGGGGGGTGTTCGCCGCCGAGGGTGCCGGGACTCGGCTGGAGGCGCGCGACGACGGTTCCGGGTGGCGGCTGACGGGGACCAAGCCGTGGTGCTCGCTGGCGCAGCACCTGACCCACGCGCTCGTCACCGCGTGGGTCGGCGGCGAGCGTCGCCTGTTCGCCGTGGCCCTGCAGACCCCCGAGGTGACAGCTCGCACGGGGCCCTGGCACGCGCGAGGGCTCCCGCAGGTCGTCAGCGCGCCGGTTGACTTCGCGGCGGCTCCCGCCGCGCCGGTCGGTGAACCGGGGTGGTACCAGCGTCGCCCCGGCTTCGCCGCCGGCGGCGTCGGAGTGGCGGCGTGCTGGTGGGGCGGCGTCCTGCCGATCCGCGACGCCCTCGTCGAGGCAGCGCAGCGCGAGGGCGCCGATCAGCTGTCGCGCGTCCACCTCGGGAGGGTGGATGCCGCGCTGTGGACCGCGAGGTTGGCACTGCGATCGGCCGCGCACCAGACGGAAGGGCTGCCGGCGGCATCCCACCCCGGCGCCATCGCCGCACGCGTCCGAGCTGTCGTCGCGGGTGCGGTCGAGACGGCGCTCGCCGAATCCGCCCGAGCCCTCGGGCCGTTGCCCCTCGTGGCTGACGATGCTCACGCCCGCCGGGTGGCCGACCTCGAGATCTATGTGCGTCAGCACCACGGCGAACGCGACCTCGCGCGCATCGGCGCCGACATCGCGGAAGGGCGCGGCGCATGGTGAGCTTCAGTCACCGCGATCCAGGAACAGGTGAAGCGGTCTGGCGTGAGGCGTTCGCCGATCGCGCGCTTCCGTCGTTGGATGAGACCTTCGAGCACCTCGTCGTCGTCGCGGCGCACCCCGACGACGAGACCCTCGGCGTCGCGGGGCTGATGGCGCGCACTGTCAGCCGTGACGCGAAGGTGACGGTTCTCATCGCGACGGACGGCGAGGGATCTCACCCCGACTCGCCGTCGCATACTCCCGCCGACCTGGCCGCGGTGCGACGGCGCGAGGTCGCCGCAGCGCTCGATCACCTGAGCCCGTCGATCGACGTTCGATTCCTCGGTCTGCCGGACGGCGGCACGGACGACCATCGCGACGCGATCGCGGAGGCACTCCGCGCGCTGCTGCAGGGACAGGGAGCGCATCTCGTCGTCGTGCCCTGGTCAGGCGACAGTCACCGCGATCACCGCGTCGCTGCGGAAGTGACCGCCGAGGTGTGTACGGAGCTCGGCGTCCCGTGGCGGGAGTATCCGATCTGGCTCTGGCACTGGGGATCGACGGACGACCTGCCGTGGGACGACCTCGAGGTGGTCACGCTCGATGAGTTGACGGCCGAGCTCAAGCGCACGGCGATGCGTCACCATCGCAGCCAGATCACCCCGCTGTCGTCGGCGCCGGGGGACGAGGTGATGCTCCACGAGAGGATGCAGGCGCATTTCGACCGCCCGTTCGAGGTCTTCGTCCGGCCGGCGGGGCCCAGCCTGGCGGGGGGATTCTTCGAGGATTTCTACCGTCGCAACGGCGACGACCCGTGGGGCTTCGAGTCGCGCTGGTACGAGCAGCGCAAGCGCGCCGTGACGCTGGCGAGCCTGCCCCGCGAACGATACGCCTCCGCCCTCGAGTTGGGTTGCTCGACAGGTGTCCTGACCGACCTCCTCGTCGACCGGTGCGACGCCGTGCTCGCGGTCGACATCGCGGATGCTCCGCTCGAGATCGCACGGCGTCGCCTCGGCAGTCGGGACGACGTTCGTCTCGAGCGCCTCGGGCTGCCGGGGGAGTGGCCCGCCGGAACGTTCGACCTCGTCGTCCTTTCGGAGGTCGGCTACTACTGGAACCCCGCCGACCTGACTGTCGCCATCGACCGCATACGAGGTGCCATGGATGCCGGTGGCCACCTCATCGCCTGCCACTGGCGGCATCCCGTCACGGAATATCCGCAGTCCGGTGACGACGTGCACGCGGCACTGCGTGCGGCCGAGGGGTTCGTCCGCCTGATGCTGCACGAAGAGGAGGACTTCGTCCTCGAGGTCTACGGACTCGGCGGCGCTCGGTCGGTCGCCGCAGAGACAGGGCTTGTCCCGTGACGCCCGGTAGCCCCGCGGTGGCGATCGTCGTCCCCGTGCACGACGAAGCCGAGCTCCTGGGCGACTGCCTCGCTGCGCTCACCGCGGCCGTCGAGCACACTCGGCGGACGCACCCGGGAGCGCGGATCGTGACGGTCGTCGTCCTCGATGCGTGCACGGATGCCTCGGCCCGGATCGCGCTGTGCTGGCCGGTACGCACGATCGAGATCGACGCGCGAAACGTGGGGACGGCTCGACGCCTCGGCGTGGCCGCCGCCCTCGCCGAACTGGGGTCATCCGACGACGTGTGGATCGGCACGACGGATGGAGACTCCGTCGTCCCCGTCACCTGGCTCAGCCATCAGCTCGACCTCCGCGCGGCGGGGGCCGACGTCGTCCTCGGCACCGTCCGTCCGGATTTCGCGGACCTCACTCTCGATCATGCGGAGCATTGGCTGCGGACGCATCCGCGGGGTCGTCCTGCGGGCAACGTGCACGGCGCGAACCTCGGACTGCGTGCCGATGTGTACGTCGCTGCGGGGGAGTTCCCCGATCTCGACGAGCACGAGGACGTCGCGCTCGTTCGCGCCGCACGCTCGCTCGGCGCGCGTGTAGTCGCGACGGACGAGAACGAGGTGGTCACGTCCGGCCGTTTCCAGGGGCGCACACCCGGAGGGTACGCCGCGTTCGTCCGCGCAACCCATGAACGCATCGCCGGGGTCGGCTGAATCGACTCACGGGCCGGAAGGTAGCGGGTGTCGTCGAGGTCGGCAAGGGGCGCGGCGGGGCGGGGAGACAGGCGGATCGTCGGGCTCCCCAACCCCCGGAGGAACCATGTACTTCCACGTTCAAGAGTTCATCAATGAGATCGCACAGGACGAGCCCGATCCCGCGGCCGCCAACGCACTGCAGGAGGGTCTCGGCGGACAGTTCGGCGAGATGCGCACGATGATGCAGTACCTGTTCCAAAGCATCAACTTCCGCGGCCCGTCCGGGAAGCCGTACAAGGACCTCATCCAGGGCATCGGCACCGAGGAGATCAGCCACGTCGAGCTCATCGGCACGACGATCTCCCGTTTGCTGGACGGCTCGCCCAGGTACAAGGGCAAGCCCACCGATCCCGTCGACGAGCCCGGCGCGGGCGGTGCGACGCCGCTCAGCATCGCCGTCGACCACAGCAACATCCATCATTACCTGGTCGGCGCGCAGGGTGCGCTGCCGGTGGATGCCGCGGGCAACCCGTGGATGGGCAGCTACGTCTACAACTCCGGCAACCTCGTGCTCGACCTGCTGTACAACCTGATGCTGGAGTCGACGGGACGCCTGCAGAAGTGCCGCCTCTACGAGATGACGGACAACAAGATGGCGCGGAGCACGATCTCGTACCTCATCGTGCGGGACCAGGCGCACGAGAACGCCTACGCCAAAGCCCTCGAGACCCTCGGGGTGAATTGGCGCACCTCGTTGCCGATTCCGAAGACGAATGCCGAGCAGTTCCCGGAGGTCAAGCGTCTCGTCGACCTCGGGCTGCAGAGCAAGCAGTACTCGTTCGATCTGGGTAACCAGTCCGAAGCCGGTCGCATCTTCCAGGGGGCGTCGCCGTCGAATGACGGGACGCAGCTGGATGCCAGTGAGCAGGCACCGGTAGGTTCACCCATGACCATCTCGCCGGAGCGTCCGGAAGAGTTCTCGCCGGGAGCCGACAAGGAGCTCCGGGCCCTCATCGAAGCGACGGCTGCGATGGAGATGGCCGACATCGAGGCTACGTTCGGCCGGATGGCGTAGTCCGACGACGTGCGACCGCGACCCCGACCCCGTCTGCGGGGTCGGGGTTCAGCCGTTCGCGGTGCGGCGCACCTTGCGCTCGCCGCACGCGTCAGCGACCCTGGGGCCATGTGGGATCGCGACGCAGCAGCGGCAGCTGCCGACGACTGGATCGGCCGATACGTCCGCGCGTGGGGGACCAACGACCCGGACGACATCCGGGCCCTGTTCACGCCGGACGCGGAGTACCGCGACGGCCCTTCGACCGCGCCATGGATCGGCCACGACGCCATCCTCGCGGGTTGGCTCGGTCAGAAGGATGAGCCCGGCACGTGGTCATTCGAGCATGAGCTCACCGCGGTCGACGGCGACATCGCGATCATCCGGGGCCGGACCAGCTACCCGGGCGCAACGACGAAGAGTCGGCTGTACGACAACCTCATGGTCATCCGTCTGGCGGACGACGGCCGCGCGAGGTCGTTCACCGATTGGTATGTGACGTCGGACGCTGCGGAGACAGCGGAGTAGCGCCGAACCCCGCTGCGGCTAAGCCGGTGTTGCCGGCCGAGGGTCGCCCTCCTCTCGCAAGCGAGGCTCGACGCGTCGAGAGGGGCGCAGTCCCGACTTGTCGGAGTAGAACGCGCGGATGGCGTCCATGTCCGCGCCGACGTCGCCGGTGAGCGTGAGCGTCGGCCCCAGCCCGGTCGTCATGGTGGTGCGATCCACGTATCCCAGCGTGACGGCAAGGCCGGCGTCTCGGGCGATGCGGTAGAAGCCTGACTTCCAATGCTCGACGCCACCGCGCGTGCCTTCGGGTGTCACCACGAGGCCGAAGACCTCGCCGTCACGGATGCGGCGGACGAGAGCGTCGACCACCCCGGCGGGGTTGGCTCTGTCGACAGGGAGCCCGCCAATGGCCCGCATCAGCGGGCCTCGCCAGCCGCGAAAGAGACTCTCTTTGCCCAGCCAACGGAAGCGCATCTTCAGGCGCCACGCGATCGCCAGCATGAGCACGAAGTCCCAGTTGGAGGTGTGCGGCGCCCCGAGGACGACGGTGGGTCGGGTCGGCGCGGGCTCGGTTGCGAGCGTCCATCTGCTGAACGTCCAATAGACCCGGGCGACGAGGCGGAGCATTCCGCAACCGTAACGCTCCTGCAGTGCTCTCCGGACGCAGGGGGGCGCCGGGTCGACTCCCAGGTTCCCGCGGTATCGTTGGGATCGATAGGCGGACTTCTCATTCGTCTCGCCCCGGCTGTGTGGTAACAGTCGGGGCTTTCTTCTTGCTCGGACAGACCGCAGCTGCGAGCGCAGGCAGTCGCCCGTCACTCAGTCGAGCGCTCGTCTGACTCCTTCAGCCGCTCGAGGTTCGTGCACGGGATAAACATGATCGACGCCGATGAGAGCAGCGCCGTTGATTGGTGAGGAAGCGGCGAACCGCTGGCCGTCGCTCCCTCTCTATCAGTCGAGTCGCTCACAACCTCCGCAACGGGGCAGGCCGCCCTTGCCGACGGCGCGGTTCGTCGAGGAGATCTGCTGGCCGTTGGGGCAGTCGCTGTAGTCGTGCCAAACGCGCGGATCACGCTGGTCAGTCGAGTGGTAAGGCGAGGTGTGTATTGCCATCGGTAGGCTCCTTGTGCGTCATGCGGCGCCGTTGCGCGCCGACGCGGACACGCTATCGACGGTCGCCGACATCGCTAGCGCGGACGGACCGCTTCTGAGGCGGTGCTATCGCGTCGGCGGGGAATCGGTCGCTATGACGGAGAAACGCTCCGCTGAGCCCGCAGGAACGTTGTCAACTGCTGTCGAGGTGCCATTTTGGCGAGTCGCGAATCGCTGACCCCAGTCCGGAGTCGGGATCGCGGGGTTGCAATGAGGTGGGCCCCGTGGGGCTCGAACCCACGACCCGCGGATTAAAAGTCCGATGCTCTACCGACTGAGCTAGAGGCCCTCAGCGACCCAGCCTAATGGGCGAGGGCGGCGGCATCCGTCACTTCGTGTCCTTCTGCGAGCCGAAGATGATGCCGAACATGATGCCGAACGAGAGACCGAACGCGGCGCCGAGTCCGATGTTGTCGAGGAAGAGCATCCCGACGACCGTGCCTCCGAGCATCCCGAACGCGATCCACAGACCGAACGACATTCCCCGCATGTTGTTCTTCGCCATGTCTCGACGCCACGCAGTGCCCCGGCTACCGGCATCCCCCGTGAGGCGGAAACAAAAGGAGGCGGCGCCGCCGAGGCCCGCAGAGCTTCGACGACGCCGCCGGTCAGGAGACCGTGAATTACATCGGGGGCATCAGCACCGAGTCGATGAGGTACACGGTTGCGTTCGCGGTCTCGACGCCACCGCAGATGACCTTGGCGTCGTTGACCATGAGCTCGTCGCCCGAGCCGGTGACCTTCAGGTCCTGGCCCTCGACGGTCTTGTGGGTGCCGTCGATGTCAGCCGGAGCGATCTCACCGGGGACCACGTGGTAGGTGAGGATCTTGGTCAGCGTGGCCGAGTCGGTCTTCAGACCATCGATCGTGTCGGCCGGGATCTTTGCGAACGCGTCGTCAACGGGAGCGAAGACGGTGAACTTGTCGCCGTTCAGCGTGTCGACGAGGTTGACGTCGGGGTTCAGCTGGCCGCTGACAGCAGCGGTGAGCGTCTTGAGGAGCGGGTTGTTGGATGCCGCGGTCGCAACCGGGTCCTTCGACATGCCCTCGACCGAGCCTGCGCCGTCCGGAACAGCCTTGGCGTAGTCCGCGCAGCCGGGGCCGACGAGGGTCGACGCGGTGTCCATGCCGCCGTCGGTGGCCTCGGGCGATGCCGACTCCATCGGAGCCTGCGACTGCATGCCGTCGTCGGTGTTCCCGGCCTCGGGCGTCGCGCTCGACGAGCAACCGGCCAGGGCGAAGGCGCCGGCCAGCGTCAGAGAGAGTGCTGCGGTCATCTTCTTCTTCGTGCTGAGCATGATTTCCTCCATGTGTTGGGACCGCCCTCTGCGGCGGCGATAACAGGTCTTCGGAACCACTAGACAAACGGATTGCACATCTGCCGAGATTTTTTCCCGAGCGGCCGTTCCGGGGGTCCAGGGGTCACGGATCCATCTCGATCTGCACGTCTCACCAGGACTTCCCACTCGCGCCTGCGCGTCTGCGTGCGCGCGCAATGGCATGCTTGTCGGAATGGTTATCGACGGTGTTGAAGTCCCCGACGACGGGCAGACGGCAGATCATGCCGGTGAGCTCCTCGTCCGCATCGCCGGTGGCGACCAGGCGGCCTTCGCAGAGCTCTACGACATGCTGTCCTCCCGCGTCTTCGGTCTGATCCGACGGGTCCTCGTCGACCCCTCCCAGAGCGAGGAGGTCCTGCAGGAGGTGTTCCTTGAGATCTGGCAATCCGCTTCGGCCTTCGCTCCGAACAAGGGTCAAGGAAGAAGCTGGATCCTGACGATGGCACATCGTCGGGCCGTGGATCGGGTTCGCGCATCGCAGTCCAGTTCGGATCGCGATGCGCGTATCGGAGCCCGTGACGCGTACACACAAGAAGAGAGCATCGCCGAGCAAGTCGAGCTGAGGATCGAAGGACGTCGCGTCGTGCGCGCACTCCGGACTCTGCCCGATGCCCAGCGTGAAGCACTGACCCTCGCGTACTTCGGGGGGTACAGCCAAAGCGAGATCGCAGCGCTCCTCGGAGCACCGCTCGGAACGATCAAGACGCGGATGCGCGATGGATTGAACCGCCTACGACAGGAGATGGGGGTGACACTGTGAACGAGAAGGAGTTCGCCGAACTCTCGGCAGGGCACGCGCTCGATGCGCTGTCTGCTGAGGACGAGCAGGCGTACGAGCAGGCTCTGGCCGCTCACCCCGAGTGGGAGGCCCTCGCCGACTCCGATGCGCAGGTCGCCGGTTTCCTGGCCGAAGGCATGGGTGAAGAAGCCCCGCCGCTCGAGCTGCGGGCACGTCTCCTCGACCAGATCAGCGCGATGCCGCAGCGGATGCCGGTGGCCCCTGCAGAGGCATCCGTACCCGAGCGCGAGCCGGAGCGCGAGACCGTTCCAGCCGGACCCCCCACCGAGGCCGTCCAAACCGTGGAACGACGCAACTGGACCCGTGGGTTGTTCGCCCTCGTCGCCTCTGCCGCTCTCCTCGTCGGGATCGGCTGGGGAGTGGGCTCGCTCGTCGAGCAGGCCCGTACTCCGCTCGAGGTCCAGGCTCTCGAACAGATCGAGTCCGCTCCCGACGGTCAGACCGTCACCGGACAGTTCGCCGATGGCGGCGAGGCTGAGCTCCACTGGTCGGCTGAGCTCGGCAAGGTCGTGCTGACCACCGACGACGCCCCCAAGATCGCCGACGACCGCACGTTCGAGCTGTGGTTCGTCCGTGGTGAGGAACCGATCGCCGCCGGCACCTTCGACCCGTCCGAAGATGTCACCGCACTTCTCGACGGCGACTTCAAGCCGGGCGACGTGATCGCCGTCACCGTCGAGCAGGCAGGCGGATCGCCCGACGGCAAGCCGACGACGAAGCCGATCATCGCCATCCCCACCGCCTGATCGCCCCCGCGCATCACGAACCCCGCCTCGGCTCCGCCCGGGCGGGGTTCGTCGTTGCGGGGGTAGCCTGGAACGATGTCCGACGCGTCCCGCGACTTCCACAAGCCGGTCCGCCGCTCACCCGATTCGTTCGACCGGAACTTCGCTGCCGACGATCCCGCTGAAGCCAGCCGCGTGGCTCACGCCACGGCATCCGCTCTGCTGTCCCGTGTGCGGGAGCAGCCGCACGATGAGGTCATCGACCGGCTCGTCACCTTCACCGATGCGCACGGCATCGCGACGATCGCGGAGCTCTGGGCGCATTCGCCCGCACGGTCTCTGCCTGGCGCGCTGTGGCGGCTGTACCTGCTGCAGCTGATGATCCACGACGACCCGACGACGGCGGCGCTGCTCTATGAGCGCGGGCGCACGCAGCTGTCGTCGGCGGATGTCGTCATCGCGGGGGCGCCCGCTCCGGCGAGCCCCGACGAGCTCGTCTCGCTCATCGACCTGATCCTGCGGGGAGTGTTCGCGGGTGACTTCGCGCTCGCGCTCGAGCGGGCGGCATCCTTCTCACGCGTCGTGTCGGCGGGGGCGACCGATCTCGCCGACGACTACGACGAGAGCGAGCCGGTGCGGGCGTCGGCGTTCACGACGCGGGCCCTGCGCCTCGACACGTATGCGAGTGATCTGGCGGCGGCCGCGGCGCTCTGGCGCCGGGACGGCCTCACGTAGGCATGAAAGTGCCGGGCCGCAGAACGCCTCTCGGCGCGTGGCCGCTCGCAGCGGCTGAAGATGGAGCCCGGGGTTACTGCGGCCCGGCTAGAAAAGTGTAACGGAGGGGCTCCCGAGGTATTCCGGTCGGCCGAGAATTTTCGTGCGGCCGCGCGTGTCGGGGTACGGCTCAAGGCGCGCGGATGCCATTGCATCCGCGGACACGGATGCCGCCGCGTAGGCTTCGTGGCATGGCTTGGCGCTTCGCTCTCATGATCGACCCCGCGGCATCCGACGATGCGCGCAATGATTTTGCAGACACGTTCAGCGAGATCGATCCCTCAGCTCCGGCGCTCACCGTGGGGGAGTTGAGCACGCAGCGCGGCGACGGGATCTTCGAGTCGATCGGCGTCGTCGACGGTCATGCGCAGGAGGTCGAGCCGCACCTCGCGCGGCTGGCTCATTCCGCGGAGATCTGCGAGCTGCCCGCGCCGAACCTCGGGCAGTGGCGCGAGGCGATCATCCGCGCGCAGGCGGCGTCTGGGGAGGGCGAGGCGGTCATCAAGCTGATCCTGAGCCGTGGTGTGGAGCACGGCCCCACCCCGACTGCGTGGGTGACGGTCGCGCCGGCGGCGGACTTCACGAAGCCGCGCACCGAGGGGATCGCCGTGGCGGTCCTCGATCGCGGATACAGCATCGACCTGCCCGGGCGGGCGCCCTGGCTCCTGCTCGGCGCGAAGACGCTGTCGTACGCCGTGAACATGGCGGCGATCCGCGAGGCGAAGCGCCGCGGTGCCGATGACGCGGTGTTCGTGAGTTCCGATGGCTTCGTGCTCGAGGCGCCGACCGCCTCCCTCATCATCCGGCGAGGCGACACGTTCGTCACGCCGGCGCCGAACGGCGGCATCCTTCACGGGACCACCCAGCTGAGCCTGTTCGACCACCTCGCCGAGCGCGGCTTCGAGACCGCGTACGAAACCCTGCCCGTGTCGGCGCTCCACGACGCGGATGCCGCCTGGCTCGTCTCGAGCGTCCGCCTCGCCGCGCCCATCACGGCCGTCGACGAGCGGTCCTTGCCCGTGGACGCCGAACTCACGGCATCCTTCAACCAGTACCTGCTCAGCCCGCGCGACTGACCCGTCGGCCCCGTCAGCGGGTTCGCGGATGCAATAGTCCCGCCCCGACACGCCGCGCGGCGGGCCTCGGATGCCGCGTGTCGCCGCCGATCGATTGCATCCGCACCCGGCGGCCCGGTCGCTCACAACCCCGCGAGCGCCCCGAGGATCGCGCGCTCGACAATGTCCCAGTCGTGCACGATCAGCGCGTAGTCGAACCGCAGGGTCACGTACCCCCACATCGCCGCGTTGGCGTCGCGCACGAGGTCCTTGTGGCGCAGCGGCGGCCCGTCGTGGTTGTCGCGACCGTCGACTTCGATGATCAGTCGGTCGCCGATCAGCGCGTCGACCACGCCGACGCCGGCGATGCGTACCTGGGTCTGCACGCGCAGCCCGAGCTCCCGCAGCCGCCAGCGCAGCATCGATTCGAGTCCGCTGTCGGCGTCGTCCCGGCTGAGCGCCAGCGCATCCCGCCCGTCCTGATTCACGTTCCGGCTCAGCCAGCGCATGTCGTCGCCGTCGAGCAGATCCTGCCGTCGCGCGGATTCCAGCGCGACGAAGAACGCCTCACCGCCGTGGCACGTCAGGATCTGTCGCAGGATCCTCGCCAACGACGGTTCCCGCCGGTCCTCCCCAGGGTCGGCGGCATCCCAATGCTCGGTGCAGTCGCAGGAGTCGTCGTACGTGCGCTGCCCGGGCCGCATCCAGACATGCGGCATCCGATCGTCGTCCAGCACCCAGAGCCCGCGGTGCCGCGCCGCCGTCACGCACGCCAGCGCCCCGCCGTGCTTCCCAGCCAGGCGGGCTTCCGCGCACGTCTCGGGCCAGGCGTACACGCCGATCCGCACCCGCACGAGCTCGCCGGAACGCAGCGCTCGCTGCACTCGCCGTTGCGACCACCCGGCATCCAGCAGCTGCCGCAGACGGACGATCGGATGCCGGAGCTCGCACATACCCGCGAGCCTCGCCCGCGCCCGACCCACCCATGCCTCACCCAGCGCTGGTCGGGGAGAACCGGAATCCCACCCCCGCGGGGGAGAAGTCCGCGGATGCAATAGTCCCGCCGCGACACCCCGCCGTTCAGGCTCGGGATGCCGCGTGTCGCCCGCCACATATTGCATCCGCGAACGCCACGCCGCCCACGCCACGCCACGCCCGAACGCTACGCCGCCCGCACCCCCACAAACCACAACGAGGGACACCGCGCCTCCGCGCAGCATCCCTCGTCCCCGAACTACGGGATCACCCGAAGCGACCCGAGACGTAGTCCTCGGTGGCCTGCACGGACGGCTTGGTGAAGATGGTGCCGGTCTCGTCGTATTCGATGAGCTTGCCGGGCTTGCCGGTGCCGGCGATGTTGAAGAACGCGGTCTTGTCCGAGACGCGCGACGCCTGCTGCATATTGTGCGTGACGATGACGATCGTGTACTCGCTCTTGAGCTCCTGGATGAGCTCCTCGATCGCGAAGGTCGAGATGGGGTCGAGGGCCGAGCAGGGCTCGTCCATCAGCAGGACGTCGGGCGACACGGCGATCGCACGCGCGATGCACAGGCGCTGCTGCTGACCGCCCGACAGGCCCGAGCCGGGCTTCTCGAGCCGGTCCTTGACCTCGTTCCAGAGGTTCGCGCCACGCAGCGACTTCTCGACGAGGGCGTCGGCGTCGGACTTCGAGATGCGCGAGTTGTTGAGCTTCACACCGGCGAGCACGTTGTCGCGGATCGACATCGTGGGGAACGGGTTCGGACGCTGGAAGACCATGCCGATCTGACGGCGCACGAGCACGGGGTCGACGCCGGGACCGTACAGGTCCTCGCCGTCGAGCAGCACCTCGCCCTCGACGCGGGCGCCGGGGATGACCTCGTGCATGCGGTTGAGCGTCCGCAGGAACGTGGACTTGCCGCATCCGGACGGCCCGATGAAGGCGGTGACGCTGCGGGGCTCGATGTCGAGGGACACGCCCTCCACGGCGAGGAACTCGCTGTAGTAGACGTTGAGGTCGTTGACTTCGATGCTCTTGGACACTTCGGGGTGCTTTCTGTCGGATGCCGCGGGTCAGCGGCCGAACTTGGGGGCGAACTTCTTCGCGACGAAGCGTGCGATGAGGTTGAGCGCCATGACGATGATGATGAGCGTGAGCGCTCCGGCCCAGGCCCGCTCGAGCGCGGCGGGAATGTTCGTGCCGGGGTTCTGGAACTGGTCGTAGACGAACACCGGGAGCGTCATCATGGGGCCGTCGAACGCGTCCATGTTCAGCGACTGGGTGAACCCGGCCGTCAGCAGCAGGGGCGCGGTCTCACCGATCACGCGCGAGATCGACAGCATGATGCCCGTCGTGATGCCGGCGATCGAGGTGGGGAGGACGACCTTCACGATCGTCAGCCACTTCGGCACACCGAGGGCGTAGCTCGCCTCGCGCAGCTCGTTCGGGACGAGGCGCAGCATCTCCTCGCTGGAGCGCACGACGACGGGGATCATCAACACCGACAGGGCGAGCGAGCCCATGAAGCCCGTGTTGAGGCCCGGCCCGAACAGCAGCGCGCAGACGGCGACGATGAACAGACCCGCGACGATCGACGGGATGCCGGTCATCACATCCACGAAGAAGGTGATGAGCTTCGCGACCCGGCCGCGCCCGTACTCGACGAGGTAGATCGAGGTCATGAGACCGATCGGCACCGAGATGACGGTGGCCCAGCCGGTCACGATGAGCGTGCCCCAGATCGCGTGCACGGCGCCGCCGCCTTCACCGACGATGTTGCGCATCGAGTAGGAGAAGAAGGTCGGGTCGAACCGGGCGATGCCGTTGACCACGACGGTGAACAGCAGTGAGATGAGTGGGAGCAGCGCGATCGTGAAGGCGACCGACACCAGCACGGTCGCGAGCCGGTCGGCTGCGCGGCGCCGCGTCTCGACGACGCTCGACAGGATGACGAGGACGATCGCGAACAGCACGACACCCACGAAGGTGGCACCCGCGATGTTGAACTCGGCCACGTCGCCGCTGCTGTTCATGATGGCGAACAGGATGCCGGAGAGCACGAGCGCGCCGGCGAGCAGCACCCACGGCATCCACTTCGGCAGCTGTCCCGCGGTGAGCGAGTTGCCCACGGGCGTGCGGGTCTCGGAGCGGGTGAGGGTGGTCATCAGTTCGCTCCAGAGAACTCGGCACGGCGGTTGACGACCCACCGGGCGATCGCGTTGACCGCGAAGGTCACGATGAAGAGGATGAGGCCCGTCGCGATGAGGACGTTGACGCCGTCGCCGTACGCCTCACCGAAGTTCAGGGCGATGTTCGCTGGGATGGGCGTCGGGTTGCTCGAGTTGAGCACCTGGAAGGTGACCGCGCCCGTGGCCGAGAGGACCATCGTGACGGCCATCGTCTCGCCGAGGGCACGGCCGAGGCCGAGCATCGCGCCCGAGACCATGCCGCCGCGGGCGAAGGGGAACACGGCCATCCGGATCATCTCCCAGCGCGTCGCGCCGAGGGCGAGTGCCGCCTCTTCGTGGAGGACGGGAGTCTGCAGGAAGACCTCGCGCGTGATGGCGGTCATGATCGGGAGGATCATCACCGCGAGGACGAGGGATGCCGTCAGGATCGTGCGGCCGCCGGGGGAGACCGCGCCGGCGAAGAACGGGATCCAGCCGAAGTTCTCGTTCAGCCAGACGTAGAACGGCTGCAGGAGCTGCGAGAACACCAGCGCACCCCAGAGTCCGTACACGACGGAGGGGATGGCGGCGAGCAGGTCGATGACATAGCCGAGCACCGAGGCGAGCCGCCGCGGTGCGTAGTGCGAGATGAAGAGGGCGATGCCGATCGCCAGCGGCGTCGCGACGACGAGCGCGATGACCGAGGCCCAGAGGGTGCCGAAGACGAACGGCCAGACGTACTGCCAGAACGGTTCGCCGTTCAGGAACTGCGTCTCATCGGGTTTCGCGGTGAAGGCCGGGATGCTCTCCACGATGAGGAAGAGCGTGACGGCCGCGAGGACGATGAGGATGATGATGCCCGCGCCCAGCGCGGTGCTCGAGAAGACGAGATCGCCGCGTCGGCGCACCGGTCGCCGGGCGGTGTCCTGGTCGGCGACCAGATCGGTGGTGGGGGGCATCGCAGTCCTCGGGTCGGAAGCGGGGCGGACGTGAGTGCTGCTGGTGGCTCCCGACGAGCGGGAGCCACCAGCAGCGAGGGTCTTACTTCTTGGCGCTGATCATGTCGATCGCGGTCTGGGCCTTCTCGGCGACCTCGGTCGACAGCGGAGCGGAACCGGCGGCCTCGTTGGCGACCTTCTGGCCCTCTTCGCTGACGATGTAGGAGAAGTACGCCTTGACGATGTCGGCGGTGGCCGCGTCCTCGTACTGCGCGCATCCGATGAGGTAGCTCACGAGAGCGATCGGGTACGAGCCGGCGGGTGCCTTGGCCGGGTCGACGTCGAAAACGAGGTCTCCGTCGGCGCGGCCCTCCTCGAGGGGCGACGAGGCGACGAGCTCAGCGGCGGCTTCGGAAGAGAACGGCACGTACTCGTCGCCGACCTTGACCGCGGCCGAGCCCAGGTCGCCGACGCGCGAGGCGTCGATGTACCCGATGGTGCCCTTGCCGCCGTTGACGGTGGCCTCGACACCCGAGGTCTGCTGGGCGGCCTCCGAACGCGTGGTCTTGACGGGCCATGCGTCGTCGTCCTCGTAGGGCCACGCGTCGGGAGCGACGGATGCGAGGTAAGCGGTGAACGTGCCGGTGGTGCCCGACTCGTCGCCGCGGAAGACGGGCGTGATGGCCAGGTCGGGAAGCTCGACACCCTCGTTGAGGTCGGCGATCGCCGGATCGTTCCACTTCTCGATCTTCTCGTTGAAGATGTCGGCGATGACCTCGGGGGTCAGGTTCAGCTCCTTGACGCCGTCGAGGTTGAAGACGACGGCGACGGGCGAGATGTAGGCGGGCACCTCGATGATGTCCGACGTTGCGCAGGCCCCGAACTTGCCGGCGGCGATCTCGTCGGTCTTGTACGCGCGGTCCGAGCCGATGAAGTTGCTGGAACCGGCGATGAAGTTGTCGCGGCCTGTGCCCGAACCGGTCGGCTGGTAGTTGATCGTGACGTCCGAGTTCGCCGTCTGGAAGGCGGCGGTCCATGCCTGCTGCGCGGCGCCCTGCGAAGACGCGCCGGTGGCCTTGACGGTGCCCGACAGAGCGGTTCCGCCGTCGGAGGGCTGGCTGCCGCCAGCGGGGGTGCCCTCGTTCGCCGCGCAAGCGGAGAGCGACAGAACGGCGACTGCTGCGACAGCGCCCACGCGGGCGATGCGGTTGAGCTTCACGTGTGATTTCCTTCGGGTGATCGGGACACCCCGGGTGCGGGGCTGGCTCGACGCTAAGAGCCGCCGGTGACCAGGTTCCGCTCCAGAGGTGAACGACAGGTGAACGAACCCGGTCCGAACGGATTCGTCTGCCCGATCACACCTGGGGAGCGTGTGTCTCGATCGCCACGATCCCCGATCCGGGATTGGTGGCAGAGAGGTGGACCACGGAGAACGCACCCGGCTCGAGGGCGGAGGACTCGCCCAGATACGAGCCCTTCACCGTGCCCGTCGCGAGGGCGATCTCGTGCATCAGCTCGGGCAGGACGGGCCGGTGCGAGCACAGCACGGCGGACTTGCGCGCGCGCACCCGCTTGCCGACCAGCGTCCGCGGATCCGCATCGCCGGCATCCCAGGCGTCCTGCGAGATCGTCGAGGTGCGGTGGATGTCGCGGCGCAATGCTTCCGCCAGCGGTCCGACGGTGTCGACGCAGCGCACCGCGTCGCTCGAGTACACGCGCCGCACGCCGAACGCGCGGAGCGGCCCGACGATCGACTGCGCCTGCTTCCTGCCGCGAGCGGCGAGGGGACGCTCGGCATCCGCCCCCGACCATTCCTCCCGCGGCGTCGCCTTCGCGTGACGGAGGACGACGAGGGGGAAGGTCTCGAGCACGCCGTCGTCGACGAGGCGCAGGAAGTTCTCCAGGATCTCCACGTCGACCGGGTAGCTCATCTTCGCGAGGGCTTTTCGCGCCGGCATCCATTCGACTGCGGCGATCTCGCGATTCGGGACGAACGCCGATTCGCGGATGGCCTTCCCGGTGGCCTGCGCGCTCCAGTAGTGCACGATCTTCGTCCGCTTGCTGGGCATGCGGTACGTCGAGACGCCGACGGGGACCCCGAGGTTGACGCGGATGCCGGTCTCCTCGTGGATCTCGCGCACGGCAGTCTCGGCGAGCGTCTCGCCGGGATCGACCTTGCCCTTCGGCAACGTCACATCGCGGTACTTCGTGCGGTGGATGGCGAGGACGAGGAGCTTGCCGTCGAGCATCCGCCACACCACGCCGCCTGCGGCGTAGACCGCGGTTTCCGTCATCGCACCGCCCGCTGGCGTCGCCGACGGAGCACCGCCGCCATGGTCTTCTCCTGCAGGTCCACCAGCGGCGTGCCGTCGGCGGCCAGGTGATGACGCGTCCACTCGCCCTCGGAGCCGAGGTGCCACGAGCTGGTCGAGTCGTCCATCGCGAGGTCGAACAGCTCGATGAGCTCGTTCACGTGGGCGGGCGCGGTCACTCGTACGAGCGCCTCGACGCGGCGGTCGAGGTTGCGGTGCATCATGTCGGCGCTGCCGATGAAGACCTGCGGCTCGCCGCCGTGGCCGAACGCGAAGATCCGGGAGTGCTCGAGGTAGCGACCGAGGATCGAGCGGACCGTGATGTTGTCGCTCACCCCGGGCAGATCGGTGCGCAGCGAGCAGATGCCGCGCACCCACACGTCGACCTTCACCCCCGCCTGGCTGGCGCGGTACAGGGCGTCGATGATCTGCTCGTCGACCATCGAGTTGACCTTGATGCGCACGTACGCGGGCTTGCCGTCGAGCGCATTGCGACGCTCGGCGTCGATGAGACGCAGCAGCCCCTTGCGCAGGTGGAGGGGAGCGACGAGGAGCCGCTTGAACTTCTTCTCGATCGCGTACCCGCTGAGCTCGTTGAACAGACGGGTGAGGTCGCGACCGACCTGCTCGTTCGCGGTGAACAGGCCGTAGTCCTCGTAGATGCGACTCGTCTTCGGGTTGTAGTTGCCCGTGCCGATGTGGCTGTAGCTGCGGAGCGCGCCGTCTTCTTCTCGGATGACGTGCAGCAGCTTGCAGTGGGTCTTCAGGCCCACGAGGCCGTAGACCACGTGAACGCCGGCCTTCTCGAGCGTGCGCGCCCAGCCGATGTTCGCCGCCTCGTCGAAGCGCGCCTTCACCTCGACCAGGGCCAGCACCTGCTTGCCGTTCTCGGCCGCGTTGATGAGCGCCTCGACGATGGGGCTGTCGCCCGAGGTCCGGTAGAGGGTCTGCTTGATCGCCAGCACGTGCGGATCGCGCGCGGCCTGCTGCAGGAACGAGACGACGCTCGTCGTGAACGACTCGTACGGGTGGTGGACGAGGATGTCCTCCTTGCGGATGGCCGCGAACAGATCCGCCCGGCCGTTCTGCTCCGCGGGCTGGAACGGTGTCGCCGTCTTCGGCACGTGCGCCGGGTAGCGCAGGTCGGGCCGTTCGATCTGCGACAGCGAGAACAGGCCGCGGAGGTCGAGCGGGGCGGGCAGACGGTAGACGTCGTTGTCGGTGATGTCGAGCTCGTCGAGCAGCAGCGACAGCGTCACATCGTCCATGTCCTCGGTGATCTCGAGGCGGATCGGCGGGCCGAACCGGCGACGCAGCAACTCGGCCTCGAGCGCCTGGATGAGGTTCTCGGTCTCATCCTCCTCGATGACGACGTCCTCGTTGCGGGTGAGGCGGAACGTGTGGTGCTCGAGGATCTCCATGCCGGGGAAGAGGTCGCCGAGATTCTCGGAGATCAGCTCTTCGAGGGGGAGGTACCGGACGGTGTTGCCGTCCTTCCGGACCTCGACGAGTCGCGGCATCATCGGGGGCACCTTGAGACGCGCGAACTCCTGGCGGCCGGTACGTGCGTTGCGGATGCGGATCGCGAGGTTGAGCGAGAGTCCCGAGATGTACGGGAACGGGTGCGCCGGATCGACCGCAAGCGGCATGAGGACCGGGAACACCTGCGAGGAGAAGTAGTCGTAGAGGATCTCGCGCTCCTCGTCCGAGAGGTCGGCCCACGAGACGACCTCGATGCCGGACTCGGCGAGCGCGGGACGCACCTGCTCCGACCAGACCGCGGCGTGTCGCTCCTGGAGGGCGTGTGCGGCGGTCGCGAGGTCGGTGAGCACGTCGAGCGGTGCGCGCCCCACGTTGGTGGGGATCGCGAGTCCGGTGAGGATGCGGCGCTTCAGTCCGGCGACCCGCACCATGAAGAACTCGTCGAGGTTGCTGGCGAAGATCGCCAGGAAGTTCGCGCGCTCGAGGGTCGGCAGGTTCGGATCCTCCGCCAACTCCAGAACCCGCTGGTTGAAGGCGAGCCAGCTGAGCTCGCGGTCGAGATAGCGGTTGTCGGGGAGCTGCGAGTCGTACGCTTCGACGACGTCATCGAAGTCGTCGTCGTCCGCGTCGCCCAGTCCGGAGTCGTGAACCTGGGTGTCGATCATCCCCACATCATTGCAGGGGGACGTGTCCCGTGCGTGAACACGACGAGCGGATGCCGCTGTGTCGCGCTCAGGCGGGGGAGCCCGGCAGCTGCTCGTCCTCGTACACGTTGAAGCGGTAGCCGACGTTGCGGACCGTCCCGATGAGCTGTTCGAGGTCGCCGAGCTTGGCGCGCAGCCGCCGCACGTGGACGTCCACGGTCCGGGTGCCGCCGAAGTAGTCGTAGCCCCAGACTTCGCTCAGGAGCTGTTCGCGGGTGAAGACGCGGGACGGATGCGTCGCGAAGAAGTGCAGGAGCTGGAATTCCTTGTACGTGAGGTCGAGCGGTCGGCCGTGGACCTTCGCGGAATAGGAGGACTCGTCGATCGTGATGCCGGAGGTCTGGATGCGGGTCGAGACCTGCTCCTTGGACACGCGCCCCACGGCGAGGCGGATCCGGGCATCGACCTCAGCGGGGCCGGCGGCCACGAGGATGACGTCGTCGATGCCCCAGTCGGGCGAGACGGCGGTCAATCCGCCCTCGGTCACGACAAGGATGAGCGGTGCGTCGTGCCCGGTGGTCGTGAGGATCTTGCAGAGCGACTTCGCTCCGACGAGGTCTCGGCGCGCGTCGACGAAGACGACGTCTGCGTGAGGGGCGTTGACGAGCTGCGCCGCCTCTGCGGGGATCTGCCGGACGCGGTGGCTCAGCAGTTCGAGAGCGGGCAGGACGGAGTCGCCGCCGGCGGCGGAGCTCAGGACGAGCAACTGTGCCAAGGGGGACCCTCCGGTGCGGACTCGGAACCGCGTCTCATCTTAGGGGTAGCCCCGGTGCCGCCTGCGCCGCGTCCCTGCGCACCGCCGGGACGTGCGCAACAATGGGGGGATGACCTCGCCCGAGATCCTTCCCCGCTCGCGGGCCGCCGGTGTCATCGCCGTCTGGGTGGCGGCGGCTCTCATCGCCCTGGCCATCGGGATCTTCGTCGAACCGGACTGGCGCGGGGCATGGCTCCTCGTGGGCCTCGGACTCTCTTTCTTCCTGGCCTTCGCCGTCCAATTGGCGACGGGGCGCTCGCAGGGCTTCATCCTCAGGATCTCGGCCAGTGTGCTCGGCGCGCTGGTGGTCATGGGGCTGCTGGGCGCGGGCTTCGCGCTGGCCGAACTCCTCGCCTCGGCGTGACCGCGTCGTCCGCCGACCGTGGGGCCGCATCCGGCCGCTAAAGTGGACGGCATGGATCTCGTCGCACTCGAACTCTTCTTCGTCGGGCTGCTCGGCCTCGCATCGCTCGCGATCGCGTTCGTGTCCGGCGTCGTCGTCTGGAACCTCTACCGCGGTCAGCGCTGAGCTCGTGATCGATCTGCCGACGGACCTTCCGGCTGATCTGGTCCCGCTCTCCTGGTTGCTGGGTGTCTGGGAAGGCACCGGCGTTCTCGAGTACGACGCGCAGGGCCGGACGATGTCGGGTGAGTTCTCGCACCGCGTGAGCTTCAGCCACGACGGCGGCGATGCCCTGAATTACTCGGCGACTGCCTGGTTCGAGGATGCCGACGGCAACCGCACCGACCTCGTCGCCGAGACCGGCTACTGGCGCCTCTCGCGTCCTGCGACCGAGGCGGACGCCGGTCCCGCGCTCCTTCCGGCCCTCGCCCCTCGCTCCGAGCCGCGCTCCGTCCATGACGTCGAGGAGCTTCGCACCGAGGCAGGCGGCTTCGAGATCACGGTGGCCCTCGTCCACTCCGACGGGATCAGCGAGCTCTACCTCGGTCAGGTCCGCGGACCTCGGATCGACATCGCGACGGACGCCATCGTGCGCCCCGCCGGCGCCAAGGAGTACGCGTCGGCGACCCGGATGTACGGGCTCGTCGACGGGCACCTGCTCTGGGCGTGGGACGTCGCCGCCCTCGGGTCCGCACTGTCGTCGCACGCCTCCGCTCGGCTCGCGAAGGTCCAGTGATGAGCGACGCCTTCGCGGCCGTCCCCGGCGCCGTCGTCGATGACCGGGGCCTCGCCCACCTCGGGAACCCGGTCCGCGAGCAGCGCGAGCTCGCCGCCGGTGCGGCGATCGTGCCCCTCGCAGACCGGGTCGTCCTGACCGTCGCCGGTGAGGACCGGCTCTCGTGGCTGGATTCGATCACCTCGCAGGCGCTGACCTCGCTGGCCCCCGCCGTCGGCACCGAGCTGCTCGTGCTCGACCCGCAGGGGCACGTGGAGCACGCGGCATCCGTCGTCGATGACGGCGAGCGGACGTGGCTCATCGTCGACCGGGACCGCGCCCAAGGGCTGCTGACCTGGCTGACGCGCATGCGGTTCCGGCTGCGCGTGGACCCGCAGGATGCGTCGGCCGACTTCGGCGTCGTGGCGGGTACCGGTGCAGCGGTCGGCGTGCTCGGTGCCGCGGTCGTCTGGCGTGACCCATGGCCGAACGTCGGCGTCGGCGGGTGGGGGTACGCGGCGACGCAGCCGCATCCCGGGGCGGACCGAGACTGGGCCGAAGCCGTCGTCCCGCGCGCCGCCTGGGACGATCTCGCCGCGGCGGCCGTCCGCGGCGACGTCCGACTGGCCGGCTACCTTGCGGCCGACGCGCTGCGCGTCGCGGCCTGGCGCCCGAGCGCGAGCGCCGAAGCCGACGGACGCACCCTTCCGCACGAGGTCGACTGGCTGCGCACCGCCGTCCACCTCGACAAGGGCTGCTATCGCGGGCAGGAGACGGTGGCGAAGGTCCACAACCTCGGGCATCCGCCGCGTCGCATGGTCTTCCTCCAGCTCGACGGGTCGGATGCCGAGCTCCCGACCGTCGGCAGCGCCGTCCGCCTCGACGGTGCCGACGTCGGCGCGATCACCTCGGTCGCCCGTCACCACGAAGAGGGTCCCATCGCCCTGGCGATCGTGAAGCGCTCGGTGCCCGTCGATTCCGCACTGACCGTCGAGGTCGGCGACGGCGAGGTCGCTGCCGCTCAGGAGGTCGTCGTGCCACCGGATGCGGGGCGCGCGGCATCCGTCCCTCGTCTGCCCCGACTCTCCCAGCGCCGCTGACGATGACGGGGGAACCGACCGTCACGGCTCCGGTGCCCACCGTCCGGAAGTATCCGCGGGAGGGCTGGGCGCGCCTGCGCGGGTCGGCCGTCGCGATCGTGCAGTTGGTCGTCGCCGCGAGCGCTGCGTTCTCGATCGCGCATTACGGGCTGGGGCATCCTGCCCCGCTGATCGCGGCGACCGTCACGATCTCGAGCCTCGGCCTGGTCCGCGACGCCCGGCCGTGGCGGGTGCTCGAGACCGTCATCGGGATGGTGCTCGGCGTGTTCGTCGCGGAGCTCGTCGTCGTCACCGCCGGGAGCGGCTGGTGGCAGCTGGCCTTGACGCTCGCGGTGAGTCTGTCGATCGCCCGGTTCGTGTCTCCGCAGGCGGGGTTCGCGATCGCGGCGGCGATCCAGTCGATCATCGTCGTCGTCGTACCGGCGCAGGTGCCGTTCCTCCGTCTTCTCGACGCCCTCATCGGCGGGGCGATGGCCCTTCTGGTGACCGCCCTCATCCCGCGGAGCCCTGTCCGCACCGCGCTGACCGACGCGGCCCGGCTGTTCGACGCGTTCCAGGGCGCGGCGGGCACCGTCGCGCAGGGGCTGCGTCGCGGCAGTCGTGTGCGCGCGGAGCGCGGGCTCGAGAAGGCGCGGAGTCTGCAGACGCTCGTCGACGACTGGCGGACGTCCGTCGAATCCGGCATCGCCATCGCGCGCATCTCGCCGTTCCTCCGGCGGCAGCGGTTCGAACTCGCACGCTACGAGCGGATGCGGATCAGCATGGACCTCGCGGTGCGAAACCTCCGCGTCGTCGCGCGTCGTTCGGTGTACCTCGTCGACGACGGTCGCACGCGCGACGTCGCAGCGGATCTGCTCCTCGACCTCACGCGTGGCGCCGATCTCCTGCAGTCCTCCCTGACCGACATCACCTTCGAGCCCGCCGCGCGCGAGCTGCTCACCGCCGTCGCCGCCCGCCTCGACCCGGTGGCGCTCGTGCCCGACGGTTCGCTGGGCGATCAGACTCTCGTCACCGCGCTTCGCCCTCTCGCGACCGATCTCCTGTGCGCGGCCGGGCTGAGCCCGGCCGACGCGAGGGCGCTGCTCCCGCGAGTGTGACACGCACACCGCGTCACCGCGGTGCGACGGCCTCCCGCACCCCGTCACCGCGGTGCGACGGCCTCCCAGGGCACGGTGAACTCACCCAGCCGCCAGCGCGAGCGCGAGCCGATCGGCCAGCCGGCGCCGGCCAACGCCTCGAGAGTCGAGCGCCATCGCTGGACGGGACCGAACGACGAGGCCGCGACGGCGCGCGTCCACTCCCGCTCGAGCGCATCGATCACCTCGTGCACGCGCTCGCCGGGGACGTTCCGATGGATCAGCGCCTTCGGCAGACGCTCGGCGGCGATCGCGGGGGAGTCGAGCTCCGCGAGTCGCAACGAGATCGTGAGGCTGCGGGGTGCGGCATCCGGTCCCACCTCGATCCACGTCGAGATGCGCCCCAGCTCGTCGCACGTCCCCTCGACGAGCATGCCGTCGGGACGCAGTCGCGCCGCCATCCGCGCCCACGCCCCGGGGACGTCCTGCTCGTCGTACTGCCGCAGCACGTTGAACGCTCGGATGACGGCGGGCCGACGGTCTCCCGGCACCGGCACCTCGAAGCCGCCGCGCGCGAACGACACCCGCGCGTCCGGGGCGAACACCCCGTCGCCGGCTCGCACGCGCGCGAGCTGCTCCCGCGCCCGAGCGACGCGCGCCGGTTCGATCTCGAGCCCCAGCACCTCGACGTCGGGCCGAGCGTGGCGGAGCCTCGCCTCGAGCTCGAACGCGGTCACGCCGCTCGCCCCGTAGCCGAGGTCGACCACGAGTGGATCCGCCGTCCGTCGCAGGATCGGATGCCGCGCGATCCAGCGGTCCACACGGCGAAGCCGGTTGGTGTTCGTCGTCCCTCGGGTCACCTGCCCCACGACCGGCTCGGAACGCGTCATGACCCCATGATCCCATCGCCCGCGCCGGTAGGATTGCGAGCATGACAGCCCCCTACACGTTGATCCTTCTTCGGCACGGTCAGAGCGAGTGGAACAAGTCCAACCAGTTCACCGGCTGGGTGGACGTCCGCCTCACCGACCAGGGCAAAGCGGAGGCCCAGCGCGGCGGCGAGCTGCTGAAGGAGTCGGGCCTGCTCCCCGACATCCTCCACACGTCGGTGCTGTCGCGAGCCATTCAGACCGCCAACATCGCGCTCGACGCGGCCGACCGTCTCTGGGTCCCGGTCAAGCGCTCGTGGCGTCTCAACGAGCGTCACTACGGCGCGCTGCAGGGCAAGGACAAGGCCCAGACCCTCGACGAATTCGGCGAGGAGCAGTTCATGCTGTGGCGCCGGTCGTTCGACGTGCCGCCGCCGGACATCTCCGACGACGACCCCTACACGCAGGTGGGCGACGTCCGGTACGCCGGCATCGACGGCGAGGTTCCGCGCACCGAGTCGCTCAAGATCGTCATCGACCGACTGCTTCCCTACTGGGAGAGCGAGATCGTCCCCGACCTGAAGGCCGGAAAGACCGTCATGGTCACCGCCCACGGCAACTCGCTGCGCGCACTGGTGAAGCACCTCGACGGCATCAGCGACGACGACATCGCCGAGCTGAACATCCCCACCGGCATCCCGCTGGTGTACCGCCTCGACGAGAACCTCGAGCCCCTCGGGCCGGGCGAATACCTCGACCCCGAGGCCGCCGCCGCCGGCGCCGCCGCGGTCGCCTCGCAGGGCAAGAAGTAAGCCGCACACCTCGGAAGACACGAAGAGCGGATGCCTCGCGGCATCCGCTCTTCGTCGTCCGGGCGGACCCGGAGCGAGATCAGACCTCGGCGTCGACGCCTTCAGGGTCGGCCGCCCACGTGCCGGTCGCCAGGTATGAGACCTTCTTGGCGACGGAGAGGGCGTGGTCGCCGAAGCGCTCGTGGTAGCGCGAGGCCAGGGTGGCGTCGACCGTCGCGGAGGCCTCGCCCTGCCAGTTGTCGCTCAGCACCTTCTCGAAGACGGCGAGGTGCAGGGCGTCGAGCTGGTCGTCGAGTTCGTGGAGGCGGTTCACGAGCGAGAGGTCCTCGGTGCGGAGGAGATCGGCCAGTGTGCGGGCCACCTCGGTGTCGATCTCGCCCATCTTCGTGAACGTGTTCTTGAGCCCCTTGGGGACGGCGCGCTCTGGGAAGCGCATGCGCGTCAGCTGGGCGATGTGCTCCGCGATGTCGCCCATCCGCTCGAGCGACGCGCTGACGCGGAGCGCGGCGACGACGATGCGCAGGTCGCGCGCGACCGGCTGCTGGCGGGCGAGGATCTCGATGGCGAGCTCATCGAGCTCGATGGCCCGGTCGTCGATCACCTTGTCGTTGTCGATGACCTCTTCGGCCAGGGCGACGTCGCTCGTCGCGAAGGCGCGGGTCGCCTGCTCGATCGCGACGGTGACGAGGTCGGAGATCTCGACGAGACGGGTCTGCACGTCCTCGAGGGACTGGTGGAAAACTTCGCGCATGGAGCACCTTCTCTTCGTGCGGGCGGGTGAGGGGCGCGACCTGTCGCGCGGAGACCTCGGCGATCCTCCCGCGCTCAGGTTAACGGTCGGTGCCGACACGGTGAACAGTCGGCGGTGCGGGGCGCACGGCCCGATATCCGTCCGATTGCGGGGGTGCGACCACCTTACGCTGGGGGCATGGATTCGACGCAGCTCGAGCTGCTGGCGCTCGTCGTGGGGCTCCTGGTCGGCGCCGGCGCCGTGGGCCTCGTCGTCTACGCCGTACGGGCGCGGGAGCGCACCCGACTGGTGACGTCGACGGATCTGCCGGAGGGCACGGCCTCGGTCCTGCAGGGGATGGATGACGCGGCCGTCGTCGTCGATCCGTCGATGCTCGTCCTCGCCGCGTCGGCGACCGCCGAGGTCTTCTCTCTGCGCGTGAACGACAGCCTGGACTCGGATCGACTGCGCCTGCTGGTCCGGAACGCCCGTCAGACGGGTCTTCCGGCCTCCGAGAACATGACGCTCAAGCGTGGCGTCGAGCCGCGTGTCGTGGCTGCCCGCGCCAGTGTCATCACCCCGCGGCTCACCCTCATCGTCATCCGCGACATCACCGAGCGCGAACGTGTGGAGCAGATGCGGCGCGACTTCGTCTCGAACACGTCCCACGAGCTGAAGACGCCGGTCGGCGCGGTGACGCTGCTGGCCGAGGCGATCGAGTCGGCCTCGGACGACCCGGAGCAGGTGCGTCACTTCGCGCGCCGTCTCAGCGCCGAGGCGAATCGCCTCGGACAGCTCACCTCCCGCATCATGAACCTGTCCCGCCTGCAGTCCGCCGACGAGATCGCCGAGATGCGCGACGTCTCGGTCGACGAGGTGGTGCGTTCAGCGATCGAGTCGCAGGCGGTCACCGCCGAATCCGCCGGCATCACGGTCGCCCGCGGGGGAGACAAGGGCTTGTTCGTCCGCGGCGATCCGCAGATCCTCACCGAGGCCGTCAGCAATCTCCTCGCCAACGCGATCGCCTACTCGCCGGCGGGAGCGCAGGTGGGCGTCGGGGTCCGCACGGCGGACGGAGCGGTCGAGATCGCCGTGGCGGACCACGGCATCGGCATCCCCGAAAGCGATCAGCAGCGCATCTTCGAGCGGTTCTACCGCGCCGACCAGGCACGATCCCGCCGCACGGGCGGGACGGGCCTCGGTCTCTCGATCGTGAAGCACGCCGTGCAGCGACACGGCGGCTCCGTCGAACTGTGGTCCCGCCCCGGACGGGGGTCGACCTTCACCATCCGCCTGCCTCTCGTCGCCACCTCCGAGCTCACCATCCCCCGCAAGCACAAGAAACCGAAGAAGACCGGCGCGAAGGCGCCCGCCAGAAGGAACGCACCATGACCCGAGTCCTGATCGTCGAAGACGAACCCGACCTCGCCGACCCGTTGGCCTACCTCCTCCGTCGGGAGGGTTTCGAGGTGGAGATCGCCGAGGACGGCGGCCTGGCCCTCGACGCCTTCACGTCTCGGGGCGCCGACATAGTCCTCCTCGATCTGATGCTCCCCGGGATGCCGGGGACCGAGGTGTGCCGCGTCATCCGATCCACCTCGAAGGTGCCGATCATCATGCTGACGGCCAAGGACAGCGAGGTCGACATCGTCGTCGGTCTCGAGCTGGGGGCGGACGACTACATCACGAAGCCCTACTCCTCGAGGGAGCTGCTGGCGCGCATGCGAGCGGTCCTCCGCCGCAGCGAGAGCGACGACCTCGACGTCGACGATCGGGTCATCGAGGGGGGTCGGGTGAGCCTCGACATCGACCGTCACACGGTCTCCGTCGCCGGCAAGGAGATCTCCATGCCGCTGAAGGAGTTCGAGCTGCTCGAGCTCCTCATGCGCAACGCCGGCCGTGTCCTCACCCGCGGGCAGCTCATCGACCGAGTGTGGGGGAGCGACTACTTCGGCGACACGAAGACGCTCGACGTGCACATCAAACGCATCCGATCGCGGATCGAGGAGAACCCGAGCGAGCCGGTCATGCTTCTGACGGTACGCGGCCTCGGATACCGATTCGAGTCCTGACCGCTCGACATGAAGAAGGCCCCCACCGCAGCGGTGGGGGCCTTCTTCATGTGCGCGCGCGGGTCAGCTCGCGGGCGTCGCCGTCGCGGCCGGGGTCGGCACGAACTGCGTGTAGTAGGGGAGCGTGCCGTCCAGGATCGGCACGCTGATGCGAACGCCTTCACCCTCGCCGGACTGGAAGGACACGTCGACGTTCGCGCCGGGCTTGCCCACGTCGTCGAAGAGCATGGCGGCCGAGTCGACGCCGAGCGAGACGGACGAGTTCGCACCGACCTCGAGCTTCTGCGCCTGGCCGTCGATCGAGACGTTCAGCGTCAGGTCGTCGTCGGTGCTGTTGACGACGGCAGCGACCAGGTTGCCGAGCGTGCCGTCCTCGTTCGCGATGATCAGAGCGTTGCGCACCGTGAGCGGGCCGGAGTCGGGGACGTTGACGCCGTCGGACGCGGAGTACTGGATGGTCGTCGCCTGCGGTGCCAGCATGTTGCAGCCGGTGGTGCCCAGAACGACAGCAGCGCCCAGGGCGAGGGACGCGATGAGACGCGATTTCACGGATCCTCCAGATGACACGAACGGCGACCCTCTCATCCTATGGGGTCGCGGCGAGGCCGTCGGGCAGGAGGGTGGCGAACTCTAGCGTATGTCGCCTGTGGTATTCTGGAGGTTGCCGAAAGGACACAACTGCATGCTTTTTGAGGTTGGCGAAACCGTCGTCTATCCGCACCATGGCGCTGCGACCATCATCGAGGTCAAGGATCGCGTCATCAAGGGCGAGACGAAGAAATACCTGAAGCTCAACGTCACCCAGGGAGACCTCATCATCGAGGTCCCCGCGGACAACGTGGATCTCGTGGGCGTCCGTGACGTGATCGGGAAGGACGGGCTCGAGAAGGTCTTCGACGTCCTCCGCGCTCCCTTCACCGAGGAGCCGACCAACTGGTCGCGTCGCTACAAGGCGAACCTCGAGAAGCTCGCGTCGGGTGATGTCATCAAGGTGAGCGAGGTCGTGCGCGACCTCTGGCGCCGTGATCAGGACCGCGGTCTCTCCGCGGGTGAGAAGCGGATGCTCGCGAAGGCGCGGCAGATCCTCATCTCCGAGATCGCCCTGGCTCTGAAGGCCGACGAGGAGAAGGCATCCGCCGTCCTCGACGAGGTCCTCGCCTCCTGAGACATCGACAGAACGGCCGGCCCACCAGCCGGCCGTTCTTCGTTGTCCGGGCGCATTCCGATGCGGAGTGAGCAGGAGACCGGCATGATGAGGCGGTGACCACCCGCGCCGCGCCCGCCGCCGTCGACCTCTCACGCCGCGATCTCACGCTCGATCTCGCGCGGGTCGTGTGCGTCCTGTTCGTCATCGTCGTCCACCTCGTGCAGGTGGGGATCGGCCCCGGACCGGACGGCGGCCTCGCGGCATCCCGTCCCGCCGAGGAACAGCCCTGGTTCAACGCCGCGACCTGGGTCGGGCAGATCATGCCGCTGTTCTTCGTCGTCGGGGGTTTCGCCGCCGCGACCGGATGGCGGTCGTGGACGACGAAGGGCGGGGATGCCGCGGGCTTCATCCGCACCCGCACGCTCCGACTCGCTCAGCCGGCCCTACCGCTGTTCCTCTTCTTCGCGATCGTCCTCGGCGTCGCGACCGCTGCCGGTCTGCCGCCGCAGTTGGTGGCCGACGCCGCGATCGGCGCGGGATCGCCCCTCTGGTTCCTCGCGGCGTATCTGCTGTGCCAGGCCGCGGTTCCGTTCCTCGCCGCGTGCCACGCGCGTCGTCCCGTCCTCACCCTCGCGGTCCTCGCCGCCGGGGTCGTCCTCGTCGATGCGGCCCGTTTCTCGATCGGCATCCCCGAGATCGGTCTCCTCAACCTGCTCTTCGTGTGGCCGCTCGTCCAGCAACTCGGGTTCTGGTACGCGGACGGATGGTTCGACCGTCGGCATTCGCTCGTCCTGGTCGGCGTCGCGGCCGCGTGCTACGCGGCGCTCTGGCCGCTCACCGCGATCGGGCCGTACTCGGCGAGCATGCTCGGCAACCTGAACCCTCCCACCGTGCCGCTGGTCGTGCTGGGCGTCGCGCAGGCATGCCTGCTCAGGCTGCTCAAACCGCTCCTCACCCGCCTCATGTCGCTCCGGCCGATGCAGGGTGTCGTCTTCGTGCTGGGGTCGCGCCTCATGACGATCTACCTGTGGCACCTGCCCGTCATGCTCGCTCTGACCGGTCTCAGTCTGCTGATCCCGGGCGCGGCTCCGACTCCGGCCTCCGCGGAGTGGTGGTGGTCGCGACCGGTCCTGTTCGTCGCGGTGCTCGGGGTGCTCCTGGCGTTGTCGCTCGCGATCGCGAAGTGGGAGGCTCTCGGCACGCTCGGTCCCACCCCGCATCCGATCGTCGTCGGCCTCGCCTGGGTGTGCGCCTTCCTTCCGCCGTTCGCGGTCATGGAGTGGTTCCTCGATCTGCCGATCGCCGCGGTCGGCGCACTCCTCCTGGGCGTCGCCGTCCTGCTCCTGCGCCGCCGTCCGTCGCCCGATCGCTCGGTACGCTCGAAGGCATGAGCATCATCCCCGTTCCGCGTGTGGCCGTGATCGTCGTCGCGGCGGGATCGGGGACGCGTCTCGGAGCAGGGTCGCCGAAGGCCTTCGTCGGCATCGACGCGCACACGATCCTCCGTCACGCCCTGCGCGGCGTCTTCGACGCTCCCGAGGCGCAGGTGATCGTCGTCGCCCCGGACGACCGCGTCGGCGACGCCACGACGGAGGCCCTGGGCACGGCCGGTGGGCGCCGTGATCTGGTGTCGGTGGTGGCAGGCGGGGCGACGCGTCAGGAATCGGTCGCGGCGGGCCTCGCCGCGGTCTGGGCGGATGTCGAGATCGTGCTGGTCCACGATGCGGCGCGGGCGCTCACCCCGCCGGACGTCTTCGCGCGCGTGATCGACGCCGTCGCGGAGGGTTCGGACGCGGTCATCCCGGTCCTCCCGGTCGTGGACACGCTCAAGCGCGTCGCGGACGATGTCGTCGTGGAGCCGGTCGACCGCTCCGTCCTCGCCGCGGCGCAGACACCCCAAGGGTTCCGACGCGCGGTCCTCGACGGCGCGTATCGGGATGCCGCAGCCGACCACACCGACGATGCGGCCCTCCTGCAGTCCGCCGGCACGCAGGTGCGTACGGTGCCGGGGGACGAGCGAGCGTTCAAGATCACGACGACCGCCGACCTGGACCGCGCCCGCGCGCTCGTCGAGCCGGTCCCTCGCGCCGCGTCGCCGGCCTCGCCCTCGATCCCGCGCGTCGGGATGGGGACGGACGTGCACGCGTTCGGCGGTGACGACACGCTCTGGCTGGCCGGTCTGGAGTGGCCGGGCGAGCCCGGGCTCAAGGGGCACTCCGACGGGGATGCCGTGGCCCACGCCATCGTGGACGCGGTTCTCGCCGCGGCCGGGCTCGGCGACATCGGCACGCATTTCGGGACGGCTCAGCCCGAGTACGCCGGGGCGCACGCGGCGGCGTTCCTCGCGCGGACGCGCGTCCTCGCGGCCGAGGCGGGGTGGGTGGTCGGCAACGTCAGTGTGCAGGTGCAGGCCAATCGTCCGCGCTTCGCCGCCCGCCGGGTCGAAGCCGAGCGAGTGCTCTCCGAAGCCCTCGGGGCACCGGTCTCGGTGTCGGCGACCACGACTGACGGGCTCGGTTTCACCGGCACCGGCGACGGTGTCGCGGCCTTCGCGGTGGCTGTCGTCTTCCCCGCCTGAGCGGACGGATCAGAGCGCCCGCGTCATGAACGTCGATGCCGGATCGGGCAGGTAGTCGCCGAACGCAGGGCACTCGATGAACCCCTCGCTGACGTACAGCGTGCGCGCGGCCAGGAAACCGGCATCCGATCCCGTTTCGAGCCACACCCGGGTGAGCCCGCGCGCCCGAGCATCGGTGAGGATGTGGCGGAGGATCGCGCGACCCACACCGGTGCCGAGGTGGGCGGCGGCGACGCGCATCGACTTCAGTTCGCCGTCGGTCTCGCCGAGGAGTGCGAGGGCACCGATCCCGGCGAGTTCTTCGCCGCGCCAGGCGGACCACACCGTGACGGACGGCTCCTGCAGCTGCGCGACACCGAGCGCGTGAACGCTCTCGGCGGGGCTGAGTTCGTGCATGCCCGCCAGGTGGTGCCGGACGAGTGCGACGGATGCCTCCCCGGTGAGGTCGTCCACGCGGATGTCGAGATCCTCGGGCGCGGCCACCTCAGGCCTCCACGGCGTACGGTCGAGGGTCGCGAGGGCGGCGGGACCCCCACGCGAGCGTCGCGAGTCCGACGGCGAGGACCGCGAGGCCGGCGACGGCGAGCGGTGACAGGGTCTCGCCGAGCGCGGTGACGCCCAGCACGGTCGCCGTGAGCGGTTCGGCGAGGGTCAGTGTCGCCGCGGTCGCCGCCGTCAGACCCTGCAGTCCCCAGGTGAAGAGCGCGTAGGCGACGGCGATCGTCGCGAGGCCGAGCCACAGCGCCATCGCGATGCCGGGGGGCGTGAGGGCCCACGACAGATCCACGAACGGGATGACGGCCGCGCACACGAGCGCAGAGCCGACCCCCATGGCGCCGACGACGGTGAAGGCGTCCCAGCCGGCGTCGAGCAGACGACGCTGGGCGTTCGCGATCACCGCGAAGCACGCGCCCGCGCCGACGGCGGCGGCGAGGCCGAGCGCGTCGACACCGCCCGTGCCGCCTCCGCCTCCGACGCCGAGCAGGACCACCCCGACCGCGGCGAGGGCGGTCGCGGCCATCCACAGCGGCGACGGCACACGGCGCGAGAGGATCCATTCGAGGATGCCGGCCAGCACGGGCGCGGAGCCGAGCGCGATGACCGTGCTCACGGCGACACCGTTCGTCTGCGTCCCGAGGAAGAAGAGGGGCTGGTAGAGGCTGAGAGCCACTCCGGTGACGGCCATCAGAGTGAGCGGTCGCCAGGACGGGGCGGGCCGCGGCCCGTGGGGCGCCCGGCGGCGATGGGCGGCGGCGAGCCCGAAGGCCAGGACGGCGAGCGCCGTCCCGCCGACCACCGAGCGCGCGACGCCGACCGCGAGCGCGGACGCCCCGTCGGGGCCGAGTGCTCGGGCGGTTCCCGTCGTCCCGAACAGGAGGGCGGCGGCCAAGACGGCGAACACGTGCAGCACCCGTCCTTTCTATCGTCTCGGAGCGGGCTCGGATGCCACCCCCCGGTAGCATGGACCGGTGACGGTTCGGCTCTACGACTCCCAGGCTCAGGCGCTGCGCGACTTCGCGCCCGCCGACCCCGAGAACGTCACGATGTACGTCTGCGGGCCGACGGTGCAATCCGGCCCGCACATCGGCCACGTCCGCGCGGCGCTGAGCTTCGACATCCTCCGCCGGTGGCTCGCGCACCGGTTCGGCCGGGTCACCTTCGTGCGGAACGTGACCGACATCGATGACAAGGTCCTCGCGAACGCGAGCGACGCCGAGCCGTGGTGGGCACTGGCCTACCGGATGGAGCTCGAGTTCTCGCGCGCGTATGCCGCGGTCGGCATCCTGCCCCCGACGTACGAGCCGCGGGCGACGGCATCCATCCCGCAGATGCAGGAGCTCATCGAGCGCCTCATCCAGGCGGGGCACGCGTACGCCGCCGCCGGCGATGTGTACTTCGACGTGCGCTCCTGGCCGCAGTACGGGGCCCTCACGCACCAGTCGGTCGACGCCATGGAGTCGGCCGCCGACGCCGATCCGCGCGGCAAGCGGGACCCGCGCGACTTCGCGCTCTGGAAGGGGACGAAGGCCGACGAGCCCGCGGATGCCGCATGGGACTCTCCCTGGGGCTCAGGACGACCGGGCTGGCACATCGAGTGCTCGGCGATGAGCCGCCGTTACCTCGGCCCGGAGTTCGACATCCACGGCGGTGGCCTGGACCTCCGCTTCCCGCACCACGAGAATGAGCTCGCACAGTCGACCGCGGCCGGTGACGCTTTCGCCCGTTACTGGGTGCACAACGGTCTCGTCACCGTCGGCGACCAGAAGATGTCGAAGTCGCTCGGCAACTTCCTCCTCGCCGACGACGTCCTCCGCGACACCGACCCGCTCGTGGTCCGTTATGCGCTCATCTCGGCGCACTACCGCTCGAACCTCGACATCACCGAGTCGACGTTCGCCGAAGCGGATGCTGCGCTCGGCCGCATCCGCTCGTTCCTGCAGCGCGCCATCCGCGCCGGGGACGGATCCGTCGGGTGGTTCGCGGGAGCGGACCTTCCGGCCGAGTTCGCGGCCGCGTTGGACGACGACCTCGGCGTGCCGCAGGCTCTCGCGGTCCTCCATGAGACGGTCCGCCGCGGCAACGCGGCCCTCGACGCGGAGGATTCCGCCGCCGCGGACGACGCGCTCCGCCAGGTGACGGCGATGACCCGCCTCCTCGACATCGACCCCATGGATGCGAAGTGGTCGGGGGCAACGGCGCAGTCCATGGCCACCGCCCTGGACCGCCTCGTCACCACCATGATCCACCAGCGCGCGGACGCCCGCGCGACGAAAGACTGGGCGGCAGCCGACCGCATCCGCGACGCGATCGCGGCGGCCGGTGTCGTCCTCGAAGACGGTCCCTCGGGGACCCATTGGAGTCTGAACAATGGCTAAGCCTGGAAACCCCTCCGCGGGACGCGGCAAGAAGGGCCCCACGAAGGGGACCGGCGGCAAGAACAAGCGCTCGCTCGAGGGGCGCGGCCCGACCCCCAAGGCCGAGGACCGCGCCTGGCACCCCGCCGGCAAGCGCAAGGCCGCCAAGGAGCGCTTCGTCGCGGCGGGCGGCAAGCCGCAGATCCGCCAGACCACGGGCGGCCGCGCGCCCAAGGCGAAGTCCGGGGACGACACCGAGACCGTGACCGGGCGCAACAGCGTCCTCGAGGCCCTCCGCGCCAAGATCCCGGCGACCGCGTTCTACATCGCGCAGCGCGTCGAGATGGATGACCGCGTCAAGGAGATGCTCTCCATCGCGACGAACCGCGAGATCCCCGTCCTCGAGGTCACCCGACAGGAGCTCGACCGCATGGCCGGCTTCGACGGCGTCCACCAGGGCGTCGCGCTCAAGGTCCCGCCCTACGAGTACGCGCACCCGCAGGACCTGCTCGAGCAGGTCATCGAGCGCGGCCAGCTTCCGCTGTTCGTCGCCCTCGACGGCATCACCGACCCCCGCAATCTCGGCGCGATCATCCGCTCGACGGCCGCGTTCGGCGGACAGGCGATCATCCTGCCGCAGCGGCGTTCGGCGGGCGTCAATTCCGCCGCGTGGAAGACCAGCGCCGGTGCTGCCGCCCGCATCCCGGTGTCGATCGCCCCGAACCTGACGACGACGCTCAAGGAGTTCAAGAAGCAGGGCGTCTTCATCCTCGGTCTCGACGGCGGCGGCGACGTGTCGCTCCCCGCGCTCGAGCTGGCCGACCGTCCGGTCGTCATCGTCGTCGGCTCCGAGGGCAAGGGGCTCTCGCGCCTGGTCACCGAGACGTGCGACCAGATCGTGTCGATCCCCATCAACGCGGCGACCGAATCGCTGAACGCCGGGATCGCGGCATCCGTCGCGCTGTACCAGGTGTCCACCCTCCGGGCCGCGAGCGAGTGACGCATCTCCGCCGCCGCTGGGCGGACGGATAGCGCGACCACAGGGAGACGGGTAAGACTGGCACTCGACTGTCCAACCGCAGGAGAGGAACCATCATGACCCGTATCGCCGTCATCGGAGGCACCGGCTACGCCGGCAGCAACATCGTCGCCGAGGGTGTCCGTCGAGGGCACACCGTCGTCTCCGTCGCGCGCAAGGTCCCCGCCGATCGGATCGAGGGGGCGACCTACATCGAGGGCACGATGCTCGACGCCCCGGCCCTCGCGGCCGAGCTCGACGGAGTCGACGTCGTCGTCTTCGCGACCTCGCCCCGTGGTGACATGGTCGGCAAGATGCGCGAGGCCGTCGACGGCGTCATCGCGGCCCTGCCGCTGTCCGTGCGCGTCGGTGTCATCGGCGGAGCCGGCGGCAGCCTTGTCGCCCCGGGCGGGCCGCGCGTCATCGACAGCGGCTTCCCCGACGAGATCAAGCCCGAGGCCATGGAAGCCATCGGCATCCTCGAGGACCTCCAGGCCGACACGAGCGGCCGCGACTGGTTCTACATCCACCCGGCCGGCGGCTTCGGTGCCTGGGCACCGGGGGAGCGCACGGGCTCGTACCGCACCGGGGGCGACGTGATCGTCACCGACGACAAGGGAGAGTCCTTCATCTCCGGCGCCGACTTCGCCGTCGCCGTCCTCGACGAGATCGAGTCGCCCGCGCACGTACGGGAGCGGTTCACCGTCGGGTACTGACGCCGGTCAGACGAGATCGCGCCAGTCGACCTCGTCCTCGTCGTCGTCGCTGACGGGCACGTCGGACGTGATGACCGGGAGCGCCGTCGTCTCGGTCGGCGGGCCCATCACGGTCGCCTCGTCCCGGCGGTGCCGCAGCACGCCGTCGATGTAGGAGGACAGGACCTCCGCGATCGGGATCGAGCGCCCACGCGCCTGCGACATGTACCACCGGTGCTCGAGCACCTGATGGAACACCTCGGCAGGCTCGAGCTTGCTGCGCAGCTCCCAGGGGATCGCCTTGACGACGGGCTCGAAGACGCGGGTGAGCCATTCGTGGGCGACCATCTCCTCGTCGCTGCCGAGACGTGAGACGCGCGCCGCGAACTCGTCGAGGTCGTTCAGCAGCCGCCGGGCCTGGTTCTCTTCGACATCGAGTCCGGTGAGTCGCAGCAGCCGACGCTGGTGGTGGCCGGCATCCACGACCTTCGGCTGGATGAGGACCTTCGTGCCGTCGGCGGTCTCGTCGATCGACATCTCGCCGATGTCGAAGCCGAGGCCGTTCAGGCGCTGCACGCGTTCGATGATGCGCCAGGTCTCGTTCGCCGCGAACGTCTCGGTCTCGGTCAGGGCGCTCCACAGCGACCGGTAGGACGACATGATGCCGTCGGCGATCGCGACGGCATCGACGCCGCCCTCGAGTCGGCCGCCGGCCTCGAGGTCCATGATCTCGCCGGCGATGTTCGTGCGCGCGACGTCGAGGTCATGCTCGCGCTGACCGCGAGTCAGCCCGCCCTCGTGCAGCTCACCCGTCTCGGCGTCGACGAGGTACGCCGCGAAAGCCCCGGCATCCCGTCGGAACAACGTGTTCGACAGCGACACGTCGCCCCAGAAGAAGCCGACGTTGTGAAGACGGACGAGGAGCGCTGCGAGCGCGTCGACGAGACGCGTCGCGGTGTCGGGGCGCAGCGTCTGGGTGAAGAGGGCTCGGTAGGGGAGGGAGAAGCGCAGGTGCGCTGTCACGAGGGCAGCCGGGAGCGGCTCGCCCTTGGAGGTCCGCCGACCGTCGATCACGGCGACGCGACTCACGCAGGGGACATCGAGACGCCCGAGCGACCCGAGCATCTCGTACTCGCGGCGAGCCATCTCGGCGGTGGTCTCCTTCACCGCGACGACGCGGCCCGACAGGCTCGCGAAGCGCACGAGGTGACGGGAGAGTCCCTTGGGGAGTGAGACGATCGCGTCGCTCGGCCACTCGCCGAGCGGCGTCGACCATGGCAGGGCGAGAAGCCCGGCGTCGACGCTGCTGGCGGTGATGCTCAGGGAATGGACCACGCGGGAACCTCCGACTCACGCACCGCGGCGCGGGAGGTCCGGAGACCCACCCGCGCCGCGGTCCTGCTGATGATGACGATCAGGCCGAGACGACCGGCTTGTCGTTGAGGCGTTCGCCCGACTCGATGTCGAACGCGTGCACGTGGCCCGGCTTGGCGGCCAGGGTGACCGTCTCGCCCGCGTTCGGGTGGTTGCGGCCGTCGACGCGAGCGACGATGTCGGTGCGCTTGCCGTTGATGTCGACGTGGCCGTAGAGGTAGCCGTCGGCGCCGAGCTCCTCGACGAGGTCGACCTGGACCGCGAGGCCCTTGCCGTCGGCGGGACCGACCTCGATGTCCTCGGGGCGCACGCCGACCGTGACCTGGCTGCCGTTGGCGCGGCCGACCGTGTCGCGGTCGAGGGGAACGACCTCGGAACCGAAGCGGATGCCGCCCTCGGCGAGGTCCGCCGGGAACAGGTTCATGGCGGGCGAGCCGATGAAGCCGGCGACGAACACGTTGTTCGGCTTCTCGTACAGGTCACGCGGGGTGCCGACCTGCTGCAGGAGGCCGTCCTTCAGGACCGCGATGCGGTCACCCATCGTGAGGGCCTCGGTCTGGTCGTGGGTGACGTAGACCGTGGTGACGCCGAGGCGACGCTGGAGCGACGCGATCTGCGTACGGGTCTGGACGCGGAGCTTCGCGTCGAGGTTCGACAGCGGCTCGTCCATGAGGAACACCTGGGGCTGACGCACGATTGCGCGACCCATGGCGACACGCTGACGCTGACCACCCGAGAGTGCCTTCGGCTTGCGGGTCAGGTACTCCTCGAGGTCGAGAAGCTTGGCGGCCTCGAGGACACGCGATGCACGCTCCTCCTTGCCGACACCGGCGATCTTGAGCGCGAAGCCCATGTTCTCGGCGACGGTCATGTGCGGGTAGAGCGCGTAGTTCTGGAACACCATCGCGATGTCGCGGTCCTTCGGCGGGACGTCGGTGACGTCGCGGTCGCCGATCCGGATCGAGCCGGAGTTGACCTCTTCGAGGCCCGCGAGCATGCGGAGCGAGGTGGACTTACCGCAACCGGAAGGGCCGACCAGAACGAGGAACTCGCCATCGGCGACCTCGAGGTTGAGCTTGTCGACCGCCGGGCGGGTGCCACCGGGGTACAGACGGGTTGCGTTGTCGAATGTGACGGACGCCATCGTTTCTTCTCCTTCACCGGCAGGTACGTGCCGGACGATCCGTAGTGAAGCGAGCGGGGGGACTCCCCGCACACCCATCATCGGGTGCGTGTTCAGTATGCCACGGTCGCGGCCAGGGGAGGGATGCGGTCTCGTCAGCCTTTTTCCAGCGCGTCTGACTAACATCGGAGCGTGCGCCACCCCCGGGCGCCGGGCCCGTTGGCCGCACCACAGAACTTTCCCGAGGTTTCATGTCCACCGATTCCGGCGACACTCCGTCATCCGCGACCGACCGTCGCGAAGCCGTGCGCGAGAAGGCGAAGCGCGTTCACGTCCGACAGTCGCGCGCACGCCTGGCTCGCCGCATCTCGCTCGGCGTCCTCGCCACGGGTGCTGTCGCCGCCGTCGCCGCCGTGGTCGTGTGGTCGGTCACGTCGACGATGGGCGGGCGCGACCTGACGCCCGAGACGGCCAGCTCCGACGGGTTCGCCGTGAGCGACGTCACCGGCGTGGCATCCGAGCAGGGTGCCATCGACGACAGCGCCGTCGAAGCCACGCCGGGTTCGGACAAGGCGGCCACGCCGGCACCGACGGCATCCGCTACGGCGCCCGTCGACATCCGCGTCTACGTCGACTACCTCTCGCCGGGCGCCCGTGAATGGCAGCTCGCGAACGTCGATCAGCTGACGACGTGGGTCGACGAGGGAGCCGCGACGCTGAGCTACCACCCCGTCTCGATGCTGACGGCCAAGTCGAACGGCACGAAGTACTCGTTGCGTGCCGCTGCGGCCGCCGCCTGCGTCGCGACCCACGACGAGAGCGTGTTCTTCGCTTACAACACCGAGCTGCTCACGCGGCAGCCCGCCATGGACACCGACGGCTTCTCGGACGTCGAGCTCGCCGATCTCGCACAGGCCGTGGGCGCGGGCGACCCCGACACCCTCCGCTCGTGCATCGAGGACGGCGACTACGTCCAGTGGGCGAAGGACGCCACCGAGCGCGCCATCGCCGGGATCCCCGACACCGACGGACTGCAGCTCACCGGGACCCCGATGATCCTCGTCAACGGCCAGCCGTACATGGGCGCGTTGAAGGATGCCGCGGAGTTCTCGCAGTTCGTGCTGACGAGCGCCAGCGACGCGTTCTACACGGACCAGACCCCGACCCCGACGCCCACCGCTCCGGCGACCCCCGCCGCACCCGCCACGCCCGAAGGCTGACCCCGCGGCCCGGTTAGACTGGGCCCTCTGCCGGCTTGGCGCAATTGGTAGCGCACCGTACTTGTAATACGGGGGTTGCAGGTTCAAGTCCTGTAGCCGGCACCGTCGACACGTAATGCGAGAGAGCCCCCGCTCCTGTTCAGGATGCGGGGGCTCTCTTCGTGCGACGGCTCAGTAGATCTGCGCGTCCGGGACATGCTCACCTCGTCGCGGGTGGCACAGCCGCTCGGTCAGTCCGGGTCGGGGTCGGCGCTTTCGCGCGTCGTGACCCGGACCTCGGCGATCCGTCGACGATCGAGCGCCGTGACCTCGATGGTCGCGCCGTCGACCTCGATCGCGTCGCCGACGACGGCGAGGCGGCCGAGCCGCTCCATGACGAATCCGGCGACCGTGTCGGACGCTCCGCGGGGAAGCACGATGCCCGTCGCCTCCGAGAAGTCCTGCAGGTTTAGACGTCCGTCGATGATCTCGCGGTCCGCGTCGGGCGCGACCGCGGTGTCGTATTCGTCGAAGATCTCGCCCACGACCTCCTCTACGAGGTCCTCGAGGGTGACGATTCCGTCCGTCCCGCCGTACTCGTCGACCACCACCGCGATCTGGTGCCCTTCGGCGCGCATCTTGGTGAGTGTCGGCAGGACGCGCGCCGTCGACGGGAAGTAGGGGATCGGTCGCACGATGCCCGACAAGGGGGCATCCCGACCCTCGGCGACCGCCTCGAAGAGGTCACGGACGTGCACGAACCCGACGATGTCGTCGATCGAGGTGTCCGCGACGGGGTAGCGCGAGAACGGCAGCTCTCGGGCGTGCGCGACCGCCTCGCCGATGGTCGCGGTGTCGTCGAGCGCGGTGACCTCGGGGCGGGGGCGCATGACCTCGCTGAGCTGACGGCCACGCAGCGACAGGACGTCCTCGAGGATGCGGCGCTCGTCGTCGGGCAGCCCTTCGTGACTGGCGACGATGTCTCGGACTTCCTCGTCGGTCATCTCCTCACCCGTCTTGTGCGGGTCGCCGCCCAGCAGACGGACGAGCGCGTTCGTCGAGACGGAGAGCAGCCAGATCACCGGCCGCATGACCTTTGCGAACCCGTCGAGGACGGGCGCGACGGCGTAGGCGAACTGGGCGTTCCGTTGGATCGCGAGCCGCTTCGGCACGAGTTCGCCGAGCACGAGCGAGAGGTAGGCGATCAGCAGCGTGAGGAGGAGCGTCGCCAGCGTCAGGGCGAGTCCCGGATCGGCCCCCAGCGACTCGATGAGGGGGGCGACCGACGGGGCGATCGAGGTGGCGCCGTACGCGGCGGACGCGAAGCCCGCCACGGTCACACCGATCTGGACGGCGGAGAGGAAGGTGTTCGGGTTGCGGGCCAGACCCGCCACCTTCGCTCCTCGCTTGCCCCGTGCGGCGATCGCGTTGATCTGGCTCTCGCGGAGCGTGACGAGCGCCATCTCGGTGGCTGCGAAGACGCCCCCCACCAGGACGAACACCACGACGAGGGCGATGTTCAGGGCGAGGTCGGTCATCGGGTCTCCTCGATGTCTGCGGCCTCAGTGAGGGGCGTCCGCGTATGGTCGCTGTCCATCGGTCAGCTGTGCTCCTTCTTCTGCTCCGGGGTCGACGTGGGCGTTCCGTTCGCGAGAGCCTTCGCGTCGTCGCGACGCGTCTTGGCGAGGCTCGCGACGGTCGCCACGACGATCGTGGCCGCAATGAACAGCAGCGAGAGCCAGATCGGGATCTCGGGGACCCACAGCAGCGGCTCGCCGCCGTTGATGAAGGGAAGCTCGTTGACGTGCAGAGCGTGGAAGAGCAGCTTGACGCCGATGAAGGCGAGGATGACCGCCAGGCCCTGAGCCAGGTAAACGAGACGCTCCAGCAGACCGCCGATGAGGAAGTAGAGCTGACGCAGACCCATGAGGGCGAAGGCGTTGGCGGTGAAGACGATGTACGCCTCGTTCGTGAGGCCGTAGATGGCGGGGATCGAGTCGACCGCGAAGATCAGGTCGACGAATCCGATGGCGACGATGACGAGCAGCATCGGGGTGACGAAGCGCTTGCCGCCCTTCTTCACCGTGAGCTTGTCGCCGTTGTACTCGTCGCTGACGGGCAGGATGCGGCGGACGAACTGCATGAACTTGCCGTTGGCCGGGTCGGAGTCGCCGTGGGCGAACGCCTGACGGTAGGCCAGGAACAGCAGCAACGCCCCGAAGATGTAGAAGATCCACGAGAAGTTCTCGATGAGGGCGGCGCCCACCGCGATGAATCCACCGCGCATGATCAGGGCGATCACGATGCCGATCATCAGCACCTTCTGCTGATAGATCTTCGGCACGGCGAACCCGGCCATCACGATGAGGAAGACGAAGAGGTTGTCGATCGACAGCGCCTTCTCCGTCAGGTACCCGGCGAAGTACTCGCCGGAGTACACCCATCCCCAGCCGGGCACGAAACCGATGACGACGCCGAACAACAGAGCGAGCCCGATGTAGAAGGCCGACCAGCGGGCGGACTCACCGACCGACGGCTCGTGCGGCTTGCGCACGTGCGCGAAGAATTCATAGACGAAGAATGCGATCGTGACAGCGATCGTGATGCCCCAGACAAGGGGGGTGATTTCCACAGGAGTCTCCTCGATGGCGTGAACGAATGACGCCAGAGTCTTCTCCATCCCGAACATTCGAGACCGGTGGTCCGGGATGCGCCTTCACATCCGTAATGACGAACCGACCGTAGCGGAGTACTCCCCCTGGGGATTCCGATTTTATGGGATGCCGGACGCGGAAACTGACAATTGCCTCGACGCGGTCCGTCGTGCTAGCGGCCGGCGGGCTCTTTGAGGTCGTCGCTGGCGTAGGGAGCCGGAGCGGGGGCGTGCGCGTAGGGGATGAACCAGCTCGCGAAATCCAGGGGAGGCGTGGCGGCCGCGGCATCCCGCTTCGTGGTCTCGTCCTGGTCGGCGAAGAGCGATTCCACGTCGAGGTCCTGGAAGAGGACCGTGTCGAGGTGCTCACGCCAGCCCGAGGGCAGGTCGCTGCCGAGGCGGTCGGCGTTGCGCTGTGCTTCGTCGAGCACGAGCTTGAGCGCGAGTTCGTGGGCGACGGTCGGCGGGTAGACGGGCGAGGCGCTCAAGCGGGACGTCACCTCGATCGTCGCGGCGAGGAACTTCTGAGCGAACATCCGGTCGTAGTGGGTCGCGTACTGGGGCGGCAGCTGCGAGATCACGTGGGTCTCGCGCCACGCGGAGCGGTCGTCCGCGGCATCCGCCAACTGCATCACGTCGTCGAACAGGCAGTCCACCACCATGACGGACGCGTTCCAGACGAGACCCTTGATGATGGTGCGCTGACGCAGCTCGGATGCCGAGGCGTCGCCGGTCGCGCCGCCGAAGAGCTCGTTCAGGGCCCAGTCGATGCCCGCCAGTCGTGCGCCGGCCCGGGCGACCTTCGCCGTGTCGGAGGACCCGGCCGGCACGCTGCCCGACGTCCCCTGCCACTGCGAGTCGACGATCGCGACGTTCGACGATTCGATCCGGACGAGGTCGTCGGCGCCCGGTGCGATGGAGACCCCGATCATCGACAGCAGCGCGTCCTCGGCCGTCAGGGCCGACGCCGACATCCGGGATGCGTCGTCCGGACCGTTCACCAGGTCGTCGGGATGAGCGCAGACGAGGTCGAGATCGATTCTCACCGACGCGCGGTAATGAGGATCAGTGGGCATGGCGGCATCGTACCCAGCGGGCCGCCGGAATCGCGACGATCAGTCGTTCTCCGCGAGTCCCATCACGTCCAGGAGCCAGGCGAGCTCGAAGGCGCGCTCGCGCCACGAGTTGTACCGACCGCTCACTCCGCCGTGTCCGGCGACCATCTCGCACTTGAGGAGCGCGTCCGCACCGACCTCGCGCAGACGCGCCACCCACTTCGCCGGTTCGACGTACAGAACACGGGTGTCGTTGAGGGATGTCACCGCGAGGATGCGGGGATAGCGGACCCCCTCCTGCACGTTCTCGTACGGCGTGTACGACTTCATGTAGGCGTACACGTCCGCGTTGTGCAGCGGGTCGCCCCACTCGTCCCATTCGATGACGGTGAGGGGGAGGGACGGGTCGAGGATCGTCGTGAGGGCGTCGACGAAGGGCACCCCGGCAAGGATGCCCGCGAAGAGGTCCGGGGCCAGGTTCGCGACGGCGCCCATGAGGAGTCCGCCGGCGGAGCCGCCCTCGGCGACCAGCCGGTCGGGCGACGTGTAGCCCTCTGCGACGAGATGGCGCCCGACGGCGACGAAGTCGGTGAAGGTGTTGCGCTTGTGGAGGAGCTTGCCCTCCTCGTACCACTGCCGGCCCATCTCCCCGCCGCCGCGGACGTGGGCGATCGCGAAGATCACACCGCGGTCGAGCATCGACAGGCGCGCCACCGAGAATCCGGGCTCGATGGAGTGCTCGTACGACCCGTAGCCGTACAGGTGCAGCGGTCGGGGTGAGCCGCCGGGCTCTCCGAACGAGCGCTTCCAGACGAGGGACACGGGGATGCGGGTGCCGTCGTCGGCGACGGCCCAGACGCGTTCCTGGCCGTAATCCGCGGGGTCGTAGCCGCCCAGCACGGGCTGGCTCTTGCGCAGCAGCAGCTCGCCCGTGGCGACCTCGAGGTCGTAGACCGTGCCGGGGGTGGTGAACGAGGCGTAGCCCAGTCGGATGACCGGCGGTGCCCACTCCGACGACCCGCTCGCGCCGACCGCGTACAGCGGCTCGTCGAAGCCGATCTCACGCACCTCGTCGGTGGCGTAATCCAGGATGCCGACCCGCGCCAGGCCCTCACGCCGGTACTCAACGACCGCCCAGTCCCGGTAGGCCGAGGCGTCGAGCAGGCGCCGGCCCGGCAGGTGGGGCAGGACGACGTGACGGTCGCCGGTGGGGTCGGATGCCGCGACGCGGACGAGTTCGAAGTCGAGCGCGCCGTCGTTGTGGAGGATGTAGAGGACGTCCTCGCCGTCGACGACCGCGTGGGTCAGCGAGTACTCGACGCCCTCGCGCCGCGGCCACACCGAGCGCGGCTCGGAGGTGAGGTCGTCGGCGGGAACCAGGAACTCCTCGGACGTGATCGACGAGCCGACCCCGATCACCAGGTAGCGGTCGCTTCTCGTGAAGCCCGCTCCGACCCAGTAGCGCTCATCGGGCTCGGTGAAGATCGCCTGATCGGATGCGGCATCCGTCCCCACTTCGTGCAGCCAGACCGTGTCGGGACGCCACGCGTCGTCGACCGTCGTGTAGACGACGTGACGACCGTCGGGGGAGAACACGGCGCCGGAGGAGGTGTTCTCCACGACGTCCGGGAGGTCGTCGCCGGTCGCGAGGTCGCGGATGCGGAGGGTGTAGCGCTCGTCGCCCGCGACGTCGACGCCGTAGAGCAGGCGCGTGCCGTCGTTGGAGACGTCGAGGCTGCCGAGGGAGAAGAAGTCGTGCCCGTCCGCTTCGACGTTGCCGTCGAGGAGGACCTGCTCGCCGGGGACCTCGGTCTCGGGGGAGAGGACGGGCGGGGTCCAGTCGTCCGGGTCGCTGATCGGCGCTCGGCAGTTGATCCCGTACTGCTTGCCCTCGACCGTCCGGCCGTAGTACCACCAGTGGCCGCGCCGCGAGGGGACCGAGAGATCCGTCTCGAGGGTGCGTCCCTTGATCTCGTCGAAGAGGCGACCCCGGAGTTCCTCGAGGTGAGCGGTTCGTTCGTCGGTGTAGGCGTTCTCGGCCTCGAGGTGGCCGATGACGTCCTCGTCGTCCTTTGCGCGCAGCCATTCGTAGGGATCTGAGACGGCGTCGCCGTGGTGGGTCCGGGTGAGGGGGCGGCGGTCGGCGACGGGCGGCGTCACGGCTTCGGAAGTCACCCGACCACGCTAACCGACCCTCGCGGGCGCGCGCGGGTTATGCCGTGGCGGAACCTGTGCGAGGATTTTCCAGGCCCGACTGAACTGCTGATGACGTCTGGGTGAACTTTTCGTTCGCAACGCCGATCGCCGCGGCACCCCGTTCCCCCGATTCCCGACGGAAAGCGAACTGTGGAAACCGCAGCACTCATCGTCGTCCTGGTCATCGCACTGGCACTGTTCTTCGACTTCACCAACGGCTTCCACGACACCGCGAACGCGATGGCCACGCCCATCGCGACGGGTGCCCTGAAGCCCAAGGTCGCCGTCCTCCTCGCGGCTTGTCTGAACCTCGTGGGCGCCTTCTTGTCCACCGAGGTCGCCAAGACGATCTCGGGCGGCATGATCCGCGAAGATCAGCTCTCGCAGTCGATCTTCCCGGCCATCATCTTCGCCGGCCTCATCGGCGCCATCACCTGGAACATGCTGACGTGGCTCCTGGGTCTCCCCTCCAGCTCGTCGCACGCCCTGTTCGGCGGCCTCATCGGAGCGACGATCGTCGGTGCCTCGATCAGTGCGATCGACACGGGGGTCGTGCTCTCGAAGGTCGTCCTGCCGGCTCTCATCGCACCCCTCACCGCGGGGATCATCGCGTTCGTGGCGACCAAGATCGCCTACGTCGTGACCCGCCGCTACGACAACAAGCCCGACGGACGCGACGGCTTCCGCTGGGGGCAGATCTTCACGTCCTCGCTGGTCGCGCTGGCCCACGGCACGAACGACGCGCAGAAGACGATGGGTGTCATCACCCTCGCCCTCATCACGGTCGGCTGGCAGACCCAGTCGGACCCGCAGCTCTGGGTCATCTTCGCCTGCGCGCTCACGATCGCCCTCGGCACCTACATGGGCGGCTGGCGCATCATCCGCACCCTCGGCAAGGGCCTCACCGACGTGAAGCCGGCGCAGGGCTTCTCGGCGGAGGCATCCACCGCCTCGACGATCCTCGCCTCGAGCGCCTTGGGCTTCGCACTGTCCACGACCCAGGTCGCCTCGGGCTCCGTCATCGGCTCGGGTCTCGGACGCCGCGGCGCGATCGTCCGCTGGGGGACGGTCGGGCGCATCACCGTGGGCTGGGTGCTGACCCTCCCCGCGGCCGGCATCGTCGGGGCGCTCGCCGCGTTCCTCATCGTCGGGTTCGAGAACCTGTTCGGCCAGGGCGTCGGCGAACTCATCGGCGTCATCATCGGCGCGGTCATCGCCGTCGCGATCGTCCTCGCGATCTTCCTGCGCTCGCGGCGCAACGAGATCACCGCGGCGAACGCGATGAGCGAGGTCGCCGACTCCGGTGCCGCCGTGGACCTCACCGAGGAACCGCCGCCCACCCGCCGCCAGCAGCGCGTCGCCCAGGCGGCCGCCGCATCCGATGAGGAGAACGCCCGATGAACCTCACCATCGACTGGCTCGCCTTCGTCCAGGTCTTCGTCGCCGCGCTCCTCGCGGCGTCGGTCGTCGTGTCGTTCTACGCCGTCGGGCTGCGCCTGCTCGTGCGCGCCGGACGGGTTCCGGTGGTCATCCCGGCGACCTTCACGGACGCGCTGACGGTGATGACGCCGAAGGAGCAGAAGCGCGCCGCGAAGGCCGCGAAGAAGGCGGCCCGGAAGAACCCGCTCAGCGTCGCGCAGAAGCGTGTCGCCCTGATCGGCGCCTACGCGTCCTTCGCCGTGTGCGGCCTCGTCGTGCTGGGCGGCCTCCTGCTCATCCTCTTCAACCACTGATCGCGCGCCGTCCGCGGCGGTCAATAGGCTGACGGCATGCAGTCCGTCTCCTTCGGCCGGCACGCGCCCGCCCTCCGCTCGATCGTCCATCTGAGCGACACGCACCTGTTGGCCGGCGACCGTCGGCTCGGCGGCGCGTACGACTCGACCGGAGGAGCGGCGGCCGCCCTCGCGGCGATCGAGCGCACCGGCATCCGCCCCGATGCCCTCGTCGTGACGGGTGACCTCACGGACCTCGGCGAGCCCGACGCGTATCGACGGCTGCGCGAGCTCGTGGAGCCCGTGGCGGAACGGCTCGGCACGCCCGTCGTCTGGGTCGCAGGCAACCACGACGAACGGCCGCCAATGCGAGAGGGACTCTTCGACGAACCCGGATCGCTCGAGCCGATCACCGCCGTGCACGACCTCGACGGGCTGCGGCTCATCGTCTTGGACTCGACGGTGCCCGGATGGCACCACGGCGAGATCGATGCGGCGCAGCGCGAGTGGCTCCGCGGCGTCCTCGCCGAGCCCGCCCCGCTCGGCACGCTCCTCGCGCTGCATCACCCGCCGCTGCCGAGCCATATCCCGTTCTTCGACATCCTCGAGCTCCGCGACCAGGACGCCTTCGCCGAGATCATCGGGGGAACCGACGTGCGCGGCATCCTCGCCGGCCACCTCCACTACTCGACGAACGGCACCTTCGCCGGCATCCCCGTCAGCGTGGCATCGGCGACCTGCTACACGATGAATCTGCAGCGTCCCGCGACGGAGGTCAACGGAATGGATGCCGCGCAGTCCTTCCACCTCGTCCACGTGTACGACGACACGATCACCCACACGGTCGTGCCCGTCGTCGATGCCCCGACCGGCGACTACTTCTCCGCCGAGTGGGTCGAGAAGATGGCCGCTCTGAGCCCCCAGGAGCGGCTCGAGGCGTTCTCGCGCAAACCTTCCTGAGCGCCCGCTTGACTTCGAGCGCGCTCGAAGTTCTACCGTGAAGGCATGACCCTCCTCTCCGGCTCCGCCGGCGCCTCGATCGCCGAGGCCGCGGAAGCCACCGGCGTGAGCGCACACACCCTGCGCTATTACGAACGCGCCGGGTTGATGCTCCAGCCCGTCGACCGGGCCTCGTCATCCCACCGGCGCTACTCCGACGCGGATCTCGCCTGGATCCGTTTCCTCGCGCGGCTGCGGTGGACAGGGATGCCGATCGCCACCATGCGCCGCTACACCGAGCTCGTGCGCGATGGGGAATCGACCGTCGCCGAGCGGCGACGACTGCTGGTGGAGCATCGCGAGGTCGTTCGCCGCCAGCTCGACGAGGTGACCCTGAGCCTCGCCGCCATCGACCACAAGATCGACATCTACGACAAGGAGATCAGCCCCTCATGAAGACCACCATTCTCGGAGCCCACGGACCGCAGGTCGGCCGCATCGGCCTCGGCCTCATGGGCATCAGCGCGTTCTACACCGGTGCCGGCCAGGATGACGCCGGGGGCGAGCGGACCATCCTCGGCGCCCTCGACCGCGGTGTGACCCTGCTCGACACCGCGGAGATGTACGGACCTCACACGAACGAGGAGCTCCTCGGGAAGACGCTCGCCCGGTCGGGCCGCCGGGATGAGGTCGTGCTCGCCACGAAGTTCGGGATCGTGCGTCACCCGGACGGCCGCTCCGGGGTCGACGGCAGCGTCGAGAACGTCCGGCGCTCGGTCGAGGGATCGCTGCAGCGTCTGCAGACCGACCGCATCGACCTGTACTACCAGCACCGCATGGACCCCGCCGTCCCCATTGAGGAGACCGTGGGCGCGCTCGCCGAGCTCGTGCAGGAGGGCAAGATCCGCGGGTACGGGCTGTCGGAGGCATCCGTCGCCACGATCCGTCGCGCGCACGCGGTCCACCCCGTGACAGCGGTGCAGACCGAGTACTCCCTGTGGACCCGCGATCCCGAGGCCGAACTGCTGCCGGCACTGCGCGAACTCGGCATCGGCTTCGTCCCGTACTCGCCGCTCGGACGCGGCTTCCTCACCGGCGCCATCCGGTCGGCCGATCAGCTCGACGACGACGACTTCCGTCGCAGCAACCCGCGGTTCGAGGACGAGGCGCTCGCCGCCAACCTGCGCATCGTCGACGTGATCGAGGGCGTCGCCGCCGAGGTCGAGGCGACACCCGCACAGGTCGCCCTCGCGTGGCTGCTCGCCCAAGGGGAGGACATCGTCCCGATCCCCGGTACGCGCAAGCTCGAGCGACTCGAGGAGAACATCGCCGCCGCCGATCTGACGCTGAGCGATGACCAGCTCCGCCGTCTCGGCGACGTCGCGCCCGCGGTCGGGGATCGTTATGCCGACATGTCCAGCGTGAACCGCTGAGGTCCAGGGGTGCGGGGATAGGCTCGATCCATCCCTGCACCCCTGTGACCCACGAGGACACCGCACATGGCATCTGACGCGACGACGCGCACCGAATCCGACTCCCTGGGATCGATGGAGATCCCCGCCGACGCCTACTGGGGCATCCACACGGCGAGAGCGCTGGAGAACTTCCCCATCTCGATGCGACCGATCTCGGTCTACCGCGACCTCGTCGTCGCCCTCGCGATGGTCAAGCAGGCCTCCGCGCGCGCCAACAAGGAGATCGGGGCGCTCGACGCATCCCGCGCCGATCTCATCGACCAGGCGGCCCAGCGCGTCATCGACGGCGAGTTCCACGACCAGTTCGTCGTGGGCGTCATCCAGGGCGGCGCCGGAACCTCGACCAACATGAACGCGAACGAGGTCATCACCAACATCGCGCTCGAGATGGCGGGCCGCGAGAAGGGCGATTACGCGTTCCTCTCGCCCATCGACCACACCAACCGCAGCCAATCCACCAACGACGTCTATCCGACGGCGATCAAGGTGGGGCTCGGGCTCGACCTGCAGTCGCTGCTCGAGGAGCTGGACCTGCTGCGGCAGTCCTTCCTGAAGAAGGCCGACGAGTTCCACGACGTCCTCAAGGTGGGACGCACCCAGTTGCAGGATGCCGTCCCCATGACCCTCGGGCAGGAGTTCCACGGCTTCGCCACGACGCTGGGGGAGGACCACCACCGTCTCCGCGAGAACGCGCACCTCCTCTACGAGATCAACATGGGTGCGACGGCCATCGGCACCGGGATCACGACCCACCCGGATTACTCACGTGCCGTGCTGCGGCACCTGCGCGAGATCAGCGAGCTCGACCTCGAGACGGCCGAAGACCTCGTCGAGTCCACCAGTGACACGGGCGCCTTCATGTCGTTCTCGTCGTCGCTCAAGCGCAACGCGATCAAGCTGTCGAAGATCAGCAACGACCTGCGCCTGCTCTCGAGCGGGCCGCAGGCGGGCTTCGGCGAGATCAACCTGCCGCCTCGACAGGCGGGGTCGAGCATCATGCCCGGCAAGGTGAACCCCGTCATCCCCGAGGTCGTCAACCAGGTCGCGTTCGCCGTCGCCGGTGCGGACCTCACGGTGACGATGGCCGTCGAGGGCGGACAGCTGCAGCTCAACGCGTTCGAACCGGTCATCGCGCATTCGATCTTCCAGTCGATCACATGGATGCGGCGCGGCATGCGCACCCTTCGCGTCAACTGCGTCGACGGCATCACCGCCAACCGCGAACGCCTCGGCACGATGGTCGGGTCGTCCGTGGGCGTCATCACGGCGCTAACGCCGTTCATCGGCTACACCGCCGCGGCCGCGCTCGCCAAGACCGCGCTCTTGACAAAGCGGAACGTGGGCGACCTGGTCGTGGAGGCGGGGCTCATGTCGCGTGACGAGGTCGACAAGCAGCTCTCGCCGGCACGGTTGTCGGGGCTTCAGGCGGTCACCCGAGCGATTCCGATTATCACAAAACCGGGTGCCGTGGAGGGTCCGTGATTGCGGGTTGTCTGAGAGAACGCCGGACGCTAGCGTCGGGGTCGTATCCCGGCCCATCAGCGACCTGAAGGACTTCACATGACCGACCCCAACCAGCCGAACTCGCAGAACATCCCGCCCGCGCCGCCGGCATATGAGGCGCCGGCCTACGGCAACGCACCGCAGTACAACGCCGGCGCTCCGGCTGCCGGCCCCGTCCCGGGGCGCACGATGGCGATCGTCGCCCTGATCCTCGCGATCATCCCCGGAACCCAGCTCATCGGTCTGATCCTCGGCATCGTGGCGCTGGTGCAGAGCCGCAAGGCCGGCACGAAGAATGGTCTCGCGATCGCCGCGATCATCGTGAGCATCGTCCTCATGATCATCGCGATCATCATCATCGTGGTCGTCGTCGCGAGTTTCGCGAACTCCACCGCGGATCTGTACCAGCAGTACCAGACCAACTGTGTCGCTGGTGGATCTGGTGTCGTCGAGTACCTCGGCCAGACCATCCCCTGCGACCAGCTCGACCAGTCGCAGCTCAACAACTGACCTGCGCGACAAGAAGCGGCGGCCACCCTCGGGTGACCGCCGCTTCGTGCTGTCTCGCGTTGTCTCAGTCGGTGATGCGACAGAAGGTCGTCAGTTCGCCGATCCCGTCCACTCCGACGGTCACGGTGGAACGGTCGCGGAGGAAGATCTGCGGGTCGCGCGAATAGCCCGCGCCACCTGGGGAGCCGGTCGAGATCAGGGTTCCCGGCAGAAGGGTCGCGGACTGCGACAGGAACGCAACGAGCTTCGCCACGGGGTGGATCATCTGGTCGGTCGAGGCGTCCTGCACCATCTTCCCGTCGACGATCGCCCAGATGTGCAGATCCTGCGGGTCGGGGATCTCGTCCGCGGTGACGACGAACGGCCCCGTGGGGGTGAAGCCGTCGAACGACTTGCAGCGCGACCACTGCGCCTCGGAGAACTGGATGTCGCGGGCCGTGATGTCGTTGACCACGGTGTAGCCCCAGACGTGGTCGAGGGCATCCTCGAGGGCGACGTCGCGGGCAGGCGCCCCGATGATGACGCCGAGCTCCGCCTCGTAGTCGACGGACTGGCTGAGCGAGCGCGGCCAGGTCGTCGTCTGACGGTGACCCGAGAGCGAGCCCGGCCACAGGATGAAGACCGTGGGCGCCGCGTCGGCCTTGAGGCCGAGTTCGCTCGAGTGTGCCGAGTAGTTCAGCCCGATCGCGATGGTGATGGGGGTGTCGAGTACCGCCGAGGCGAAGACGGGGTCGCCGAGCGGCATCCACTCGGCGGTCGCAGCGCTCTCCCGAACGCGGTCGAGGAGGGCGTCGCCTCCTTCGATGAGCGGCTGAAGACGCGACGGTGCTCCGTCGAAGAGCTGCGACACCAGGGTGGCACGGTCCCCTTCGACCAGGACCAGCTGCGGCTCGTCTACTCCGTCAGGGACAACGTGGGCGAAGCGCATTGGTCCAGGGTATCGCCCTCGACTGCGGCGGGGCACGATCGGGGGCCGCCCCTAGGCTGAGCGCATGTCGTTCCCGTCGCCCCTCGCACAACCGGCGCGTGCGACGCCCGCCGCTCCGCCGCCGGCCCCACCGCGGACCGACCTCCCCGTCCCCGCACCGACGGGCGGCCGCGTGATCCTCTGGATCGTCGCTGCCGTCCTCGCCGTCGCGTCGCTCGGCCTGGCGGCTTACTTCCTGGCGTTCCTCGGTGCGGCGGCCTCCATCGTCTCCGGGCTCCTCGCCCTCATCCCCTTGGTCCTCGTCCTCGTCGCCATCAGGATGATCGACCGGTGGGAGCCGGAACCCCGCGGCCTCGTCGTCCTCGCGCTCGCATGGGGAGCAGTGGCATCCGTCGTCATCGCGCTCGGGGTCGACCTCGTCATCACGCTGGTCGCGCCGGGCCTTCCCGACACCGTCTCCGCCGTCCTCCAGGCGCCGATCGTCGAAGAGGTGGCCAAGGGCGCGGGAGTCCTGCTCATCTTCGTCGCCGCGAGGCGTGCCTTCGACGGCCCTGTCGACGGTGTCGTCTACGGGGCGCTCGTCGGTGCGGGCTTCGCGTTCACGGAGAACATCCTCTATTTCGCCGACAGCCTCGTCACGGGTGGGGCCGAGAGCGCGGCCTACACGTTCTTCCTCCGCGGCATCCTCTCGCCGTTCGCGCACGTGATGTTCACGGCCGTCACGGGGTACGCGCTGGGGCGCGCCGCACGCCGGGGCGTGTGGGGCGCGGCGGCGCTCGGACCGTGGGCGGTGGGTCTCGGGGGAGCCATCGGACTGCACGCGCTCTGGAACGGATCGGCGGTGTTCGCCGACTTCTTCGTGCTCTACGCGACCTTCCAGATGCCTCTGTTCATCCTCTTCATCGTCGGCGTCGTGCTGCTTCGGCGCGAAGAGGCGCGGCTCACTCGCACGTGCCTCGGCGACTACGCGGTCGCGGGATGGTTCTCACCGGCGGAGGTCGACATGCTCGCGACCGGACGTGGACGCTCGCGAGCCGTCACGTGGGCGCGCTCCCTGCCCGGCGACCGGTCAGCAGCGATGCGGCGTTTCATCGTCGAGGCGACCGCGCTCGCGGCCGCCCGCCACCGGGTGATCGGCGGACGCGATCCGCGCGCCGCGGCGGACGAGAGGGTCTACCTCGAACGCGCTACCCGGGCACGGCGGGATCTGCTCGTCGGCTGAAACGCCCGCAGGGAACCAGCGGCCGGAGAAAGACTCAGCGCCCGGTGCCGCGGCGATGCCTGCGAGTCTTCCGGGCGCTGAGTTGGTGTACAGAAATGATCCCGCCGCCTCCTCGCGGTGTCAAGAGGGGTCGCGCACCGGCGAATCTTCATTCACGGGAATAGGATCGGACGCGGCGACGTTTCGCCCTCTTGACCGCCGGCGTGTGCCGGAACCCCTCCACGAAGGACGATCATGACCGACTCCACCGCCACCCTCGACATCCCCGGCTACAAGGCCGGTACCTGGATCCTCGACGCGTCGCACAGCGAGGTGGGCTTCAGTGTCCGCCACATGATGATCTCCAAGGTTCGCGGCCACTTCAACGTCAAGGAGGCGACCCTGATCGCCCCCGAGAACCCGCTCGAGGCCAAGCTCGACGCCAAGGTCGACGCGGCGTCGCTGGACACCAAGGACGAGGGCCGTGACGGTCACCTCCGCAGCGCCGACTTCTTCGATGTCGAGACCTACCCCGAGATCACTTTCGCCTCGACCGGTGTGCGCATCGAGAACGGCGACTTCCTCGTCGACGGCAACCTGACCATCAAGGACGTCACGAAGCCCGTCACGTTCGAGGTCGACTTCGGCGGCTTCGGCACCGACCCGTGGGGCAACTACAAGGCGGGCGCGACGGCCAAGACCGTCATCAACCGCGAGGACTTCGGTCTCACCTGGAACGCCGCGCTCGAGACCGGCGGCGTGCTCGTCGGCAAGGACGTCACGATCGAGCTCGACCTCCAGGGCTCGATCCAGGCCTGAGTGCGTTTGACCACCGGATGCCGCTCGGTTTGGATGGACTCATGACTGCAGACCGCACCAAGCCCGAGATCGACGCTCCTCAGGGAGCCGCACCCTCCGACCTCGTCGTCCGCGACCTGATCGAGGGCGACGGCACCGAGGCGAAGCCCGGTGACACCGTCACCGTCCACTACGTCGGCGTCGAATACGTCTCCGGCGAGGAGTTCGACTCGTCCTGGAACCGCGGCGAGAGCATCCAGTTCCCGCTCCGCGGCCTCATCCAGGGCTGGCAGGACGGCATCCCGGGCATGAAGGTCGGTGGACGTCGTGAGCTCGTCATCCCGCCGCACCTGGCCTACGGTCCCGCCGGTGGCCACTTCCTCGGCGGCAAGACGCTGATCTTCATCATCGATCTGCTCGCCGTCGGCTGAGACGCATCGCACACGAGGGCCCGGTCGCTTCGGCGGCCGGGCCCTCGGTCGTCTGCGGGGCGCCTCGTCCTGTAGACTCCTGTGGTTGCCGTTCGATCGGCCGCGGATAAAGAGAGCCCTCGCATCAGGCGTCGGGCGCCGCGCAACGAAGAGGAAGGGGATCACCTATGGCACTGGAAGCAGACGTCAAGAAGGCGATCATCGAAGAGTACGCGACGCACCCCGGTGACACCGGATCCCCCGAGGTGCAGGTCGCGATGCTGACGCAGCGCATCAAGGACCTCACCGAGCACCTCAAGGAGCACAAGCACGACCACCACTCGCGTCGTGGGCTGTTCCTGCTCGTCGGTCAGCGCCGCCGTCTCCTGGGCTACCTCCAGGACGTCGACATCAACCGTTACCGCTCGCTCATCGAGCGCCTCGGCCTCCGTCGATAAGGCATCGCTGCCAGCGTTCAATCGCGCAGAACATTCTTGAGAAGGCCGCCCCACGGTGTGGGGCGGCCTTCATCGTTCCCGGACGGTCTCTGCCGGTCAGACGCGCGCGCTGACGAGGTGGGGGTGCCAGATCTCTGCGACGTCCGGGTGCGCCCGCAGCCGCGACTTCAGGGCGTTCTCGCCGTGAAGACCGTGGATCGGGTTGCGGGGGTCGTTGGAGATCCCGCGGGCCTGCGCCGCGAGCTCGGCGGGCAGCTCGATCGCGGGGAGCTCCGCGTCGAGCGACGGGTTGAAGAAGAACGGCACCGAGATGCGATCCTCGGGGGCGCGCGGTGAGACGACCCGGTGGTTCGTCGCCGTGAGGTAGCCGCCGGTCGCATGCTCGAGGAGTTCGCCGATGTTGACGACGAACGATCCGGGCACCGCGGGAGCGTCGATCCAGTCGCCGTCCTTCTCGACCTGCAGGCCGCCCTTCCCCGGCTCGACCCACAGCAGGGTGAGGACGCCGGCATCCTTGTGCGCTCCGACGCCCTGCTGAGGCTCCGGGGCGCTGGAGCCCGGGTAGCGGACGATCTTCAGCAGGGTCTGCGCCTCGCCGAAGTGGTCGTCGAAGTATGTCTCCGGTGCGCCGAGGGCCTCTGCCCAGGCGCGGAGCAGCTTCCGTCCCACCGCCGACAGGATCGCGGTCCACTCCTCGGCGATCTCACGGAGCTCGGGCTGGGCGCTCGGCCACAAGTTGGGTCCGACGAGGGCGGTGTAGGGGGGGGCGTCGGGGTCCTCGACCGCCGGGCGCTCGGGTCCGATGTCGATCTGCTCGCGCCAGTCCACGAGCCCCTGCGTCCGCTCGCCGCCGATGCGCGTGTAGCCGCGGAAGTGCGGGCTCTTGATGTTCTCGATCTCGAGCTTCGCCTCGTCGGGGAGTTCGAAGAAGGTGCGCGCCGCGCGGTGGAGGCGTTCCTCCAGCTCGGGCGAGACCCCGGTCCCGGTCAGATAGAAGAAGCCGACCTCGTGGGTCGCGCGGCGCAGATCGGCTCGGAATTCTTCCGCAGCATCCGGCCCCTCATCGAGGCGGGACAGGTCGAGGACGGGGAGGCTCTGGACAGACATGGTCCGAGGATAAGCAGAGGTTTCAGGGGGTCGGCGCATTGTTTCAAGCGGTTACCGACTCAGTGGAACGGAGCCGCGACCCGGTTGCGGTGGTAGTCGAAGATGATGCTCGTGCGCGTGTTCGCGACGCTGCGCTGCGCTGAGAGGTGCTCGACGACGAAGGCGCGCACATCGCTGGAATCGGCGACGGCGATGTGGATGAGGAAGTCGTCGGATCCGCCGAGGAAGAACATCTGGATCACCTGGGGGAGACCGCGCACCTCGTGTGCGAACTCGGTGATGCTCTCGTGACGGGAGCCCGGGCGCAGCGTCACGTGCACCATCGCCTGCAGGCCCGCGCCCGCGACCCGCTGGTCCACGCTCGCGTGGAAGCCGGTGATCACGCCGCGCTCCACGAGCGCGCGGGTGCGCGCATGGGCGGTGGATGCCGCGACTCCGACTCGCGCGGCGACCTCGGCGTTCGTGAGCCGGGCGTCGGCCGCGAGCTCGTCGACGATGGCGAGGTCCACATCGTCCAGGTCGGCGGGAGGCCGATGATTCTTCGTCGGATCAGACGTGCTCACGGGGATTCATCCTCATTTCGGGGGCTCGGAAGCATTCTCGCCGAAGGATCTTCGACTGTCACCTCCTCGTAACGAGTCTTCTGCAGGATGTTTCGCACATCACTCGCTGACGAGGAGCGTGACGCCATGCGCATCGGCATCCCTACGGAAATCAAGAACAACGAGAACCGCGTGGCCATCACCCCCGCGGGGGTGGACGCGCTCGTCGCGCGCGGTCACGAGGTGCTCGTGCAGTCGGGCGCCGGCGCCGGGTCGCGGATCGCGGACGAGGCGTTCGCCGCCGCCGGTGCGGTCATCACCCCGGATGCGGCGTCGACGTGGGGGCGGGCGGAGCTCGTCGTCAAGGTGAAGGAGCCCATCGCGGCGGAGTACCCGCACCTGCGCGACGACCTCACCCTGTTCGCCTACCTCCACCTGGCCGCGGATCGGCCCCTGACCGACGCCCTCATCGCCGCGGGGACCACCGCCGTCGCCTACGAGACCGTCCAGACGGCGGACCGGGCACTCCCACTGCTCTCCCCGATGAGCGAGGTCGCGGGTCGCATCTCGATCACGGTCGGTGCGCACACCCTCATGAGCGCGGCCGGCGGCCGCGGCACGCTCCTCGGCGGTGTCGCCGGGACACCGAAGGCGAAGGTCGTCGTCATCGGCGGCGGTGTCGCCGGCGAGCATGCGGCGGCCAACGCTCTCGGCATGGGAGCCGACGTCACCGTCCTGGACCTTTCGCTGCCGCGTCTGCGTGAACTGGAGAAGCGCTACGCGGGCCTCCACACTCGCGCTTCCACCCGCTTCGAGGTCGCCGAGCAGGTGGCATCCGCCGATCTCGTCATCGGATCCGTCCTCATCCCGGGGGCGGCGGCGCCCAAGCTCGTGACGCTCGACATGGTCGCCGGTATGAAGGCGGGCGCGGTGCTCGTCGACATCGCCATCGATCAGGGCGGGTGCTTCGAGGGCTCGCGGCCCACGACGCACGACGACCCGACGTTCGCGGTGCACGACGCGGTCTACTACTGCGTCGCCAACATGCCCGGGGCGGTGCCGGAGACGTCGACGCGCGCACTCACGAACGCGACCCTGCCCTACCTGACGGCGCTCGCGGACCGCGGCTGGGATGCCGCTGCTGCCGCCGACCCCGCTCTGGCCAAAGGTCTCAACGTCCGAAGCGGTCGCGTGACCAACAAGGGCGTCGCGGCGGCGTTCGGGCTCGACTACGAGCCGGCGGTCGTCGCGGTCTGAGGGCGGCGCGATCCTGTCGGGTCGCGCCGGCTGCCCTCGGGCCCCACGAGGCCGGGATCGGCGAAGAGCCATCCTGGCCGCGGTTCGACGAGCGGCCGGAAGATGCGGCGCACCGGCGTCGAGGCGAGGGCTGCCGTGATCGCCACCGACAGGACGGCGACGAGGGGCAGCCACAGCCACGTGGGGTCGAGGCCGCGGAGGATCCCCGATTCGCGCAGCGGATACAGCGCGAAGGAGTGCAGCAGGTACACGTACATGGTGGCGCGCCCGATGGCCGTCCAGCGGTACTCCCGACGCGGCATGAGGACGAAGAACGCCACGCTCAGCACGAGTGCGGCCGCCATCAGCAGCAGGCGGATGCCGCCCGCCCACCACTGCGTGCCGCCGAGGTCGGCGTAGTCCTCCTCATAGAAGAGCCATCGGCCGAGTCCCATGGTCCTCAAATCGTCGACGAAGAGCCACGCGCAGACGCCGGCCGCCACCAGGGTGGCGCTGGCAGCGAGGCGGAGCGACGTGCGCCGTCGCTCGAGGAGTCGGTGCCGCTCGAGGAATCCGTGCTGGTGCAGCCACCAGCCGAGGGTGAAGAAGGGCAGCAGGCCGAGGGTCCGCGAGAGGGACAGCGTGGAATCGACGTTCGGGAGGTACCCCACCGAGATCGAGACGACGAGGGTCCAGAGGAGCGGCATCCGGAGGAGTGCGAGGTAGGGGAGCACGAGGCGGAAGATCGCGAGGGCGAGCAGGAACCAGAGCGTCCACGACGGCTGCGTGAGGTTCGGGTCGGTGCGTCCCTCGACGACGAGCTTCGTGAGGGTCCAGAGCCCGTCGAAGATGACGTAGGGGAGGACGATGTCGGTGAGGATGCGGACCATCCGACGCCGGCTCGGCGGATCGGACCGGGAGAAGTACCCGGAGATCAGCGCGAAGGCCGGCATGTGGAACGCGTAGATCAGGTAGTAGATGCTCTGCGCGATGTCGGAGTCGTAGGTCAGGCGTTGGATCGCGTGACCGAGGACGACGAGGAGGATGCAGGCGGCCCGGGCGTTGTCCCAGATGGGCACGCGGCGGGTGCGGCCGGGGGTGCTCATTCGGGCCAGCGTACCGGCGGGAATAACGTGGACACTGAGACGTTGACTCCGGTACATTCACTTGCATGAATCGGGCGCGAACCGTCCGGGAATCGAGAGAGACATCGTGAGCGACACCAGCAGCGCCGCCAGCTGGCCCGGGGTGCAGTTCGGCATCTTCACCGTCACCGACATCACGCAGGACCCGACCACGGGTCACACGCCAAGCGAGCGTGAGCGCATCTCGGCGACCGTCGAGATCGCCAAGCACGCTGAAGAGGTCGGCCTCGACGTGTTCGCGATCGGCGAGCACCACAATCCGCCGTTCTGGTCGTCCTCGCCGACCACGACGCTCGCGTACATCGCCGCGCAGACCGAGCGCCTGATCCTCTCGACCTCCACGACGCTCATCACCACGAACGACCCGGTGAAGATCGCCGAGGACTACGCGATGCTGCAGCACCTCTCGGGCGGCCGCATGGACCTCATGCTGGGCCGCGGCAACACCGGCCCGGTCTACCCCTGGTTCGGCAAGGACATCCGTCAGGGCGTCCCCCTCGCGATCGAGAACTACGCTCTGCTGCACAAGCTGTGGCGCGAGGACGTCGTCGATTTCGAAGGCAAGTTCCGCACCCCCCTCCAAGGCTTCACCTCCACACCCCGTCCCCTCGACGGAGTGGCGCCGTTCGTCTGGCACGGCTCGATCCGCACGCCCGAGATCGCAGAGCAGGCGGCCTACTACGGCGACGGATTCTTCGCGAACAACATCTTCTGGCCCGCCGAGCACTATCAGCGCCTCATCGGTCTGTACCGCCAGCGCTGGGAGCACTACGGTCACGGCGCCCCCGAGACGGCGATCGTCGGCATCGGCGGACAGGCGTTCATGGCGAAGAACTCGCAGGAAGCCAAGGCGCAGTTCCGCCCGTACTTCGACAACGCCCCCGTCTACGGCCACGGTCCGTCGATGGAGGACTTCTCCGAGATGACGCCGCTGACCGTCGGCTCGCCGCAGCAGGTCATCGACCGCTATGCGGGGATGCGCGACCTGTTCGGTGACTTCCAGCGGCAGCTGTTCCTCGTCGACCACGCCGGACTCCCGCTCAAGATGGTCCTCGAGCAGCTCGACTTCCTCGGCGGCGAGGTCGTCCCCGTCCTCCGGAAGGAGCTCGCGAAGGATCGCCCGGCGATCGTGCCCGACGCGCCGACGCACGCCGCGCGCGTCGCGGCCACGTACGGCGACGGTCCCGCACGCGACGCACGTCCCCGCGCCAACCGCGGCGACAACCTGTCGGGCCCGAGCCCCTACCAGGACACCCCGACGCCCGTCGGTGCCGCGTTCGGTCTGGGTGGTGCGCGATGACCGCCCGTCGCATCGCCGTCGTGTCGGCGGGGCTCTCGAACCCCTCGTCGACGCGCATGCTGGCCGACAAGCTCTCGGCCGCCGTGCTGGCGGACCTGCGCGAGCGGGGGGTGGAGGCATCCGTCGACACGTTCGAGCTGCGCGAGTACGCGCACGACATCACGAACAACCTGCTGACCGGCTTCGCGCCGCCCGCGCTCGAGACCATGATCAACACGGTGGTCTCGGCGGACGCGCTGATCGTCGTGACGCCGATCTTCTCTACGAGCTACTCGGGGCTGTTCAAGTCGTTCATCGACGTGCTCGATCCCGACGCGCTGCAGGGGAAGCCCGTACTGATCGGCGCGAACGCCGGCACGGCCCGTCACTCGCTCGCCATCGACTACGCGATCCGGCCGCTGTTCGCCTATCTGCACGCCGAGGCCGTCTCCACCGGTGTCTTCGCCGCGTCGTCGGACTGGGGCGCGCGCGCGGACGATGTGTCGCCGCTGTCGGCGCGCATCGAGCGCGGCGCCCGGGAACTGGCGGATGCCGTGACCCGGCGCCCGGCGGAGGACGCTCTCGACCCCTTCGATCCCGAGTCCTACCTCGGCAAGGGCGGATCGTTCGGACACCTGCTGGGCGGTCTGTCCGGCGAGTGACCTCACCGACGCGCGCGGCGGCCCGACAGGCGGGCCGCCGCGGCGTCGATGACCATCCCGAGGGCGATCGCGACGACGATCGATACGATGACGGCGATCACCGGGTCTCCGGGCAGGAGCGCGCCGATCGCGGCGCCCACGACGGCCTGGTAGAGCGCCCACGCGGTGGCAGCCACTGCGACCGCCGCGAAGTAACGGCCCATCGGCACCCGGGTGGCGCCGGCCGTGAGGTTGACGGCCAGGCGCGCGAACGGGATGAACCGGGCCGTGAACACCACGGTCGCCGTGCTTCTCGCGAGACGCGACCCCGCCCAGGCGAACGCCGATCGGATGCGGGGGTGCCGCATCCACCGCCACCGTTCCACTCCCGCGACACGGCCCACGGCGTAGCACAGCGCATCCCCGCAGAAGGCGGCGAGGGCGGCGACAGCCACGGCGGCGGCGAGCGGGGGAGTGCCGGTCGCCGCGGCGAGCGCTCCGGTCGCCGTGACGGCCACCTCACCGGGTATCACGACGAGAACCGCGTCTGCCAGGACGAGGGCAAACAGCGCCGGGAGGGCCCACGGGCTCGAGGCCAGACTCGTCAGGAGATCGCCGATCACAGGCTTCTGCGTACCAGCGTCCGGTGAACGCCGCGCGAACGGGGGACGGATGGCGACGCGGCGGTGACCGTACCGGGAGGGGCGGATGAACACTCCGCGATCAGGCCCTTCGAAGCCCCGGCGGAGTCCTCCGCACCGGCACCCTGGTCCTGTGAGAGTCGCGGTCATCACCGAGTCCTTCCTCCCGCACATGAACGGGGTCACCGGATCCGTCCTGCAGATCCGGGAGCACCTCCAGCGTCGCGGGCACGACGTGTTCGTCGTCGCTCCCGGGGTCCGGCGCCACGAGCTCGGGATGCCGGGCCGCGCCGTCGCCTCCTTCCCGCTGCCCCGCTACCCGGCGGTCCGCGTCGCCGTGCCGCCCGCGGCGTCGATCGCCCGCGACCTGGCGCGGTTCGGCGCCGACGTGGTCCACCTCGCCTCGCCGTTCCTCCTCGGGTGGCAGGGCGTGCTCGCCGCAGAGTCCCGGCGGCTGCCGAGCGTCGCCGTGTACCAGACCGACGTGATCGCCTACGCCGCGAGATACGGTCTGCCCCAGGCGACCGCGCTCGCCGAGGCGCAGGTGCGACGGCTCCACCGGCGGGCGACGCTGACCCTCGCACCCTCTGCGGCGGCGCACTCCCAGCTCCACGCGCTCGGGATCGACCGCGTCGCGCTGTGGGGCCGCGGGGTCGACGGGCAGCGCTTCACCCCGGAGCGCCGTGACGACGCATGGCGTGCGCGCATCGCCCCCGGCGAGGTGATCGTGGGGTACGTCGGCCGACTCGCTCCCGAGAAGCAGGTCGAGGATCTCGTCGCCTTGCAGGGGACCCCCGGCATCCGCCTCGTCATCGTCGGCGACGGCCCCGCTCGACCGGCGCTGGAACAGCTCCTGCCGGATGCGGTGTTCCTCGGGCATCTCGACGGGGAAGCGCTGGCGACAGCCCTCGCGTCGTTCGACGTGTTCGTCCACCCCGGCGAGAGCGAGACGTTCGGGCAGACCATCCAGGAGGCCCAGGCCAGCGGTGTCCCCGTGGTCGCGACCGGGATCGGCGGGCCGGTCGACCTGGTCCGCAGCAGCGTGGACGGCTGGCTGTACCGCCCGGGTGACGCCGACGACCTCCGTGCCCGCGTCGTGGACCTCGTCGGCGACGATGCGAAGCGGCGCGCGTTCGCGCAGGCGGCGCGGTCGGCGGTCTCGGGACGCACCTGGGACGCACTGGCCGATCGCCTGCTCGAGCACTACGACCGGGCCGCCGTCCTCAACCGGCGGGATGCCGGGCGTCGAGTCGTGGCGTGGCCCCGCCCGGACGCGGCGGTTCCCGTCCCGCGACGCAGGTGGTCCCGGTACGTCGCGCTGGGCGACTCCATCACCGAGGGCCTCTGCGACACGTCGCGGATGCCGGTGGGTGCGTTCCGGGGATGGGCGGACCGGCTGGCGCACCTGCTGGCCCTCAGCGGCGGCGATGCCCGCCCGTTCCGCTACGCCAATCTCGCCGTCCGGAGCCGCTGTGTGGCGCACCTCGTTGACGAGCAGCTGCCGCGGTGCCTCGGGATGCGCCCCGACCTGGTGTCCGTCCTGATCGGCGCGAACGACCTCGTGCGGATCACCTGCGACCCGGTCGCGCTCGCCGCCCGGGTGGAGGATGCCGTGACCCGGCTGCGCGACGCCGGGTCCGACGTCCTGCTGGCCACCGTCTTCCTGCCCGACCGGGTCGCCGCACGCGTGTTCACGCGCCGCTTCGCGATGTACAACGCCCGCCTCCGTCAGGTCGCCGCGCGCACCGGCGCGATCCTCCTCGACCTCGCCGACGAGACGGAGCTCGCGCGCGTCGACCTGTGGGCCGACGACAAGGTGCACCTGCGCTCCCGTGGGCACCGCTACGTCGCGTACCGCGCGGCGGAAGCGCTCGGCGTGCCGCACGCGGACGCGCTCGCCGACCTCGACGAGGCCTTCCACGTCGACGAGGACCCGACGTCGCCGGGCTCGTGGCTGCGTCGCGACGCACTCCCGTGGATGTGGCGGCGGTTGCGGGGGCGCACGGCCGGGGACGGTCTCACCGCGAAGGTGCCGGACTACGTGCTGGTCGGTCGAGCGTCGGGGCGGGCCGGTCTGCCGAGGTCGTGACCGCTCATCGGGCCCAGCGGTACTCGGTCTCGGGACGCCCCGGCGTCCCGTAGCGCTGCGCCCGCTCGGCGCGTCCGGCGTCGGCCAGGTGCTCGAGGTAACGCCGCGCGGCGACCCGCGACATCCCGAGCCGATCAGCTGCCTCCCGTGCGGAGACGGGTCCGGTCCGCAGCATGGCGCTCACGCGGTCGAACGTGTCAGCAGAGAGCCCCTTGGGCAGGGTGGGGGCGGGCGAGGTGCGCAGAGCCCCCAGCATCGCGTCGATCTCGGCCTGCGTCGCCGCGCCGGCGGACTGCATCACCTGCTCGCGGAAGTGGAGGTACTGCCGCATCCGCTCCTGGAAGTCGCCGAAGGTGAAGGGCTTCACGAGGTACTGCGCGGCGCCGAGAGCGATCACCTGCCGTACGACGTCCGCCTCCCGCACCGAGGTGATGGCGATCACGTCGACGGTCCCTGTATGCGCGCGCAGGTGGCGGAGGACGTCGAGGCCAGACCCGTCCGGCATCGTCATGTCCAGGAGCACGAGGTCGATCTCCGGCGCCCTCGGGCTGTCGAGGAGGGCAGCGACCGCCGCGCGCGCCCCGGTGGCTTCGGCGACGACCTCGAAGCCGTCCAGCCGCTCGACGTACCGGCGGTGGAGCTCGAGGGTGAGGGCGTCGTCGTCGACGATCAAGACACCGATCATGCGTCCCGCCGAGGAAGGATCACGCGGAAGGTGGTGGGGTCGGACCGCAGGGAGATCGTCCCCTCGGCCTCGTCGACGATGGCACGGACCAGGGCGAGCCCGACGCCGCGCCCCGCGGCGCCCGCGGGTTTCGTCGAGAACCCGTGCTCGAAGATGCGGTCGACGATCTCGGCCGGGATCCCGGCTCCGCTGTCGGCGACCTCCAGGGCCAGTTCGTCCTCGGTCGTCCGCGTCATCTTCACGTCGACCCACCGAGGAGCGGGACCGGATGCCGCGGCATCCAGTGCGTTGTCGATCAGGTTGCCGACGACCGAGACGGCGTCGACGGGGGAGAGGACCGAGCGTGGGGCATCGGCGTCGATGCGGGCCCGCCATTCGACGCCGCGCTCGCCCGCCTGCGACGCCTTGCCGAGCAGGAGCGCGCCGACGGTGGGATCGCCCTCGCGGCGGGCGGCGACCTGGTCGACGAGGAGCTGACTCTGCCGTGCGTCCTCCGAGAGGATGCCGATCGCCTCGCGCGTGCGCCCGAGCTCGAGCAGCGCGATCGCGGTGTGCAGCCGGTTGCCGTGCTCGTGCGTCTGCGACCGGAGCGCCTCGCCGAGGGTCCTCATCGATTCGTACGAGGAGACAGCATCGCGGACGGCCCCCGCCGGCAGGTCGCCGGCGACCCGCCGCGTCGCGCGTCGGGCGAGGAGAGCCCCCGCGAGTCCCGCCGCTGCCAGGACGACGGCGATCGCGACGGCGACGAGGACGCGGGGCCCGAGGGCCTCGGTGATCGAGCCGATCGTGACGCCGACCGATACCCGTCCGACGACCCCGCCCTCGGACAGGACGGGCACGATCGTTCGGACCGAGGGTCCGAGCGTGCCGGTGAACTCCTCGGTGAGCGATGCGGTGCCGGTCGGGATCGTCCCGATGTAGGCCTCACCGATGCGCGCCGGGTCCGGGTGGGTGATGCGGATGCCGGCCGGGTCCATGATCGTGACGAAATCGACGTCGGCATCCGCCGTGACCGCCTGGATCTCGGGCTGCAGGAGGCGCGTCGCGGCGGCGCGGTCGCCGCGCGCAAGGGCATCGGCGACCCCGGTGCTGTCGGCGATCGTCTCGGCGACGGCACGGGTGACGCGCTCCGCCTCGGCCCGGGCGGCGCGCTGTCCCTCCCAGAGGAGGATGCCCGCGATCGCCAGAGACAGGACGACGACGGCCGCCGCGACGGCCAGGAACACGCGGGATGCCGCGCTCGCGGCGCCGGAACGGGCCACATCGCCTCCTCTCGCCGCTCTGCGACCAATACGACCACAACTGCCGGGGCGCGTGCACACCCGGCACGCTGATCCTCGTCGACACCGCCGTCGACTCCGACAACGACTGTCACCCAGGAGAGATCATGGCCCTCACATCCTCGTTCCGGCTTCCCGGATACAACCCGCGCAGGGGCAAGCAGGCGTGGGACAAGCACACGTGGCTCTACATCTCGGTCATCATCGCCGTGGTCCTCGGCTGCGTCGTCGGCCTCATCTGGCCAGCTTTCGGGGAGTCCCTCGAGCCGGTCGGCAAGGCGTTCGTGAACCTGATCAAGATGATGATCGCGCCGATCATCTTCTGCACGATCGTCGTGGGCGTCGGATCGATCGCGAAGGCGGCGACGGTCGGTCGCATCGGCGGCCTCGCCCTGCTGTACTTCATGGCGATGTCGACGTTCGCACTCGCCATCGGTCTCATCGTGGGCAACATCATCCACCCGGGTGAGGGCCTGAACATGCAGAACGCCCAGTACGACGCGGGCGACGCGACCGAGGCGAAGACCACGACCGAGTTCATCCTCGGGATCATCCCGACGACGTTCTTCTCCGCCTTCACCGGCGAGAGCGTGCTGCAGGTGCTCTTCATCGCGCTGCTGGTCGGCTTCGCCCTGCAGAAGATGGGCGCGAAGGCCGAGCCCATCATGACCGCGGTCAAGCACCTCCAGGCCCTCGTGTTCCGCATCCTCGGCATGATCCTCTGGCTCGCCCCGATCGGCGCCTTCGGGGCCATCGCCGCCGTCGTCGGCAAGACCGGGTTCGCGGCGATCGTGAGCCTCGGCATCCTGATGATCGCGTTCTACATCACGTGCATCGTGTTCATCGTGGGCGTGCTCGGCACGATCCTGTACGCCGTCGCCCGGGTCAACATCTTCCAGGTCATGAAGTACCTCGGGCGCGAGTACCTCCTCATCGTCGGCACGTCCTCGAGCGAGTCGGCCCTGCCGCGCCTCATCGCCAAGATGGAGCACCTCGGCGTCTCCAAGCCCGTCGTCGGCATCACGGTGCCCACCGGCTACTCGTTCAACCTCGATGGCACCGCGATCTACCTGACGATGGCCTCGCTGTTCATCGCGACCGGTCTCGGCGCCCCCATGTCGATCCCCGAGCAGATCGGCCTCCTCGTCTTCATGATCATCGCCTCGAAGGGTGCGGCGGGCGTCACCGGAGCGGGTCTCGCGACCCTCGCCGGCGGCCTGCAGGCCTACCGTCCCGACCTGGTCGACGGCGTCGGCGTCATCGTCGGGATCGACCGGTTCATGTCCGAGGGTCGTGCGCTGACCAACTTCACCGGGAACGCCGTCGCCACGCTCCTCATCGGCACGTGGACGAAGCAGATCGACCGCGAGCAGGTGGCGGCGGTCCTCGCCGGTCGTCGCCCGTTCGACGAGGCGACGCTGACGGCCCACGGGGTCTCCGACGACACCGGTGCCGTCGACACCTCGGGTCTGAACGACGCGGCGCTCGCCGAGGCGGAGGCCAAGGAGGACCGGGCGCGCGCACGTCGCGCCGAGCTCGGCAGCTGATACGCGACCGTACGACGAAGGCCCGGACGCCACTCGGCATCCGGGCCTTCGTTCGTTCGGGGTCAGCCGCTCTTGCGTCGGAACTCGCGCTTGGTGACGGCGCCGTGCGTCCCGTGCACCGAGGAGTCTCCGTCGAGGTGGGCTTCACCCTGACGGCTCCGCGAGTTCTTCTTCTCGAGCGCCTCGCGGAACTTCCGCTTCATGTCATCGGATGCCGCGTCCGCGGTCTTCTCGTCGTCGCTCATCCCGCCACGATACGCACAGAAGGGGGTCCGCTGTTAGGCTGGGTCGGGTTGCCCGCGGTTCTCATCGCGGCATCCGCTCAACTTCACAGTGAGCTCATGGAGCAGGCCCGGCAGGAAGCTGGTCCCCTGTGGTGGATTCCCATCCCGTTTCCGGCGGATGGTGGTCTTCGACTGGTGGCCAGCGCAGGCGGACTTCGCGGATGTCTCCGCGCGCCCATATCTGCCTGTTCCTGTTCCTTCGCATGATCTCGTGCGCGAAACGCGCGTGCGAGTCTAAACAAAGAAGGAGAGACCTCTTGGAAGGTCCAGAAATCACCGCCGCCGAAGCCGTTCTCGACAACGGCCGTTTCGGCACCCGCACGGTCCGGTTCGAGACCGGACGACTGGCACAGCAGGCGCAGGGCGCCGTTGCCGCTTACCTCGACGAAGAAACCATGCTCCTGTCGGCCACCAGCGCCGGCAAGCACCCCCGTGAGGGCTTCGACTTCTTCCCGCTGACCGTCGACGTCGAAGAGCGTTCGTACGCAGCAGGCAAGATCCCCGGTTCGTTCTTCCGTCGCGAGGGACGTCCCTCCACCGAGGCGATCCTCGTCTGCCGCCTCATCGACCGGCCGCTGCGTCCGTCGTTCGTCGACGGCCTCCGCAACGAGGTCCAGATCGTCGTCACGGTTCTCTCGATCGCACCCGGCGAGTACTACGACGCCCTCGCGATCAACGCGGCGTCCGCGTCGACGCAGATCTCCGGTCTGCCGTTCTCGGGCCCGATCGCCGGCGTGCGCCTCGCGCTCATCCCCGGCCATGGCGAGCACGCCGACCAGTGGGTCGCGTTCCCGAACCAGGCCCAGGTCGAGGAAGCCGTCTTCGACCTCATGGTCGCCGGTCGCGTGCTCCCTGACGGCGACGTCGCGATCATGATGGTCGAGGCCGAAGCCACCGAGAACAGCTGGAACCTCATCAAGGGCGGCGCCGTCAAGCCGAGCGAAGAGATCGTCGCCGGTGGCCTTGAGGCCGCCAAGCCGTTCCTCAAGCAGCTCGTCGAGGCGCAGGCTCAGATGGCCGCGTCCTCGTCGCGCGAGCCCGGCGTCTACCCGGTCTTCGCGCCGTACAGCTCCGAGGTCTACGACTTCGTCGCCGGCCGCGCGTACGACGACCTGGTGAACGTGTACCAGATCGCCGACAAGCAGGAGCGTCAGGCTGCCGACGACAAGGTCAAGGACCGCGTCAAGGCCGAGCTGATCGCCGCCGTCGAGGCGGAGGAGCTCCCCGCCGGTGCGCCGCTCGAGTTCTCGGCCGCATACAAGTCGGTCACCAAGATCGTCGTCCGCGGTCGCATCCTCGCCGAGGGCGTCCGCATGGACGGTCGTGGCCTCGCCGACATCCGTCCGCTCGACGCCGAGGTGCAGGTCATCCCGCGCGTCCACGGCTCGGCGGTCTTCCAGCGCGGCGAGACCCAGATCATGGGTATCACCACGCTGAACATGCTCAAGATGGAGCAGCAGATCGACTCGCTGTCGCCCACGACGAGCAAGCGCTACATGCATCACTACAACTTCCCGCCCTACTCGACCGGTGAGACCGGCCGTGTCGGCAGCCCCAAGCGTCGCGAGATCGGGCACGGCTTCCTCGCCGAGCGCGCCCTCGTGCCGGTGCTGCCCAGCCGCGAGGAGTTCCCGTACGCGATCCGTCAGGTCTCCGAGGCGCTGAGCTCGAACGGCTCGACCTCGATGGGCTCGGTCTGCGCCTCGACCCTCTCGCTGCTGAACGCGGGTGTGCCGCTGCGCGCCCCCGTCGCCGGTATCGCGATGGGTCTCGTCTCCGACGAGGTCGACGGCCAGACGCGCTACGCCGCGCTGACCGACATCCTCGGTGCCGAAGACGCGCTCGGAGACATGGACTTCAAGGTCGCCGGAACGAGCGAGTTCATCACGGCGATCCAGCTCGACACGAAGCTCGACGGCATCCCGTCGTCGGTGCTCGCCGCCGCGCTGACCCAGGCCAAGGAGGCTCGCCTCACGATCCTGAACGTCCTGAACTCGGCGATCGACGCACCCGACGAGATGGCGCCCACCGCGCCCCGCGTCATCAGCGTCCAGATCCCCGTCGACAAGATCGGTGAGCTGATCGGCCCCAAGGGCAAGACGATCAACGCGATCCAGGACGAGACCGGCGCTCAGATCTCGATCGAGGACGACGGCACCGTGTACATCGGCGCTGTCGACGGACCCTCGGCCGAGGCCGCCCGCGCACAGGTCAACGCGATCGCCAACCCGACCAACCCCGAGGTGGGCGAGCAGTTCCTGGGCACGGTCGTCAAGATCGCGACCTTCGGTGCGTTCGTCTCGCTCCTTCCCGGCAAGGACGGCCTGCTGCACGTCAGCGAGGTCCGCAAGCTCGCCGGTGGCAAGCGCGTCGAGAACGTCGAAGACGTCCTCGGTGTCGGCCAGAAGATCCTCGTGCGCATCACGAAGATCGATGACCGCGGAAAGCTCTCGCTCGAGCCCGTCGTCGAGGAGTCGGCTCCGGCCGGCGACGCGCCGGCAGAGGCACCCGCCGAGGCCTGAGCCACGCTCTGACGAACGCCCGTCCTCTTCGGAGGGCGGGCGTTCGCCGTTGCCCGGGCATTCGCCGGCCGCACGTGCGCGAACCGTTATGGAAACGTCACCCGCCGTCGTGCCTGCAGACGCGCCGTGTCGGAGGGCTGTTCTACCCTCGGAGTGAGCGCATCCGAGGGTGCGTGGGCACGTGAAACCCCCGAGCGCTCCGCGAGGAGACGGGTATGGCAGCATACGAGACGGCGGATCAGACGTCGCCGACGGTGACGCCCGGTACCCACCCCTCCGGTCCGCTCCCGGTCCACGGGGCACCCGTGGGGCGCGCGATCCGCGTGCCGTTGGGGGAGACAGGCTTCTCCGTGTTCCCGCTCATCCTCGGCGGCGCCGAGTTCGGCTGGCACGTCGACATCGCCGCCGCCCACGCGATCCTCGATCGCTACGTCGAGCGCGGCGGCAACGCGGTCCACACCTCCGACAGCTACGCCGCCGGTCGTAGCGAGCACGTCATCGGGCGATGGATGGCCGGGCGGCGCAACCGCGACGACGTCGTCCTCTCGGTCCGCGTCGGACGCGGCGCCGACAACCCCGGGCTCGGACCCGTCAACCTCGTGCGCGCCGTCGAGTCGTCCCTCATCCGGCTCGGGACGGATCGGATCGACGTCCTGTCGCTCGACGGCACCGCCGATCGCACGACGCTGCTCGAGGACACCTTGGCGACGGCCGAGTGGCTCGTCGAGTCCGGCAAGGTGCGGGCCATCGGAGCGGCCGGGTACCGCGCGACCCAGCTCGTGGAGGCTCGGATCCTCTCGGCTGCCGGCTACCCCCGGTTCACCGTGCTCGACGTTCCCTACAACGTGCTCCGGCGCGACGAGTTCGACGGTGACCTCCGCCTCGTCGCCGGAGCCCAGGGCATCGCGGTGACGCCCTCGCAGGCACTCGAGCACGGGTACCTCTCGGGCGTGCACCGCGAGCGCGACCGCGTCGGAGGGTCGGTGCGCGGGCGTCAACTCGCCGCCAGCATGAACCGGCGCGGCGCGCGCACGCTCCGCGCGCTGGATCGGATCGCGGGGGAGTTGACCGTCCCCCCGGCCGCCGTCGCGATCGCCTGGCTTCTCGCGCAGCGCATCGTCGCCGCCCCGATCGTGAACGCCTACGCCGTCTCGCACGTCGACGAACTCGTCCAAGGCGTCGGAGTGCACCTCAGTCGCGCACACCTCGCCGAGATCGCACGGGCGACGGATTGAGGCTGGTTTAGGGTGGAAGTGAGCCCGGGGAGCCCGCGGTGCACCCCGACGAAGCGAGCAATCACGTGACGCACTATCTGTACCTGGTGCGGCACGGCGAACACCTCGACGCCGAACACGGCCTCGCTGACGGACCGCTGTCCCCGCGAGGACGTCGTCAAGCGGAGCTCCTCGCCGACCGCCTGTCGGGGGTCCCTCTCACGGCCGTCTGGCACTCGCCGTTGCTGCGCGCCGCCGAGACCGCGCGAGCCGTCGCCGAGCGGCTACCGGCCGTCGACCCCGAGCCCACGGCTCTCCTCTTCGACTGCGTGCCGAGCGGCATGACGCCCGACACCCCGCACGTCTACGAGCCGTTCTTCGGCGGCGTCACCGAGGCCGAGGCCGACGCGGGATCCGCGCAGATGGCGGATGCCGGGGCGGAGTTCCTCGCGCACCGTCCCCACGCGCACGAGTTGCTCATCACCCACAACTTCGTGATCGCCTGGCTCGTCCGCGAGGTCCTGCAGGCGCCCGAGTGGCGCTGGCTGACGATCAACCAGGCCCACTGCGGCTTGACCGTTCTCGCGCAGCGGCCGGGGCGCCCCTGGTCGCTCGTGTCCCACAACGACCTGGCACACCTCCCCGTGGAGCTGCGGACGGGCCTTCCCGACATCCTCTCGGTGTGAGGTGCTGACCGGTCCTCTGCTCGCCGACTGGCTCCCCGTCTCCGCGAGCGCGCTGCTGTTCCTCGTGGTCGCTGCCGGAGTCGCCGGCTGGGTCGACGCCGTCGTGGGCGGCGGCGGCCTCATCCAGTTGCCGGCGCTGGTCATCGGCGTACCGAAGGACGTCGCGACCCCCTTCATCCTCGGAACGAACAAGCTGAGCTCGTTCTTCGGGACGCTGTCGGCCAGCTGGGTCTATCTGCGGCGGGTGAAGGTCCACCTCGTCCTCCTGATCCCACTCGTCGTCGGCGCCTTCGCGGGGTCTGCCGTCGGCGCCGCGCTGTCGAGGTACGTCCCGCGCGAGGTCCTGACCCCGGTCGTCCTCGTCGCCGTCGTGGCGGTCGGCGTCTACACGCTCCTGCGTCCCCGGATGGGCCTGCATCACGAGCCTCGGCATGCCGAGCGTCGTGCAATCGTCTGGCGCTCGGGAGTCATCGGACTCGGCGTGGGGTTCTACGACGGCATCCTGGGACCCGGAACCGGCTCGTTCTTCGTGATCCTCCTCGTCGGGGTACTCGGCTTCGGCTTCCTGCAGGCGAGTGTCAACGCGAAGATCGCGAACCTCACGACGAACCTCGCCGCGCTGATCGTCTACGGAGTCCACGGCGAGATCATCCTGGCGCTCGGTGTCGTCATGGCGTGCGCGAACATCACGGGCGGCTTCATCGGTGCGAGGATGGCGACCCGCGGCGGCAACGGATTCGTCAGGATCGTCTTCCTCGTCGTCCTGGGTCTGCTGGTCGTGAAGCTCGCGTGGGACACGGTCGCCGCCGTCCTCCCCGCCTAGGCTGGACGCATGACGACGCGCGTGGCCCTGGTGGGCGGGACCGGCAAGCTCGGCAGCATCATCGCCGGGGTCATCGCCGCGACGGAGGGCTTCGAGACGGTCGCCGTGCTCGGCTCCGCCAGTGACCTGGCCGAGTTGGACGCCGCCGACCTCGTCGTCGACGCGTCGACCCCCGCCGTGTCGATCGACGTCGTCCGCGCCGCGATCGAGCGGGGCAAGAACGTCCTCGTCGGGACCTCCGGCTGGTCGGCCGAGCGCATCGCCCTCGTCCGTCCCCTGGTGGATGCCGCGGGCACCGGCGCGGTCTTCATCCCCAACTTCTCGCTCGGCTCCGTCATCGGGTCGGCTCTCGCCGCAGCATCCGCCCCGTTCTTCCCCTCGATCGAGATCGTCGAGACCCACCGCGAGACGAAGGTGGACTCCCCGAGCGGCACCGCCGTCCGCACCGCGGAGCTGATCGCCGCCGCCCGCTCCGAGGCCGGCCCCGTCGAGGCACCGCACGTCGACCAGCGCGCCCGCGGCCAGCAGATCGCGAGCATCCCCGTGCACTCCCTGCGCCGTCCGGGGGTCGTCGCTCGGCAGGAGACGATCCTGTCAGGACCAGGGGAGTCCCTCATGATCGTCCACGACACGATCGACCCCGCCGCGGCCTATGCCCCCGGCATCCGTGTCGCCCTCGCGGCGGCGCGGGACGCGTCCGGCGTCGTCGTGGGGCTCGACTCGATGATCGACATCGGCATCCGGATGCCGCAGCCCGCCCGCACCGCGCCCGTCGCCGACGGCGACGCCTCCGACCAGGCCGCAGCGGCGACCGCCCGATGAGGACCCGGATCGGCGTCGCGATCGTCGCCGTCACCCTCGCGCTCTACATCTACCTGGTCGGCCAGCGCGCGGTGCTGCTCGTGGCCAGCGGTGATCCGGTCGGCATCGCCATGGGTGTCGCCCTCGTGCTGCTGCCCGTCGTCGCCATCTGGGCCCTGTGGCGAGAGCTGAGTTTCGGTGCCGGAGCGGAGCGCCTGGGGCGGCGACTCGAAGCCGAGGGCGCCCTGCCCGCGGAGGAGCTCACGCTCCGCCCCAGCGGCAAGCCCGTCCAGGCCGAGGTCGACGCCCTCTTCCCCGCCTACCGCGACGCCGTCGAGGCCGACCCGGCTGACTGGCGTGCCTGGTACCGGCTCGGGCTCCTCTACGACGGAGCCGGCGACCGTCGGCGCGCCCGCGGCGCGATCCGTACCGCGATCTCGCGCGAGCGCGCCGAGCGCCGCCGCTGACGAAGCTCCGAGCGGCTTCAGACGGCCGCGGCCACCGCGTCCTCGACGGTCGGGTGGTGGAACTCGAACCCTGAATCGAGGAGGACCGCAGGCACGACGTGCGAGTCCGTCGCGAGCAGCGCGTCGACGGCGTCCTTGCCCAGGACGAGCCGGATCGCCCACAGGGGTGCGCGCAGCAGGTAGGGCCGGTTCAGGCGACGGGCGAGCGCGAACCCGAGGTCGTTCGCCGTGGCACGCCCGGGCCCGGTCAGGTTCACGGGTCCCGTGATGCCGTGATCCATGACGTGACGGATGCCGCGGATCTCGTCATCGAGCGAGATCCACGGCCACACCTGGGTCCCGCGACCGAGCGGCCCCGACAACCCGAGCTTGGTGAGCAGCATGAGCGGCTTCAGCACACCGTCGCGGTGCACGACCGGAGCGGTGCGCAGGAGCGCCGTGCGCGCACCCGACGCGACGGCGGCAGCCTCCCACTCGCCGCAGAGTTCGGACAGGAACGCGTCGCCCCGCGGACCGGACTCGTCGAACGTGCGCCCATGGCCATCGGGCGGGTAGTACCCCGATGCCGATGAGCTGACGAACAGCGGCGCGTCGTCTCCGAGCTCCCGCAGTGCGCGGGCGAGCGTCTGCGTCGGGCGCAGACGCGACCAGACCAGCTGCTTCTTGTACGAGGCCGTCCACGGGAAGCGTCCGATGGTCGCCCCGTTGAAGTTGACGACGGCCTCCGCACCGGCGAGCACGGCGGGATCGAGCGGCTTCTCGCCGGGCGCCCAGGTCACCTCATCCGGTCCCTGCGCGGGGTGCCGGACGAGCCGCGTGACGGTGTAGCCGTCGGCGACGAGGGAATCGATGAGGGCGCGTCCGATCAGGCCGGACGCGCCCGAGACGACGACGCGGCGCTCAGGCAAGCGTCGCCTCGAGCGTGATCTCGATGCCCGACAGAGCGGCCGAGACGGGGCATCCCGTCTTCGCCTCGTTCGCGATGCGGTCGAAGTCCTCCGCCGACAGGCCGGGGACGGTGGCGCTGACGTTCAGGTGCGAGCCGGTGATGCCGGTCCCGGGGATGAAGGTCACGGATGCCGTCGTCTCGACGCTCTCGGGAGGGGTGCCGTTCTCGGCCAGGGCATTCGAGAGGGCCATGCTGAAGCACGACGAATGGGCCGCTGCGATCAGTTCCTCGGGGGTCGTCACCGAGGTCGATCCCTCGCTGCGCGCCTTCCAGTTCACGGGAAGCGGTCCCTGGTTGGAGCTCTCCAGGGCGACCTCGCCCGACCCTTCGAACAGGGTGCCCTTCCAGCTGGTGGTGGCTTCGCTCGTGACGCTCATGGTGTCTCCTCTGTCGTGGTCGTGACCGATCGCTGCCGAGCATATGCCTCGCGATTCAGAGCGGGATATGACTTGACGCGGACCGAGCCGACCGTCAGGCGGTGCGGCCGACGAGACCGACGCGCTGCAGGAGGAGCCACAACTGGCATCCGAGGCACAGGCCGAACGCCGCGTTCAGGAACGCAGCCATGAAGGCGAGCGCCGCCGCGATGGGGAGGGCGAGCGGGACGCCGAGCACGTGCAGGGCGAGGCCCACGGTCGTCACGAACAGACCGACGCCCTGCGCGAAGCGGGGCGGGCGGGGATCCTCGAGGTCGGTCGGGGGAGCGAGGCGCGGCTGGATCACCCGGCGGTACAGCACGCCCCACGGTGCGGTGCGCGGCGAGACGACGCCCCAGAGGAACAGGAGCGCGATGACGAGGACGGCGAGGAAGCCGGGGTCTGCGACGCGGGCTCCGACCGGAGCCATCTCGATCGCCCAGGCCCTCCCCGCGACGAAGGCGAAGTCCCCGACGGGCTGGTAGGCGAACCAACCGAACGACGCGGAGCCCTGGGTAGAGATGCCCACGAGAGCCAGCAGCGTCGCGACCAGGAGCAACACTGCGGTGACGGATGCCGCGAAGCGCGGGCCTCGGGGGTCGATCCCTCGCACCTCAGCCACGATCGGCTCCCGCCGTCACGCGGTCGAGCTCCATCTCGACGACCTGGCGGCCCGGGACACCGCCGAAGCGGGAGCGCACCATGCCGTCCTTGTCGAGGATCAGTGTCGTGGGCGTCTGCAGGACGCGGAAGTGCTGGGCGATGTCGACGCGGTGCGTGAGGTCGACGTTCAGGTGCAGGACGCCGTCGCGGTCGTCGGCGATCTCGCGGAGCGTGCGGTGGACGCCGGGGCACCGGCTGCACATCTCGGTGCTGAACTGCAGCAGCGTCGCCGTCTCGCCGAGTCGTTCGGCCCCGAGACGGGTCGGTTCGACGATCTCGCGCGGGTCGAAGGGACGGGGCCGGTTCTGCCGCCACCGCAGGGTCAGACCGATGCCGATGGTGACCACGAGGAGCGCGGTCAGCACGAGGATGGCGGGGAGGAGTTCCATGACCGCTCCACAGTAGTCCTGCGCGCTGTGGTGCGGTTCGCCCCGCGTCGTTCGTGACGGCCCCGGCGGGTAGTGTGTGAGCCGTGAGTGAGCGCCCCGAGAGCCCCGAGATCGAGTTCCGCAGCGATGTCACGGTCGAGCTGGTGCGCTCGTCGGCAGCGGACAGTGACGTGCTGTTCGCGGCGCGCGTGTCGACGCAGGGCGAGCAGACCCTCGCTTCGGCCGCCGACGGCTCCGAGGCGACCGCCCGCGACCGCGGCCTCATCAACTACCTGATGCGCGATCGGCACGGCTCGCCGTTCGAGCACAACTCGATGACCTTCTACGTGCAGGCGCCGATCTTCGTCTTCCGCGAGTTCATGCGGCACCGGATGGCGTCCTACAACGAGGAGTCGGGCCGCTACCGCGAGCTCCGTCCCGTGTTCTACGTCCCCGCGCCCGAGCGGAACCTCGTCCAGGTCGGCAAGCCCGGCGCGTACCAGTTCCTCCCCGGTTCCGAGGAGCAGGTCGAGCTCGTTGCCCGCGAGACGCGCGAGGCATCCATCGCCGCCTTCGAGAGCTACCAGCGGATGCTGGATGCCGGCGTCGCGCGTGAAGTCGCCCGCATCGTCCTGCCGCTCAACATCATGTCGTCGATGTACGTCACGGTGAACGCCCGGTCGCTCATGAACTTCCTGTCGCTGCGCACGATGCGCGAGGGCACGCACTTCCCGTCGTTCCCGCAGCGCGAGATCGAGATGTGCGCCGAGAAGATGGAGAACGTGTGGCGCGAACTCATGCCGCTCACGTACGCCGCCTTCAACGCGAACGGTCGCGTCGCCCCCTGACCTCCGGCGCGTCCTAGGCTGACGCGCATGACCCGCACTGCACTCGTCACGGGAGCGAGCTCCGGTATCGGAGCGGAGTACGCCCGCCAGCTGGCGGCGCGCGGCGCCGACGTCGTCCTCGTCGCACGGGACCGCGGCGCCCTGCAGGTCCTGGCCGACGAGATCGAAGGCCGCGGTGGACGTGCCGAGATCCTCGTCGCGGACCTGCTGGACCCCGCTCAGCGACGGCTCGTCGAGGAGCGACTCGAACGGGGCGTCGACCTTCTCGTCAACAGCGCTGGGTACGGGCTCTCGCTCGGGTTCGCCTCGGGCGACATCGAAGACGAGGCCCGGCACCTCGAACTGCACGTCGAGGTCACGATGAGGCTGACACGGGCCGCCCTGCCGGGCATGCTCGCGCGAGGACGCGGCCGCATCCTGAACATCGCCTCGGTCGCCGCCCTCGTCCCGCGTGGCACCTACGGCGCGGCGAAGGCCTGGGTCGTCAGCTTCAGCCGGTGGGCGAACGCGGTCTACGCCCCGAGGGGAGTGACCGTCACGGCGGTCTGTCCCGGCTACGTCCACACGAACTTCCACGAGCGACTCGGCCTGCCGCCGGGGGAGGAGGGGGTCGCCGGCTGGATGTGGCTGACCGCCCCGCAGGTGGTGCGCGCGTCGCTGAAGGATGCCGCGCGCGGCCGGGCCGTCAGCATCCCGTCACTCCGGTACAAGATGCTCGTCGCCCTGTCGCGGCTGCTGCCCGATCGCCTCGTGGTCGCCGCCGCCTCCCGCGGCCGCTGACGCAGAAGACCGCTCCGCCGCGCGACTCGCCGCTGCTCTGCGATACCGGTCGCCCCGCGACCGCCCCGCCACCCACCCCCAACGAACCCACGACGCGGCCGACGGACCCCGACCGGTACCCTGGGAACCATGACGCACTCCGCCAATCCGTTCGGTCAGGTGCTCGTCGCGCTCGTCACTCCGATGACGGCCGACGGCGAGGTCGATTGGCCGGCCGTAGAGAAGCACATCGACGACGTCATCACCGGCGGTGCCGACGGCATCGTCGTGACCGGCACGACCGGAGAAACCAGCACGCTGACGGATGCCGAGAAGCTGAAGCTCGTCGAGGTGGGCAAGTCCGTCTCCTCCGGCCGCGCGAAGATCATCACGGGCGGCGGTTCCAACGAGACCGCGCACGCGATCGAGCTCTACAAGGCGAGCGAGAAGGCCGGCGCGGACGGCATCATGATCGTCACGCCGTACTACAACAAGCCGACCCAGGCCGGCATCCTGACCCACTTCCGCCTCGTCGCGGACGCCACCGACCTGCCGGTGATCCTCTACGACATCCCCGGTCGCACCGGCGTGCCCATCAAGTACGAGACGATCCTCCGCCTCGCCAAGCACCCGAACATCCTCGCGGTGAAGGACGCCAAGGGGGACTTCAGCGAGGTCAGCCGGGTCCTCAACCAGACGGACCTGCTCTACTTCTCCGGCGACGACGCGAACGTCCTCCCGCACCTGTCGATCGGCGCCGCGGGTCTCATCGGCGTCACGGCGAACATCACGTCGGCTCCGTACCGGGCCATCGTGGATGCCGTCAACCGGGGAGACCTCACGACGGCGACCGCCGCCCACCAGAAGCTCGAACCGCTCGTCCGTGCCGTCATGACGCACGTCCCGGGGACGGTCAGCGCCAAGTACATCCTTCACGGCCTCGGCCGCATCTCGAGTCCGCGCGTGCGCTTGCCGCTCGTAGGACCCGAAGAGTGGGAGGCCGCCCTCATCGAGGACGAGCTCGACCTCGTGAAAGACATCGAGGGCGCCGACTTCTCCAACTTCCGACCTGATCGCAATGCCGCTGCCGGCGGCGCCCTTCCGAAGGTGCATGGAACCACTCGATGACAAATACCGTCTCCGCCCCCGCCAAGCTCGCTCCCGGAACGCTCCGGGTGACCCCCGTCGGCGGACTCGGTGAGATCGGTCGCAACATGACCGTCTTCGAGTTCGACGGCAAGCTGCTGATCGTCGACTGCGGCGTGCTCTTCCCCGAGGAGCACCAGCCCGGCGTCGACCTGATCCTCCCGGACTTCGAGGCGATCCGCGGACGCCTCGACGACATCGTCGGCGTCGTCCTCACGCACGGCCACGAGGACCACATCGGTGCGGTCCCGTACCTGCTCAAGCGCAAGGGCGACATCCCCCTCATCGGCTCGCAGCTGACCCTCGCGCTCGTCGAGGCGAAGCTCAAGGAACACCGGATCAAGCCCTATACGCTGACGGTGAAGGAGGGGCAGCGCGAGCAGGTCGGACCGTTCGACCTCGAGTTCGTCGCGGTGAACCACTCCATCCCCGATGCGCTCGCCGTCGGCATCCGCACCCCTGCCGGACTTGTGCTGGCAACCGGTGACTTCAAGATGGATCAGCTGCCGCTCGACGGCCGCCTCACGGACCTCCGCGCCTTCGCGCGTCTCGGCGAAGAGGGCGTCGACATGTTCCTCGTCGACTCGACGAACGCGGACGTGCCCGGGTTCACCCCGCTCGAGCGGGCGATCGGCCCGGTGCTCGACCAGGTCATCGGCAAGGCGCCGCGTCGCGTCATCGTCGCGAGCTTCTCGAGCCACATCCACCGCGTCCAGCAGGTCATCGACGCGGCCGCCGCGCACGGTCGCCGCGTCGCGTTCCTCGGCCGCTCGATGGTCCGGAACATGACGATCGCCGAGCAGCTGGGGTACCTGCACGTGCCCGACGGTGTGCTGATCGACTACAAGAAGGCCAAGGACCTGCCCGACGACCGCATCGTCTACATGTCCACCGGGTCGCAGGGAGAGCCCATGGCGGTCCTGTCCCGCATGGCCAACCTCGACCACGCGATCGAGCCGGGGGAGGGCGACACCGTCATCCTCGCGTCGAGCCTCATCCCGGGCAACGAGAACGCGGTGTACCGCGTGATCGACGGCCTGACGAAGCTCGGCGCCAACGTCGTCCACAAGGCGAATGCGAAGGTCCACGTCTCGGGCCACGCCGCCGCGGGCGAGCTGCTCTACTGCTACAACATCCTGAAGCCGAAGAACGTGCTCCCCGTCCACGGCGAGTACCGGCACCTGATGGCGAACGCGAAGCTCGCCCAGGACAGCGGCGTCCCCGCGGCGAACACGATCATCGCCGAGAACGGCACGGTCATAGACCTCAAGGACGGCGTCGCGACGGTCGTCGGTCAGCTCGACCTGGGCTTCGTCTACGTCGACGGATCGTCGGTCGGCGAGATCACGGATGCCGACCTCAAGGACCGCCGCATCCTCGGTGAGGAGGGCTTCATCTCCGTCATCGTGGTGGTGGATGCCGCGACCGGCCGCATCGTCACGGGGCCTGAGATCCACGCGCGCGGAGTCGCGGAGGACGACGCCGTGTTCGATTCGGTGAAGCCGAAGATCGCCCAGGCGCTGACCGAAGCCGCCCAGTCGGGCGTCCGCGACCCGCACGCCCTGCAGCAGGTCGTCCGTCGTACGATCGGCCGCTGGGTGAACCAGTCGCTGCGTCGCCGTCCGATGATCGTCCCGATGGTGATCGAGGCCTGACCCGGGCGCTAGCATTCGGGCATGCCCGAGTCGTGGTCGCTTCGTCCTGCCACGCAGGCGGACGGCGTGTTCCTCGGCGACATGGTCGTCGAGGCCGCCAACTGGCGAGCCGGCGCCCCGCGACCGCGGCATGAGATCCTGGCCGATCCCGATCACGGTCGGTACCTCGCCGGATGGATGCGCCCGGGGGACGTCGGTTTCGTCGCCGTCGCCGGGTCGGAACTGATCGGCGCGGCCTGGTACCGCACCCTCCCTCGGACCGACCCCGGATTCGGCTACGTGGGGACCGGGGTGCCCGAGCTCATCATCGGGGTGAAGGCGCTCTGGCGCTCGCACGGCGTCGGTCGCACTCTGCTGCGCCGGCTGTGCGAGGCCGCTCGAGCCGAGGGCCGCGCGCGCATCTGCCTCTCCGTCGAGCGAGGTAATTTCGCGCAGGTCCTCTATCGCTCGGAGGGGTTCGCGGTGACCCGCAGCGGATTCGGGCGCGACACCATGATCAAGCGCCTCTCTTGAGTCCCGACGGTCGCGGGGTCGCGTCAATCCTGGGACATGTCGGTCCCGCGGCTTACCGTGGAGAGTATGCCCAGGAGTAGCAGTCCGACCAGCAAACCCCGCGCGTCCGCGTCGGGCTCCTCGGCGCGCGCGAAGAAGGCCGATCCGGCCCCCCGCCGCAAGGCCGAACCCGCACCGCGCCACTACGTCGATGACGCCGATCGGCCGCCGATCGTCGTCCGCGCGTGGCTGGGCCTCGCGCACATCGCGGGCGGCATGTTCCGGGCGTTCGGATCCGAGTCCCTCGAGAAGGATCAGCGCCGCGACGGGTTCCCGTTCCTCCTGGTGCTCATGGCCGTCGCCGGTGCGGTCGTGGAGTGGTTCCTCATCGGTACCGAGGTCGGGACGAACATCAGCGCCTACTCGGTTGGTGCGCTCATCGGCCGCGAGGCCTTCATCTTCCCCGTCATCCTGCTGATCCTGGCCGGGTGGCTGTTCCGGCATCCGCCGTCCGTCCACGACAACGGGCGCATCGGCATCGGTGCCGGGCTGTTCATCCTGGCGGTGGCCGGTTTCTGCCACGTCGTGGCCGACCGGCCGAAGCCCAGCGAGGGTCTGATGGCGTTGAGCGCCGCGGGTGGACTGTTCGGCTGGGCGATCGGTGAGCCCCTGACGGTGCTGACCGAGGTGGGCGCCGGAATCGTCATGGGCCTGCTCGCCCTGCTGAGCGTGCTCATCCTGACCAAGACGCCGCCCAACCGCATCGGGCGTCGCCTGGGCGACCTCTACGCCTGGATGTTCGACGCCGAGCGGCCCGATCCCGACGCCGCCCCGGCGAAGGGACAGACCGGCCCGACGGTCGCGTTCGACGCTCCCGAGGACGAGAGCGATTCCCTGCCCTGGTGGCGCCGCAACAAGTCCGGCCGTGAGGAGGACGCCGACGGCGGCCTCGGAGCGGACGACCTCACGGCCCTCCTCGAGGCGAGCGGTGACGGCAGCTTCGACAACCCCGTCACGACGCCGACCCCCGAGGTCGTGCCCGACGCGGTCACCGAGATCATCGCGCCCGCCGCTCCCCGCACGCCCGGCCGCAAGCGCGACGCCGTGCCCGAGGCGCCGCCGGTTCCGCCGCTGCCCGATTTCGTGGCCGCGAACCTCGACTCCGTCGATCCGGATGCCGCCGACTACCGCCTGCCCTCCGCTGACGCGCTCGCGGCGGGGACGCCCCACAAGGCGCGCTCCGAGGCCAACGACGCCATGGTCCGCGCGATCATGGGTGTCTTCGAGCAGTTCTCCATCGACGCCAAGGTGACCGGGTTCTCCCGCGGCCCGACCGTGACGCAGTACGAGATCTCGCTCGGCTCGGGGGTCAAGGTCGAGCGCATCACGGCGCTCACGAACAACATCGCCTACGCCGTCGCCTCCAACGAGGTCCGCATCCTCGCGCCGATCCCCGGCAAGAGCGCCATCGGCGTCGAGATCCCGAACACCGACCGCGAGATCGTCACCCTCGGCGACGTCCTCCGCTCGCCGAACGCGCAGCAGGCGACGCATCCCATGACGATCGGCATCGGCAAGGACGTCGGCGGCGGGTACGTCGTCGCCAACCTCGCGAAGATGCCCCACCTGCTCGTCGCCGGCTCCACCGGCTCGGGTAAGTCGAGCTTCGTGAACTCCATGATCACGAGCCTTCTGATGCGGGCGAAGCCGTCGGACGTCCGCATGGTCCTCATCGACCCGAAGCGCGTCGAGCTCACGTCGTACGCCGGGGTGCCACACCTCATCACGCCGATCATCACGAACCCCAAGAAGGCGGCCGAGGCGCTGCAGTGGGTCGTGAAGGAGATGGACATGCGGTACGACGACCTCGCGTCGTTCGGCTTCCGCCACATCGACGACTTCAACAGGGCGGTCGTCGCCAACGAGATCCAGCTCCCCGCGGGCAGTGAGCGCGTCCTCAAGCCCTACCCGTACCTCCTCGTGGTCGTCGACGAGCTCGCAGACCTCATGATGGTCGCGCCCCGCGACGTCGAGGACTCGATCGTCCGCATCACGCAGCTCGCCCGTGCCTCCGGCATCCACCTCGTCCTGGCGACGCAGCGTCCGTCGGTCGACGTCGTCACCGGTCTCATCAAGGCGAACGTGCCCTCGCGTCTGGCCTTCGCGGTGACGAGTGTCACCGACTCGCGCGTCATCCTCGATCAGCCCGGAGCCGATCGCCTGATCGGTCAGGGCGACGGTCTCTTCCTGCCGATGGGTGCCTCCAAAGCGGTCCGCGTGCAGGGGGCATGGGTCGCCGAGAAAGAGATCGAGAAGGTCGTCAACCACGTCAAGAACCAGGCGCGTCCCGAGTACCGCAAGGATGTCGAAGCGGTCATCGAGAAGAAGGAGATCGACGCCGACATCGGTGACGACCTCGAGCTCCTCCTGGCGGCTGCCGAGCAGATCATCACGACTCAGTTCGGCTCGACCTCGATGCTGCAGCGCAAGCTCCGGGTCGGCTTCGCCAAGGCCGGACGCCTCATGGACCTCCTCGAGGCGCGCGAGATCGTCGGCCCTTCCGAGGGCTCGAAGGCCCGTGACGTCCTTGTGACGCCCGACGAGCTCCCCGCCGTTCTCGCGCGCCTGCGCGGAGAGGAGCCGCCGGAGGATGCCGCGCCCGCCGCCGCCCCTGCGGCTGCGGCCGTCGCGACCGACCCTTACGGGCCGGACGCGGTGACGGAGCAGTTCGAGGGTTACGAGGTCGTCGAGTCCGAGGGCGATGAGGATGCCTGGGGTCTCACCGGCCGCGACTGACGTCGGCTGCGGGGCTCGGTAGGCTCAAGACGTGACGATTCCGAGGCAGCTGCCCAACGCCATCACGATCGTGCGCATCCTCTGCGCACCCGTGTTCGTCTGGCTTCTGCTCGCCGACGGCGGATCGGACGGCGCGCTCCGTTGGTGGGCAGGCGTCCTGTTCATCGTCGCGATCGCGACCGACGGGATCGACGGCTACCTCGCGCGTCGCCATGAGATCGTCACGGATCTGGGCAAGCTGCTCGACCCCATCGCCGACAAGGTGCTCACCGGCGCCGCGTTCGTGGTCCTCTCGATCCTCGGTGAACTCCCGCCGTGGGTGGTCGTGCTGGTGCTGGTGCGCGAACTGGGCATCACCGTCCATCGCCTCGTGGTCGCGACGGACCACGTCGTGGCGGCTGCGTGGATGGGCAAGCTCAAGACCCTCGCCCAGGCCGTCGCCCTCTCCCTCGCCCTCCTGCCCTTGTGGACGGTCGTGGGGGAGTGGATCCACGTCGTCAATACGGTGACGATGACGATCGCCGTTCTGCTGACCGTTGCGAGTGGTCTCGACTACGTCGTCACGGCCATCCGTTCCCGCACGTCGCGCCGAGCATGATGCGCCGCACCGTCAGCGAACTGCCGGAGGAGCTCGAGGAGACCGCGGTGTCCCGCGGTCCTCGATCGGACTCGGAGCGACTGGTCGAACGGCTCGGGGAACTGGGCTGGACTCTGGGCGTCGCCGAGTCGCTGACCGGGGGTCTGGTCGCGGCATCCGTCGTGTCCGTCCCGGGGGCGTCCTCGGTGTTCCGCGGCGCGATCGTCGCGTACGCCACGGATCTGAAGGAGCGGCTGCTCGGCGTGGACGGGACCCTCCTCGAGGCGCACGGTCCGGTCCACCCCCGTGTCGCCCGCCAGATGGCGGACGGCATCCGTCGTGTCGTCGGCGAGGGGGAGCCTGCCGACGTGGGGATCGCCACGACCGGGATCGCCGGACCGGTCTCCTCGGACGGCCAGCCCGTCGGCACGGTCCACATCGCCGTCTCGACCCCGCTCGGTTCGCGGGTCGAGTCCCTCACGCTCGAGGGCGATCGGGACGAGATCCGGACGGCCGCAGCGGCCCGTGCGATCGCCCTCGCGGTGGAAGCGCTCTGAGCCGGGAATAGGCCTTGTTCCGAGCGCGTTACGACTCGGTAATTCCCACTCATTCCCCAGCACGCGGGGTCTAGGGTGACATCCAACGTGTTGTACCGTGGTTCCCCCGCAAGGGATTCGGTGGATCGCAGCTGAGGGAGGGCCCACGCATGATCCTGGTTCGTCAAGAGATCGGTGACGTCCTCCGCGACTTCCGGCTGCAAAAGGGTCACACCCTCCGACAGGTCTCCGGCAAGGCGAGCGTCGCACTCGGGTACCTCAGCGAGGTCGAGCGCGGTCAGAAGGAAGCCTCGAGCGAGATCCTCGCCGCCGTGGCCGAGGCCCTCGACGTCCCGATCTCCGCGATCATGCGCGAGGTCGGCGAGCGGATCTCGGTGCTCGAGGGACTGCATTCCCTCTCCGACGTCGTTCCCGACGACCTCGCCTCCCTGGGCGACGAGGTCCCGGCCCCCGAGCTGTCGCTGCGCTGACCGCTCGATGCGTCACAGCGAATTCGATCGCGCCGTCGCCGACGAGTTCGGATCGGGAGGCGCGTCCCTCGTCTCGGACCTGGTGCTGACCGGCGTCGACAATCGGACTGCCCGCGAGGCCTTGGCCGCAGGTGTCGCTCCGCGTGATGTCTGGTATGCCCTGTGCGCCGAGACGGACGTCCCCGTGGACCGCCGTTACGGCGCGGGAAGGCTCGATCCACGCCGGTGAGTCGGCGTGTCGTATCGAAGATGCGTTCGATGCGGGCGTAGTCTCCTGCACAACGGGTGTCGTAGAGACGTCGTTCACGTAAGGGCCGGATCCGGCAGCGATGTCGGAGCCCCCTCCTAACGTGAATGTCGTCAGATGACACCCACGCCCTGTCGCAGCATCCGATCCGTCGGTGAGGAGCGCGACAGCCTACGGGCGACGGAACCGCGAGTATCAAGGAGTACGACATGCCCTCACCTGCAGACCGCGAGAAGGCCCTCGAATCGGCCCTCGCCCAGATCGACCGCCAGTTCGGCAAGGGGTCGATCATGCGACTCGGAAGCGACGAGCGCGCGCCGGTCGAGGTCATCCCGACCGGATCGATCGCCCTCGACGTCGCCCTGGGTATCGGCGGAATCCCTCGCGGCCGCGTCGTCGAGATCTACGGTCCCGAGTCCTCGGGTAAGACGACCCTCACGCTCCACGCCATCGCGAACACGCAGCGGGCCGGCGGTATCGCCGCCTTCATCGACGCCGAGCACGCGCTGGATCCCGGCTACGCCGAGAAGCTGGGCGTCGACATCGATGCTCTCCTCGTCTCGCAGCCCGACACCGGTGAGCAGGCGCTCGAGATCGCCGACATGCTGATCCGCTCCGGTGCCATCGACCTGGTCGTCATCGACTCCGTCGCCGCTCTCGTCCCCGAGGCCGAGATCAAGGGTGAGATGGGTGACTCCCATGTCGGTCTCCAGGCCCGCCTGATGTCCCAGGCGCTCCGCAAGATCACCGGTGGCCTGAACCAGACGAAGACTACGGCGATCTTCATCAACCAGCTCCGCGAGAAGATCGGCGTGTTCTTCGGGTCGCCCGAGACCACCGCGGGTGGTAAGGCGCTCAAGTTCTACGCCTCGGTGCGACTGGACATCCGCCGTATCGAGACCCTGAAGGACGGGTCCGAGGCGGTCGGTAACCGCACCCGCGTGAAGGTCGTCAAGAACAAGATGGCGCCGCCCTTCAAGCAGGCCGAGTTCGACATCCTCTACGGCGTCGGGATCTCGCGAGAGGGAAGCCTCATCGACTTCGGTGTCGAGCACGGCATCGTGAAGAAGTCGGGTGCCTGGTACACGTACGAGGGTGAGCAGCTCGGCCAGGGCAAAGAGAACTCGCGCAACTTCCTGCTGAAGAACACCGATGTGGCTGCCGAGATCGAGAACAAGATCAAGCAGAAGCTCGGCATCGGCCAGCCGAAGGCCGTCGCCGAGGATGCCGCGGTGTCGGACGAGCTGACGGCTCGCCGCCCGGCCTGATCATGACGGATTCGAACGGGGGCGAGCGGGACTCGCTCGCCCCCGTCATCCCGCTCTTCGGACGCCGGACGGAGGCCACGGCCGACGCGGGCGAGGCCACCGGAAACGGCGATGATCCGCAGCCGTGGCATGCGACGTGGATCGCCGAGCGTGCGGCATCCGAGAGGTCCGCGGCCCGTGCCGCTCACCCGGCGACGGGCACCGTGCCCGTCGTGGCTCCGGCGGGTGAGGATGCGCCCGCAGCCGTGGCTGAGCGGATCCTCCTGCGCAAGCTCCGGACGCGATCCCTCTCACTTCGCGAGGCGCGGTCGGTGCTCCGCGAGCACGATCTCGACGAGGCCGAGCTCGAGGGCATCATCGATCGGTTCGTCTCGCTCGGGTACCTCGACGACGCCGCCCTCGCCGAGCAGCTGATCGACAAAGCGACGTCCCGCAAGGCGCAGGGTCGCATGGCGATCGCGCAGGGCCTGGCGCAGCGCGGCATCCCTCGCGACGTGATCGACGAGGCGCTCGATCAACTTCCCGACGATGAGGCCGAGAGGGCTCTCGAGTTCGCACGGTCCAAGGCGCGGGGGCTCGAAGGGCTCGATCGCGATACGGCCCTCCGGCGCCTCGCCGGTCAGTTGGCCCGGCGCGGGTACGGCTCCGTCGCCCTGTCGGTGGCGCGTCGTGCGCTCGACGAGGCGAGCGCACCCCCGCGGCATGGGGTTCGCTTCGAACCGTGACCACGGTTGCGTCCATCTGACAGACTCGCCCTACCCGCGCCCGGCGCGGCCGGAGGAGTGTGCGCATGGCGATCGAGGTCGACGGTCTCGTGAAGTCCTACAAGACCGTCACCGCAGTCGACGGGGTCTCCTTCGCGGTGCCGGACGGCCAGCTATTCGCCTTCCTGGGAGCGAACGGTGCCGGGAAGTCCACGACGATCGGATGCCTCACGACGCTGCTCCGAGCGGACGCCGGGACGGTCCGCGTCGCGGGGTACGACGTGTCGGCAGAGAGCGAACGGGTGCGGTCGCGGATCGGCGTCGTGTTCCAGCGGTCACTGCTCGATGACGGTCTGACCGTCCGCGAAAACCTCGCCCTGCGAGCCACGCTCTCCCACATCGACCGTCGGCGCTTCGCTGCCAGACTCGACGAACTCTCGCTCCTCGTCGAACTCGACGAGTTCCTCGACCGTCCCTACGGCCGGCTGTCGGGCGGACAGCGTCGCCGCGCGGACATCGCCCGTGCGCTCATGCACGAGCCGTCGATCCTCTTCCTCGACGAGCCGACCGCGGGCTTGGACCCCGCGAGTCGTGTGGCGGTGTGGGCGGCGATCGATCGGCTCCGCTCCGAGCGGGGTCTCACCGTCTTCCTGACGACCCACTACATGGCCGAGACCGAAGAGGCGGATCAGGTCACCATCATCGACGCGGGCCGCGTCGTCGCGAGCGGGACGCCCACAGAACTACGCGCACGCCACAGTCGCAGCGTGCTCACCGTCACCACACGAGATCCGGACACGCTGTCCGCCCTCGCCACCCGAGGCGGACTGACCGCGACTCGCGACGGCGACATCCTCACGATCGAGGTGCCCGACGCGCGGGCGGCACGGACCTTGCTGGCGCAGCACGACGAGGACGTTCTGGACTTCGAGTTCCGGCACGGTCGGATGGACGACGTCTTCCTCGCCCTCACCGGCCGCGGTGAGCTCGTCGGGGACGCCGTATGAGCATCATCGCGGCCATCGTGCGCCGCAATCTGACCCTGTTCTTCCGCGATCGGATGAACGTCTTCTTCTCGTTGCTGAGCGGGCTCATCCTCTTCTTCCTCTACACGCTCTTCCTCTCCCGGCTGCAGGTCGATGGTCTCGAGCGCACCCTCCCGCGCGCATCGCGCGCCGACATCGAGGCCTTCGTCGACAGTTGGATGCTGTCGGGCATCGTCCTGCTCACGACCGTCACCTCGGGGATCGGAGCGATCTCCGTGTTCGTGGACGATCGCGCCTCGGGCCGGTTCGCCGACTTCCTCGTCGCCCCCATCCGGCGATCGCAGCTGGTGCTCGGCTACCTGCTGTCCTCGGTGTCCGTCGCGGTCGTCATGTCGGGCATCATCCTCATCCTCACCGTGCTCGAACTCGGACTCGTCCGCGGCGCGTGGCTCGGTCCTCTCGAAATCCTGCGGGCGATCGGTGCGATGGTGCTCTGCTGCGTCGCCTTCACCTCCCTCGGAGCCTTCGGGGCCTCCTTCCTGAAGACGACCGGTGCCTACTCCGCGTTCTCGACGGTCGTGGGTACCGTCCTCGGATTCGTCGCGGGTTCCTACATCCCGGTCGGGTCTCTCCCCGATGGCGTCGCGTCGACCATCAACGCCCTCCCGTTCGCCCAAGGAGCCATGCTCCTGCGCCTGCCGTTCACCGACGAGACGATCGCCGCTCTCGCCGGCGGGGACGCCGGCGCCATCAGGGACCTCAAGGAGATCTACGGGATCGATCTCTTCGTCGGCTCGAGCGTCGTCCCCGTGTGGCTCGCCGTCACCGTTCTCGTCGCCGTCGCCGTCACCTTCAGCGCCATCTCTGCGGCCCGCATCCGCTCGCTCCTGCGCTGACACCGCCCGGGGCGTCCCGAGGCGACGCGGCTCGTAGAATGGCCTGATCATGACCAGCCCTTCCGCTGCCCCCACTCTCATCGCCCCGTCAGACGCCGCCGTCACCGCCGACGGCCGCTCCCGCACCTACGAGGTACGGACCTTCGGGTGTCAGATGAACGTCCACGACTCCGAGCGTCTGTCCGGTTCCCTCGAGTCGGCCGGCTACATCCGTGCTGACGCGGGAGTCGAGGCTGACGTCGTCGTCATCAACACGTGCGCCGTCCGCGACAACGCCGCGGGCAAGCTCTACGGCACCCTCGGGCACCTGAAGAGCCGCAAGGACAAGCACGACGGCATGCAGATCGCCGTCGGCGGCTGCCTGGCCCAGATGGACAAGGACGCCGTCCAGCAGAAGGCACCCTGGGTCGACGTCGTCTTCGGCACCCACAACATGGGCTCGCTCCCGAGCCTCCTCGAGCGGGCGCGGCACAACGGCGAGGCGGAGCTCGAGATCCTCGAGTCTCTCGAGGTGTTCCCGTCGACGCTCCCCACCAAGCGCGACTCGGCGCACAGCGGCTGGGTCTCGATCTCCGTCGGGTGCAACAACACCTGCACGTTCTGCATCGTCCCCAGCCTGCGCGGCAAGGAGAAGGATCGCCGCCCGGGTGACATCCTGAACGAGATCCGTCTGCTCGTCGACGACGGCGCGATCGAGGTCACCCTCCTCGGCCAGAACGTCAACAGCTACGGCGTCGAGTTCGGCGACCGCCAGGCGTTCAGCAAGCTCCTGCGCGCGGCGGGCGAGATCCCGGGCCTCGAGCGCGTGCGCTTCACGAGCCCGCACCCCGCTGCGTTCACCGACGACGTCATCGACGCGATGGCGGAGACCCCTGCCGTCATGCCGCAGCTGCACATGCCGCTGCAGTCCGGGTCGGACCGCATCCTCAAGGCGATGCGGCGGTCGTACCGCAGCGAACGGTTCCTCGGCATCCTCGACCGCGTGCGCGAGAAGATGCCCCACGCGGCGATCTCGACCGACATTATCGTGGGCTTCCCGGGCGAGACCGACGAGGACTTCGAGGACACCATGCGCGTCGTCGAGCAGGCGCGATTCGCGGGGGCCTTCACCTTCCAGTACTCGATCCGCGAGGGGACACCCGCTGCGACGATGCCCGATCAGGTCCCCAAGGAGGTCGTCCAGGAGCGGTACAACCGCCTCGTCGCCCTGCAGGAGCGCATTTCCCTCGAGGAGAACCAGGCCCAGCTCGGGCGCACCGTCGAGGTTCTCGTCTCGACGGGTGAGGGGAAGAAGGATGCCGCGACCCGCCGCCTGACCGGCCGCGCCGAGGACAACCGCCTCGTCCACTTCGAGGTGCCCGAGGGTTCCCCGACGCCGCGTCCCGGCGACGTGGTCACGACGGTCGTCACGCACGCCGCGCCGTTCCACCTCCTCGCCGACAGCCCGGACGGCGCGCCGCTGCGCATCCGCCGCACGCGCGCCGGGGACGCGTGGGATCGTGCGCAGGCCGACTCCTGCGGTGTCCCGGCCCCGACCGGTGACGCCGGTCCGCGCGCCGTGTCGCTCGGCCTGCCGATGATCCGCACCGCGACGCCCGGACTCTGACCTCGTGGGCGCGGAGCGCCTGTGGGCGATCGTCGGAGCGACCGGGACGGGTAAGACGTCGCTGTCGCTGGACCTCGCCGAGGAGTTGATCCGTCGCGGCCGCGCGGCGGAGATCGTGAACGCCGATGCCATGCAGCTCTACCGCGGCATGGACATCGGGACCGCGAAGATCCCCCTGGCAGAGCGGCGCGGCATCCCGCATCATCTGTTTGACGAGTTCGATGTGACCGAGGACGTCGCTGTCGCCGTCTACCAGGAGAGGGCGCGCGCGACGATCCGCGGCATCCTCGATCGCGGGGCCGACGCGATCCTCGTCGGGGGCTCAGGGCTCTACGTGTCGAGCGTGGTCTTCGACTTCCGCTTCCCGCCCCGCGACCCGGCGCTGCGCGCCCGGCTCGAGGCGGATCTCGACGAGCTCGGAGCCGCGGCGCTGATCGAGCGGATCCGCGACCTCGATCCGGGAGCAGCAGATCGCCTCGATCCGCGCAACAGTCGGCGTGTCGTCCGGGCTCTCGAGGTGCTCCTCCAGGGCGCGGACACCCACGGCGCTGCGCTCCCGGAGGCGCCCGTGCTGTGGCATCCCGCCACCGAACTCGTCGGTGTCCACCTGGACCGTGCAGAGCTGGTCGAGCGCCTCGATGAGCGGGTCAGGGGGATGTGGCGGGACGGTCTGCTCGCCGAGGTCGAGGGCCTCCGGGCCCGGGGTCTCGAGTCCGGTCCGACCGCGCCTCGCGCCATCGGTTACGCGCAGGCACTCGCGCAGCTCGGTGGCCGGATGGACGAAGAAGAGGCCGTCGCCGAGACCCAGGCGCTCACGCGCCGGTACGCGCGGCGTCAGGTCTCGTGGTTCAAGAGGTACCCCGGCCTTCGGTGGGTGGATGCCGGGACCCCCGGCATCCACCTCCTCGAATCCTTGACAAGCTAAAGCTAATAGCCGTAGCCTTCTCGTATCGAACACGATGCGAAGGAGACGCCGATGGTCGAGAAGATCCAGGTGCAAGGCGGGGAGATCGCGTTCGACGTGGTCGGGGACGGTCCACTCGTGGTTCTGGCACACGGGATGGGCGACTCCCGGCGCTCCTATCGCTTCGTCGTGCCGGCCCTCGTCGAGGCTGGGTTCCGCGTGGCGAACGTCGACATCCGCGGATGCGGCGAGTCGAGTGCCACGTGGGCGAGCTACAGCCGCGGCGACATAGCCGGTGATCTGCTCGCCGTCATCCGTCATCTCGGCGGTCCCGCGGTCATCGTCGGCCAGTCGATCAGCGGAGGTGCTGCGACGGTCGCGGCAGCGCGCGCCCCGCACGACGTCGTCGGGGTCGTCGAGCTCGCCCCGTTCACCCGCGCGCAGCGATTCGACCCGGTCGGCCTGATCCGGCACGCCCGTCATCGGAAGGGCATGACCCGCCTGGCGACGATGATGCTCCGCGGGAGTGTGCCCGCGTGGCTCCGCTACCTCGACCTCGCCATTCCGCAGAAGCCCGCCGACTGGGCGCAGGAGCAGGCCGGCATCGCCCGTCATCTCGCCGATCCCGCGCGCATGGCCGCGCTCCGGGCCATGGGGCAGACGAGTCCCGCGGATGCGGGGGAGCAGCTCCCGCACGTGACCGTGCCGGTCCTCGTGGTGATGGGCACGGCCGACCCGGACTGGGCGGACCCGCGGGCTGAGGGAGAAGGGGTGATCGCCGCGCTTAGGCCCGGCATCGGCCGGCTGGCGGTCATCGAGGGTGCCGGACACTACCCGCACGTCGAACGGCCGGGGGAGGTCGTCGACCTCGCCGTCCCGTTCCTGCGATCGGCTTTCTCGATCGGGACGGGGGCGGCGGATGCCTAGGGCCGGCCTCGACGTCGACGCCGTGACGCGCGCCGCAGCCGACCTCATCGACGAGCAGGGGCTCGCCGCCCTGACGATGACGGCGCTGGCGGAGCGGGTCGGCGTCCGTCCGCCGTCGCTCTACAAGCATGTGCCGGGCGGGCTCGTCGAGCTCACCCATCGGGTGGCGACCCTGGCCGCGCAGGACCTCGCGGGGGTGTTCCGTGCGACGCTGTCGGAACACCGCGGCGCCGCCCTCACCGACGTCGCTGTCGCCTTCCGGCGCTATGCACAGGCGCACCCGGGTCGGTATGCCGCGACCGCCGCCGCCGAGCCGTCCGGTGATGACGACCCGCTCGCGATCGCGCTCCACGACAGTCTCGACGCCCTCGGCGGAGTGTTCGACAGCTACGGACTGCCGAGACAGGAGCACGTCCACGCCATCCGCATGCTCCGGAGCGTGCTCCACGGGTTCGCTGTCCTGGATGCCGCGCACGGCTTCCGGATGGATATCGATGTCGAGGACAGCGTCGCGTGGTCCCTCGATCTCATGGATGCGGGACTCCGCGCAGCGGGGTCGACTCCGCCGCGCTGACCGGCGAAGCGGCATCCACCCGCACCTAGACTGGGCGGGTGTCGACGATCGCATTCACGAAGGGCCACGGGACGGGCAACGACTTCGTCGTCGTCGCCGACCCCGACGGGTCGCTGCATCTGACCGGCGAGCAGATCGCCGCGCTGACCGACCGACGCTTCGGGATCGGAGCCGACGGGCTGTTGCGGGTCGTCCGCTCAGCCGCCATCGCTGCGGGCTCTGAGACTCCCGACGCCGAGTGGTTCATGGACTACCGCAACGCCGACGGCTCGATCGCCGAGATGTGCGGCAACGGTGTCCGCGTCTTCGTGAAGTACCTCCTGAGTGCGGGTTACGCGACGCTCGGCGCCGGCGAGACCCTGCGCATCGGCACACGCGCCGGAACCAAGACCGTCACGCTCGCCGACAACGGATTCGAAGTCGACCTCGGCCTGTGGCGTCCGACCTCCGACGAGGTCCTCGTGCGGGCGCACGGTCTGAAGATCGCGCGCCCCGGTCTCGGCATCGACGTCGGGAACCCCCATGTCGTCGTCGCCCTCTCGAGCATCGCCGAGCTCGACGGGCTCGACCTGACGGTCCAGCCGATCCTGGACCCCGTCCCGGCAGCCGGCGCGAACGTCGAGTTCGTCGTCCCCGAAGAACCCCTCATCACCGACGGCGTCGGCGCGATCCGGATGCGCGTGTTCGAGCGGGGCGTCGGGGAGACGCTCTCGTGCGGGACCGGGGTAGCGGCATCCGCTCTGGCCGTGCGTCACTGGGCGGGGGCCGGTGCCCCGGACCGGTGGACGGTGGACGTCCCCGGCGGCCGTCTCGGGGTGCGCGTCGTGCGGACGGATGCCGGTGAGCGCGTCCTGCTCTCCGGTCCCGCGTCGCTCGTCTTCTCGGGCGAGATCACGCTCGCCTGACGTCGCTCAGGGGAGGGTGATCGTCCCCGTCGCGGGCGTGCCGTGCCGGCGGACCTTCAGCACCCGGAATCCTCGCCCGGTCGCGGCACGGGTGACCGAATAGCCTCTGTCGAGGGATGCCGCGAGCCACCGCTGCAGCGAATCGGAACCGAGATTGCGCTGCACGACGAGCCAGGCATCGCTGCGCTCGGCGAGCCGGGGAATCCACGTCTCGAGCAGTCCGTGCAGGACATCCTTGCCGACACGGATCGGCGGGTTGGACCGGATGGTGCGGAAGGCGACGTCGCTCGGAACATCTTCGGGCAGCACGGCGTTGACGTTATCGAGGCCGAGTTCCGCAGCGTTGCGGCGGACGAGGTCCAAGGCTCGCTCGTTGACGTCGACGGCCCACACCGTCGCGTGAGGCGCGTCGATGGCGAGCGACAGCGCGATGGGACCCCAGCCGCATCCGAGATCGAGAAGATGACCGCCCCCCGGGGGCGGAGGCGTGTTCGCCAGGAGCACCGCCGTCCCCCCGTCCACATGGTCGGGACTGAAGACCCCGCCCGCTGTCGTCACCTCGACGTCGCGACCGGCGAGGGACACACGGATGCGGCGGAGGTTCTCGGAGCTGGACGGGGACGCGCTGAAGTAATGGTCGCTCCCCATGCGACGAGCGTAGCGGAGGCGGTGGAAGCCGCGGGAAGCTAGAGTTCACGGATGGCCGCGAGGCCGCGAAAGGATCACATGACAGACACCACCACCCCTGCCGCGACGGACGAGCCGGTGGACCCGGTAGACCGCGTGCTGGCGCGAGCGGAGTCGCGTTCGGGGGTGCGCGTGTTCGGCGCCGCACAGGCGCTGCAGGACGAGAGCACCGTCGCCTACGGCGACACGGACGGCGACCAGTGGGACCGCGAGGAGCGCGCCGCGCTCCGCCGCGTCCCGGGGCTGTCCACCGAACTCGAGGACGTCACCGAGGTCGAGTACCGCCAGCTGCGGCTAGAGAACGTCGTGCTCGTGGGCGTCTACCCCCAGGGGTCGACGGAGGATGCCGAGAACTCGTTGCGCGAGCTCGCCGCACTCGCCGAGACAGCCGGGGCCGTCGTCCTCGACGGCGTGCTGCAGCGTCGTCCGCATCCCGATCCCGCGACGTACATCGGCCGCGGTAAGGCGGCGGAACTCCGCGACCTGGTCGTCGCCGTCGGTGCCGACACGGTCATCGCCGACACCGAGCTCGCGCCCAGCCAGCGACGCGCCCTCGAGGACGTCGTCAAGGTCAAGGTCATCGACCGGACCACCGTCATCCTCGACATCTTCAGCCAGCACGCGAAGAGCCGAGAGGGCAAGGCGCAGGTCGAACTCGCCCAGCTCGAATACCTCCTTCCGCGCCTGCGCGGCTGGGGTGACTCGATGAGCCGACAGGCCGGTGGCCAGGTCGGCGCCGGCGGCGCCGGTATGGGCTCGCGCGGTCCGGGTGAGACGAAGATCGAGCTCGACCGCCGACGCATCCGCACGCGCATGGCGATGCTGCGCCGTCAGATCCGCGACTTCAAGCCGGCCCGTGAGGCCAAGCGTGCCGAGCGCAAGCGCAACACGATCCCGTCGGTCGCGATCGCCGGGTACACGAACGCCGGCAAGTCGAGTCTGCTCAACAAGCTGACGAGCGCGGGCGTCCTCGTCGAGAACGCGCTGTTCGCGACCCTGGACGCGACCGTCCGTCGCGCGCAGGCGGCCGACGGTCGGGTCTACACGCTCACCGACACCGTCGGGTTCGTCCGCAACCTCCCGCACCAGCTGGTCGAGGCGTTCCGCTCGACGCTCGAGGAGGTCGGCGACGCGGACGTCATCGTGCACGTCGTCGACGGGTCGCACCCCGACCCGGCCGCACAGCTCGCGACCGTCCGCGACGTCATGGGCGATGTGGGGGCGCGCTCGACGAACGAGATCGTCGTCTTCAACAAGGCCGACCTGATCGACCCCGACACGCGCCTCGTGCTGCGCGGCCTCGAGCCGAAGGCGCACTTCGTCTCGTCGCGCACCGGCGAAGGCATCGTCGAGCTGCGCGCGACGATCGAGGACGCTCTGCCGTTGCCGGCCGTCGAGGTCCACGCGCTCGTCCCGTACGACCGCGGCGATCTCGTCAGCGCCGTCCACGAGTCCGGTCATATCCTGTCGACCCGTCACGAGGAGGGCGGCACCGCCGTCCACGCCCATGTGTCGGAGCGGCTGGCGGCCGAGCTCGCGCCGTACGCGCGCTGACCGATCGGCTCGGACTCAGCTGAGCGCGATCGCGGGGACCCCGGGGGTCTCGAAGCCGAACACCTGACCGAGGAAGGCCAGCTCGGATTCGAGCGCGTGCACGACGGTCTCCGCTCGTCGGAACCCGTGCCCCTCGCCGTCGTACAGGACGTAGGCGTGCGGCACGCCGCGTTCGGCCAGGGCGTCGCGGATGGCCTCCGCCTGCGTCGGCGGCACGACCGCGTCGTCCGATCCCTGCAGGAGCAGGACCGGCACGCGGAAGCCCTCCGTGTGGCTGAGCGGTGAGCGCTCGAGGTACAACGCCTCCGCCGCGGGGAGCGGCCCGATGAGACCGTCGAGGTAGCGGGCCTCGAAGTCGTGGGTGTCGGTGGCGAGCAGGCGCGCGTCTCCGACGCCGTAGCGGGAGATCCCCGCGGCGAAGACGTCGGTGCCGACGAGGGCCGCGAGCACGGTCCAGCCGCCGGCCGAGCTCCCCGCGATCGCCAGGCGCGCGGCATCCGCTCGTCCCTCCGCGGCGAGACCGGATGCCGCGGCTGCGACATCGTCGCGATCGACGACGCCCCATTGCCCGCGGAGCCGATCGCGATAGGCCCGCCCGTAGCCGGTCGAGCCGCCGTAGTTCACCTCGACGACGCCGATGCCCCGGCTCGTGAAGAAGGTGATCCGGCTGTCGGCCACACCGCCGACGTGGGCCGTCGGGCCGCCGTGCACGAGGGCGATGTACGGCGGAAGTTCGCCCTCGGGCGCCGTGTGGTGCGGGTTGGTGGGCGGGTGATCGAACGCGTGGACGTCGCCGTGGCGGCTGTGCACCGTGAAGGGGCGCGCCGGGGGGATCCACTCGTCGCCGAGGTCGGAGCGCGAGCCCACGACGAGCGTCACGTCGCCGTGTTCGTCGAGCTGCCAGATGCCGGTGACCCCGGGCGCCATCCCCGACACCAGCACGCGGGATCCGAGGGTATCCTCGACGACCGCGCGCGATCGGACGGGGATGCCGGTCGCGCGGGCGGTCCCCTCCGCGTCGATGCGCACCACCTCGTCGGCGCCGTGCGTCCGGACCGCGACGATCCCGCCGTCCGGCAGGAGTGCGTACCACCGGACGCCGAGCACCCACAGTCCGCCTCCGGTGTCGGCGTCCGCGGGGGCGATCGGCTCCGCCGGAAGATCGGATGCCACGTCCCGCCGCCACAGGTTCCACCGACCGGCGTTCGGACCGGCCGAGGGGTCGTCGAGCCAGATGAGCCGGCCGGAGGCATCCCACTCCGGCTGAAGTGCCGCTGTCTCGCCGGACGTGATCGGGCGCCAGGTCGTCACGGTGCCGTGGGCGAGGTCTCCGACCCGGATCTGCGTGCGGTCCCAGGGCATCTCCGGGTGGTCCCACGCCACCCAGGCGAGGTGCCTGCCGTCGTGCGACAGTGCCGGTTGCGCGAGGAAGTCGCTTCCCCCGACGATCTCGCGCGCCTCGCCGCCGTCCAGGGGGATGGACACGATCGATCGCCGTGGCACGGGGGTGCCGTCGTGCACTTCCCGGATCGCGAGCAGCACCCCGTGCTGCCACCGCAGGCCGCCGTGACGGGCCTGCGGGTCGTCGGGGGTGAGCGGCGTCGGCTCCTCTCCTCTGCGGAGCGACCAGACGCGCTGATCGGACTTCTCGACGAAGTAGAGCCGGCCGTTCTCATCGGTCGTCCACGACCCGCCGCCGTACTCGTGCACGCGGGAGCGCGCGCTCCACGGGGCGGGGAGGAGATCCTCGACCTCGCCGTCGACCGAGCGCCGGATCGACGAGCGACCGCCCTGATCGGGCAGCGACTCTCCCCACCAGACCTCGTCGGCCACGAAACGTGCACCGTCGTAACGCGGCGCAGCGGCGGAGGCGTCCGCAGCGGACAGGGGCGAGATCCACGAACCGTAAGGAGCGACCGTCGTCATGCCCTCACGCTACGCGGTGGCGCCCACCCGGATCACACGGCTCGAAGGACAGCGACGACCTTCCCGAGGACGACCGCGTCGTCGCCGAGGATCGGCTCGAACGCGGAGTTGCGGGGGAGGAGCCAGGTGTGTCCGTCGCGCTGGCGGAACGTCTTGACGGTGGCTTCGCCGTCGAGCATCGCCGCGACGATCTCACCATTGGACGCATCCGCCTGCGAGCGCACGACGACCCAGTCGCCATCGCAGATGGCGGCGTCGATCATCGAGTCCCCCGACACCCTCAGCATGAACAGGTCGCCCTTGCCGACGAGCTGACGGGGAAGGGGGAAGATCTCCTCGACCTGCTGCTCGGCTGTGATCGGCACCCCCGCGGCAATGCGTCCGACCAGGGGGACCATGGCGGCGTCGCCCACGGCGGGCGCGGCATCGGCCGGGTTCTCCCCCGCGGCGCCCGGGAGGTCGATGAGGACCTCCATAGCCCGGGTCTTGCCGGGATCGCGACGGAGGTACCCGCTCAGCTCGAGCTGATTGAGCTGATGGGTGACGCTCGAGAGCGACTTCAAGCCGACCGCATCCCCGATCTCACGCATGCTCGGCGGATACCCGTAGCGAGCGATCGACCGCTGGATCACCTCGAGGATCGCGAGCTGCTTGTCGCTCAGGCTCTTGCGCCGGCGGGTCTGCGGCTTGTCGCTCATGTCGTTCCTTTCACGGCCCTGCGTCCCCGCCGGTTTTCCGGGCGTCGGACGTCGAGCCGGGGGCACTCGCCTTCGAATGTCGGAGGTTGGTGATGGGCTCTGTTCATCGAAACCGTATCCGGTGTCGATGGGATCGTCCCGTAGCCGACCGCGTGTCGTCTTCGATCGATCTGCGGATAACCGCTCTCTTGACAGTGTACGAATATCGAAGATAGATTCGGAAGAGAACTTCGCACCCGCCCGTCCCGGCCGATGGGCGGGGGCGAAGATCTCATCTGACCGGGGTTGCCCCGAGGAGGACACCATGAACTCGATCACCACCATCACCCCCGCCCGTCCGGTCGCTGTCCGCACCCGTCTGCGTCTCACGACGCGTGGGCGCCGCGTCCTCATGACCGTTGCGACTCTGCCTGCCGTCGTCGCCCTGGGTGTCGGCATCCTTTCGGGTGGCGGCGCACTCGCCAGTGGCGATGCGGGCACGCCCGCGGGTTCCTTCAGCACCGTGACCGTTCTGCCCGGCGACTCGCTGTGGACCATCGCCCAGGACATCGCACCCGACAGCGACCCGCGTGACGTCATCGACGAGATCGTCCGCCTCAACGCCCTCCCGTCCACTGCCGTCGACGCCGGCGAGTCCCTCGCGATCCCCGCCTCCTACAGTGCTCAGGCGGCCGAATAAGGCGTCGTGACGTCCTACGATGGCGGGGTGAGTGCGAGTCTCGACGACCTACCCCTCCGTGACGACCTGCGCGGTCAGATCCCATATGGAGCCCCGCAGGCCTCCCTCCCGGTGACGTTGAACGTCAACGAGAACACCCACCCTGTTCCCGAAGACGTCGCGGACGACATCCTGGATGCTGTCGCTCAGGCGCTCCGCGACATCAACCGGTACCCCGACCGCGAGTTCACGGTGTTACGAGAGGGGTTCGCCGACTACCTCGGCCACGGTCTCGAACCGGAGCAGATCTGGGCGGCGAACGGGTCGAACGAAGTCCTCCACCACCTGCTGCAGGCGTTCGCCGGCCCGGGGCGGACGGCGTTCGGGTTCTCGCCGACGTACTCGATGTATCCGCTGCTGACGGGGGCGACGGGCGCCACGTACGTCAGCGGCTCCCGCGGCGAGGACTTCACGCTCACCGCGGCCGACGCCGCCGAGCAGGTCGAGCGTGCACAGCCCGATGTCGTGTTCCTCTGCTCGCCGAACAACCCGACGGGCACGCCCCTCTCCCTCGATGTCATCGAGGCGGTCTACGACGCGTCCCAGGGCATCGTGATCGTCGACGAGGCGTATCAGGAGTTCGCGCCGCACGACGAGCCCTCGGCGCTGACTCTTCTCCACGGGCGCGAGCGTCTCGTCGTCTCCCGGACGATGAGCAAGGCCTTCGCCTTCGCCGGTGCGCGGGTGGGGTACCTCGCCGCCGACCCTGCGGTGATCGACGCACTCCGGCTGGTGCGCCTGCCGTACCACCTGAGCGCGCTCACGCAGGCGGCTGCGACCGCTGCCCTGCGGCACGCGCCCACGATGCTCCGGATGGTCGATGACATCGTCGCCCAGCGCGACCGGATCTCCGCCACCCTCAGCGCCCTCGGGTACTCGCCATACGAGAGCTGGTCGAACTTCGTCCTCTTCGGCGGCGTCGATGACCCGCAGGCCACGTGGCAGGGCTTGTACGACCGCGGCATCCTCGTCCGGGACGTCGGGCTACCGCACACCCTTCGCGTCTCCGCGGGCAGCGAAGAGGAGTCGACGGCATTCCTCGAGGCGCTCGCCTCGCTCTGAGTCGCACCGCGACATCGGGCGGCGGGACGGATGCCGCGCGTCGATAGACTCGACGCATGAGCACCCCCGCGTCCCGCACCGCCTCCGTCCGGCGTGCGACCAGCGAGTCGACGATTGAGCTCGAGCTGGATCTCGACGGCACCGGCCAGAGCACGATCGACACGACGGTGCCGTTCTTCGACCACCTGCTCACGGCTTTCGCGAAACACTCGCTCACCGATCTGACCGTCCGCGCGACGGGCGACACGCACATTGACGCTCACCACACGGTGGAGGACACGGCGATCGTCCTCGGGCAGGCCATCCGTCAGGCGCTCGGCGACAAGGCGGGCATCTCCCGCTACGGCGACGCCCTCGTTCCCCTCGATGAGGCACTCGCCCAGGCGGTCGTGGACATCAGCGGGCGTCCGTACCTGGTTCACTCCGGAGAGCCCGAGGGGTACGAGTTCCACCTCATCGGCGGCCACTTCACCGGCTCGCTCGTCCGCCACGCGTTCGAGGCGATCGCGTTCCACGCGGGTCTGACCGTCCACGTCACGCTGTTCGGCGGACGCGACCCCCACCACATCGCCGAGGCCGAGTTCAAGGCGTTCGCGCGCGCCTTCCGTCAGGCGAAGGCGCTCGATCCGCTCGTCCAGGGCATCCCGAGCACGAAGGGCGCCCTGTGACCGCAGCACCGGTCGTCGCGGTTCTCGATTACGGCTCCGGCAACGTCCACTCGGCGGTCAAAGCGCTGATCGAGGCGGGCGCCGATGCGCGACTGACCAAGGATCGCGGCCTCATCGCGGACGCGGCCGGATTGCTCGTCCCGGGAGTCGGCGCGTTCTCCGCGGTCATGTCCGCACTCCGCGCGAGTCGCGGTGACGAGCTCATCGGTCGCCGCCTGGCGGGCGGGATGCCGGTGCTCGGCATCTGCGTCGGGATGCAGGTCATGTTCGAACTCGGCGTCGAGCGCGGGGTCGACACCGAGGGGATGGGGGAGTGGCCGGGGTCGGTCACCGAACTCCAGGCGCCGGTGCTTCCGCACATGGGGTGGAACACCGTCCGCACGGGCGAGGGCTCCACGCTGTTCGCCGGTCTCGAGGACGAGCGGTTCTACTTCGTCCACTCCTACGGTGCGCAGGACTGGACGCTCGACGTCATCAAGCCGTTCCGCGAGCCGGTGCTGACCTGGTGCGACTACGGCCGGCCGTTCCTCGCGGCCGTCGAGAACGGCCCGCTCTCGGCGACGCAGTTCCACCCTGAGAAGTCGGGGACCGCCGGCATCCGCTTGCTCTCCAACTGGATCTCCTCGCTCCCTGCGTCGGAGTAACCTGTCCCCTTGTGCGCGCGCCCGGCGTGCACCCCATCCCACCCGGAGCCATGAACGAATTCGCATCCACGCCCGAACTGACCCTGCTGCCCGCTGTGGACGTCGCCGACGGCAAGGCCGTCCGACTGACGCAGGGTGAGGCCGGCACCGAGACGAGCTACGGCGACCCGGTCGACGCAGCGCAGGAGTGGGCACGCCAGGGCGCGGAGTGGATCCACCTCGTCGACCTCGACGCGGCCTTCGGTCGCGGCTCGAACGCGTCACTGCTGCGCAAGGTGATCAAATCGCTCCGCGGCGTGAAGGTGGAGCTCTCGGGCGGCATCCGTGACGACGAATCCCTCGACGCGGCGCTCGACTCCGGTGCGACCCGCATCAACCTCGGCACCGCGGCTCTCGAGAACCCCGAATGGGCGGCCGACGTCATCCTCCGCTACGGCGAGGCGATCGCCGTCGGGCTCGACGTCCGCGGGACGACCCTCGCAGCCCGCGGGTGGACCCGTGACGGCGGCGACCTGTGGCAGGTCCTGGACCGTCTCGAGGATGCCGGGTGCAGCCGCTACGTGCTCACCGACGTGACGAAGGACGGCACGCTGCAGGGGCCGAACATCGAGCTACTGCGCGAGGTCGCCGTCCGCACCGACAAGCCCGTCGTCGCATCCGGCGGGATCTCGAGCCTCGACGACATCGCGGCGCTCCGCGAACTCGTCCCGCTGGGCGTCGAGGGCGCGATCGTCGGGAAGGCCCTGTACGCCGGCGCGTTCACGCTGGCCGAGGCGCTGGATGTCGCCGGACACTGACCCCCACTCGGGGGGCGCGGCCGATTCCGCCGGCGTCCCCTGGGAGGGGCGGAGCTTCCAGCCGAACCCCCACAGCGGAGACGACGGCAGCGCTGATCCGGCGCTGCTCGCGGCGCTGACCGCCTTCCACGCGGGTGAGGGCTCGGCGGGAGCCGTGGTCGACGCCTACCGGACGGCTCGCCTCCTCATCCCCCTGGTCGCCGAGAAGGGCGAGGAGGGCGTCGGGCCGACCGGCTTGATCGTCGACAAGACGCAGGAACTCTCGATCGTCACGGTCGCCGCTCCCGACGGCCGTCGCGTGCTGCCGGTGTTCACGTCGGTCGCAGCGATGTCGCGATGGGATGCCGCGGCCCGCCCGGTCCCCGCCGACGGCATCCGGACCGCGCTCTCGGCCGCGGCGGACGACACGGATCTCATCGTCATCGACCCCGGCAGCGAAACGGAGTTCGTCCTGCGTCGTCCCGCGGTGTGGGCGATCGGGCAGGGACTGCCGTGGGAGGCTCCGCACGTGTCGCCGGAGGTCTTCGCCGGCCTGCAGGAGTCGATCGGCACCGAGCTCGGTGTCCTGGATCTGTCGGTCGCGACGGGGGACCCCCACTCGCGTCTGCGGGGGCCTGAGCTCGTCGTCAACTTGCACCTCGTCGACGGTCTCGATCAGCCCGCGCTCGACGCCATCCTGCAGCGACTCGCATCCCGATGGGCGGCGGACGATCGCGTTGCCGTCCTCGTGGACGCCCTGACGGTCAAACTCGTCCGCGCCTGATACGAACGAAGGGGGGATGCCGCACGGCATCCCCCCTTCGTATCGGTGTCAGTTGACGGGACCGGTCCACTTCTCGCCCGGGCCCTTGCCGATCGGGTCGGGGATCGAGGATGCTTCGCGGAACGCGAGCTGCAGCGTCCGCAGCCCGTCACGGAGCGAGCGCGCGTGCATGTCGCTCACCTCGGGGGCTGCCGCCGTGATGAGGCCGGCGAGTGCGTTGATGAGCTTCCGTGCCTCGTCGAGGTCCTTCTGCTGGTCGGGGTCGTCGGCGAGACCGAGTTTCACGGCGGCGGCGCTCATGAGGTGAACGGACGTGGTGGTGATCACCTCGACGGCCGGGACGTCCGCGATGTCGCGCGTGGCGGACTGTGCGACCCGCTCCTGTTCTTCCCAGCGCGAGAGGCGCTCGGGGTCGTGATCACTGTGGTCGGCCGGAATAGTACTCACGTGCTGCTCTCTGCTAGACTTCTGCGGGCACCGGAGTGTTCTGCTCCGTGTCGAAAGAGGATCACATCCCACCCGCGCTTGCCGCTCTAGGCTACCGGGTCTCGCACTCCGCCTCGCTCGTCGAGGTTGTCCAGGGTGCAGAACAGAACGCCGATGCATGCATCGTGCGGGGTGGACGTGACGATCTTCCGCCCGGCGACACATTTTCCGTGTCACCGGAGGCCGTCCACCGCACGAAGAGGAGTTCCGCATCAGCGATCCCCGCACCAATGACCGCATCCGCGTCCCCGAGGTCCGCCTCGTCGGACCCGCGGGTGAGCAGGTCGGCGTCGTCCGCATCGAGGTGGCCATGCGCCTGGCCCAGGAGGCCGACCTCGATCTCGTCGAGGTAGCCCCGAACTCGAAGCCCCCCGTGGTCAAGATCATGGATTACGGCAAGTTCAAGTACGAGGCTGCGCAGAAGGCCAAGGAAGCGCGGCGCAATCAGGCGAACACCGTCCTCAAGGAGGTCCGGTTCCGTCTGAAGATCGAGGCGCACGACTACATAACCAAGCTCAAGCGCGCCGAGGGCTTCCTCCAGGCGGGCGACAAGGTGAAGGCGATGATCCTCTTCCGCGGTCGCGAGCAGTCGCGCCCCGAGCAGGGTGTCCGTCTCCTCCGCAAGTTCGCCGAGGATGTGGCCGAGTTCGGCACCGTGGAATCCAACCCCACGATCGACGGACGCAACATGGTCATGGTCGTCGCGCCCCACAAGAACAAGTCCGAGGTCAAGACCGAGCAGAACGCCGTTCGCGCGGCGTCCAAGCAAGCAGCGCGCGATGCGCGCGGTGGTCAGGCCGACGACGAACAGACCCCCGCTTCCGCTCCGGCGGAGTAAGCGCACCACAGACTCCCGTCCGCGGGATCCCCAACGAAGGAAGAGATATGCCGAAGCAGAAGACCCACTCGGGTGCCAAGAAGCGTTTCAAGGTCACCGGCAGCGGCAAGCTGATGAAGCAGCAGGCCAACCTGCGCCACAACCTCGAGGGCAAGGCGACCCGTCGTACCCGTCGCCTCGACCAGGAGCAGGTCCTGGCCAAGGGTGACGCCAAGGTCGCCAAGAAGCTCCTCGGCATCTGATCGCCGACGCAGATTTAGGAAGTAGAAGAAATGGCTAGAGTCAAGCGGGCTGTCAACGCCCACAAGAAGCGTCGCGTCATCCTCGAGCGCGCCTCCGGTTACCGCGGACAGCGTTCGCGCCTTTACCGCAAGGCGAAGGAGCAGGTCACCCACTCGCTCGTCTACGCATACCGGGACCGTCGCAAGCGCAAGGGCGACTTCCGTCGCCTCTGGATCCAGCGCATCAACGCCGCTGCCCGCCAGAACGGTGTCACGTACAACCGCTTCATCCAGGGCCTCGGCCTCGCGGGTGTCCAGGTCGACCGTCGCATGCTCGCCGAGCTCGCGGTGAACGAGCCCGCCGTCTTCGCGTCGCTCGTCGCGACCGCCAAGGCTGCGCTGCCGGCTGACGTCAACGCCCCCAAGGCCTGACCGCGTCACCTTTCAGAAAGGGCGTCCTCTTCGGAGGGCGCCCTTTCGCGTGCCCGCCGTACCCGCGCCCTACACTGAGAACGTGCTCGAGAACCCCCGATCGCCGCGTGTCCGCGCTGTTGCGAAGCTGACCAAGCGTGCAGCCCGTCAAGAGACCGGGCTCTACCTGCTCGAAGGTCCGCAGGCGGCGAGGGAGGCCCTCGTCTGGCGGCCCGACACGCTCATCGAGTTGTATGCGACTCCGTCGGCATGGGAGAAGCACCAGGACATTCGCGATGCGGCATCCGACGCGGACGTCGATGTCGAGTTCGCGAGCGAGGCGGTGATCGAGGCGATGGCCGACACCGTGACCCCGCAGGGCATCATCGCGGTGGCCCGGCAGGTGCCGACGTCGGTGCGCGACATCTTCGCCGATGACCCGAAGCTCATCGTGATCTGCGAGGAGGTGCGCGATCCCGGCAACCTCGGCACGATCATCCGAGCAGCGGATGCCGTCGGTGCCGACGCGGTCATCCTCACCGGTCGTACCGTCGATCCCTTCAACCCTAAGGTCGTCCGCGCGACGACCGGTTCGCTATTCCACCTTCCGGTGGCCGTCGGTATCGAACTGGCGGATGCCGCGGGCCGTGCCCGCTCGGCGGGCCTGCGGATCGTCGCTGCCGACGTCGGGGGAGAGGACTTCGTCGCCCACCGCGCGACTCTGGCCGAGCCGACCGCGTGGGTGTTCGGAAACGAAGCCCGGGGCCTCGACGATGATGCACTGGCGCTGGTCGACCTGTCGCTGCGACTGCCGATCTACGGTCGAGCGGAATCGCTGAACCTCGCGACCGCCGCGAGCGTCTGCCTGTACGAGTCGGCGTTCGCCCAGCGTGCGGGCAACTGACGCCGAATGATTACGGAACTGTAAACCCCGCGCAACCAGGCGGGTCTCCGGGCGTCATCCCCCATAGGGTCGGAGCATGACCACTCCTGCTGCCGATCCTGCGCCGCGCACGTCGAACATCGACGTCCGCCGCGGCCAGCCGCTCGTCGTCCTGACGAACGTGCAGAAGCACTACGGCGACTTCCAGGCCCTCACCGACATAGACCTGTCGGTCAACCGCGGCGAGGTCGTCGTCGTGGTCGGCCCGTCCGGGTCGGGCAAGTCGACGCTCTGCCGCACGATCAACCGGCTCGAGACGATCACGAGCGGGTCGATCACGATCGACGGCGCCGATCTCCCCGCCGAAGGGAAGGCGCTCGCGGCGCTCCGTGCCGATGTCGGCATGGTCTTCCAGTCGTTCAACCTGTTCTCGCATCTGACGATCCTCGAGAACGTCACGCTCGGCCCGATCAAGGTCAAGGGCATGAAGAAGGCGGCTGCCGAGAAGCTCGCCCGTGAGCTCCTCGACCGCGTGGGCGTCGGCCACCAGGCCGACAAGCTCCCCGCCCAGCTCTCGGGTGGTCAGCAGCAGCGCGTCGCGATCGCTCGCGCCCTGGCGATGAAGCCGAAGGTCATGCTCTTCGACGAGCCGACCTCGGCCCTCGACCCCGAGATGATCAACGAGGTCCTCGACGTCATGGTCGGCCTCGCCCAGGACGGGATGACGATGATCGTCGTCACCCACGAGATGGGCTTCGCCCGCAAGGCTGCTGACCGCGTGGTCTTCATGGCCGACGGGCTGATCGTCGAGGAAGCGACGCCGCAGGAGTTCTTCACGAACCCGAAGAGCGACCGCGCGAAGGACTTCCTCTCCAAGCTCATCACCCACTGAGACGTCCGCGCCCTGCACCGGCGCGACGAACGACGAACGACACGAAACCAGGAGGATCACATGCGTAAGACACGACTTGCCGGCGCCTTCGCCGGCATCGCGATCGCGGCACTCGCACTCGCAGGCTGCAACAGCGGCAGCCCCACCGCACCCGGCGGCGCTGCCGGCGGAGACGACGACACCAAGGCCCTCTGGGAGGTCGCGAGCGACGTGAAGCTCGACGGTAGCCCGACATTCGACGCGATGAGCGAGCGGGACAAGGTCGTCATCGGCGTCAAGAGCGACCAGCCGGGCCTCGGCTACGAGGATGCGGCATCCGGCGAGCGCACGGGCTTCGACGTGGACATCGCGCGTTGGATCGCCGCATCTCTCGGATTCGACGAGGACAAGATCGAGTACAAGTCGATTCCGTCGGCCAACCGTGAGCAGTCGCTCGTGAACGGCGACATCGACTACTACGTCGGCACGTACTCCATCACCGACTCTCGCAAGGAACAGATCGACTTCGCCGGTCCGTATTTCGTCACGGGGCAGGGTCTGCTGGTTGCGAAGGACAACACGGACATCACCGGGCCCGACGACTTGGCCGGTAAGGTCGTGTGCTCGGTGACGGGCTCGACGCCGCTCCAGCGGATCCGTGACGAGTACAGCCCGGGTGACACCCGTGAGTACGACACCTACTCCCAGTGCATCGACTCGCTCCTCCAGGGGCAGGTCGACGCCATCACGACGGACGAGGCGATCCTCGCCGGATACGTCGCGCAGCAGCCCGACAAGCTCAAGATCGCCGGCGAGCCGTTCAGCACGGAGAACTACGGAGTCGGTCTGCCCAAGGGTGACACGGTGCTGAAGGATCACATCAACACCCTGTTCACCGACGGTGGGGATGTCTGGACCGCGCTGTTCGACGAGCACCTCGCGCCCGCAGGCATCACTGCGACTCAGCCTGCAGTCGAGAACTGACGACGATCGGGGGCGGCACGAGCCGCCCCCGATCCCGATCCACCGGAAGGAACGCCTGTGGGCGTCATCACCGACAACCTCGACCTCTGGCGCGATGCCCTGGTCGGCACCCTGATCCTGTTCTTCGGAGGCGGCGCATTGGCGCTGGTCCTCGGCATCACCGTCGGGGCGATGCGCGTTTCCCCGGTACCGATCGCCCGTGCGGTCGGCACGCTCTACGTCAACACCATCCGGAACACTCCGCTCACCCTCGTCTTCTTCGGATTCGCGTTCGCGTTGCCCCCGCTCCTCGAGCTGCGGATCGACCCCGTCCAGCTCGGCATCGCTGCTCTGGGCATCTACACCGCGACGTACGTCGCCGAGACCATCCGGTCCGGCATCAACACGGTTCCGGTCGGTCAGGCCGAGGCCGCGCGTGCGCTGGGGCTCAGGTTCGGACAGGTCATGTCGCTCGTGGTCATGCCGCAGGCGTTCCGTTCCGTGATCCCCCCGATGATGAGCGTCTTCATCGCTCTCCTGAAAAACACGACGGTCGCCGCCGGCTTCTCCGTCGTGAACCTCGGTTCAATCCGCGCCTACCTGAGTGAGCGAGGCGAGAGCCAGATGGTCGTGATCCTCTGGGTGATGATCATCTTCATCGCTCTCGTGCTCCTGCTGTCGTGGTTGCAGCGACGACTCGAGCTCCGTTGGAAGGTGACGCGATGAGCAGCGTTCTCTATGACGTCCCCGGTCCGAAGGCCATCGCCCGCAACCGCATCATCGCGGGCGTCACGGTCTTGCTCGTCGCCGCGGTCATCGGCTTCTTCGTTTGGCGGCTCGTCGCGACGGGTCAGTTCACCGGGGAGAAGTGGTACGCGTTCACGTTCACCAACGTGTGGATCAACGTCGCCAAGGCCGCCGGCAACACGCTGCTCGCGTTCGGCGCGGCGGCTGCGGGCGCGCTCGTCCTCGGATTCGTCCTCGCGATCGGGCGCCTCTCCGATCACGCGTGGGTGAGGGCTCCGTTCACCGCCGTCATCGAGGTCCTTCGGGCGATCCCGGTCCTCGTCATGATGTTCCTCCTGTACTACGGCCTGCCTGCCGCCGGTGTGCGCCTCGAGCCCTACTGGGCGGTCGTGATCGCGCTCATCGCCTACAACGGGTCGGTTCTCGCCGAAGTCATCCGTGCCGGCGTCGAGTCGTTGCCTCGGGGGCAGAAGGAGGCGGGATACGCCATCGGACTGCGCAAGAGCGGAGTCATGCGGCTGGTACTCCTGCCGCAGGCCGTGCGTGCCATGATGCCGGTGATCATCGCCCAGCTCGTCGTCACGCTGAAGGACACCGCGCTCGGCTACATCATCACGTACGAGGAGCTCCTCTTCTACGCGCGCTTCATCGGGTCGCAGTCGACGTACGGATCGCCGATCGTCCCCGCCACCCTCATCGTCGCGGCGATCTACATCGTCCTGTGCCTCTTGCTGTCGCTCGTCGCGAATCGCGTCGAGAAGCGGCTTCGGCGATCGCCGAGCACCGCAGTGGCGGCGCCGGCCAGACCGATTGCAGAGACCACCGACACCGAGCTCATCGCAGCGCAGAAAGGCGCCGGCAAGTTCGACTCCCACGGGATCTGACGACTCACCGGCGGGCCGCACTCCGGCCCGCCGGTAGACTCGTCTCTCGTGTCCGACGCACCCGAGATCACCCCCGAGGCGGTGGATGCCGCCGTCGCTGACGCGCTGGCAGCCTTCGCCGCCGCACCCGACACGGCTGCCCTCAAAGCGGCCCGATCCGCGCACAGCGCTGAGGGTTCCCCGCTCGCGCGGCTCAACGCGCAGCTGCGGAACGTGCCGAACGACCAGAAGGCCGCGGCGGGCAAGCTCGTCGGTCAGGCTCGCGGTCGCGTCAACCAGGCGCTCGCGGCTCGCGAGGCCGAGCTAGCCGCCGCCGAGACCGCAGCGAAGCTCGAAGCCGAACGCGTCGACATCACGGCGGTCGCCCCGCGCGGACGGGTCGGGGCGCGGCATCCCATCTCCCTCCTCCAAGAGGAGATCGCCGACCTCTTCGTCGGCATGGGGTGGGAGATCGCGGAAGGACCCGAACTCGAGCACGAGTGGTTCAACTTCGACGCCCTCAACTTCGCGCCCGATCACCCGGCGCGGCAGATGCAGGACACGTTCTTCGTCGACCCGGTCGCCCGCCACCTCGTCATGCGCACGCACACGAGCCCGGTGCAGGTCCGCTCGATGCTCGAGCGCGACGTGCCGATCTACATCCTCTGCCCGGGCCGGGTCTACCGCACCGACGAGTTCGATGCGACGCACCTCCCTGCCTTCACGCAGTTCGAGGGGCTCGTGATCGACAAGGGCATCACGATGGCGCACCTCAAGGGCACCCTCGACCACGCCGCGAAGGTCTTGTTCGGTGCCGAGGCGAAGACCCGGTTCCGCACCAACTACTTCCCCTTCACTGAGCCGTCCGCCGAGCTCGACCTCTGGCACCCCACCTTCCCCGGTGGCGCGCGCTGGATCGAGTGGGGTGGATGCGGGATGGTGAACCCCAACGTCCTCCGCGCCGCCGGCATCGACCCCGAGGTGTACTCGGGCTTCGCCTTCGGCATGGGCATCGAGCGGACGCTGATGTTCCGCAGCGATGTGCAGGACATGCGCGACATGGCCGAGGGCGATGTCCGCTTCAGCGAGCAGTTCGGAATGGTGGTCTGATGCGCGTCCCGCTCTCTTGGCTCGGCGAGTACGTCGATGTGGCCGAAGGCACGACCCCCGAGGATGTCCTCGCCTCCTTCGTCTCCGTCGGGTTCGAGGAGGAGGACGTCCACGCGTTCGACCTCACCGGTCCGATCGTCGTCGGACGCGTCGTCTCGTTCGAGGCCGAGCCGCAGTCCAACGGCAAGACCATCCGGTGGTGCCAGGTCGACGTCGGCGAGGCGAACGGCGGCGTCCGCGGCATCGTCTGCGGCGCCGGCAACTTCTTCGAGGGCGACAAGGTCGTCGTGACGCTGCCGGGGGCAGTCCTGCCCGGCCCGTTCCCGATCGCGGCGCGGAAGACGTACGGCCATGTCTCGGACGGCATGATCGCCTCCGCCAAGGAACTCGGCCTGGGGGAGGAGCACTCCGGCATCCTCCGCCTGACGGAACTCGGCCTCGACCCCGAGGTCGGGACCGACGCGATCGCCCTCCTCGGCCTCGACGACGTCGCCGTCGACATCAACGTCACGCCCGACCGCGGGTACGCGCTCTCGATCCGCGGTGCGGCACGCGAGTACGCACACGCGACCCGGGCCCGCTTCATCGACCCCGGCCTGCGCCCCTTCGAGGAGCTCGAGCAGCCCACCGGCGGGTTCGACATCACCGTCGACGATGCGGCTCCCATCCACGGCAAGCCCGGTGCGAGCGAATTCGTCGTGCGCATCGTCCGCGACGTCGACCGGTCCCGGCCGACGCCGCCCTGGATGACCGCGCGTCTGTCGCTCGCCGGCATCCGCTCGCTCGGCATCCTGATCGACATCACCAACTACGTGATGCTCGAACTGGGCAACCCGATCCACGGCTACGACCTCGACACGCTCACCGGCGGCATCACCGTCCGCCGCGCCTCGGCAGGGGAGAAGCTCACGACCCTCGACGGCAAGGAGCGCACCCTCGACGCCGAGGACCTGCTCATCACCGACGAGTCGGGCCCCATCGGCCTGGCGGGCGTCATGGGCGGCGGCAAGACCGAGATGGGGGATGCCACGCGCAACGTCCTCATCGAGGCGGCCATCTTCGACCCGGTGTCGATCGCCCGCACGGCGCGTCGGCACAAGCTGCCCAGCGAGGCGTCCCGGCGCTTCGAGCGCGGCGTCGACCCGCTCATCCCGTTCGTCGCGGCACGCCGCGTCGCCGACCTGATGGTCGAACTCGCCGGCGGCACGCTCGACACGACCACGGGCGGCGCACTCTTCGCCGAGGTTTTCGTCCCGTCCGTCGACCTCCCCGAGTCGTTCGTCAGCGGCCTCATCGGCGTCGACTACACGACCGACGAGATCGTCGGCGCGCTCGAGACCATCGGGTGCGAGGTCATCGACGCCGACGGCGGCTGGGAGGTCATCCCGCCCTCCTGGCGCCCCGACCTCACCGACCGATGGACGCTCGCCGAAGAAGTCGCGCGCCTGCACGGGCTCGATCGGATCCCGTCCATCCTCCCGACGCCTCCCTCCGGACGCGGTCTCACGGCTGCGCAGCGCGGACGTCGTCGCGTCGCAAACGCGTTGGCTGCCTCCGGTCACGTCGAGGTTGTCGCGTTCCCGTTCACGACCGAGGATCAGAACGACCTGCACGGTTCGGCGGCGGGAGAGCACCTGCCCTCCATCAGGCTCGCCAACCCGCTCGACGGTCAGGCGCCCTTCCTGCGGCGTTCGCTTCTTCCCGGTCTTCTGCAGATCGCGCACCGGAACGTCTCCCGTGGCTTCACCGACGTCGCCCTCTTCGAGACCGGCACGGTGTTCGCACCGGTCGAGGGCGTCGAGTACGGCACCACCACCGTGCCGCCGCTCGCGCAGCTGCCCGATGAGGCCACGCTCGCCGCACTGCACGCATCGATCCCGCCGCAGCCCCGGCACGTCGCCGTCCTGCTGCACGGCAACGCCCTGGTGAAGCGCCCCGGCCAGTCGGCGGTCGCCTTCGACCTCGCCGATGCGCTCGGTGCGGTCCAGACGGTCGCCGCGGCGGCCGGGGTCGCGATCGAGGTCCGCCAGTCCCAGCGTGCGGCGCTCCACCCCGGACGCGCCGGTTCGCTCTTCGTCGGGGACACCGAGGTCGGCTACGTCGGCGAGTTGCTCCCGGCCGTCGCGGAGGCCGCTGACCTGCACGGCCGTGCCTTCGTCGCCGAGCTCGACCTCGACGCGGTGCTCGCACTCACGTCAGCACCGGATGCCGCGCCCTCGCTCGCGACCTATCCGGCCGCGACGCAGGACGTCTCGCTCGTCGTGGCCGCCGACCTCGCCGCCGGCGCGGTGCGCGACGCGCTCGTCGACGGGGCCGGCCCCCTCCTCGAGGACATCCGCCTCGTCGACGACTACCGGGGTACCGGTCTGCCGGACGGCTCGAAGAGCCTCACGTTCGCCCTGCGCTTTCGTGCCGACGACCGCACGCTGACCGCCGCGGAGGCGACGGACGCGAAGCTCGCGGGCGTCGCGGTCGCGGCCGAGCGGCATGGAGCCGCGATCCGCGACTGACCCGATCACCCTGCGGGGTGTGCTGCGGTCAGCCGCGATCGAAGCGCATATCGCAGGCATCGGCATCCGCGTCGGGTGCGACGGTGCCGGTCCGCGCGAAGTCAGCCCAGACACGCCGCACCGCGCGCCCGCGCGCGTCGACTTCGGCCCAGGCGTCGGGCGGAACGAGGCTCGTCCGCGTCCAGGCATCGCGGGTTCCGAGCACCAGCGGGACGTCGACGGTGTGTCCGACTCCGATCGGACTGGACGCGGGTGCTGCCTCCAGCAGGTACCGCACGGCGCGACCGCCCGCCGCTCGGTGGCGATCGACGAATGCCCGCACGGGCCGCGTGTAGACGACGCGGGTCAGCGGCCCCACCATCGCGCGCATGAGCAGCGCTCGGAGAGCGCGCCCCAGGACGGGAGCCCGCAGGAGCGGCGCGACCACGGGCAGCGCCGGCAGGTACATCGCGATCTCTTCGCGCGTCGTGCCGATGAGCAGGTCGACGTCCGATGCGACGGCTTGCCACGCGGCATCCCGCTGCGCTTCGGTCGGAAGGGGAGTGTGACCGTAGCGCGGACCCCACGGAAGCCCCGAACGGATGCCGAACGGCCAGGAGGCGCGCTCCGCCCCGGACTGCCGCCGCAGCACCGCATCGGTCGCGGCGTCGGGGGCGAGCGCCCGCGTCACGCGCGCCATCGCTCGGAACATGCGCTCCCGTCCGCCGGTGACGCCGAGGGGCGGGCTCTGCACGATGGCCCTGCGGATGAGTCCGCGCGCCCCCTCGCTGATCAGGAGATGCAGGATCGCGTCGGCGCCCGCGGACTGGCCCATCGCGGTGAGGGTTGTCGGATCCCCACCGAACGCGCCGATCGACGCGTGGATCCAGCGCAACGCTTCGATCTGATCCAGCAGGCCCAGGTTGGCGGGCGGTCCGTCCTGCGGATGCCTCGGGCCGGATCCGCCGCCGCCGAACCCCAGCAGCCCCAACCGCGAGGTCACGGCGACGACGATGACGCGCTGCTCGACGACGAGCGCGCGGGGGTCGTAGATCTCGAGGTCGCCGGCACCCGTCGTGTATCCGCCGCCGTGGAACCAGACGATGACGGGAACGACCTCACCGGGATCGAGGTCCGCCGGCAGCGTGATCGACAGGCGTTGGCAGTCCTCGGACTGGCTCACACCGTCGAGGGCGCCCTCCAGGAGGGTGTCGAGGATCCGCGACGACGGCTGCGGGCAGGCAGGCGCCGGGGTCACCGCGCTGAGCACTGCGCGTCCGGCCGGCGCCGCCACGGGCGCCTCCCCGCGGGCGGCGGTCGCGTAGGGGATTCCCCGGTAGCGGATGACGTCGCCGTCGCGGAGGCCCGTGACGGGCCCGGAGCGCGTCGGGATCGGACCGGGGACGGCGAGTGGCGGCATCCCGTAACGCTATCCGTCGAGGGGGCTGCTCAGCGCTTGCCCCAGTTCCACGGCGGGCCGTCCAATCGGCCCCGTCCCTCGACGGCCGTGCCGTTGCTGTACCGCTCGAGAGAGACCCGGTTGGCATCGGGTATCGCGTCGACGAGCCCGGACGCGTGCGACACCAGGATGACCTGCGTCTGCTCGGATGCCGCCCGCACGAGATGCGCCAACGGTTCGAGCAGGCTCGGGTGAAGGCTCGACTCCGGCTCGTTGAGGACCGTGAGGGGTGCGGGCCTGGCGGGCAGGAGCGCCGCGCACAGGAGCAGGTAACGGAGGGTCCCGTCCGAGAGTTCGGCCGCGTCCAGGGGTCGCAGGAGCCCCGACTGCCTGACGGTGAGTCGCAGCACGCCGTCGGTCGCCTCGACGCGCACGCGACTGCCGGGGAACGCGTCGTCGACGGCGCGATCGAGGTGATGCCCGAAGCCCATGTCGTGGACCGTGGCCCAGACCGCCGCGAGGTTCGACCCGTCGTGGGCGAGGAGCGGCGACCGCGTACCGACCTGGGGACGGCGGGCGGGGGCGTCCGCATCCACCCGGAAGTGGTCGTAGAAGCGCCAGCCGTTCATCATCCGTCGGAGCCCCAGCAGCTCCGGGGCGGTGTCGCCGTCGGCCAGGTCCGTGATGATGCTCTCGAACGGAGCGAGCTTCTGGTCGAGACTCACCCACGCGCCGTCCCGAACGCGCGTCTGCGTTCGGAGCCGGTCGATCAGAAGGGTCGCCGGCTTGGCCAGGGGGCCGGCGAAGACCTGCTCCCGCTTGATCTCGGGGTCACGGGCGAACACGCTCTCCTGGGAGATCTGGGGGATGCCGAGGTCGACGAGGTATCCGAGCTCGTCCGACGCGAACCCGAGCTGCACCGCGATCGGGCCCCGACGCACGGTGCCCTGATCGCCACCTTCCTCCGGTCCCGCCCACAGCAGGGACGGCAGACCTCCCTCGCGTGCGACGGCTCCGACGAGGTCGCCGCGCGCAGCGGATGCCAGTAAACGCAGCGCGCGGTAGAGGTTGGACTTGCCCGAGCCGTTCGGACCCGTCACGACCGTGAGCGCTTCGAGGGGCAGCACGATGTCGCGGAGGGATCGGTAACCGGAGACGGCGAGCGTGCGCAGCATCCCCTCACCCTGCCACGTGGGGTGGACATCGCGACACGCCCGTTCGCTAGGCTCGCCGCGTGAGCGAGCAACAGAGCGTCCCCGCCCTCCATCTCTCCGGCCTGGTGAAGCAGTTCGGGTCGACTCCGGCGGTCGCCGGCATCGATCTGGTCGTACCGTCCGGCTCGTTCTACGGCCTCGTGGGCCCGAACGGGGCGGGCAAGACCACCACGTTGTCGATGGCGACGGGGCTTTTGCGTCCGGATGCGGGCGGCGCCTGGGTGCACGGGATCGACGTGTGGCGCGACCCGGTCGCTGCCAAGCGCGTGATCGGCAACCTCTCCGACGGCATTCGGCTCTTCGACCGTCTCACCGGGGAGCAGCTCATCACCTACACGGCGATGATGTTCGGGCTTCCGCGCCCGGAGATCGCGCCCCGTGTCTCCGACCTCCTCGACCTCATGGATCTGCGCCCCGCGGCCGGGACGATCGTCGCTGACTACTCGGCCGGTATGACCAAGAAGGTCGCCCTCGCGTGCGCACTGGTGCACGCACCACGACTGCTCGTCCTCGACGAACCGTTCGAATCCGTCGACCCCGTCTCGGCCGCCAACATCGAAGACGTGCTGCGCGGGTACACGGCGTCGGGCGGATCGGTGATCGTCTCGAGCCACTCGATGGACCTCGTCCAGCGCATGTGCGACCACGTCGCGGTCATCGCGGCCGGACGGGTCCTCGCCGCGGGTACGGTCGACGAGGTCCGCGCGGGGCAGACCCTGCAGGACCGTTTCGTCGAGCTCGTCGGCGGCCGTCACACGAGTGAGGGGCCGCAGTGGTTGCGACAGTCCTGAAGCTCCGGTACCGGGCGCTCTTCAACACGCTCGCCCGACGGCCCTGGCAGCTCGTCGGGTTCATCTTCGGCGCCTTGTGGGGTCTCGGGATCCTGGCCTCCGTGACGGCGGGCATCATCTCGCTCAGCATCTTCGGCTCCCTCGACGCCGCGGCCAGCGTCAGCATCCTCGGGGGGAGCGCACTGATCCTCGGATGGGTCGTCGCCCCCATCGTCGCGACCGGCATGGACACTTCGATCGATGCGCGTCGCCTGGCCCCCTTCCCGTTCACGCGACGACAGACGATGCTCGCGCTCGCCGGTACGGGGATCACCGGCATCCCGGGCGTCGTCACGACGCTCGTCGCCCTGATCTCCGTCATCCTGTGGCTGCGCTGGCCGCTGGCGGCGCTCGCGGGCATCCCCGCCGCGCTCATCGGGGTCGCGATCTGCGTCGTCGCCTCGCGACTCGTGGGAGAGCTCTCCGGCGGCATGGGCGGGAATCGGCGCGGTCGGGAGCTCATCGGGACGATCGTGCTCGTGGTCATCATGCTCTCGGGCCCGCTCATCACCGGCATCCTCGCCCTTCTCGACGGGGGGACGGGGTCGTTGGGCGATCGCTTCGGCGCCGCCGCCGCCGTGCTGCCCTGGACGCCGCTCGGCGCCGCCTGGGGTGTGGCGCCGGCGCTCGCCGCGGGCGAGGGAGTGCTCGCGCTCGCTCGGGTGGCCATCGCACTCGCGACCCTCGCCGTCCTCGGGTGGGCCTGGTCCCGCGCCGTCGACCGGTCGACATCCGCCCCGCCGCGGCAGTCGAGCCGGCAGGTGGCCGCCGGCAAGCTCGGTCTGTTCGGCGTCATGCCCACCGGCGGTGTCGGTGCGACGTGGGCCCGTTCGCTCAACGCGTGGCTCCGCGACCCGCGGTACCTCCGGCAGTTGCTCGTGGTCCCGATCTTCCCGATCCTGTTCGCCTTCATCGGCGGCGTCGACGGATTCGGGTTCGCGGCGTCCCCGGTCCTCGTGGCCTTCATGCTCGCGATCGGTGGATACGCCGACATCTCCTACGACGGCACGGCGTACGCGACGGTCCTCGCGACGGGCATCCGCGGCCGAGACGACCGTCTTGGACGTCTCCTCGGCGCGGCGAGCCTCGGCATCCCTCTCGTCGTCATCGTCTCGATCGTGAGCTGCGTCCTCAGTGGGGATGCCGGGCGTCTTGCACTCGTGCTCGGCGCATCCCTGGGGGTCCTCCTGGTCGGATACGGGGTGTCGGCGGTGACGTCGGCGATGATCATCGCGCCCGTTGCGGCGCCGGGGGACAGTCCGTTCAAGAGCGTTCCCGGCCAGACCTTCGTCAGCGGACTCCTCGTCTTCGTCGTGTGGGCGGTGATCGGCGTGCTGTCGCTCCCCGTCCTCGTCATCGCGGTCACCGGCATGGTCCAAGGCCCGGCGGGTTGGGGTTTCGCGACCCTCGCGGTCGGCCTCATCGTCGGAGCCGGTGCCGCCGTCCTCGGTGTCTTCCTGGGTGGGCGGACCTTCGACCGCTCCGGACCCGAGCTCTTCGACCGCATCCGGTCCCTCCCGACGACATGAGCGACCGCGTCCTCGTCCTCGGCGGCACCGGATGGGTGGGCCGGCGGGTCGCCGCGGCCTGGCTCGACCGCGGCGCCCGCGTGACGGTCAGCGGTCGCGGCGGTCGGACGGCACCGGAGGGTGCCGAGCTCGTCGTGCTCGACCGCGCCGAACCGGACGCGTATCGCACGTTCGCCGGAACCGACTGGGATGAGATCGTCGATGTCTCCTCCGTCCCGGCGCACGTCGCCCACGCGGCATCCGCGCTCGGTGACCGTGCCGCGCACGCGACGTACATCTCCAGCGTGTCCGTCTATGCCGACGCGAGCACCCCGGGCGCCGACGAGGACGCGGGCCTGGTGGAGCCTCTCGGCGAGGACGACCCGGACGACTACGCCCGCGCCAAGGTCGCCGGCGAGCAGGCTGCCGTTGGGCTCGGCGCCCGCGTGGCGATCGTCCGTCCGGGGCTCATCGTGGGCCCCGGAGACCCGACGGATCGGTTCGGCTACTGGCCGGCGCGGTTCGCCACCGCCGGGGCGGAGCCCGTCCTCGTCCCCGAGGCCGCCGAGCTGCGCGCGCAGGTGATCGACGTGGACGACCTGGTCTCGTTCGTCGTGGCATCGGGGGCGCGCGGGTTCGACGGTGTCGTCGATGCGGTCGGTCACTCGCACCCCCTCGCGGACGTCCTCACCGTCGCGCGGGAGACCGCCGGCCACACCGGCGAGATGCACGCCGCGCCGACCGACTGGCTCGAGCGTCACGGCGTCGCCTTCTGGTCCGGGCCCCGGTCGCTCCCGTTGTGGCTCCCGGCCGACGTACCCGGGTTCGCCGCGCGGAGCGGTGCCGCCTATCGGGCGGCGGGCGGCGGCATCCGTCCCCTCTCCGAGACGGTCGACCGCGTCCTCGCGGACGAGCGCGCACGCGGTGTCGCCCGTTCCCGCGCAGCGGGTCTCGAACGCGCCGAGGAGCTCGCTCTCATCGATGCGCTCCCGCCTGGGCGCTGAGCTCGATTTGCGACGACGGATGCCGCGGCGCTACCGTCGCGGTATGTCCTCGCCCGCGACCCTCACCGTCTCGACGGTGGTCCGCGCGCGTCGACGTCTGGGCGACCGCCGACGCTAGGCGACCCCTCCCGCTCTCCGCGCACGGCGGATCGAGCCGCAGGTGTCGCCGTCTTCGGCCCCGCTCACTCCAGACAATAAGGTTGAATCCATGACCTTCTCGGTCGCCGTCTCCGGCGCTTCCGGCTATGCGGGTGGAGAGATCCTCCGCCTCCTCGCGTCGCATCCCGACGTCGAGATCCGCACCGTCACGGCGCACTCCAACGCCGGACAGCCCCTCATCGACCACCAGCCGCACCTCCGGTCGCTCGCGCACCTGACGCTGCAGGACACGACCCCCGACATCCTCGCCGGTCACGACGTCGTCTTCCTCGCCCTGCCGCACGGTCAGTCCGCGCAGTACACCGACATGCTCGAGGGCGTTCCTCTCGTCATCGATGCCGGGGCGGACCACCGGCTCACCGACCCCGCCGCGTGGGACGCGTTCTACGGGGGTGCGTTCTCCGAGCCGTGGGCTTACGGGGTCCCCGAACTCCCCACCGGAACCGCGAAGCAGCGCGACGCCCTCGTCGGCGCGCGGCGCATCGCGGCGCCCGGGTGCAACGCCTCCACCGTCTCCCTGAGCCTCGCCCCCGGTGTCGCCGCCGGCGTCATCGACCCGGGCGACATCGTGACGGTGCTCGCCGTCGGACCCTCGGGGGCGGGCAAGAGCCTCAAGACGAACCTCCTCGCGTCCGAGATCCTCGGCACCGCCAACCCGTACGCGGTCGGCGGCACGCACCGGCACATCCCCGAGATCCGGCAGGCGCTCGCCGCCGCCGCTCCGGCCGAGACGGACATCCGCATCTCGTTCACGCCGGTCCTCGTCCCCATGGCCCGCGGCATCCTCGCCACCTCGACGGCCCCCATTGCGCCCGGTGTCACCGATGCGCAGATCCGGGGCGCGTGGGAATCGGCGTACGCCGACGAGTCGTTCGTGCACCTGCTGCCCGAGGGGTCGTTCCCGCGGACGGCCGACGTGCTGGGCGCCAACACGGCGCTCCTCGGACTCGCGATCGACCGGGCCGCCGGACGCGTCGTCGTCGTCGCCGCCGTGGACAACCTCGTGAAGGGCACCGCCGGTGCCGCGATCCAATCGATGAACATCGCCCTCGGTCTCACCGAGTCGACGGGCCTGAGCGTGAACGGGGTGGCACCGTGAGCGTCACGGCAGCACAGGGATTCGAGGCGGCCGGCGTCGCCGCAGGCCTCAAGTCGACGGGCGCGAACGACGTCGCCCTCGTCGTGAACCGCGGGCCCAAGAAGGTCGGTGCGGCCGTCTTCACGACCAACCGCGCCAAGGCCAACCCGATCCTGTGGTCGCAACAGGTCATCGGGGACGGCGTGGTCGAGGCGATCGTCCTCAACTCCGGGGGAGCGAACTGCTTCACCGGGACCTTCGGGTTCCAGACGACGCACCAGACCGCCGAGAAGGCCGCCGAGCTCCTCGGGATCGGCGCAGGTGACGTGCTCGTCTGCTCGACCGGTCTCATCGGCACCGGTGACGAGGTCTTCCGCGGAAAGGTCCTCGACGGTGTCGCGAAGGGTGTCGCCGCCCTCTCCGCCGACGGGGGAGACGCGGCATCCCTCGCCATCATGACCACCGATTCCCGTCCCAAGCGCGCCGTCGTCTCGCAGGACGGCTGGACGATCGGCGGCATGGCCAAGGGCGCCGGCATGCTCGCCCCGGGCCTGGCGACGATGCTCGTCGTCATCACGACCGACGCCGACCTGGATGCCGCGGCCGCAGACGCCGCGCTCCGCGAGGCCACGCGGGTCAGCTTCGACCGGCTCGACTCCGACGGGTGCATGTCGACGAACGACCAGGTGACGCTCCTCGCGAGCGGAGCCAGCGGCATCCGTCCCGAGCCGGCCGCGTTCGCGCTGGCCCTCACCGAGCTCTGCCTCGACCTCGCCGCGCAGCTGCAGGGGGATGCCGAGGGTGCGAGCCACGACATCACGATCGAGGTCGTCGGCGCCGAGAACGAACAGGATGCCGTCACGGTCGGCCGCTCGATCGCGCGCAACAATCTCTTCAAGGCCGCCATCTTCGGCAACGACCCCAACTGGGGGCGCGTGCTGGCGGCGATCGGGACGACGGATGCCGCCTTCGACCCTTACGACGTCGACGTGTCGTTCAACGGGGTCCGGGTCTGCACGGCCGGCGGTCCCGACCGCCCCCGCGAGGAGGTCGACCTGACTCCGCGCGCGACGCACATCCTCGTCGATCTGCGGGTCGGCCGGGCCGCGGCGACGATCCTCACCAACGACCTCACGCACGACTACGTCCACGAGAACAGCGCCTACTCGTCATGACCGATATCCAGCAGACCACGCCCGAAGAGGCCGCCGGCAAGGCCGCGGTCCTCGTCGAATCCCTGCCCTGGCTCCAGCGCTTCCGCGATCAGATCGTCGTCATCAAGTACGGCGGCAACGCGATGGTCAGCGAGGAGTTGCAGGCCGCCTTCGCCGAGGACATCGCGTACCTCCACCACGTCGGGGTGAAGCCCGTGGTCGTGCACGGCGGTGGACCGCAGATCTCGACCATGCTCGACCGCCTCGCGATCCCCAGCGAGTTCAAGGGCGGCTACCGCGTCACGAGCACCGAGGCGATCGGGGTCGTCCGCATGGTCCTCGCGGGGCAGATCAACCCGCAGCTCGTGTCGCGCATCAACGCGCACGGATCGTTCGCGACCGGGATGTCGGGGGAGGACGCCGGACTCTTCCGGGGCCGCCGTCGCGGTGTCGTCGTCGACGGAGCCGAGCACGACCTCGGGCACGTGGGCGACGTCGTCGGCGTCGACCCGACGGCGATCCTCGACCACCTCGCCGCTGATCGGGTGCCGGTCGTCTCGTCGATCGCGCCGGACGTCGATCAGCCCGGCAGCTCCCTGAACGTCAACGCGGATGCCGCGGCTGCGGCGCTCGCCGTCGCTCTCGGCGCGGTCAAGCTCGTCATCCTCACCGACGTCGCCGGCCTCTACGCCGACTGGCCCAACCGCGACTCGCTGGTCTCGCACCTGACGGCGACGGAGCTGCGCGCCCTGGTGCCGAGCCTCGAGTCGGGGATGATCCCCAAGATGCAGGCCTGCCTCGACGCGGTCGACGGCGGCGTCGACCGTGCGGCGATCATCGACGGGCGCCAGCCGCATTCAGTGCTCGTCGAACTCTTCACACAACGCGGAATCGGAACAGAGGTGGTGGCGGGATGACCGTGCAGACGACGGTGAGCTGGAAGGACGACGCCGCACGCGACCTCGTCCTCAACTCGGGTGACCGGTTCGCTCTGCTCGTGCGCGGCGAAGGCGCGCACCTGTGGGACGACGAAGGCACGCGCTACCTCGACTTCCTCGGCGGCATCGCCGTGATCTCCCTCGGTCACGCCCACCCCGTGTTCGTGCACGCCGTCGCCGAGCAGGCCGCGACCCTGGGGCACGTCTCGAACTATTTCGCCACGCCGCCCCAGCTGGGGCTCGCGGCTCGGCTGAAGCGGCTCGCCGGCACGGGGGACTCCGGCCGGGTCTTCTTCGGCAACTCCGGCGCCGAGGCCAACGAGGCCGCCTTCAAGCTCGCGCGGCTGCACGGCGGCAGCGACCGCCCCCGCATCCTCGCGCTGAAGAACGCCTTCCACGGCCGCACCATGGGGACGCTCGCCCTGACCGGCAAGCCCGCCATGCAGCAGCCCTTCGAGCCCATGGTCCCGGGAGTCGAGTTCCTCGATTCGACGATCGAGGCTCTCGAGGAGGCCATCGACGACCGCGTCGCGGCGCTGTTCGTCGAGCCGATCAAGGGCGAGGCGGGGGTGCTCGAGCTGCCCGAGGGTTACCTCGTCGCCGCGCGGGAGATCACCCGTCGTCACGGCGCGCTGCTGATCATCGACGAGATCCAGACCGGCGCCGGGCGCACCGGAGCGTGGTTCGCTTTCCAGCACGCCGGCATCACCCCGGATGCCATCACGGTCGCCAAGGGCATCGGCAACGGCATCCCGATCGGCGCGCTCATCACCTTCGGTGCCGCGAGCGACCTCTACTACCCCGGCACCCATGGATCCACGTTCGGCGGCAATCCGCTCGCGACCGCCGTGGCGTCCGCGGTCCTCGACGAGATCGAGAACGCCGGCCTCGTCGATGCGGCGACCGAACGCGGCCGCCAGGTCCGCGACGCGGTCGGCGCGATCGGCTCCCCTCTGGTGGAGGGATGCCGCGGCCAGGGGCTGCTGATCGGTGTCGCGCTCCGGCATCCCGTCGCCGGAGCCGTCGTCGCCGCTGCCCAGCAGCACGGCCTGATCGTCAACGCCGCCAACGACTCGACGATCCGTCTCGCTCCGGCCCTCACGATCGGCGACGTCGAGATCGACGAGTTCCAGACCCTGTTCGCCCGGGCCCTCGCCACCGTCGAGGACGCCCTCATTCTCGATGACACGACCCACGACACCTCGGAGGCCTCAGCATGACCCGCCACCTGCTGCGCGACGACGACCTGACCCCCGCTGAGCAGGCCGAGATCCTCGACCTCGCGCTCGAGTTGAAGGCCGACCGCTGGAAGGAGAAGCCGCTCGCGGGTCCGCAGACCGTCGCCGTCATCTTCGACAAGTCCTCGACCCGGACGCGCGTGTCGTTCGCCGTCGGCATCGCAGACCTCGGCGGCTCCCCGCTCATCATCTCGACCGCGAACAGCCAGCTCGGCGGCAAGGAGACCCCCTCCGACACCGCCCGGGTGCTGGAGCGCCAGGTCGCCGCGATCGTCTGGCGCACCTACGCGCAGGCCGGGCTCGAGGAGATGGCGAGGGACACGCGCGTCCCCGTGGTCAACGCGCTGAGCGACGACTTCCACCCCTGCCAGCTGCTCGCCGACCTGCTCACGATCCGCGAGCACAAGGGCGAGCTGAAGGGTCTCACTCTCGCTTTCTTCGGGGACGGGCTCTCCAACATGGCCCACTCCTACGCGCTGGCGGGTGTCACCGCGGGGATGCACGTGCGCATCGCCTCGCCCGAGGACTATGCACCCCGCGAGGACGTCGTCGCCGACGCCGACCGCCGCGCCGCTGAGACGGGCGGGTCCCTCACCCTCTTCACCGATCCGAACGAGGCAGCCGCCGGTGCGGACGTCATCGTGACCGACACGTGGGTGTCGATGGGGAAGGAAGAGGAGAAGACCGCGCGCCTGCGGGACCTGGGCTCCTACAAGGTGACGCAGGAGACGATGGCGCTGGCCCAGGAGGACGCCGTCTTCATCCACTGCCTCCCCGCAGACCGCGGATACGAAGTGGACGCGGACGTGATCGACGGACCGCAGAGCGTCGTCTGGGACGAGGCCGAGAACCGCCTGCACGCGCAGAAGGCGCTGCTGGTGTGGCTGTTGCGACAGCAGTGAGGGATGCCTGGCGGAGCTGGAACGGCCCCGCCAGGCTCCACGGCATCGACCTCGCCCGGGCGCTCGCCGTGTTCGGCATGCTCGCGGCGCATCTCCTGACGATCGAGCAGGACGTCGTGCTGTCCGACCCGTCGACGTGGATCGATCTCGTCAACGGGCGATCCTCGATCCTCTTCGCCGTCCTCGCGGGTGTCTCGATCGCGCTGATGACGGGTGGACGGATGCCGCACCGCGGCGGACTGTTGAGGGTCGACCGACGTCGACTCGCCGTCCGTGCGGGCGCCGTGTGGGCGGTGGGTCTGCTGCTCACGCAGACGGGCGTCCCGATCTACGTCATCCTGCAGGCGTACGGGATCCTGTTCCTCCTCGCCGTTCCGCTGCTCGCCCTCTCCGCTCGCGCGCTCTGGGCGATCGCGGCATCCGTTGCCCTGGCCGTGCCGTGGGTGCTGCCGCTCATCGACGGTCTGCCGGTCTGGGGGTCCGACGCGGGCCGAACGCTCTTCTTCCTCACGGGGTGGGCCTACCCGTTCCCCCTCTGGATCGCCTTCGTGGTCGCCGGGATGGCGTTGGGGCGATCGGATCTCGGGAGCGCATCGATCCAGGTGACGATCCTGGCCTCGGGGGTGGCGGCGGTGGTCGTCGGGGGAGGCCTCTCGACCGTCGTCGGGGCCGGCGGCGTCGCGCCGGGCTCTTACGAGGAAGCGGTCTTCTCCGCCGAGGCCCACAGCGGCGGCCTCGTGGAGGTCATCGCGTCAGGCGGCTTTGCGGTCGCGGTGATCGGCGCGTGTCTGCTGCTCTGCCGGACGCCGGTGACCTGGCTCGTGGCGCCGCTGCGTGCCGTCGGATCGATGCCTTTGACGGCGTACGTCGGTCAGGTCCTCGCGTGGGCGCTCGTCGCTCTCGCCGTCTTCGGGGACACCACCGACCTCCGGGCGTTCCGTGACCTCGGTCTCTTCTGGTGGTTCTGCCTGGGCGCCGTGCTCCTCTGCTCCGCGTGGGCGGCGACCCTCGGCCAGGGCCCGCTCGAGCGGGCGCTCGCGTCGCTGTCGCGCCGGCTGGTGCCTCGGGAGGAGGCATCCGGCGCCGATAGGGTGGTCTCGTGAGCGAGAGCAAGAGCGAGGCGACGAATCAGGGTGCACTGTGGGGCGGGCGGTTCGCGACGGGCCCCTCTCCGGAGCTCGTCGCGCTGAGCCGTTCCACGCACTTCGACTGGTCGCTCGCCGAATACGATCTCGCCGGTTCGCACGCGCACGCGCGTGCACTCGCGTCCGCCGGATACCTCACGCCGGACGAGGAGGCTCGGATGCACGCGGGCCTCGACGCCCTGCGCGATGCCGTGCGCTCGGGCGACCTCGTCGCCGCCGAATCGGATGAGGACGTGCACGGCGCCCTCGAGGCGGCTCTGATCCGGGAGGTGGGCCCCGAACTCGGGGGCAAGCTCCGCGCAGGTCGCAGCCGCAACGACCAGATCGCCACGCTCGTGCGTCTGTATCTCCTCGATCACTCGCGGGTCATCGCGCGGGACCTGCTGAGGGTCATCGACGCGATCGTCGCGCAGGCCGAGGCGAACCCCACCGCGATCATGCCCGGACGCACGCATCTCCAGCACGCTCAGCCCGTCCTCCTCGCCCATCACCTGCAGGCGCACGCCTGGCCTCTCGTCCGCGACCTCGAGCGTCTTCGCGACTGGACCGCGCGGGCATCCGTCTCGCCGTACGGCGGGGGAGCGCTCGCGGGCGCGACGTTCGGTCTCGATGCGCAGGCGGTGGCGCAGGATCTGGGACTGGCTCGTCCGGCCGAGAACTCGATGGACGGCACGTCCGCACGCGACGTGGTCGCCGAGTTCGCCTTTGTGACCGCGATGATCGGGGTCGACATCTCGCGTTTCGCCGAGGACATCATCATCTGGAACACGCGGGAGTTCTCCTTCGTGCGTCTGGACGACGGCTTCTCGACGGGCTCGAGCATCATGCCGCAGAAGAAGAACCCCGACATCGCCGAACTCGCGCGAGGCAAGTCGGGTCGTCTCATCGGCAACCTCACGGGACTCCTCGCGACCCTGAAGGCTCTTCCGCTCGCTTACAACCGCGATCTGCAGGAGGACAAGGAGCCCGTCTTCGACTCGGTGACGACTCTCGAGGTCCTGCTCCCGGCGTTCGCGGGCATGATCGCGACGCTGCGGTTCCACACCGACCGCATGGTGGCCTCCGCGCCGGAGGGGTTCTCCCTCGCCACCGACGTGGCGGACTGGCTCGTCAAGCGGGGCGTTCCGTTCCGCGACGCCCACGAGATCTCGGGGGCACTGGTCCAGGCGTGCGAGCAGCGGGGGATCGGACTCGAGGAGGCGGATGACGCGCTCCTGACAGAGGTGTCGCCGCATCTCGATCCCGCAGTCCGTGACGTCCTGACCGTCGAGGGCTCGGTCGCGAGTCGCGACGGCGCGGGGGGAACCGCGCCCGTCCGGGTCGCCGAGCAGCGGGCGGATCTCGTCGCGCGGGCTCAGGAGCTCGCTCGGAGTCTGCAACTCTGACCCGATTGTTCTTATGCCCCGTCTCAAATAAGCAAAAAGCTTATTGATACCGAGTCATAACCGACGTAGTCTGCGGGGCATGACTTCTCGCGTCGCGGTGATCGCCGACATCGTCGGATCCCGTACCCTCGCCGACCGTGCCGGCGCGCAGCGAGCGATCATCGATACGTCGCGCCAGGTGCACGACGATCATCCCGTGGCCGAGTCCCCTCTCGAGCCGACGGTCGGCGACGAGTTCCAGGCGGTGTTCCCCGGACTCGCCGCCGCGTTGACGTCGCTGTTGCTGATCCAGCTGCATCTGCCGGAGGGCATCGGACTGCGATTCGGGCTGGGTGTCGGCGCCGTCGATCCCGTCGGCGGCGACATCACGGACGGGCCCGGCTGGTGGGCGGCCCGGGCGGCCATCGACGAGGCGCATCGGCTGCAAGACCGCGCCGTGCCGCACGCGCGCACGCGTGTTGCGGCAGCACAGGGGGAGGATGCCGCCATGGTCGAACGCATGGCACTCGCCAACGCCTACCTCCTCGCGAGGGACGAACTCGTCGCGTCGATGAGCGAGCGCGCTCGCCGCCTCACCTACGGCCGGTGCCTCGGTCGCACCCAGCGCGAGTTGGCGGATGCCGAGGGCATCACGCAGCCTGCCGTGTCTCAGGCTCTGGCGAGTGCGGGTTCGGCCGCTCTCGTCGCGGGCTTCGCCGACCTGCGCGAGGACCTCGCATGATCGGTGCCGGGATCGTCCTCCTGGGCGTGGGTCTGGCGGATCTCATCCGACTCCACGCGCCGGCTCGCGGACGGGCAGCGTTCTTCGTCGTCGCCGTGCTCGCTGTGCTGATCGTGGCGTCGGGAGCGGATGCCGGTGTATGGGCTTTCGTCGCTGCCGGGACCGCCGCGATGTGGATCCTCGCCACTCCGGGCTCCGCCGGCGGCCGTGCGGGGCTGTGGCCGCTCGTCGCGGTGGGACTCGTGACACTCGGCGCGGTCGCGTTCCAAGGGGTGCGCGAAGATCAGGGGCCTCTCGGCGAACTGTGGCCTGTCACGTCACCGCTCGGCGCCGTGAGCCTCGACGTCGGCGTGTTCGTGCTCGGCTCGCTCGTCTTCCTGACCGAGTCCGGCAACGTCGTCGTCCGGGCCGCCCTCCGGGGCGGGGAGGTCGCCCCCGATGCGCCCACCGCGCTCAAGGGCGGGCGTCTGATCGGTCCGCTCGAGCGCGTCCTCGTGTTCGCGCTGACGGTCACCGGCGCGTTCACGCTCCTGGCCGCCGTGCTCGCGGCGAAGGGGATCGTGCGCTTCCCCGAGATCTCACGAGACACCGACCTCGGCACGCGAGCGGAGTACTTCCTCATCGGCAGTCTCGTCAGCTGGGTCACTGCCCTCGGCGCGGCGTTCCTCCTGTGGTGGGGCACCGCCGCCTGAGCCCTTGCCGCGGATGCCGGGGTCTGCTTGCCTCTGGTCATGGCGAAAATGGAACACTTCGAGATCCCGGTCGACGACATGCCGAGGGCGCAGGCCTTCTACAAGGACGTGCTCGGTTTCGACTACACCCCCTGGGGTGACGACATGGGGACGATCACGCAGCCCGACGGCGAGGGGACGAACGGCGATCTGCACGTGCGGGGCGTGCTGCCGCATCCCACCGTCGTCTTCACGGTCGACCGCATCGAAGACACCGTCGCGCTCGCGGTCGCCGCGGGCGGGGAGCAGATGGGCGAGATCCAGCCCCTCGATGAGCGTTCGCGGTGGGTGTACTTGCGGGACTCCGAGGGCAACATCATCGGCCTGTACGACGAGGTGTCGCCGGACTGATCGGCCGGAGCCCCGCTGATAGCCTGGAGGGCGTGTCTGAATCCGTATCGAGTGCCGAACTGACGGCTCTCGCGCCCGCCAACGACCCGTCCTTCGCGAATGTGTGGGACGAGATCGTCTGGCGTGGTCTCGTGCACGTGTCGACCGACGAAGCGTCGCTTCGCGAACTCCTCTCCGGAGCGCCGATCACGTACTACTGCGGCTTCGACCCGACCGCGCCCAGCCTGCACCTCGGCAACCTCGTGCAGCTGCTCCTCCTGCGGCGTCTGCAGCTCGCCGGACACAAGCCGCTCGGGCTCGTGGGCGGGTCCACCGGCCTCATCGGCGATCCGCGGCCCACGGCGGAGCGGACGCTCAACACGCGCGAGACCGTCACCGAGTGGGTCGAGCGTCTGCGCGGCCAGGTCGAACGGTTCCTGAGCTTCGAGGGCGACAGCGCCGCGCGACTGGTCAACAACCTCGACTGGACCGCTCCGATGAGCGCGATCGACTTCCTCCGCGAGGTCGGCAAGCACTACCGGGTCGGCACGATGCTGAAGAAGGATGCCGTCGCCGCACGACTCAACTCGGATGCGGGCATCAGCTACACCGAGTTCAGCTACCAGATCCTGCAGGGGATGGATTACCTCGAGTTGTACCGGCAGTACGGCTGCGTCCTGCAGACCGGCGGCAGCGACCAGTGGGGCAACCTGACGAGCGGTACGGATCTCATCCACCGCGTCGAGGGGACGTCCGTGCACGCCATCGGCACGCCGCTGATCACCAACAGCGACGGGACGAAGTTCGGCAAGAGCGAGGGCAACGCGGTATGGCTGGATGCCGACATGTGCAGCCCGTACCGGATGTACCAGTTCTGGCTCAACACGGATGATGCCGACGTCATCGCTCGCCTGAAGGTGTTCACGTTCCTGACGCGCGCCGACATCGAGGAGTACGAGCGCCTTGTCGCCGACGAACCCTTCCGGCGCGCGGCCCAGCGTCGTCTCGCGATGGAGGTGACGACGACGGTGCACGGGGTGGATGCCGCGACTGCGGTCGCCGCCGCTTCCGATGCGCTGTTCGGGCAGGGGGATCTCACCTCGCTCGACGCGCCCACGCTCCGCTCCGCGCTCGAGGAGTTGCCGCACGTGGCGACGGCCGGCGAGATCCCGGTCGTGCAAGCGCTTCTGGACACCGGTCTGGTCTCCAGTGCGAGCGAGGCGCGACGCGCGATCTCGCAGGGCGGTGTCTCCGTCGACGGTGTGAAAGTCGTCGACGAGGCACACGTCATCACGGGATCGCTGCCCGGCGGTGTCTCCGTCCTCCGACGCGGCAAGAAGACGATGGCCGGCGTGTTCGTCTCCTGACGACCGACGTCTCCCGAGGCCGCCCACCCCGACGAGGGAGGGCGGCCTCTCGCGTTCGCCCGGAAACACAGGCGACACGCCCGGGATGCGGGCCAGATTTGCCCGACTCCGGAGCGCCGCGTAACTTATTACTTGTTCGCCCCACAGGGAAGAGCGAGAGACCGGAAGGCCTCCCAGCCCCCTCAAGCGGAGAACCAAATCCATCCCAAACCTCTCCTAGAGAGAACAGGACCTCATGGTCTAGGATGGGTACTCCACCTCGAAGCCCCGTGGTGATGAGCCCGACATGATCTTCTGATCGTTTCGTGCCGTCTCGTTCGGGAGTCGAGCGAAGAGTGTGAC